>NZ_RCTZ02000009.1 GCF_003667315.2 Tropicibacter alexandrii | reverse complement strand
GACAGGGCGCGCAGATGGGCGGCGGAGAGATGCCCGTATGCGTCCTGAATGAGGTGAAGGAACTCGATCAGCAGATCGCGGCTACGCGGCCGGTCACCCAACAGCCCCCGAACCTCGGCCAAAGCCGCATCGTCATACTGACGACCCTTCGGCGTCTTCCGACCCTTCCCACCGCTCCGACCAGCGCGCCAAACGCCTTTTTCCGACTTGTCCGAGTCCAATGCCATTGCGACTCTCCCCGTTAAATTTTTCCCAATGGGCAATATTTATTCCTTAGCGTCAAACCATTTTTCCATGACCTGCGGCCGTTTTTGTGCCAAGCCGGGCCCTGCGCACAAAAAAGCCGCGCGCCCGGTTTCGGATGCGCGGCTGATGTTTCCAATCGCCTCTCAGCCGTCGATCAAGGCAAGCGCCGCGGCCAGAAACTTGCGGCTGTCATCGAAAACCGGCGGCTTTTCCCCCCGCCAGCGGGCATAGAGCGGGCGGCCCTGCGGCGTGGCCCCGGTCAGCAGCCGCAAGGCCTGTTCGGTCTCCGCCGCAATGCGGTGATACCGGGTCCGCATATTGGCATGGAACTGGTCGCGATGCAGGGCCTCCATCCTGAGATGGAACAGCGAACTTCGGCTGCGGGGGCGGAATTCGAGGTTGTCGATCTGCCCGCCTGCGCCACGCCAAAGCGCCAGCGCCTGCTTCTGCAGGGCCTCGGCCCGGGCTGTCCGGCCTTGGCTCCGGGCGAGGATCGCGCGGTTGGCGGCGGTGTTGGCGCGACGCAGATCACCGTGATCAAAGCAAAGGCGCCCCACCCAATCCGCCGCGATCAGCAGACGCCCGGTCCCGCGCAAGTCACCCGAGGTATAGGCCGCATGGGCCGCTTCGGTCAGACGCTCCCAGACCAGATCGGCGCGCGACCAGTCCGACGCCCGCGCCATGCGCATTTCCGCGTCGTCCCGGTCAAAGCCCCAGATACGCGGCGCGAACATGTTCATTTCCACGTAGCTCACTGGCAGGTCCCTCCATGGCACAGTTTCCGGTTTCCAGCACATAGGCGTGGTTGGCGAGTTCCAGCGCCAGTTCGGCGTTCTGCTCGACCAGCACCACGGACAGGCCCTGTGCGTTGATTTCCTCGACGATCCGGGCGATTTCCTCGACGATCACCGGCGCAAGGCCCATCGACGGCTCGTCCATCAACAGCAGGCGCGGTTTCGACATCAGCGCCCGCCCGATGGCCAGCATCTGCTGTTCACCCCCCGACATGGTTTGCGCCCGCTGGGTGCGGCGTTCGCGCAGGCGGGGAAACCGCTTGAAGACGCCTTCGAGGTCGTCCTCGACCGCAGCCTTGTCGCGCCGCAGGAAGGCGCCGGTGCGCAGGTTTTCCTCGACCGTCATATCCTTGAAGATGCGGCGCCCTTCGGGGACATGCGCAATGCCGTGGGCGACGATCTTGTGCGCGGGCAAATGGTCGATCCGCTTGCCCTCGAACAGGATCTCGCCGCTGGCGATGGGGATCATGCCGGACATGGCGCGCAGCGTCGTGGTCTTGCCCGCGCCGTTGCCGCCGATGATGGTGACGATCTTGCCCTCGGGGACGGCAATCGAGATGTTCCGGATCGCGTTGATCTTGCCGTAATTGACGGCGATGCCCTTCATCTCAAGCAACATGGCGCGCGCCCCCCAGATAGGCTTCGATCACCGCCGGATGGTTGCGGATTTCCTGCGGGCCGCCCTCGGCCAGAAACTTGCCAAAGCTCATGCAGGTGATCCGGTCGCACAGGCCCATGATGGCCTGCATGTCGTGTTCGACCAGAAGGATGGTGATGCCGTCCTCCTTGAGACGGCGCATCAGGCCCATCATGTGCTTGGTTTCTTCCGGGTTCATGCCGGTAAAGGGCTCGTCCAGCAGGATCACGTCCGGGTGGCTGGCATAGGCCACGGCCATACCCAGCGCGCGCTGGTGGCCGTGCGACAGGTCCCCTGCCCGCTCCTCGATCAGGTGGGACAGGCCGAAGAAGTCCAGCGCCTCACGCGCGCGGGCCTCTGCGCCGCGGCGGTCCTCCTTGTCCCAGCCGAGGATCGCGGCAAAGATGTTGGGGCGGAACGGCATATGCGTGCCGACCAGCGCGTTTTCCAGCACGGTCAGTTCGGCAAACAGGGTCGAGTGCTGGAAGGTCCGCACGACGCCGCGCCGCGCGACCTCGTGCATTTTCAGCCCCGAGATATCCTCGCCCCGCAGCAGGATCTGGCCTTCGGTGGGCGTATAGAACCCCGAGATCATGTTGAAGGTGGTGGTCTTGCCCGCGCCATTGGGGCCGATCAGCCCGTGGATCGTGCCGTGGTCGACCTTGAAGGACAGCGCATCCACGGCGGTCAGCCCGCCGAACCGCATGGTCAGGTTCCGCACTTCGAGAAAATCGGTCATGTCGCGGCCTTCTCTTCGGGTTTGGCGACCGGCTTGCGGCGCGTGGCTTTCTGGACGAGGCTTTCCAACCCGTTCGGCAGGAACAGGATCGACAGGATCATGATCGCGCCGTAGATCAGCGGGCGGGCCTGTTCGAGCCCCATTTCCCGCAGCACGATCTCGTTCAGCACGGTCAGCACGATGCAGCCGAGGATCGGGCCGTAAAACGTCTGCGTGCCGCCAACGATGGCCCAGGTCAGGACAAAGACCATGACCTCGATATCGAAGGAGTTCGGGTTGACCGTGCCGACATAGTGCCCCTGCAACGCCCCGGCGAGACCGGCAAAGCCCGAGGCGATCGCAAAGGCCAGCGTGCGATAGGCGCGCAGGTTCACGCCCGAGGCCTGCGCCAGTTTGTCCTGCCAATGCACCGCGTGAAAGGTCAGGCCGACGGGCGATTTCTCGATCCGCCAAAGCACCCAGAGCGACGC
Source organism: Tropicibacter alexandrii (assembly GCF_003667315.2). Lineage (GTDB taxonomy): Bacteria > Pseudomonadota > Alphaproteobacteria > Rhodobacterales > Rhodobacteraceae > Tropicibacter > Tropicibacter alexandrii. The sequence continues at coordinate 172,170 of NZ_RCTZ02000009.1, read as the reverse complement.
GATCACGATGGCCCCGGCAAAGTAGTAATAAGAGACGGGTTCAAAGAAATCGAACTGGTAGATGCCGATGGAAAAGTCGGGCATCGGGTCGATGCCGGAAATCCCGCGCACCCCGCCGAACGGTTCACGGAAGCGCTTCCAGATCAGGCGGATGATCTCGCCCGCGGCGAAGGACCCGATGAGGAAGTAGAACCCCTTCATCCGGAACAGCGGGAAGGAGAGCAGCACCGCGAGCAACGCCGCCGTGACGGCGCCAAGGATCATCGAGACCGGAACGTAAATGCCCAGCTCCTTGGTATAAAGCGCCGAGGCATAGGCCCCGACCCCCATGATGACCACATGGCCCAGCGACCATTCCCCGGTCAGGGTCAACAGCCGGTAGGACGTCACCAGCAGCACGTTGATGACAAGGAAGACGAGGATTTCCTGCTGCGAAAAGCTGAGCGCATGCGGCAGGGCGATCAACGCGGCGAGGCCCACGAGAAGGATGGACAGGTTACGCACGATCCGCACTCCCGAACAGGCCGGTCGGCTTGACGATCAGCACGATCAGCATCAGCGACAGGCCCACGATATCGGCCAGCACCCCGTCCCAGAAGGTGGTGACGAAGGTATGCACGAAGGCATAGGCGATGGAGGCGAGGATCGCGCCCTCCAGCGAGCCCACCCCGCCGACGATGATGACGATGAAGGCGGTGACGATCACCGAATGTCCCATATGCGGGTTGACCGACACCAAGGGCGCGGTCAGCGCCCCCGCGACCCCGGCCAGCGCCGCGCCGATGAACATGGCGATGCGCGCGGTCTGGGTAATCGAAATGCCTTGCAGCGCCGCCGCTTCCGGGTCCTGTGCCGAGGCGCGCAACGCCCAGCCGAACCGCGTGCGCTTCAGGAAGTACCAAAGCGCCGACAGGAACACGATCGCCGCGACGATCACATACAGGCGCGCGACCGGCAGGCCGACCTTGTCGGTAAAGCGGACGACCTCTTGCGTGACCGGGGGGATGTGCTCCATCCGCACGCCGAACCCCATCACGGCCAGCGATTGCAGGATCATCAGGAACCCGATCGAGGCCACGAGCCCACCCAGCGGGTTGTCCTTCAGCGGTCGGAACAGCGCCCATTCCATCAGCAGCCCGAGACAGCCGACAAAGGCCATCCCGACAGCCACCGCGATGAAAAACGGCACGTTCATGTCCGCGTAAAGCGCCACGATCGCGTAGGCCCCCGCCATGAACAGTTCGCCATGCGCGAAGTTCACGACGCCCATCACGCCAAAGATCAGAACAAGGCCGACAGCGACCAGCGAAATATAGCTCGCCGCATACACGGCATTCAGCCCGGTCTGCGCCAGGAGTTCGAGCATGGGATCAACCCTGTCTTTCTGGAAAAGGAAAGGCGGCACCCCCATCGGGGCGCCGCCGGGGGGATCAGCCGCGCTGGTCCCACATCTGGCCGTAGGCCTGCATATGCTTGACCATCAGGTCGCCATGCCGGTTGTACCAGTCAGGAATCGAGCGGAACTCCTTGATGACCGCCTTACCGTTCTCGATGGCAACGACGGGCCAGTCACCGACCAGCGCGTTGTCGATGCCGAACAGGTCCTTGCCCCACCAATCCGCGTCGCCGAATGCATGTGCCCCGCGCCCGTCCTTCATCGCGGTCATGACCGCATCGGGCTCGGCGGACCCGGCCTTTTCGGCGGCGGCCTTCCACATGTCCATGATCGAGGCATATTCCCAGCTCACCGCGCCCCACTGGCCCGGATGCCGCTTGTTGTATTCCGCGTAGAAGCCGTTCGGGTCCTGGAAGTTGATCGCATCCGAGTTCAACGCCGGATCGTCGAAATCCGGGAACTGGAAGACGAAGCCTTCCATGAAATCCTTCGACGTCTTTTCGATCATCTGGTCGTAGAAATCGGCGGTGCAGCTGATGATCTGGCCCTTGAAGCCCTGCTGGAACAGTTGTTCGCAGATTGGGTGGACATAGTCGGAATAGCAGGTATCCAAGCAGATGATCTGCGGGTTCTTCGCCATCAGGCGGGTGACGACAGGGGCAAAGTCGGTGGTGGCCGGGTCGAACAGCAGCGGCTCGTCCAGCATCTCGATGCCCGCCGCCTCGAAGGCGGCCAGATAGGTCGCGACCGAGGGCAGACCCAGCGCATCGTCCTGCGCGCACATCACGGCGGTCTTCAGGTCGGGCTTGTTCTCGGCCAACCACTCGACGCCGGTGACGTTGTAGATCGGGTGAACCTCGGCCGGGGCGACCAAAGTGGTGGTTTCGGGCGACAGGTCGGACGGCAGCAGGGTCGAGAACAGCATGCCGGTCCGGTCGGCCACCGGCTGCACGCCCGGCCATGTATCGCCGCCCAGCATCATGATGAACTTGACGCCATCCTCGCGGATCAGCTTGGTCGCGCCGGTGCGGGCCTTGGCCGGGTCGTATTCGTTGTCGTAGGACACGAACTCGATCGGGTGGGCGCCATCGGCCAGTTGGATGCCACCGGCCGCGTTGACGCGCTCGGCCCAGATCTCGCACCCGTCAAGGCCGGGCTTGCCCCAAGCGGCAACGGCGCCGGTCAGCGGCGCAAGAAAGCCGATCTTGATCGGCTCGCCCGCGGCCAGCGCCATGCGCGGCAGGCCGAGGCTGGCGGCAGCGGCGCCCGCGGTCTTCAGAAAGGTACGTCGGCTGGGGCCGGCGGTCAGGAATTTCGGGATCATGCGTTTCTCCTCCGTTGGGTCCGCGCCTGTTCACGCGGCAGTAAAGCCAAAACCGGCCTGTACGGCTCTTCCCCAATCCGAGAGAGTACCAGTTTCCCAAATTGGTCTGACTTGCAGGAAAAGGCTAGCAACCCATTTTCATCCTCGCAAGAAAATTTGTTTCTTGAAGTTACAATATTTCGTTTGGAAACGGAAAACCGGGTGAAAACTCTTGGTTTTTTGGTGGGATTGCAGACCGCATCCAGACCCGTGCTGAACCAATTTCGACCCAAACCCGGGGCAAAGCGGTTCAGTGTGCTGCCGCCAAACCGGGCACGACACTTGTCGCCCCCGCGTGATCTCCATATCTTGTGGGCAACACGGACCGAAGGATCACCCCCGCATGACTTCGCAGACCCAGCGCACTGCATCGCAGATCGTCACCAACCATTCGGTCGGTGCCACGGTGCAGGTCGTCATCGACAGCCTCTTTGCGCGGATCAAGTCCGAGGAATATCCCGAAGGCGCGCGGCTGCCGTCGGAACGGACGCTGTCCTCTGAATTGGGGGTGGCCCGCAACACCGTGCGCGACGCGCTCGACGTTCTGAAATCGCGCAACATCATCCGGCGCCGGGCCGGCAGCGGCAGCTTTGTCACCTACAAGTCGGAAACCAGCCGACCCGACAGCCGCACCGCGCTGGCCGAGAACACCAGCCCGCTGGACCATCTGGTGGTGCGCGGCATTCTCGAACCGGAAATGGTGCGGCTCGCGGTCATCAACATGACCCAGCGCGACATCATGGAACTGGATGACATCCTGACCCAACTCGAAGCCGTGACCACGGATTCCGGCGAGTTCATCAAGGCCGAAGAGGCGTTTTACCGCAAGATCGCCAATGGCACCGGCAATCCGCTGCTGGCCTCCTGCTATGAACTGGCGATCGAGGCCTGCCTGCAGACCTTCCGGTCCAACCTCATGCGCCGTCACCTGACGCCCAAGCGGATCGAGGATTATCAAAAGCGCTACAACGCCCTGTTCAACGCCATTTCATCGCGCGACGTGGAAACCGCCGTCGAATACATCAAGCTGCACCTGATCGAAGAGCAGAAGATGCTGCTTCAGGAGGGCTGAGCCGCCAGTCGCGCCGCCAGCCGCTTGGGCGGGGTGCCCACAGCATGGCGCTGATGCCAAAGCTGCCCAAGCGCGGCCATCTCGTCCTTGAGCAGGCCTTCATGTCGGGCCAGCCAATCCGGGATCGACCCGAAGGCCACGATCCGCGCCTTGCCCCCCTCGATCCGGACCACCGGCCAGTCGCCGATCAACGTGTGGCTGAGGCCGAACATGTCCTCGCCCCACCAGCGCGCCGGGCCGAAGGCGTGCATCACGCTGCCCAGTTGCCGCATCGCCGCAAGCACCGAAACCGAGCGCGGATTGCCCGCCCGCTCCACCGCAGACTGCCAGATGTCGAGAATCGCCGCGTATTCCCAGCTGACCGCCGTCCAGCTGTTCGGGAACCGCGCGTTGTATTCGTCAAAGAAGGTCTGCGGCTGGTTGAAGAAGAACGCCTTTTCCGCCAGCGCCGGATCGTCGAAATCCGGGAACTGGAACAGGAAGCCCTCCATGAATTCGGGCGAGGTGCGGGCGATCAGCTGGTCATAGCTGTCCGCCGTGCAGGACAGGAGCTGGCCCCCGAACCCTTGGTGGAACGCGTATTCCGTCATCGCATGGACCATCGGCGTGTAGCTCGCACACCAGCACAGCATGTCCGGTTGCGCCGCCAGCATCGGGTCGACCACCGCCGCCGCGTCGCTGCTTTCCGGATCATAGCGGATCTCTTCGACGATGCGGATGCCCGCCGCCTTGAAGGCCGCGCGATAGGCCGCGAGCGCTGGCAGGCCAAGCGCATCGGACTGCGCGCACAGCGCAACGGTCCTGATCTCGGGGCGGTTCCGCGCGATCCAGTCGACGGCCGTGACGGTGTAGATCGGCAACGACTCGCTGGGGGCGATCAGGTAGGGCGTGTCCGGGGACAGGTCGCTGGTCAGCAGGGTCGAGGTCAGCACCTTGTTCGACATCAGGTAGTCCCGCACCGCGAGGAAGGATTCCCCGCCCAGCATCATCATCAGCGACACGTCATGGGTCTGCACGAGGTGCCGCGCCCCTTCGAGCGCGCGGGCGGCGTCATAGCCGCAATCGACCGCATGTATGCGCACGGGAAAGCGCCGCCCGCCCAGCAACAGCCCCCCTGCCCTGTTGAGCCAGTCCTCCCACAGGCGACATCCGTTCAGCCCCGGCAGACCCCAGCTTTCCGCCGGGCCGCTCAGCGGTGCCAGAAAACCGATATTGATCGCCTGCGGCATGCCGACAGACAGACGGGGAAGCGCGCTTCCGATGGCGAGGCGTTGGGCGAAACTGGAACCGGACATGCCCTGAATTTAGCAGCTTCGGTCCAAGGCGCCAGAGGCAGGCAGTGAAATTATATTCTTTCAAAGAATATTCATTGACAAGCCAAGGGGCAGTTGCCCAGTCTGGCATGGACCAAAAGCACCAATAAGCGAACATTGGTCCATACCAGCATGGAGACGCATATGACCAAGACCAGAGTTGCCATCATCGGCGCGGGCCCCTCGGGCCTTGCGCAGCTGCGCGCATTCCAGTCCGCCGCGGCCAAGGGCGAAGAAATTCCCGAGATCGTCTGCTTTGAAAAGCAGGACAACTGGGGCGGCCTGTGGAACTACACCTGGCGCACCGGCCTGGACGAGAACGGCGAGCCGGTCCACTGCTCGATGTACCGCTACCTGTGGTCGAACGGCCCCAAGGAAGGTCTGGAATTCGCGGACTATTCCTTTGAGGAACACTTCGGCAAGCAGATCGCCTCCTACCCGCCCCGCGCGGTCCTGTTCGACTATATCGAAGGCCGCGTCCTGAAGGCGAACGTGCGCGACTGGATCCGCTTCAGCACCGCCGTGCGCTGGGTCAACTATGACGACGCGACGGGCAAGTTCACCGTCACCGTCCACGACCACACCAAGGACAGCAGCTATTCCGAGGAATTCGACTACGTGATCTGCGCCTCGGGCCACTTCTCGACGCCGAACGTGCCCTATTACGAGGGTTTCGAATCGTTCAACGGCCGTCTGGTCCACGCGCATGACTTCCGCGACGCGCGCGAATTCAGTGGCAAGGACATCCTCGTGGTCGGCTCGTCCTACTCCGCCGAGGATATCGGCTCGCAGTGCTGGAAATACGGCGCCAAGACCGTCACCTCGTGCTATCGCAGCGCGCCGATGGGCTTCAACTGGCCCGACAACTGGGAAGAGAAGCCCGCCATGGTCAAGGTCGACGGCAACACCGTCCACTTCTCCGATGGCACCAGCAAGGAGGTCGACGCGATCATCCTGTGCACCGGCTACAAGCATTATTTCAGCTTCCTGCCCGACGATCTGCGCCTGAAGACGGCCAACCGTCTGGCCACCGCCGACCTCTACAAGGGCGTCGTTTTCGTCCACAATCCCAAGATGTTCTATCTGGGCATGCAGGACCAGTGGTTCACCTTCAACATGTTCGACGCGCAGGCCTGGTGGGCGCGTGACGCGATCATGGGCAAGATCGATCTGTCCAAGGTGTCGAAGGACGAGATGCTGGCCGACGTCAAGGAGCGCGAAGAGCGCGAAGAAGCTGACGACGACACCAAGTACGCCATTCGCTATCAGGCCGACTACGTCAAGGAACTGGTGGCCGAGACGGATTATCCCAGCTTCGACATCGACGGCGCGTGCGAGGCGTTCTTCGAATGGAAGAAGCACAAAGCCAAGGACATCATGGGTTTCCGCAATAACAGCTACAAGTCGGTCATCACGGGCACCATGGCCCCCGTCCACCACACCCCGTGGAAGGACGCGCTAGATGACAGCCTTGGGGTCTACCTCCAGAACTGATGTGAAACGGCCGGGGCGGCACAGCGCCCCGGACAACATAAAGGCCGGTGCGAGACATCCGCACCGGCCTTTTTTTCATGCGCTCTGTCCCGGGGCCCGCCCGCGAGGGCCAACCAAAAAGGCGCCCGGATCATACCGGGCGCCTCTCTGATTCTGCGTGCTGCGGTTGGCAGGGGGCATCGCGCGCCCCCTGCCTGATGGCGTCACGGCTTGCGCTTCGTCGCGCGGTAGGCGTGTTCCTCGTGCCGCCAGCCAAAGATGATCGCGGCAACGACCATCGCCAGACACAAGAGCAGCCAGAGCCCCTCGACCGAGCCATGCCCGGCATAGATCGCGCCGGTGATGCCGTCCCAGCTTGTCGCGTCAAATGGTGCTTCCATGGGATATTCCTTTCCTGTGAGGGATCATTCCGCCGGGGTGACCGAGGGATGAAGGGATTCGGGATAGGCCGAAGCCGGGACCTTGACGGCGTCGAGCCCGAGGATCTCGGCCTCTTCGGGAACGCGCAGCTGCCCCGTGACCTTCAGGATCAGCGAGACGACGTAGCCCGGGACGAAGCCCAGCAGGCCCATCACGATGGCGCCCACCAACTGGCCGGTGAAGGAGGTGGTGATCACGTCCTCGCCGAACAGCGCCGGATAGCCCTGCGCGGCGATGCCCACCGCCAGAAGACCCCAGAGGCCGAGGAAGCCATGCACCGCAAAGGCACCGACGGCGTCGTCGACGCGCATCTTCTCGACGAAGGAGGCAACGAAGGGCATCGCGCTTGCCCCGATGAAGCCGATCGCAAAGGCCATGGGCGGATACCACAGGTCCAGACCGGCCGCGCAGGAGATGATCCCGCCAAGCGCGCCCGACATCATCCAGAACGGGTCACGCGTGACCATCCACGCGCCGATGATGCCACCGGCAAAGCCCATCAGCGTGTTGAAGGTCATGCCCGCCATGGTCATCGGCGTGCCGTAGATCGTGGCTTCGATGGTGGACCCCCAGCTCCATGCCTCGCCCGGGACGATCACGCAGCCCATGAGAAAGCCCCAGAACCCCGCGATGATCAGCATCAGCCCGATCAGGGTCATTGGCATGGAGTGACCCGCGATGTGGTTGGCGGTGCCGTCCGGGTTGAACTTGCCGATGCGCGGCCCGAGGTTCAGCAGAACCCCCAGCGTGAAGAAGCCCGCGATCATGTGCACGACGCCCGCTGCGCCGAAATCGTGGTAGCCGAACTGCGTGACCAGCCAACCATCCGCGTGCCAGCCCCAAGCTGCCGCGAGAATCCAGACGAACGCGCCCAGCACGATGGCCAGCACGACGAAGCCGGTCAGCTTGATGCGTTCGATCACGCCGCCCGACATGATCGAGGCGGTGGTGGCGGCGAACAGCACAAACGCCCCCCAAAACACGCCCGATGCCCGGTCGTCGAGGTTCGGCCCCATGAATTCGCTCCACGGCAGGGCAACCTCGTTGGCATAGGCCAGTCCCGAGATGCCCATGGCGCCCTCGGACAGCGACAGGCCCGTGGGGAAGGCCCAGTAGATCCACCAGCCGACGAAATAGAAGAAGGGCACGATCATCGCGAAGGCGAGGATGTTCTTGATGCCCGAGGCCAGCGCGTTCTTCGAGCGCGACGCCCCCATCTCGTAGGCAAGGAAGCCCGCATGGATCAGCACCATGAGGGGGATGGTTATGTAATAGAATGTCTCGGCGAAGGTGCCGTTGGTTGCGGCCACGTTCGCCTTCAGCTCTGCGACGGTCTCCGCCAATGCTGCAAGGTCTTGTTCCAAGTCGATCTCCTGTTCCTGTCGTCCAATCACAAAGGATCCGGGGTCCGCGGTTTCGTGGTGGAACCAGATCCGTCACCGCGTCCATGGCAGGTCTCGATACACTGTGGGTCAAATGTTTTTCGTGAGGGGAAACCGAAATTGGTCCTGTTTTGGTTCACCCGCGGACAGGAAACGGCCTGTTCGCTGAAATTTTAATCGACAGCTGGTCTGGGACAGAAGGCACCGGCGACCGGACCGGCAGGGCCAACCCCCCCCCGAGTCGATCCGGTCCCGCGACGCTGCGCAGGACCTGTCTGGCGCCTTTGGGGAGAGCGCCTGCACCACGCACAACTTTTGCGAGCTGGCAACATTTGTTGCCGACACGTCCCGCGGGCTGGCTCATCCTGACGGTGGTTTTCAAGTGAAAGGATTGACTATGCCCCCCACGCCCCCCGACGAAACGCTTCTGGTCGCCGAGATGCGCCACCGCATGGCAAACGGGTTTCAGCTGCTTCAGGCCTTTGCCCGGCAGCAACTCAGGACCTGCGAAACACAGGAAGCGAAGGATTGCGTTGGCCGGGTCCTGAGCCAGATCGAATCCATCACCAGTCTGCAACTGGCGCTGTCCCAAGCCGATCGCGGCGCGTTTGGTGCCTTCCTCGACCAGATAGAGCCGCATTGGAAGCATCTCGGTGCCGGTCAGGGTGTCGAGATCACCCTGAACCACGATGCCCCACGCCACCTGCCCGTCCGCGTGGCCGAAAACGCGGCGCGCATCCTGATGGAGGCGATCACCAACGCGCTGGAACATGCCTTTCCCGAGCACGAAGGCGGACGGGTCGCCATCGAGGTCTCGATGAGCGACGGCGGCTTCATGCAGCTTCAGGTCGCGGATGACGGTGTCGGCCTGCGGGGTGAGCCGGGCGACGGTCAGGGCACCGGCATCATCGCCGCCCTCGCCCGCGATCTGGGTGGCGAGGCGCAGTGGCATCCCGGCGAACCCGGTGGCTGCACGCTGTCGGTGCGCTTTCCGATCAACCCGGATTGTGATATGATGGTCCAAGGTGGCGTACACATGACCAGTTGATCGTGATGACAAACGTTTTTGCGCGAAAGCTGCGAAACGCGGGCCCCTTGATGCCCGAAGACATGGAGCGACTGTCCCATGTCGTTTCGGACCCGTTCGTGGTTTCCGCCCGCGAAGACCTGATCCATCACGGCGCAAACCCGGAATTCGTGCATCTCGTGCTGCGCGGGATGGCATGCCGGTACAAAATTCTGCCGGATGGCGGTCGCGCCATCGTGGCGCTGATGCTGCCGGGCGATATTTGTGACCTGAACATCGCCATCCTCGGGCATATGGACCACAGCATCGGCACGCTGACCGATTGCGAGATCGTCCGGATCCCGCGCAGCACGATCGAGGACCTGCTCGACAATTACCCGCGCATCCGGCGCGCGTTGTTCTGGGCGACCTTGGTCGACGAGGCGATCCTGCGGCAATGGCTGGTCAATATGGGGCGCAGGCGCGCGGATCACCAGATGGCGCACCTGTTTTGCGAATTGCACATGCGCCTTCAGGCGGTCGGCCAGTTGCATGACTCCTTCATGCCGCTGACGCAAGAAGAGCTGGGCGATATCTTGGGGATCTCGTCCGTGCATGCACAGCGTGTTGTCTCCAGTCTGCGGCATTCGGGGTTGATCAACGTTCAGGCCAGCCGCGTATCGGTGATGGATTTCGACGCGCTCAGCACATTTGCAGGGTTCGAAGAGGATTACCTGCATCTGGGCGACACAGGTCCCGCGCGTTCCCCTCCGGGCGCTGCGGACGCAACTTGAAAGCAAAGCGAATGACGCTGTTTTTCTTCGACATCAACGATGGTGGGCATGCGATCCACGACGATACCGGAACCGAACTGTTGAACCGCGACGAGGCGCGCAAGGCGGCCTTGGCCGTTCTGGCGCCGATCGCACGCGACAACCTGCCCGACAACCTCGGTCGTCCCGTCACGGTAACAGTCCGCGACGGGACGAAGCGACCGATCTTTCGGGCCTCGCTGGTCTTCTCGGAAGGGTGGATCGACTGAGCCACCCGGCCCGCCCGGCGCGCGGGAACAAAGCGCCCCGTGGCGCAGCCTGCCAACGCGTCAGGCGTCCCGTTCCATGATCCATTCGACCTCTGGCGCGGGAACAAAGCGCCATTTCCGCAGCGGCCCGGCCATGACGTTCAGATAATACATCTCGAACCCGTAGGGCGCGCCGCAGGGGTGGTGGCCACGCGGGACAAGGACGACATCGCCGTCGCTGACGGCCATGGTCTCGTCCAACTGGCCGTCATCGGTATAGACCCTCTGGATGCCGAAGCCCGAGGCGGGGTTCAGCCGGTGGTAATAGGTTTCTTCCAGATAGGTGATGCGTGGAAAGTCGTCCTCGTCGTGGCGGTGACTGGGGTAAGACGACCAGTGCCCCGCCGGGGTAAAGACCTCGGTCACAAGCAGGCTGTCGCAATAGTCCTCGGTCTCCATCGCGATGTTGTTGATATGGCGGGTGTTGGTGCCCTTGCCGCGTTCGGTCAGGGTGATGCCGTCAGGGCCGATCCGGCGCGCCTTGTGACCACCCTGCCCCGGCGCCGTGCACACGGCGATGACGCAATCGGTGGTGGCCGTGGCCTGCCAGTCGGTGCCGTTCGGCAGGTACAGGCAATGCGGCGGGGTCTTTTCAAACACGTCCACTCGCTCGCCCAATTCGCCCCAGTCTTGCCCCGCGCCGGTCATCATGGCCTTGCCCTCGACCATGACGAGGATCACTTCGCGATCGCCGGTCGCCTCGCCTACGGTCTCGCCCGCGCTCAGGCGGTAAAGGCCGAACCCCACATAGCGCCAGCCCGCCGTTTGCGGGGTGATCTCGTGGACCTTGCCGTGGGTGCCAAAGGGTTTGCGAAGGAGATCGGGCATGTCGGGCCTCACTTGGTTAGGGTCAGGCCGGAGCGGCCGCAGATGTCGAGGATATGGTCGAAGCCGAGTTTGGAGTATTCAAATGGCGGCGCCTTGGCCGGGTCCTGTTCGGCCTCGACGACGATCCAGCCATTGTAGTCCATCGCCGCCAGCTTGTCGGTGATCGCTTGGAAGTCGATGCAGCCATCCGGGTCGCCCGGGACGGAGTAGACGCCAGCGGCGACGCCATCGAGAAAGCTGCGATCCTCGGCCCGGACCCAGTCCAGCACCGGCTGGCGCACGTCCTTGAAGTGCACGTGGCGCACCCGGTCGCCCCATTTGTCCAGCACGGCCAAGGGATCGGCCCCAGCAAAATGCAGGTGGCCAGTGTCATAGAGCAGGTGCAGGTCGGGGGTGGACCCCTCCATCAGCCAGTCGATGTCCTCGGCGTCTTGGATCATCGCGCCCATGTGGTGGTGATAGGCCAAGGGCGTGCCACGATCCGCCGACCACTTGGCCAGCTCGGACAGCTTGGCGGCATAGGCCAGCACCTCGTCACGGTTTAACTTGGGGCGGCGTGACACGGGCGTGCCCTGATCCCCCTGAATGGTGTTGGAACACTCGGCATAGACGATGCAGGGCGCGTTCAGGGCCGCGAACTGGTCGACCTGCTGCCGGATGGCGTCCTGCTCGGTCGCCAGATCGTTGACCATCAGGTTGCCCGAGCACCAACCGCCACACAAGCTGACCCCGTAGCGATCCAGATAGGCGCGCAAGCCTTCGGTATTGACGGGCATCCGGCGGCCGCGCTCGACCCCCATGTAGCCAATGCGCCCAGCATCCTCCATCGCGCCTTCGGTGGTGTAGGCAGCGGTCAGGTCCGGCAGGTCGTCGTTCTGCCAGGCGATCAGAGAGATCCCGATTTTCACACTCATGTCCGTGTCTTTCCTGATAGGTCAGTCGACCAGCCGTTGTTGCATCCGGTTTTCAAGGTAGGCCGCGTAGGCCGCGCGCACGCCCTCGCGGTCGCTGACCGCAGGCACCGCCACGTCCCACCAATGGCCCGCCTCGCCAAAGCCAGGCCCCTCGGCCGGGTTGGTCTCGATCACGATCACCGTGGGCCGGTCGCGGCCCCGCGCATGAGCGATCTCGGCCTCGAGGCTTGCAATGTCCGCGGCCTTGACCGCATGCGCCCCCATGCTGGCCGCGTGGGCCACGTAGTCGATTTGCGGCTGGTCTTCGACATTGCAGGTTTCGTAGAGGTTGTTGAAGGACGGCCCGCCGCAGACCAAAGTCTGCAAGCGGTTTATGCAGCCATAGCCCCGGTTGTCGGTCAGCACGACGGTGAAGGGCACGCGGCGCATCACCGCTGTGGCGAGTTCGCTGTTGGCCATCATATACGAGCCGTCACCAACAAAGCAGATCACCTCGCGTGAGGGCGCGGCCAGTTTCAAGCCCATCGCCCCGGCGATCTCGTACCCCATGCAGGAGAATCCGTATTCCATGTGATAGCCGCCCTGGCTGGGCTGCCAGAGCAGCTTCAAGGCACCGGGCATGGTGCCGGCTGCGCACATCGCCACGGCGTTCTCGCCGGTCGCGCGCTGCACCGCGCCGATCACCTCGGCATCAAGCGGGCGGTATCCTTCGCCGCCCTTACGAGGTTGGCAATGGGCGGTCACGGCATCCAGCCAGTCGGTCCGCAGCTTGGCATCGGGGGCGCTGGCCGCGTGGTCGCCCATTGCCGCCCCGATCTTCTCAAGCGCCACCTTCGCATCGGCCACCAAAGGCACCGCACCGTGTTTCACCGCGTCATAGGCTGCGACGTTGATCGACACCAACCGCCGCGCGGGGTTCTTGAACAAGGCCCAGGACCCGGTGGTAAAGTCCTGGAACCGCGTCCCCACACCAATCACCAGATCAGCGTTTTCGGACACCGCGTTCGCTGCCGCCGAGCCATCGACACCGCTTGCGCCAAAGTTCATCGGGTGCGCCTGCGCCAAGGCCGACTTGCCCGCCTGCGTTTCCACGACGGGGATCTGGTGCCGGGTCGCAAAGGCCCCAAAACCTCCTCGGCCCCGGAATAGATGACACCCCCGCCGCAGAGGATCACCGGGTTCTTCGCAGCACGGATCAGCTCGACCACCTCGGCCAGCTCGCCGGCATCCGGCTCAGGTCGGCGGATGCGCCAAACGCGCGGCTCGAAGAACGCCTCCGGGTAGTCATACGCCTCTGCCTGCACATCCTGACAGAAGGACAGCGTGACCGGGCCACAATTGGCCGGATCGGTCATCACCGCCAAGGCCCTCGGCAGGCAGGTCAGCAGATGCTCAGGCCGGGTGATCCGGTCGAAGTAACGCGAAACCGGCTTGAACAAATCATTGGCCGAGACTGTGCCGTCCTCGAAGTCCTCGACCTGCTGCAAGACCGGATCGGGGCGGCGGCCCGCAAACACATCGCCCGGGATCAAGAGCACCGGCAGACGGTTCACATGCGCCAGCGCGGCGGCGGTCACCATGTTCGTGGCCCCCGGCCCGATGCTCGACGTCACCGCCATCGCCCGCCGCCGCTTGGACGCCTTGGCAAAGGCAATCGCCGCATGCGCCATGGTCTGCTCGTTCTGGCCCCGCCACGTCGGCAGCGCCGCGCTCGCGTCATGCAAGGCCTCGCCCAGCCCCGCCACGTTGCCATGGCCAAAGATCGCCCAGACCCCGTCGATGAACCTCTGCCCGTCATCGGTCATCTGAACCGAAAGCCATTTCACCATCGCCTGCGCAGCGGTCAGCCTGATCGTTCCCATCTCACCCTCCTCAATAGACGCGCCCGTCTCTTCTTTGGTCCCCAAATACCTCGGGGGGCTCCGAAGGAGCGGGGGCAGCGCCCCCTCCCCCGTCAGCCCCGCGCGCTGTCCCAGATGTCGCACAGCCGCTGGTAGCGGTCCGCCATCAGCGCAACCGCGTCGGCATCGCTCATGTCACCCGCCATCCAAGCCCGCGCCGCCTCGCCAAAGATCGTCCGGCCCACGGCAAACCCCTTAACCAACGGTTGTTTCGCCGCCAGCGCAAAGCTGGCCGCCAGCTCGTCCTCGGGCGCATCCAGCCCCAGCACCACGATGCCACGGGTGCGCGGGTCGTTTGCCTCGATTGCAGCGACCGCATTGGCCCAAGCGGCGTCGGTCTTGAACGGCTCCAGCTTCCACCAGTCGGGGCGCACGCCCGCGTCATAGAACTGCTGGATCAAGGTCGCCGTCGTCGTGTCATCCACCGGGCCGACCTTGGATGGGATCACCTCCAGTAGGAACTCCAGCCCCGCCCGCCGCGCCGCCGTGAACAGGCGCAGGACGCGTTCCTCCTGCAAGGCGCGCAGGGTCGCGTCGTCGTCCGGGTGGCAGAAGACCAGCAGCTTGACCACATCCTCGACCGCCCATTCCTTCAGGCGGCCAAAGTCGATCCCAAGGTCCTTCTCGAACTGGATCGGGCGCGAGCCGGGCGCCTCGGTCGGGCGGCCGATCCACAGGCCCGAACCGCTGGCCCGGTGCAGCGCCGACCGGCCGATCCGGTTGTCACACAGGATGCCATAGCCGTCGCGCCCCGCTTGCACCTGCAAGGCCGCATCGAGGCACAACTCCTTGAAATCACTTCCCTTCTCTGGCGTATACCCCGCCATCTCCTCCAGTTGAATCCGGTGGTCAAAGGCAAAGGTCCGCAGCACTTCGCCCCGCACGCCGGGGCGGGTGTGGCGGGTCGTGGCCCAATGCACCTGCTCCAACTCTGCATCGTTGCGCAGGTCCGGCTGCACCACGCCGCGGTCAAAGAAGAACTGCAGTTCCTCCCAGCTGGGATAGGCCGGGGTGCAGCCATGCCGCGACACGGCAAAGGCCCCGCAGGCATTGGCGTATTTCAGCGCGACGGGCCAAGGCTCGCCATCCAGCCAGCCCTTGAGCAGCCCGGACATGAACCCATCGCCCGCGCCGAGCACGTTGAACACCTCGATGGGGAAGCCGGGGCCGGTCTGGCCCTCGTCCAGACTGTCGGGAATGTCGCCTTCGAACGCCACGGCCCCCATCGGCCCGCGCTTGCAGACGAGCGTGGCCTTCGACACCGCGCGCACGGCCCGCAGCGCCGCAATGGTGTCGGTTGTGCCACCCGCGATGTGAAACTCTTCTTCGGTGCCGACGATCAGGTCGAACAGGTGCAGAGTCGCCTGCAACTGCGCCGTCACCTCGGCGCTTTCGGCAAAGCGGCTCTCGCCATCGCCATGCCCCAACACGCCCCAGAGGTTCGGGCGATAGTCGATGTCCAAAGCGGTCCTGACCCCATTCTCGCGCGCAATCGTCAGCGCCTTCAGCACCGCCGCCCGCGTCCGTTCGTTCGACAGATGCGTCCCCGTCGGCACCACGGACCGGGCAGATGTGATGAACTCGGGGTCGATATCCTCTTCGCACAGCGCCATGTCGGCGCAATTTTCGCGATAGAAGATCAGCGGAAACTGTTCCTGATCGCGGATGCCAAGGATCACCAGCGCGGTCAGCCGGTCGGGATCGGTTACGACGCCTTTGGTCTCGACCCCCTCCCGCCGCAGCTGTTCAAGGATGAACCGCCCCATATGCTCGTCGCCCACGCGGCTGATCAGCGCCGAGCGCAGCCCCAGCCGTGCCGTCCCGCAGGCAATATTCGTCGGCGAGCCACCAATGTATTTGTCAAAGGACGACATGTCCTCCAACCGCCCGCCGACTTGTGCGCCGTACAGATCGACACCGGCGCGGCCTATCGTGATTACGTCCAATGGTTTTGTCATTGGGGGCTCCCGTCAGTAAGTGCACCGGATCACTTGGGACCCGGCGCGGGGTATCGTTTCAGCGTGCGGACAAGCTGACGGCTTGGCCTGTCTTTGCGGACTGCAAAGCGGCATCTGCCAGTTCCAGCGCGCGCAGCCCGTCCAGACCGGTCGTCGGCATCGGTGCGCCGGTTCGAAGCGCCTCCACAAAGGCCGCGATTTCGGCGGCATAGGCGGCAGTGTAGCGCGACATGAAGAAGTTCAGCAGCGGTGGCTTGGTGTAGCCGTCACCAGTGGCGATCTCGATATTCGCCTCGCGGTGGTTCATCGCCGAGATCGACCCCGCCGAGCCATGCACCTCGATCCGCTGGTCGTAGCCATAGGTGGCGCGGCGGCTATTCGTGATGGTGCATTGCTTGCCCGAGGCCGTGCGCAGGATCACGTTGACGCTGTCATAATCGCCCAGCTTGCCGATCTCGGGATCGGTCAGGACCGAGGCCTGCGCGATCACCGTTTCCACCTCCTCGCCCAAGAGCCAGCGCGCCACGTCGAAATCGTGGATCGTCATATCGCGGAAGATGCCGCCGGAGCTTTGGATATAGGCGGGCGGCGGCGCGCCGGGATCGCGCGAGGTCAGCGTGACCATCTCGACCTCGCCGATGCGGCCCTCATCGATCGCGGCCTTCAGCGCGCGGAAATCCGGGTCGAAGCGGCGCTGGAAGCCGACCATCAAGGTGCCGTTTTCGGCGGCGACGGTTTCGATCACCTGACGGGCGCGGGCGACGTCCAGATCGACGGGCTTTTCGCAGAACACCGCCTTGCCAGCCTTGACGAAGGCTTCGATCAGGTCGGCATGGGTGTCGGTGGGCGTGCAGATGATGACTGCATCAACGTCATCAGCCTCCCGGATTTCATCGATGGTGCGGATCTCGCAGCCGTATTGATCCTGCAGCGCCTGCGCTGCGGCCTCGACCGCATCCGCGACCGCGACGAGCGTCGCACCGGGCACCGAGGCAATGGCACGGGCATGGACCTGCCCGATCCGGCCTGCGCCGAGAACACCGAATTTGACTGTCATGGACTTCCTCGCGATGTGAGACGGGCATGGCCCGGATATGCACCGCAATACTGCGCCTGCGGTGACAGGTGAAGGCCCTGAGAATCGGGCCATGAGTCAGGCTGCGCCAACGTATTCCGGCTGGCTCTCTGCCCCCGTGATCTGCGCCACGACGTCTTCGCCCGGGACGTCCTTGCCAAGGACCGGCATCTGGTTGCGTGCAAAATTCATCCTGTCCACTACGCAGGCGATGTCACGGCAGCGTCTTCGGCGGCACGGTGAATGGATCAAAGCGATTCAGTCAACGCGCCACGCCACGTATTCCGTCACAAATGACGTTTTTCGGTGCTCACAGTATGACGCAATACCGTCATTATAACATTTCCGGCAGGACGAGCTGCGGATCGAGGAAATGCTGACCCGAAATACCATCATCCCCCTCGCGCACGGAGCGGACCATATGTGCCACCAGATCGGTACAGAGCGCGGGAAGTGGCGTGCAGATCGCCATCAGCGCATAGCCGTCCATCAAGGCGGCGCTGCTCTCTTTCGTGACTTCATTGACAACAAGCGCAACGCGCGGACTGGCATGCAATTCCCTCAGGGCGGCGATCGCGCCCTCCATTCCGCCCCCGGCCACGTAGATGCCCTTGAGATCGGGATGGCGGCGAAGAAGGTCGATGGTCGCCTCGTAGGTCAGTTGCCGCGTTTCGAGGTTAACAAGCGTGTCGAGCACGGAAAAGGCGGGCGCATTTTCCCGCACGTGGGATCGAAAGCCCACCTCGCGCAGGTCATGCCCGTGCCACCGGTTGCCGCCCACAAAGATCGCCAACTTGCCCGGTTGCGGCAGCGTCTTGGTCATCATCCAAGCCGCCACACGCCCGACTTTCATATTGTTCATACCAAGATAGCTGCGCCGCGTGCCCTGTGCGAAATCGTTGAGCAGGGAAAAGACCGGAACGCCTTTCTGCTTCAGGTCGGCGACGGTCTGGGTCAACAAGTGGTGGTTCACGGCCGTCGCGGCAATCGCATCGCACTGCGACAGGCTTTCCAACCCTGTGACGAAATCCACGGGGCTTTGCGACGAGGCAAAACGCACCACAGCCTTTCCCCGGATATCGGTCCGGGCTGCGACGGCTTGTTCGACCTCACGGGCGAAGTTCTGGTAGAACTCTTGGCTTTTCTTGATGAACAAGAAGCCAAAGGTCATCTCGGGGATCGTGGCATCGAGATTCTGCTCGATCAGGCCGCGGGCGTGGTAGCCGAGTTTGTGCGCCGCCTGCGCGATCTTGCGCAGGGTCTCTTCGCGGACCTTCGCGCGCCCGTTCAGCGCGCGGTCGACGGTGGTGACGCTGACCCCCGCCTCGCGGGCCACGTCCTGAGTGGTGGGGCGACGCGCCATGACGGCCTCCATGACGGAATTGCGTCACTCAGGCTTAGCGCGCCACCCCGGTCCGTGCAATCTTCAAGGGATGGCACGGGCCCCTTGAGTTTGGCGTCACCGGATCGAGGCCACCTGTGCCGGCCGCGTCGGGGCGACCGCTCGCACTTGGCTGATCCCGAAAGCCCCTCACCCGCCAGCGCATTGACCGTGCCGGGTTAAGAGAACATCGCCCTGACCGCGAGCCGCCAGCCGATCCCCGAGAACGTTTGGTCCTCGGTCGATCTGATCAGCGCCCTTTTGACTGACCCAAACCGTCCGGTCGAAGCCGGCGTCCTGCCCTGCGCCCTAACGGAACATCGGCGGGCGAGCGTCCACCCATGCGCCGCCCTGACGGGCCGAGTCCACCGCCGCATGGACCGCCGCCATCGACCTTGCCCCGTCTTCGGCATTCGGCAGACCATTCCGCACCTCGCCCCGGATGGCATCCGCGAGGTCGCAATAGATGTTGGCCACGGCCAGCGGAAAGCCCTCGGGGTGGGCGATGGCGACGCGGGACAGACGTTGCGCGTCGGGATGCAGGCCGCCTTCGCCCTTCTCGATGATCTGGGTACGCCCTCCGACGGGGGTGTAGATCAGCTGGTTCGGCTGCTCCGAAGCCCATCGCAGACCGCCCGTCTCGCCAAACACCTGAATGTCGAACCCGTGCTGCCGCCCGATCGCCACGGAGGACGTCCAGAGTCGCCCGACCGTGCCGCCCGACATGCGGAAATTGACCATCGCGTCATCTTCCAACGCGCGCGAGGGGATGGTCGAGGCGAAATCGGCGGACAGCTTTTCGACCTGATCACCGGTGATGAAGCTGGCCATATGCAGCGCATGGATGCCGCAATCGGCGAACTGACCAGAGACACCCGCCATGGCCGGATCATAGCGCCAGCGCACGCGCGGATTGTCGGCGTCGGTGGCATCGCCGTGGTGGCCATGGCTGAAGTTCGTGACGACCAGCCGCACCTTGCCGATCTCGCCCGCCGCGACCATGGCGCGGGCCTGCCGGATCATCGGATAGGCGGAGTAGCAGTAGTTTACCGCGCAGATCTTGCCCGAGGCCTTTGCCACGCGCACGATGTCCTCGCCCTCTTCGACGGTCATGGTCATCGGCTTTTCGCACAGCACATTGAACCCGGCCTCGAGAAAGGCCTTTGTGATCTCGAAATGGGTGGCGTTGGGGGTGGCGACGGTCACGAGGTCCAAGCGGTCGGCCCGCGCCTTTTCGCGGTCCAGCATCTCGCGCCAATCGCCATAGGCGCGGTTTGCCGCGATGCCAAGGCTTTGCGCATAAGCGCGGCCCACATCGGCGCGATGATCCAGCGCGCCCGCGACAAAGTCGAACCGCCCATCCGCCTGCGCGCCCAAGCGGTGCGCCGGGCCGATCTGGCTTCCTTCGCCGCCGCCGATCATCCCCCATTTCAGTTTTGCCATGGCCGTGTGCCCTCAGTTGAAGCCAATGCTTTCAAGGTATTCGCGGTTCTTGCGGGCATCGCCAGCCGGGTCCGGGTCCAGCGTCGGGTCGCAATCCTGCTCGATGGTGCACCAGCCCTGATAGCCGCTGTCCAAGAGCACCTGCCGCACCGCAGGAAAGTCGACCTCACCCTCGGACAGGTTGCAGAAAATGCCCTGCCCGCAGGCATCGTAGAAGCCTGTGCGATTGGCAATCGCCTGCGCCTTGACCTGTGGATCGGTGGATTTGAAATGCACATAGGTGATCCGGTCCATGTGCCGTTTCATGAAGGCCACCGGATCGAAGCCCGCATAGGTGCAATGGCCGGTGTCGATGCACAGCTTCAGCAGGTCGGGATCGACCTCGGACAGCAGGCGTTCGACCTCCGGCTCGAAATCCATGAAGCCGCCCGCATGTGGGTGAAGTTCCGGGATCAGCCCGTAGTCCTCGGCGCCCATGCGCGCGATGGTCACGAGCCGGTCGCGATAGGCCGCCCATTCGGCGGGGTCCATCTGCTCGGCCTCCGCCGCCCGGCCCGCAGTGGGCGCGCGCCGGGGCGAGATCGAGTCGATCAGCACGAAATGCCGCGCCCCATGCGCCTGCAAGGCCTTGCAGGTGCGGATCGCGCCATCCATGACCTCGTCCCACTTGTTCGGGTCGTGAAAGGGGCGAAAGACCACGCCGCCGATCAGCTCGAGCCCGTATTCGTCCAGCGCCTCGCCCAGTTCTGCCGGGTCCTCGGGCATGAAACCCACGGGACCCAGTTCGATGCCTTTGTAACCCGCCGCCGCGCAATCGCTCAGCACGCTGCGCCAACTTGGGTTGCGCGGGTCACCCGCGAATTCGACGCCCCACGAACAGGGCGCGTTGCCGATGCGAATTGCCATGATGCCCTCTCAGACCTGCGTGACCGGCACCCATTGCCGGGTGGTGGATGATGTCAGGACGGCCTCGACCACCTCGGCCACGGCAAGCCCGTCGCGAAAGCTGGGCCAGACCGCGCTGCCCGTCTCGATGGCACGCAAGAAGTCGCGCGCCTCGATGATGATCTGGTCCTGATAGCCGGTGCCATGCCCCGGCCCTTGGCAAAAGGGCGCGTAATCCGGATGCGCCGGACCGGTCAGGATCTTCGTGAAGCCGCGCGTGGCCTCCGGCCCCTCGGCGCGATAGAGCCAGACCGCGTTCTGATCCTCTTGGTCAAAGCGGATCGCGCCCTGTGTCCCATGGATTTCATAGGCATAGCCCATCTTGCGGCCCGTCGCGGTGCGGCTGGAATAGATGTGCCCCATCACGCCAGAGGCAAAGCGGCACATGATCTGGGCATGGTCGTCATTGGTGACAGGGCCACCGGGGCGTTCGGCATGGACGGTCTCGACCTCTGCCATGACCGACGCGATCGGCCCCATCAGCGCCAGCGCGGCGTTGATCGGATGCGGGGCCAGATCGCCCATATTGCCATTGGCCTGTCCCACCCCACGCCAACCGCGCGGCGCGGTCGGGTCGGCATAGAAATCCTCGGTATGCTCGCCGCGAAACCACGTCACCCGCCCGATGGCGCCCTCGGCCAAGAGCTGCCGGACGAACTGGCTGGCAGGCGTGCGGATATAGTTGAAGCCGACCATGTTGGCGACACCCGCCGCCTCGGCCGCCGCGACCATGGCGCGGGCGCTGTCGATGGTGTCGGCCAAGGGCTTTTCGCAGAACACCGGCTTTCCCAGCGCGAACGCGGCCTCGGCAATGGCCCGGTGGCTGTCCTGAGGCGCGGCGATGATGACGGCCTCGACCTTGGGATCGGCGACCAGCTCCTGCCAGTCGCGCGCCGCGCGTAAAAATCCGAACTGGTCCCGGTAGCGCGTGGCGCTCTCAAGACTGGAGGCCGCGACCATTTCCAGCCGGGGTCGCAGGGCGGTATCGAACACGGCCCCCACGGCGGACATGGCCACGGCATGGGCCTTGCCCATGTAGCCGCCGCCAACGATGCCAATGCCGATCTGGGTCATCTCTTGCGTCCTTTCAGGCCTGCATTCTGGCTGCAACCGGTTGCAGAATTCGTAGCCTGCCCCCGGAATTCGTACAAGTCTGACGCCATCGACATGCCGTGCGCGCCCCCGGGGGCATCATGTGACTCGATCCCCGGCACACGGACATGATCGCCAAACTCAAAGGACGCAAATCTCCCTCTCCAAAGTCCTGCGCCCGGGCCGCGCGTTGGCGGAATGCAGGCGCCCCTTCCAAAATCACCCCGACCTCGTGGGATTGAGGCACCCGGCCATCGCGACCGAAACGAAGGTGACCGGCAACAGCAAAGCGAATGCCGCTCTCAGGCCAATGGTCTCTGCCAGCAGCCCGAACAGCGGCGGCCCCACGAACCCGATCATCGTTGCAAGCGTTGCAAAGCTCGCGACGGTTTCCGTTGGCGGGCGCTCCGGTCGCCGTCCCGCCGCCGCAAAGCCCTGCGGCATCGTGATCGCAAACCCGCCCCCGACGAGCAGGCAGCCGAGCAAGGCTATGGGAACGGTCGGCGCCCCGGCCAAGACGCCGATGCCCACCCCCAACAGGACCGAGGACACCCGCGCGACGGTCACGACGCCGTACCGGGCGATCAGGGCATCGGCGACGAAGCGCCCCCCGGTCTGCGTCAGGACCACCGCGGGCAAGGCCAGCGCTGCGAGGTCCTCGGCGGCGCCCAGCGCATCGCGCAAGTAGATCACGATCCAGCCCCGTGTCGCGCCTTCCAGAAGGATACCGGCAAGCGCCCATAGCCCGATCAAGACCACCCCGCGGGTTGGGATCGCAAAGCGCCGATGCGCTTGCGGCTGTCCCGGCGTGCCGCTGTCGGGCATCGGAAGCACTAGGGTTGCAGTCAGCGCCACCATGATCGCAGCATGCGCCGTGAACTGGACAAGCGGCGACGCCCCGAGCCGGATGCAGCCAGCCGCAAGCAACGAGGTCGCAAGGAAACCCAAAGCCCACCAGCCGTGGCACAGGCTCATGATCCTCGCCGCGTGCCGGGTTTCGAACCGATTGGCCTCGACATTGATCGACACGTTCGTGCAGGCGAAAAACACGCCATAGACGGCCATCATGGCGGCGAGCGACGCGGCGTTCGGCGCCAAGGCCGCAAGGATCTGCAACGCCGTCGCCATGACCAGCCCCAGCGCCATGACACGCCTCGGGCCGAACCGTTCGATCTGCCCGGGGCTCAGCAGCGATCCGAACAGGACACCGGCGGGCATGCCCAACAGGACAAGCCCGTAGACAGCCTCGGAAATGCCAAGCGCGGCTTGGATTTCGGGCAGGCGTACATGCAGGCCGCCTGTACTGGAGGCGTGCAGTACGAAAGCGAGGATAATCCGAATCCGGTGGTCTAGCATGGGCGGAGACTTCCCCCGTTTCAGTACCGGATCAATGGGGGATGCCAACATTGCGCGGCAAGTCAGGCCGATGCGGTCGCGTGCCATAGATGGTTTGTGTAGCTTCCCGCCCTCTCGATAGGTCGCGCGCGCAACACCGGGCGTCTTCTCCGTCGCACGGACCGGAACGCGCACCAAGCCTGGTTGTGCGTAA
Source organism: Tropicibacter alexandrii (assembly GCF_003667315.2). Classification (GTDB taxonomy): domain Bacteria; phylum Pseudomonadota; class Alphaproteobacteria; order Rhodobacterales; family Rhodobacteraceae; genus Tropicibacter; species Tropicibacter alexandrii. The sequence goes on along the minus strand of NZ_RCTZ02000009.1, from coordinate 148,557 downwards.
ATAAACGCGCCCCGCAAGCGCATGCTGGTCCAGCGAGTTCCCCCCACGACACCTGCCGCTTGCGGCGAAGGGACCGCGCGCCGAACTGCTCAGGTCAGGCCGCGGTCCCGGGCGATCATCGCGGCGTGGGTCCTGTTGCGGGCGTCCAACTTGCGCGACAATGTCTTGACATGCAGCTTGACCGTGACCTCCTGCAGGTCGAGGTCGCGCGCGATTTCCTTGTTCGACTTGCCTTCGCAGATGCCGCGCAGGACATCCTGTTCGCGCTTGGTCAGACTGCCCACCGTCTCGTCGGCCTCGGGTTGCTGCAGAAATTCGATCGGGGCATAGACCTCGCCCGCAGCCATGAACCGGGCAGCCGTCAGCAACGACCGCGCGCTCAGGGTCTTGGGGATGAACCCCTGCGCACCGGCTTTCAAAGCGGCCTCTGCCACGTCGCGCGTGGCACTGCCCGACAGGATCGCAACCGGGCGCCCGGCATTTGCCTGCCTCATCCGATCGAGCCCCTCGAGCCCGTTCATGCCGGGCATGTTGTAATCCAGCAGCACAAGATCAAAGCTGCCGGTCCGCTCTGCCTCAGCGACGGCATCCTCTAGGGTGGCGACGGTCTGCACCTCTTCGACATCGCTGCCATCGAGAAAGGCAGCAATCGTTTCACGTACAAGGTCATGATCATCGGCAACCAAGATGCGCATCATCGTCTTTCCAGTTCCTGTTCCACCGCCAAACCCGGCCCCGACATATGACTCTCGACTGATCCATCGATACACCGTCAGTCTTAACAGAGTATTTGCACCTCTCTCCCGAAGACGAGGGCGGCGCACATCTTTTCACCTAAAAATATACGAAAGTATAGTCACCTTAGCCAGATGGCGATATGACTTCGTTCACGTTTTTCCGGTACAAACTGCCAACCCGTCTTGCTTTCGGAGGTAAGGACCATGACCAGTTTCGCACGTACCGTTCTGCTCGCCCTGTGCATGTCGATCAATTTTCTCCTGCCGGCCGCCGCAGCCGAAATCGCCAAGCCCGAGGGCCCGGTCATCCTGCGCGTGACTGGCTCGGGGGCGGCTGCCAATGTCGGCGATACCGTCGCCTTCGACCTCGACATGCTGCGCGACCTCGAAAGCCGGACGATCCAGACCTCGACGATCTGGACGGATGGCGATCAGGAATTCACCGGCATTTCGCTGTCCACCTTGATTGACTTGCTCACTCTTGAGGGAAGCCACCTGCGCGCCCGCGCGATCAATGACTATGCGGTCGACATCCCCATGGAGGATGCGCTCAGCGGCGACGCGATGATCGCCTACGCGCGCAACGGCAAACCCATGAGCGTGCGTGAGAAGGGACCTTTGTGGATCATCTACCCATACGATTCCGATCCGCGTTTTCAGGCAGAGGTCTATTATGCCCGCAGCATCTGGCAACTCGACCGGATCGAGGTGATCGACTGATCTTGGCGCCCGGGGCTCCGGAGGCGAATCCATGCGTCGCATTCCTTATGTGATCTTCAATGCCAATAGCCTGGTGCGACGCGGCATCATCGGTTTCATCCTGTCGCTCTTCGTGGCGACGATCAGCGTGCTTGTTCTGGATGTTCGCACCCAGATGTCAAACCTCGCCACGGCCTCGTCGGACAATGTCCAGTTCGCCATGACCCAGGCGGAAACCGAGGTGCAGATGCTGCGCATCGCGGCACTAAAAAACGCACTTTCGGACGAGGCCGACCTGACAGAGGTCCGGCTGCGCTATGATGTGTTTTTCAGTCGGGTCCAGACCCTGGCCTCCAGCGCGGTTTTCTCCGACCTGCGCTCGAACCCCAGAACGGCGGAGCAACTGGCCTTTCTGCAGGATTTCCTCGAAACATGGACACCGGTCATCGATGGCGATGACGCGCAGTTGCTCGCGGCGCTGCCCGCGCTGGCCGAGGACGCCGTCGATGCCCGGCAGGCAGCGCGGCGGATTTCGCTTGAGGGGATCGAATTCTTTTCGAGTATCCGCGACATGCAACGCGCCAGCGTGGCGCGAACCCTGTTCAACATTGCGGTCCTCACCGTGGCGTTGGTGGCGCTGCTTTTGATCGTGGCGGTCGCACTGATGCGCGTGGCGCGCGCCCGCGAGCGCGATCTAGCGGATAACCGCCTGATCCGAAAACGCATGGAGACGATCATTTCGACCTCGCTCGACGCCGTTATCGTCACCAACAGGCAGGGCAGGATCGAGGATTACAATGGCGCGGCCGAGCGGATCTTCGGCTATTCCCGGGAGGAGGCGATCGGCGCCGACATGGCGGAACTCGTCATTCCCGACCATTTCCGACAAGGCCACGAGGCCGGCATGCGGCGATATTTGGATACCGGGCAATTTCGCGTCATCGACCAGGGAATCGTTCAGCTAGAGGCCAAGCGGAAAGGGGGCGATGTCTTCCCCGTCGATTTTTCCTTGGCAAGGGCCAACAGCCCAACCGGCGAAATCTTCATCGGCTTCGTCCGCGACATTTCCGACCGGGTGCGGGTCGAAAGGACGCTCAAGGCCGCCCGCGACCGCGCCGTCGAGGGGGAACGGAAAAAGGCCGAATTGCTGGCCGTCATGAGCCATGAGATGCGTACGCCACTCAACGGCATCCTCGGCACGCTGCAATTGCTGGACATGGACAGCTATGATGCCCAGACGCAACGCTACCTGAAGATCATCCAGAGTTCTGGCAAGCTTCTGCTGGGACATGTCAACGACGTGCTCGACATCTCGCGGCTCGACGCCGGCAAGATGAGCATGCAAAAGACCCGCTTCGACCTCGTGGACCTGCTGCGCGAGATCGTCGAAAGCCAATCGATCCAGGCCGAGCAGAACGGCAACAAGCTTCTGATGACCCCGCCCAGCCCCAGCCTGCACGAGGTCTACAGCGATCCCGATCGCCTGCGACAGATCTTGCTGAACCTGATCTCGAACGCCATCAAGTTCACGCAAAACGGCACGATCACCCTCGAAGCCGAATGCCACAAGGGTCTCAGGGAGGTGGAGCTACGGGTCATCGACACCGGGGTCGGCATCGCCGAGGAGGATCTGGAGCGGATTTTCGGCGATTTTGTCACCATCGACAGCACCTATAGCCGAAAGGCCGGCGGAACGGGGCTGGGGCTTGGCATTTCCCAACGTCTCGCCACCGCGCTTGGCGGCGAATTGGGGGCCGAAAGCGAATTGGGCGATGGCAGCCTGTTCTGGCTGCGCCTGCCCATGGATGCGCCCGAAAACGCGGCGCAGGAGTTGCCTGAAACCCCGGAGGAGGATGGTGAACAGGTCGTCCCGGCTGGCAAATCCATGAACGTGCTCGTGGTCGAGGACAATGCCATCAACCGCATGGTCGTGCGCAAGATGCTGGAAACCGGCGGTCACACCGTCACCGAGGCGCATGATGGCGGCCAAGGTGTTGAAACGGCTGCGCAAGGGGCCTTCGATGTGATCCTGATGGATATCTCGATGCCAGTGATGGATGGCGTCGCCGCCACGAAGGAGATCCGTCGCTCCGGGACCAACGTGCCGATCATCGCCACCACCGCCCACGCCATGCCCGATGAACTGGCCGCGTTCCGCGCCGCGGGCATGAACGACGTGCTGATCAAACCGATTTCGCGCGCCGCGCTGCTGAATATGCTGGCCCGGATCTCGCCGTCGGGGGATGCCCCGACCAAGGCGGCCAAGACCGGTCTTGCCATCTTCGATGCGGCGCATTTCGCCGATATCGCAACGGAATTCTCCGACTCCCAGCTTGCGGACATGGTCGCGACCGTCACGACCGAGGTGACCGCGTTCCTTGCCATGCCCCTGAGCCCGGACAAGGACGCGCGTCAGGCACTGGCGGCAGAGGCGCATCGCATGGCCGGGTCCACCGGCGTGTTCGGCGCGATGCGGCTGGCCGCCCTGTTGCGTGAGTTCCAGTCGGCGGCTCCGACTGCCGCTATGGACGACTTGGTTCAGATGCGCCGCAAGATCGCCGCCTGCTGGGTGCAGACCTCGCGCGCGCTGACACGGCACCTCGCCACCAGCGATGCATCCTGAGCGCCGTCAGCCCACTTTGTCCGACGGCTTTGGCGGCGCCTGCACCGAATAGGCACAGCGCACCGGCTTCAGGTCCAAGAGCGGCGTCCCATCGAGGCAATCCAGCCCTCGCACGATCAGGCTTGGCCCGTCGCGACGGACCAGCTTAACCACCGATGTACCGATCGGGTTGGGCCGCAACGGCGAACGCAACGCAAAGGTCCCGCGCGTGCAGCCGTCGGATTTCGGACTTTGGGTCAACAGGTCCCGGCGCGCCCGGTGCAGCCAATACAGGACCTCCACCCGGTCGAAAGCCTCGATCCCGTCCAGTCCGGCGGCCAGTTCCGGCAGCAGTTCCAACCGGCATTCCGGCCCATCCTCGCGGCCCTGACGCGGGCACGCCTCCCTGCGCTGGAAGGGCGTCCGGATCGTACCGATGAAGCGCAACTGCGCATCCCCGGCGGGCGGCAGGTGGAGGGTGGTTTCCCCCGCTCTCGTGGCGTCGCGATCCGCGGTCATGGCATCCCCGAAGGCGGCATCCTACAGCACCACGCGCGGTTCGGGCTGCCCCTTCGCCCCGGTCTCCAGCGCAAAGGTCATGCCGGCATGGCGGTCCGCGGCGTCGGTGTTTTCCGCCGCCGACGTGACATAGAGCACCGACAGGTTCGGCCCCCCGAAGGCCGGGCAGGTCGTCTGGCCAGTCGGCAAGTCGTGGGTCTCGACGAGGCGGCCATCGGCATCGTAGCGGGCCACCCGCCCGGCCCCCCATTGCGCGTTCCAGAAATGCCCCTCGGCATCGATCACGGCCCCGTCCGGGTTCAGCCCCTCTTCCCGCAGGTCCAGCCAGACCGAAGGCGTGCCCTCTGGCCAGCCATCCTTGTCGAGCGCTACGCGAAACACCTGCCCGCGCGGCGTATCGGCAAACAGGGCAAAGCTGCCATCGGGCGCGAAACAGGTCGCATTGGGCACGGTGACCTTGTCCCACAAGCGGCGCAACTCCCCCTTGTAATAGCGGTAGATCGCGCCCAGCCCGTCTTCGCAGCCAAATCCCATGGTGCCGATCCAGAACCCGCCCATCGGGTCGGCGCGCCCGTCATTGGACCGCGTTTCCGGCTGATCGGCCTCCAGCGCGACAAGCCGCTCCGCCGCGCCGGTCGAGAGGTCGAACAGGCTCAGATCGGTGCTGGACGCCACCAGCAGCCGGTCGCGAGACACCCAGCCCGCCGCCGAGACCGGGCGGTCAAAGCTCCAGTGCCGCTCGACCCCGTCATATTCGTAAAGGCGCTGGCCGAGAATATCGAACCAGAACAGACTGCCACGCTCGGGGTGCCACAAAGGCCCCTCGCCCAGCGTGCATTTCGTATCGGACAAGATGGACCAGGTCATGCTACCTCCTGAGGCACAGGATCGCGCGGGATGGCGTCCAAGACAAGGATCATTGCACTGGATTCCCGTCGCATTTTCGGGTCAAGTCGGGGCAACACGACAGGGGGACCCCGCATCATGAACTGCGTCTTCATCCAGATCCGCTGCAAGCCCGGCACCGCCTATCGCGTCGCGGGCGATATCGCCCTGCGCGAAATCCATTCGGAGTTGTATTCCACAAGCGGGGAATACGACCTGCTGGTCAAGCTCTACATTCCCGAGGGCGAGGATGTGGGCAAATACATCAACGATCACCTGCTGGATATCGACGGGATCGAGCGGACCTTGACCACGCTGACCTTCAAGGCATTCTGAAAACACGACAAAAACGGGGAGACGGGACATGACGTTCAGGACATTGGCATTGGGCACCGCGGTGGCGGCGCTGGCAACGGCGGCCACCGCAGAGGTCAAGGTGGGGATGATCACCACCCTGTCGGGCGGTGGCGCCAGCCTTGGCATCGACACGCGCGACGGCTTCATGCTGGCAATCGACGCAGCCGGGCGCGACGACGTCACGGTGATCGTGGAGGACGACCAGCGCAAGCCGGACGTCGCCGTGCAACTGGCCGACAAGATGATCCAGTCCGACAAGGTGGACGTGCTGACGGGCATCGTCTGGTCGAACCTCGCCATGGCGGTCGTGCCTTCGGCCACCGCGCAGGGCCTGTTCTACCTGTCGACCAACGCGGCACCGGCGCAACTGGCGGGCCGGGGCTGCAACGCCAACTATTTCTCGGTCTCCTACCAGAACGACAACCTGCACGAGGGGGCGGGCGCCTATGCCACGCAGGCCGGGTTCAAGAACACCTTCATCATGGCGCCCAACTACCCGGCGGGGCAGGACAGCCTGACCGGCTTCAAGCGGTTCTACGAGGGCGACCTTGCAGGTGAGGTCTATACCCAGCTGGGCCAGACCGATTACGCCGCCGAGATCGCGCAGATCCGGGCCTCGGGCGCGGATTCGGTGTTCTTCTTCCTGCCGGGGGGGATGGGGATTTCCTTCCTCAAGCAATACGCGGATTCGGGCGTCGACCTGCCGTTGGTCGGCCCGGCCTTCTCTTTCGATCAGGCGATCCTTCAGGCGGTGGGCGACGCCGCGTTGGGGGTGAAGAACTCCTCGACATGGTCCAAGGACCTCGACAACGCCGCCAACGCGGCCTTCGTCGCGGCCTTTGAGGAAAAGTACGACCGCCTGCCGTCGATCTATGCCGCGCAGGGCTTCGACACCGCCAACCTGTTGCTGTCCGCCATCGACAAGGCCGATGTGAACGATGATGCGGCCTTTCAGGCGGCGTTGAAAGAGGCGGATTTCGACAGCGTGCGTGGGTCGTTCAGCTTTGCAGCGAACAATCATCCGATCCAGAACGTCTATGTGCGCGAGGTGATCAAGGAGGGCGACATCTTTACGAACAAGATCGTCGCCACCGCGATGGAAAACCGCGACAACGCCTATGTCGGCGACTGCAAGATGTAAGCGATCGGGGGGCGGGTTCGCCCGCCCCCGCTGACATTCATGACATTCTCCCTGATCCTCGAACAGGTCCTCAACGGGCTGCAATCCGGCATCATGCTGTTCCTGATGGCGGCGGGCCTGACGCTGATCTTCGGCGTCATGGGCCTGATCAATCTCGCCCACGGGTCGCTTTACATGGTCGGTGCGTTCTGCGCCGCCGCTGTGGCCGGGCTGACCGGCTCTTTCGTGCTGGGGCTGGCCGCCGCGCTGGCCGGAGCGGCGCTGGCGGGCGCGCTGATCGAGTTGGTGGTGATCCGCAGGCTCTATGCGCGTGACCATCTGGATCAGGTGCTGGCGACTTTTGCGCTGATCTTGATCTTTTCGGAAGGAACACGCTGGGTTTTCGGCTCTTTCCCGCTGTATCTCGACGTGCCCGACGCGCTGTCCGGCCCGGTCGCGCTGCCGCTTGGCATCCAGTATCCCGCGTATCGCCTCGCCATCATCGTCGTCGGTCTGGTGGTTGCTGCCGGCCTGTTCTGGCTGATCGGGCGCACCCGGCTGGGCATCCGCATCCGCGCGGGCGAGAATGACCGCGAGATGATCGCAGCGCTTGGTGTCGATATCGGGCGGCTTTACACCATCGTCTTCGCGCTTGGGGCGGCGCTTGCGGGCCTTGCCGGTGCGCTGGTCGGCGCGATCCAGTCGGTGCAGGTGGGCATGGGGGAGCCTGTGCTGATCCTCGCCTTCGTCGTGATCGTCATCGGCGGGATCGGGTCGATCAAGGGGGCCTTCATCGGGGCGCTTCTGGTGGGGCTGACCGATACGCTTGGGCGGATATTCCTGCCGGAACTGTTCAAGCTGGTTATGGAGCCATCCGCCGCAACCCAAGCCGGGTCGGCCTTGGCGCAGATCGCGATCTACGTGTTGATGGCGGCGGTGCTGGTCTGGCGCCCGACCGGGCTGTTCGGAGCGCGCGCATGAGCACAGGTCAGATTGGGGGCCAGCCCCCAAACCCCCGAGGTATTTTCGGACCAAAGAAGCAGGGGCGCGAGGCGCTGCTCAACGCATTGGTCCTGCTGGGATTGGTGATCGTGCCGCTTTGGGCGGTGATGGCGGATGAGCCGTTCACCATCACGCTCGTGACACGCGCAGTGATCTTTGCGCTGGCCGCCGTGGGGTTGAACATCGCGCTGGGGTTGGGCGGGCTGGTGAGCCTTGGCCACGCGGTGTTCTTTGGCATCGGCGGCTATGCGATGGGGATCCTGGCGTGGCACGCGCAGAATTACGTCCCGCTCTTCGAGTGGCCCGTCCTGTTCGAAGGCACGAAATCCATGCCGGTGATCTGGGCGGTGGCGGTGCTGGCCTCGGCGCTGGCGGCGTTCTGCATCGGCCTGCTCAGCCTGCGCACCTCGGGTGTGTATTTCATCATGATCACGCTCGCCTTCGGGCAGATGTTCTACTATTTCGCGATTTCATGGGCGCGCTATGGCGGCGAAGACGGGATGAGCATCTATGTCCGCAACGGCTTTCCCGGGCTGAACACGCTGGACCCGATCCAGTTCTACGGCCTGTGCCTTGCGGCCCTGCTGCTGGGGTTGCTGCTGCATGCCCGGCTGCGGCGCGCGCCCTTTGGACTGGCGCTGAACGCCGCGCGGCAGGCGCCCGAGCGGGTGCGGGCCGTGGGGCTCGACCCGCTGCGGTTGCGGCTGCTGGCCTTTACCCTGTCCGGCGCGATCACCGGGCTGGCGGGGGCGCTGTTTGCCGATCTGAATCGCTTCGTCTCGCCCACCATGTTCAGCTGGCAGCTGTCGGGCGAGTTCATCGTGTTCATCATCCTCGGCGGCACCGCGCGGCTGTTTGGTCCGGTCGTGGGGGCGGTTCTGTTCGTGCTGATGGAGCATTGGCTGGGCGCGCTGACCGAGTATTGGCATATCGGCTTTGGCGCGCTGTTGCTGCTCATCGTGCTGTTCGGCCAAGGTGGGGTCATCGGGTTGATCGCCGGGAAGGCGCGGGCGCATGACTGAGATCCTGTCGACCCGGGGCTTGTGCAAGGCGTTTGGCGCGCTGACCGCGACCGACGATGTCAGCCTGACCCTGCGCGCAGGCGAGATACACGCCCTGATCGGTCCGAACGGGGCGGGCAAATCCACGCTGATCGCGCAGATCGGCGGGGCGCTCAGCCCGGATCGGGGGCAGGTTTTCCTTGATGGAGAAGACGTGACCGCCCTGCCCGTCCCGGCGCGGGCCCGCAAGGGGCTGGCGCGGACCTTTCAGATCAGCCAGTTGGCGCAGCAGGACACCGTCCTGCAAAACGTCCTGCTGGCGGCGATCGGCGCGGCGCGGCAGCCATGGCGCTTTTGGCGACCGGCGCTGTCGGACGCTGCGCTGCGGGGGCGGGCCGAGGCGGCGCTGACCCGGGTTGGGCTGGAAGATCACGCCGCCACCGTCACCGCCGAGTTGTCGCATGGCCAGCGCCGCCTGCTGGAGATCGCCGTGGCGCTGACCCTGTCCCCCAAGGCCTTCCTGATGGATGAACCGATGGCGGGCCTTGGGGCGGAGGGCGCCGCGCGGCTTGTCCCGCTCTTGCGCGATCTGAAGGCCGAGGCGCCGATCCTGCTGGTCGAACATGACATGGACGCGGTCTTTGCCCTTGCCGACCGGATCAGCGTGCTGGTCTCGGGTCGTGTGATCGCCACCGGCACAGCGGATGAGATCCGCCGCAATGCCGCCGTGCGCGCCGCCTATCTGGGGGATGCGGCATGAGCCTGCTGACCGTCTCGGACCTGACCGCCAGCTATGGCGCCTCGCAGGCGCTGTTCGGTGTGGACCTGGCGCTGGCCGAGGGCGAGACGCTGGCGCTGATGGGCCGCAACGGCATGGGCAAGAGCACGACGATCAAGGCGATCTGCCGGATGATGCCGTCGCAGGGCGAGATGCGCTTCGACGGGCGCGACCTGCGCCGCCTGCCCTCGCATCGCGTGGCGCGGCTGGGCGTCGGGCTGGTCCCCGAGGGGCGGCGCTGCTTTGCCGACCTGACCGTCACCGAGAACCTCATCGCCGCCGCGCGCCCCGGCCCGTGGACCGAGGCCAGCATCAGCGCGCTCTTCCCCCGCCTCGCGGAGCGGCGCGCGCAGGTCGCGCGGTCGCTGTCGGGGGGCGAGCAGCAGATGCTGGCGATCGGGCGCGCGCTGATGACCAATCCGCGGCTGATGATCCTCGACGAGGCGACCGAGGGGCTGGCCCCGCTGGTCCGGCAGGAAATCTGGCAGGCGCTGGCCCGGCTCAAGGCCGAAAGCGGCCTGTCCCTGCTGATCGTCGACAAGTCGTTGGCCGAATTGCGGACGATCTGCGACCGGGGGGTGATCCTCGACCGGGGGCGCTCGGTCTGGGCGGGGCGCCTCGACGCGCTGGAGGAAGACCGCGCGCACGCTTTGCTCGGCGTGTGAGTCTCACGGGAACTTGTGCGGCTCTGGCCCGTTAGCTTCAGGACCGGCGCAGTCACGCGCCCAACCTGAACACGGGGGGACCCCATGACCCACGCAGACCTGAAAACCGACGCGCAAAACACCGCCCGCGAGCTTCGCGACAAGGTGTCCGACGCCGCCGAAGCCCGCGCCGAAGCCGCCCGCGACGAGTTCGCCGAGCAGGCCGATCGCACCGCCGACCAGACCCACGAGGCCGCGCAGGCCTATGACAACGACAGCCTGCAGGCGCAGGTCCTAGGCCAATTGGCGGACAATATCGACGCGCTGACCGACCAGATGCGCCGCCGCTCCATCCCCGAAATGGCAGAGGACGCCGCCTCGCTCGCCCGTCGCCATCCGGCGCTGGTGCTGGGCGGTGCGGCCTTGGCGGGCTTCGCGCTGGCACGTTTCCTCAAGGCCTCGCCGGAGCCTGTCCAGCAATCCAACCAAGTTGACCCTTGGACCGGCCACCTCGATGACCGAGGGCTGGTGTGATGCCGACCGGTCTTCGTGATGCACCACAGCTGGTGGTGGATGTGCTGGACCATGCCACTGCCCTCTTGCGCGCCGAACTGAAGCTGGCCCGCGCCGAGCTGACCGAAGGCATCGAGCAGGCTGGCAAAGGGCTGGGCTGGTACTTGGCCGCCGCCATGCTGGGCCTGACGGCGCTGCATGGTCTGGGCGCCAGCGCCGCGCTGACGCTGATCGCCATGGGCATGACGCCCCCGCTCGCGGTGCTGACCACGGTCGGGATCGCGCTGATCCTCGCCGCGATCTGTGCCACCGTCGCCCGCCGTCGCATCCGCCGCGCCCGCGCCATGCCTGACCGCACCCTGCGCCGACTGGAGCAGGACGCCAAAACGCTCGGAGATATCAACCATGCCTGACGACTTCCCCCGCGACCGACTCGAAAAAGACATCGCACGCGAACGTGCCGCCCTGTCGGACAGCCTGTCCGGCCTCGCCCGGGCCACGGACCTGCGCCAGAACGGAGACGACGCCATGTCCCAACTTGCCCAAAAAGCCACGCGCGCCGCGCGCGACAATCCCGCGGGGCTCGCCCTGCTGGGCCTCGGGCTTGCCGTGCTGGCGATGCCGTCGCGCAAGCGTGAACCCGACACCTACGATGCCCGCACGCCTGGGGCCGAGCACCGGATGCGCCTGCAAGGGGTCCGCACAAGCGGCAACGATTTGCGCGCGCGTCTGGATCGCGGCTTGGAGAAGCTCGGGCCCGAAGCCCGCGCCCGCGTCAAGGCTGCCCGCCTGAAGGCGGTCGAGGCGCAGGACCAGATCGAGGAACAGGCCGCCCGGCTGGGCACCGCCGCTGCCGAAACCCACGACCGCCAACCGCTGCTGACGGCAGCGATCGCGGCGGGCATCGGCGGGCTCGTCGGCGCGCTTCTGCCCACCACCCGGCACGAAGACCGCCTGATGGGGGACTACCGCGACGCTGCCCTGCGGGATGCCGAAGCGGTGCTGCGCGCCGAACTGGCCGAACTGACCCGCGCCGGGGCGGACGAACTGTCCAACCGGCTCGATCCTAACTCCAAATCGGACGAGGCTGCGGCCCCGCAACCGGAGGTGAATGCGGGCCATCATGGCTGACAGGTCCGACTCCCTTCCCGGACAGTCGCTGTCTCTGGCGGTCATCGCAACGGTGGCCGCCATTGCGCTGCTGCAATACGGACAGGAACTCTTTGCGCCGATGACGCTGGGGCTGGTGACCGGTGTGGTCCTTGCCCCGGTCATGACCAAGCTTTCCGGCATCGGCGTGCCCCGCGCGGTCTCCGCCACCAGCGCCTTGCTGCTGGCGGTGGCGGGCATCGTGGTGGGCATCGGCCTTGTCGGTCCGATCGTGCTCGACATGGTCGGACAAATCCCCCGGCTGGAATCGCGGGTCTTTTACTGGCTCGAAGACATCACTCGCACCCTGCGCGGTCTTGAACCACTGACCGAGGAGATCAAGAAATCGATCACCGGCCCCGGCGGATCGGGCATGGAAGACGCGGTGCCTACCCTGTCCGAAGCCCTGTGGATGGCGCCAAATTTCATGGCGCAGGCGCTGATCTTTGCGGGGACGCTGTTCTTCTTCCTGCTGACGCGCGACGACATCTACCTGGCCTTGCCTGCGCGCTCGGCAACGCTGCGGCGCGCCGACCGTGCGGTGTCGCATTATTTTACCACCGTGACGGCCATCAATGGCGTGCTCGGTGCCGCCGTGTTCGGCGCGATGACCGTGCTCGGCATGCCCAGCGCCGTGCTTTGGGGGGTTGCGGCCTTCATCCTGAATTTCGTGCTGTATCTCGGGCCCGCCGTGATGCTGCTGTCGCTCTTCGTGGCCGGCATGATCAACATGACCGGGTTTCAGGCGCTGCTGCCGCCCATCGCCTATCTGGCGCTGAACATGACCGAGGCGCAATTCGTCACGCCGACGCTGGTCGGCCAGCGGCTGCGGATGAATCCCTTGGTGGTGTTTTTGGCGATTCTGTTCGGCCTCTGGCTTTGGGGGCCGATGGGTGGCATTGTCGCCCTGCCGGTGATCGTCTGGGTCGGCGCCTATTTTTCGGCGGGCGTCGAGGCGGCGACCTCACCAAACATCGCAACGCCCGACCGTCACGGAGCCATCGAAGCAGATGAGTGATTTCGCCCCGTTCGCCTACCCCGACACCACCTCCGGCACCCCGCGCAAATGCGGTGTCGAGATCGAGTTCGCGGGCCTCTCCGAAACCGCCGTCGCCGAGGTTCTGGCGGAGCATTTCGGTGGCACCGCGCGCGACAGCGGCCCCAATGAGCTGGTCGTCGAGGGCACGGCCCTTGGCGATCTGCGCGTCGAGCTGGACACGGTCTGGCGCAAGGCCGGGCTGCCGATCCCCGAGGCCGGGATGGAACTGGTGCGCGAGATCGTCCCGGTCGAGATCATCACCGCGCCCCTGACCCCCGCCGAGGTGGCGCAGTTCGACAGCGTGCTGTCCCCGCTGCGCGAGGCCGGTGCCATCGGGTCGCGCGGGGGCGTGCTGCTGGGCTTCGGCGTGCATCTCAACCCCGAGGTCACCGGGCTCGACGACCCGCATACCTTGGCCACGATCCGTGCCTTTGGCCTGCTGGAGGACCACTTGCGGCGAAGCGCCGGGATCGATACGACCCGGCGGCTGCTGCCGTTCGTCGATCCCTGGCCCCCGGCGCTGATCGATGACCTTGTCGCCAATCCGCCGCAGGACATGGGCGCGATGATGGCGCTCTATGCGCGGCACACGAAGAACCGCAATCACGGGCTGGACCTGCTGCCGCTGTCGATGGAATACGACCCCGACCGTCACAGCGAGCTGTTCCCCAAGGACAAGACCTCGCCCCGCCCCGCCTTCCATTTCCGCCTGCCCGACAGCCGCATCGACGAGCCGGACTGGAGCCTGCAGGACGCGTGGCAGATGTGGGCCAAGGTCGAAGAGACCGCCGCCGATGCCGATAGGATGACCGATCTGGAGATGGCGTGGCGCGCGCATCGCGCCCGCGCCTTCTCGCGCCGGGGGCCGTGGGCCGAGCGCGTCGGCGCCCTGCTGGGCGCCGCATGAGCCGCATGGAGCGCAAGCCACTGATCGGGGTCACGACCTCGCGCCGCTCGGGCTGGCGGATTTTTCCACTTGTTGCATTGAACGTCTGGCTGGCCGGTGGCCGCGCCGTGCGCTGGGGCGCCGGGCGCCCTGCCGACATCGAGGCCGCCGACGCCATCATCATCGGCGGCGGCGACGATATCTCGCCCTCTCTTTACGGTGGCCAATTGGGGCTGAGCGCCCGGCTCGATCCCGCCCGCGACGCCTTTGAGCGGGGATTGGCGGAACACGCCCTCGCAGAGGGCATCCCGGTGCTCGGCATCTGCCGCGGCGCGCAGATGCTGAACGTGGCGTTGGGAGGCGATCTGGACCAAGCCGCGTGGGACAGCTATCCCGACGCGCGCCATATCCGGACGATCCTGCCCAAGCGCAGCGTCCGTATCGCCGAGGACACGCATCTGGCGCATATTGCGGGCTTGGAGGTGATGAAGGTCAACGCCCTGCACACGCAGGCCGTCCGGAACCTTGGCCGCGGGCTGCGTGTCGCGGCACGCGACCAGCACGGGATGATACAGGCCATCGAACGCGGCAGCGACCCGTTTGCGTTGGGCGTGCAATGGCACCCGGAACACCTGTTTTATGCCCGCCGCCAACGCGCCTTGTTCCGGGCGCTGGTCGCTGCGGCCTGCGCCTATGCCGAAGCCAGAAACCAGAGCAGCGCCGTCGCGGCGATTTGAAAATCGCCGATCAAGCGCCTTGCAAGGCGCTTGGTCCAAGGCGCTTCGAAGCGCCTTGCGCCCGCATCAGGCCGACATCTGCGGACTTGGGCGGCTGGACGCGACGAAATGCGTCCGTTCCTCGGGCACGTGCCGCAATGCGCTCGCCTCGACGAAACTCGTTTCGCCGTGGCTGCCCTTGACCAAGACCCGTGTCAGGCTGTTGGCCGCCGTGTCGATCTCGACATCCGAAATCCGACCCAGCTCCCCCCGCAGGGTGAAAAGCGGTTTGTCCAGCACGTCGCGGCCCCAGATCCAGCTAGGCGGTGCGCCCTCCGGCATATCGACACTGGTGCGCCGGCCAAAGCCGAAGGCGATCGGCGACAGCCCCGCATGGCCCAGAGGGCCAGCCAGCGGCAGCGTCACCGGCAGTTGCGCCGGATCGACATGGCGCGTCGCGCTCTCGGCCTCCTCGCAAGCCGCATTCAGGTCGTCGAGGTTCATGTGCACGGTCATCGCTTCGTCGCTTGCAGCGACTCGCCGCGCGGTGATCAGCAGGGGCACGGCCCGCAGGCGCGACCCGAGGCTGGTGCGCCAATAGGCGACACAGCCGTTTTCCAGATCGAGGATCGCATCCTCGACCCGGCCAAGATGTTCGCCCGTGGCATGTATGACGGGCAATTGCGTCAAATAGGTGAGGTTCATGAGGTAGCCTCCTTTGCTTGACTCAATAACGTCTGCCCTGCTGACCCGTTCCACGCGAAAAGGGCGCCCGCAGGCGCCCTTCGATCACAAGCTTGGCAACGTCTCAGGCTGCCATGCGCAGCGTGATGACGCGATGCGTGCCCACGTCCGGATTGCTTTCGCCATCGGACATGGCCGCGCGCATCATCTTCAGCCCGACCAGCACCGGATTGCCATCCGATGCCCAGATCGCGGCCTCGCGCGGGGTATAGCGCAGCAACTGCACATTGTCGTCCTCGCGGCCATGCTCGAACCACGCCGCCACGGCGAAGTTCCACAGCTCGTCGAGCTTCTCGGCGCTTTCATAGGGCACCAACGGCCCGGTCAGGCTGACATGGTAATCGCCATCACCCGAGACCAAGGTGAACCCCGCCTCGGCACCCTGTCGCAGGGCACCCACGAGGTCGGTATCGCGCGAGGTGATGAACCAGATCGCGCCGTTTTCGGGATCGGCGAAATGGGTCATCGGCTGAGGGTGCTGGCCGCTATCCTTGACGACCAGCATGCCGGTGCGAATGTCACCGAGCTGGTCCCACAGCTGCTTTTCCGCCTCTACATCCGTTTCCGGTTTGTCGGCCATGGCTTACACCTTTTGCAGCAGGCGATCGAACGAGGCGCGGGCATCGTCCTTGCTTTCGCCGGTCTTCTGCTGGATCAGGCCCTCGATCTGCTCACGATTGCCGCGAGTCCGCTCCAGTTCGTCATCCGTCAGGTCGCCATACGCCTCGCGCAGGCGGCCTTTGATTTCGGTCCATTTGCCTTCGATACGATCTTGGTCCATTTTGGACCTCCTTTCGGTAATTCGGTTCAGGTTGCAGGTTCGCCGCGGTCAGTCGTCTTTGGGCGGCTCGACATCAAGGGTCGGCACCTCGACTTCCACGGTTTCCGAGTCGACGTCGACATCGCCCACCTCGGCATCGAATTCCGGCGCTTGCCCACCCTCGACCGTGACCTCGGGCAGTTGCGCCTCTTGGGTCTGGTCGATGTCGATCATGTAAAAGGCAAAGCCGATCACCAGCACGGCGACGACCGCGCCTATGATTGCTGCAGGTTTCATGAGAGTATCTCCTTTGCGTTCAATGGGATAACCCACAAATCCCGCAGGAGTTCCCGCTAGTGCGCGCGAAGTTCGGCGGAAATGCGCTTCTCAACCTCGTCGAGCGGGTGGTTGGTCAGCACCTTCGGCACGTCGAGGATGACCTTGTCGCGCACCTCCTTGTGCATCGCGTCGCGCAGCGCGCTCAGCACCGGGCGGCTGGCCGCGATGACCAGCGCCTCATAGGCGCCCGCATGGGCCTTGCGGTACAGATGGTCCGCCATGTCCTTGGCAAACCGCTCCTTTTCCAACTCGTGCCAATCGGTGTCATCCACCGCCGAGACCTGCCCCGGCCCGGTGTCATGCATACGGCCAGGCCGGTTCGCGGCCCAGTCCTGCGCCTTGGGATTGTCCTGCTCGTCCTTGCGGACGACTTCGAGGTTCATGTCAGTCTCGTCGCCGACATTCTTCAGGAACAGCGCCTTTTCGCCATCGGCGATCAGAACCCAAGCGTGTCGGGGCAGACCGTTGAGATGTTCAGCCATTGTCGGTGTCCTCTTCGATTTCATCGGATTTCGTCACGCGCGTCGCGCCGGCGGGCCGTTCAAAGGCGCGCTTCTTCTCGTCGCGGGTGCCGACCTTGCGGCTCAGTTCGCCGCCAGCGCGGCCAGCCTGAGACACCTTGTCGTCCTTGCCGAACACCTTGTCGGTGTCGCGGCTCATGTCCTTGGATCTCTTGCGTTCAGCCATTGTCTCTCCTCCTTCAGGATAGGGCGGCGCGATGCGCCTGCGCGACCAACGGGTCGCGGTGCAACTCGTCACGCAGAAGCGCCACGTTGCGGCGGTTGGATTTGAAGCCGATGTCGAACAGGTCGCCCAGCAGCGGGATGCCCCCGATGACCGTGTCGACAACCGTGTTCACGGACATGCGCGCCAGCACCCGTTTGCGCGCGCCAAGGCGGTGCGCCTCGACGACGATGAAGGCGGCGGGTGCAAAGGTCAGCGCGTCACCGATGCCCGGAACCAAGCCCAGCAGGCCGTCCCAACCGACCCGCAGCCCCAGAACCGGCACGCGAAACGCGCGGTCGAGGCTGTCGGCCAGCCGTTCCAGCCGCGCCAGACGCGCGGCGCGTTCAGCGGCGGGCAATGATGTAGACAGCATGGACGATACCGGGGATGTACCCGAGGATGGTCAGCAGGATGTTCAGCCAGAAATGCTTGCCCAGACCCACTTGCAGGAACACGCCCAAGGGGGGCAGCAGAATGGCGATGATGATGCGGATCAGGTCCACGGTGATACTCCTTTACAGCCTATGCGGCGTTCAGAAGATCAACGTGCCAGCGCGGGCCAAGTTCCCGCGCCAAGGTCCTTTTCAGGCCTTTCGCTCAGACGCGCCCTGATCGAATTCCTCGCGCGTGAAGCTGACCTCGTAGACGTAGCTGTCATCACTTTCGGTGACCGCCGCCAGCGTGTTCAACTGCGCCTCGAAGGCGCGCATCAGCTTTTGGCCGAGGCCCGAACTGGTCAGCTCGCCTGCCTTCGCGGCGGCGCCTTCGCAGGAATTGGCGACGCGCAACGTCACCTGCCCCGATGCGGCGGCAAAGGTCTGGTGGACCTCGATGCGCGCCTGCCCCGGCGCGCGGGCATATTTCAGCGCATTGGTCAGCGCCTCGGCGGCCAGCATCGACAGCGGCACCGCCTGATCGGGATAAAGCTCGACGCTTTCGAAATGCGTCTCCAGCGTGACATCCGGCCGCCCGAGCGACTGCGCCACGTCTTCGATGACCGCCTGCAACAGTTCGGCGGCGTCCACCGTGGTCAGATCGGGCGCGGCATACAGCGCGCGGTGCAGCATCGCCAGCCCGCGGACCCGCTGCTGCAAGCCCGACAAGAGGCCGCGCGCCTCGGCGGACTGGGCCGAGCGCATCTGCATGTTCATGATCGAGGCGATCAGCTGCAGGTTGTTCTTGACCCGGTGATGCACCTCTTTCAGCAGCACCTTCTTGTCGCGCAGGTCCTGATCGCGGCGCTGCTCCGCCTCGGAGATCAACAGCGCCATCCGGTTGAAGGCGCGTTCCGCCTCGGCCAGTTCCTCGGGCGGATTGTCCAGCGCCAGCGACCCCACCGCCCGGTCACCCAGCGCAAAGCGCCGCATCGCCGAGCGCAGTGCGCGCACGTGGCGCACGACCAGCCGCTGCACGCCCAGATAGGCCACGCCCATACCGGCGATCCACATCACCAGCGGAAAGGCCAGCGCCATCCGCCCCTGCAATGATCCACCCAGATTGGCACTGTTTTCGTAGGGCGCGCTGCCGACCAGCACGACGCTGCCGGGGATCAGTTCCGACACCGCGAACAGGCGGCGCGTGCCCGACCCCGCCAGTGCCTCGAACGTGGACCCGGCCAGCCCCACCAGTTGCTCCGGCGTCACATCGCGCGGCAGCAGGTCCTCGGTCCGGTAATCGGGATCGGTCGAGACGACGATCTCGCCCTCGTTGTTGACGGTCAGCAGCCGCAAATCGCTTTCCAGCTGTGTCTCGCGGATCGTCTCGTTGGCGACGCGCAGCGGGATCGACACGGTGGCAAGCCCCTGCAGCACCCCGCGGCGCATGATCGGATGTATGACGATCGCCACCGCCTCGCCAGACACGATGCCGTCGCTGCGCATGACCACATGCGGGCCGGTCTTGGTGATGGCGTCCTCGAAATCCGGCGTTCCGGCAAAATCCAGTTCCTCGTCATGCGACGAGCAGCGCATCCGCCCGTCCATCTCGATGAACCCGGCGAAGACGAAGTTGCTGTGTTCCGCGATGAAATCCGTGACCGCCGCGCGGCAGGTATCGGCGCTGGCGGCGAGCACCAGCGCGCCCAGACCTTCGGCCGCGCCTAGAGCCTTCTGGAACAGCTCGCGCTCCGCATGGCTGGCGGCCACGGTCTTGGACATGAGCGAGGTGCGCGACATGGCCTCCGCCTCGTCGAGCACCTTCTTTGTCTGGTAAAGCGACAGCAGACCCAGCGGCAACAAAGCCAGGGTCAGCAGCAGGACCAGCCTGACGGAGAGGCTTCGGCCGTAACTGCCAAGGCGCCGCATCCGTCCACCGGCGATCAAGCTGCGCTCTGGTTGTCTGAGACGATACCGGATGTGACCACGTCAGTAAGTTCCAGCTTCTCGTCCTCCTCCAGATGCATAAGTTGCGCCAAACGCGCGCGGGCGCGGTTCACGCGGCTCTTGATCGTGCCGACGGCCACGCCGCAGGCCTCGGCTGCCTCTTCATAGGAAAAACCCGACGCGCCCACAAGGATCAGCGCCTCGCGCTGTTCGTCGGTCAGCTGGCCGAACGCGGTGTTGAAGTCGCGCATCTGCAACCGACCGTCATGATCGGGCTTCTGCGCCAGCGCACCGGACAGTTCGCCCTCGGAATCCTGCACCTCGCGGCGGGCCTTGCGGTGGTGCGAATAGTAAGTGTTGCGCAAGATCGTGAACAGCCAAGCCCGCATGTTGGTGCCCGCCTCGAAGGTGTGGATCTTGGACCACGCCTTGACCAGCGCATCCTGCACCATGTCATCGGCCAGTGCCGAATTGCGCGTGAGGCTCATGGCAAAGGCACGCATCGCGCCGATATGCTCCACGATCTCGTCGCGCGGATCGACGTTCTTGTCACGCATGATCGTCGTCTCCATGCGCGGGCTGGGGGACCGGCGATCGGGTTTGGGTTTCGCCCGACTGCGCCGTTTCCTGCGCGCGCAGCTGGTCAAGGAGATTGAGGAAGCGGTCAGGAACATCCTGTTTCACCACCTCATCAAAGGCCTTGCGGAGGTTGTCGTCGATCTCGCTTTGCAGCCTTGATCTCTTGGCGTTGTGAGTCATGTCACCGTTGTACCTGTATTGGGACGTATTTTTTAAACGATAGCTGGAACCAAACGCCGGAACCTGACGTTGGTTCCGAGAAAACTTGCAACACAGGGCAAAAAAACATGGCTGAAGCGACAACTGTCGATCTGACCACCAGCGTAGGGGCAAATTTGCCGTACCTGCGCCGCTACGCACGCGCGCTGACCGGCTCGCAAGAGCGGGGCGACAGCTACGCCGCGGCAACGCTTGAGGCGATCCTGTCCGATCAGGGCGCCTATGACCGCACGATCGCGCCCAAGCTGGCGCTGTTCAAAGTGTTTCACACCATTTGGTCCAGCTCCGGCGGGGCGATGGCCGATACCGATACCGGGCTGGCCTCGCGCGCGCAGGCGCACCTGTCGCGACTGACCTCCGGCACCCGCGAGGCGCTGCTGCTGCACACCATCGAAGAGATGCCGCTGACCGACCTTGCCCGCGTCATGGACGTCCCCGAGGACGAAGCCGCGCGGTTGGTCGACATCGCCTATGCCGAGATGGCGAAATCCCTGTCCGGTCGCGTCATGATCATCGAGGACGAAGCTATCATCGCGCTCGATCTCGAAAGCATGGTCGCCGAGATGGGCCATCAGGTGACCGGCGTCGCGCGCACCGAAAGCGCCGCGATGGATCTGGCCAAGGCGGAAAAGCCCGACCTCATCCTGTCCGACATCCAGCTCGCCGACAATTCCTCGGGCATCGACGCGGTCAACCGCATCCTCGAACAGCATTATCCCGATGTGCCGGTGATCTTCATCACCGCCTTCCCCGAGCGCCTGCTGACCGGCGACGGGCCGGAGCCGGCCTTCCTGATCTCGAAGCCCTATACCGAGGAACAGGTGCGCTCGGCGGTCAGCCAAGCGATGTTCTTCTCTTCGACCGAAACCCTCAAGGCCTGACGCCATCGCGTCGACGCCGCAAAAAAGGGCCCCGTGCGGGGGCCCTTTTTCATGTGTCATGTCTGATCCGGTCACGGCGTCCGACCGCGCAAGGCGCGGGCGACAAGCGCCACGATGAACAGCACCAAGAAGATAAAGAACAGGATCTGCGCGATCCCGGCAGAGGCCGATGCGATGCCACCAAAGCCGAAAACGGCCGCGACGATGGCTACGACAAAGAAAAGAATGGCCCAGTACAGCATGGGAAAAGTCCTTTCGGGTTGTTTCCTTGATCTGTCCTGTCAACCCGTCACCAGCGCAAAAGTTCCCACGGAACCAGCCCGCCCCGCCCGCGTTCATATTCGGAAAGGAGAGATCAATGACATATCATCCCATGGACACCGATCCCGAATACGAAACCACCGAGGGCCGCATCAAGCAGTTCGGCGACCGCGCCCGTGACGGCGCACGCAAGCTGTCCGACGACGCCCGCGAAACCGCGCGCACGGCCCGCGAAGGGGCGCGCGAGGCGGTCCATTACGGTCAGCACCAGATCGCCGCCGCCCAGTCCGAATTCGAACGCGGCGTGCAGCGCAACCCGGGGCTTGCCGTCCTTGGCGCGCTGGGTGCGGGTATCGTGCTGGGCATGGCCCTGCGCGGTCGTCGCTAAAGCGACAGCGCAGCGATCGCCTTTTGCAGATCGATATCGGAATATGGCCGCCGGACTGCGACGACGCCCTCGGCGATGTCGCGGCCCGGCTCCATGTCGATACAGATCAACGGCGCACGCAACGCAAGCACCAAGTCCAGCAGGTCGCTGCTGCCACTGCGGTGCATCGACAGCGCAAAGACCACCACGCTCGGCGCGTGCGCAGCATTGCGGATCATCACCGCGGCTTCGTCCGCCCCGAGGACCTGTGCCACCGGACCGAACCGGTGCAGTTCAAGGAACTCGGCCAGATCTTCCGATTCGATGGTATTGTTTGCCACGATCAACGCTTTGAACGGGGCGAATGTCTTCTGAGCTGTCATCAATGTACCCCCAAGCCGTGAGGCTATCACGACCCTTGGGCGGCAAGAATTAAACCACGACATAGTTAGATAAAATATATGAGAAATTGCAAAGCCTGTCCCCTTCGCCAAAGCCCCGCCTTCCTGTCGATGACAGATGAGGAGGAATCGTACATGCAAACCCTCAAGACCGGTGAACGGCATGTGCGGGCGGGCCAGAACGTGCTGTCCGCAGGCGAGGATTCGGACATGCTTTACACCGTGCTCGACGGGCTTGGCCTGCGCTCGGTGCCGCTGCCCGACGGCGAACGACAGGTGGTGGGCTTCGTGCTGCCCGGCGATTTTCTCGGGCTTCAGGCCGGGGTGATGAATGAGATGGACCATTCCGTGACCGCCACCACCGATATGATCCTGTGCTGTTTTCCCAAGACGCGCCTGTGGGACCTGTTCCGCAACTGCCCGGCCCGTGCCTATGACATCACCCATCTCGCCGCGCGCGAGGAAAGCCTGCTCGGCGAGGCGCTGAGCGTGATCGGCCAGAAGGCCGCGACCGAACGGGTCGCATGGGCCCTGCACAAACTGTTCGTACGCCTGCGTCGGATCGAGCCGTCGTCCGGCAACGCCGTCGCCCTGCCCTACCGGCAACAGGATCTCGCCGATGCGCTTGGCCTGAGCCTTGTCCACACCAACAAGACGCTGGCCCGCCTGCGCGATCAGGGTCTCGCCGACTGGTCGGCCCGGCGGCTGGTCGTGCCCGATCCGGACCGGCTTTATGCCGAAACTGGGCTGGATGCCGATGCCTACCGTCCGCGCCCGCTGCTCTGAGCGGCGACGTTCCCCTTGACAGATCGTGCCCAAAGCCTCATGTGAGGCCAGTCGCTGCGCTGCCGCGTGAGCATGCCGCGCCTTTTCTGACAAGGGCCATCAGCGACAGACCTGACCAGTTCCCCATCACGCAGGGTTCCTGAACGCTTCGGCCAAGTGCCCGGGAAACGCCCGCGCATTCAGAGGCCGCGCGAACCCTCGGCTCGTCGGAGTGTCTCCGGTCGGGTCACCCAAGGGCGCACTCATGCGCCCCGCAAAGGAAATAGATTGTCCGATTTTGCATCGCTCGGCCTTGCGCCGAAGCTGAACGAGGCGCTCGACCGCGCCAAGCTGACCAAACCCACCCCAATCCAGTTGCAGGCGATCCCGCACGCGCTGAACGGGGATGACGTGCTGGGTCTCGCCCAGACCGGCACCGGCAAGACGCTGGCCTTTGGCCTGCCCTTGATCCACAACCTGATGTCCGACCAAGGCCGCCGCGCGCCGAAATCGGTCAAGGCGCTGATCCTTGCGCCGACGCGCGAGCTGGTGAACCAGATCGCCGACAACCTGCGCATGTTGACCGATGGCACTCATCTGCGCGTCACCACCGTGGTTGGTGGCCAGTCGATCAACCGCCAGATCGGCGTGTTGTCCAAGGGTGTCGACATCCTCGTCGCCACGCCGGGCCGCCTGATCGACCTGATCGACCGCCGCGCCGTCGACCTGTCCACCGCGCGCAATCTGGTGCTGGACGAGGCCGACCAGATGCTCGACATGGGCTTCATCCACGCGCTGCGCCGCATCGCGCCGCAACTGGGCACGCCGCGCCAGACCATGCTGTTCTCGGCCACCATGCCGAAGCAGATGGAGGAACTCTCGCGCGCCTATCTGACCGACCCCAAGCGCATCCAAGTTGCGCCTCCGGGCAAGGCGGCGGACAAGGTCACCCAGTCGATCCACTTCATCGGCAAGGGCGAAAAGCCCGCCAAGCTGCGCGAAATCCTGAACGCGGATCGTGACGCCCTGACGCTGGTCTTTGCCCGCACCAAGCACGGCGCGGAAAAGCTGATGAAGGGGCTGGTGGCCGATGGCTTCAACGCCGCGTCCATTCACGGCAACAAAAGCCAAGGCCAGCGCGACCGCGCGATCAAGGCCTTCCGCGAGGGCGAGATCACCATTCTGGTCGCCACCGACGTCGCCGCGCGCGGCATCGACATCCCTGGCGTGGCCTATGTGATCAACTACGAACTGCCCGAGGTGCCCGACAACTACGTCCACCGCATCGGCCGGACCGCCCGTGCCGGCCGCGAGGGTGAGGCGATTGCGTTCTGCGCCCCCGAAGAAGGCGATCTGCTGCGCCAGATCCAGAAGCTGATGAAGGTCGACATTCCCGTCGCCAGCGGCTTTGCCCCGATTGGCCCGATCCCGAAAGACCCCGACCGCAAGCCGCGTGGCGGTGGTGGCGGCGGTCGTGGCCGTGGCCATGGCGGCGGTCAGGGCCAAGGACGTGGCAAACCGGCCCATGCGGCGGGCAAGCCCGCAGGCGGCAACGGCGCGAAGCGCCGCCGTCCGCGTCGCGCCAAGGCGATGTCGGCCTGATCGCCGAGTCTCAACAAATCGTCTCGGGGCGGCGGATCATCCCGCCCCGGGAAACCAAGGTTCAACCCTGGATTGCGAAAATCGGACCTGTCGCCCCATTTTCGCCCTGAATTAACCAAAATTCTTCCATGATTGGCGCAGGCCGTTAACCTTGCCCGGTATTGTATCGATGCCGTTTGCAAGGGAGCCACTGCCATGGCCATCATCACCGGAACCAATCAGGGCGATTCGATCGTCGGCACGGATGAGGACGACATCATCGACCTCTCTGGCGGCAACGATTCCGTCTTTGCCGATGGTGGCCACGACCTGATCTATGGCGGCGGCGGCAATGACTCAATCCATTCGACCATGGGCAACGACACCGTCTATGGCGACAATGGCGACGATTCGATCGACGTCTCTTGCGGCGACGACTATGCCGAGGGCGGCGCGGGCAACGACCTGATGGACGGCGATTCCGGCCATGACACGCTGCTGGGCGGGGACGGCAACGACACGCTGATCGGCGGCGGCAAGGATGACCTGCTGCTGGGCGGCGACCGCCGCGACAACCTGTATGGCGGGCGCGGCAATGACGTGCTCGACGGCGAGGCGGGCAATGATACCCTTTCGGGGGGCAAGGGCGACGACCTGCTGACCGGCGGCACGGGCAGGGATGTATTCGTCACCGAGGGCTGGAAATCCGGCAATGACACCATCACCGACTTTGCGCAGGGCGACGACCTGATCGACCTGACCGCGCTTGGCGTCTACGACATGGCGCAACTGAGCGTGGCCGTGTCCGGTGCCGACCTGCTGCTGACCCTGCCCGGCGGCGCGGTGCTGACCCTGCAAGGGGCTGCGGGCCTGACCCTGACCAATGACGACTTCACGCTGGTCGCGGCGCCCAATGCCGGGGACCTGACCGATGCGGATGACCGCTTTTTCGGGACCCTCTTCGCCGACCTGCTCGATGGCGGTCTGGGCAATGACACCCTGTATGGCGAGGCGGGCAATGACACGCTTTCGGGGGGCGCGGGCAAGGACCAGTTGCGCGGCGGTGACGGCGTGGATGTGCTGTTCGGCGGCGACGCCAACGACAAGCTCTGGGGCGGTGCCGACGCCGACATGCTGTCGGGGGATGCCGGCAATGACAAGCTCTACGGCGAGGCCGGGGATGACGATCTGGATGGCGGCGCGGGCAAGGATGACCTCACCGGCGGCGCGGGCGATGACGAGTTGACCGGCGGCGCGCAGGCGGATGTCTTCATCTTTGGCGCCGGGGACGGCAACGACACGATCACCGATTTCGAGGATGGCTCGGACCTGATCGACCTGACGGCGCTGGGGCTGTCCGGCATGGGTGCGCTTGGGCTGGCGCAGGTCGGTACGGATGTGGTGATCACGCTGGCTCCGGGCGACAGCGTGACCGTCGAGAACATCGGCTTGGCGCAGCTGACCGCCGACGATTTCGTATTCTGAGGACGGCATGGGGGCTCTGCCCCCAAACCCCCGAGGTATTTTCGGACCAAAGAAGCCAAGGGGCGCGCTGTGCACACGCTGCATACGCGCGACATCTTGTGCACGACCTTATGCCGCGCTTGTATGCAGATTGTCGACAGGCGGGCCGTCAGGTGTTGAACAGGAAGTGCAGGACGTCGCCATCCTTGACGGTGTAGGCCTTGCCCTCGGCGCGCATCTTGCCCGCCTCTTTCGCCGGGCCTTCGCCGCCCAAGGTGACGTAATCGTCATAGGCAATCGTCTCGGCGCGGATGAAGCCGCGCTCGAAATCGCCATGGATCACGCCTGCCGCCTGCGGGGCCAGCGTGCCCTGCTTGATCGTCCAAGCGCGCGCTTCCTTCGGGCCGACGGTGAAGTAGGTTTCAAGGTTCAGCAGCGCATACCCGGCCTTGATCAGACGATCCAGACCGGCCTCTTTCAGGCCGAGTTCACCAAGGAATTCAGCGGCTTCGTCCTCGTCCAGCTGGCTGATTTCCTCTTCGATCTTGGCGCTGATCACGACGGCGGAGTTGCCCTGCGCGGCCGCCATCTCGAAGACCTTGGCCGACAGCGCGTTGCCCTCGGCGGCGTCGCCCTCGTCGACATTGCAGACATACAGGACGGGTTTCGAGGTCAGAAGTTGCAGCATCTTCCACTGCTTGAGATCCTCGGCATCGACCTCGACCACGCGGGCGGGCTTGCCATCCTCCAAAGCGGCCATGGCCAGCTTCATCAGGCGTTCCTGCTGCACCGCTTCCTTGTCGCCGCCACGCACCTTGCGCACGATGTTCTGAAGCCGCTTTTCCAAGCTCTCCATGTCGGCGATGATCAGCTCGGTCTCGATGGTCTCGGCGTCCGAGACCGGATCGACGCGGCCATCGACATGGGTCACGTCGTCATCCTCGAAGCAGCGCAGCACATGGGCAATCGCGTCGACCTCGCGGATATTGGCCAGAAACTGGTTGCCCAGCCCCTCGCCCTTGGAGGCCCCCTTGACCAAACCGGCGATGTCCACAAAGGTCATGCGCGTCGGGATGATCTGCTTCGATCCGGCAATCGCCGCCAGCTTGTCCAGCCGGTCATCCGGCACCGCCACATCGCCCACATTGGGCTCGATCGTGCAGAACGGAAAGTTTGCCGCCTGCGCCGCGGCGGTCTTGGTGAGCGCATTGAACAGGGTCGACTTGCCGACATTCGGCAGACCCACGATACCCATACGGAAGCCCATCTGCGCTCTCCTTGCTGATCCAGACGGGCGCCTTCTAGTCGCCTGCGCGCCGTCCTGCAAGCGCGCAAAGACGGTGCCCCCCGGCCCGGACGGGACAGGGGGCGCTCAAGTCTCAGCCAAAGCGGTTCGGGCCGGGGTTCGGCGGCTGCACGAAGAAATAGATCAGCACCAGAAAACCCACCAGCGGGATTAGCCCGATCAGCAGCCACCAGCCCGACTTGTCGATGTCGTGCAGGCGGCGCGCGCCGATGGCGAGGCCCGGCAGAAGCGTCGCCAGCGAGAACAGCCCGCCCAGCAGCCCGATGCCCAGCGCCATATCGAGGAACGACAGCCCGAGCGAAATCAGGAAGATCGCGAGGAACGCCCACCAATATTCGCCCCGGTTCGAACGGCCGCTGAAATTGACGTAGTTGGTGAAGAAAAGCGTCACCGCTTCGCCTATGCCGACCTCGCGGGTATAGCCGCCTTGGCCTGCCATCGTCGTATCCATGAAAAATCCCCTGTGTTGTCCCTTGTTCAAATATCCCTGACCGGCACGATGCCCGGTGCAGGCAAGGCCAAGTCAAACAGTCCCGACCGGCCCGCGCAATGGCGGAATACCTCCGTTCCTGACCCTAGACATTTCTGTCGGGCCGCGCGCATGCTGCGATCAGCGAGACAGGAGACACCGATGCGACTGAACGCCTACCTGACCTTTGACGGGACCGCCGCCGAGGCCATGACCTTTTACCAATCCCTGCTCGGCGGAGAGTTGACGATCATGCGGTTCGCCGACATGCCCGACACCTCGATGGTGCCCGAAGGCATGGGCGACCGCGTCGCCAACGCCCAGCTGGTGCTAGAGAACATGACCCTGATGGCCTCGGACGTGATGGGGGGCGCCACGATGGGCGACGTGTTCCGGGGGCATTCCGGCTTTGACTTGCAGATCGCGCTCGACGATGTGGACAAGGGCGCGCAGCTTTATGCCGCGCTTGCCGAGGGGGGCGAGACCCAGATGCCTTGGGGGCCGCAATTCTGGGCAAAGGGGTTTGGCACGCTGCGCGACCGCTTCGGCGTGCCGTGGATGATCAACGTGGACTGACGACCATGGCGGCCCCGTGCCGCCAGAACCGCACCCCCAACGCGACCGCGGCCACCGTCAGGCCAAAGGTCAGGCCCAGCCAGACGCCGACGCCGCCCCAGCCCAGCCACATCAGCCCGGCGGCGGCGGGCATGCCCACACCCCAATAGGCGAACGCGGCGACGATCATCGGCACGCGCGTGTCGTGCAACCCGCGCAGCAGGCCCAGATGCAGCACCTGCACCGCATCCGCCAGCTGGAACAGCGCCGCGATCAGCATCAGTTGCCGCCCCACCGCGATGATTGCCGCGCGCTGCGGATCGTCTGGGTCGACGAACAGGCCGATCACCAGTTCGGGCGCCAGCACGAACAGCGCGATGGACACCGCCACGCCCACGGCCCCCATCACCATCACCACCCGAGCCCCGTCGAGCATGTGCCGCGCGTCGCCGCGCCCCAGCGCGTTGCCCGCCCGCACCGTCGCCGCGTTCGACAGGCCCATCTGAATCATGAAGGTCGCCGTCGCCACTTGGATCACGATGCCATGCGCCGCCAGCGGCACCGTCCCCAGCATCCCCATCAGCACCGAGGCCCCTGCGAACAAAGCCACTTCAGCCAGCGTCGTCAGCCCGATCGGCCAGCCCAGCCGGAAGACCTGCCCGAACATCTCCCAATCCGGGCGCCAGAAGCGTTGGAACAGCGCGTGCTCGGGCAGGACCCGCAGCGCATAGGCCACGATCAGCGCCATCGACACCAGCTGCACGAAGACCGAAGCGATGGCCGCCCCCGCGATCCCCAGTTCGGGCGCACCCCAATTGCCGAAGACCAGCGCGTAGTTCATCGCCACGTTGCCGACCGCCGCCGCCACCGTGACCCACAGCACCACGCGGGTATGCTCCAACCCGGCGAGGTAGTTCTTCATCACCATGACGCCCAACGCCGGCAGCATGCCGAAGCCCGCGATGCGCAGATAGGTCTGCGCCAGCGCCGACAGCTCGGGCGTCTGGCCCAACAGCTCCAACAACGGGCCCGACCACCACAGCAAAGGCATCATCACCACGAAATACAGGATCGACAGCCACAGCGCCATGCGCGTGGCCCGGCGCACCTGCACCGTCTCGCCACGTGCGGCGAAGGTCGCCACCATCGGCATGATCGCCCAGGCAAAACCCGACCCGAACAGGAACAGCGTGAAGAACAGCGACCCCGCCAGCGTCAGCGCCGCCAGTTCCGGCACCCCGTACCAGCCCATCATGACCGTGTCGGTCATGCCGATGGCCAGTTGCGCCAGATGGCCGCCGATCAGGGGCAGGCCAAGGCCCAGCACCGCGCGGGCATGCCCGCCATATGTCATCCGTTCAGCCATCGCGCCAAGGGGTATCGGCGCCCTCTTGCCTTGGCAAGCAGGTCTGCCCCGACGACACGCGCATTTGCCCGCAAAAAATGCTATGATGTCCACGGGGCAGAAGACCCCAGGACGATTTCATGCCCGAAGCGATTGATCTGAAACGCCTTTTGCCGGATGCGCGCGCCTTTCTGTCGGAGCTTGCCGAACAGAATACGCGTGACTGGTTCACTGCGCGCAAATCCGACTATGACAGCTATCTCAAACGCCCGGCGGAAAAGCTGCTGGCCGATCTGGCCCGCTGGATGGAGTTGGCGCAGGGCCACGCGGTGCGGACCAAGCTCTTTCGCCCGCATCGCGACGTGCGTTTTTCCGAGGACAAGACGCCCTATCACACGCATCTGCACATGATGTGGTCGCTGCCCGACGGGCGGGCCTGGATGCTGGGGATCTCGCCGGATTACGCGACCTTCGGCGCGGGCGTGATGGGGTTCGAGGCTGGGCAACTGGATCGCTACCGCGCCAAGGTGGCAGGCCCCGAGGGCGAGACGTTGGCGGCGGTGATCGCCGATCACGACTGGCGCATCGACCCGCCTGCGCTCAAGCGCGTCCCCGCCCCCTACCCCGCCGACCACCCGCGCGAGGCGCTGTTGCGCCACAAGGGGCTGGTGGCTTGGCATGACGGGTTGGAAGACGCGCTGACCGCCGACCCCGAGGCGCTCTTGCGCACCGAGATCGAGGACCGCGCCCCGCTGATGGACTGGCTGGCGCTATAGGCCAGCCAGTGTCGATTGCGCGTCAGGTCGCCTTGCGCGTATCGGGGTGCAGCGCCGTGCCGAGGATATGCTCGGAGCGGTGGATCACGTGGTTCGCGCCCCCCACGATCAGCGGATCGGCGGGCTTGGCGATCCTGTGGTCCTTGCCGGGATAGTCCACCGTCGACAGGAAATGCCGCATGCAATTCAGCCTTGCGCGCTTCTTGTCGTTCGACTTGATCACCGTCCACGGCGCATCGGCGGTGTCGGTGTAGAAGAACATCGCCTCCTTCGCCTCGGTATAGTCGTCCCACTTGCCGAGGCTCGCCTTGTCGATGGGCGACAGCTTCCACTGTTTCAGCGGGTCGGTCTCGCGGCTGTCAAAGCGCGCCTTCTGTTCGTCCTGCGTGACCGAGAACCAGTATTTGTAAAGCCGGATGCCCGAGCGCACCAGCATCCGTTCCAGATCCGGGGTCTGGCGCATGAATTCGAGGTAATCGTTGGGCTCGCAAAACCCCATCACCCGCTCGACGCCCGCGCGGTTGTACCACGATCGGTCATACAGCACGATCTCGCCGCTGGTCGGCAGGTGCTGGATGTAGCGCTGGAAATACCACTGCCCGCGTTCCTCGTCCGTGGGCTTGTTCAGCGCCACGACGCGGGCATTGCGCGGGTTGAGATGCTCGGTAAAGCGCTTGATCGTGCCGCCCTTGCCCGCCGCATCGCGCCCCTCGAAGAGCAGCACGAATTTCTGCCCGGTCTCCTGCGCCCAAAGCTGCACCTTCAGCAGCTCTGCCTGAAGCCGCGCCTTCTCCCGCTCATAGGACCGGCGCGACAGCTTCACGTCATAGGGGTATTCGCCGGTCTCGAAGGCGCGGCGGATTTCGTCGGGCGTGGGCGTGTGCGGCTTGCGCAGGGGCTGCGGCGCGGCGATCACCGCGTCGGCGGCGTCGGTCGCGTCGGGGGCGGCGGGAATGGCCTCAACGGCCTCGATCTGGGGGCTGGTATCTTCGGGCATGCGCTCTCCTTTCCTGTTTCGCCCCCGAGTCTGTCACATCGCCGCAGCCCCCGCCTTGAGCCGTGTCAAGAAACTGTCACAAAACCTCGCGCCACGAATGTTTCGGGGCGAACCCCAGCAGCCGCTTGGCCTTGTCATTGGCATAGAAGGTCTCATCCGGGCCCATCTCGCGCCGCACTGGCACGCCCTGATAGAATCGCTCCCTCACCTCGGACGAGGAAATCCCCACCGACATGTCGTCATTCGAGACGTTGAACACCTCGTAGCCCAGCCCGTCGGTCTGCAGACACCGCTCCACCATCTGCCCCAGATCGCGCACGTCGATATAGGCAAAGATGTTGCGCCGCCGCAGCGCCGGATTGTCCATGAAGGCCGGGAAGTTCTGCGCATATTCGTGCGGCTCGATCACGTTGTTGATCCGCAGACCGTAGATATCCGCCCCGGTGCGCGCCTGAAAGGACCGCCCCGTGGCCTCGTTGCAGACCTTGGACATGGCGTAGGCATCATGCGGCACGGTGGGGTGATCCTCATCCACCGGCACGTAATCCGGCTTCACCTCGCCATCGGCGAAACAAACGCCATAGGTCGTCTCGGACGAGGCAAAGATCACCTTGCGGATGCCGAATTTCACCGCCGCCTCCATGATGTTGTAGGTCGACAGCGTGTTCACCCGGAACGTCTCGCAATCGGGTTTCAGCAGGATGCCGGCACGGCGGCGAAATGCACCACCGCGTCAAACCTTGGCATCCCGGTGCCCGGCTCCAGCTCGTCGAAGCCCGCATAGCTCATCATCGCGCTGAAGACCTGCCCCGGATCGGTCAGATCGACCACAAGGTTGTCCACCCCCTCGGCCTCCAACGGCACCAGATCGAGGTTCAGCACCCGGTGCCCCTGCGCCACCAGATAGGGCACCACGTGCCGCCCGGCCTTGCCCGCACCACCCGTGAACAGAATACGCATCTCATTCCTCCCATTGATTTTCCCGGCCGCTTCCGGCAACAGACCTAGGACTGAAACCGGAGACCGCCATGACTCGTATCGACGCCAAGTTCGCCCAATTGCGCGCAGAAGGCAAAAAGGCCTTTGTCAGCTACATCATGGCGGGCGATCCGGACATCACGACCTCGCTCGAAGTGATGAAGGGCCTGCCGGGCGCCGGTGTCGACGTGATCGAACTGGGCCTGCCCTTCACCGATCCGATGGCCGATGGGCCGACGATCCAGCTGGCCGGGCAGCGCGCGCTCGATGGCGGCATGACGCTGAACAAGACGCTGCAAATGGTGCGCGACTTCCGCGCGGACGATGACACCACCCCGATCGTGCTGATGGGCTACTACAACCCGATCTACTCCCACGGCGTGGATCAATTCCTGACCGACGCGAAGGAAGCCGGGATCGACGGGCTGATCATCGTCGACCTGCCCCCCGAGGAGGATGACGAGCTGTGCATTCCCGCGCAAAAGGCCGGTCTGAACTTCATCCGCCTTGCCACGCCCACCACCGATGACAAGCGCCTGCCAAAGGTGCTGACCAACACCTCGGGCTTCGTCTATTACGTCTCGATCACTGGCATCACCGGGGCCGCCGCCGCGCAGGCCACCGATGTTGGCCCGGAAGTGGCCCGGATGAAGGCCCATACCGACCTGCCGATCATCGTCGGTTTCGGCGTGCGCACCCCCGACACCGCGCGCGAGATCGCGTCCGTCGCCGATGGCTGCGTCGTGGGCTCCGCCATCGTGGCCGAGATCGCCGCGGGCAAGTCCCCGGCGGATGTGCTGTCCTTCGTCAAGGGGCTGGCAGACGGTGCTCACTCCGCCTGAGGGCGGTCCTCGACGCGCGCCCGCAGCCTGACGCAAAGCTGCATCGCCATGGCCTGCGCCAACTCCTCGCGCCGGACGGGTTTGGACACATGCGCGTCGATGCCGTGGCGGCTGTAATCCGACACCTCGTGGGTCATCGCGTTGGCGGTCAGCGCGATGATCGGCACGCGGGGCAGCCCCTCCGCGCGCTCCGCCGCGCGGATCGCATCCGCTGCCTGCAGCCCGTCCATCACCGGCATATTCACATCCATCAGGATCAGGTCGAACGGCGTGGCGCGATGCGCCGCGACCGCCTCGGCCCCGTTCACCGCCATGCTCAGATCAAGGTCGAGCGGACGCAGCAGCAGGTCCAGCACCTTGCGGTTCGTCGCGCCATCCTCGGCGGCCAGAATGCGCCAGCGGCGCTCGGTCAGCACGCGCTGATAG
Organism: Tropicibacter alexandrii; assembly: GCF_003667315.2. GTDB lineage: Bacteria > Pseudomonadota > Alphaproteobacteria > Rhodobacterales > Rhodobacteraceae > Tropicibacter > Tropicibacter alexandrii. Next base: position 114,808 of record NZ_RCTZ02000009.1, on the reverse strand, counting down.
GGACAGGCCCTGTCCGGTCCTGCCGCCGCCCCCGACCGGAGTGGCAGCAGATGAGCCGTCGCCACGAAACACGCGCCGCCCCCCGGCGCCGGGTGAAAGGTCAGGTCGCCGCCCATCATCCGACAGATCCGGCGCGAGATCGCCAGCCCCAGCCCGGTGCCGCCGAATTCCCGCGTGATCGAGGTATCGGCCTGCGAGAACGGCTTGAACAGTTTCGGGCGCGTCTCCTCCGGCACGCCCGCGCCGGTATCGCTGACGGCCACCTCCAGCCGGTCGCCGATCATCCGCAGGTCGAGCGAGACATGGCCACAGGCGGTGAATTTCACCGCGTTCGACAGTAGGTTCGACACCACCTGCCGCAAACGGTTGGGGTCGCCGCGCCAGCGCCCCTGTGGCAGATGGCCCGCGATCAGCAGGTCCAACCCCTTTTCCGCGGCATTGGCGCGGTGCAGCGCGACGACCTCGTCCATGAGCTGGTTGGGATCGAATTCGATGGTTTCCAGCGTCAGGCGGCGGGCCTCGATCTTGGACAGGTCGAGCACGTCGTTCAACAGCGCCAGCAAGCCATTGCCCGAGGACACGATGACGTCGAGCATATCGCGCTGGTTCGGCTCCAGCTCGGTATCCGCAAGCGCCGTCGCCATGCCCAGAACCCCGTTGAGCGGGGTGCGGATTTCGTGGCTGATCATGGCGAGAAAGGCGCTTTTGGCGGCGCTGGCCTTTTCCGCCGCCTGCTTCGCGGCTTCGAGTTCCTCTGTGCGGCGCCTGACCGCCTCTTCGAGCGTTTCCGCCTGACGTTTCAGCTCTGCATTGGCGTGGAACAGCGCCAGCGCCCGCTCTTCCAGCAAGCGCTCGGCCTCTTGCCGGGCAGAGCGTTCGCGCGCGTAGCGCCTGCGCGAGACGCGGTCGTCGCCGGGGGGCAGGTTGGTCACCGGACCTCCCGGATGACGAACAGCGCCTCGCGGCCATCGGCCCCGCCGGTCCGGGTGATCTGCATCGGGCGGTCGAAATGCGCCACGCAGGCCTCGACCAGACCGTGACAAAACGCCACCAGCGGCCTGTCAGAGCGGTACTGCATTTCCAGCCCGCCCTCCTCCAGCATCCGCGTTGCAAAGGTCGGCAGTTCCGCATCCGGGTACAGTTTGCGTACCTCCACATGCACCTGCCCCTCGATCGCCTCCAGCATCTCCAGCGCGCCCGCTTTGTCCGCGAAGAACTGCGGATAGCCCTGCTCGAACGTTCGAAACACCCAATGCCCGAACTGCCGCTGCAATTCGCCCGCATCGATCCCCGTCCGGTCGCTCAGCGCCCCCACGATCGCGAACAACTCGCTGCACGGATAGCTGCCCACCGCCGTATAGGCCCCGCCGCTGTCCAGGTCCAACCCGTCCAGCACCTCATCCACCACATCCTCGCCCACCGCCTGCTCTGCCATCGCCAGCAGTTCCGTGAAAACCATGCCCTTCATCTCAAACCCCCGGATCAGCCCTCGCACCCTAGCGCCAACCGGTGAACCAGCCCTTAAACACAAAATTCTTCGGGACATTCCCGCCAACCCGTGGCATTGGTAACCAGACCTTACCAATTCGACCAAAGCGAGTCCCGCCATGCCCGTGATCACCAATATCGAGGACCTCAAGCGCATCTACAAACGCCGCGTCCCCAAGATGTTCTACGATTACTGCGAAAGCGGCTCTTGGTCCGAACAGACCTTCCGCGAGAATGTCACCGATTTCGACCAGATCTACCTGCGCCAGCGCGTCGCCATCGACATGGCCAACCGCTCGACCAAGACCCAACTCATCGGCCAGGACGTCGCCATGCCCGTCGCCCTCGCCCCCGTCGGCCTCACCGGCATGCAGTCGGCGGATGGCGAGATCAAAGCCGCCAAAGCCGCCAACAAATTCGGCGTCCCCTTCTGCCTGTCGACCATGTCCATCTGTTCCATCGAGGACGTGGCGTCGAACACCGACAAACCCTTCTGGATGCAGGTCTACACCCTCAAGGATGACGACTTCATGCAGCGGCTCTTCGACCGCGCGCGCGACGCCAAATGCTCCGCCGCCGTCATCACCGTCGACCTGCAACTCTTGGGCCAGCGCCACAAGGACCTCAAGAACGGCCTCTCCGCCCCGCCCAAGCTGACCCCGAAATCCATCGCCAACATGATGACCAAGGTGCCGTGGGGCCTTGAGATGCTCGGCACCAAGCGGCGCTTCTTCGGCAATATCGTCGGCCATGCCAAGGGCGTCTCCGACCCCTCCTCGCTGGGCGAATGGACGAACAAGAGCTTTGACCAAAGCCTCGACTGGGACCGCATCCGCCAGTTCCGCAAGATGTGGGACGGCCCGCTCATCATCAAGGGCATCATCGACCCCCGCGACGCTTTGGAGGCCTGCAATGTCGGCGCCGACGCCATCGTCGTGTCGAACCACGGCGGGCGGCAACTCGACGGCGCGCTCTCCAGCATCCGCGCGCTGGAGCCCATCATGGACGCCGTCGGCGACAAGATCGAAGTCCACCTCGACAGCGGCATCCGCTCGGGCCAAGACGTGCTCAAGGCCGTGGCCATGGGGGCCAAGGGCACATGGATCGGCCGAGCCTATGTCTACGGTCTGGGCGCCATGGGCGAAGCCGGGGTGACAAAGGCGCTGGAGGTCATCCACAAGGAGCTGGACATGTCCATGGCCCTCTGCGGCCACCGGGATATCAACGGCGTGGACCGGGATATCCTGATGGTGCCGAAGGGGTTTTCGGGGGATTGGGGGTGAGTTCAAGATCATCCGCGGCGGTAGAAATTCGCTTGCGACTTGAAATCCCTAGACAACCACTACGTTTGGTCGCCTATTGAACTGTTAGGTGCAGTAATCGAATGGGGACGAAGTGGCGACAGTTCACCGAGGTACAGGGGTCACAGATAGCGAGCGGTATCTCCAGAAAATTGCAGAGCGCACTTTCCTTGACCTCTGGTGCTACCCAAACATTTACAGTGACAAGCGCGGCCACAAAAGCGGAGATGGCAAAGAGATTTGTGATCTTCTGGTAACATTTGGCGATGATGTCTTAATTTTTAGCGACAAATATATTGAGTGGAAACCGCACGAAGATATCGAAGTCAGCTGGAAAAGATGGTACAAGAGTGCGGTACAAAAGTCGGCGCAACAAATTAGAGGCGCAGAGCGCTGGCTAACTGAATTTCCTGATCGCGTATTTACTGATAAAGATTGCAAACATAGATTGCCAATTGCCCTACCGCCCGCCAACGCACGCCGTGTTCACGGTATTGCTGTCGCTATCGGCGCAGAAGACGCCGCCAAACAGCATCGTGATGACGAAAAAGGGACATTTTTTCTTTCCCCTGAAATAAAGGGGGACGCTCACGCCCCTAAAGATGGCTCAAACTGCATGCCTTTCTTTATTGGGGACATCGCGCCTGATGGGACTTTCATACATGTATTTGACCGAACTAGCCTCGATACCGTTCTTGATGAACTCGACACTGTAAGTGATTTCGTTTCGTACCTGAGGCATCGCGAACAAGCTTTTCGCCAACCATTAATTCTATTGGCGAACAGTGAACTGGATTTGTTAGCCTGTTACTTCGAAACGGAGGATGAAAACGGCAACCATTCCTTCTGCCCCCCTGACCACGAAACCGGTGACCTCTACGCCATTCCCCCTGGAAGACATAAACGCTTTGTTTCACGGCCCGAATACTTGGCAAGAAAAGTTGCAAACCAAGATTCCTACGCTTGGGATAAACTTATATCCATATTCGCTCAGACACTCCTTTCTGGGACAGCCATCTCACCGCCGGGCCAAGAGGAAAGCCCAATGGCAATGGAAGTCGCACTTCGGAAAATGGCAGCCGAGGACAGAACTCGCCGTAGGAGTCTCTCAGCGGGATTTATGGACGCTTTGGAACGAACCAAACACCTTCCGGATGCTCGATACTCGCGCGTGATTTACCCGGACTATGATGCTCCAGATCCCTTCTGTGCATATGTATTTTTGTTTCTACCTATTCCCGGAAATTTCCCAGACAACGCAAGTTACGAGGAGTACAGAACCGCAAGGAACAAGCTACTGGAAATATATTCATATGCAACGCTACGCCACAACAAGACACTTAAACGCGTTGTCGGAATTGGGATGGAGGGCTTAGGTGGGAAATTCCATCCTAATGGTTCCTCAGAAGACCTACTTATTCTCGAAGTGGATCAATGGACAGAAGAACTTGAACAGGAAGTGAAGGATGCAGAAGAGTATTTCGGGATAATGCGTAAAGAGCGTTTAAATTGGAGCAACATCACAACGCAAGAATTCCCAGACTACTCGAAGCCATCCCATACAACTCGAACAAAAATGTCTCGCCAACAAAGGCGAGCCATGGAACGTACTCGCAATAAGCGTTTACGTAAGCGCAGAGACTAGCGGCTTAGTACTATGTTTACTGCCCTCAAGTGCACACAAGCATTAACCCATTGTTAACAAACAAGGTTTCGCCGCGAAACCTCCCTTGGCTGCCTTAAGCCGGGGCCCCACGCCTACGCAGCACCGGCACCAGCAGCAGCGGCACCAGAATCAACAGCCCCGCCACCGCCGTGAACGACCACGCCAGCCCCGCCATTTCCGACAGCCCCCCCATCATCGGCGGCCCCAGAAAGAACCCCGCATAGCCCAGCACCGCCACCCGGCTGATCGCCAGCGCCTTCCGCTCCACCGCCACCAGCCTGCCGACCCAGGCAAAGGCCATCGGCGCCACCACCGACACCCCCAAGCCCAGCATCGCGAAGCCCGCATAGGCCATCGCCAACCCGTCCGCCCAAGCCGCCACCACGGCCCCCATCGCCGACAGCGACGCCCCCAAACTCAGCACCACCGCCTCGCTCATCCGATGCGCCACCGCCTGTCCCGAAAACCGCCCCAGTGCCATCGTGAACCCCAAGATCGCCGGTCCCAACGCCCCCTCGGCCGCCCCCGCGCCAAGGCCCCGTTCCAGATGCAGCGCCGACCAGCCCTCGGTCCCCTGCTCGGCCATGAATCCCACCAAGACGATCAGGCCTGCGGGCGCCAGCACGGCCCAGCTAATCGGGGCCGGTTCCGGGGCGCCCTCGACCCGGTCGGGATCCGGGACCGGAGACAAGATCATGGGGGCCAACAAGAGCAACACCACCAGACCTAGTGCCGAAAACACCATCAGCGGCGACCAGCCCGCCTCGCGCGCCAACCCGGTGAAGACCGCCGACAGCGCATAGGCCAGCGAGAATATCCCGTGATTGAGGTTCATCAGGGGCCGACCGCTCACCGATTCCAGCACCGACAGGCGCGCGTTCATCGCCACGTCCAGCGTGCCGCTGGCCATCGCCGCCAGCATCATCGCCAACGCGAAACTGACCCCGCCAACCGCCAGTCCCGGAAAGACGAAGGCCAGCGCCACCGCGCAGGCCAGCACCGGCACCGCGCGCAGGCCCAGCACCCGCTCGATCCACGGCGCCGCCCACATCGCCGCCACCGCCCCCGCCGTCGAGACCAGCATCGCCGCGCCAAATCCGCCATCCGACAGACCGACCTGCGGCTTGAGATCGGGCACCAGCGCGCCGAACGCGCCCCAATAGATCCCGACGGCGGCGAAGGCAGCGGCACAGCCGCGCGAGAGGTGCAAATCTTTCAACATGGCCGCGATCTGACACGGCATTCCCACCCCGTCCAGCGCGATTCACCGGAATCGGCTTGCCAAGAGGCCCGATCCATCCTACAGGCACGGCTTCACGCGGGGTGACAGCCTTGGAGGCACCCTGCCCTAGACATATTGGAGATACACATGGCTGGTGAGATTCCTGATCTCGAAGCTACGGAACGTGCGGGGACGGGCAAGGGCGCCGCTCGCGCAGCGCGCCGTGAGGGCCTCGTTCCGGGCATCGTCTTTGGCGGTGACAAAGAACCCCTGGCAATCAACATCCCCTTCAACGTCCTGCTGAAGAAGCTCAAGGCCGGCCGTTTCAAGTCGACCCTCTTCAACCTGAAGGTCGAAGGACACGAGGACGTCCGCGTGATCTGCCGCGACGTGCAGCGTGACGTGGTGAAGGACCTGCCGACCCATTTCGACCTGATGCGCCTGCGCCGCACCTCGAAGGTCAACCTGTTCATCCCCGTCGAGTTCATCAACGAGGAAACCGCCCCCGGCATCAAGAAGGGCGGCGTTCTGACCGTCGTTCGTCCCGAGGTGGAACTGGTCGTGACCGCCGGTGACATCCCCGAGAAGGTGGTCGTGGACCTCGCCGGTCTGAACATCGGCGACATCGTGCACATCAACGACGTGACCCTGCCGGAAGGCGCAAAGGCCACGATCGACCGCAACTTCGTGATCGCCAACATCTCGGCCCCGTCGGGTCTGGTGGCGTCCGAGAACGCAGCAGACGACGAAGCCGAGGCCGAAGAAGCGTAAGCTTCGACCGCTTGACGGATTTGAGAGGCCCTCGCCGGTTTGGCGGGGGCCTTTTTGTTGGGGCCGGGGAGCCGCGCTATCGACGGGCCGCGGCTGATCGAGCCTTTCACTTGATCCTCTTGATTTATCCGGGCCAAGTCCGCGAGACCTCGACACGTTGAGCCAGCCTCGACAGATCGACAGGCCGTGGGGGCGACCAGTCGGTCGCGCGGCGGCCTGCGGCCTTGGTCCCGCGCTTTGGCGCTTGGTTCCGGCGTAGGCTTTACCCGCAAACCCGACACCCGGCAGTTTTCCACCACCCGCCTCCAACCCGTTGTGACAAAAGCCGTTTCGGCGTATGACAAGAAAAACCCGATAGCGGAGGGCGCGGTGCAGATCTTTGTTGGCCTTGGCAATCCCGGCGCGAAATATGCCGGCAACCGGCACAATATCGGCTTCATGGCCTTGGACCGGATCGCCGAGGATCACGGCTTTGGCCCGTGGAAGGCGAAGTTTCAGGGGCAGTTGACCGAGGGGCGGCTTGGCTCCGAACGGGTCTTGCTGCTCAAGCCCGAGACCTTCATGAACCTGTCCGGCCAGTCCGTCGGCGAGGCGATGCGCTTTTACAAGCTGGAGCCGGGCGATGTCACCGTGTTCCATGACGAGCTGGACCTCGCCCCCGGCAAGGTCCGGGTGAAGATGGGCGGCGGGCATGCGGGGCATAACGGCTTGCGCTCGATCCATCAGCATATTGGCGAGGCTTATCAACGGGTTCGGCTGGGGATCGGCCATCCCGGTCACAAGGACCGGGTGGCGGGCTACGTGCTGTCGGATTTCGCCAAGGCCGAAGCTGACATGCTGGACGACGTGTTGCGCGGGCTGAGCGATGGCGCGCCGCATCTGGCGGCAGGCGATGCGGGCAAGTTCCAGAACGCCGTGGCCCTGCGCGTGGCCCCTGCCCGATCGTCCAAGACCGCCCCCGCCGCCAAGCCCGCACCGGAGCCCGAGCCGGAACCAGACACGCGCAGTCCGCTTCAGCGGCTGGCCGACAAGTTCCGGTGACGTGATGGTGTGGCTCAGGCGTTTCCTGCTGTTGCTGGTGGTGCTGGTCGCCGGTCTGAGCCTGTGGAAGCGGGACGAAATCCTGCGCCTGCGCTCGACCGTCACGCTGTTCGACGAGGGGCGGATCGTCGAGAATTTCAGCCATATGGGCGAAATCTTCCACAGCGTTCCGATCCCGGTGCGCGGCACGGTCACGCCGCTGCCGGACGGCGCGCAGATGCGCCTGCCCGACGACTGGGAGGCGTGGCTGGACCGCCGCAAGGTGACCGGCATCGTGGTGCTGGACGAGGGCCGCGTGGTGCATGAGAGCTATCACCGCGGCACCGGTCCGGCGGATCAGCGGATTTCGTGGTCGATGGCGAAAAGCTATGTCTCGGCACTGGTGGGCATTTCGCTGGAGCGGGGCGAGATCGCGTCGCTGGACGACCCGGTGGTGACCTATGTGCCCGCGCTGGCGGGTGGCGCCTATGATGGCGCAACGGTGCGCGACGTGCTGACGATGTCCTCGGGCGTAGAGTTCGACGAGGACTACATGGATTTCTGGAGCGACATCAACCAGATGGGCCGCGTGCTTGCCTTGGGCCGCTCGATGGACGCCTTTGCGGCGGCTCTGGACCGGACCTATGCGGAGCCGGGGGTGGAGTGGCACTACGTGTCGATCGACACGCATGTGTTGGCGATGGTGTTGCGGGGGGCCACGGGGCGGACACTGCCCGATCTGCTGGGCGAGCGGCTTCTGACGCCGCTGGGCGCGCATGGCTCGCCGCATTATCTGGCCGATGGGTACGGGGTGGCCTTTGCCTTGGGCGGGCTGAACCTGACGGTGCGCGACTATGCGCGGCTGGGCGAGATGTTCCGCAATGACGGCTATTTCGACGGGCGCCAGATCGTACCGGCGGACTGGGTGGCGACCTCGACCGCGCCTCGGGCAAAGACCCGGCCGGGGGCGTGGCAATACGGGTATCAGTGGTGGATCGCCGAGGATGCGCCCGAGGGCGAATTCATGGCCCGTGGCATTTACGGCCAATACATCTATGTCAATCGGCAGGCGGGTATCGTGGTGGCCATGACGGCGGCGGATCGCGGCTTTCGCGACCCGGAGGCCGAGCCAGACGCCATCGCCATGCTGCGCCGCATCGCGACCCGGTTGGAGGATTGAGAGATGATCCGGAAAGACCCGGAAATCAACGTGTTGGGCGGCGCTCTGCTGCCCTGTTCGAACGACCCCGTGACCGGGTTCTTCCGGGACGGGCATTGCAATACCTGCGCCGAGGATCACGGCAGTCACACGGTCTGCGCCGTCATGACCGCCGAATTCCTCGCCTATTCCAAATATGTCGGCAACGACCTGTCGACGCCGATGCCGCAGTTCCGCTTTCCGGGGCTGAAGCCCGGCGACCGCTGGTGCCTGTGCGCCGGTCGCTTCCTGCAGGCGCATGACGAGGGCTGCGCGCCCAAGGTGGATCTGAACGCGACGCATCTGCGCGCGCTGGAGATCGTGCCGCTGGCCGTGCTCGAAGAACACAGCGCAACCGCCTGATCCAAAAGAAAAACTGCCGGGATCAAGGATTTCCCTGCACACTCATGTCAGGTGAAATAGCTTATCGTTTCACAACTTTTCAGACGGATTTGCCGCGTCTGAGGGGCATTCCTGACAATATACACAATCTATCCACGAAACCGTCCACGGAAACGGCGGACCCGAGGCAAAGTTCGTGTCAATCGCGCAGGTACGCGACCCCGCCAGGAAAGCGACGAGGAGTTTCTGCTTCCATTGTTCCGGAAACTTACAATATTGGGATAAATGCGTCGAGCTTCAGGGCAAAACCCTTTGAGCTTTCGATGCACGAGTGCCCGACCCAGTATGGATCAATCAAAGAGAGCCGCTTGAGTCACCTTCATCAGGGCTGACCCCAGCGAAAGACTTGGTAGTATTGCGGAGGGTACAAGAATATTCGCGTCGAATAGTGGCTGATTTTTGATCGACGTTCGAAGCATCATTCCTGCCGCGTTGGCCTGCGGTGCCAACATGGCCGGGTCATAAACGGTGAAATAGACCTGACAGCAATCGAGGTCATTGCAGCTAAAGGACGTCTGCGCGGAAACGCGAAAGAACGCCGGGTGAGAATGGCCCGACAAGCTCTCGGTCTCGGATTTGATCTTCTTGAATGTATCCACGACTTTTGAGCTCGTTTCCGGTAATTTCGGCGCTGTCATGAGCGACACTGCCATAGTCTGCAGTGCGACCAAAACTCCCAAAGATGGCGAGTGCATAATGAACCCGTGTGTTTCGAATGCCAGGCCGAGTCCGAAGCCGTCGGAGTGGGCAAAGGCAATCTCCCAATCCCGGGTCTTGGTTTCAAAGGTAGGAAGCGACATCGCAATCTCCTGAAAAAAGAAACAATCAAACTTGCAGGCGGACGCAAAACGAGGGTGTAAAGCAGCTTGACAGAATGTTCAGCTGGCTTCCGTCCGCGTTCAACATCGCTTGTTGATTTCGCGCGGTCAACGGTGTTGCCAGTTGACCGATTGCGCGGATCAAGGTTGGCGCGCAGCACCGGGGGCAAATCGCCCGGAATGGCTCCCGCTCTTAAGCGTTGAAGCTTTGACCAACACAGCCGAAATAAGCTGCTCACCATCTAGTTGAACGTCCGGATCGCCTGTGGCGAGCGCGCAACAATATTTCAAGGTTGCGCAATATTGGGAAAGGGTTCGCGCGGGGCGCGGTGGAAACCGCCGCGTCAAAGCGCTTGCGGTTTCCGTCTGTTGCGCGCCTCAGTCGGCGGTGCGGCCTTCGGTATCGGACATGTCGAAGCCAAGGTGTTTGGCCACGGTGAAGATGTCCTTGTCGCCGCGCCCGCACATGTTCATGCAGATGATATGGTCCTTGGGCAGCTCCGGCGCGATCTTCATCACATGGGCCAGCGCGTGGGAGGGCTCCAATGCGGGAATGATTCCTTCCGTCTCGCAGCACAGCTGGAAGGCTTCAAGCGCCTCCTTGTCGGTGATCGAGACGTATTTCGCGCGGCCGATTTCGTGCAGCCATGCATGTTCCGGGCCGATGCCGGGATAGTCGAGACCGGCGGAGATCGAGAAGCCTTCGAGTATCTGGCCGTCATCGTCCTGCAGCAGGTAGGTGCGGTTGCCGTGCAGCACGCCGGGGCGGCCACCGGTGAGCGAGGCGCAGTGCTCCATCTTGGCATTGACGCCTTTGCCGCCGGCCTCGACCCCGATGATGTTGACGGATTTGTCGTCGAGGAAGGGGAAGAACAGGCCCATCGCGTTCGAGCCACCGCCGATCGCGGCGATGATGGTGTCGGGCAGACGGCCCTCGGCCTCGTGCATCTGCTCGCGGGTTTCCTTGCCGATGATCGACTGGAAATCGCGGACCATCGCCGGGTACGGGTGCGGGCCAGCGACCGTGCCGATGCAGTAGAAGGTGTCGCGGACATTGGTGACCCAGTCGCGCAGCGCGTCGTTCATCGCGTCCTTGAGCGTGCCACGGCCAGAGGTGACGGGGACGACCTCAGCCCCCAGCAGGCGCATGCGGAAGACGTTGGGGGCCTGACGCTCGACATCATGGGCGCCCATGTAGACCACGCATTTCAGGCCGAACTTGGCGCAGACGGTGGCGGTGGCGACGCCGTGCTGACCTGCGCCGGTCTCGGCGATGATGCGGGTCTTGCCCATGCGGCGGGCGAGGATGATCTGGCCCAGCACGTTGTTGATCTTGTGCGCTCCGGTGTGGTTCAACTCGTCGCGCTTCATGTAGACCTTGGCGCCGCCCAGACGTTCGGACAGGCGTTCGGCGTGGTAAAGCGGCGAGGGACGGCCGACATAGTGCTTCCACAGGAAGTCCATCTCGGCCCAGAAGCTGTCATCGGTCTTGGCGCGCTCGTACTCCTCCTCAAGTTCGAGGATCAGCGGCATCAACGTCTCGGAGACGAAGCGCCCGCCGAAGATGCCGAAACGCCCCTTTTCATCGGGGCCGGTCATGAAGGAATTCACCAGATCGTCCATTGCGCCTCTCCGCCTTTATCGGGGCTGGTTTAAAGCACGTGGGCGGGCGTTGGAAGGGCTAAATCCCGAGGGTTGAAGCCCGGGAACGGAGCGGCGTATAGGCAGGCCAGATTTCCCGAAAGGACCGTTTCATGACGTTGACCCGCCGCACCTTCATCGGCTCTGCCGCAGCGATGACCTGCCTTGGATCGGTGGCGCGCGCTGCGCAATATGCCCCCACCCCCTCCGGGTGGCGGACATTCGTCCTGACCACGCGCATCGCCCTGCCCCGTCAGGGCGCGGCCGCCGAGGCCTGGGTGCCGGTGCCGTATCACGCGGACGAGACATGGGCGCGCCCCGGCGCGACGACGTTCCAGACCACCGGCGAGGCCGCGCTGGTGCGCGACGATGCGCAGGGCATCGCCTATGTGCATGCGCGCTGGGACGCGGGCGAGACGCCCGCCGCGCTGGAGGTGGTGAGCCGCGCCTCGGTGCAGGATCGACGGGTCGATCTGACCGGGTCGGGCGCGGCGGAGCTGAGCGATGCCGAGCGCGCGCTGCATCTGGCCGCGACGGATTTCATCCCGACGAACGGGCTGGTGCTGGACACCGCGCGCGCCATCGTCGGCGATGCCGATGACGATCTGACCAAGGCGCGGCGGATCTATGACTGGGTGGTCGAGCAGACGGAACGCAACCCCGAGACGCGCGGCTGCGGGCTGGGCGATGTGGCCTCGATGCTGGCGACGGGGGATCTGACGGGTAAATGCGCCGATCTGAACGCGCTGTATGTTGGGCTGGCCCGCGCGGCGGGCCTGCCGGCGCGCGACCTGTATGGGCTGCGCGTGGCGCCCTCGGCCTTTGGCTACAAGGCGTTGGGGGCCGGGTCCGAGACAGTGACCAAGGCGCAGCATTGCCGCGCCGAGGTGTTCATCGACGGCGCAGGCTGGGTGCCGGTCGACCCGGCGGATGTGCGCAAGGTGGTTCTGGAAGAACCGCCGAAAACGCTGACGCTGGCCGATCCCGAGGTCGCGGCGGTGCGCGCGGGGCTGTTCGGCGGCGCCGAGGGCAACTGGCTGTGCTACAACACCGCGCATGACGTGACGCTGCCGGGGCTGACGGGCACTCTGCCCTTCTTCATGTACCCGCAGGCGGTGATCGATGGGGTGCCGCAGGACGAACTGGACCCCGCGACCTTCACCTACGAGATCAGCGTCGCGGCGGGGTGACAAGCGCGTTCGAACGCGCTTGGGCGAAGCGGTTTCGAAACCGCTTTGCAACGCGCTTCGAAGCGCGTTGGACAAGGGCTTTCGAAAGCCCTTGTCAGCGCACCCGCCGGATCGGGTTCGGATTGCAGAAGATCACGAAATGCTGGTTGTTCTCGACCGCCTGAAATCCACGCCGGTCCAACTCCGCGACGAACTGCGCCCGTCCGACGAGGCGTTCCACGTCGCGGATCTTGCGTTTGACCACGCCGCCGCGCAGCGCCTCTTGCGACGCAAAGATCTGCGCCAACCAGATTTCCGGTGTAAGATGATCAGGCAACTGTCCCATGTTCCGATCAAAGCGCGATTCCGGTTAACCTGCGGTGAACGCGTTTCGAAACGCGTTCAAACGCGCCTCGCGGCGCGTTCCAAGGCCGGATAGCGCAGCCCCAATGTCACCCCGCGCGCGACGAAGGAGACGAGCAGCGCCAGCCACAACCCGTGATTGCCGATCAGCCCCATCAACGGGTAGACCGCCGCGACATAGATCGCCGCCGAGAGCGCCATCATGTTGCGCATGTCCCCCGTGCGGGTCGCCCCGATGAAGATCCCGTCGAGCATATAGCAGGGCAGCCCGACCAGCGGCGCGGCCACCATCCATGGCAGATAACTGCGGGCGGCATCCTGCACCTCGGCGTCCTTGGCCATGATGTCGATGATCGTCGCGCCCGCCAACGCAAAGCCCAGCGAGAACAGCAGGTTGCAGATCAGCCCCCAAAGGCTGGTCAGCACCGCCGCGCGGCGCAGCTGCCCGACCGCGCGCGCGCCCAGCGCCTGCCCCACCAGCGCCTCGGCCGCAAAGGCAAAGCCGTCGAGCGCATAGGCCATGACATGCAGGAATTGCAGCAGCACCTGATTAGCGGCCAGCGTGACCGCACCGAACCGCCCGCCCAACAACAGGAACGACACGAAGATCGCCTGCAGGAACAGTGACCGGATCAGGATGTCGGTGTTGACCACGGCCATGCGCTTGAGCTTAACCCGATCAAAGACCCGCGCCCCGTCGCGCCAGTCGGGCACCCGGAAAGCGGCCCGGCACAGCCACAGCCCCATCGCCAGCCCCGACCACTCGGCCAGAAAGGTCGCGAACGCGACCCCGCCGACGCCCCAGCCGAGCCCCAGCACGAACCACAGGTCGAGCGCCACGTTCACGCCGTTCATCCAGACCTGCAGGATCAACACGTCGCGGGTGCGTTCCTGAGCGATCAGCCAGCCATTGATGCCGAAGATCGCGATGGCCGCCGGGGCGGACCAGATGCGGATTTGCATGTAGCTGCGCGCGAGGTCCTCGACCTCGGGCCCGGCGGGCGACACGGCGAAGGCGCCGCGCCAGATCAGCGCCTGAAGCGCGATCAGGGCCAACCCGCCCGCCAGCCCGATCATCAGCGAGCGGGTCAAAAGCGCGGCGACCTCGGGGGTGTTGCCTTCGCCGCGCGCCTGCGCGGTCAGCCCGGCGGTGCCCATGCGCAGGAATCCGAAGATCCAGTAGACCGCGCTGATGACGACGGCGCCGACGCCGACGGCGGCGATGGGCGTGGCCTCGGGGATCTGGCCCACGACGCCGGTATCGACCGCGCCGAGGATCGGCACGGTGATGTTGGCGAGCAGGATCGGCACGGCGATCTTCAGCACGCGGCGATGCGTGATCGTGTCGGTCACGGCGCAGGCCTTATGCTGCGGTGCCGCGGGGCATCAGGAAATGCGCATTGGCCTGCGCATAGGGCCGGTCGCGATTGTCCTGCCAGGCCTCCACATGGACGGAGGCATAGCGCCGCCCCGACCGGTTGACCCGCGCCCGCGCATAGGCGTCGCGCGGCAGACCTGACCGCAGGTAATCGACGGTGAAGTCGATGGTCTTGGGCAGGCGCGGCAGCTGGCCCGCGGCCAACGTGTCGACATCCAGACGACCCGACTCGATATCTTCCCAGAGCCAGCTCCACGACAGCGAGATCATCGCGGTGATTTCGAGGAAGGCAGCGGTCACGCCGCCATGGATCGCGGGCAGCAGCGGGTTGCCGATCAGCTTGTCATCGAAGGCGAGGTTCGCGGTCAGCTCGTCCCCGCGGCGGTCGAAGGTCACGCCGAGATACTGGATGTAGGGCACCCCGCCGACCAGCGCGTTCAGCGCCGCGTCGCGGCGTTGCTTGACGACCTGCACGGGTTCGGGCGGCTTGCGGGTCATTGGGCGGCCTCGACGGTAAAGGCACCGGTGGCCTGCGCCACGGGGCGGTCGCGGTCCTCGTCCCATGCGGTGGCACGGACGAAGGCGACGCTGCGGGTGATGTGATGGCATTCGGCGCGCGCGGTGACGGCCTGCCCCGGCGCCGCCGGGCGCATGTAGTCGATGCGCAGGTTGATCGTCGCCGTTCCCGCCGGGCTGCGCGGGTGGCTCATGACTGCCGCGCCGCCGCAGGTATCCATCAAGGCCGACACGGCGCCGCCATGGATCACGCCGGTTTCCGGATCGCCGATAAAACGCGGATCGTAGGGCATGGTGATCTCGGCCACGCCATCGCCGATCTCGGTGATGGTCATCCCCAGCGCCCGGGAATGCGGGATGAGCTCGATGAACTGCCTTGCGATGCGGGCCTTGTCGGCGGTCATGGCGCTTGCCTTTCCTGAGCGGTGTCGCGCCATATTGATCACGCGCCCCGCGCCCCCGCAACCCCGAGCGATGCGGTTGCCAGCCCGTCGGCCCCGGCTTACCTTGCGTCTGCCAAGGGAGAGAAAGACAGATGCCCGACACCCGCCTGAGTTTCAAGGAAATGTGCGCCAAGTTCGACGTGACCCCGCGCACCCTGCGGTATTACGAGTATATCGAACTGCTTCAGCCCGAGCGCGACGGCCGGTCTCGGTTCTATGGCCCGCGCGAGATCGCGCGGATGACGCTGATCCTGCGGGGGCGCAAGTTCGGCTTTCAGCTGGAAGACATCCGGCAATGGCTGCTGATCTACGAGAAGGAAGGCACCGAGGCGCAGATGCGTGCCTGGATCGACATGGCCAATGGTCAGATCAAAGAGCTGGAAGAACAACGTTTACAACTGGAAGATGCGCTGACAGAGTTGCGGTCACTTCGTGACGACGTCGCCGAATCCCTTGGTCAGGCTGATCACCATCGCTCGGATTAACGCTGTGTTAACTTTTTGTTAACCTTTTGACCGGGGATGAGGTAAGGATTTCCTTACGAAGGCCGTCAAAGCGCTTTGAAGGTTTATTGCGCATCCGGGGTGTTGACGTTTATTGATCTTACGTCAACTTAAAAGTGACGTGACGTATGAGTTACGTCACCTGTTTTTCCCATTGTAGGAATGTCCCCAGATCCGCACCTCAAGGCGCAAGGCAGACATACACACACACACTCGCGGCTTGAGGAAAGACCAATGAACGACGACCGACTGATGACGATACGAGAGATGTGCGACGCGTATGAGGTGACACCGAGGACGCTGCGCTTTTACGAGCAGAAGGAACTGCTGTTCCCGATCCGTGAAGGCCAGAAACGCCTATTCACCCGCCGCGACCGCGCACGTCTGAAGCTGATCCTGCGCGGCAAGCGCTTTGGCTTCTCGCTGGAGGAAATCCGCCAGCTGCTCGATTTGTATGGCGAGGGCGACCAGCAGCATACCCAGCTGGCCCGCGCCTACGAGATCGCCAAGGACCGTCTGGCCGACATGCGGGCTCAGCGCGACGAACTGGACGCTGCCATCGTCGAGCTGGAAGACCAGATGAAATGGGGTGAGCGTATGCTGACCTCGATCGAGACGAAGAGCGCGGCCGAGTAACCCCACTGGCCGCCGGCAAGGGAGAGAGACATGCCCACATACACGGCGCCCATCACGGACCAGATCTTTGTGCTGGAGGATGTTCTGGGGGTATCCCGGCAGGACATCCCCGGCTACGAGGACATGGACCGCGACACGCTGACCGCCATCCTCGACGAGGCGGGCAAGCTGGCCTCTGACGTGCTGAACCCGCTGAACCCGGTGGGCGACACGATGGGCTGCGTGCTGGAGAACGGCGTGGTGCGGACGCCCACGGGCTTCAAGGAGGCGTTCGACCAGATGCGCGAGGGTGGCTGGACGGCGCTGGACTGCGACCCTGACTATGGCGGCCAAGGCCTGCCCTACGTGGTGGCCACGGCGGTGGGCGAGCAGTTCTCGGCGGCGAACATGGCCTTCAACATGTATCCCGGCCTGACGCACGGCGCCTATTCGGCGATCCACGCCCATGGCACGGACGCGCAGAAAGAGATGTACCTGCCCAAGATGGTGACCTGCGAATGGACCGGCACCATGAACCTGACGGAGCCGCATTGCGGCACCGATCTGGGCCTGATGCGCACCAAGGCCGTGCCGCAGGACGACGGGACCTACAAGGTGACGGGGCAGAAGATCTTCATCTCTGCCGGTGACCATGACATGTCCGAGAACGTCATCCATCTGGTGCTGGCGAAGATCCCCGGCGGGCCTGAGGGCATCAAGGGCGTGTCGCTGTTCATCGTGCCCAAGTTCATCATCGAGGATGGCAAGCCCGGCGCCCGCAACGGCGTCTCGGTCGGCAAGATCGAGGAGAAGATGGGCATCCACGGCAACTCCACCTGTGTCATGAACTATGACGAGGCCACGGGTTATCTGCTGGGCGAGGAACACAAGGGCATGCGCGCCATGTTCACCATGATGAACGAGGCACGTGTGGGCGTGGGCCTGCAGGGTTATGCGCAGGCCGAGGTCGCCTATCAGAACGCGCTGGCCTATGCCAAGGACCGCCTGCAAGGGCGCGACGTGACCGGGGTCAAGAACCCCGATGGCCCCGCCGATCCGCTGATCGTGCATCCGGACATCCGCCGCAACCTGATGGACCAGAAATCCTTCGTCGAAGGCGCGCGGGCCTTTGCCTATTGGGGCGCGAACCTGATCGACCGCTCGCATCGCTGTGACGACGCGGCGGCGCATGGTCTGGTGTCGCTGATGACGCCGGTGATCAAGGGCTTTTTGACCGACAAGGGGTTCGAGATGGCCACAAACGCCCAGCAGGTCTATGGCGGGCACGGCTATATCGAGGAATGGGGCATGTCCCAATTCGCCCGCGATGCCCGCATCGCCATGATCTACGAAGGCGCGAATGGCGTGCAGGCGCTGGACCTCGTGGGCCGGAAGCTGGCACAGGATGGCGGCAAGCATGTCATGGCCTTCTTCGCGCAGGTCACGGATTTCATCAAGGAAACCAAGGGCCGGTCGGACAGCTTCGACAAGGACTTCCGCGAACCGCTGAAGGCCGCGTCAAAGGATCTGCAGGCGGCGGGCATGTTCTTCATGCAAAATGGTATGAAGAACCCGAACGCGGCGCTGTCGGGGTCCTATGACTTCATGCACCTGATGGGCCATGTCTGCCTTGGCCTGATGTGGGCGAAGATGGCCGTGGTGGCCGAGGACAAGCTGGCCGAGGGGGCGGGCGATGCGGACTTCTACAAGACCAAGATCGCCACGGGCCGCTACTACATGGCGCGCCAACTGCCGATGACCACGACCCATCTGCGGCGCATCGAATCCGGCGCAGAGACGGTGATGGCACTGGACGCCGAAGCCTTCTGAGGGAAAGGTGGGGGCAACCACACCCGACTTGCCGGAGGTCCCATGCCCAAACGGTTTCGTCTGACGCGGCGTTTTCCTGTCGC
The DNA here is from genome assembly GCF_003667315.2 of Tropicibacter alexandrii. Lineage (GTDB taxonomy): Bacteria > Pseudomonadota > Alphaproteobacteria > Rhodobacterales > Rhodobacteraceae > Tropicibacter > Tropicibacter alexandrii. The sequence goes on along the minus strand of NZ_RCTZ02000009.1, from coordinate 96,381 downwards.
CATGACAGAAGACGGCTATCGTAACCTCACACGCTTTGCCGCCGAAGCCGGTCTGGACGAGGGCGAGGCGCTGTCGTTTCTCTTCGAGAATTTCGACAGCGTCACGGATACCGACGCGCTCAACCACCGGCTGCGGCTGTTCAACTCGGAACTGGAGGCGCGCAAGCGCTAGGGAGACACCATGAGCTGGATGAGTGACGAACACGCCATGCTGGCCGAGATGACGCGCAAGTTCATCGAGACCGAGTGGCAGCCCCAGTATGACCGCTGGCGCAAGCAGGGCATGATGGACCGCGAGACGTGGCAGCAGGCCGGTGAACTGGGTCTGCTGTGCCCCTCGATTCCCGAGGAATACGGCGGCGCGGGCGGCGATTTCGGGCATGAGGCCGCAATCCTGATCGAGGCTTCGCGCGCCAATCTGGCGTCCTGGGGCCACGGCATCCATTCCGGCATCGTCGCGCATTACGTGCTGGCCTACGGCACCGAGGAACAAAAACACCGCTGGCTGCCCAAGATGGTGACGGGCGAGCTGGTCGGCGCGCTGGCGATGACCGAACCCTCGACCGGGTCCGACGTGCAAAGGATCAAGACGAAGGCGGTGAAGGATGGCAACGCCTATCGGCTGTCGGGGCAGAAGACCTTCATCACCAACGGACAACACGCCAACCTGATCGTGGTCGCCGCCAAGACCGACCCGACTGCCGGGTCCAAGGGGGTGTCGCTTGTGGTGGTGGAAACCGACGGCGCCGACGGGTTCCAGCGCGGGCGCAATCTGGACAAGATCGGCTGCCACGCGGCGGACACGTCCGAGCTGTTCTTCGACAATGTCGAGATCCCGACGGAAAACATCCTCGGGCAGGAAGAGGGTCAGGGCTTCTACCAGCTGATGAAGCAGCTGCCGCAGGAGCGGCTGATCATCGGTTGCGGCGCGGTGGGCGCGATGGAAGGCGCGGTCGCGCGCACGATCGAGTATTGCAAGACCCGCGAAGCCTTTGGCGGCCCGCTGACCCAGTTCCAGAACACCCGCTTCAAGCTGGCCGAATGCCAGACGAAAACGACCGTCGCACGCGCCTTCCTCGATGCCTGCATCGCGGAACACCTGCGCGGCGAGCTGAGCGTGGAAAAGGCGGCGATGTCGAAATACTGGCTCAGCGACACGCAAGGCGAGGTGCTGGACGAGTGCCTGCAATTGCATGGCGGCTACGGCTTCATGCAGGAATACGCGGTGGGCGAGATGTGGGCCGATGCGCGCGTGCAGCGCATCTATGGCGGCACCAACGAGATCATGAAGGAGTTGATCGCGCGCGCCCTGTGACCGGGGCGTGTGTGGAGAGGATGGAATTTGGGTATTTTCGCCAAGAAGAAACAGGAAGGCCGCGCATCGGGCCCTGACGCGGGCTGCCGTCGACCTTCCTGTCATGCCTGACCCTTTGGCGAGAGGCAGGGCTTCTCCTTGGGCGGTCATCGGCTCCCCAGCCTGTACCGCACAGCCACGATAGGCGCGTTAACGTTAATGCCCGGTAAGCAAAGGATGCGACATTCTGTTTCTTCTTGGTGAAAATACCCCACGGGGGTGCGGGGGTGTGAAACCCCCGCTCCGGACCGGGACACAGGCGCGACGGGAGGGATGCGCATGACGATCAAACTTCATTGCTTCGGTGAAAGCGGGAATGCCTACAAGGCGGCGCTCGCGCTGGAATTGTCGGGGCTGGACTGGGAGCCGGTCCATGTCGATTTCTTCAACGGGGCGACGCGGACGCCGGACTATCTGGCGCTCAACGAGATGGGCGAAGCACCGGTGCTGGTGGATGGCGACGTGACGCTGACCCAGTCGGGGGTGATGCAGACCTATGTCACCGAGAAGACCGGCAAGTTCGGCGGCACCACCGAGGCGGAAAGACGCGAGGTGCTGCGCTGGATGTTCTGGGACAATCACAAGATGTCGTCTCAGGCGGGTATGACCCGGTTCCTGATGAACTTCCTGCCCGAGGACAAGCGCCCGCAGCCGGTGATCGACTTCATGCAGGGGCGGCTGGCCTCGGCCTACAAGGTGCTGAACCGGCATCTGGAAAGCCGCGACTGGATCGTGGGGGAGGCCGTCACCAATGCCGATCTGTCCTGCTGCGGCTACCTGTTCTACCCCGAGCCGTTCGGCTTTGACCGAGCGCAATGGACCCATATCGACCGCTGGCTCTCGAACATCGAAGCTTTGAGCGGTTGGAAACATCCCTACGACCTGATGCCCGGCTCCCCCGCGGACCGGGCCTGACCTACCAAGAAGGACGCAACATGACCGAAGCCTATATCTATGACGCCGTCCGCACGCCGCGCGGCAAGGGCCGCAAGGATGGGGCCCTGCACGAGGTGACCTCGCTGCGGCTGTCGGCGAGCGTGCTGAACGCGCTCAAGGACCGAAACGGCCTCGATGGCCACGCGGTCGAGGACGTGATCTGGGGGAACGTGACGCAGGTGGGCGAACAGGGCGGCTGCCTTGCGCGCTCGGCTGTGCTGGCCTCTGACTTGGATGAATCGATCCCCGGTCTGGCGATCAACCGCTTTTGCGCGTCGGGCATGGAGGCGGTGAACCTGGCCGCCAACCAGGTGAAGGGCGGCGCGGGCGAGGCCTATATCGCTGGCGGTGTCGAGATGATGGGCCGCGTGGCCATGGGCAGCGACGGGGCGGCGATTGCCGTGGACCCCAGCCTTGCGATGGAGTCGTATTTCGTCCCGCAGGGCATTTCCGCCGACATCATCGCCACCGAATACGGGTTCTCCCGTGACGATTGCGATGCGCTGGCGGTCGAAAGCCAGCGCCGCGCAGCCGCCGCGTGGGAGGACAACCGCTTTGCCAAATCGGTGCTGACGGTGCGCGACCAGAACGGCCTCGCCATTCTGGACCGCGACGAATACATGCGCCCGCAGACCGACATGCAAAGCCTCGGCGCGCTCAAGCCGTCGTTCAAGGATATGGGCGAGGTGATGCCCGGTTTCGACCAGATCGCCTTGATGAAATACCCGCATCTCGAACGCATCAACCACGTCCACCACGCGGGCAATTCCAGCGGCATCGTCGATGGCTCGGCGGGCGTGTTGATCGGCAACAAGGCGTTTGGCGAGAAATACGGGCTCAAGCCCCGCGCCCGGATCAAGGCCACCGCCAAGATCGGCACCGACCCGACCATCATGCTGACGGGCCCCGTCCCCGCCACCCAAAAGATCCTGAACGATGCCGGGATGAGCATTTCCGACATCGACCTCTTCGAGGTTAACGAAGCGTTTGCATCTGTCGTGTTAAGGTTCTGTCAAGCTTTCGACGTGGACATGGATCGGGTGAATGTGAATGGCGGTTCCATTGCAATGGGCCATCCCTTGGGTGCGACCGGGGCGATCATCATCGGCACGCTTCTGGACGAGCTGGAACGCACCGGCAAGGGCACCGGGCTGGCGACGCTGTGCATCGCCTCGGGCATGGGCGCCGCTACGATCATCGAGCGGATTTAAGCATGCTTGATGCCGGGAATGAAAAGGCAAGGGCGATCGCCCAGACCGCGCTGGAGGAAACCGGCGCGGCGCTGATCTCGGGCGATTTCGACCTGTTTTCCCGGCATTACGAAACCCCCTACACCATCGCCACCGAGACCGGAATCGCCCGTCGCGCAACGAATGACGAACTGCGCGACGGGTTTTACGATGCGGTCGAGTATTACCGCGCACGCGGCGTGACGCGGCTGGACCGGCAGGTGGAGTCGGCACTGTTCGACGGGCCGGACGGGCTGCGCTATTGCTATGTCACTCAGCTGATGGCCGGGGATCAGCCCTATCGCGCGCCCTATCCCAACATCGCCACCCTGCGCCGTCGCGGCGACCGTTGGCTGACCATCGCGACCGAGCATATCGTCTCGGACCCCGAAACCTTTTCAAGCGCCCTGCTGCGCGTCGGCCATCAGACCGAGGCCGAACAGGTCGCGGCGCGCGCGCAGTTCCAGAGCGTGCTGGATCAGGCGACACGCGCCTATCTGACCGGCGATTTCGACCTTCTGGCCGATGTCATCCGGCTGCCGCTGTTCCTGCAGGGCAGCAAGGCGCGGCAGGTCTTTGCCACGCGCGCCGCGCTCGAAGCCGATTTCCGCCACTACATGCGCGAATTCACCGTCAACGAGATCACCGATATCGTGCGGCTGGTGAAATCCGCCGTGAAGGCCGGGGCGGACCGGATGCATGGCAGCTATCGCACGCATATCCTGTGCGGCACGCGGCTGTTCGTGCCGTCCTATGTCAGCGCCATGACGATGGAGCGCACGCCCGACGGACCTTGGCAGATCAGCACCATCATGCACCCGGCCGGCCACTGGACGCGCGGTGCCCCGGACAGCGGCGAGGTGACCTCGTGACCCCGACACTCGACATGCAGGCCGCGCAGATCGTGCCGGCCCCGGAACTGGCCCGGTCGATCTACCAAAGGCAGTTGGACGTGGTGACGCGCGCCTTCCTTGCCGGTCGGCTGGAGGAGGTGCTGAACAATATGGCGTTTCCCAACGTGATGGAGACCGCCGAGGGCACCACCGTGATCCGCGACGCCACCGAGATGATGTCCTGCCTGCACGCACAGGCCAAGTCGATGCAGCGTCTGCGCGTGACGGAATATCACCGCATCTGCACCGAGGCGGCCTTTACCTCCGATGCGCAGACCGAGATCGTCGGCCGCCATGTCACGCATTTCCTGTCGGGCGGGCAGCGCGCGGTGCCGCCCTACGAGGCGGTCATGACGCTGCGCCTTGTCGATGACGGCTGGCGATCGGTCGGCCTGCGCTCGGCGCTGCGCAACCGCGACCTGACGGTGATCGGCGACGGGCTGCGCCGCAGCGACGGAAAGGACCGGCCATGCCAAAGCTCGACCTGACCACCATCGAGACCCGCACCGGGTCCAGCTACCCTGCCCCGCATGACGCGGCGATGGCCGGACGCAGCCAGCAACGGCTGGGCGATGCGGGCGGGCTGACGCAATTCGGCGTGAACCGCGTGGTGCTGGAACCCGGCGCCATGTCCTCCTTGCGGCATTGGCACGAAAAACAGGACGAGTTTCTGGTGGTGACCGAGGGCCGCCTGACCTTGGTGGACGATACGGGCGAGACGCCGCTTGGCCCCGGCGATTGCTGCGCCTTTCCGGCGGGCGATCCGAACGGGCACCACATCGTCAACCGCTCTGAGGCGCCCGGCGCCTTCATCGTGGTGGGCACGCGCACCGCGACGGAAACCGGCTGGTATTCCGATCTCGACATGAAGGTGACGGTGGCCGACGGCCAGATGACCTTCAGCCGTCGTGACGGGGGGCCGGTTTGACCCAGTTCGACAAGATAGGCCTGACCCCGGCCAAGGCGCGGGCGGTGATGCAGGGTGTGCTCAATCGCCTGACCATGGCGATCTGGGAATACGATCCCGAACTGATCCGCGCCTTCACCACCGATCCGCACACGATCCATACCAAGCAGGGGATCGCCACCTTCAACCATGACCAAGAGCTCGACAAAGCCTTGTCGCAGTTGCACAATTCGATACACGACATGCGCGTGACGGATTACGTGCGCTCGGTCACGCGGGCGCGCTACGTCACCGAGGACATGATCGAAGGGCAGTATCGCTGCTGGTTCCTGCGCGACACGCTGGACGTGTTCCCCAGCTTCGACGCCTACATGATCCTCGTGCGCGAGACCGGCCAGTTCCGCATGCGCGAGGCGCGCAACAACGTCGCGCGCGGGACATGGCCGCTGCTGGCGGCCGATGACCCGGACGGTGCTCCGCTGAAACCCGGCGAACGCCTGCCGATGCCCTTCACGCAGGCAGAATTCGACGCCTTCCTCGACGACATCACAGCGCCCTTCCTGACCCGGCAGATCGACCGCTGGGCGTCGCGCATGGCCCTGCCCTTTTCCATGGTCACGGCTCAGGGCCCGGTGCTGTTGCAGAGCCATGACGATCTGGCCCGGAACTTTGCCGATTACCTCGACGCCGCCGACAAGATGGCGCTGGACGACCTGCGGCGCGTGCCGCTGGATTTCGACATCTGCGATGACGACACCGTGATGGCCACCTACCGCACCGAGCTGCGCTCGCGCGGGACGCTGGTGGAAACCCCCTATACCTCGACGGCCCTGCTGCACCGCACAGGCGGCACATGGCAGATGTCGTCGATCCTAAACGCCCGGGGCCACCACAAGTGGACCGGACAACACCCAACACTTCGGGAGACAAAGACATGACCGATTTCACCATGACGACCGACGCCGACGGCGTCGCGATCATTTCCTGGGACGTGCAGGGCAAGTCGATGAACGTGCTGACCCTCGACGGTCTGGCCGAGCTGGACGCGCTGATCGATCAAGCCTTGGCCGATGAGGCGATCAAGGGGATCGTCATCACCAGCGGCAAGGACACCTTTGCCGGCGGGATGGACCTGAACGTCATCGCCAAGATGAAGGAGATGGCTGGCGACGACCCCGCGCGCGGGCTGTTCGAGGGCACGATGAAGATGCATGGCATCCTGCGTAAGATCGAGCGCGCCGGGATGGATGCAAAGACCAACAAGGGCGGCAAGCCCATCGCCGCCGCCCTGCCCGGCACCGCCCTCGGGATCGGGCTGGAAATCCCGCTGGCCACGCATCGCATCTTTGCCGCCGACAATGCCAAGGCCAAGATCGGCCTGCCCGAGATCATGGTCGGCATCTTCCCCGGCGCGGGCGGCACCACCCGCCTGACCCGCAAGCTGGGCGCGATGGCAGCCTCGCCCTTCCTGCTCGAAGGCAAGCTGTCCGAGCCGAAGAAGGCCAAGGCAGCGGGCATCATCGACGAGGTGGTGGACGATCCGCTTGCGGCGGCGAAAGCGTGGGTTCTGAACGCCAAGGATGCCGACATCCTGAAGCCGTGGGACGCGAAGGGCTACAAGATGCCCGGCGGCGCGCCCTATAACCCGGCGGGGTTCATGACCTTCGTCGGCGCGTCCGCCATGGTCAACGGCAAGACCAAGGGCGTCTACCCAGCGGCCAAGGCGATGCTGTCGGCGGTCTATGAGGGCGCCTTGGTGCCGTTCGACACAGCGCTGAAGATCGAGGCGCGCTGGTTCACCAACGTGCTGATGAACCCGTCTTCGGGCAACATGATCCGGTCGCTCTTCATCAACAAGGAGGCGCTGGAGAAAGGCGCGGTGCGGCCCGAGGGTGTGCCGGACCAGCGGGTGAAGAAGGTCGGCGTGCTGGGCGCGGGCATGATGGGCGCAGGCATCGCGCTGGTCTCGGCGCAGGCCGGGATGGAGGTCGTGCTGATCGACCAGAAGCAGGAGGCGGCGGACAAAGGCAAGGCCTATACCGCCGACTACATGGACAAGGGCATCGCGCGGAAGAAGGCGACGCCGGAGAAGAAGGACGAGGTGCTGGGCCGGATCACCGCCACCACCGACTACGCCGCGCTGGCCGATGCGGACCTGATCATCGAGGCGGTCTTTGAGGACCCGAAGGTCAAGGCCGAGGTCACGAAGGCCGTCGATGCGGTGACGAATACCGATTGCATCTTTGCCACCAACACCTCGACCCTGCCGATTTCCGAGCTGGCCAAGGCGTCGAAGAACCCCGAGCAGTTCATCGGAATCCACTTCTTCAGCCCGGTTGAAAAGATGATGCTGGTCGAGATCATCAAGGGGAAAAAGACTGGGGATCGGGCCGTGGCCAAGGCCTTGGACTTCACCCGGCAGATCCGCAAGACGCCGATCGTGGTGAACGACGCGCGCTTCTTCTACGCGAACCGCTGCATCATTCCCTATATCAACGAGGGCATCCGCATGGTGAAGGAGGGCGTCGCCCCTGCCCTGATCGAGAACGCCGCGAAGATGGTCGGCATGCCGCTGGGGCCGCTGCAACTGGTGGATGAGACCTCGGTCGATCTGGGGGCCAAGATCGCCCGCGCGACCAAGGCCGCGATGGGCGATGCCTACCCCGATGGCGAGGTCGACGAGGTGATCTTCTGGATGGAAGAGCAAGGGCGTCTGGGCCGCAAGACCAAGGCGGGCTTCTATGACTACGACGAAAAGGGCAAGCGGCAGGGCCTGTCCTCGGTGGTCAAGGCGCAGTATCCGCAGGCCGAGGCACAGCCCGATCTGATCGACGTGCAGCACCGCCTGCTGTTCTCGCAATCGCTGGAAGCGGTGCGCGCGCTGGAGGAAGGCGTGCTGGAGGACATCCGTGAGGGCGATGTCGGCGCGATCCTGGGTTGGGGCTTTGCGCCGTGGTCCGGCGGTCCGCTGAGCTGGCTGGACATGATCGGCGCGCCTTATGCGGCGGAACGCTGTGACCAGCTGTCGGATGCCTATGGCGAGCGGTTCGCCTGCCCCGACCTGCTGCGCGACATGGCCGCGAAGGGGCAGAGCTTTTACGGGCGGTTCGATCCGCAGGCCGACGCGGCCTGATCTGGTTGCGCCGCGCTCTGCGCGTCGCCCGAGGGCGGGTCCGGTCTTAACGGACCGGGCCCGCCTTTTGCATTTGGATGGGATGGGCGCGATCAGGGGCTCTGCCCCTCGGCCCGTGCCGGACCTCACCCCGCGGTATTTTGGGCCAGAAGAAGCCTAGGCGCGTTGCGATCTGAGCGTGATGGCGCGGCCGGCCTCGGGGGCGGGTGGCAGGGATGCGTGGGCTTTCGCGATGTCGTGCAGGCGGTCTGCGACGCGCGGGGACCACTTGCTGGCGCGACGGGTGGTCAGGTCGAAGGCGAGGAGCTTGACCTCGTTCGTGGCGCTTTGGGCGCCGCTGGCGTCGAGCACGCGGTGGAAGAGGATCGCGCGCTTGTCGTCATGGGCAAGGAGCCGGGTTTCGACCGTGACCGCATCGCCCTCGGCCAGTTCGCCGCCATAGGTGACGTGGTTTTCGACGATGACGTATTCCGCGCCGCCGCGCGCCTCAATGGTCTGGTCGGGCGCGTTGATCCAGTTCCAGAAGGCCCAATTCGCCTGATCGCAGATCGTCAGGTAATGGGCCATGTTGAGATGGCCATATTCATCCACCCAGTCGGGTTTGACGTGGTTCTCGACCAGCATCAGCGGCACCGCGATCTGGCCTGTCCAGTCATGCAGGAAGGTTTCCGTCACCAACACCTCAGCGGCCTTTCCAGTCGGGGGCGCGTTTTTCGGCGAGCGCGGCCATGCCCTCGGTCGCGTCGTCCGAGGCGTAGAGGCTGCGATAGATCGGCAGGTCGCCATTGCGCATGATGGCGTAGGCGTCCTGTATCGAGGTGCCTTGGGTGGCGCTGTCGATCTCCTTGATGGCTTGCAGCGACAGCGGCGCATTGGCGGCGATCCGGTTGGCGAGGTCCAGCGCCTCGGTCATGAGGTCGTGGGCCGAAGTGACGCGGTTCACGACACCCCAGCGCGCCAATTCCTCGGCGGTGGCCCGGCGGGCGGTCATCATCAGCTCCATCGCGATGGCGCGTGGCAGGCGGCGCGGCAGGCGGATGACGCCGCCGCTGTCGGCCACGATGCCCAAGGAGGCCTCGGTCAGGGCAAAGGTGGCGGCATTGGTGGCGACGATCATGTCGGCGGCCAGCGCCAGTTCGAACCCGCCCCCCAGCGCCATGCCATTGACGGCGGCGATGACGGGTTTCTTGAGGTCCCAGAATTCGGTCAACCCGGCAAAGCCGCCCACGCCGAAATCGGCATCGGGGGCCTCGCCCTCGGCAGCGGCCTTGAGGTCCCACCCGGCGGAAAAGAAGCGGTCGCCGCCGCCGGTGATGATCCCGACGGAGAGGCTGTCATCGGCTTGGAGGGTGGCAAAGGCGCGGCCCAAAGCTTGGCTGGTGGCGGCGTCGATGGCGTTGGCCTTGGGCCGGTCGAGCGTGACGATCAAGACGCGACCCTCGCGCCGGGTTGTGACTGGTTCCATAAAGCCCCCTGTTTTGGCAGCAGACTGCCCGGATCGACGCAGCGGGGCAATGGGGAACGGAAAAGGCCTGCCCCCGAGGGGACAGGCCGGTGGGTCAGACGGCGCGTGGCGCGGTGGCCAGCAGGCGATCCTCGCGCGGGACCAGTTTGCGCAGCGACTTGAGGCACAGGTAGTACCGTTCGTTCAGCAGCGCATCGGTGGCCTCGGACAGGATGCGGCGGCTGTCCGTATCGGTAAGGATCTGGCTCAGTTCCTCGATCCGGGGCAGCAATTGCTGGCGCGCTTCGTCCGGGTCCGCGTCGCCGGTCAGGATCAACTGTGCGGCGTAGCACAGGCGCCGGACCGGGGTGTGCGCCTCGTCGGGATGCAGCGCATCCGCAAGCCGCAGCACGTTGGCATTGGGCGTCACGATCGAGAGGCGGCTGCGCCGATCCCCGTTCTCGATGACCGCCCCGTTGACCAGGACGCGTTCCCGGGGACCAAGTTTCAGGACAAGTCCGCTCATTCCCTTTTCCCCCGTGTGATCCCGGCGCGCATTTCCGCCGGGAGGCCCGCACGCCCGGCACGCGGCGCGGGGGCATGGGCAGCTTTCGTTGTGTGTTTCATATGGTTAACCTCGCTCTGATGGGTCTGATGCTGGTCAGGAGAGGCGCAGAGCCTCTCCTACCGGGATCAGCCCTGGAAGAGCGACAGCAGCGATTGCGGCGCCTGGTTGGCGATCGACAGGGCCTGAACGCCCAGCTGCTGCTGGACCTGAAGCGCCTGCAGTCGGGCAGAGGCCTCTTCCATGTCGGCATCGACCAGCGTGCCGATGCCCGAGCGCATGGCGTCGATCAGGCCGCTGACGAACTCGGCCTGTGTATCGATGCGGCCTTGGGCCGAACCGAAAGCCGCAGCCGAGTCGATGGCGATCTGCATCAGGTCCTCGATTTCCTCCAGCGCGGCATCCGTGCCGGACTGGGTCGTCACGTCGAGATCAACCAGCGCCTCCATGCGGCCACCGATGGTGTTGCCCGCCGCGGCATAGGTGTCGCCCCGGAAGGTGACGTTGTTGCCGGTGCCACTGCCGGTGACGGTGACCGCGCCGGTCGTCGCGTTGAAGGCCATCGTCAGGTTCGACGTGTCGACATCATTCGCCTTCAGATGTTTGTTCATGGCGTAGTTGAGCCCGTCGAACACATCCTGCGCCGTGTCACCATCGCGGGCGATATACATGATCTGCGAGGGCTTTCCGGTGGTGGCAGAGGTGTTGGCGCCCGCCAGTTCCCCCGCGCCCAGCGTCAGCGTGATGGTATAACCGACACCGGCGGCGACTTCTGCCGGTTCGATGGTGAAGGAGGTGGTCGGGGCCGTGGCCGCACCGGTCAGGGTGGCGACGGCGCCCGCCGCGGTGCCGCTCATCTGGGTGCCACCGGTGGCCTGCGCGGTGCCGGTGATGATCGAGGTATCGGTGCCCAGATCCTGCTTGGCCACGGTGATGTCCGACGCGGTGACCGCGGTGCCGGAGCGATCCAGCGAGGCAAGCACGTTGATCTCGCCGGTGCCAGCGGTCTGGCTGGTGTTCGACAGCAAGTTGAGGCCGTTGAACTGTGCCGCGCCGACGACACCGGTGATCTGGTCGCGCAGGGCGTCGATATCGGCCTGGATCTTCACCCGGTCGACGTTTTCCTCTTGGGCGGCGACGATCTTGGCCTTGATGTCGGTGAGCAGCTCGGTCACGGTTTCAGCCGCCTGGCGCGCCACCGACACGGTGGACTGGCCGAGGTTGAGGCTGTCCGAAATCCCCTTGAAGCCCTTGACGTCGGAATCCATCACCTTGGAGATCGCCCAGACGGCCGAGTTGTCCTTGGCGGTAGCGACCCGCTTGCCGGTGGAGATGTCGCGCTGTGTGGCGGCAAGGTCCTTGTTGATTGATTTCAGCGTCTGCAGGGCGACCATTGCGCCGTTATTCGTCAGGATGCTAGACATGTTTCTCGTCCTTGGTTTCTAGCGCGCACTTTGGCGCCGATTGACGTACCGCATTCGGCACTACTGACGTCTTTCTGACGGTTGCAGGCCAGTTCCGTTTTGCGACCTGCGCCACCTGTCTTCGGGTGCAGGGCCAACATGGCGCTTGCGACTTAAAGAAGAATAAAACTCGTGCAGAACCGAACGCAGATTTCGGCAAAATTTTAGACGAAGCCAAAACAAAGCCCCCGGCGAAGCGCGTCGCCGGGGGCTTTGGCATTCATATCAAGGGGTTATCCGCCCTTCATCCTTTGCATAAGGAATATTTCATCCTCCGGAGAAACCGCTTTGTGGCGGCCACCGTTGAGGATTTCTCCGTTCACGGCAACCGAAACACCGGCATCCAGAACCGGTTTGACGCCGGGATGCGCCTCTGACAGCGCATCCAGCATCTCGCCCACGGTGTCCGCCTCGACCTCAACCGTCTCTGCGCCGTCGGTCAAACGGCGCAGCCCGGACCACAGGTGAACCGTGACCTGCCCCATCACTTCGCCTTCAGCGCCGCCAGCAGTTTCGGCGGGTTGATGGGCAGATGGGTCATGCGCACGCCCACCGCGTCGTGGATGGCGTTGGCAATCGCCGGCAGCGGCGGGGTGATGCCCGTCTCGCCGACGCCGCGCACACCGAAGGGGTGGCCGGGGTTCGGGACCTCGACGATGACCGTGTCGATCATCGGCAGGTCGGAGGCCACCGGCACGCGGTAATCGAGGAAGACCGAATTCGCCAACCGGCCCTTGTCGTCATAGACGTATTCCTCGTTCAGCGCCCAGCCGATGCCCTGCACCGCGCCGCCCTGATACTGGCCTTCGACATAAGACGGGTGGATTGCCCGGCCCGCGTCCTGCACCACGAGATAGCGCAGGATCGTGACGCGCCCGGTCTCCGGGTCAACCTCCAGATCCACCACATGCGCGCCAAAGCTGGCCCCGACACCATCCGGCACCGATTCATGGTGGCCCGAGATCGGACCGCCGGTGGAGCCCATCTTGGCGGCGATTTCCTTGATGGTCATGGGGGGGAACTTGCCCGCGTTCGGCCCGGCAGGCTGCGCCGCGCCATCGGCCCATTCCACGGCTTCCTCGTCGATGCCCCATTCGGCGGCAGCGCGGCGGCACATCTCCTTGATCGCGCCTTGGGTGGCCTCGACCGCGGCCTTGCCGGTGGCGAAGGTCGCGCGCGAGCCGTGGGTCGGCTCGTTCACACCCAGCGCCCCGGTTTCGACCACGTTCACGCGCACATCTTCATACGGAATGCCCAGCGTTTCCGCGACCATCAAGGACACGGACGCGCGCGAGCCGCCAATATCGGGCGTGCCGACCGACACCTGCGCGGTGCCGTCCTCGCCAATCGCCATGCTGACCGAGGTCTCGCCATTGTGGTTGAACCAGTAGCCGACGGCAAAGCCGCGACCCTGATTCGGGCCAAGCTCGGCTTGCAGGTTCGGGTGATCCTTGACCGCTTCCAGCACCTCTTTGAGGCCGATGGAGCCGAATTTCGGCCCATAGCTGGCCCGGTCGCCGGTCTGCACGCCGTTCTTGATGCGCACCTCGATCGGGTCGAGCTTCAGCTCGCGGCACATCTCGTCGACAAGGCTTTCGACGGCGAAGGCCCCCATGGGCGAGCCGGGCGCGCGATAGGCGGCGCATTTCGGGCGATTGGCCAGCACGTCGTAGCCGATATGCTGGACATTCTCCAACTTGTAGCCCGCGAAGGCACAGTACAGCGCCATGTCCACAGGCGCACCGGGGAAGGCCCCGCCCTGCATCCGGAACTCGGCCCGCGCGCCGGTGATGGTGCCGTCGGTCTTCATGCCGATCTTGACGTCCATGCTGGCCGAGGCGGTCGGGCCGGTGGCGCGCAGCACTTCGGAGCGGGTCATGACGATCTTCACCGGACGTCCGCCAGCCTTCTTCGACAGGGCCAGCGACAGGGGTTCCATGAAGATCGTGGTCTTGCCGCCAAAGCCGCCGCCGATTTCCGACGGCGTCACGCGCAGTTGCGAGGCCTCGATGCCCAGCACGGCGGCGGACATCTTGCGGATGAACCACTGACCTTGGGTGCAGACCCACATCTCGCCCTTGTTGTCGCTGCCCATCTGGCCGACGCAGGCATGCGGCTCGATATAGCCTTGGTGGGTGGCCTCGGTCTTGTAGGATTTCTCCATCACAAGGTCGGCCTCGGCAAAGCCCGCCTCGACATCGCCGCGCCCGAATTCCATGTACTTCACGACGTTCGGATGCAGCCCCTCGGGGACGGTCGGGTCAGCCGCGCCTTCGCGGATGACCGGCGCGCCCTCGGCCATGGCATCGTCCACATGGATCACATGCGGCAGTACCTCGTACTCGACCTCGATCAGGCGGGCGGCCTCTTCGGCCAGCAGTTTCGAGGTGGCGGCGACGGCGGCGACGGCATGACCGTCATAGAGCGCCTTTTCGCCCGCCAGCGTGTTTTCCTGAAGGTCCCATTCGTCGCCGGTCAGACCCGTGGGGAGGTCGGCGCGGGTCACGACCGCCTTCACGCCATCCAGTGCGAGCGCCTTGGACGCGTCGATCTTGACGATTTTCGCATGCGCATGGGGGGAGCGCACGACCGCCGCATGCAACATGCCCGGCAGCGAGAAGTCCGCGCCATAGCGCGCACGGCCCGTCACCTTGTCCAGACCATCGGGGCGGTCCGGACGGGTGCCGACCAGTTTGAATGTGTTCAGCTCATCTTTCGCCATCACGCCACCTCCTGACGCATTTCCGCCGCCGCATCCATGACGGCGCGGATGATCTTGTCATAGCCCGTGCAGCGGCACAGGTTGCCCGCCAACCAGTAGCGGGTCTCTTCCTCGGTCGGGTCCGGGTTGACCTCCAACAGCTTTTTCGCCGCGACCAGAATGCCCGGTGTGCAGAAACCACACTGAAGCGCCGCATGTTCGATGAACTTGCGTTGCAGCGGGTGCAGGTCGTTGCCGGTGGCCATGCCTTCGATGGTGTCGACGGTCTTGCCGTTCGCCTCGACGCCGAGGACGAGGCAGGAACAGACCAGCGTGCCGTCCAGCTCGACCGAGCACGCGCCGCAATCGCCGGTGCCACAGCCCTCTTTCGATCCGGTCAGGCCAACGTGATCACGCAGGCAGTCCAGCAGCGTCTCACGCGGGTCGGCGAGGAATTCGACGGCGTCGCCGTTGATCTTCGTCTGTACGTGAACCTTGGTCATGCAGTTTCTCCCTTCGCGCGGGCATAGGCGATCTTCGCGGCGCGTTTCGCCAATACGCCTGCGATTTCGACGCGGAACTCGGTGGTGCCGCGCTTGTCGCTGATGGGTTTGGCGGCCGCCTTGGCCGCAGCTTCGATGGCGGACAGCGCCGCATCGTCGAGGGTCGTGCCGATGATCGCATCCGCCGCCTCGGGAACAAGGATCACCGTCGGGGCCACCGCGCCCAGAGACACGCGGGCCTCGGCGATGGTGTCACCGTCCAGCCGCAGGCTGACCGCCGCGCCGACCACGGCAATGTCCATCTCGGTGCGCGGGATGAAGCGCAGGTAGCAGTCGCCGGCGTTTTGCCCGCGCGCGGGCAGCAGAATGGCCGAGATCAACTCACCCTTGGCGAGGTTGGTCTTGCCGGGGCCTGCGGGGATGTCCTCGACCGGCACGGTGCGGCTGCCATCGGGGCCGGTGATTTCCACGGTCGCGCCAGCAGCGACCAGACCGGGCACGGAATCAGCCGCCGGAGAGCCGTTGCACAGGTTCCCCGCCAGCGTCGCGCGGCCCTGAATCTGGGTGGAGCCGACCAGCTCCATCCCCTCGACCACGCCGGGCCAGTCGGCCTTTAGGCTCGCATGCGCCCCCAGAGCGATGCCCGGAACGGCGACGCCAATCCGCCAGCCGCCATCCTCGGTGCGGCTGATCTCGCTTGTGCCGGGGATCTTCTTGAGGTCGATCAGGTCGTCCGGCAGCACCATCCCCGCCCGCATCTGAACCAGAACATCCGTGCCCCCCGCCAGAAAACGCGTCAGGCCGGACGCCCCGGCCGCGACGGCCGACGCCTCTTCGTAGGTGCTTGGTGTGTGATATCTCATGAGACCCTGTTTCCTCCACGCTGTCTGCTTGCGCCGTCAGTTGCGCCATCCATTTGCCGTGAGCATGCCCGTTGGACCGGCCGCCCCGAAAATGTTTGCGCCTAACGGGCCTCACCCGCGCGCTGGCGTCAAGCCCCCGCGCGCGTTTTCCCACAAGCTTGACGTCGGAGGAAGGCCCGTCAGATCGGCTCCCCCGTGGCCGGATCGATCACGGGCTCTGCCGTCTCGCCGCTGTCCTCGGGATAGAGAAGACCATACGGCTCTGTCACCGGCGTTTCCTCTTCGTATTCGGAGGCGGGGCTTTGCGGCGCGCGCGGGTAGGCGCGCAGCATCGCGCGCTCCTGCATCTCGAGATAGGCGATCAGCCGTGGCAGAGGCGGATTCTCGCGCTCGATATAGCGTTTGGCACTGCGCATGCGGGCCTGCCGTTCGGCGGTCGGCACGTGATCGAGACTGCGATACCCGGTCTGCCCGATCGTGGCGGCAGGCCCTTGGGTCGAGATCAGGTCGCGCGGGGCGGGCCAGCGCGGACCGCCCATCCAGACGGCGGCAAACATCACCTTGGCCACGATCGGCTGGGCGCCGCCGGTGATCAGCCCGTCATAGAACATCAGGTGCACGTCTTCCCAACGCGCGCGCTGAAACCGCGGCCCGGTCTCGTTGCCGACACCGCAATAGGCGTCATGCACGGCAGCCGCATTGATGAATTCCGGCGAGGTCGGATCCCCCACGACCGAGACGAAGATCGGCGGGATCGAGGCACCATCGGTCAGCGTGCGCGCCGGGGCCACCCAGCCGCGCCCCCGCGAATCGACGAAGTTCAGCGGCGCGGCGGTCGGATAGAACAGATAGGCGCGTTTCGGCAGGGTCACCGGTTCGGGCAACACGCGCAGCGGCGACTGATCAAAGCTGCAACCGCCCCCCGGCCTTGTCAGGCAAGAGATTTCCGGGCTGTCCACGCCGGAGGATCGGGTCAATGTCGTCGGGTCACATCCAGCCAGCGCACAGGCGCCCGCCAGCAAAAGTGCAATACGTTTCATGGTCGAAAATCCAAGCCTGATCGATAATGGCGACACCATACGGCATCGCCGATGCAGCGATCAAGTCTGGCTGACATGGATCAAGGACAACACATGCCGTTATCCATATGTAATCAGGGAACACCAGTCAGGAGGTCCGGGATGTTCCGTCTTGCCAGCATTCTCTATTCGTTGATTTCCACCTCGCTTGCCGGGACCGGCGTGATCGCCGTTCTTGCGGCAGGCTATGGCACCTTGATACCGATCCTTGCAGCGGCGGCGGCCGGGTTCGTTCTGGCCCTGCCGGTCTCGTGGTACGTGGCGCGGCAGATCTACAGCTGAGCGATCAGTCCGCGCGCGCAGGTCTCGACCAGATCCAGCGTGCCGTCGAAATCCCGCGTGTAATAGGGGTCGGGAATGGCGGTTGCGCCGGTCTGCGGAGCGTAATCGGTGAACAGCGCCAGCCGGGCGCGGGCGTCGCGCGGCGCCATGCGGCGCAGGTCGTCGAGATTCTCCGCATCCATCGCCACGATCAGGTCAAAGGCCTCGAAATCGGCGCGGGTGACTTGGCGCGCGCGCAAGGCGGACAGGTCGTGCCCGCGTCGGCGCGCCGCTTCCTGCATCGGTCCGTAGGGCGGTTCGCCCACGTGCCAGCGACCGGTGCCCGCGCTGTCCAACTCCAGTTCCGTCCCCCGATCCCGGGCAAGGGCGCGCGTCACCGCCTCGGCAGAGGGCGAGCGGCAGATGTTGCCCAAGCAGACAAAGAGGATACGGTAGACCATGGGGCTGGCCTACAGCCCGACGGCACGGGGGACAAGCGCCATGGACAAGATCGTGATTCTCACCGGCGCGGGCCTGTCCGCCGAAAGTGGGCTGGGCACGTTTCGCGACGCGGGCGGGCTGTGGGCGCAGCACCGGATCGAGGATGTCGCCACGCCCGAAGGCTTTGCCCGCAATCCCGGTCTCGTGCATGACTTCTACAACGCGCGTCGCCAGCAGGCCGCCGAGGCCGCGCCCAATGCCGCGCATGACGCGCTGGCGCGGCTGCAACGGGACTTTGCTGGGGACGTGGTGATCGTCACCCAGAACGTCGACGGATTGCACGAACGCGCCGGGGCGCAGGCGATCCATATGCATGGCGAACTGGCCCGCGCGCTCTGCGCGGTCTGCGACCACCGCTGGGACGCGCCACCTCAGATGGACACGCACACCCCCTGCCCCGCCTGTCAGGCCCATGCCGCCCGCCCCGACGTGGTCTGGTTCGGAGAGTTCCCCTATCACATGGAGGAGATTTCGGATCACCTCGCCAATTGCACGCTGTTCGCGTCGATCGGCACATCGGGCAATGTCTACCCGGCGGCGGGTTTCGTGCAGGAGGCGCTTTATGCCGGGGCGGAGACGGTGGAACTGAACCTTGAGCCGACCGAGATCAGCCGCGCCTTCCACAGCCGCCGCATCGGCCCGGCCAGCCGGACCGTTCCGGCTTGGGTCGACCAACTGCTCGGCGGCGCGACGTGACGAAGGCCGGGGCTGCCCCCGGCCTCCTTCGGATCAATGTCCGGCCATGCCGTGACCCTGTTTGCGTTCCAGATCGACGGGAATCTCCACCGCGATTTCACCGGCCTTCTCGAAGACCAGCGTGACCGTGACCATGTCGCCCTGTTCCATCGGGCCGTTCAGCCCCATGAACATGACGTGGTCGCCGCCGCGCATGAGGGCGTGTTCGCCCCCGGCGGGGATGGCAAAGCCTTCCTCCACATGCATCATCTTCATGATGCCGTCGCCCATATCCTTGTGGGTGTGCAACTCGACCCGCTTGGCCACGTCGGACCGCGCGTCGATCAGTTGGTCATCCTCGGGGCCGGTATTCTCGATCACCATGAAGGCCGCACCGGCCATGGTGTTGGCAGCCCGCGCATAGGCGTCCTTGACCACGATGTCAGCCATGGCGGGCATGGCGGCGAACAGCGCAACCGCGCTGGCGAAAACAAACGTCTTTTTCATTGGGTCTTTCCCTTTCATGTCAGATTCACGGTTGGAAATCAGACAGAAAGCGGTGGCCCCCGGGCTTGTGCGACCGGCGCCCCGCGCCCGGCCACGCGCATTCCCTCGATGGCGGGCACGATCTTGACCCAGACCGGGACGGGGGCAAGGGGCACATAGCCGTCGCCCACATCGACGAACAGGTTCAGCGCGCAGTCGGGGCACAGATGCGCCGGGCCGGTGGGCTGGCCATCGGCATCCATCGGCACGACCTGCATCACGCCCCCGGCGCAGATCACCATCGTGTCGACCGGCACCGGCATGCCACGCGCCGCCGCCATGCTCACGCTGGTCAGCGCGAGCATCAGGGACAGGAAAATCCCGGCAGCGATGCGATACATACGGGTCATGGAAAGCGATATACGCCCGCGCCGCGCCCCCCGCCAGAGACAAAGCGCCGCAAACGCAAACACCCCCGCAGGCCGGGCCTGCAGGGGTGCATCGATGCGGTCAGCAAGGGATCAGGCGTCTGCCTGCGCCTTTGCAATCTCTTTCTTGACCTTCAGCGCACGGTCGGACAGTTCGACATCCTTGGCCTTCGCCAGGAACTTGTCCAGACCACCGCGGTGGTCGACAGACCGCAGCGCATGCGCCGAAATGCGCAGCTTGATGCCACGGCCCAGCGTTTCCGACTGAAGCGTCACATCGTTCAGGTTCGGCAGGTAACGCCGCTTGGTCTTGTTGTTGGCGTGGCTGACATTGTTGCCAACCATCGGGCCCTTACCGGTCAGTTCGCAAACACGCGACATGGGTCTATCCTCATCCTCTGGGGCGAGGCCACCTGCGGTTGCCTTGCCAATATACAAGGGCGCCGCTGTGGCGCCCTGAATCTCGTCGGGTCGCAATAGACTCACATCCCCTGCCCGTCAAGAGCCTGTTACGTTTAACTGCCCGCCGTCAGCGCCCATGCCTTGTCAAAGCGTCGGGCCGCCAGATCGGCTTCGGTGATCCAGAACTCCATAACGCCTGCATCGCAGAATCACATATCCAGCCCCCGGTCGCTGTCGAGGCACAACAGCCGCACGTGACCGGGCTTGTCGAAGCCTGTGATATTGGTGAAGTGCTGGGCGCTGCCAAGCATCAAGTGGCGTGCATCCTTGACCTCGCGCACCAGTGTGTCGCCGTCGCTCTCTGGCAACATGTGGTCGGCAAAATGGGCCGTCTCGGCGATGCGCACCGCCTCGCGGTAGCGCGGATTGCTGAAAATCGGCTGCCCCTCGAACGGCCATGTCGAAACGATACACGGTTCGACCGGCGTCCGACGCCACCCCTTGCGCCCCAGATTGCCCCGCGCCGAATCGATCTGGCCATAGCCGTGATCCACATCTGGCATGTCGTCCGGGAAATCGCGCGGCGGCGCGCCTGCGGGCACGTGCAGCACACGCCACGGCGTATCGCCCTCGCCTTCGAAATCTATGAGTTGCAGCATCTCTTCGTCGATATCGGCAAAGAACAGCAGCATCCCGTCCTTGGGCAAGGCCGCCTCGCCGGGCACCTTGGGCATCTCTGCGCAGTCGATGCCGCACAGGTAATGCAAAGGCATTCCGTGGCCCGGATGGCGCGGCCACGCCACGCCCGCAGGCAAAGGCGGCCGCCCCCCCAGATGCGAGCGCCCGCCCGACGCGCCCTGCCGCAGGAAGATCGCCTTGCGTTCATGGGCCAGCAGCAGCTCTTCGAGCTCGGCATCCCCGATGTCACGGCGGGCCTCTTGCCGCCTGGCTTCGTACTGGCGCTGTTTTTCGGCCCGTTCAGCGGCCTCTTTGGCCTTTGCAGCCTCGGTGGCGGCCTGCGCCCGGGTCGCGGTGCGGGCAACGCGCTGCAATGTCTTCATCGCGCTAGGATCGGTCAGACGGAAGCGATCCGGCACCGCGCGTCCGGCGACCACGTCAGAGATCAGTTTGGCGCGGCGCTGCATCGTCAGCGGAAGCCAGTCGACCTCTGGCCGGATCTCGCCCAGCCCCCGGCCCATCGCCACGCCAGCCGCCTCGTACATGCCGTACAGTTCCTGATGCACTTGCATCTGCGGTGTCATCTGCAAGGGCTCCTTTGTCCGGGCGGCCTGCTTCACCGCCATCCGTGCCAAATCCTCGATCGCGGTCAGGTATTTGCGATCCTCTGCGCTGAGCACGAGAGGGCTCAGGCGTTTGCGCAGGGCCACACGGGCGCGCCGCCACAGGGGTAAAGGACGATCTTGCGGCGTATAGGCGACGGCGCGGCGGCTGTAGTACCATTGATCATCCGCCGTGCCCCCCGCAGCCCGCGCAAGCACATGCCCCCAAAGCTCCGGCATGACGCGTTGTTCCAGCACGAAGGGCACCTTGCATTCCAGCCGCATCGCCTGCGCCAGCATGGCGCGCAGCGCCTCGGCATCGTCGGCGTCCCGGATGCGGGGTTTCAGGCCCCATGCTTCGATCAGCTTGGCACCCGCCTTGACCTGACCTTTCTTCCGGTCCCACCCGGCCATGGCATAGGCAAATTTCAGGATCGCGCGGGATTTTGGCCCGCAGGTCAGGTGCACGAACAGGCTCCAGCCGATCAACGGGATCAGAACGACGATCCCAACCGCGATCAGTGCCGCAGCAACGACGTCGAGCCCCATAAGAAGCCCGGACACCAGCCCGCTTGCCTCCGCCGCGACCAGCGCCCCGGCAAACGCGACAAGCCCGGCAATCTGCCAATACCGATCCGTCCACATCTCTGCGTCACCTCTGCCACCGTTTCCAATGACGACGCAATCAAGGGCTTATGGCCGGATTATGGCGTGAACACGGAAATTGGCGCAAAGGCGCGCCTATTCCATCAACAGGTGCTCGCGCAGCAACTCTTCTGCCGCCGCAGATGGCGTCAGGCGACCATCCTCGACCTGCCCGGCCAACGCGCGCATGGCGCCCTTGACCGGCTCGCGCGTCAATCGGGCCAGCAGCCGCTCGCGCACTTCGGCCTCGAACCAGAATCGGGCCTGCGCGGCGCGGCGCGCCTCGAAATGGCCGTTCTCCTGTCGCCAGTCGTTGAGCGCCGTCATCTCGCCCCAGACCTTTTCCAGCCCGTTCTCCTCGATCGCCGAGACGGTCAGCGCCTTGGGGAAGCCCTCGGGGTCCTGCGGGCGTTTGCGCAGCAGGCGCAGGGCGCCGGCGTAATCGGCGCAGGTGCGGATCGCGGTGGTCTTCAGATCGCCATCGGCCTTGTTGATCAAGAGGATGTCGGCCATCTCCATGATGCCGCGCTTGACGCCCTGCAACTCGTCGCCCCCGGCGGGGGCCAGCAGCAGCAGGAACAGGTCGGACATTTCCGCAACCATGGTTTCGGACTGGCCCACGCCGACCGTCTCGATCAGGATCACGTCAAAGCCTGCCGCCTCGCACAGGTCGATCGCCTCGCGCGTGCGCCGCGCCACGCCGCCCAATTGGCTTTGCGAGGGCGAGGGCCGGATAAAGGCGTTCTTGTCGCGCGTCAGACGCTCCATCCGGGTTTTGTCGCCCAGAATGGACCCGCCAGAGCGCGCCGAGCTAGGATCGACGGCCAGAACGGCCACTTTCAAACCCTGCCCCGTCAGGAAACAGCCGAACGCCTCGATGAAGGTCGACTTGCCGACACCGGGCGTGCCCGACAGGCCGATGCGCAGGGCTTGCCGGTCATGGCCGCGCAGCGTTTCGAGCAACTCCAGCGCCTGAGCGCGGTGGTCGGCCCGCCCGCTTTCGACCAGCGTGATCGCCCGCGCCAGTGCCCGCCTGTTGCCCGCAAGGATCTGTTCCGCCATGTCCTGCATCAGTCACCCCCAGTCCAATGCGCGACTTGTGCCGCCCCCACCGCCCGAGCGCAAGTCATTCAAATTTTCCCTATTCATCCCGTGTCCGGTCCGACCTCTGCCGCAAACCGGCCATGATTCGACGCGAATTCCACCCTCCGGGGGCGCAAGCCAGATGCAAAGCAAGGACACACCGCCATGACCACCCGCGCCACCCTCGACCTCTTCGCCGCACCGATCGCGACCGATCCCGGTCTGGCAGAGACCCTGCCCTCCGCCGAGATCGCCGAGGGCCTGAGCGCCGCCCGGACGATGAATGCGCTGATCGCCGAGGCGATCGACACGCTGGGCGTCAATCTCGATGGGCAGATCACCGTCGAGGATGTCATGGCCATCTCGGACTGGATTCGCGCCGACGGCACCCGCCTCGACACCTATCTCACGGCCTATGGCAGCAGCGTCGACGGGGTCGAAACCGGTTTTCAGCTGGTTCACGACGATGGCGGCACGCTGGTGGTCGAGGGCGAGGAACTGGTCGATACGGCACTGGCCATCCTCTACCAGATCGGGCTCGGCCATGTCGAAGGCTCGATCCTCGACATCGATGGTGACGAAAGCGAGGACCTTGTCGATGTTGCCGCATGGCTGAACCTTGCGGTCAACGGCACCTCCACCTTCGAAGGCGGCGAGACCGACGATACCGTGCGGGCCGAGGACTCCTCGGAGGAACTGGAACCGGTGCATGGCTCCTACAACATGGGCGGCGGGCGCGACCGTGTCATCGCCGGGCGGGGCAACGACACCGTGCGCGCCGGTACCGACGACGACCGCATCTTTGGCCGCGATGGCGACGACGACATCGATGGCGAATCCGGCGACGACCGCCTGTACGGGCAGGACGGCCACGACAACATGCGCGGCGGTCTGGGCAATGACGTCATGTTCGGCGGGCGCGGCAACGACAACCTCAGCGGCGATGACGGTGACGACCGGATGCGGGGCGGTGACGGCGATGACGGCATGCAGGGCGGCGCCGGTCAGGACGTGATGCGAGGCGAGGCCGGCGACGACGACATCGAAGGCGGGGCGGGCAATGACTGGCTCAACGGCGATGCGGGCAACGACACGATGCGCGGCGATGACGGGACGGACCGCCTGACCGGTGGCGAAGGTGACGATTCCCTGTCCGGTGGCGCGGACAATGACCGCCTGATCGGCGGCAACGGGTTCGACACGCTGGAGGGCGGCACCGGACACGACCGCCTTATCGGCGGCGAAGGCGACGACTCGATGATCGGTGGCGACGGCCATGACCGGCTGATCGGGGGCGGTGGCCACGACGAGATGCAGGGCGATGCCGGTTGGGACCGGCTGTTTGGCGGTGACGGGGACGACCTGATGTCCGGCGGGGATGGCCGCGACATCCTGATCGCAGGCGACGGCGCAGACACGCTGGACGGTGGCACCGGCGCGGATGTCTTCCGGCTCGACGGCGCCGACGACATGGTCGATGTGCTGATCTTCAACACCGGTGACAGCTCTGCCGCGGCAATGGACACCGTGTACGACTTTGCAATCGGCGAGGACCTGATCGACCTGACCGCGTTCGGCACGCTGGGCTTTCTCGGCGCCGCCGCCTTTGACGGAACAGCCGCCGTGCGGTTCGAGGACGGCCTGCTCGAAGTCGATGCGGATGGCGACATGGCCGCCGATCTCGTTGTCCACCTGCATGATGTCACCGACCTGACGGCAAGTGACTTCATCCTTGCCTGAGTGATGTGACCTTGTCGCGCCCCTGCCCGCTGTGGATAAGGGGCGCATGACACCGCGCCTGCCCATCGACGACGCCCTGCCCGCCCTGCTGGATGCCCTGCGGGCGCGGGGCCGTGCGGTGCTGCAGGCGCCCCCCGGCGCGGGCAAGACGACGCGGGTGCCCCTGGCGCTGCTCGACGCGGGGCTGGTGACCGGGCGCATCGTCATGCTGGAACCGCGTCGCCTTGCGGCGCGCGCGGCGGCGACCCGCATGGCCGAGACGCTGGGCGAGGAGGTCGGCGAAACCGTCGGCTACCGCATCCGGGGCGAGGCGAAGACCGGCAGGCAGACCCGCATCGAGGTCGTGACCGAGGGCATCCTGACGCGCATGATCCAGTCCGACCCGGAACTGACCGGCGTGGGCGCGGTGCTGTTCGACGAATTCCACGAACGCTCGCTGAATGCCGATCTGGGACTGGCGCTGTGCCTCGAAATCGCCGGAGCCCTGCGCGAGGACCTGATCCTGATCGCCATGTCCGCAACACTGGATGCCGGGCCGGTGGCCGAGCTGATGGACGCGCCGGTCGTCACCTCCGAGGGGCGCGCCTTTCCGGTGACGCCGGTCTGGCTGGACGCGCCGCTGGGCAAGCGGATGCGGTTCGAGGATGCCATGGCCGACCTGATCTGCCGCGCCGCGGCCCAGACGACGGGGGGCATGCTGGCCTTCCTGCCCGGCGAAGGAGAGATTCGCCGCACCGAGGCCTTGTTGCGGGGCCGCCTGCCGGGCGACGTGAACCTGCGTCCGCTCTTCGGTGCGATGGACTTTGCCGCGCAGCGCGCCGCGATCCGGCCCGAGACATCGGGGCGCAAGCTGGTGCTGGCCACCTCGATTGCCGAGACCTCGCTGACCATCGCCGATATCCGCGTGGTCATCGACGGCGGCAAGGCCCGGCGGGCGCGCTTCCACCCCGGCTCGGGCATGTCGCGGCTGGTGACCGAACGCGTCACCCGGGCCGAGGCCACACAGCGTGCGGGGCGCGCCGGGCGCGTCGCCGAAGGCACCGCCTACAAGCTTTGGACAAAGGGTGAGGAAGGCGCGCTAAGCCCTTATCCCCCCGCGGAAATCGAGGCTGCCGACTTGGCCGGTCTGGCGCTGGAACTGGCGCTGTGGGAGGCGTCGCCCGACCAATTACCGTTTCTCACGCCGCCGCCCGAGGGCGCCTATGCCGAGGCGCGCGCGCTGCTGACCCTGCTGGGCGCGCTCGAAGACGGGCGGATCACCGATCACGGGCGCGCCATCGCCGCCTTGCCGCTGCACCCGCGTCTTGCCCATATGTTGCTGATGTCGGGTCAAAAGGGTGCAAATCTGGCGTCTCTCTTGTCCAATCGCGATCCGCTCACAGGGGCGCCCACAGACTTGACCCTGCGGCTGGAGGCGCTCTCCGACCCGCGGCGTTTCGCCGAGACCCGCCCCCATGCAATCCATCGCGGCGCGCTGGAAACCATCCGGACCGAGGCGAAGCGGCTGGCGCGCTCTGCCCCCCGCGCCGCGCCCACGCGCAGCGCCGCCGAGATGGCCGCGCTGGCCTATCCCGACCGCATCGGGCTGCGGCGCAAGGGGGACGCACCGCGCTTTCAACTGTCTGGCGGCAAGGGCGCGGTGATGGACGAGGCCGACCCGCTTGCGGGCGAACGGCTGCTCGTGGTGACGGATACCGACGGCAACCCGCGCGAGGCGCGCATCCGGCAGGCGGTGGCGATCTCGTTGGCCGAGATACGCGCGCTGTTCGCCGATCAGATCGCGTGGCACGACATGTGCGAATGGTCCCGGCGCGAACGCCGCGTGATCGCGCGCCAGCAGGAACGGCTGGGGGCGATCGCGCTGGATGACCGCATCTGGAAGGACGCCCCGGATGAGGCCATTGCCCGCGCCATGTTGGACGGGGTGCGTGATCTGGGCATCACGCTGTCGGACGCAGCCCGGCGATTCTGCGCCCGCGTGGCGCTGGCGCGCGAGGCCGGGCATGACCTGCCCGACATGTCCCCCGAGGCGCTTCTGGACAGCGTCGAGGACTGGCTTCTCCCCTACCTCTCGGGGGTCAGGACCGCCGCCGACTGGAAGAAGTTCGACCTGTTGCCAGCCCTGCGCGCGCGGCTGGACTGGGGCCAGATGCAGGCTCTGGATGGTTCGGTCCCGGCCCATTTCACGACGCCGCTGGGGCGGCAGATCCCGATCGATTATTCCGGCGAGCATCCGGAGATTTCCTTGCGCCTGCAAGAGTTGTTCGGCCAGACCACGCACCCGATGGTGGGGCGCACGGCCCTGAAGGTGACGCTGCTGAGCCCCGCGCAGCGGCCCGTGCAAACGACGATGGACCTGCCGGGTTTCTGGTCGGGCTCCTATGCGGATGTGCGTAAGGACATGCGGGCGAAATACCCGCGCCACCCTTGGCCCGAGGACCCGACACAGGCGGACCCGACCCTGCGGGCAAAACCGCGCGGCACGTGAGCTTTGCCGCCGCAGCTAGGACAATCTTAACCGCTCTCGGGCAGGCTTGCGCCAGTCATGCATGGAGTCCCGGATGCAAGAGCTGCCCAAACGCTTCTCGGTCGCCCCCTATCAGTACCGCCCGCACCTGCCGCCCCGCGTCATGCGGCGCAACCCGGTGCAACCGTTGATCTGGGGGGCGGTGCTGATCTTTGTCCCGATGTTCTGGCTTATGGCGATCGTGTGGTTCACGCGCGTGGTGTTCTAAGGGTAGGTCGGGGTGATCCCGACCTACGGGATATATCAGCCGCCGATGCACCAGCGCATGATCGCCTTCTGGGCGTGGAGCCGGTTTTCGGCCTCGTCCCAGATCACCGATTGCGGGCCATCCATCACCTCGGACGTCACCTCTTCGCCGCGATGCGCGGGCAGGCAGTGCATGAAGAGCGCGTCCTTGCCCGCCGCCTCCATCAGGGCCTCGTTGACCTGATAGGGGCGCAACATGTTGTGACGGCGTTCCCTGGCGGATTGCGCGTCATGCATCGAGACCCAAGTGTCGGCGACCACCAGATCGGCGCCCTCGACGGCCTTGAACGGGTCGCGTTCGATGGTGATCGTGCTGCCCTGATTGCGGGCGAGGCCCACGAATTCCATCTCGGGGTCAAGCTGCACCGGCCCGGTGAAGGTCAGGTCGAACCCGAACTGCCCGGCGGCATGCAGGAAGGACGCGCAGACGTTGTTGCCGTCGCCGCACCAGACGACCTTTTTCCCGGCAATGGGGCCGCGATGTTCCTCGAAGGTCAGGATGTCGGCCATGATCTGGCAGGGATGCGTGCGGTCCGTCAGCCCGTTGATGACCGGCACGGTCGCGTAGTCCGACATCTCTTCGAGCACACTTTCGTCGAAGGTGCGGATCATGATCATGTCGACGAAGCGGCTGAGGACGCGGGCGGTGTCGGCGATGGTCTCGCCATGGCCCAGTTGCATGTCGCTGCCGGACAGCACCATGGTCTGCCCGCCCATCTGCCGCACGCCCACGTCGAACGACACGCGGGTCCGGGTCGACGGTTTTTCGAAGATCAGCGCGACCATGCGCCCGTCGAGCGGGGTTTCGTCGTCGGGCATCGCCTTGGGGCGGCCGTTGCGGGCGGACTTGATCGCCTTGGCCTCGTCGATGATGGCCCTCAGCTGGTCCTTGTCGGTCTTGTGGATGTCAAGGAAGTGGTTCATGTCAGTGTTCTTTTTTGTGAAAGGGGGGGAGGGGCGCTGCCCCTCTGCGCCACTGGCGCATTCACCCCGCGGTATTTTTGGCCAGAAGAAGCATCAGGCGGCTAGGGAGGCGGCGGCCTTGTCGAGACGGGTGATGGCCTCGGCGACCTCGTCTTCGGACAGGGTCAGCGGCGGCAGCAGACGGACGATGTTGTCGGCGGCTGGAACCGTGATGACCTCGGCGGCGTAGCCCGCCTTGACGAAATCGGCCGGGGCGATCTTGGTGCGCAGGCCAAGCATCAGGCCCTGACCGCGAACGGACTCGAAGATGTCCGGATGGCTGGCGACCAGCCCTTCGAGACCTTGCCGCAACTGACCGGCGCGGGCGCGGACCTGTTCAAGGAAGGCCGGGTCGGCGATGCGATCCACCACGGCCTTGCCCACGGCGCAGCCCAGCGGGTTGCCGCCATAGGTCGAGCCGTGCGTGCCGGTGACCATGCCGCTGGCGGCATCCTCGGTGGCCAGCACGGCGCCAAGCGGGAAGCCGCCGCCGATGCCCTTGGCGACCATCATGATATCGGGGGTGATGCCCGCCCATTCATGCGCAAAGAGCTTGCCCGTCCGGCCCATGCCGCATTGCACCTCGTCCAGGATCAGCAGGATGCCCTTTTCGTCGCACAGCTTGCGCAGGCCTTGCAGGCATTGGTCGGGCAGCGGGCGGATGCCGCCTTCGCCCTGCACCGGTTCGATGAGGATCGCCCCCGTACGCTCATTGATCGCGGCGTTCAGCGCATCGTGATCGCCCCACGGCAGGTGCACGAAACCTTCGAGCACGGGACCAAACCCGCCGACCATCTTGGGCGCGCCAGAGGCCGCAATCGCCGCCGTGGACCGGCCATGGAAGCAGCCGTCGAAGGTCAGGATCTCGATCTTTTCGGGCTGGCCTTTGTCGTGCCAATATTTGCGCGCCATCTTGACCGCCAGTTCGCAAGCCTCGGTGCCGGAATTGGTGAAGAAGACCGTGTCGGCAAAGGTCACGTCGACCAGCTTGCGCGCCAGCGCCTCTTGTTGCGGAATCTCGTACAGGTTCGACACGTGCCACAGCGTGTTCGCCTGCTCGGTCAATGCGGCGACCAGTTCGGGGGCCGCATGGCCCAGCGCGTTCACGGCAATGCCGGAGCCAAGGTCGAGAAAGCGTCGCCCGTCCTCCTCGATCAGCCACGAACCTTCGCCCTTCACAAAGTGCAGGGGCGCGCGTGCATAGGTGGGCAGAACGGGTGCGATCATGTCACGTCTCCGGATAGATGAGGCCCGATTGGTTACGCGACCAAGGGACCGAGTCAAGTTTTCAAGGGGGTGGTGTGGACAAAAACGACGAAACCGCGCGCGACTGGCGCGGGGAAAGCTCAGGCTCGTCGGATGATCGTCTTGGTGTCCATGCGCGACTGATGCGCTGCATCGCGCGCGAATGCAAGGGAAATTGTCAGCGGCGGCGGCACGCGATAGGACGCGCGCAACGCGAAAGGACGCATCATGAGCGACGATATCTATTCCGGCCTGCAACAGCTGGGCCAGCCGACCGGCATCCCCACCGACCCCGATCAAGCCGTGCTGGAGCGGGTCCCCAACCCCGAGGCCGGGACGCGCTATTGCGTGCGCTTCACCGCGCCGGAATTCACCTCGCTGTGTCCGATGACGGGGCAGCCGGACTTTGCGCATCTGGTGATCGACTATGTGCCGCGCGATTGGCTGGTGGAATCCAAATCGCTGAAACTGTTCCTGTTTTCCTTCCGCAACCACGGGGCCTTTCACGAGGCCTGCACGGTGATGATCGGCAAGCGCATCGTCGATCTCCTAGACCCGGAGTGGCTGCGCATCGGCGGCTATTGGTATCCGCGCGGCGGTATCCCGATCGACGTCTTCTACCAGACCGGCGAGGTGCCGTCGGGTGTGTGGATTCCCGATCAAGACGTGCCAACCTATCGCGGACGCGGATAGGGCTGGACGCCCGCAAAGGGCGCGGCTAGCGTCGCGCCCATGAGCGTGCTGATCGACAACCTGCAATACTGCAACTTCTCGGAAAAGGTCTTTCGCCAATTGCGCGAAGGCGGCGTCGACGCAATCCACGTGACCATCGCCTATCACGAGAGTTTCCGCGAAATGGTGCTGAACCTCGAACGCTGGAACCGCTGGTTCGAGCAGTTCCCCGGCCTGATCCTGCGCGGGACCGAGGCGCGGCATGTGATCGAGGCCCAGCAGACCGGGCGCACGGCGGTCTTCTTTGGATTTCAGAACCCCTCGCCCATCGAGGATGATATCGGGCTGGTCGAGATCGTGCACCAGCTGGGTGTGCGCTTCATGCAGTTGACCTACAACAACCAGTCGCTGCTGGCGACGGGCTGTTACGAGGACGAAGATACCGGGTTGACCCGCATGGGGCGCGCCGTGGTGGCCGAGATGAACCGGGTTGGGCTGGTCGTGGACATGAGCCACAGCGCGGAGCGGTCGACGCTGGAGGCGATCGACCATTCCACACGGCCCATCGCGATCACCCATGCCAACCCGCATTGGTGGCACCCGGCGCTGCGCAACAAGTCCGATACGGTGTTGAAGGCGCTGACCAATTCCGGCGGGATGTTGGGCTTTTCCGTCTATCCGCATCACCTGAAGGACGGCACGAATTGCCGCATATCGGATTTCTGCGAGATGATCGCCGAGGCGGCGGATCGGTACGGGGCGGAAAACCTCGGCATCGGCACCGATCTGTGTCAGGACCAGCCGGACAAGGTCGTCGAATGGATGCGCGTGGGGCGCTGGACCAAGGACATCGACTATGGCGAGGGCTCGGCGGCCAAGCCCGGCTTTCCGCCGCAGCCCGACTGGTTCTGCGACAACCGCGACTGGGACAATATCCGCGACGGGCTGCGCGAGGTGGGCTTTTCGCGGGCCGAGACGGACGGGATCATGGGCGACAACTGGCTGCGGTTCTACGAGGCCAGCTTCGGGCCTGCGTGACCTGAAGTAGGATGGGTGATCACCCATCCTACCCAAGCTCACCGCCCTGCCCAGTCGTCACCGGACCACCCTGCGTCGCGAATCTCTCTTTCCTGACACGGCGCGCGATGCCAGACTGCCCGCATGAAAGACATTGCCCTGCCCCCGCTGCGCCCAGCCGCGCAGGTCATGCGCCTCGCCCGGATGGGCGCGGGCTTTCCAACCCGCCTGTCCTTCCTGCGCTGCCTGACCAGACGGCTCGCGCGCGAGGGTGCCGAGTTGCGCCGCCCGGTCTGGCAGATCGACGCCGAGGGCTATGGGCACGCGGTCTACACCATCGCGCTTGGCGGGCACGATTACAGCCTTGTCGCCGTATCCAGCCCGCTGGCGGATGAGGACCGCTCGGACCGGGTGATCGCCACCGCTTGGGACACTGCCTATGTGCTGTTCGACGGCATCCCCGGCCCCGAGGACATCGCCCGCATCACCGCCAATGCGCCTTTGCAGGAGGCCGGGCGATTCGGCCCGCGCGACCTCGTCCTGTCGCGCGCCAACAAGTCCGTCCGCCTGTTCGGTCATATCGTCGAGCACCTGCGCGCGGGCCAGCAGCCCGACCGGGACCAGATCGATGCCGTGGGCTATCTGATGCGGACGACCGCCGTCTACGGCAACGGCAAATTCGGCATCGCCGACCGCGCCCTGATCGCTGGCCGTCCCGGCCTACAAGGCCCCTTCGCCGCCGAGATGCTGACCGTATGGATGATCCGGACCTTCACCCACGACCTCGTCGAGCATCTGGGCGGCGCGCCGCTCGATCCCGATCTGAAACGCCGCCTTGGCATCGGCAATTCGACCGGGCTCGGCATGGCGCCGTTCCTCGTGTCCCATCCGGTGCTGCTGAACAACTGGATCGCGGCGCGCGAAACCGCGCTGGCGCGGGTGCTGGCCATGCCCGATATCTCGCCCGAGGCGCGGGCGCGCCTGCATACGCTGGCGCTGCGCGCGGCGCAGCACCTCGCCGACTGGCGCGTGCCCGATCCGCGCGCTCAGGGCGAGATCGCCCAGACCGCTCGGGAATGGCCGCAGGTCATCGCTGCGGTGGCGCAGGGCAGCCCGTCACAGATCCTCGCCGCGACCGACGCCCTGTCCGTCCAGACACAGGAACTGACGGTTGCCCTGCTGCTCGAACCCTTCGGCGAGGTGATCGACGACCTTGCCGAGACGATGGCCGACACGGCCCCGCCGACGCCCCTGCCGCCCGATACGGTCGAAGATCTGCGCGCCCGCATCGCGGCGCAGTTCGGCTGGGCGCTTGCGCTCGATTTCGACGACCCCGCGCATCTGCGCCGCTTCTGGTACGTGTCCGAGGAAAAGAACGAACCGCGCCTCGGCGACCGCTTTGCCGAGCCGGGGGCCGAGCGGGAAAGCCCGCTCGACATCGCCCGCCGGGTGCAGGCGCTGCATCGCGCATTGCCCGAAAGGGGTCCGCTGCGCGCCTTCCGCGAAGCCCATCCGCAGCACGAGATGGCGCTGGCGCGGGTGCTGCTGGCGGATGCCCATCCCTATTCGGAAATCCAGGACAACCTGCTCGCGGACACCACGCGGCCCATCGACATGCTGCGCTGCAAACTGGCCTTCTTCGGGGCGACGGGTTTCGATCCGAAATCGGATCTCTGGACCCGCGTCACCCTGTGTCGCGGTGCGCCCCTGCCCGAGGACTTGTCGACGCCGCTGGCCGATGACTGGTGGCTGAGGGCCAGCGCGTGATGCGTTCGGTCAACGAGGTCGAGGTCCTTGCCCGCAAGGCCGCGCTTGGCGCGGGCTTCCCCTCGGCGCAAGCGGACAGCTTTGGCCGCGCCGCCGCGCATCACCTCGCGCTGGAGGGCGACCCGGAGGCGCTGACACGGGCGCTTGACGCGGAGGGCGGGCCGATCCTGCGGCTGCACCTGCTGCCCGAGGACATCCGCCGCGCCCTGCCGCTGGCCGGGCCCGACATGGTGCTCAGCCTGCAACCGGGCGACGCGGCGCTGGCCCCGGCCTATGCGCGGATTTGCGGCCACGCGATCGCAGGCTGCCACGTGGTCGAAGAGGACGGAATCCCGCGCCTGCACCTGTCCATTGCGCCGGACGCTCCGGCCAGTTCCCTGCCCGCGCGGCTGACGCTGCAAGGTGAGTGCTACGACGCACTGGCCGCGCTGGCGGCGCGCACGCTCGTGCCCGCCAGCGACGCTTCCCGCTCCGGCGCAGGGGCGGGCGATATCGACAATGACTGACAGTCCACGGGGCGGCGCTGTGCGCCCTTTTCAGGAAAACGGGTCCTCGGGATAGCCAACCCCCGTCAGGTACAGCCCGTCCGGCGGGCTGACCGGTCCGCAGGCCGCGCGGTCGCGCGCGTCCAAGGCCTCGGCCACCCGCTCGGGCGCCCAGGCGCCCGCACCGACGCGCTCCAGCGTGCCGACGATGGAGCGGACCTGATTGTGTAGGAAGGACCGCGCCCGCAGGCGGAACTGGATTTCCGGCCCGGCCGGTCCCTCGACCCGGTCGATGCGGATCTCGTCCAGCGTCTTGACCGGGGATTTCGCCTGACACATCACCGAACGGAAGGTGGTGAAGTCGTGAAGCCCGACGAGATGCGCCGCCCCGGCGCGCATGGCCTCTGCGTCGAGGTCGTGGTTCACCCGCCAGACCTGCCCGGTCTCCAGCGTCGCGGGGGCGCGGCGCATGAGCAGGCGGAAGAGGTAGCGCCGTTCGATGGCGGAAAAACGCGCGTGCCACTCATCATCGACGCGCGCGCAGGCGAGGATGCCGACCGGGGCGGGTTTGAGGTGATAGTTCAGAGCCTCGGACAGGCGGAACGGGTCCCAGTCCTTGTCCATGTCGCACTGTGCGACCTGCCCGCGCCCATGCACCCCGGCATCGGTCCGCCCGGCGGCGGCGATGGTGTGGGCGCGTGGCTCCAGCCGCGCCAGCGCGGCCTCGATCGCGCCCTGCACCGAGGGCTGATCCGCCTGTCTTTGCCAGCCTGCGAAGGGCCGACCGTCATATTCCACGAGAAGCGCGTATCTGGGCATGGCAGCCGGATAGCCCGCCGGTCTCGTCACCGCAAGGGCGGGTGTGGTGATCCAAAGGTGCGCCTTCGGCGCGCAGGGTGCCTCGCTGTCCTCCCTTCGGTCGTCCGCTCGGGTTGGCGCCCGTAGCGAGGGCGGGTCGTGACGGTCAGGGTGGCGCCCGGTGCAAGGGGGAAGCTGCGCGCGTCCCTCCCTCTGGCATATCCGGGCCGGGCTGCCTAGATTGCCGGTGTACGACAGAAAGGCGGCCCATGGTCCTAGGCACGATTGCCGACACGCTCACCCGCGGGGTGGAGCAGGTGTCCGACACGTTTTCACAGACCTTCATGGAGCCGACCCTGCGGCTGGGTGTCACCGGGCTGGCGCGCGCGGGCAAGACCGTGTTCATCACCTCGCTGGTGGCCAACCTGCTGGATCGTGCGCGCATGCCGCAATTGGTGGCCGAGCGCGAGGGCCGTATCCTCACCACCTTCCTGCAACCGCAGCCCGACGATACGGTGCCGCGTTTCGACTATGAAAGCCATCTGGCCGAGCTGACCGGCACCGACCCGCGCTGGCCCGACAGCACCCGTGCGATTTCCGAGCTGCGCCTGTCGCTGAAGGTGCGCCCGACCGGGCTGCTCTCGGGTCTGTCGGGGCCGCGAACGCTGCATCTGGATATCGTCGATTATCCGGGGGAGTGGCTTCTGGACCTTGGCCTGATGGACAAGAGCTTTGCCCAATGGTCCGAGACCATGCTGACCCGCATGACCCGCTGGCCCGATCACGCGGGCTTTGCCGCGCTCGCCACCTCCGAGGCCGCGCAGGCCGATCTTGACGAACCCGTGGCCAAGCGCCTTGCCAGCGCCTGGACGGCGCTGCTGCATGCCGCGCGCGGGGCGGGGTTTTCCGACTGCGCGCCCGGGCGGTTCCTGTTGCCCGGCGATCTGGACGGCTCGCCGGTGCTAACCTTCGCGCCCTTGCCGCCGCAGGACGGTGCCGGGCGGCGGTCGCTTTATCGCGAGTTCGAGCGGCGGTTCGAGGCTTACAAGGCCAAGGTCGTCAAACCCTTCTTCCGGGACCATTTCGCCCGGATCGACCGGCAGATCGTGCTGGTCGACGCCCTTGGCGCCATCCACTCCGGGCCGAAAGCGGTCGAGGACCTGCGCCAGACGCTGGCCGATATCCTTGGGGCGTTTCGGCCAGGGCAGAACGCCTTTCTGTCGCAATTGCTGCTGGGCAAGCGGGTGGAAAAGATCCTGTTCGCCGCGACCAAGGCGGATCATCTTCACCACACCCAACATGCCCGGCTGAGCGCCATCATGGAGGCGCTGACCCGCGACGCCCGCGACCGGGCGCGCTTTGCCGGGGCGGATACGCAGGCGCTGTCGCTGGCGGCGCTGCGCGCCACGACCGAACAGATGGTGTCGCATGGCGGACGAGAGCTGGCTTGCGTGCGCGGGGCGCTGCTGCAGGCGGACGGGTCGCGCGGCAAGCAGGCAGCCTTCTATCCCGGCGAATTGCCAGAGGACCCCAGCCACCTGCTGACGCCCGCCCGGCAGGGGGCGGACAGGTGGCTCGACACCGATTATGAGGTGATGCGCTTTGCCCCCGCGCCGGTCACGCTGAAACCCGGCGAGGGTCCGCCGCATATCCGGCTGGACCGGGCGGCGCAGTTCCTGATCGGGGACCGGCTGTGAGCGGCGCACACCAACCCGTCGCGCACGGCTTTGCCCCGCCTCCGCCCGGGATCACGCTGCGCGCCGCAACGGCGCTGGATGCCGGGGCGCTGGGACAGATGATCACCGACGCGGTTCGGGAAAACGCGTGGAAGCCGCGCCTGCACAGCGCCGCCGAGGACATTGCCCACGCCGCCAGTCTGATCGAGCGCGGATGGGTGACGGTCGCCAGCCGCGGCCCCCGGCCCGAAGCCTTCATCGCGCGCGAGGACGACTACGTGCATGCGCTTTTCACCGATCCGGCGGCCCGCGCGACCGGGCTGGGCTCGGCGCTGATCCGGCAGGCCCAGCAGCAGCGCGCGCGGCTGGAGCTTTGGACATTCGAGGCCAACCGCGCCGCCCGCGCCTTCTACACCCGCATGGGCTTCGTCGAGATAGACCGCACCGCAGGCGACAATGACGAAGGCCTGCCCGACATCCGTTTGCGCTGGCGCGCCCAAAGCTAGGTCCGGGATCACCCCGACCCGCAGACCGCCAACGCCTGAGAAGAGGTTCCGCATGACCGACAGACAAGGCCCCGTCCTGATCGACCTCGAAGACGAGGCCGCGCCCTCCCCCGCCGAGGCGCCTCCCGTCCCCGATCCCGGACCCGCCCCGCAGGGGCAGGCCATGGCCACCGTCGCCGCGCTGACCGCGCGCCGCCCGTCGCGGCTGGCGCGCTGGTTCTGGCGGCTGCTGGCCGCGCTGGTCACCACGCTGGTCTCGCTCGCCGCTTGGTCCTTTGCCACAGCGCTGATCGCGTCCAACCCGATCCTCGGCTGGGCCGTCACCGCGCTGATCGCCGCCTTCGTCGCGGTCTGTCTCGGCATCGTGGTCAAGGAGCTTGCCGCCTTCCGCCGCCTCGCCCGCATCGACACGCTGCACCGGCGCGCCGATACCGCGCTGGCCGGGGACGACCTCACCGAGGCCCGCGCCCTGACCAAGGACCTGCAATCGCTGTATGCTGGGCGCGAAGACACGCGCTGGGGCCGCGAACAGTTGCGCGACCGCGAGGCCGAAATCCTCGACGCAAGCGCGCTGATCGGCCATGCCGAGGCGACGCTGCTGGCGCCGCTCGACGCCGCCGCCCGGCGCGAAGTCGAAGCCGCCGCCCGGCAGGTCGCCACGGTCACCGCGTTGGTGCCGCTGGCGCTGGCCGACGTGGTCGCCGCGTTGACCTCCAACCTGCGGATGATCCGCCGCATCGCCGAAATCTATGGCGGGCGCTCGGGCACGCTGGGCAGCTGGCGGCTGACCCGCGCCGTCATGTCCCACCTCGTCGCCACCGGTGCCGTCGCCGTGGGCGACGACATGCTGGAGCCGATCCTTGGGTCCGGCATCCTTGGCAAGCTGTCGCGCCGCTTTGGCGAGGGCATGGTGAACGGCGCACTGACCGCCCGGGTCGGCGTGGCCGCGATGGAGGTCTGCCGCCCGCTGCCCTTTACCGCCGTCAAGCGCCCCTCGGTCCGCGCGATCATCCGGACCTCGCTGGCGGGGCTGGTGATGAAGGACAAGTCCTGACCCTGTCGCCCGCGCGCGGGCTTTTGGCGGCGGTCGGCTTTTCCGGACTGGCCCTCGCTGGCGCACGCGGTCAAACTCCGCCCAAAGGAGACCTCCCTTGGCGCCACTTGTCATTTTTTTCGGCCTCGTGCTGTTTGTCATCCCGGTCGTTCTGATCGCCCTCGTCGTCGCGCATTTCCGTATCCGCCGCGAGATTGCCCAACTCAGGGCAGAGCTTGTCCGACTGGCGGGCAGCGGCCCCGCAACCGAGCCGGCCCCTGTACCGGCGCCCCTTCCCGCGCCCGAATCGAAGGACCCGGCCCACCCCCCGATGGCGCATATCTCGCGTCAGGCGCATCCGGACCGCGTCAAACGCGCCGCCGAGCCCGCCGGTCCCGATCGCACCAAGACCGCCACCCCTTGGACCGAGGCGCCGCCGCCCGACACCACTCCGACAGAACCAAAAGCGCCCTCGGCCCTGCTCATCTGGCTGACCCAGAACTGGTTCTACGCCGCGGCGGCTGCAAGCCTTGCGCTGGCCGGGATCTTCTTCGTGCAATACGGGATCGAGACCGGGCTGCTCGGCCCGCGCCTGCGGGTGGCCGCCGCGCTGGCCTTTGGCGTCACGCTGATCGCCGCGGGCGAGTTCATCCGGCGCCGCTGGGGCGACGATGTCGGCAGCGCCTCGGCCTACCTGCCCTCGGTCCTGTCCGGGGCGGGGCTGGTGTCGCTGATGGGTGGCATCGTCGCCGCGCGGTTGCTGTATGACCTGATCGGCCCCGGACCGGCGCTGGTGGCGCTGGCGCTGGTGGCCGGCGGCGGGTTGCTGCTGGGTTGGCTGCACGGGCCGCTGCTGGCCGCCGTCGGGCTGATCGGCGGCATCGGCGCACCCTTTGCCGTGGGCGGCAGTTCCGAGACGCCGGAATGGCTGTTGCTGTATTTCGGCACGCTGACGGCGCTGGGGCTGGGCATCGACACGCTGCGCCGCTGGGGGTGGATCTCGGCGCTGGCGGTGGGATTGGGGCACGCCGCCGGGTGGCTGCTGCATCTTGGCACCGGGTCCGAGACCATGGCCGTCAGCCTTGCCGCCTACAGCTGCGCGCTGGTGGCGCTGGCCGTGCTGATCCCGGCGCGCAGCCTGATCCCCGATCAGGCGGGCCGCACCTTGGGCCAGACCATCGCCGCGCAGGACCCGGCCGGAGCGGGCTTTGCCACATGGCTGGCAGGGGCGGCGGTGCTCGCCGCCTCGGCGACGCTTGTGGTGCTCGGCCCGATGACGGCGCTGACATGGTGGGTGGCGCTTTGGCTGGCGGCGGGGCTGGCGGCAGCGCTGATCCTCGCCTCGCGCCCGGCGCCGGCCTTGCAGGACCTCGCGGCCCTGCCGTCGCTGGCGATGCTGGCGCTGATCGCCGGGCCGACCCTGTCCGAAGCACCCCGCGACGCGCTGGCCGCAGCGCTGACCGCCAGCGAAGGCCTGACCGAACAGCGCCTGCCGTGGGACATCCTTTTGATCCTGCTGGCCGCGGTGATCCCGACGCTTGCGGCCTTCTGGCGGTCGCGGCAGCCGGGCGACTTCGGCGTGATCTGGGCGGGCGCGGCCAGCCTGCTGGCGCCGCTGGCCGGGCTGGCGCTGGAACTGACATGGCACCCGGCGCTGATGATCGGGCAGACCACATGGGCGCTGCACGCGCTTGGCCTGTCGGCGCTGATGGTGGCCTTTGCCGAGCGGTACGCCCGCGCCGACGGGGCAGATCACCTGCGCGCCTCGCTCGCCGTGCTGTCGGCGCTGGCCTGTCTGGCCTTCGCGTTGGGCGTGGTGCTGACGACCACGGCGCTGACGCTGGCCCTTGCGGCCACGGTGCTGGCGGCCAGCGCGCTCGACCGGCGGTTCGACCTGCCCTTGATGGAGGTCTACGTGGCGGCGGGCGTAGTGGGGCTGGGCTATCGCCTTGTCATCGATCCGGGCCTCGTCTGGGCCGAAAACGCCCCCCTGTGGGAGGTGCTGCTGTCCTATCCCGGCACCGTGGCGGCGCTGCTGGCGGCGTTGGTCGTGCTGCCGTCCGCGCGCACCCGGGCGCGCGTCTTCCTCGAAAGCGGGGCGTGGTCGGCGGCGGGCGTCACCCTGTCGTTGCTGCTGTTTCGCGGCATCGAGTCCGCCACGGGCTGGGACGGGGTCAAGAGCCACTGGCATTTCGGCCTGAACGCGACCATCTGGCTGGTACTGATGATGGCGCAGTTGTACCGGCTGCGCCTCGGCGGCGCGCTGCGCTCGCTGCGGATCGGGTTGGCCGGTCTGTTCGGGCTCTTTGCGCTGGGGGCGCTGACACTGGCCGTTGTGTTCGCAAACCCGCTTCTGCCCTATGACGGGCAGCGGGTGCCGGGCTGGCCGGTGCTGAACACGCTCGCACCAGCCTACCTGCTGCCGGGCCTGCTGCTGGTCGCCGGCGCGGTGCGGTTGCGGGGCCTGTGGCGCCCGCTGCGCTGGGGCTTTGCCGGAGTCGGTCTGGCGCTGGCCGCGCTTTGGGCGGGCTTGGCGATCCGCCATGCGTGGCGCGGGGCCGAGACGATGGGGCTGGAAAACGGCGTCACCCAGCCAGAGCTGTATAGCTATACTGTCGCACTGCTGCTCTGCGGTGCAGGTCTGTTCTATCAGGCGCTGGCGCGGCGGTCCGACCGGCTGCGGCGCGCCGGGGTGGCGCTGATCGGGCTGGCGGTGGCCAAGGTGTTCCTGATCGACATTTCCGGGCTGACCGGGCTGGTGCGAGTGTTTTCCTTCCTGCTTCTGGGCCTGTCGCTGGCGGGGCTGGCATGGCTCAACCGCTGGATTGGCCTGCGGGCCGCGAAGGGGGGCGGGTCCTAGGCCGCCCCCGGTTGCGTCTGGCCTGAACGGCTGCGCCACGCTATGACCGGTCCATGCAGACAGATCACGGCCACACCCCCGAGGAGATCGCCCGCCGCCTGAGCGCCCCGCAGCGCGGGCGTGGGAACCTTGGCGACGCGGTCTATGGCGCCATCGACGGCTCGGTCACCACCTTTGCCATCGTCGCGGGCGTCGCCGGGGCGGGCCTGTCACCGCTGGTGATCGTCGCCCTTGGCGTGGCCAACGTGCTGGCGGACGGGTTTTCCATGGCCGCCGGGAACTATGCCGCGACCAAGGCGGAACTGGACGACATCGCCCGCCTGCGCGCCGTCGAGGACCGCCATATCCGCCTCTATCCCGAGGGCGAGCGGCTGGAACTGCGCGCCATCCTCGAACAAAAGGGCCTGTCCGGCGACACCCTCGACCAAGCCACCGACCAGATCGCCCGCAACCGCGTCCGCTGGATCGAGACAATGCTCGAAGGCGAATACGGGCTGGGCGCTGCCGATCCGCACCCGATGAAGGCCGCGCTGGTCACCTTTGCCGCCTTTCTCGCGGCGGGAATCATCCCGCTCGTGCCGTTTCTGCTGTCGCTGGGCGGGGCGTTCGGCCTGTCCGCCGGGCTGACTCTGGTAACGTTCTTTGCCATTGGGGCGCTCAAGAGCCTGTGGTCGCTCGCCCCTTGGTGGCGATCTGCGCTGGAAACCGTCGCCATCGGCGGCACGGCAGCGGGCATCGCCTACGGGGTCGGGACATTTTTTACCGTGTGATCCCAGATGCCTGACTGGACCAGTCCGGCAAACCCGACTGTGACGTGAGCCGGATCACAATGAACGTCGGCTCGTTTCCCTACCTTTCTTCAGACAGGCCCGACGTATTCGGGGCCGCCGTTTTTGCTTATTTTGTGGTGTGCCATGCTTGATATGTATTCTCCCGAGCCCCTCACCCATGTCTTTCGCTGGATCGGCGTCGCGGGCTTCGTCACCTATGTCGCGGTCTACGCAGCGCTTTGCCTTGGCGTCTGGGCCGGCGACAGCCTGCGCTATTTCTGCGGCAATACGCTGGCGGCGGGGCTCGTGCTGATCAGCCTGAGCGCCGAGTTCAACCTCGCCTCGGCACTGATCCAGAGCTTCTGGATCGTGATGGGCTGCATCGCCATCTTGCTGCGGCTGGTCAGACGCGCCTCGGACAGGCGGGCGGATCAGGCCGCCGCGCGCTGGCACCCGCACGAGGACCCGCCGATCGAGCCGCTCATTCCGCCACGGGAGGCAGCAGGTCGCCGCAGACCAGCCGCGTCAGGATACGCGGGACGGGACCGCGCACCGACACCGGGAACAGCACGGCGTCGCGGAGCCACGGCAACACGACACTATCAGACTGGTATTGCGGAGTGAACAGCCAGCTCATGAGCTGGTAGGCGCGCACGTGCCAGCGCCGCGCCTGTCCGTACCACGACACCGCCAATGCCACGTCCCCCCGCGCCTCGCGCAGGGCACAGGCCAGCGCCCAGGCATCCAGCAGCGCCATGTTCGCCCCCTGCCCCAGCTGCGGGCTGGCGCGATGCGCCGCATCGCCAATGAACACAACATCGCCGGCCCAAGGGCGCGCCAGCGTGCCATGGGCGTAGCGCGCCATCACCATCTGCGCCGGGTCGGTGATCTGTGCGGCGAAGGGCGCGAAATCGGGCCAGAGGCCCTCGGCCTCGGCCTTCCACGCGGGCAGGCCCTGCGCCTGCCAATCCGGGTACGCGGTCGCTGGCAGCGACCAGAAGATCGCGGCCTTTGGCCTGCTGCCCCCGGCCAGCTGCCCGATGGGCAGCACGCCCAACATGCGGTTGGCGCGGCGGTAGCATTGCCGCAACTCGTTCACCGGTAAGTCGGTGTCGGGCCAATCCACCGTCGCCCAAAGCGCGCCGTAGGCCAGCGCTCTCGGCTTCATCGGCGACAGGCAAGAGCCCGCGCCCGAGGCGTCGACCAGAAGGTCGAACGGGCCTTCGCGCCGCGCGCCCATGGTAAAGCACCGACCCTCGAGGCCGGTCACCTGCGCCGACGCGACAAGCTCCGCCCCAGCTGACAGCGCCGCGTCGAGCAGCACCTGAAACAAGGCCGAACGGTGCATGGCAAGGCCAAAGCGCGGCTGGCCCGGCGCGTCGTAGGAGACATCCAGAACCGGCCGCCCGTGCCGGGCGTCGTGGCCCAGCATCCTGTGGATGCGGTTGCCCAGCGCCATCGCCGCCGGACCGGCGCCCAGACGCTCCAGCACGTCCTGCCCGACGGGCTGAACCACAAGGCCAGACCCGACCGGCGCAGGGGCATCGAACTGATCGAAGAGGCGCACCCGGTGGCCCGCCTGCGCGCAGGCGGCGCCCAGCGCCAGCCCACCGATCCCGGCGCCTGCGATTCCGATCTCCAGACGCTTCACCGCAGGATCGGCGCGCCGTTCTGCGCGCGCATCCGGTCAACCACCCCGGCACGCAGACTGCCGCCGATGCGATGCGCCAATGCCGACCATGCCTCGGCCTGATCCGGGCGCAGTTCCTGCGCCAGCACCCGGTCGAACAGCGCCAGCCAAGTCTCGAACATGCCCGGGCGCACATTGCCCGCCTGCCGGTGCACGGCAACCGGGTTGCCGTCATAGCTGCGCTCGTGGAGGATCGCGTTCGCCCAGAAATCCGCCACCCGGGCCTCGTGCGACGGCCAGTCATCCACGTGGACGGCAAAGACCGGTCCAAGGCCGGGATGCCCCCGCACCCGGTCGTAGAACGTGGCCACGACGCGCTCGATCTCGGCACGGCTGACGTCGAATTTCGGTGGCAGGGACATGGGGCACCTCCTTGCCGCATCCTTGACCGCCGCAGACGCGCCTGCAAGGGACGCAAAGCCGCAGCGTCGCGCCGTGCAAGATTTTTCGAAAAATCTTGCTTGCCCCGGTCCCACCGGCGCTCTGTCAAACGATTGGTGCGACCGCCTCAACCCGCGCCCAAGATTTTTCGAAAAATCTTGTCAAATTCCTTCGAAGGAATTTGCCCCGCCTGTGTCAACGCAGCACGTCTCACCTACTGGACGCGCTCTCGCCCCCGCGCTACAAGGCGCCCATGATGACACGGCACCTGATCATCATTCGAATTACATGCCCGGCGCTCTGACGACACGAGCCGCCGGGACAAGGCGTATGGACCACCGCGCCGCCACACCCCCCACATCATGACAGACGACCCAAAGGACACGGGACATGTGCGCCGACACGCCTGAAAACCAAGCCGAAACACCCGATTACAAAGACACCCTCTGCCTGCCGCAAACCGATTTCCCGATGCGCGCGGGCTTGCCGAAACGCGAACCCGGCTGGCTCGACCGCTGGGCCTCGATCGGCGTCTATGACCGCCTGCGCGAGAAAGAGGGCCGCGCGCCCTTCATCCTGCATGACGGCCCTCCCTACGCCAACGGCCACCTGCATATCGGCCACGCGCTGAACAAGGTCCTGAAGGACTTCATCGTCCGCTCCCAGCAGATGCTGGGCCGCGACGCGCGCTATGTGCCGGGCTGGGATTGCCACGGCCTGCCGATCGAGTGGAAGATCGAGGAACAATACCGCGCCAAGGGCCGCAACAAGGACGAGGTCCCCGTCGTCGACTTCCGTCAGGAATGCCGCAAGTTCGCCGAAGGCTGGATCGACATCCAGCGCGATGAATTCAAGCGTCTGGGCGTCACCGGCAACTGGGCCGATCCCTATCTGACGATGAATTTCCACGCCGAGCGCGTGATCGCCGAGGAATTCCAGAAGTTCCTGATGACTGGCACGCTCTATCAGGGGTCCAAGCCCGTCATGTGGTCGCCCGTGGAAAAGACCGCGCTGGCCGAGGCCGAGGTCGAATACCACGACCACAAGTCCCACACGATCTGGGTGCCGTTCAAGGTGGTGAAAACGGGGACATTTGCTGGTCCTGTCGCGACTTCAGTGAATCGCGATGCCGACATATTTGATAGATTGAAACGTCTTCTGAACGCAAGAGTCGTCATCTGGACCACAACCCCATGGACGATCCCCTCAAACAAGGCGGTCGCCTATGGGCCCGACATTCAGTACGGCCTGTATGAAGTAACCGGCAC
This sequence comes from Tropicibacter alexandrii, assembly GCF_003667315.2. Lineage (GTDB taxonomy): Bacteria > Pseudomonadota > Alphaproteobacteria > Rhodobacterales > Rhodobacteraceae > Tropicibacter > Tropicibacter alexandrii. Next base: position 51,906 of record NZ_RCTZ02000009.1, on the reverse strand, counting down.
TCCGGACGAGTCGTGGGTCTCGGTCGGCGACACCTACATCCTCGCCGACAAGCTGGCGGACGAGGTGCTCGGCAAGGCGAGACTTGAGGCTGGCATGTATAGACGCGTGTGCGACGTAACAGCCCTTGAACTGGGCAGCCTGACCCTCGCCCACCCGTTCCGCGGGATCGAGGGCGCAGATGGCTTCTGGGACTATGACGTGCCGATGATCGACGGCGACCATGTCACCGACGATGCGGGCACCGGCTTTGTCCATACCGCGCCCAGCCACGGTCAGGAGGACTATGAGTGCTTCGTCGCCCGCAACTGGATGGACCGCATGACCCACAATGTCGGCGAGGAATCCGAATTCCTGCCGCATGTGCCGCTGTTCGCCGGGCTTCAGGTCTTTGACCGCAAGGGCAAGGAGGGCAAGGCCAACGCCGCCGTGATCGACAAGCTGGTCAGTGTCGGCGGGCTGATCGCCCGAGGTCGCATGACCCACAGCTACCCGCATTCGTGGCGGTCGAAGGCGCCGGTGATCTACCGCAACACGCCGCAATGGTTCGCCGCCATCGACCGCGAGGTTGGCGACGGGCAGGACACCTATGGCAAGACGATCCGTGAACGCGCCCTGACCTCCATCGACCAACTGGTGAAATGGACGCCGCAAACGGGGCGCAACCGCCTGTATTCGATGATCGAAGCCCGCCCCGACTGGGTGCTGTCGCGCCAGCGTGCCTGGGGTGTGCCGCTGACCTGCTTCACCAAAAAGGGCGCGCTGCCGACCGATCCGGACTTCTTGCTGAAGAACGAAGAAGTCAACCAGCGCATCAACGAGGCGTTCGAGACCGAGGGCGCGGATGCGTGGTATAAAGAGGGGGCGAAGGAGCGTTTCCTCGGCAACCTCGTGAACCCGGACGAGTACGAGCAGGTCTTTGACATCCTCGACGTGTGGTTCGACTCTGGCTCGACCCATGCCTTTGTGCTGCGCGACCGCGAGGATGGCGTGGCCGATGGCATCGCCGACCTGTATCTCGAAGGCACCGACCAACATCGCGGGTGGTTCCATTCCTCGATGCTGCAAGCCTGCGGGACCAAGGGCCGCGCGCCGTATAAGGGCGTGCTGACCCATGGCTTCACGCTGGATGCCAAGGGCAACAAGATGTCCAAGAGCTTGGGCAACACCATCGCCCCGGAGGACGTGACCAAGCAATATGGCGCGGATATCCTGCGCCTGTGGGTGGCGCAGTCCGACTACACCGCCGACCTGCGCATCGGGCCGGAAATCCTGAAAGGCGTGGCCGACAGCTATCGTCGATTGCGCAACACCATGCGCTACCTGCTGGGCGCGGTGGCGCATTACGACGAGTCGCAGCGCGTCGATCCGGCGGACATGCCGGAACTCGAACGCTACATCCTGCACCGTCTGGCGGAGTTGGATCACACCGTCCGCAAGGGCTATACGGAGTACGACTTCCAAGGCGTGTTCCAGCAGTTGTTCAACTTCTGCACCGTGGAACTGTCGGCCTTCTATTTCGACATCCGCAAGGACGCGCTCTATTGCGACGGCGACACCGCGCGCCGTCGCGCAGCGCGGACCGTGATGGATATCCTGTTCCACCGCCTGACCACGTGGCTGGCGCCGATCCTCGTGTTCACGATGGAAGAGGTCTGGCTGGAACGCTTCCCCGGCGATGACAGTTCGGTGCATCTGGTGGACATCCCCGAGACGCCCGCCGATTGGCGGGACGAGCCGCTGGCCGCGAAATGGGCGCAGGTCCGCCGCGCGCGCCGCGCCGTGACCGCCGCGCTGGAGGTGCAGCGCACCGACAAGGTCATCGGGGCCAGCCTCGAGGCCGCGCCGGTGGTGCATGTGCGCGATGACGCCATGCTGGACGCGCTGAAAACAGTGGCATTCGAGGATGTCTGCATCACCTCTGACATTGTCCTGACCGCCGATCCGATCCCGTCCACCGCCTTCCGCATGCCGGAGATCGAGGGCGTGGGCGTGGTCTTTGAAAAGGCCGAGGGCGAGAAGTGTCAGCGCTGCTGGAAGATCCTGCCGGATGTGGGTCGCCACGCCCATCCCGGCACCTGTAAGCGCTGCAACGACGCGCTAAGCTGACGGACGTGGCCCGGGGTCATCCCCGGGCTGCCCCTCCTCAAGCGCGCTCCGATCCGAGGTGACATGCGGCAGATGTCGCGCCCCTTCCGCAAGGGTCGCATTGCGCTTGCACCGATTGATCCAACCGCGTTAGCGTCCCGCAACGCACAGAAGGTCCGCACGAAATGAGCGTCACGCATCTTGTCACCCATTCCGGCGGTTTTCATGCGGATGAGCTGTTGTCCTCGGTCGTTCTGACCCGGCTGTTCCCCGACGCGACCCTCGTGCGCAGCCGCGATCCGGACTGGATCACCCCCGCTGCGGGCCGGATCATCTACGATGTGGGGCGGGCCTACGATCCGGACGCGCAGATCTTTGACCACCACCAGCGGCCCAACCCGCTGCGCGATGATGACACGCCCTACAGCTCGTTCGGGCTGATCTGGCGGCATTTCGGCCACGCCTACCTGCGTGCGCTGGACGTGCCCGAGGCGGATATCGACGATGTGCATCACCGCATCGACCGGGGCTTTGTCGTGCCGGTCGACCTGCTCGACAACGGCGCGCTCGAACCGTCAGTGGCCGGTCCGCTGGCCGGTATGACCCTGCCGGTGCTGCTGGAAACACTCAAGCCCGTCTTCGACGATCGCGGTGCCGATGCCAATGACCATGCGTTTGCCGCGGCGCTGCCCGTGGCGCGCGCCTTTGTCGAGGCGGCGGTCCGAACGCGCGCCGCCAAGACCCGCGCCGAGGCGATCGTCACCCGAGCCATCGCCGATGCTGGCCCCTCGCCGATCCTCGAATTGCCGATGGGCATGCCTTTCCGCTCGGCCATCGAACGGACCGGCGCCGACCACCTGTTGTTCGTAATCCACCCGCGCGACGGCGACTGGGCGCTGAACACCATCCGCAAGGGCGGCGACACGTTCGAAAGCCGCGCTGACCTGCCCGAGGCGTGGGCCGGGCTGACCGACGCCGCGCTGGAACGGGCCTGCGGCGTCGCGGGCGCCCGGTTCTGCCACAATGCCCGGTTCATCGCAGTGGCCGAAACGCGCGAGGCGGTCCTCGCCATGGCGCACAAGGCCGTCGCCAGCCTGTCCTGACGCTTAGCGTAGCCGGAAGGCCAGCACCGCCTCGACCGCGGCGATCAGCTCGGCGCGGTTCACCGGCTTGGTCAGGCGGATGTCGCCGGGCACCGTGGCATCCTCGGTGATCGCGCTTTCAGGCGTGTAGCCCGACAGGAAGATCACCGGCATGCGCGGATGGCGGGCGCGCAGCGCCTGCACCAGATGCGTGCCCTGCAACTGGCCCGGCATGACGATATCGGTGATCAGCACGTCGATGTCATCCGCCGCGTTCCACAGCGAGAACGCCTCGTCGCCCGAGGTCGCCGCGCGCACCTCGTAGCCCGCCCCTTCGAGCGTGGCGACCAGCACCTTGAGCACCTCGGCCTCGTCCTCGACCACATAAAGCCGCGCCGCCCGGCTGGCCCCTGGTGCCTCGAGGCGGCGCTGCTCGGGCGCCCGTGTCACAAGCTGGTCGGCGGCGGCCCGGAAATACAGCCGGAAGCGCGCGCCCTTGCCCGGTTCGGAAACCGCCTGCACCATGCCGCCCGACTGCTTCATGAAGCCATGCACCATCGACAGGCCAAGGCCCGACCCGGCACCCGGCGGCTTGGTGGTAAAGAACGGCTGGAAGATCAGGTTCTGATTGCTCATGTCGATGCCGGGCCCGGTATCGCCGACCTCCAGCACCACGTAAGGCCCCGGCGCGACCGCCTCGCCATCCACGTCCACCTCGCCCTCGCCGATGGTGACGTTCTGGGTGCGCAGGGTCAGCGTGCCGCCCTCGGGCATCGCGTCGCGGGCGTTCAACACGAGGTTCAGCACCGCGTTCTGGGTCAGCGACGGGTCGACGCGGGCGGGCAGCAGGTCGCTTTCCATCGAGACCTCGACCTTGATATGCTCAGGCAGCACACGCGAGAACCACAGCGCCGGTTCGTTGATCAGGCCGTTGAGATCGGTCAGGCGCGGATCGAGCCGGGCACGCCGGGCAAAGCTGAGCATGCTCCGCACAAGGTCCGCGCCGCGCTGCGTCGCGGTGATCCCGGCATCGGCGAAGCCCCGAATCGTCTCGCTCTCCGCGATGTCCTTGATCAGTTCCAGATTGCCCAGAATCACCGCCAGCAGGTTGTTGAAATCATGCGCGACGCCGCCGGTCAGGTTACCGATGGCCTCCATCTTCTGGGCATGCTGCAACTTGGCTTCCAACTCGATCCGGTCGGTCAGATCGGTCAGCACCCCGGTCGAGCGGATGGCCCGCCCGTCCGGCCCGGTCTCGGCCTGACCGATGGCGAGGAACCAGCGGTATTCGCCCGACCGGGTGCGGAAACGGTGCTCGCTTGTCAGGCCGCTGGTCGGATCGTCGAGATGCGCGCGCAGCTTGGCGAGATAGCCGTCGACATCGTCGGGATGGATGATGCTGGCGACCGAATCCGCCTTGATCTGCTGGAATTCGTCCGGTGCATAGCCCAGCCGTTCGGCAAAGCCCGGCGACATGTAGACATTGTCGGTTTCGAGGTCCCAGTCCCAGATCGCCAGCTGTTGGCTGGCCAGCGCCAGCCGCTCTTCCGAGGCGCGCAACGCCCGTTCGTCCTGACGCTGGCGGGTGACGTCCTGCCCGACCGTCACGATGCCGCCATCGGGCAGGTTCTGCTCGAACAGGCGCAGGATGGTGCCGTCGTTGCGCGCCACCTCGAAGGGCTCGGCGCGCGGGTCGTGCCGCCGTCTCAGGCTATAGGCGAGGAACTCCTCGTCGCTCAGGCCGGTATCGGGCACGTCGCCGCAAGCGATGCTGCCGCGCAGATAATCGACAAAGCGCGTGCCGGGCACGATGTTCTCGGCGTTGTTGGCGTTCAGCTCGCGAAAGATGCGGTTGCCAAAGACCAGCCTGTCCTCCTTGTCCCACAGGCTGAACATCTCGTTGAGGTTCTCGACGGCGGCAAACAGGCGGGTATTGGCCTGCTCGACCTCGCTGCGCGATTGCACCAGTTCGGTCGTGTCCACGGCGGCGCAACGATAGCCGTGAACGTCCCGGCACTGTCGAATTGCGGCACGCCGGACACCCGCAGCCAACGCCGCTTGCCGCGGGCGATGGTGGCATGGACCACATCGCGGAATGGCCGATGCGCGCGCAGGTCCGCCATATGCGCCGCCCATGCGGCCTCGTCCCCCGCCGGGGCGCGGAACCAGTCGATGGACCGGCCCAGCAGCCTTTGGCGCGGCGCGCCGAAATAGCTTTCGACACCCTCCGAAAACCACGAGGTCCGCAGCTTCGCGTCCAGTTCCATGTACCAGTCCGAACTGGCCGAGGCGAAATCGCTGAAGCGCGCCTCGCTTTGCGCCAGCGAGGCCTGCCGCAGCATCGCGATACGGCTCAGCATCGCCAGCAGCATCGAGGCCAGCCCGCCAAGGATCAGCGTGGCCTCGTCGATCAGGCCGCTCATCGCGGTCATGCGCTCGGCCAGCGGCACGACCTGAAGCCGCCACGTCCGGTCGCCGACCTGAATGCGGGTTTCGTCCAGCCCGGGGCCGCCGAACTCTTCGGGGCCATGCGTGAACAGGACTTCCTGCCCGTCGATGACCCGAAACCCGTAGGGCAGCCCGTCGTTCTCGCCCAGCGCGTTCTGCATCAATGGCGCGGCGCGGAACACGATGTTGATGAAGCCGCGCGGGGCACCGTCCACCACGATCGGCACATAGGCGACGAAGCCCGTGCCGCCCTGCGCCAGTTCCAGCGGCGGCGTCACCTGCATGCGCCCCGTCAGTTCAGCCCGGCGCAGCGCCAGCGCGGGCACGGCGAGGCTGCGCAGGTTCAGACCGCGCGCGGCGGCATTGCCCTCGACAGGGGTGACGATGCGGATGACGCCATCGGCATCGACCCAGTTCAGCGCCTGAAAATCGCCGAACAGTTCATGCAGCAGTTGGGTTTCCTCGCGAAAGGACTCGGCGTCGAAATTGTTCTGGCTCAGAAAGCGTTGCCCCAGCAGCAGGCCAGCATTGAGCCGCGCCGCCATGTGGGTTTCCAGCCGCGCGCCGAAATTGGACACCGCAAGCTGGGTCTCGGCCATCAGCCGCTCGGACTGGGCGCTGCGCTGCACGTTCATGAACAGCACGGACGCCACGACGCCAAGCGCCAGCACCAGTGCTGGCAGCAGGAAATCGAGCCGAAGGACCCTCATGCCTCGCATTTCTAGGCCGCGGCTGCCGTCGGCGTTCTGGTCTGCCCTGTCATGCTGTCTCCGACTGTGGCTGCGTGTGGCGTCTGCCAGGATTTCACACTAACCTCTTATGTCCGGAGTGATAGGGGCTGACGGTAAAAAATCCATTCCACAAATGTTAATAAATAGTTAACCAGGCAAGGCCACCCCCGCGCCGGGCGGGGATGGCCGATGGGCTCAATCGCTGATCGAGCCTTCGTCATCGCGCTTGGCGTGCATGCCCGCCTTGACCTTGCGGCCAATGATCAGCGGCAGGACAAAGCCGATGATCGCGATGGCCCAGAGGCTCAGCGCCAGCGGCGTGTCGACCAGCGTCCACCAATCGCCATTGTCGATGGTCACGGCGCGGCGTAGGTTGTTTTCCATCGCGTTGCCCAAGAGCGTGCCAAGGATGATCGGCACCAAGGGCACGTCGAACTTGCGCAGCACCCAGCCCATCACGCCAAAGCCGATCATCACCATCAGGTCAAAACTGGACCCCGAGATGCCGTAGATGCCGACAAAGCTGACCATCGCCACGATGGGCATCAGGATGCGGCTTGGCACCATCAGCACGCGGGTGAACAGGCCAACCATCGGGATGTTCATGGCCAGCAGCATGAAGTTGGCGATGAACAGCGCCGCGATCAGGCCCCAAACCACGTCCGGGTTCTGCGTGAACAGCAGCGGCCCCGGCGTGATGTTCAGGCTCAAGAGCACCGCCAGCAGCACGGCGGTTGTGCCCGACCCCGGCACGCCCAGCGCCAGCATCGGCACCAGCGCGCCCCCGGCGGCCGCGTTGTTGCCCGCCTCGGGCGCGGCCACGCCACGCGGATCGCCCGTGCCAAAGGTGCCCTCCTTGTCGACCAGACGCTTTTCCATGGAATAGCTGATGAACGACCCAAGCGACGCGCCAGCCCCCGGCAGCACCCCGGCAAGGAACCCGAGGAAGGAGGTGCGCAGCATGGTGGGGATGCATTGCTTGATCATCGACATCGGCGGGTAGAGCTTGCCGATCTTCAGCTTCGATCCATCCGCGTTCCCGCCATGACGGTTTTCGAGGAAGATGAAGACCTCGGACAAGGCGAACAGCCCGACGATGGCCACAAGGAAGTCGAGCCCGTCATACAGGTGCACCTCGCCAAAGGTGAAGCGCGGCACGCCGGTTTGCGTGTCGACGCCGATGGTGGCCAGCCCCAGACCCAAAGCGGCGGCAAAGGCGGACTTGGCTTGGTTGGTCGAGGACACCCCGCCCAGCGTCATGAAGGCCAGCGCGAAGAGGGCGAAATATTCCGCCGGGCCGAACAGCAGCGCGATCTTGACCAGCTGCGGCGCCAGCAGGATCAGCCCCCATGTGGCAAAGAACGCACCGACAAAAGACGCAATGCCCGATAGGCTCAGCGCTTCGCCCGCGAGGCCCTTTTTCGCCATCGGGTGGCCGTCGAGGCAGGTCATCATCGCCGGTTCATCGCCGGGAATGTTCAGCAGGATCGACGAGATCCGCCCGCCATACATCGCGCCGTAATAGACGGATGTCAGCAGGATCAGCGAGGGCGTCGCGCCAAGGCCCAGCGTAAAGGCCAGCGGGATCAGGATCGCCACGCCGTTGGACGGGCCAAGGCCCGGCAGCGCGCCCATGACCGTGCCCAGAAAGCAGCCCAGCAGCGCCAGCAGCAGGTTTTGCCATGTCAGCGCGATGGCGAACCCATCGCCAAGGTTGGAAAGCAGGTCCATGGATCAGAACCCCCACGGGCCCTTGGCCAGCGACAGGCCGAGGACGAGATGAAAGATGACATAGATGCCGACAGAGGTGCCGATGCCGGTCAGCACCGCCTCGATCAGGCCGGAGCCCAGACGCCATGCGAGGTATCCGGCGGCAAAGGCGGTCGCCAGAACGAACCCCGCCACGGGCAGCATCTGCGCATACAGCATCATGACGACCACGGCGGCGGCGATCTCGACCAGACGGCCCAGCGAGGGCCAGTCCGGTTCGGCATCGGGGCGCAGCACGATCACGAGGCTGGAAATGCCCAGAACGGCGGCGAGCAACAGGGGGAAGGCCTTGGGGCCGACGGCATCCGACAGAAAGCTTTCCTCGATCGCGAGCGCGGCAAAGACGTAACCGATGGCGAGGAGCAGGCCGACGACACCGAAGATACGATCGCTCATGGCAATCTCCTTTTCGGGTATCAGGGGGGCAGGTAAGGGGGTGGGCGCCGCACATGTCGCGCGGCGCCCCGTCAAGTGTCCCGTGAGTGTGGACTTACTTGATGATGCCGATTTCCTTGGAGATCGACTGGATCTGCGCGACCGAGTTGGTCACGAATTCCTGAAAGGCGTCGCCTTGCAGGTCGAGCGGCGCCAGACCGTTGGCGGCCATGGTTTCCTTCCACGCGTCCGACGCGTACAGGTCGGCGATCTTCGACACCCACTCGTTATAGGCCTCATCGCTCATGCCGCCCGGCGCGTAGAAGCCGCGCCAGTTCGCACCGATGGCGTCCACGCCCTGTTCGCGCGCGGTCGGGAACGCGGCGAATTCGCCGGGCAGACGCTCGGGCGACAGCACCGCCAGAACGCGGATGTCACCGCTGTCGACAAAGCCTTTGGCCTCGGAAATGTCGCCGGTGAAGGCCTGCACGGAACCAGCCAGCAGCTGGGTCACGGCTTCGCCGCCGCCATCGAAGGCGATGTATTTGACCGAGCGGACGTCGTCGATGCCATAGGCATTCGCCGCGATCAGAACCTTGAGGTGATCCCAGCCACCCACGGCCGAACCACCGGCGATGGAGACCGAGGTCGGGTCATTCTTGATCTGGTCGAGCAGCCCGGTCAGGTCGGTGACCTCGCTGTCGGCGGCGACGGCGATCACACCGTAATCGGCACCGATGGTGGCCAGCCAGCGCACCTGATCCATCGAGTTGCCCGGATAGGCGCCCTGCGCCAGACGGGTCGCGGTCGCGGTCGAGGCGGCCACGATCAGGTCATTGTCATCGCCGCGCTTGTTGACGACCTCGGCAAAGGCCACGCCACCGCCGCCACCGGCGAGGTTGACGACCTGCATGGTGCTGTCGATCAGGCCCAGATCCTGCATCGTCTTGCCGACCTGACGGCAGGTGAAGTCCCAGCCGCCGCCGGGGTTGGCGGGGGCGATGCATTCCTGCGCGGATGCGCCAAAGGTCGAAAGCGACAGCAGGGCAGCGGCAAGCGCGCCGCGGGTTGCGACAAATTTCATTGTGTCCTCCATAAAGTCTGCCCGGAGCACTCCCACGCCCGGGCATGTCTCCCCGCCTCCTCCGGGCCTTTGGGCCTTTCTTGCGGGTTGGGGATGTGTAACCACTATAGCTGTCACGAACCTGTCATCGCTGAAAAAGAGGGCATGATGCGAATCCTGATGGTCGAGGACGCGGTCGATCTCGCCGAAGGGGTGGTCGCCCATCTGGGCCGCGCCGGACTGACCTGCGATCTGGCCGAAACGCTGGAGGCCGCGCGCGATTGCCGCGCGGTGCAGCGCTATGACGCGATCATCCTCGACATCAACCTGCCCGATGGCTCGGGCCTTGACCTGCTGCGCGAGATGCGCGCCAGCGCCGACCGCACGCCGGTCTTGATGCTGACCGCGCTGGCCGAGGTCGACGACCGGGTCGAGGCGCTGGATCAGGGGGCGGACGATTACCTTGGCAAACCCTTCGACCAGCGCGAGTTGGAGGCCCGCCTGCGCGCATTGGTGCGCCGCGACGCCGCCCGCAAGGAAGAGGTCATCACCTTGGGATCATTGACCTATGTGCTCAAGGACCGCAGCGCGCAGCTGGGCGGCCGCCAGCTGGACCTGACCCGGCGCGAGGCCGCGATGCTGGATGTGCTGATCCGCCATCGCGGGCAATATATCTCGAAGGCGCGACTGTACGATTCCCTTTACGGCTTCGATGATGCCGATGTCGGCGTGAACGCGATCGAGTTGTATATCGCCCGGCTGCGCAAACGCTTTGCGGGCAGCGATGTGGCCATCGCCACGCAGCGCGGCGTGGGCTACCGGATCGGGCCAGCCGATGGCTAGACCCCGCGCGCTGGCCACCCGCGTCCTTTGGGCGGTGCTGACGATCCTCGTTCTGGGCGGGGTGCTGGTGGCCGCATCCACATGGTGGAACGGACGACAGGCCGCACGGCAAAGCTATGACCGCATCCTGCTGGGCGCGGCCAATGACATCGCCGAATCGATTCGCATCCAGAACGGCGCGCCCTTGGTGGTGCTGCCGGTCTCGGCCTTCGAATTGCTGGCGCAGGCCCCCGAGGACCGCATCCATTACGAGGTCCGCGGCCCCGGCGGTACCCGCATCACCGGGATCGACACCGACACCTTGATCGCCGCGCAGCCCGGTTTCTTCGACGCCACGCTGAACGGCGAGCCCGCGCGCTTCGTTCAGGTCACGCGGCGCTTTGTCGAACGGGATTTCTCCGGGCCGGTGGATGTCATCGTCGGCCAAACCCTGCGGGCGCGGCAGGCCATGGCCCTGACGCTCAGCCGCGATGCGCTTTGGCCGATGGCGCTGGCCGGGCTGGCGCTGGTCCTGATTGCATGGGCGGTGGTGCGCCGCGCGCTGGCCCCGCTCGATGCCATCACCGCAGACCTCGCCGCGCGTGACCCCTATGACCTGACCGCCATCCCCACCGACGATCTGCCGCACGAATTGCAGGTGCCGCTGACGGCGCTGAACCGCTTCATGGCGCGGCTCGAAGGCCAGCTGGACGCCATGCGCAACCTGATCTCCGACACCGCGCACCAACTGCGCACTCCCGTCGCCGCGATCCGCGTGCAGGCCGAGGCCGCACAGGCCGAAAGCGACCGCCCCAGCCGCGCGCTGGACCGGCTGTTGGGGCGCACGCGCAGCCTTGGCACCCTGCTCGACCAGTTGCTGAGCCGCGCTCTGGTGGTGCACCGCACCGACAGCGCGCCACGCCGCGTCGTCGACCTGCGCGAAATCGCGCTTGAGATGATCGAGCGCGACGACCACCCCGGCCTGTCGATCCGGCTCGAGATCGGCGAGGATCCGGTCACCGTGCGCGCCGACGCCTTTTCGCTGGGCGAGGCCGGGCGCAATCTGCTGGGCAACGCCGTCCGCCACGGTCAATCGCCGATCACCATCGGCGCCGATCGCATCGGCCCCGAGGCCCGGCTTTGGGTCCGCGACAGCGGCCCCGGTCCGGCGCCCGCCGTGCGCGACCGGCTCGGCACCCGCTTCAACCGGTCTGCCGGGTCGGGCGAAACCAGCGCCGGGATCGGCCTGTCCATCGTCCACGCGGTCGCCGCCGCCTTTGGCGGGCGGCTGGACATGACCGCCGACGAGACCGGCTTTACCATCGCGCTGGTGCTCCCCGGCGAAGAGGACCGCACATGCTGAAATGGCTCACCCTGCTGATCTGCCTGTCCGCCCCCGCCCTCTCGCAGGAGGCGGTCGCGCGTTTCGGCAGCGGGCCGACCCCCTTCCTGATCCGCTCGACCACCGATATCGCCATCATCCGTCCCGTGATCGACCGGTTTGCAGAACTGCGTCCCGATCTGACCGTGACCTATGAGCAATGGGGATCGAACGCGCTGTTTGCCCGCAGCAGGGCCGAGTGCCGGGGCGAGGGCACGCCCGCCGACGCGGTCCTGTCCTCGGCGGTGCAGCAGATGGTCTGGCTGGTCAACGCCGCCTGCGCCCAGCCGCACCGCTCTGCCGTCACCGCCGCCCTGCCCGACACCCGCCGCTGGCGCGACGAGTTGTGGGGGATCACGCTGGAACCGGCCGCCATCGCCTATAACCGCGCGGCCTTCGCCGGGGCCGAGGTGCCGCGCAGCCGCTTTGCCCTGCTCGACGCCCTGCGCGCCGACCCCGACCGCTACCGCAACCGCATCGCCACCTATGACATTGCCGCCTCGGGCCTTGGGTTTCTGTTCGCCTTCAGCGACAGCAACGAGGCGACGACCTTCGGCGCCCTGCTCGAAGGCTTCGCCCGCGTCGACGCCGTCGCCACCTGTTGCAGCGCCGAGATCATCGCGGGCGTGGCCGAGGGCCGCTATATCGTCGCCTACAACGTGCTGGGGTCTTATGTGGCCAGCGCCGCGCGGCCGGAAGTCGGCATGATCCTGCCCGAGGATTACACGCTGATCCTGTCGCGCGCCTACATGATCCCGCGCGGCGCGGTGCAAGCGGCGTCGGCCAAGGCGCTGCTGGACTACCTCCTGACCCCCGAAGCGCAGGGCCTGTTGGAACAGGCCGGTCTGGTGGCCTCGATGGACGTGACCGAGACCGGCCTCGCCCCCAGCGCCCGCCGCTCCATCGCCTTGTCACCCTCGCTGCTGGTGGGTCTGGACCAGACCCGCCGGAACCTGCTGCTGGAGTTCTGGGCCGACACATTCGCCCCCGGGGATGTGCCGTGAGGGGCTATCGCTTGTCGGCGATCCTTGCACCCTGAACCTGTCGTTCCGACTGTTTCGGCTCGGCTTCGCCCCACAACTCATCCCACTGACGCGCGATATTTTCGTTGCGCTGGCGCAGGCCGGTCTCGTCATCCGAAACGTGCCAGTAGACCACGCCCACGGCACTGAGCATCGCCCCCACCGCAGGACCAAGGATCTTGACCTCCTTGAACCACGGCTTTTCCTTCACCTCGGGCGCGCATTTCACCGCCGCAAGGTCGGCCTCAAGCTGCGCCACGCGCGCCTTCAGCCGCCCGATTTCCTCGCGCAGGGCCTGTTCGCTGGCCGCGCTTTGCGCCTGATGGGCAAGGATACCCCCGATCCGGTCGAGACTGGCGGGGATCGCCTCCAACGCGTTGAGGAATTCGGGCGTTTCATTCAGCCAATCCTTGGTCGCGGCCTGAAACTGGTAGAAATTCTGGGTGATCGTCTGCGACGTGTGGCTCACAGAAGCGATGACGCTTTGCGGATAGACAAACAGGCGCGAGACATCCTTCGGCTCGAACTCCGGCGCGCGCCCGGCCTTGGCCGCCTGCTCGGCGTTCCACGCGTCCTCGATCTTCGCGATGGCGGCGGCGGCGGCTTTGGGATCGCCGCTGTCCCAGACGTCTTGGTCGATCTCCAGCGCGATGCGGGTCATCAGGTCGATGGGCAGCGGCTTGCCCTCGGCCATGGCAAAGAACCAGCGGCGCAGAAAGGCGAAATCGGGGTCGTCCAGAAGCAAGGGGCCAAGCTTGGCCGGGTCCAATTCCTCGGGCCAGCCCTGCCCGTGCCAGAGGTCTTGGTGGAGCATGGTTTCGGCGCCGAAATCGGCGTCACGGTAGGCGGCGGCGCGATGCGCAATCATGGCTGCGCCTTTTCCTTCAACTATAACGGCCACCGCGTTGTTCGCCATAGTTACCGCATCTGCGGCGTAGCCAAATGCGTTATTTGCGTTGGAAGCAGCCGTTGATGCCGCAAACGCCGCGGCGGCGGCTGCGTGCATGATTCCTGTTCTTACAGTGGGTGTGCTGTAGATCGCGTGGAAGGCACGATCGACGAGGCGCTGGTCTGGCGATTGAGTAGCAGCAACGCTGACCATTAGGCAGCAGGCAGAGGTCAAACTGGTGCGCTCCGGATCCTGTGACGGTTCATTGGCCTTCGAAAACCGTCGCGCTTGTAGCAGCGGCCAAACGCGCAGCGCCGCACGCGCCGCCATCGCGACGCAAACCGCTTTTGGCTGCGCTTCTATCCAAACCTTGAAGCCATTCTGCGATTTAAACTCCACCGGCCCCTCTCACACCTGCCCCGTGCAACCTTACCGCGACGGGTCCAAAGCACAAGCGCCCGCCACAGGCCCCGGCGCGGGCGTCAGACCGGGCCATGCCCGTCCGAGCCTCAAACGCTCCCCCGGACCGTTTGCCGCTGCGCGGACCGCCTCGGACCCCTCCCCGCGGGAGGGCGTTCCGGCGAGGTCGGACGCCGCACGCGCGAGATCGCCACTCGAAAGCCCATTGTGACCCACAATCGTTCCAAACGCCCACCCGTCGCCATTGTCGCTCGGACCAATGGCGCAACATCGGCGACCGGGCGTGGCCCTCTGCACGACGTTCACAACCCTTGCCAATCCGCCCCTTTCACGCCATATGCACGGATCAAACCTCTGCCCTTCAGGACAGCCCTCATGATCCCTCTGAACCGCATCCGCAACTTCTCGATCGTCGCTCATATCGACCACGGGAAATCCACGCTCGCCGACCGGCTGATCCAGCTCACCGGCACCGTGCAGGAACGGGACATGAAGGCGCAGCTGCTCGACGCCATGGACATCGAGCGCGAGCGCGGCATCACGATCAAGGCCAACACCGTCCGCATCGAATATCCCGCCAAGGATGGCGAGACCTATATCCTCAACCTGATCGACACCCCCGGACACGTGGACTTTGCCTATGAGGTCAGCCGCTCCATGCGCGCGGTCGAGGGGTCCTTGCTGGTCGTCGACGCCACCCAGGGGGTCGAGGCGCAGACGCTCGCCAATGTCTACACCGCCATCGACGCCGATCACGAGATCGTCCCCGTGTTGAACAAGATCGACCTGCCCGCGGCCGAGCCCGAGCGTGTGGCCGAACAGATCGAGGATGTCATCGGCATCGACGCCTCTGACGCCTGCCTGATCTCGGCCAAGACCGGCATCGGCATCCCCGACGTGCTGGAAGCGATTGTGAAACGCCTGCCCCCGCCCCATGGCGGCGACCCGGACGCGCCGTTGAAGGCGATGCTGGTCGACAGCTGGTATGACCCCTACCTTGGCGTCGTCGTCCTGATCCGCGTGATGGACGGCACCATCCGCAAGGGCGACAACATCCGCATGATGCAGACCGGCGCGAAATACGGCGTCGACAAGCTGGGCGTTTTCCGCCCCGCCATGCAGGACGTCAAGGAACTGGGCCCGGGCGAGATCGGCTTTTTCACCGGTTCGATCAAGCAGGTCCGTGACACCAAGGTCGGCGACACCATCACCACCGAAAAGAAGGGCTGCGAAACGCCCCTGCCCGGCTTCAAACCCTCGGTCCCCGTGGTGTTCTGCGGCCTCTTCCCGGTCGACTCGAATGAATTCGAGGACCTGCGCGACGCGATCGAGAAACTGGCCCTGAACGACGCCTCCTTCAGCTACGAGATGGAAACCTCTGCCGCGCTTGGCTTTGGCTTCCGCTGCGGCTTCCTTGGCCTTTTGCACCTCGAGGTCATCCGCGACCGGATCGAGCGGGAATACAATATCGAACTGATCACCACCGCGCCCTCGGTGATCTATCACCTTTATATGAAAGACGGCGAAAAGATCGACCTGCACAACCCCGCCGACATGCCCGACATGTCGAAGGTCGACCATATCGAGGAACCGCGCATCAAGGCGACGATCATGGTCCCCGACGACTATCTCGGCGACGTGCTGAAACTGTGCCAAGACCGGCGCGGCTTGCAGTTGGACCTGACCTATGTGGGCGGGCGCGCGATGGCGGTCTATGACCTGCCGCTGAACGAGGTGGTCTTTGACTTCTACGACCGTCTGAAATCGGTGACCAAGGGCTATGCGTCGTTTGATTACCAGATGGAGGGCTACCGCGAGGACAATCTGGTCAAGATGCAGATCCTCGTGAATGACGAGCCGGTGGATGCGCTGTCGATGATGGTCCACCGCGACCGCGCCGAGATGCGTGGCCGTGCCATGTGCGAAAAGCTGAAAGATTTGATCCCCCGCCACATGTTCAAGATCCCGATTCAGGCGGCGATTGGCGGCAAGGTTATCGCGCGCGAGACATTGTCGGCGCTGCGCAAGGACGTGACGGCCAAGTGCTATGGCGGCGACGCGACCCGGAAGAAGAAGCTGCTGGAAAAGCAGAAGGCGGGCAAGAAGAAGATGCGCCAGTTCGGGAAGGTGGAAATCCCGCAGGAAGCGTTTATTTCCGCACTGAAAATGGACAGCTAAGGCTGTCCAGTTTCGGTGCGAGTGGGCGAAAGCGGGTTCTGCGAAGCAGGTTCCGCGTGCCCACAACTGGATTGCGGCGAAGCTCACCGAGCGATACATAACGCACGATTACCTGCCGATCCTTTTGACAGAACTAAATAAACACTGCATTGTGATCGATACTTTTGAGTGCGATCTAACTGGCAGGTGTTCGATTTGGATTTTGCAACTGAGACCTTGGAAACATTGGCGGTGGCATCTGGAGGAAATTTCTGTCTTTCCCGAAGCGATTTATTCGTATCCGGGTCAGATCGCGATAACATAGACAGAGATATCTACCCTGCTCTAGAAGCGTCTGTACTATTCGAAAGAGTTTTCTTACTTGGCCCGGTAGTTGACATAAGATGGCAGTACGGAGAACTTTCGTTTTCATTGCTTAATTCAGCACGGCGAGACGAAACGATTTTGGGTGAGGCCATTTCTCTAAACGATAGCTCTGTCCGATTAGGCTTCACATTTTGCGAATATGCGGTTTTCTTTCTCTCTAAAACTGAAAAAGCGCTCGAAGACATCAACTACGTTCCTGCAACCGAGTCATATTCGGATCGCCTTAAGGAACTTAAAGAGCGTAGAGTTATTGATAAGGACACTGACACGCTTCTACGGCAGTTAAAGCAGACAAGAGACAATTTCGCCCACTCGTTTACACCTCTAAAAAAATTGCGATATTTAGGAGAGGAATTGGAGTCGTCTGGTCAGTTTGTGAAGGACCTATTTATGGCATCAAAAGCTCTCGAACAGGAGTTCATCAAGCGCCAGCACCTTCAAGTAAACTGGGGCCTATTTTCCTTGGTACTTAAAGCCATACGCCTTACGAGAAGCGAAGCAGCCTCTAAGTAAGACGCTAACCTGAATTATGAGCTCCATTGCTTGGCCCGGTGTTGACAATGGCATGCCCAATACAAGCACCTATTGGTGCATGCCCCTCACCCATGCCCAATCCAAGCCGCCACGCCGAACAGCACCAGCGTCACCAACATGAACCGCACCAGATACCAAGCCGAGGGTTCGGCGGGGTTCAGGCGGTGCCAGATGTCCGATAGAAAAGCGCGCATGAGTCCTCCCAGATCGTGCCACTCGATCCCGCTTCATACGCCCGCGCGAAACGCGCAACCAGCCCCTTTCAGGCGTAGTCCGCTTCGTCCGCGCTGACCGCCGCCTTCAATTCGGCAACCAGTTCCGGATCGGCGGCGTTGACGCGGGACCAGTTGGGGATGAACGGCGCCTCGTTGGGCTTCGCCATGAAGGTATGCCCGGCGGCCATGATGTTCTCGGCGAACAGTTCGATGGTCTTTTCCTCGCGGTGGCGATCCACCGTCAGCCCGTTCATCTTGGCGTCGTTGTCGTAGAACTCCAACAGGTCCAGCGCGCAGCGGTAGTACGTGGCCTTGAGGGTGCGGAACGTGTTGGCCGTCATGATGGTTCCATCGGCGGCGAGCTTGCGGAAGATCGCCTTGCAGATGTCGGTGGACATGCGGTTGAGGCCGGTGGCGGCGTCTTCCTCGGACACGGTCTGATGCTTGTGGTCATAGGCGTCGGCGATTTCCACCTGGCAGACGGCGTGGCGGCCCAGATTGCGCCAAGCCTCTGACAAGACGCCGATTTCCAGCCCCCAATCGGACGGAATGCGCAGGTCGGGCAGCAGCGAGGTGCGCAGGGCGAATTCCCCCGACAGCGGGTAGCGGAAGCTGCGCAGGTAGTCGATATAGTCGCGGTCCCCCACCACCTTCTTGAGCGCGATCAGCAGGGGCGAGACGAGCAGGCGGGTGACACGCCCGTTCAGTTTTCCGTCGCCGATACGCGGGTAGTAGCCCTTGGACAGCTGGTAGCGGAAGTTCGGATTGACCACCGGATAGACCAGCCGCGCCAGCATATCCCTTTGATATGTCACGATATCACAGTCGTGCAGAGCCATCACGGCGCTGTCGGCACAAGAGATCAGGTATCCCATGCAGGACCACATGTTCTTGCCCTTGCCCGGCTCCGGCGGGGCGAGGCCAAGCGCATCCAGACGTGCCTCCAGCGCCTTCATCCGGGGACTGTCATTCCAGATGACGACGTGTTTCTGCGGCAGCCGGGCAAAGAAGTCGCGGGCATGGCGGTATTGCGCTTCGGTTGCGCGGTCGAGGCCGATGATGATGCGATGCAGGTAGGTGACCTTGGACAGTTCGTCGACGATGTTCTCCATCGCCGGGCCTTCGAGTTCGGAATAGAGGCAGGGCAGGACGAGGCTGATCTTGCGGGTCTGGGCAAAGGTCTCGATCTCGTAGACCAGTTCCTCGATCGGGCGTTGGCGCAGGTTGTGGAATTGCGCGATATTGCCGTTCTGGTGGAAGTCAGCCATCGAAGGCCCCCTTTTCGGTCAGCTCAGTCAGAATGTCGGTCATGGCCGCGTTCCAGCCCGTCGGGCCGGGGGCCTGCGTGCGGCGGATGGTGCCGGTGGCCTCGCCCGGCTGGGTCGGCAGACCGGGGCCGTGGGCGTTGCGTATGATCACGCCATAGGTGGCGGTGTTCAGCATTTCGAGGTCATTGGGCGCGTCGCCCAGCGCGATGGTGGTGTCGGCGCGCATGTCCTGCGCGACCTCACGCAGGGCGTCGGCCTTGGTCCGGCCAAAGGAGAGCGTCAGGAAGCGTCCCCCTTGGCGGGCCGTGATGCCGTGGTCGGACAGGGTGTCGGTGAAGGCGTCCAGATCATCGCCGCGCCAAAGCCCCGGTTCCGAGAAGCACCGCTGACGGGCCAGCGCCGCCCGTGCCAAGGGCAGGCCCGTGACCTCGGCCACCTCGGCATCGGTCATATCGCCAAAGCCCCGAAACGGGGCGTTCAGATCGGCCAGCACCGCCCGCAAGCGCCTGTAGGCGCTGTCATCCTGCGCGGCCTCGCCGGGACGGTACAGCCCTGCCCCGTTCTCGACGATGGCGGGCGCGTCCCCCAGACCCAGCTCGGCATGCAGGGGGGCGACTTCGGCGGCGGTTTTCGAGGTGCTCAGGATCAGCGGACTACCCAGACGTTTCAAACGGTCCAGCGCAGGGCGCGCGGGGTCATAGGAATATGTCTGGTGATCCAGAAGGGTTCCGTCCAAATCGCTGAAAACCAGCAGTCTCACATGTCTCTCCCGGCGCGCGGGCGCCTGTTGCAGACCGGGACCGCCGGGCGCGGCCTCAGTCCGGGTAATCCGGCAGCTGATCCAGCGCCGCTTTCAGGCTTTCGCCCCAATCGGTGCTGATCTTGCGGAAATAGGGGTCGTTCAACTCGACCCGCCCCCGACGCCCGGTGGCAAAGCTGTCGGTCTCGTAGAAATGGTAGTCGAAGGGCGCGCCCACGGTCAGGTTCGCCTTGAGCGTCGAGTCGAAGCTGACCAGAAGCAGCTTCATCGCCTGCGCAAAGTCGAGACCGGGATCATAGGCGCGCACCAGAATGGGGCGGCCGTATTTCATCTCGCCGATCTGGAAGAAGGGCGTGTCGCTGCCCGCTTCGATGAAGTTGCCCTCGGGGTAGATCAGGAACAGGCGGGGCGGCGTGCCCTTGATCTGCCCGCCAAGGATCAGCGTCGCGTTGAAGGCGCTGTCGGCGCGTTGGCCGCCTTGGGCGTGGGTCTCGATGACTTCGCGCAGGGTGCCCGCCACCAGCCGGGCGACCTGAAACATGGACGGCTCTGCCATGATCGAGGGGTTGCGGTCATCCGGGGCCTTGGTGCGTTCTTCCAGCAGGCTGACGACGGCTTGGGTCGTGGCGAGGTTCCCCGCGCTCATCAGCGTGATGGACCGTTCGCCCGGCTCTTCCCAGATGGTCATCTTGCGATATGTGGAAATGTTGTCGAGCCCGGCATTGGTGCGGGTATCGGACATGAAGGCGATGCCCCGATCCAGCATCATTCCCACGCAATAGGTCATTTTTCCCGGCCTTTTATTGCTGCGCCACCGCGATCTGGACGTCCAGCAGTTCCGCGCCGGGCCCCATCCGCAAGCCATGTACCGGCGAAGCCTCGCTATAGTCCAGCCCCGTCGCGACGCGGACATAGCGCATATCGGGGGAAATCGCGTTCGACGGATCGAAGCCCACCCAGCCAAGCCCGTCCACATGCGCCTCGGCCCAGGCATGCATGGCGTCCTGGTCGACGCGGTCATCCAGCATGAGGTAGCCGGACACGTAGCGCGCGGGAAGACCCATGGCACGCGCCGCAGCGATGAAGACATGGGCGTGGTCCTGACACACGCCCTTGCCCGCGCTCAGCGCGTCCTCGGCGGTCCAGTCGGGCTGCGATGCGCCGACCTCGTAGGCGACCGTCTCGCCCACCATGGCCGACAAGGCGTGCAGGCGGGACAGCGCGTCGGCCCCCTCGACCTTCTTCAGCAGCGCCTTGACCCCCGGCCCCGCTGTCGTGCGCGGCGTGCCCTGTTCATACAGCCACAGCGGCGAGGGCCCGGTGTGGCGCCCGATCACGCCCGCATTGTCCTGAATCTCGATCTCGCCTTCCGAGGTGATCTCGACCTCGGACACGTCGCGGTCAAAGCTGATCAGTTCCACCACGTTGTGGTGGTGATCCTCGTAGGATAGCTGCCGCGTCGCGCCGGTCAGTGTCGTCGACCAGTTGATGACCCATTGGCCATGCCCATCCTTGGGCGTCTTGCGCACCTGTTGCAGGCCGAAGCGCGCGGGCGGGTCGAAGCGGTAGCGGGTGGTGTGGCGGATCTTCAGGCGCATGGCATCACTCGTAGAAGCGGTAGTCGCGTTCGATCTGGGCGCCCAGTTCGGCATACAGCCCCACGACCTTCTGGATGAATTGGTGCAGACCGAAATCGAACACGGCATCGATGTCGTGGCTCAGATACGAGCGTTCGATATGGTCCGCCTTCAGGTAGCTTTCGGCGCGTGTGCCGTAATCATTGTCCAGATACCCGAGATTGTCCCGCAGCTTGCGCGTGCAAAACGCCAGACTGCGCGGCATCCGGCGGTCGAGGATCAGGAATTGCGCAATGTCGCGCGGGTCCAGCGTCGAGCCGTACTCCATCCGGAACCCGCCCCGCGCCGAGACCGAGCGCAGGATCGTTTCCCATTGCACATTGTCCACTGCTGACCCGACAGATCGGACAGAGGGCAGCAGCACGTAATATTTCACGTCCAGAATGCGCGCGGTGTTGTCGCCGCGTTCAAGGAATGTCCCGATCCGGGCGAAATCGTAGATGTCGTTGCGCAGCATGGTGCCGTGGGTGGCACCGCGCACCAGCGCCGTGCCCTGCCGGATTTCCCCAAGGATTCCCGGCAGATCGCGTTCGTTCACCTTACGCGCCAATAGGGTGCGGGCACGCATGTAGGCGCCGTTCACCGCGTTCCAGACCTCACCCGTCAGGGCCGTGCGCACCAGTCTTGCATTGTGCCGCGCCGACGCGATCGACGACATGACCGATGACGGGTTGTCCGTCGCCCGCAGCATCCAGTCGATGGCCGTGTCCTTTGTCACTTCACCGTTCGCCGCCTCGTATCCCGGCAGCATCGCCGCGCTTTCCATGACCGAGCGCCATTCGTTCTCGGTCGAGCCCAGCCGCGTCAGCGCGATGCGCTGGCCGGTTTCGACCAAGCGCGAGGTGTTCTCGGCCCGTTCGAGATAGCGGTACATCCAATACAGGCCATTGGCCGTTTTCCCCAGCATGTCAGTCCTCCAACACCCAGGTGTCCTTGGTGCCGCCCCCTTGCGAGGAGTTGACGACCAGAGAGCCCTTCTTCAATGCAACCCGCGTCAGCCCGCCCGGAACGATGCGGATATCGTCGGGGCTGACCAGCACGAAGGGGCGCAGGTCTACGTGGCGCGGCGCCAGCCCCTTGTTGGTGAAGATCGGCACGGTGGACAGGCTCAGCGTCGGCTGGGCGATGTAGTTGGCGGGCCGCGCCTTCAGTTTCTTGCGGAAATCCGACAGGTCCTTTTTCGTCGCCGTCGGGCCGATCAGCATGCCGTAGCCGCCGGACCCGTGCACCTCCTTGACGACCAGATCGGCGAGGTTGTCGAGAACATAGGCGAGGCTTTCGGGATCGGAACAGCGCCATGTGGGCACGTTTTCCAGCAAGGGCCGCTCGCCCGTGTAGAATTCGACGATCTCGGGCATGTAGCTGTAGACCGCCTTGTCATCGGAAATCCCGGTGCCGGGGGCGTTGGCGATGGTGATCCTGCCCGCACGGTAGACATCCATGATCCCCGGCACGCCCAGCGCGCTTTCGGGGTTGAAGTTCAAAGGGTCGAGAAAGTCGTCATCGACCCGCCTGTAGATCACGTCGATGGGTTTGTAGCCGCGCGTGGTGCGCATCTGCACCCGGCCATCGACCACGTGCAAATCATGCCCCTCGACCAGTTCGACGCCCATCTGGTCGGCCAGGAACGAATGCTCGAAATAGGCGGAGTTGAAGATGCCGGGCGTCATCACCGCGACGCAGGGCTTGCCTTCGGTGCCCGCAGGCGCGCAGGCCGCCAGCGAGCGCAGCAGTTCGACCGGGTAGTTCTGCACCGGCTGCACGCGGTTCTGCGAGAACAGTTCCGGGAACATCTGCAACATCGTCTCGCGGTTTTCCAGCATGTAGCTGACACCCGAGGGCGTGCGGGCGTTGTCTTCGAGCACGTAAAACTCGTCATCCCCGGTGCGCACCAGATCGATGCCGACGATATGGGTATAGATGCCACCCGGAGGTTCCACCCCCATCATCTGCGGCAGGAAGGCCTCGTTCTTGGAGATCATCTCGCGCGGGATGCGGCCCGCTTTGATGATCTCCTGCCCGTGGTAGATGTCGTACAGAAAGGCGTTGATGGCGCGGACACGCTGTTCGATGCCCTTGCTCAATTTCTGCCATTCGCGCCCTGAAATGATGCGCGGAATGATGTCGAAGGGGATCAGACGTTCCTCGGCCTCGGCCCGGCCATAGACGTTGAAGGTGATGCCCGTGAGGCGGAACAACTCCTCCGCCTCGCGCTGTTTTGCCCGGAGCCGCCGGGGCTCTTCGCCATCAAACCAGGTCTGAAAGCCCTGATACGGTGCACGCAGGGTGTCATCCCTGCCCCACATTTCATCAAAGATCGGTGTGTCGCTCATGGCCTGATCCTGCGGATGCCCTTACCGGAGTTTCCATCGCCCGCGCACGGTTCCACAAGCATTTACCGTCGACGACGGCCAACGCCGCCCAAATAATGATCCAATCGTTTAAAAATTAAGCAGAATCCAAATCATCTCGGCATGCTTGTCAAACCTTGGGCGGATGCTCAGTATGCAGCACGGATTTTCGGGAAAGACGCATGAGTTCAAGGGATACCAAGCTGGACGACGCGGCGCGTGCCGCGTGGCTGGCCTATATCGGTGGCATGAAACAGGACGAGATCGCCAGCATCATGGGGCTGTCGCGGCAATCGGTGCAGCGGCTGGTCAGTCAGGCGGTGGCTGGTGGGCTGGTCAAGACCCGCATCGACCACCCGATCTCGCAATGCATGGACCTCGCCCGGGATCTGAAAGCGCGCTACGGCCTGCAAATCTGCGAGGTGGTGCCGCAACTGGCCAGTGACGCCGCGACGGGAACCGCCGTGTCGCACGCCACCGGCCACCTGATCGAGCGCTGGCTGTCCAAACCCGACCCGCTGATCCTTGGGATCGGCACGGGGCGGACCTTGCGCGGCGCGGTCGACCACCTGCCGCATCTGGATTGCGCCCGGCACAAGATCATCTCGTTGACCGGGAACATCTCGCCCGATGGGTCGACCGCGCTGTACAACGTGCTCTTCACCATGGCGGAAAAGGTCACCGCCCCGACCTTTCCCATGCCGGTCCCGGTGATCTCGGCCTCTGCCGGGGAACGCACCGCCCTGCTCGGGCAAAAGACACTCGCCACCCATCACGACCTGTCGCTGCATACCGACATCCGCTTTGTCGGCATCGGCGCGATCGAAGGCGACGCGCCGCTCGTGCTGGACGGGTTCATCACCCGCGAGGATCAGGCCCGGCTTCTGGGCAAGGGGGCTGTCGGCGAAATCATCGGCTATGTCTTCGACGCAGGCGGCCAGTTGATCGACGACGATATCAACACCCGTGTCAGCTCGGCGCCGCTGCCAGCCTCGCCTGTCTACCCCACGATCGCCGCCGCGCATGGCCACCGCAAACGGCCCGCGATTCGTGCCGCTTTGGACGGGAAACTGATCAACGGCCTGATTACGGACGAGGCAACCGCCGCCGCCCTGCTCGGTTAGCGCCAACTCTGCCCCTGATTTTTTCCTTTCCTTAACGGAGAGTTACCCTACCTCCTGCCCATGCGGGCCACGTGGGGGGTTGACGCAACACCTCCTCAAATGAATAATTGCCCGCACTGATGGCATTTGCTCATGCAGCATTATGTCCCAATGGGAGGATACACATGAAAACGACCGTTCGCGCCCTTCTGGGCGCTTCCGCACTGACGGCTGTCGCTCTTGCAGCGCAGGCCGAGACCCTGACCATCGCGACCGTGAACAACGGCGACATGATCCGGATGCAGGGCCTGACCTCTGATTTCACCGAGAAGACCGGCCACGAGGTCGAGTGGGTGACGCTCGAGGAAAACGTGCTGCGCCAGCGCGTGACCACCGACATCACCACCAAGGGCGGTGCCTTCGACATCATGACCATCGGCATGTACGAAACCCCGATCTGGGGTGCCAATGGCTGGCTCGTTCCGCTGGACGACCTGTCCGAGAGCTACGACGCCGACGACATCCTGCCCGCCATGCGCGCAGGCCTCAGCCATGACGGCACGCTCTATGCGGCGCCCTTCTATGGCGAAAGCTCGATGATCATGTACCGCACCGACCTGATGGAAAAGGCCGGTCTGGAAATGCCCGAGGCCCCGACCTGGCAGTTCATCCGCGAGGCGGCGGCGGCGATGACCGACCGCGAAAACGACATCAACGGCATCTGCCTGCGCGGCAAGGCGGGCTGGGGCGAAGGCGGTGCCTTCATCACCGTGACCGGCAACTCCTTCGGCGCGCGCTGGTTCGACGAGGATTGGAACGCCCAGTTCGACCAACCCGAGTGGAAAGAGGCGCTGACATTCTTCGTCGACATGATGTCGGAAAGCGGTCCGGCGGGCTATGCCACCAACGGCTTCAACGAGAACCTCTCGCTGTTCCAGCAAGGCAAGTGCGGCATGTGGATCGACGCCACCGTCGCGGCCTCCTTCGTGACCAACCCCAACGACTCGACCGTCGCGGACAAGGTCGGCTTTGCGCTGGCCCCGAACGCCGAGGGCGTGGAAAAGCGCGCCAACTGGCTCTGGGCATGGGCGCTGGGGATCCCGGCTGGCACCCAGAAAGAGGCTGCCGCCAAGCAGTTCATCGAATGGGCCACCTCGAAGGAATATATCGAGCTGGTCGCCGCCAACGAAGGCTGGGCCAACGTGCCCCCGGGTGCCCGCACGTCGCTCTATGAGAACGACAACTACAAGGACATCCCGTTTGCCAAGATGACGCTGGATTCGATCAACGCTGCCGATCCGCAGAACCCGACCGTGGACCCGGTGCCTTATGTCGGCGTGCAGTTCGTGGCGATCCCGGAATTCGCGGGCATCGCGACCGAGGTCAGCCAGGAATTCTCGGCGGTCTATGCCGGGCAGCAGTCGGTGGACGAGGCGCTGGCCAAGGCGCAAGACATCACCAACGAAGCCATGGAAGCAGCGGGTTACCGCTAATCTCCCCCGAGGGGGTGGCCACGCGCCGCCCCCTCATTCGTTTGTCCCTTTATGATGCCCGCCGCCCTGCGCGGCCCGATGACCCAAACCCGAGGGAGGATACCTCATGGCGACGCAACAGTCGCGGTCCGCAGCCCGCGTGATGATGGCCCCGGCCGTCGTCCTGCTTCTGGGCTGGATGCTGGTGCCGCTGATCATGACGCTGTATTTCTCGTTCAAGAAATACCTCCCCCTGCGCGGTGGCGACCTCGGCTGGGTGGGGTTCGAGAACTACGTGCGCTTCGTCTCGTCCAGCTCGTTCTGGCCTGCGGTGCAGACCACACTGGTGATCGTCGGCGGCGTGCTTGTCATCACCGTCTGTCTGGGCGTTCTGCTGGCGATCCTGCTGGATCAACCGATGTGGGGCCAAGGCGTCGTCCGCATCCTTGTGATCGCCCCGTTCTTCGTCATGCCCACGGTTTCGGCGCTGGTGTGGAAGAACATGTTCATGGACCCGATCAACGGCCTGTTCGCCCATATGTGGAAGTTCTTCGGGGCGGAGCCGATCCAATGGCTCAGCCAAGCCTCGATGCCCTCGCTGGTGATGATCATCAGCTGGCAATGGCTGCCCTTTGCGACGCTGATCCTGCTGACCGCGATCCAGTCGCTGGACAGCGAACAGCTCGAGGCCGCGGAAATGGACGGTGCCCCGGCGCTCAAGCGCTTCTGGTACATCATCCTGCCGCATCTGGGCCGCGCCATCACCATCGTGATCCTGATCCAGACGATCTTCCTGCTGGGCATCTTCGCCGAGATCTTCGTCACCACTGGCGGCGCCTTCGGCACCCGCACCCTGACCTACCTGATCTTCCAGCGCGTGCTGGAAAGCCAGAACGTGGGCCTCGGCAGCGCAGGCGGTGTCTACGCGATCATCCTCGCCAATATCGTCGCCATCTTCCTGATGCGCATCGTCGGGAAAAACCTCGATGCATAACACACCTTTCTCCCGCCCCTGCTTCTTTGGTCCCCAAATACCTCGGAGGGGTCTGGGGAGGCAGAGCCTCCCCAGCGGATCGCGGCGCGCAGCGACGCGAAACACAACAAGCGAGAGGACCTGACCATGGCCCGCGCCGTTACAAACCAACGCAAGCTCATCAACACCGCCGCCGCATGGGCCGTGGGTCTGGTGATCTTCTTCCCGATCCTCTGGACCATCCTCACCAGCTTCAAGACAGAGGCACAGGCGATCAACGACCCGCCGATCTGGTTCTTCTTCGACTGGACGCTCGAAAACTACGCCGTCGTTCAGGAACGCTCCAACTACATGCGCTTCCTGTGGAACTCGATCATCATCGCGGGCGGCTCGACCGTTCTGGGCCTGATCATCGCCGTTCCCGCCGCGTGGTCCATGGCCTTCGTGCCCAGCAAACGGACCAAGGACATCCTGCTGTGGATGCTCTCGACCAAGATGCTGCCGGCGGTGGGCGTGCTTTATCCGATCTACCTGCTGTTCATCCAGCTGGGCCTTCTGGACACCCGCATCGGTCTGGTCATCGTGTTGATGCTCATCAACCTGCCGATCATCGTCTGGATGCTTTACACCTACTTCCGCGAAATTCCGGGCGAGATCCTCGAAGCGGCGCGGATGGACGGCGCGGGCCTGAAGGAGGAAATCCTGTATGTGCTGACGCCGATGGCCATCCCCGGCATCGCCTCGACCCTGCTGCTGAACATCATCCTCGCGTGGAACGAGGCCTTCTGGACGCTGAACCTGACCGCTGCCAAGGCAGCGCCTTTGACCGCGTTCATCGCCAGCTATTCCTCGCCCGAGGGTCTGTTCTACGCGAAACTCTCGGCCGCGTCCGTCATGGCCATCGCGCCGATCCTGATCATGGGCTGGTTCAGCCAGAAACAACTCGTCCGGGGTCTGACCTTCGGCGCGGTGAAATAATCGCGCTCAAGTAGCGACAGCGGTAGCGCAAAAAGGAAAACGACAATGGGCCGTATCCAACTCAAGCAAGTCAAGAAATCCTTCGGCGACGTCACCGTCATCCCGCCTCTGGACCTGTCCATCGAAGACGGCGAGTTCGTGGTCTTCGTCGGCCCCTCGGGCTGCGGCAAGTCCACGCTTCTGCGCCTGATCGCAGGCCTCGAGGACACGACAGGCGGGCATATCGAGATCGACGGGCAGGACGCCACCGCCCTGCCGCCTGCAAAACGCGGTCTGGCCATGGTGTTCCAATCCTACGCGCTGTACCCGCACATGTCGGTGCGCAAGAACATCGCCTTCCCGATGAAGATGGCCGGTGTGCCCGAGGACGAACAAAAACGCCGGATCGACTCGGCGGCCAAGGCGCTGAACCTGACCGACTATCTCGACCGTCGTCCGGGCCAGTTGTCCGGCGGTCAGCGCCAGCGTGTCGCCATCGGCCGCGCCATCGTGCGCGAACCCGCCGCCTTCCTGTTCGACGAACCGCTCTCGAACCTCGACGCGGCGCTGCGCGTCGGCATGCGGATGGAGATCTCGGAGCTTCACAAGAAACTCGACACCACGATGATCTACGTGACCCACGATCAGGTCGAAGCCATGACCATGGCCGACAAGATCGTCGTGCTTCAGGCCGGTGTGATCGAGCAGGTCGGCAGCCCGCTGGAGCTGTATCACAGCCCGCGCAACACCTTTGTCGCGGGCTTCATCGGCTCGCCCAAGATGAACCTGATCGGCGGGCCCGAGGCCGCGAAACATGACGCCACGACCATCGGCATCCGCCCCGAGCACCTGACCGCCTCGACCACCGACGGCCTGTGGAAAGGCACCGTCGGCGTGTCCGAACACCTTGGCTCGGACACCTTCATCCACGTGCATGGCACCGGGCTGGCCGAGACCATCACCGTGCGCGTCGGCGGGGAGTTTTCCGTCCATCACGGCGATACCGTCTACTTGACACCCGACGCCGAAAAGCTGCACCGCTTCGACGACAAGGGCCTGCGCATCGCCTGACCGAACCGGCCGGGCGTGGACCGTATCCCATGCCCGGCCTCCCCTTCCCCGCCCTCTCTAGGGGAAGGGGCCTGACCCACACCGGCGCGCCTGCGCCATTTGACACATGGTATGATCCAATGACCGTCACGCTGTCCAACGCCGCCCTCGCCCATCTGCCCGACCGCGTCAGCGCCCCGGGCTATGACCGAAGCAGCCTGACCGCCGGGATCCTGCATTTCGGCCTTGGCAACTTTCACCGCGCGCATCAGGCGATGTATCTCGACACGTTGATGGGCAAGGGGCTGGCGCAGGATTGGGCGCTGGTTGGCGCAGGCGTCTTCGAGGGCGAGCGCAGGGGCCGCGACATCCTCGCCGCGCAGGATTTCCTGACGACGCTGGTGGAACAGGAGGCCGACACATCCGAGGCCCGCGTGCTGGGATCGATGATCGACTATATCGAACCGGCCAACGCCACCGCGACGATTGCGCGGATGGCCGAGGATGACATCCGCATCGTCTCGCTGACCATCACCGAGGGCGGCTATTTTCTGGATGCCTCGGACGATTTCGACCCGAGCCACCCGTCGATCCAGCACGATGCCGCCAACCCCGACAGCCCGAAAACCGTGTTCGGCATGATCCTTGCCGGGTTGCGCGCACGTCAGGCCAAGGGCCTGCCGCCCTTTACCATCATGTGTTGCGACAACATCCCCCACAATGGCGACGTGACCCGCCGCACGCTGACAGGCCTTGCGCGCATGACGGACCCGGCTTTCGCCGATTGGATCGTCGCCAATGTTGCCTTCCCCAATGGCATGGTCGACCGCATCACCCCCGCCACCACCGACCGCGAACGTGCCATCCTGCGTGACGAATTCGGACTGGAAGACGGCTGGCCGGTCTTCTGCGAGGACTTCACCCAATGGGTGCTGGAGGACAACTTTCCGCTGGGCCGTCCGCCGCTCGAAGAGGCCGGTGTACAATTTGTCGACGACGTGATTCCCTTTGAATTGATGAAGTTGCGCATCCTCAATGCCGGACACGCGGTGATTGCCTACCCGGCAGGCCTGCTGAATATACACTTTGTGCACGAGGCGATGGAGCATCCCCTGATCCGCGCCTTCCTGCGCAAGATCGAGGAAACCGAGATCATCCCGATGGTCCCGCCGGTGCCCGAGACCGACACAAGCGCCTATTTCGACAAGATCGAGGAACGCTTCAGCAATCCCAAGATCGGCGACACGATCCGCCGCCTGTGCCTTGACGGCTCCAACCGCCAGCCGAAATTCATCGTGCCGGTGATCCGCGACGCGCTGGCGCAGGGTGCCACGATCGAGGGGCTGGCGCTGGAAAGCGCGCTCTGGTGCCGCTATTGCGCAGGCACCAGCGACAGCGGCGCGGTGATCGAACCGAATGACCCAAACTGGGACGCGTTGCAGGCGCTGGCCCTGCAAGCCAAGGAAGACCCGGCGATCTGGCTGACACAAAAGGCCGTCTATGGCGACCTTGCCGCGCATGACGGCTTTGTCGCGGCCTTTGCGCGCTGGCTGGTGATGCTCTGGACCAAGGGCACCGCGGCCACGCTGGAAACCTATCTCGCCGAATGACGGCTGGGTCCGCCTCCGGCCTCGTGATCTTCGATTGCGATGGCGTGCTGGTCGACAGCGAACCGATCTCGCTTTCGGTCATGCTGGAGGTGCTGGCCGAGGCGGGCTGTCCGTTGACCGAGGCCGAGGGTTATGCCCGGCTGCTTGGGCGCTCGATCCCGACCATCGCAAGCTGGCTGCGCACGGAACGCGGCTGCGACCTGACCGAGGCGCATCTGTCCGCCCTGCGCGAGCGCCTGTTCGCCCGCTTTCGCAGCGAGTTGCGCCCGATCCCCGGTCTGCGCGCGGCGGTCGAGACCCTCGAACGCCCGGTCTGCGTCGCCTCCTCGTCGCAGCCCGACCGGATCGCGCTGTCGCTCGACGTCACCGGGCTGCTGCCGCTGTTTCATCCGCATATCTTCTCTGCCACGATGGTCGCGCGCGGCAAACCCGCGCCCGATCTGTTCCTGCATGCAGCCCGCGAAATGGGCGCCGATCCGGCCAGTTGCACCGTGATCGAGGACAGCCCCGCCGGGATCAAGGCCGCCAAGGCCGCCGGAATGCGCGCCATCGCCTTTGTTGGCGGGTCCCATGCCGGCCCGGCGAACCTGCGCGAAGAGGTTGCAAAACTCGCCCCCGACGCCATCATGGGCCACATGGAAGAGTTGCCCGCCTGCCTGCGCGCGCTCGCCGCGACTTGAGGGAGAGCATGGCCCAACACATCTGTGCCGTCGATGTCGGGACACGCAGCGCCCGCGCCGCGATCTTTGCGCCGGACGGCCGGATGCTGGCGCGCGAAGCCCGCAGTTTCGACGTGTCCGAACAGGCCGGGGGCGTGGCCGAGTATCGCTTCGAGACGCTTTGGCAAGCGGCCTGCGATGCCGTGCGGGCCGCCCTCGAGACAGCCGGGACAGCCGCCAAAGACATCGCCGGGCTTGCCTTCGACGCCACCTGTTCGCTGGTTCTGCCCGTGCCGTTGGGGCCGGACGGGCGGGACACCATCGCTTGGTACGACCACCGCGCCGCCGTCGAGGCCGCCGAGATCACCGCAACCGGCCATGACCTGATCCGCCACCTCGGCGGCAGCATGTCGCCCGAGATGCAGACGGCCAAGCTTTTGTGGGTAAAGCGCCACAGGCCCGATCTTTGGCCTCAGGCGCGGGGTGCCCGGGATCTGGTCGATGCGCTGACCGGGCGGGCCTGTGGCTCCGTTTCGGCCTCGGCCTCGGTGCTCGCCACGAAATGGCCCTACCTGCCCGATGCCGGCGGATGGCAGACCGACCTTCTGGCCCGCATCGGCCTCGACGATCTGGCGCTGCCAGAGACCGTGCTGCAACCCGGCAGCTGTGCGGGCAGGCTGACCGAAGCCGCCGCCGCGCAGATGGGGCTGACCCCGGGTCTGCGCGTCGGGACCGGCATGGTAGACGCCTATGCCGGGGCGCTGGGGGCCAGCACTGGCGCACCGGACGGGCTTTGCCTGATTGCCGGAACATCGAATTGCGTCATGGCCCTGTCGGACCGGCCCACCGCGATCCCCGGCATCTGGGGGCCGTTCCGCGATGCCGTCCTGCCCGGTCTTTGGGCCAGCGAAGGGGGACAGTCGGCGGCGGGGGCCGCGCTCGATTTCGTCATCGACAGCTGGCCCGGTCGCGAAGCCGCGCCGCGCCCCGATCACCCGACCATCCTGCACCGGATCGCCGCCTTGCGCGCCGATCAGGGCGAGAGCTTTGCCCGTGGATTGCATGTCCTGCCGGATTTCAACGGCAACCGCTCGCCGCTTGCCGACCCGCTGGCGCGCGGCGTGATCCACGGCCTGCCGCTGGATCGCAGCTTTGACGCGCTATGCGCGCTATATTGGCGCACGGCAGTGGGGATCGCGCTGGGAACGCGGCAGATCCTGTCGCATATGGGCGTCGCCCCGGGTCGCGCCCTGACCATGGGTGGCGGCATGGCCCTGTCGGACCAGATGACTCAGCTGTTTGCTGACGCGACCGGTCATGTGATCGTCCGGCAGACCAACACCGACGCGGTGCTGCGGGGCACGGCCATGGTGGCGGCGGTGGCATCAGGTCTCGCGACCGATCTGGCGCAGGCTGGGCAGCAGTTCGCCGACAAGACCGACACATTTGCCCCCCAGCCCGAGGCTCAGGCCCGGATGACCCGCGATTACGCCATCTTCGAGGCGTTGCAGGAACAGCGCCGCAGCCTGCACATCCTTGACGGCACGTGACCCCATCTGTCGGAGGGCTCACGCCATCCGTCAGCGAGGGATGCGGCTTGGGTCACAAGATGAAATCCGCCGCTGTCAGGGTAAAGGCGCCGTTCAGGAAGACCTCGAAATCGGCGACGCCGTCGCCGTCCACGTCACCGCGCAGCACCGTGTTGCCATTGATGTCGAAGGCGCGCAATTCGCCCGCGACGTTGCCAAAGGCCGCCGCCCCGATGAAGGTGAAAGCCTCGTTGCTGCCCCCGCTCGTGCCATCGGCATCGATACCGGACAGGTCGATGATATCTAGCCCCTGTTCGAAGTCGCGGATCACGTCGCGTGTGCCGCCCCCCGCGCTGGACTCCGACACGTCGGTGAACACGAACACATCCGCCGCGCCATCGCCGGGAAAGCCCCCGCTGACATAGTCACCACCGATCAGCACATCGCGCCCGGCGCCGCCAATCAATGTGTCGCTGTCGGCCCCGCCGCGCAGCTGGTCGAGGTCATCCCCGCCGACCAGCGAGTCCTTTCCGGTGCCGCCCAGCAGAACATCACGGCCCGTGGTGCCGCCCAGCAACGTGTCGTTGCCTGCTCCCCCCACAAGGATGTCGTTGCCTGCGCCACCATCCAGAGTCTCGGCCCCGCCAAGCCCGTAAAGCCGGTCCGAGCCGCCGCCGCCAAACAGGTCGCCGTCGGTATGGTAGCCGATGAAAGTGTCGTTGAAGTCGCCGCCAACGAGGTGCTCGATGCTGGTCAGCGTGTCGGTGCCCGCCGCCCCGGTATATTGCACACCGGTGGTGTTGAGGTTCACGCTGATGCCGCCGCCAAAGCCGGCATAGACCGCGGTGTCCCGACCGGAGCCGCCATTGATCTCGTCATCGCCATAGCCGCCGTCCAGCGTATCCCTGCCATTTCCACCCAGAAGCGTGTCGGAGGCAAAGCCGCCGATCAGGTGGTCGGCGCCGTCATCGCCCGACAGATGATCCGAACCGCCGCCGCCATCCAGAGTGTTGTTGCCGCCATCCCCCGCCAGCACATCGCCAAAGCCGCTGCCCGTGACCTGCTCGAACCCCGCGATGTCGTCGCCTGCCGCGTCGTTTCCGCTAGCGGTGTTGCTGCCAAGGTCGACCGTGACGGAACCGCCCGAGGCGCTGTAATCCAGCAGGTCAACGCCCTCGCCGCCGCGCAGGGTGTCGGCGCCCGCA
Organism: Tropicibacter alexandrii; assembly: GCF_003667315.2. GTDB lineage: Bacteria > Pseudomonadota > Alphaproteobacteria > Rhodobacterales > Rhodobacteraceae > Tropicibacter > Tropicibacter alexandrii. The sequence continues at coordinate 17,950 of NZ_RCTZ02000009.1, read as the reverse complement.
TTGCCCAGCACCGTGTCGTCCCCGCCGCCGCCCGAGACGGAGTCCGCACCGCCGCCAGAGCTGAACAGGTTCGCGACATCATTGCCGGTCAGCGTGTCGTTGCCGCTGCCGCCGGTCGCATTCTCGATCACCACACCATCGGCAATCGTATAGCCCCCGGCGATGCCGTTGGCGCCCGAAATGAATCCGCCGCCGCCCAGTTCGTAGGCCAGCGTCGCGGCGCGCAGGTCGATCGTGGCGTTGCGCGTCCCGGAATAGCGCAGCTCGTCCGTTCCGCCCGCATCCCAGATCGCCACATAGGCCGTGCCCGGCAGGTTCGCGTCCGGCAGGTCGTAGACATCGTCGCCGGTCGCCGTCGTCAGGTTCGCGCCGTACATCTCTTGCAGCAGGGCGATGTCCAGCGCCATCGGCCCGGCCTCGTGACCGTAGCCCGGGCCGAAGCTGGGCGTGCCGACCGGCCCGGTGCGGAAGCCGGAATTGTAGCTCATCGTGGTGAAGACGCCCTGATTGAGCAGGTGGTCGCCATAGCTGTTGAAGGCCGAGGTCACCCCCGGCATGATCTGCGACCCGCCGCCGGTATCGTGGGGATGCGCAAGACCCATGCCATGCAGCAATTCGTGCACCACGGTGACGAAATCCTCGCCGCCACGTTCCAGCCCGCCGGTGGTGTTGGTCCGGTCCCAAGCCGCGCCGTTGAAGACGCCAAGCCCGGCATTCGGCGTGCCCGGCGGATAGAAATAGCCCAGCGTGCCCGGATCCATCTGGCCATTCGCGTCCAGCTGAAGGATGAAATCCGCCGCGCCTGCATTTCCGACCACCGAGAATGTGACATTGGTCACCGCCTCGATCGTCGCGAAAGCGTCTTGGACGCGGGCGATCTCGTAGGCGTTCCACGCCTCCGAGGTGATGCCATCGGCCCCGACATAGCCCGCCGGTGCGAAATAGACCGAGATGGATGTGTCGGACAGCTGCCCCGCCCAGTCGAGCGCGTCGAGCGGCCCGGGCGGGTCCACCTCGATGACGGAAATCTCGTAGCTTCCGACATAGCGATCATCCCACGCACCGGCCTCGATGTAGACGGTCTCATCGGCGGTCGAGAGGTAGGTCAACTGAGAGTCGAGGCCGTTGGCATCGTCGTTGAAGACCAGAAGCGTGCCGCTGGCGTCGTAAACCCGCAGGAAAGGGTCCGACAGGGAGACGCCGTTCAACTGCACCTCGATCGCCTGACCGGCCGACAGCGTAACGGCGAACCAATCCCGGTCCCCCGTCACCTCGAGCACGCCGGTGGCCGTTCCGCCGATCGAAACGACACCCGTCGTCGATGTGTCCTGGCTGAAATCATCGGGCATGGCGCACGCATCCTCATTACCGACCATCCGCGGGGCGTGAATCTCCGCCGCCGCGCGGTCGCCATTAGAGCGGAAACCGAGCGGTAGACGCAAGCCGCCCACCGGACCGAAAAGCGAGGATGCACATCAAATCTTTATCAACCGGGCAGAATTGACAGGCCGATGTGACGCCCTGTCGGGCCTGCTGTCTGCACGTCTCCTGCACATTTCCTGACGACCTGCTGCACGGCGCAGGGGGCATACCGGGCCGGACCTTACAGGAGAGACATCCATGCAAGAAACGACACCCTCCCTGCCCCGCGCCCTCGCCCGTGACGGGTGGTGGCTGGACGACGCGCCGATCCCGGCGCGGCATCCGGTCCAAAGCGGACAGCGCCTGCCCGGCGCCCTGCTGCTCTCGGCCTTGGTGCTCGCCTCGGACCTGCTGTTCTGGGGGCACGGCTTCGGCCTCAACCTCGCGATCTTCGCGGTCCTCGTGGCGGGCGCGGCCACGCACGGCCTGCCGGTGCGGCGGTTGTTCTGGCCAATGGTCCTGATGCTGGCCGGGATTCTGCCGGTGGTGGAGTTCGTGCAACCGCTGTCGCTGGCGTTCATGGCAGGCGCCGTGCTGGCGGCGCTGGCGCTGGCTCACAACCCGGACCTGTCCCCGGTGCAGATCGTCTGGACCACGCTGGCCCGCCTGTCGCGCCTGCCCGCCGACTGGATACGGCAGGCGCTGCCCGCCCGTCTGCGCGCCTTCCTGACCGAAACGGAGCTTCCCCCGGCCAAGAGCCCGGCACATCTGCGCGCGCTCTGGCGCAACTGGGCGTTTCCTCTGGGCGGGGCGCTGGTCTTTGGCAGCCTGCTCATCGACGCCAACCCGGTCTTCTCCGACAGCCTGTCGCGGGTCTTCGATCTGGGCGAGCTTGTGCCACGCGTCATGTTCTGGGGGGGCATCGCGCTGTTCACCGCGCCGCTGTTGCGCCCGGTCGCTGCGGTCGGGCAACCCGACCTGCCGCGCCTCGCCCTGCCCGGTTTGGGGCTGAACCCCGGCTCGACGCTGAGCGCGCTGAGCGTCTTCAACCTCATGATCGGGCTGCAAAGCCTGTCCGATGTGACGATCCTCATCGGCGGCGCCTCCCTGCCCGAGGGCATGAGCTACGCCGAATACGCCCATCGCGGCGCCTACCCGCTTCTGGCCACGGCGCTGCTGGCGGGAACCTTTGCCCTGCTGGCGCGGCCCTTTCTGGACGAACACCGGGCGTTGAAGCCGCTGATGCTGCTCTGGCTTGCGCAGAACGTGGCGCTGTGCGCCTCGGCGGCGCTGAGGTTGGACTTGTATATCGACAGCTACGGGCTGACCTACCTGCGCATCCACGCGCTGATCTGGATGGGGTTGACGGCCTGCGTGTTGCTGCTGATCGGCTGGCAGGTCATCCGTCGTCGCCCGAACGCGTGGCTGGCGATCCGGGGCGCGATGCTGGGGGTTGCGACGCTTTATGCCTGCGCCTTCGTCAACTTCGCCGAAGAGATCGCCGAACGGAACCTGACGCGCGCCGAGCCCGACCTCGCCTATATCTGCAAGCTTGGGCCAATGGCATACGGACCGATTTCCGCAGCCCGCACGGCTGGGCGCCGTTTCTGCCCGGACCTTGTGGCACCGACGCCGGGCGCATGGCAGGAATGGGGGCTTCGCAAGGCCCGGGTGCAGGCCTATGGTGCCGCCGCAACCACGGAGGATCGCGATGAAAATCCTGCTCGTCGATGATGACCCGCGCCTTCGCGACCTCGTGCGCATGGCGCTGGAGCGGGCAGGCTACGCGGTCGTGACCGCAGCGGACGGGCAGACGGCGCTGACACATGCGGCGCGCGAGACGCCCGACCTGATCGTGCTCGACGTGGGCCTGCCGGAAATGGACGGGTTCGAGACCTGCCGCCGCATCCGCGCGACCTCCGACGTGCCGATCCTTTTCCTGACCGCCCGCGACGACGAGATCGACCGCATCGTCGGGCTGGAACTGGGGGCCGACGACTACGTGACCAAGCCCTTCTCGCCGCGCGAAGTGATCGCCCGCATCCGTGCGATCCTGAAACGCAGCGCGGGCCCCGCGCCGCGCGCGCTGAGCCATGGCAGCTTGCGGATGGATCCGCAGGCCCGGCTGGTCTCGGTCGCGGGCGTTGATCTGGCCTTGACCGGCACCGAGCTGCGCCTGCTCGAAGCGCTGCTGGGTCAGCCCAACCGGCTGTGGACGCGCGCGCAAGTGACCGACGCAATCTGGGGGGCGGGCAGCCCCGTCTCGGACCGGACGCTGGACAGCCACCTGCGCAATTTGCGCCGCAAGCTGGCCGAGGCGGGCCAGCCGGATGTGATCGAGACGGTGCATGGGCAGGGCATGCGGCTGAGGCCGGTGCCATGACGCGTTGGCGCCCGTCGCTGGGATTTGTTCTGCTGGGGGCGCTGGCGGGCACGCTGGCGCTGTCCTTTGCCGGGCTGGTGGCGCTGCGCTATCTCGGCCCGGAGATCGGCTTTCGGCAGGCGGCGGTGCTGCTGGCGCTGGTGATCACCGCAGTAACGGGGGGATTGGGCTGGCTGCTGGTGCGCCTGCTGTTGCGCCCGATCCGTGCCTTGCAGACCTATGCGGCGGCGCAGGAACGCGGGCAGGACGCCCCGCACCCGGCCCATTACGGCACGACCGAGTTGCACGGGCTGGCGCAGCGGGTGATCGCCATGGCCGAGGCGCTGCGCAATCGCGAAAGCACCATCCGCGCCTATACGGACCATGTCACGCATGAACTCAAGACCCCGGTCAGCGTTTTGCGGGCGGCCTGCGAACTGCTCGAAGACGGCAACACCCTGTCACCCGAGGATGCGGCCCTGCTGGCCCGCATCGACGAGGCACGCGCACAGTTGGAGGATCAACTGACCGCGCTGCGCAACATCGCCCGCGCGCGCGAGGCGCGCTATCTGGGTGAAACGACTGTCGCACAGGCCTTGTCCCTGATCGAAGACAGACCCGTCTCGGTCACACAGGGCGGCACGGCCCATCCCCTGCCGCTGGCGCCGGAGGGGCTTGCACTGGTGCTGTCGCACCTGCTGCGCAACGCCGCCGAGCATGGCGCAGGCGAGGTCATGATACGGCAGGATGGTCAGGCGCTGACCGTGCAGGACGATGGCAGCGGGATTTCCGCAGGCAATGCCGCGCAGGTCTTAGACCCGTTCTTTACCACCCGTCGCGACAGCGGTGGAACGGGCATGGGGCTGGCGATCGTCTCGGCGCTGCTATCCGCGCATGGCGGGACGATCCGGCACCTGCCCGGCGATCGCGGCGCATGTTTCGAGATCGCTTTTGCCTCGGGCCTTCCGACACGCACGCCCGCCGAATGAATAGACCGCCGGAGGGCGGCAAAACCCCGAAGTCATCCCGAAGCCGCCATTTTTGCGCCGGGTTTCCTGTTTACCCTAACCGCATGACCCAGACTGCGCCCCCATCCCTTCTGCCCTTGATGCGCAATTTCGGCGCATGGGCCGCCATGGCCGGTGGCCTTGCCTTGGTGCTGGTCTTCGTCCAGATCGCCCTGCCCATGATGCACCCGCAGCCCTCTGCCCCGACGCAGATCGGGGAAATGGCCGGTGAAATGGCCCGCGCGGCGTGGCGCAGCTTTCGGGACCTGCCGCCGCCCCAACCGGACTTGGTCGAAGCCGGGTCAGGCGCGGCCCTGTTTGTCGCGATCCCCCTCCTCGGCGTTCTGGCCTTGTTCCTGGCGGCGATTTCCAGCTACCGGCGCGAGGCCGGGCGGCTGGCGATCTACGGCGCAGGACTGGGCGCAGCCGCCATCCTCGCACATTTCGTGCTGTGGCTGGCCTTGGCGATCCTTGGGATGATGCTGTTGATCGCCATCGTGCAGAACCTCGGCGATTTCTTCGATATCTGAACGAAAAAGGCGGCCCGAAGGCCGCCCCGTTGTCGTGCTGCGATGCGCTCAGTGCCCCAGGATCTGGCTCAGGAACTGCTGGGTGCGCTCGCTCTTCGGGTTGTTGAAGAACTCTTCGGGCTCGTTCTGTTCGACGATCTGGCCATCCGCCATGAAGATCACCCGGTTCGCCACCTGACGGGCAAAGCCCATCTCGTGGGTCACACACAGCATCGTCATGCCTTCCTCGGCAAGCTCGATCATGGTGTCGAGCACCTCCTTGATCATCTCCGGGTCCAGCGCCGAGGTCGGTTCGTCAAACAGCATGATGCGCGGCTTCATGCAAAGCGACCGCGCAATCGCCACACGCTGCTGCTGACCGCCCGACAACTGGCCGGGATACTTGCCCGCCTGATCGGGAATCTTGACCTTTTCCAGATAGTGCATCGCCGTCTCGATCGCCTCGCGCTTGGGCGTCTTGCGCACATGGATCGGCGCCAGCGTGCAGTTTTCCAGAATGGTCAGATGCGGGAACAGGTTGAAGTGCTGAAAGCACATGCCCACCTCGGACCGGATCGTGTCGATGTTCTTGAGGTCCGAGGTCAGCTTGGTCCCGTCGACGGTGATCGCGCCCTTCTGGTGCTCTTCCAGCGCGTTGATGCAGCGGATCAGCGTGGATTTGCCCGACCCGGACGGGCCGCAGATCACGATACGCTCGCCGCGATAGACCGTCAGGTCGATGTCGCGCAGCACGTGAAACTGGCCGTACCACTTGTTCATGCCCTGAATCTCGATGGCGACCTCGTCGGACACCTGAAGGTTCTTGCGAGGGGCGTCTGTCATTGTCTCTGTCATGTTTTCCACTCCTCAGCGGTGCGAGCGATCAAGTTTGCGTTCCATGTAAACCGAGTACCGCGACATCCCGAAGCAGAACACGAAGTAGATGAACGCGATGGTCAGGTAGCCGGTATAGGCGGTGGTGGGCGTGGACCATTCCGGGTCCTTCAGGGTGTTCAGCAGGACGCCCAGCAGGTCGAAGATCGAGATGATCAGCACCAGCGTGGTATCCTTGAACAGCCCGATGAAGGTGTTCACGATGCCCGGGATCACGGTGGTCAGCGCCTGCGGCATGATGATCAGCCGCATTTGCTGCCAGTAGGACAGGCCCAGCGACATGCCGCCCTCGTATTGCCCCTTGGGGATCGCCTGCAGACCGCCCCGGATCACTTCGGCCATATAGGCGGAGGCGAAGAGGATCACGCCGACGATGGCGCGCAACAGCTTGTTGAAGTCGACGCCCGGCTCAAGGAAGTAGGGCAGCATGGCGCTGGCGAAAAACAGCACCGAGATCAGCGGGATGCCGCGGACCACCTCGATGAAGATCACCGAGGAATACTTGATGATCGGCGCGTTCGACCGGCGCCCCAGCGCCAGCAACATGCCCACCGGCAGCGATATCACGATACCGAAGATCGCCACCACCAGCGTCACGGTCAGGCCGCCCCACTTGTTGGTCTCGACCACTTCGGTGCCCAGCACAACGTCGATGAGGCCGGTCACCAGCGGCAGGAAGGCAAACAGCCCCAGCACGCCGGTCGCAATCAGCATCGCGGGGGCGAAGGCCTGCCCGACATCGCCGAAACGTCCGGCATTGGCCAACCACCACCCGGCAAAGAACACCGCCGCCAGCAGCACCGGGAACCATGCCCCCGCGAACAGGTGGCCAAGGTCGCCCTCTTCCTCGATCGGCATGCCGTTGAGCAGGACGAAGGCGATGATCGGGAAACCGATCAGCATGAAAGCCGCGACCTTGCCCTTGTGGCTGGGACCAAAGACCAGCCATGCGATGCCCGCCCCAAGGATGAAGAAGCACAGGTTCACCCGCCAGACGTTTTCCTCGGGGTAGAAGCCGTACATGAACTGGTACCACTTCGCCTGAATGAAGGGCCAGCACGCCCCGCCATTGACGAAGCAGGCTTCGCGCTTCAGCCCCTCGGGGTCCGAAAACGTTGCCGACAGCACCGCGAAATCGAAGATGGTCCAGATCATCCAGATCAGCGCATAGGCGGTGAACAGCGTCATGATGGTCATGAAGACCGAATTGACCGCCTTGCCCGGGCTGGAATAGTCGGCCATGGACGCAAAAATGTTGCGCCACAGCCAGCCTTGGATGCCGACCTCCGATGCCGGAGCAGGCAGGATGGGGGCCTCGTGCGTGCGCACCCAGTGATCTGTTTCGTGTTCTTGCATATCCCTGCCCCCTTACCGTTCGACCAGCGCGACGCGGTTGTTGAACCAGTTCATGAAGGCCGAGGTCAGCAGCGAGATCGTCAGATAGACGAGGATCACGATGGCGATGATCTCGATGGCCTTGCCGACTTGGTTCAGGATCGTCCCCGCGAAGACCGCGACCAGTTCCGGATAGCCGATGGCGGCGGCCAGCGACGAGTTCTTGGTCAGGTTCAGATATTGCGAGGTCAGCGGCGGCACGATCACCCGGAAGGCCTGCGGCAGGATGACCTTGCGCATCGCCTGCCCGTCGGTCAGCCCCAGCGCCGCGGCGGCCTCGGACTGGCCCTTGGGCACGGCTTGGATACCGGCGCGGACGATTTCCGCGATGAAGGCGGCGGTGTAGGTGAACAGAGCAAGGAACAGCGCCATGAATTCCGGCGCGATGTAGCTGCCGATGCCCAGTTCGAATCCGCGACGGAAGACCGGGCCTTCGGTGACGAAGTTCGGCCATTCCAGCGTGATCGGGCGTCCGGTGATCAGGTAGACCACGGTCGGCACCAGCACGATCAGCGCCAGCGACACCCGGAAGACCGGCGAGGGCTGGCCCGTCGCGTCCTGCTTCTTCTTCGCCTGCCGCGCATAGAACCATGCGCCGACACAGGCGGCGAGGAACGCCACGATGGTCATCCAGAAGCCGGGCTCGACAATCGGATAAGGACCGTAGATGCCCTTGACGTCGAACTGGAACAGGCCCGGCACAAGCGTCCCGTAGGTGCCGCGCTCGGACGGGGCGACAAGGCGCAGCAGCGCCGCCCAGAAGAAGATCTGCAACAGCAGCGGGATGTTGCGCAGCAATTCCACGTAGATGGTGGCGAAACTGCGCAGGACGAAGTTGGACGACAGCCGGAAGATCCCCATGAGGAAGCCCCAGATCGTGGCAAAGAAGATGCCGACGATGGACACGATCAAGGTGTTGGCAATCGACACCATGAAGATGTCGAAGACGGTGCTTTCCCCCGCCTCATAGCCCACAAGCCACGTTCCGAACGTGGTCAGAACCTGAATGTCCGATGGCCTGTCAAAGAAATCAAAGCCGAATTCCTTGTTCTGCGCCGCAAGGTTGGCGGCCGCGTTCTGCAAGGCCAGATAGATCATCCCGATGATGATCAGCGCAAGGATCGCCTGAAAGAACAAGGATCGCGCGTGACTGTCGAATACAAGGGCGGCAAGCCCCGTGCGTTCGCCCTTTGGCTGAACGTCACTGTCGGTTGTCGAACTCATGATGTGTCCCCGCTGGTCTTATAGGAAAAGGGACAGAGGCAAGCCTCCGCCCCTTTTCGCTTTTTCTTGATGCGGTGCTGCCGGGCCGATCAGGGGATCACCCGGCAGCCTGCGCCGATCAACGGATCGGCGGAGCGTACATCAGGCCACCATTGGTCCACAGCTCGTTGACGCCGCGGTCCAGCTTCAGCGGGGTGTTCGGGCCGACATTGCGCTCGTACATCTCGCCATAGTTGCCGACCTGTTCGACAGCCCGAGCGATGAACTCGGCATCCAGACCCAGCGGTTCGCCGTAGTTGTTGTCACCCACGCCCAGAATACGCTGAACGGAGGGGTTTTCCGACGACTTCATCTCTTCGATGTTCTCGGAGGAGATGCCGTATTCCTCGGCTTCGACCACACCGTTCAGAACCCAGCGGGCGATCTTCATCCACTGCTCGTCACCGGCGCGGACCGACGGGCCAAGCGGCTCTTTCGAGATGGTCTCGGGCAGGACGACATGCGCGTCCGGATCGGCCAGCTTCAGACGCTCGGCTGCCACGCCGGAGCGGTCGGTGGTGAACACGTCGCAACGGCCGGACCCGTAGGCGGCGATCACCTCGTCCGAGTTCTCCAGCGCGACGAGCTGGAATTCCATGCCATGCTGCTGGAAGTAGTCGGTAATGTTCAGCTCGGTCGTGGTGCCGGTGTTGGTGCAGATGGTTGCGCCATCCAGCTCCATCGCCGATTTGATGCCCAGACCGGCGGGAACCATCATGCCCTGACCGTCATAGTAGTTCACGCCGACGAAGGAGATGCCCAGGTCGGTATCGCGGGTGATGGTCCAGGTGGTGTTGCGCGACAGCACGTCGATCTCGCCAGAGGACAACGCGGTGAAGCGGTCCTTTGCGGACAGCGACACGTATTCCACGGCATTCGCATCGCCCAGAACCGCAGCGGCCAGCGCCTTGCAGTAATCGACGTCGATACCGGTCCATTCGCCCGCGTCATTGGTCGCGGAGAAGCCCGGAAGACCCTGGCTCACACCACATTTCAGGACGCCAGCGGCCTTCACATCATCGAGAGTCGCGGCGCCAGCTGCACCGGCGGCACAGGCTGCGGCAACGGCAACGGTCATCAGTTTGGTTTTCATCGGTTCCTCACTTGTTGGTCAAACGATGCATGCCCCGTTGGTCCGGGGATCTCTTATGGAATTCAGGTATTGTCCCGGCCCCCAAACGCTTTGGGACCGACGCATCCGCGCATGATACGCGCTGCAGGACGGACCGCAAAACGCGGCAACGGGGCGAAAACTTGGTCTGCATCAGGAGGAATCGTTACCCATTTGACCCTTTGGTGTAAATTGCGACTTGTTTCATCAAGTCGGTCACAATCCGGCACACCACGGCATGCATTTCCGGGCCACCGCATTAACGCGTTGAATTTACGCTTTATTAATGCACCTCCCCGGAATCGGGAGTGTTGCAAAATTCTTTGGCGCTGAGCAAAAATTGATCAAAATTGCAGCGCGCACACCTTCGATACGGCGAAGTACCGCTACGGAAGATCGCGCTTAACGCGAGTCGGCCAAGGCCGTTCGAGCCGAATTTTGTGAATTTGTGAACGATTTCAAGGAATCACTCGGGCGCGATTTCAGCCCTCAGTTGCCGATGGCGCCGCCCTTCGCCTCCGGCTCCGGTTTGGGCTCCGTCCCGAGGAAGATCGCCAAGGCCTGCTGGCGGATCGTGTCGATCTCGGGCAGGCTGTCGAGCGTGGCAAGCCGGCGCTGCGTGTCCGGTTCGTACAGATCGACATGAACCACGTCCTTGCCCAGCTTGACGACCTCTTTCATGTAGCTGCCGACGGAAACCGCCCGCAGCACGCAGCCATCGATCAACTCCAGAAACATGAAGTGCTTCGCCACCGGCCCGGCAAGAGCGTCGAAGCGGACTTCGAGCACGATCCGGCCATCGTCGAACCCGGCGACCACCTCTTGTTCGTAGGTCTGTTGACCCGGATCGATATAGCCGCCCCATTCGAACGGCGGGCAATCCTCGATATGGTCGTGATCGTCGCCATGATCGTCGGTCTGCGCCAACGCAGCCCCCGCCAGCAGGCAAGACAGGACCAGACCCCGGAAAAGGCTGTGAATCATGGCGCGCCTCCTTTGCCGGGACCCTAGCCAAAGCGATGAATGTCGCCAATCTCGAAACCGCGCTTCCGCAGTAAACCGCCGAACCTGTTGCTTCCGATGCGCAACCGGGGCAGCCGCCGCACGATCCGGCTTTGCAGGGGATCGATCCGGCGCTAGCGTCGGCGAAAAAAGGGGGACCGATGGATATCACGATGATCGAGGCCGCGGCAGAGCGCCTGAACGGGCATGCGCGCCGGACGCCGCTGCTGTCCTCGCCACGGCTGGACGACCTCGCCGGGCGGCGGGTGCTGGTCAAGGCGGAATGCCTGCAGCATACCGGCAGCTTCAAGTTCCGGGGCGGCTGGTCCGCCCTGTCGGCGCTGGACCCGCAGACGCGCGCGCGGGGCGTGCTGGCCTATTCTTCGGGCAACCACGCGCAGGGCGTTGCGGCAGCGGCCCGCGCCTTTGGGGCGCCCGCCGTGATCGTGATGCCGTCCGACGCGCCGAAACCCAAGATCGAGAATACGCGCGCCTTGGGCGCCGAGGTCGTGCTGTACGACCGGGGCCGCGAGGCGCGCGAAGAGATCGGCGACCGGCTGGCCTCCGAACGTGGCCTGACGCTGATCAAGCCCTATGACGAACTCCAAGTCATTGCCGGTCAGGGCACCTGCGGCCTCGAAATCGCTGCCCAAGCGGCAGAGAAGGGCGTGGAGCGGGCCGATGTGCTGGTCTGCTGCGGCGGAGGCGGTCTGACCGCCGGGATCGCGCTGGCGCTGGAGGCGCGGGCGCCGGGGCTGCGGGTGCGCCCGGTGGAACCCGAAGGGTATGACGACACGGCACGCTCACTGGCGGCGGGCGTACGGCTGGGCAACGCCACCGAGGCCGGGGGCCTGTGCGACGCGATCCTGACACCGATGCCGGGCGCGTTGACCTTTCCGATCACGTCCCGCCTGTGCGCGTCGGGGCTGGTGGTCAGCGACGACGAGGTCCTGCGGGCGATGGCGCTGGCCTTTGCGCATCTCAAGGTGGTGGCAGAGCCGGGTGGCGCCGTGGCGCTGGCAGCGGCGCTGTTCCACGGCGAGGCGCTGGCGGGCGACACGGTGGTCGCGACGATCTCTGGCGGCAACGTCACGCCGGAAGTCTTTGCCCGCGCGCTGGCGTTGCTCGGGTAGGATGGGTGATCACCCATCCTACGACAGGCACGCCTAATCCTCGATCTTGCGCGCCTCGTCGGCCAGCATGATCGGGATGCCGTCGCGGATCGGATAGGCCAGCGACGCCCTGCGCGAGATCAGCTCGCCCGCCGCCGCGTCATAGTCCAGCGGGCCTTGCGTCACAGGGCAGATCAAAGCCTCCAGCATACGCCGGTCATACAAGGCGTCGGTCATTGGATCCTGTCCTCTTCGCCGCCCCGCAGGGCATATTCGATCAGCGTTACCAGCGTCTCGCGCCGCGTCGCAAGCGATGGCGCCTCCAGCAGCGCCTGCTTGTCCTCGGGGCCGAAGTCCAGCAGCATCGACAGCGAGTTGATCAACAGCTCGTCCTCCGCATCCTGCAAGGTCTGCCAATCGGCGGACAGGTCGCGCGCGGTGAAGTAGCGATCCAGCAGCGCCATGAAGGCGCGCCGGTCGAACCGGTCATCGCAATCGCTCGACTTGCGGTCCGCCTCGAACCCGTCCCAGCGCACCTCGCAGCGCCGGTAAGGCGTGAAGCCCTCGACCTCCTGCACGATCCGAAAGCGCGAAATCCCGGCCAGCGTGATCATGTAGCGGCCATCCTCCGTCTCGGAGAATTGCGTGACACGGCCCGCGCAGCCGATCTTGTGCAGGCCTTCGGGTCGGCCCGGCGTGACCATCGGCTGCACCATGCCGATCAGCCGCGTATCGGTCTTCAGGCAGTCGTCCAGCATGGCCAGATAGCGCGGTTCGAAGATGTGAAGGGGCAGCCGTGCCCGGGGCAGCAACAGTGCGCCGGGCAAGGGAAAAACGGGGATCATCCCGGGCAGGTCGGTAAGCCAAGTCATGTCGTGACAGCTAGCCCGCCGACCGGCTCAGGCAAATATCATCGACGACAGTTTCCGCCGGCCGTTGAGAACAACGGGATCGTTCGGCTTGAGCGCCTCGAAGATGGTGAAAAGCTGCGCCTTGGCGGCACCGTCGTTCCACTCGCGATCCCGGCGGAACAGTTCCAGCAGATGATCGACGGCAGCCTGCCCGTCGCCCTTGGCATAAAGCGCCTGCGCGAGGTCGTAGCGCGCCTGATGGTCGTCGGGATTGGCCTCGACCGCGGCTGTCAGTTCCGCCACGGGACCGGCATTCGCCGCCTGCTTGGCCAGTTCCAGCTGGGCATGCGCGGCCTCCAGTTCGGGCGACTTGGAAATTTCGACCGGGGCGCCATTCAGCGCCGCCTCGGCCTGCTCCAGATCACCGGCGGCGATATAGCTGCGCACCATGCCGCCATAGGCCTTGGCGTTCATCGGGTCCTCTTCGAGGATCGCGGCAAAGACCTGCACGGCATCCGCTGCGGCCCCCTGCTCCAGCATTTCCTCGGCGGCGGCAATCGCATCATCGAGACCACCTGAGGCATCGCCCCCGGCAGCGGTCACGACCCGCTCGATGAAGGCCTTCAGTTCCGAGCCGGGCAGCGCGCCCTGAAAGCCGTCCACCGGCTGGCCCTGCCAGAAGGCATAGACCGTCGGGATCGACTGGATGCGCAACTGACCGGCGATCATCTGCGCCTCGTCGACGTTGACCTTGACCATGCGCACCGCGCCCTTGGCCGCCCTGACCGCCTCTTCCAGAGCCGGGCCAAGCTGCTTGCACGGGCCGCACCAAGGCGCCCAGAAATCGACGATCACCGGCACCGTTTGCGAGCCATCCACGACCTCGGCCATGAATTCCGCCTCGGTGATGTCCTTCACCAGATCGTCTGCCGGCGCCTGCCCTTGACCCTGACCCAATTCCAACATGATTGCCTCCGCTCCTTGGCGTTTCCCTGCCTAGATGGCGTACCGCCTTCAAGGATGCAAGCCCGGCCCATGTCAGGACTGCATCAGGCGTCCCGCTTTGGCGGGCAGATCGGTGATCCCGGCAAGGGCGGCCATGTGCCATGCAAGGACCTGGTTCGAACTGAGGACAGGCAGGCCCAGCTCCGCCTCCAGCGGGGCGATGATGTCGAGGGTGCGCAGGTTGGTGCAGGAAAGGAATACCGCGTCTATCCCGCCTTGGGACGCAACCGCGCGGGCGGCCTCGGCGATGGAGGCGGGGGCGATGCGGGCCACCCGGGCCTCGATCTCTTCGCCGAAGGAGAGCGTGTGCGGCACCATAAGCCCAGCCGCCTCGAAGGCACGCCGGATCGGCACCGCCACCGATGCGATATAGGGTGACACGATCCCCAGCCGCGTGACGCCCAACCGCGCGCAGGCTGCAAGCGCGGCGGTCAGTGGGTCGGTGGCCGCCCGCGCCGGGCAATTCGCGCGGATCATCTGGTGCACTTGGTCCGCGCCGATCAGGGTTGTGCCGGAGGTGCAGGCATAAGCCACGGCATCGAGCGGCGCGGCGACCGGCAACAGCCGTGTCGCAGCGGGCAGGTCATGCGCCATCCCGGCGATGGTGTCAGGGTTCAGCTCCGCGCCGGAGGGCACCCGGCTGACATGCAGCCGCGCCCTGTCGGGCGTGAAAAGGTGCCGGAAGTCCTGCTCGATGGTCTCGTCCACCTGCAACACGATCAGCCCGAGCCGGGGCCGCGTGTCTTCCTCGATCTCGTAGGCGAACGGCGTCATGAGCCGATCTCCGGGAGGTCCGCAGGGGCGCGCGGCGACAACAGCTCGACGCCATCCTCGCGCAGTACGATGTTTTCCTCGTGCACCAGCATGCGACCGTCGCGCGTGGCGCATCCCGGCTCCAGCGTAAGCACCATGCCCGCACGCAATGGCGTCCGGTCCAGCGGCGTGAAGGACGGCCATTCCGTCAGCGTCACGCCCAGCCCATGGCCCAGTCGCCCGCCCCCCGTCTCTGCCCCCTGCCCGCGCAGCGCCTCGTCGAACAGGCGGTGCACATCGCAGGCCAGATGCCCGGGGCGCAGCGCCGCCATGACGTCTTCGGTCGCCTGCCAAAGCGCGTGATGCGCGCGGCGGGCACAGTCCGAGGCCGGGCCGATGGCGTAGTTGCGGTCGAAATCGCAGAAATACCCGTCCTTCACCGCGCCGGTGTCCAGCATCAGTACGTCACCCCGTTGCAGCGGGTCGCTCGACGCGGGCGAGATCACGTCGCCATAGCCGTCCGGCCCGGCGCCCCCCGCGACATAACTGACCCAGTCGGCCCCCTCTTGCAGCAGCGCAATCTGGAAGTCGCGAAAGACCGCGTCCAGCGGGCGCCCTTCACCGGCAAACTCCGGCACCCGGTCAAAGACACGTCCCGCCAGCGCACAAGAGGCGCGGATCTTGGCAATCTCGGCCTCGGACTTGATCTCTCGCACCTTCTGAACGCAGCCGGTGGCGTCCTCGAACCGGCGTGGGGCAAGGCGGGCGCGCAGCGTCTCGTAGTCGGCCACGGGCATGCGCAGATGTGTTTCCAGACCCATCGGCAGGCCGATGGCACCGCTTTCAGGGACGATGTCGCCCAGAACGCCCGCCAGCAGGCTGACCCCGTCATCGCGCGGGTCGGGGGCGTCCCAGGTCTCGATCCGGGGAATCCATGTGCGGCGCATCAGGTCGGCGCCGATGGCGGGAATCACCGCAACCGGGTCGCCCTGTGAGGGGACCACGATGAACCACGGACGGGCCGGGCTTTCCCAGAAGCGCGTCAGGAACCCGGTCGTATAGAATACGTCCGCCGGGCTGGTCAGCAAAAGTGCCGTCAAACCTTGAACCGCCATGCGCGCCTGCAAGGCCGTGATGCGCGCACGGTATTCCGAGGCCGGGAAGATCAGCGACGTCTCAGGCATCCTCCGGCCCCTCGCTGAGGATGGCCAGCACATGCGCGTCAGGCGGCAGGTCCAACCCGGCCAGCGCCGCCGCGATGCCGCCCGCACCCGAGGGCGTCGTCGCAATGCCCATCCCGGCCAGATCGCGCACCGCTTGCTCCGCCTGCTCCTCGGTGATCGTGACGAACAGGTCGGCATCCCGCGCCAGCCCTTGCAGGGCGATCATCGACGGCGTCTTGCAATCGAGACGCCCCATGCAACTGTCCGGCCCGGACGTATCCACCACGCCCCCTGCCCGGATGCTCTCGATCAAGGCCGGGGCGGCCTGCGGTTCGACCACGACGATCTGCGGCCCGTCTGCCCAAACATGCCGGGCATGAGCGGCAACGGCGGCGGCCAGCCCGCCGACCCCCGCTTGCAACAGGATATGCGTTGGCGGCGTGTCGACCTGCGCGGCGGCCTCGGCGGCAAGTTGCAGATACCCTTCCATCACGCGCAGCGGCAATTCGGTATAGCCCGGCCACGAACTGTCTGACAGCAGCGTCCACCCATGCGCCTCGGCCGCGGCGGCGGCGGCCCGCATGCTGGCCTCGTAATCGGCACCTTCGCGGACCACCTTGGCCCCCTTGGCAGTGAGCCGCTGCGCGAACGCCTCCGGCACCGTCCGCGACAGGTAGATCACCGCCTGCGCCCCGAACAGACGCGCCCCGGCGGCCACGGACAGACCGTGATTGCCCGCGCTCGCGGTAACATAGGTGCGGCCTTGCAAGGCCGTGACCCACTCGTCGCCGGTCGCGGCAGCCTCGCGCGCAATGGCAAACGCGGCCCCCAACGCCTTGAAGCTGCCAAGGCCCATCCGGTCACGCTCATCCTTCAGGCTGACCCGCGCCACGCCGAGACGCGCGGCCAGCTCGGGTGCGTCCTGCAACGGCGTTTGCGCATGCGCAGGGCATTTGGCCAACAGCATGGACACGTCCCGTGCCTCGACGATCGGCCAAGGGGAATCCAGCCCCAGCCCGGTGCCCCGAAACGGGTTGCTCTGCTTGTCCAGCGTCATCGTATTCTCCTGTCCGTTGCGCAGGAGCCTAGCGCAGGTCCGGTCGGAAATCTCGGCTTCTCCGGCATATGCCGTCGTTTTCCGACCTGCGCGCCTTGGACGGCCAAGCGGATGCAGGCCTATCCGTGAATCACCCCCGCCTGCGACATGATCGAGCGACGACATGTGGCCTGAGCGCGCCCAGACAGCCCCGGGCAAAGTTTGGAACAGATAGTTGCAATTTTCCATGCTTATACCGGCACCCGAGGCCGAGCCCCACACATGCACCTTGGGATGCTCTGCAAGATCCTGATGTAAAAGAATTTATGTGGCACCGGGACCCTGCGTGCCCGGCTGTGACAGGTACAAACCGTGCCTTTCGAGACCACAAATCCCGGAACGCTTTGTTAAGACAGCGCGCGTATTCCTGCTTTTCGAAAACGTGCCGTGCATCGGCGCGAACGGTGCCACTAGGGATGCAGTTTCACGATGCCAGATATCAATTTCCATGCGCTTGGGGTTTCCCGCGCCCGTTCGGGTGAAGACCCGCTCGTCGCCTTTCTGCTGAACGCTCGCGGAGCGCCGGTCACAGTCTCGGCGCGCGATGTCAACCGCCTCGATTCCCACCGGCTGCAATTGCTGCTGGTCGCGGAAAAACAATGGGCAATGGACGGTGCATCCTTTCAGGTCACCGACATGACACCTTCTTTCCGCGAGGGTTTGAAGCGCCTCGGGCTATCCGCCGACCATTTCGACCAGGAGACGATGCAATGACGACAAAGGTGCTGGCAATCGACGACTCGCGTACGATCCGAAACTTGTTGCGCGTCTCTCTCGAAGGTGCGGGGTTCGAGTTCCACTCCGCCTGCGATGGTCAGGAAGGTGTCGAGGTTTTCCCGGATGTCGACCCGGACGTGGTGATTACCGACATCAACATGCCGAAGATGGACGGCTTTGGCGTCATCGACAGCCTGCGCAGCGGCCCCAACCGAACCACTGTTCCGATCCTCGTCCTGACCACCGAAAGCTCGGACGAATTGAAAGCCCGTGAACCAGACCGGGTTTACCGGAGAGCCAAAAGCTCGGAAGGTAAGCTATGGAAAAGGGAAACCCTGGGAACCGTTT
>NZ_RCTZ02000008.1 GCF_003667315.2 Tropicibacter alexandrii | reverse complement strand
CTTCGGGGTGTGCTTCTTCTGGTCCATAGGGTTCATCCTTTGAGAGTTTTACTCTCCGGTAAACCCGGGGCGGTTCAACCACGTGCTGGTGGCCACGATCTATTCGAAATCCACCTTGCGGGCCGTCGCGGGCGACATGGCCGCCACCAATCCGCGCATCGACTACTTCCCCTCTTACGAGATCATCTCGTCGCCGCCCTATGGTGGGCAGTTCTACGCGCCCAACAAACGCTCGGTCGAGCTGTACGGCGTGGCGCATGTGATGAAGCAGTTCTTTGCCGGAATCGAGGCGCAGGGCCTGCCCGACGCGCCGGCGCCCCAACCCACACAGACCACCGCGCCCCGACCGGAGGCGGAACAGGACAAGGACGACCTCGTCTGCGAGGAAGAAATGCTGGAGTTCTTCAATGGCAACTGAGTTCACCCTGACCGGCGACAGCAATTGTGGCGCCGTCGGGCGCGCGGCGCGCGCGGCAAGCATCCCGTTCAAGGGCGGGCCGGTGGCCAATGGGCGCCGCGCCGATGAGCGCTTTTTCGAAATCGACGATGCGGGCACGGCGATGTTCCACGAGGATCTCGGCGGTCATGGCCGCTTTACATGCGAAGACCTGCTGGACCCGTCGCGTCCCATGCTGTCGACCCTCGGCTTCAACACGCAGCGCATCGGCATGGCGCTGAACCCCTATCTGCGCACGCAGGGCATCGCGTTCGAAAACCTGTCCGACGCGGTGCTGGATCAGGGGCTTGAGGATTACAAGGCCGGGCCGCTGGCATTCTACCGCGAGGCGGTGCGCCGCGGGATCGAGGTGTTCGTCACCTACTCGCCACAGCGGTTTCCCGAAACCTATTTCGAAACCGCGATCAAGATCGAGGCGCTGCTTGCGGCCAAGCTGCAGGAGATCGGGGTGACCATGGTCGATGTCCGTGCCGAGACGACGGATGACAAGGGGCGGCTCTTGCCGGAACTGGCAACCGAGCGCGAAGGCGATCAGACCCATGCGAACGATGTCTGGGGCAAGGCCGTTCTGGATCGCTTCCTCGAGATGAGGGCGGCCTGAGTCCGGACCGTCCGTGACGCCCAAGGGGCTATCCAGAACCGCGGCCCGGCTTTTCATTCCTGCCGGGCGGGTCTAGGCTTTGGCGCGCAGCCATTTCGCGCTGCACACCGAAAGGCTCCCTCATGCCCGTCTCTCCCGCTGCGCCGCTGCACAGCGCCCCGCCGCCCGTGCGCCAACCTGACAACCTGCGCGGGCTTGTCCTGATGATGCTGGGCTTTGCCTTCTTCGCGGCCTGTGACGTGCAAGCCAAGGTGCTGACCGCCGAAATGCACCCGATCCAGATCGTATGGTTCAGGATGATCGGGCTGTTCCTTGGGGTGATGGTGTTGCTGGCCCTGCGCGGGCGGCACCTGCTGCGCAGCCGCAACGTCCCCTTGCAGATGGCACGCGGGGCGGCGGCGGTGGCCTCGGCGGTGTGCTTCACCATCACGGTTCGGCATGTGCCACTGGCCGATGCGGTCGCCGTCTCGTTCATCGCGCCCTTTGTCGTGACCGTCGCCGGGGCTCTTGTCCTGAAAGAGCCGGTGGGGCCGCGTCGCTGGGCCGCCGTCACCATCGGTTTCGTCGGGATGCTCATCATCATTCGCCCGGGGCTGGGCGTCTTTCACCCGGCCATCGGCTTCGTCGTGTTGGCGGCCTTCCTGTTCGCCAGCCGACAGATCGTGTCGCGCTATCTGGCCGGGTCCGACAGCATCACCACCACGGTGGCCTATACCTCGATCACGGCGACCGTGTTGGCCTCGGTCCTGTTGCCGTTCTTCTGGACCACGCCCACGGGCTGGGAAACATGGGCCATCATCCTTGGCCTGACGACCACGGCGGCACTGGGCGAGGTTCTGGTGATCCGCGCGCTCGACATCGCGCAGGCGGTCGTTCTGGCGCCGCTGCACTACACGCTGATCTTGTGGAGCACGATGTACGGCTTTCTCGTGTTCGGCGACCTGCCGGACCACTGGACGCTGATCGGCGCGGCGATCATCATCGCCTCGGGCCTGTATACCCTGCACCGCGAGCGGCTTGCCATGCAGCGCAAGACATCCGATCAGTCGCAGGAATAGGCCCAGTCCTTCAGCCCCTTGCGTCCCTCGGGAGTCAGGTCGTAGATGCCGGTTTCGACCTTGCGGAACCAGCCGTAGTGGTTGTCCCGCATGATGCGTGTCGCTGCGGCGACCTGTGTCGCCTTCGCCACGTCCTTGCCCCGCGATGCCCCTGCCCCGGCCAGAAAGCGCGCGCAGACGAGGCTGTCCTGCCGATAGCCGGTGACGATGCCATAGCGGGTCGCGCCGCCCTCGTTCGGGTCGCCGCGCAGGCGGTTGAATTCGCGCAAAAGCTTGGCCTGTCTGGACGTGTTCTTGCGCGGCGCGTAGGGGCCCGGGTCGCACAGGACCTCGGTCACGCCATCCTCGCGCACCGTGATGAAACCCAGCCCCAGCCGCCGACACAGCGCCAGGTTGTCCTTGAGCGCACGTTTGGCCGTGCGCCCCGTCGGGCGGGGCACGGCGATATAGACGTGATCGCTGAGCGTCAGGCGCGCCACCGCCTGATGAAACAGGCTCAACGTCAGGCGCAGTTTCAGCTCGACCAGCACGGGCGGTTCGTCGCCGCGCACAGCGACCATGTCGACCGCGCCGACCTCCCCCTTGACGGTATAGCCCTGCACTTCGAGAAGCGCCTTGACCGGCGCGTAAAGTTCACTCTCCCGCCTCATGATCGCCACCATGGGCAGGCAGGTTCCCCTTGTCCAGCGCGCGCGGCTGCGAAAGACTGCGCGCATTGCATGGAGGGCCCGCATGTCCCATTTTCTGACTGCCATCGCGTTGCTGATCGGCCTGACATCCACCGCCTTTGCGCAATGCAGCGGCACGGATCTGCGACCGACGCTGACCGCCGAGGAGGACGCCGCGATCGAGGCAGAACTGGCGCAGACCCCGTTTGCCGTGGGCAATCACTGGATTGCCGAGAAGGACGGTGAGGTGATCCACCTGATTGGCACGATGCACCTGTCCGATCCGCGGCTGGACGCGCCGTACACCCGGCTGCGCCCGGTGGTGCAGGCGGCGGGCAAACTGCTGCTGGAGATGACCAAGGACGAAGAGGCAAAGATGCAGGCGGCGCTGGCGTCACGCATGGACATGCTGATCCTGCAGGATACCAGCCTGCCCGAGTTGCTGGACGAAGGCGAATGGCAGATGCTGTCCGCCGCCATGCGCGCGCGCGGCATGCCGCCGGTGATGGGGGCCAAGATGCAGCCGTGGTATGTCTCGATGCTGCTGTCGATCCCGACCTGCCTGCAATCGGCCATGCAGGAGCGCAACGGGCTGGATGCGCGGCTGGAGGCTTTGGCCGGGCAAAGCGGCGTGCCCACCGGCGCGCTGGAGCCGTTCGACACCGCGTTCGAGGCCTTTGCCGCTGTACCGTTGGAAATGCAGATGTCGATGCTGCTGGCCTCGCTGACCGAACCGGGAACCAGCGTCGATCTGTTCGAGACCCTGCTGAGCGGGTATTTCGACGAAAGCCATGCCGAGATCCAGATGGTGCTGGAACGGCTTTCGCCACGCTTGACGCCCTTGGATGACGCCGAGAGCAAGGCGGTGTTCGACATGATGGACGACACGCTGGTCAAAGCACGGAACACGGCATGGATCCCGGTCATTCTGGAGGCGGCCGCAGAGACCGAAGGGCCGGTCGTCGCAGCGTTCGGGGCCGCCCATCTGGGCGGCGAAGACGGGGTTTTGAAACTGCTGCAAGCCGCAGGTTTCAGCCTGAGACGGGCCGCTTTCTGACAGGACGGGAGAAGGCTTTTCGAAAAGCCTTGAGACACGCAAATTCCAATTTGCGTGACCAAGCGCCTTGCAAGGCGCTTGGATCAAGGCGCTTCGAAGCGCCTTGCGCGTCAGGCGGCGAGGCCCCGCCCCTTCAGCAGCGCCTCGACACCGGGCATGCGGCCACGGAACTTCAGGTACAGTTCGGCCGCGTCCTCGGACCCGCCGCGCGACAGGATATGCGCCTCCAGCCTTTTGGCCATGTCCGGGTCGAACGCGCCCCCGGCCTCCTCGAAGGCGGCGAAGGCGTCCGCATCCATGACCTCGGACCACATGTAGCTGTAATAGCCCGACGAATAGCCATCGCCCGAGAACACATGCGCGAATTGTGGCGTCGCGTGCCGCATCGGAATGGCGCGGGGCAGGCCCATCGCCTCAAGCACCTCGGCCTGTTTCTGCATCGGGTCGCCGGGCGCGGCGCCCGAGTGGAATTCAAGATCGACCATGGCCGACGCGATATACTCCACGGTCTGGAACCCCATGTCGTAGGTCGCGGCCTTCAGCACCTTGTCCAGCAGGTCCTGCGGCATCGCCTCGCCCGTCTCGGCATGGGTGGCGAATTCCGACAGGACCTCCGGCACTTCCAGCCAGTGTTCATACAATTGCGACGGCAGCTCGACGAAGTCGCGCGCCACCGATGTTCCCGACACCATGTCATAGGTCACGTCCGACAGCATTTGGTGCAAGGCGTGGCCGAATTCGTGGAACAGCGTGCGCGCGTCGTCATAGGACAGAAGCGCCGGGTCGCCCTTGGCGAAGTTGCAGACATTGACGACGATCGGGATTTGCGTGTCCGGGAACTTGCGCTGCGACCGGAAAGCCGAGCACCACGCCCCGGACCGTTTCGAACTGCGCGCGAAGTAATCACCGATGAAGACCGCCATCACCTCGCCCTCGCGCCGCACTTCCCAAGCGCGGGCATCCGGGTGGTAAAGCGGCACGTCGAGCGGCGCGAACTCCAGCCCGAACAGCCGCCCGGCACAGGCAAAGGAGGCCTCGATCATGCGGTCGAGTTGGAAATACGGCTTGACCTCGGACTCGTCGAGATCGTGCAGCGCCTTGCGCCGCTTTTCCGCATAGTACCGCCAATCCCACGGCTCCAGCGGGCCGTCGATCCCGTCGGCGCGCATCATCTTTTCCAGTTCCGCCCCGTCCGTCTCCGCGGCCTTGCGCGCGGGGGCCCAGACATCGTTGAGCAATTGCCGCACGGCGCCCGGTTCACCGGCCATCTCGGTTTCCAGCTTGAAATGGGCGAAATCGGGGTAGCCCAACAGCTTGGCCCGCTCTTCGCGCAGGCGCAGCGTCTCTGCGGCGATCGCGCGGTTGTCGGTGGCCCCGCCATTGGCGCCACGCGCCGCCCAAGCCTCGAACGCGATCCGGCGCAGGTCCCGGCGCGGCGAGAATTGCAGGAAAGGCACCACCACCGAGCGCGACAGAGTCAGGACAGGGCCATCCTTGCCCCGCTCCTGTCCGGCGGCGCGCATGGCGTTGACGAGGAAGGCGGGCAAGCCGGTCATCTCGTCTTCTGACATGGCGCGGAACCAGTCGCGCTCATCCGCCAGAAGGTTCTGCGTGAATTGCGTGCCCAAGGCCGCAAGCCGCTGGGTGATCTCCTTCAGCCGCGTTTCCTCGGCGCCGTCCAGCGCCGCGCCCGATCTGACAAAGCGCCGATGCAACAGCATCAGCACGCGCGCCTGTTCGTCGGTCAGATTCAGCGTGTCACGGCTTTGCCACAGCGTGTCGATGCGTTGGAACAACGCCTTGTTGGAATAGATTTCGGACCCGTGCGCTGCGAATTTCGGCGCATAGTCGCGCATCAAGGCCTCGCGCTCGGGGGTGCTGTCCGCGCCCGCGACATTGTAAAAGACCCCGGCGGCCTTATCCAGCAGGGTCCCGGTGCGAAACAGCGCCTCGATCGTGTTCTCGAAGGTGGGGGCGTCCGCGTTCTCGGCGATCGCCGCGACCTCCTGCAAGTCTTCCGCCATGCCGCGATCGAAGGCCTCGGCGAACTGCCCATCCTCGATCCGGTCGAACGGCGGCAGGGCGTGCGGCGTGTCCCAGTCGGACAGCAGGGGATTGGTCATGATGCGTCTCCTGAACGGTGTCACCCAAAGCTAGGACTGCACGGCAGAACCTTCAATCCGGTGAACACACCCGCACAGGGATATGATCGCCAAGGCGATGGCTCAGCCGCCGCAGACCGGGCAATCGTCGCGGCGTTTGAGCCCGAATTTCCGCGTCTCGCCCCAAAGCGCGTCATAGATCAGCATCTCGCCACGCAGGACCGCGCCCGCGCCGGTGATCAGTTTGACCGCCTCGACCGCCATCATCGACCCGACAACCCCCGGCAAAGGCCCCAGAACTCCTGCCTCGGCGCAACTGGGGGCCAGTCCGGGTGCCGGTGCCTCGGGAAAGATGCACTGATAACACGGCCCTGCGACCGAAGGCTGGAACACCGAGACCTGCCCCTCCCATTGCGACAACGCGCCCGAGACCAGCGGCTTGCCCTGCGCGACGCAGACGGCATTCGCAAGGTAACGGGTTTCGAAATTGTCGGTGCCGTCCAGCACGAGGTCATACTCGTCGATCAGGTCGGCCGCGATATCGTCGGTCAGGCGTCGCCTGTAGGGTTTGACCTCCAGATACGGGTTCACCGCCTTCATGGCGCGTTCCGCCGAAAACACCTTGCCCACCCCGATATCCGCGTCGCGATGGATCACCTGCCGCTGAAGGTTGCCCGCGTCGACCTCGTCATCGTCAATGACGCCAATCGTGCCGACACCTGCCGCCGCGAGGTACAACAGGGCGGGCGAGCCAAGCCCCCCGGCCCCGATGACCAACACCCGGGCCTGCTTCAGCTTCTTCTGGCCGGGCCCACCGAGTTCGCGCAGGACGATGTGGCGCACGTAGCGATCCAGTTCGCCATCTGCGAAATGTCCGGGGGCTTGGGTCACCTGCGGCTCCTTGTCCTGCGCCCGCTGTCGTAGCGCGCCAAGCCCCGCGCGGTAAAGTGCAACCAGCGCCGCAACACCCAGAAGAATCAACCACGGCATGGCCGTGCCCCCGGTTGCCACACGCAGGCCATGCCCGCCCGGCAGCACCAATTGTGCCAAGACCACGGCGCCAATCACGAGGGCGATGAGCGTCCAACGCATCCGCGTTGGCGTGCCCATGACCGCCCCCAAGGCATAAAGCGCCGCGCAAAAGGCCAGAACCGCAACCATCAGCCGCGCCCCGTCGAGCCAAAGCCGCCCGCGCCCCGCACGGTCTCGGGCAAGGTGTCCGCCACCTCGAACCGGGCCTGCACCACGGGGGCGACGACCATCTGCGCGATCCGGTCGCCGTGCGCGATGACAAAATCCGCCTCACCGGCATTCATCACGATGACCCCCAAGGGTCCGCGATAGTCGCTGTCGATCGTGCCGGGGCTGTTGGGCAGCGTGATGCCGTGTTTCAACGCCAGACCGGAGCGCGGCCGGATCTGCACTTCGAACCCCTCGGGGATGGCCAGCCGCAACCCGGTCGGCACCAACACCCGCGCCCCCGGCGCCAGCACGATCTGGCCACGATCCGGCAGGTTCGCGCGCAGGTCGGCACCCGCCGCCCCCGCAGAGGCATAGACCGGCAGCCCAAGCGACCGATCCGCGCCCGCGTCCCAGGCAAAGACTATTTCGATCATGGCTTCTTCTCTTTCCAAATACCCGATCAGCGCAACGCCTCGGCCATGCGCGCCGCCAGCCGACGTGCGACTTCGGCCTTGGCAGCGCGCGGCCATGTCTCTGTGCCATCCGCCGTGATCAGCAGGACCGCATTTTCGGACCCGCCCATGATCCCGGTCTCGGGCGATACGTCATTTGCCACGATCCAGTCGCAGCCCTTGCGTTGGCGCTTGGCGGTGGCGTGACGCTCGACATCATCCGTTTCCGCAGCAAAGCCCACCACCAAGGCCGGGCGACCTGCGCCCATCTGCGAAACCTCGGCGAGGATGTCGGGATTCTCGGCGAATTCCAGCACCGGCAAGGCCCCGTTCACCTTCTTGATCTTGGAGCCCGACGCAGTCGCCACCCGCCAATCCGCGACGGCGGCGGCAAAGACACCGGCAGCGACCGGCAGCGCGGCATGCACCGCCTCGCGCATTTCGCGCGCGGTCTCGACCTCGACCACCTGAACGCCCGCAGGGCGGGCCGCATCCGCCGGCCCGGTGACAAAGACCACCTCCGCGCCCAGATCCCGCAGCGCCTCGGCAATCGCCGTGCCCTGCGCACCCGAGGACCGGTTGGCGATGTAGCGTACCGGATCGATGGGTTCATGCGTCGGGCCGGATGTCACCAGCACGCGCCGCCCCTTCAGCGGGCCGTCGCCCAGCGCCGTATCGATGGCCGCCAGCACGGCGGCCGGTTCGGCCATCCGCCCCGGCCCGTGTTCGCCACAGGCCATGTCCCCCACATCCGGACCGACCACGCGCACGCCATCGCCTTGCAACACCGCGAGGTTGCGCTGCGTTGCCGGGTGTTCCCACATGCGGACGTTCATCGCGGGGGCAATCATCACCGGCGTGTCCGTCGCCATGAGAAGGGTCGAGGCAAGATCGCTCGCGAGGCCCTGCGCCATCTTGGCCATCAGGTCCGCCGTCGCAGGGGCAACCACGACCAGATCCGCGACGCGGGACAACTGGATGTGACCCATTTCGGCCTCTTTCGTCAGATCGAACAGGTCGCGATGCACCACCTCGCCCGCCAGCGCCGAGACGCTCAGCGGCGTGACGAATTCCTCTGCTGCGCGCGTCATCACCGGCGTCACCGACGCCCCCTGCCCGCGCAGAAGACGGATCAGTTCAAGGCACTTATAGGCAGCGATGCCGCCCCCGATGATCAGCAATATCCGTTTGCCCGCCAGCATGTGCCGCCCTCCAAGTGCCTGTCCCGCTTCACTATGCCCAAGGCCCGCCAAGCCGCAACCCCGACCCGCAGCGCCCGAGCCTTAGCGGAACGCCTCGCAGGGATCGCCCCGGTCGACCGGATCGGCAAGCAATTCGGCGTCAAAGAGCCCGTGCATCGCCGACACCTCGGCCTCGGCTTGTCCGATCACGTAAACCGATACGTCCGGTGCAGCCAAGGCCAGCACCGCCGGGGCGCCCCAATCCTTGCGGGCATGGCCGTTGCCGGTGATCACCGCTACCGGTCCGCCGGTGCGCGCCAAGGCGTCGAGTGCCGCACGCGCCAGCGCGGCGTCCCGCAACCGCTGGATATCGACCATCATCGGCAGCATCTCGACCGGCAAGGCGTCGCAATGCGCAGCCATTTGCAAGGCTTCGCGCGCGGTCTGCTCCGCTTCGGGCAATGGCTGATCCAAACCGAACCGCGCCGTGTCGGTGCCAAAGACCTCCGCCAGCGGTTGCTCCATCAGCGCGCGGGCCTGGGCGCGCGGCACCGCCGCACCCAGATGCCGGGCGTTGCCTGCCGCGTCGAAAATCGGCGCATACATCGCAAAATCCGGCCAGCCGCTTTCGGCCCAATCGAGCGCCTCGCCCAAAGCCGCGCCGCGCAGGTCCGGTGTCACAAGCGCCGCCTGCTCGGGCGTCAGCATTTCCCAGACGACGGCGGCGGGCTGCACCGCCGCGACGATCTCGGCCTGTCGCGCGTGGTGGGCGGGGTTGTCATGCACCTCGCCGATAAAGATCAGGTCCACGGGAAAAGCCCCGGAGGCTTGCGCCATCGGGGCCATCATCATCGCTGCCAGCATAAAAGCTTTCATGCGAGAAAGTGTTGCACCTCGCCGCTCTGGGCTTCAAGCGCCTTGCGCATCTTGGTGAAGGCGGCGGCTTCGAGCTGGCGGACACGTTCCTTGGACAGGCCAAGTTCGGTCCCAAGGCTTTCCAGCGTGCGCGCCTCGTCCCGAAGCTTGCGTTCGCGCACGATGAAACGCTCGCGCTCGTTCAGCGACCCCATCGCCTCAACCAGCCAGTTGCGCAGTTGCGCCCGGTCATGGGTATCCTCGACGATCTCGGAGGCCTGTGCGCCCTCGTCCTCGATAGTGTCGATCCATTCGCGCCCCTCATCCTCGACGGACTGCGTCGCATTCAAAGAGAAGTCGGAGCCGGACAGACGCCCCTCCATCATCTCGACATCGCGCAGGGGCACGCCGATTTCGCTGGCGATCATGTGGCGCAACTGATGGCCATCCAGTTGCTCGCCAGCCGCTGCCGCCTCACGCTCGAGCCGCGCCTGAACCCGCTTCATGTTGAAGAACAGCGATTTCTGCGAAGAGGTCGAGCCCGTCCGAACCATGGACCAGTTGCGCATCACGTAATCTTGGATGCTGGCCTTGATCCACCAAACGGCATAGGTCGAAAAGCGCACGCCGCGATCCGGGTCGAATTTGTCGGCGGCCTTCATCAGCCCCAAGCCCGCCTCTTGGATCAGGTCGTTCATCGGGGCACCGTATCGGCGGAACTTCGACGCCATCGAGATCGCCAACCGCATGTAGGCGGTGATCAATCGGTGCAGGGCCTGCACGTCGCGCTCGTCGCGCCATGCATAGGCCAAGGCCAGTTCGGTCTCGGCATCGAGCAGTTCGGCCTTCATCGCCTTGCGGGACAGGCTCTGATCGGAAAAGGCATCAAGTGCCATTGGCAGCTCCCCGTTTTGTGGCACACCCCGCGTCAGGGGGTGCTTTACAGGGTCTACGCATGAAGCCGCCGATTGGTTCAGTATTTTTAAAGATTTTTTCGTCGTACCATCACGGGCCATGATCCCGGAGCGCACGAAAATGCATTTCCGACGGGGCGGATGCACGCCTAAGCTGCCCGTCGGTACATAAGGAGCGGTTCATGTCCTACAAGCTTTTCATCGGTGATTACAGCTATTCCAGCTGGTCCCTGCGCGGCTGGCTCTTGTTTCGGCGCTTCGGGATCGAAACCGACATCCACCGGATCGATTTCAGCACCGATGCCGCTTGGTCGGCGCTGGCCCCGCATGCCCCGGCGCGCACCGTGCCGACCTTCGTGACCGAGGATGGCGTGATCTGGGACAGCCTTGCCATCGCCGAGGAACTGGCCGACCGCCACCCCGAGGCCGGGCTGTGGCCGAGCGATCCGGGCCTGCGCGCGATGGCTCGCAGCCTCGCCGCCGAAATGCATTCCGGTTTCGCCACCCTGCGCAGCGATTGCCCGATGAACACGCGCACCGCCTATGGGGAGGTGCCGGTCAGCGATGCCTTGCGCGCCGATCTCGACCGGGTCGAGATGCTCTGGTCCCATGCGCTGTCGCGCTCTGGCGGGCCTTGGCTGGCGGGGACGTATTCCGTGGCCGATGCCTTTTTCGCGCCCGTGGCGGCGCGGATCGCCGGTTACGGCCTGCCGGTTGGGGACACGGCACAAGCCTATGTCGACCGCCATCTCGACGACGGCGCGTTCCGGCGGTTTCGCGCCATGGGGTTCGCCTGTGGTGAAACCCTGCAACGCTACGCCAAGCCCTATCCCACCCGCGACTGGCCCGGTCCGCGCCCGCGTGACGCCCGCCCGGGCGAGACCGGCACACCGGTCAACGCCACCTGCCCCTATTCCGGCGAGCCGGTGACGCATCTTATGGAACTGGACGGAACGATCTACGGGTTCTGCAACGCTTTTTGCCGCGACAAGACGGTCGCCGATCCCGAAGCCTGGCCCGCCTTTGTCGATCTGATGCAGACTGGCGGAAAAGGTTAAGAAACCGCGAAGGCGTTAACCTGCCGGTAACCATGGCGGGCCAATCCTGCCTCGGTCACTTCATCCGAGGTTCCCATGGTTGCCGTTGCCTACACCGTTGCCTTCGAAGGGGTCGAGGCCCGCACGGTCGAGGTGCAATGCGCCGTCACGCCGGGCCTGCCTGCCTTTTCCATCGTCGGGCTGCCCGACAAGGCCGTGTCCGAGGCGCGCGACCGGGTCCGCGCCGCGCTCGCCTCGCTGTCGATCGCGCTTCCGTCGAAGCGGATCACCATCAATCTGTCGCCGGCCGACCTGCCGAAAGAAGGGTCGCATTTCGACTTGCCCATCGCGCTCGGCCTGCTGGCCGCGCTGGAGATCCTACCCAAGGATGCCATCGCGCAGACCGTGTCGCTGGGCGAACTGTCGCTGGACGGCGCCTTGGTCGCCGTCACCGGCGCCCTGCCTGCGGCCATGACCGCCGCGAACGAGGACCGCGACCTGCTGTGCCCCCGCGCCTCCTCGCCGGAGGCCGCCTGGGTCGAGGCGTGCCGCGTCTTGGGCGCGGGCAACCTCATTGAAATCGTGCAACATTTTTCCGGTCAGAACGTCATCGCCCCTGCCACCGCCGGAACCGTGCAGGCCGAGACGACGCATCGCGACCTGCGTGACGTCAAGGGTCAGGAACGGGCCAAGCGCGTGCTGGAAATCGCCGCCGCCGGACGCCACCACATGATCATGATCGGCACCCCCGGCGCTGGCAAATCCATGCTGGCCCGCCGCTTGCCGGGGATCCTGCCGCCGCTGACGCCCATCGAGGCGCTGGAAACCTCGATGATCCATTCCATCGCGGGCATCCTCAAAGAGGGCGGCATCTCGCGCGACCGTCCGTTTCGCGACACGCATCACACCGCCTCGCGCGCCTCGATCATCGGTGGCGGGCGCGGGGCCAAGCCCGGCGAGGTCAGCCTCGCCCATAACGGCGTGCTCTTCATGGACGAATTGCCCGAGTTCCAGCGCGATGTTCTGGAAACCCTGCGCCAGCCGATCGAGACCGGCGAGGTCATGATCGCGCGGGCCAATGCCCATGTCACCTATCCCTGTCGCTTCCTGCTGCTGGCCGCTGCAAACCCTTGCAAATGCGGCTACATGACCGATCCGGCGCAGGCCTGTTCGCGCGCACCGAATTGTGGCGAGGATTATCTGTCGCGCATCTCGGGTCCATTGATGGACCGCTTTGACCTGCGGATCGAGGTGCCGCCGGTCTCCTTCTCCGACCTTGACCTGCCCCCGTCGGGGGATAGCTCGGCCGTGGTCGCCGCCCGGGTCGCCGCTGCCCGCGAGGTGCAGGCCCGTCGCTTCGAGGCGCATCCCGACTTGCGCACCAATGCCGATGCCGAAGGCGCCCAGCTTGAGGAAATCGCCCGCCCCGATGCGGAAAGCAAGGACCTGCTGTCGCGCGCCGCCGACCGGTTCGGCCTGACCGCGCGCGGCTATCACCGCATCCTGCGCGTCGCCCGCACCATCGCCGACCTCGACGGCGCCGAGACGCTGCGCAAGCCACATGTCGCCGAGGCGCTGTCCTATCGCTTGCTGTCGTCGAGGGACTGAGCCACGAACCGCGCCAGCCGACGCAGGCTGTCGCGTGCCTCGGGGATGATCCCGTCGAGCAGGTGCCAGACATGCGGCGCATCTTCCAGCGCCTCGACCTGCACATCGGCCCCGAACAGGCGCAGCCGGTCGGCCATGCGCAGCGTGTCATCCGCAAGGATTTCCGTCATCGAATAGTGCAGCATCACCGGCGGGCAATCGGGGAACTCGGCGTAAAGCGGCGAGATGCGGGGGTCGTGGGCCGCCTCGACCGAGACGGCGTGACGCGCCAGTTCGGCGATGCGCGCAACCGGCAGCAAGGCATCCGTGCCCGCATTGCGGCGAAGACTGTCGCCGGTCAGGGCCAAGTCGGTCCAAGGCGACAGCGCAAAGGCCGCCGCAGGCGGTTCGCCCGTCTGGCAAAGATGCGCAAGCAGCGCCAGCGCCAATCCGCCGCCCGCAGAATCGCCCCCGACGACGATGTCCCGCGATGCGTAACCTAACTCGCGCAAGCGTCGCCATGCGGCGCAGGCATCCTCGAACGCGCCGGGGAAGGGTGTTTCGGGGGCCAGCCGGTAGACCGGAGCGCAAATCTCGACCCCCGCGAGACGCGACAGGCGCGCCAGCATCGGGGCGTGGGTCCATGGGCTGCCGACGATGTAACCGCCGCCGTGGAAATACAGGATCGCCTTGCCCGGCCGGGATGGCCCGGACGAAATCCAGTGAAGGCCGCCGGGCCGGACGATGTGGCGCGTGAAAGGAACCGGCCGGAACCAGAATGCCGCGCTGGCCTCGAACCGGGTCCGCGCCTTGGCCACGTCCTGCACGCCAGACAGGATCTTGGGCACCGAAAGCCGCAAGACCCTGTTCATCGCGCGCAGGCGACGGCTCATGCCAGCTTGGCCTCGATCGCCTCCCAGATCCGGGCGGCGACGTTGATGCCGTCGAAACGCTCCAGTTCCTGAATGCCGGTGGGCGAGGTCACGTTGATTTCGGTCAGGTAGTCACCGATCACGTCGATCCCGACGAAGACCTGCCCCTTTTCGCGCAAGGTGGGCCCGATGGCAGCGCAGATTTCGCGGTCACGTTCCGTCAGGCCGACCTTTTCCGGGCGCCCGCCCACATGCATGTTGGAGCGCACCTCGCCTTTTGCCGGGACGCGGTTGATCGCGCCAACCGGCTCGCCATCGATCAGGATCACGCGCTTGTCGCCCTTGCTGACATCCGGCAGATATTTCTGCACGATCAGCGGCTCACGCGAAAAGCCGGTGAACAGTTCATGCAGCGAGGAGAGGTTGCGGTCATTCGCATCGAGGCGGAACACCCCGGCGCCACCGTTTCCGTAAAGCGGCTTGAGGATGACATCGCCGTGCCTTTCCTTGAAGCCCTTGATCGTCTCCAGATCACGGGCAATCGTCGTGGGCGGCGTCAGTTCGGGAAAGTTCAGAACCAGCAGCTTTTCGGGGAAGTTGCGCACCCAGAACGGGTCATTGACCACCAGCGCCTGCCCCTGCAACCGGTCAAGCAGATGTGTGGTGGTGATGTAATGCATGTCGAAGGGCGGGTCCTGACGCAGCCAGATCACGTCCATGTCCGCGAGGTCCACATGCACGCGATCCCCCAGAACGGCAGGCGCGTCGGCGACCCGCTGCACGGTCATCCAGTGCCCGCGTGCGGTGATGCGCCCCTCTTCGTAGGCGAGTTGATCCGGCCCGTAATAAAACAGGTCGTGACCGCGCGCCTGCGCCTCTTCCGCGAGGCGAAAACTGCTGTCAGCGTTGATATTCACCCCGGTGACCGGGTCCATCTGAAAGGCGATCTTCATCCGCGTCCCCCATTCTCTTGGCCCATATGTGGCGCAACGCCGAGGGAAGGGCAATGCGCGTCACGCGCAGATCGCGTTCTCGATCACCTGAAACTCGCCGCGCGCATTGACCAAGGCCACGTCGAATCGCATGTCCGTCAACGCGCCGCGCGGTTCACCCCCAAGGAATTCCTCGGCGGCGTGCTGAAGGCGCATGACCTGACGCGCCGAAAGATGGGACGCTGCCGAAGCAAAGTCGCGGCTTTGCTTGACCTCGACGAAAACCAGCCCCTCGCCATCGCGCAGCACAAGGTCGATTTCCCCGCCCTGCCCGCGCCACCGACGCGCCGCAACGGCAAATCCGCGACGTTCATAATCGGTCGCGATGCGCTGCTCTGCCGCCTCGCCCGCATAATGGCTCATCCGTCCCCTGTGTCGCCTGATCGCCATCATTCGTCCCTTCCGGAAAGCCGCATTGCCAATTGATAGACCGGGCGCCGTTTCACGCCGAAGCGGGTCGAGACGTAATCCGCCGCATCCCGAACCGACATCGTTTCCAGCGCCTTGTTCACCTCCTGTTCTAAATCCAATTCCCTAACGGTTCCTGAATCGCCTTTGCCGATCAGGACGACGATTTCACCCTTTGGCGGATTTTCCGCATAATAGTCGGCCAAGTCCGACAAGCTGCCTTGCCGCACCTCTTCGAATCTCTTGGTCAACTCCCGACAGACCGCCGCAGGCCGATCGCCGAGAACCTCTTCGGCGTCCGCCAGCATCGCGCCCACCCGCCTTGGAGATTCGTAGAACGCCAACGTCGCCTCGACCGCGGACAGACCGCGCAGCGCGGTTTTCCGCGCGCCCTGCGCATTCGGCAGGAATCCAGCAAACAGGAACCGGTCCGTCGGCAGGCTGGCCAGCGTCAGCGCCGTGACAACCGCCGACACGCCAGGCGCAGTGGTGACGGCAAGGCCCTCGGCGCGCACGGCGCGGGCCAGATCGAACCCCGGGTCAGAAATCATCGGCGTGCCCGCCTCGGAGGCATAGAGCACCGACTTGCCCGCCGCGATCTCGGCCAAAATCCGCGGGCGCATCTTTGCGCCATTATGTTCATGATAGGCCAGCAAGGGGCGATCCGCGACCGGCACGCCATGCAGGTCCATCAGGCGGCGCAAGGTCCTCGTGTCCTCCGCCGCCAGCACATCGGCCGACGCGAGCATGTCCAGCGCCCGCAAGGTGATGTCGCGCGCATTGCCGATCGGTGTGGCGACAAGGTACAGGCCCGGCGCCATTTCGCTCTGTTCGGTATTCGCCACTGGACCCCTCAATCTGCTTGTGTATTTTCGCACGCAATCTCGCCCGGCCCGAGCCGTGCCCGAATATACGAGGGAGTTCCACCCATGTTTGCCGTTTCGTTCCGTGCGCGCAAGGCCCTGCGCCCGATTGCCGTTGCAGCAGCCCTGCTTGCCATAGCGGCTTGCGAGCCGATTTCCCTGACCACCGGCGCAGGCGGGTCCGGCCCCCGGATCGATCCGGCCAAACCCATTCAGGTGGCGCTGCTGATCCCGCAATCCGATGCCGAGGTCGCCCCCGTGGCCCAAGCCTTGGAAAACGCGGCGCGTCTGGCCATCCAGGAACGCGAAGGCGTCGAGATCGACCTGCGCATCTACGATACGGCCGGTGTCGCGGCCACCGCCGCCGCCCAAGCCCAGCGGGCGGTGGATGAGGGTGCCAAGATCATCCTTGGCCCGCTGCGTGCCGAGGCCGTCAACGCCGCAGGCCTTGCGGTTGCCGACGAGGGCATCAACGTGCTGGGCTTCTCCAACAACGCCTCGATCGCCGGGGGCAACGTCTTCATCCTTGGTGAGACGTTCGCGAACGTCGCCGGGCGCCTGATGAGCCATGCCAAGAAGACCGGCAAATCCAGCGCGGTGATCGTCTATTCCGACGATGTCGCTGGCCAAGTGGGCAAGATCGCGTTCGAGCAGGCTGCCACCGTGAACGGCATCCGCGTCGTCGGGTCCGAAGGCTATGCGCTGTCGGTCGAGGGCGTGTCTGCCGCCGCTCAGCGCGCCTCGAACGCGGTGAAGTCCGGCAACGCGGATCTGGTCTTTCTCACGCCCGAGGCGCAGAACGCCGCGACGCCGATGCTGCTGAACCAGTTGCCGGCCAATGGCGTCGACCCGAGCACCGTCCAATACGGCACGCTGGCCCGGCTTGACGTGCGGCCCGACCTGTATTCGGTGCCCGGCGCCGACGGGATCTGGTTCACCGTGCCCGACGCCACCCGTCAGCAGGCCTTTGCCGGGCGCTATGCCTCGGCCTATGGCGCCAGCGCGCATCCGCTGGCGGGGCTTGCCTATGACGGCGTTTCGGCAATCGCGGCCCTGGCCGAGCAGGGGCGCGGCGATGCGCTGACGGGCAAAGCCCTGACCTCGGCTTCCTTTACGGGCACGGGCGGTGTATTCCGTCTGCTGAGCAATGGCACGAACCAGCGCGCGCTGGCGATTGCCACCGTGAAAGACAACCAGATGGTGATCCTTGACCCTGCCCCCAGCAGCCTCTCCGGCACGGGCTTCTGAGCCGGAAACCGACAAGTCGGAGCTGATCGCCCCGGCGGCGGATATCTTTGACATCGACGGCATCAGGGCGGAGCTTTTCGCCGCCCTGACCGCTGGCGCGGCGGAATCCGAAATCCGCAAGCTGGCGGTCGGCATTCTTGGCCGGGCGCGCGATGCCGGGCGCGAGGTCATCGCGACGGCCTTTGCCGCCGAGCCCTTCGGCTCGCGCCGCACCACGCGATCCTACACCTACCTGACCGATTGCATCGTCCTGCTGGCCTTCGAACTGGCGACGCAGCATCTTCACCGGCTTGCCAACCCGACCGAGGCCGAGCGGCTGTCGGTGCTGGCCGTGGGCGGCTATGGCCGGGGCGAGATGGCGCCCTATTCCGATGTCGACCTGCTGTTCCTGACCCCCTACAAGATCACCCCATGGGCCGAAAGCGTCATTGAATCGATGCTTTACATGCTCTGGGACCTCAAGCTGAAGGTCGGCCATTCCTCGCGGACGATCCGGGATTGCGTCCGCCTCGGCGGCGAGGATTTCACGATCCGCACGGCGATGCTGGAATGCCGCCACCTCACCGGCGACGAAAAGCTGGCCGAAGACCTCGACAGGGCGCTGTGGAAGGACCTGTTCAAGGGCACCGAGCGCGAATTCGTCGAGGCCAAGCTGGAAGAACGCGACTCCCGCCACGAAAAGCAGGGCCAGCGCTACATGGTCGAGCCCAACGTCAAGGAAGGCAAGGGCGGCCTGCGCGACCTGCAATCGCTGTTCTGGATCATCCGCTATGTGCACCACACCGACGACGTGTCGGAACTGGTGGGCAAGGGTGTCTTTCTGCCGGACGAATACGAGACCTTCGTTCAGGCGGAACGCTTTCTTTGGGCCGTGCGGTGCCACATGCACTTGGTGGCCGGGCGCGCCGTCGAGCAGCTGACCTTCGACATGCAGGTCGATGTGGCGAGCCGCATGGGCTACAATGACCGCTCGGGGCGGCGCGGCGTCGAGTGGTTCATGCAGGCCTATTTCCACCATGCCACATCCGTTGGCGACCTGACCCGCATCCTGTTGACCTCGCTGGAAGCCGACCACACCAAGGGCGCGCCCCTGCTGGAACGCATCTTCAAGCGGCAACCCAAGGTCAAGGACGGTTACAAGGTCATCCACGGGCGTCTTGCCATCGCCGATGACGCGGCCTTTCTGTCGGACAAGCTGAACCTGTTGCGACTGTATGAAGAGGGTCTGCGCACCGGCCTGCTGATCCATCCCGAGGCGATGCGGCTGGTCAAGGCCAACCTGCACCTGATCGACAAGGAGTTCCGCGAGAACCCCGAGGCGTCAAAGCTGTTCCTCGACCTGCTGCTGAAACACGGCAACCCGGCGCGCGCGTTGACGCGCATGAACGAGCTGGGCTTCCTTGGCACCTTCATCCCGGAATTCGAACCCATCGTGGCGATGATGCAGTTCAACATGTATCACAGCTACACGGTGGACGAGCACACCATCCAGTGCATCTGGCACCTGTCCGAGATCGAGCATGGCAACCTGACCGAGGAACTGCCCGTCGCCTCGACCATCCTCAAGGAAGGGGTGAACCGCCGTATCCTGTATGTCGCCCTGCTGCTGCACGATATCGGCAAGGGCCGGGACGAGGATCACTCGATCCTTGGGGCGCGGATCACCCGCGCCGTCGCCCCGCGTTTGGGTCTGAACAAGAAAGAGGCCGAGACCGCCGAATGGCTGGTCCGCTATCACCTGCTGATGTCGGACATGGCGCAGAAACGCGACATTGCCGACCCGCGCACCGTGCGCGACTTTGCCAAGGCGGTGCAGACCCGCGAACGGCTCGACCTGCTCTGCGTGCTGACGGTCTGCGACATTCGCGGCGTTGGCCCCAGCGTCTGGAACAACTGGAAAGCGGCGCTGTTGCGCGCGCTCTACCGCCAGACCCGGCGCGCGCTGGAAGGCGGGATGGAAGATCTCAACCGCGAGAACCGTGGCACCGAGGCGCGCAAACTGCTGCGCGAAACGCTGTCCGACTGGGAGGGCGGCGACCTGCGCCGCGAGACGACGCGCCATTACCCCCCCTATTGGCAGGGCCTGCATGTCACCGCGCATGTGATCTTTGCGAGGCTGCTGCGCGACATCAAGGATGACGAGATCAAGATCGACATCCACCCCGACGAGGACCGCGACGCCACCCGCGTCTGCTTTGCCTTGCAGGACCATCCTGGCATCTTCTCGCGTCTGGCCGGGGCACTGGCGCTGGTCGGTGCCAACGTTGTCGATGCGCGCACCTTCACCACCAAGGACGGCTATGCCACGGCGGCCTTTTGGTTGCAGGATCAGGACGGCCATCCCTATGAAAAAACGCGCATTCCGCGCCTGAAGGACATGATCCTGAAGACCCTGCGCGGCGAGGTCGTGACCCGCGATGCGATCCGGCCCAAGGACAAGCTGAAGAAACGCGAAAAGGCGTTCAAGGTCCCGACGCATATCACCTTCGACAATGACGGTTCGGAAATCTTCACCATCATCGAGGTGGATACGCGCGACCGTCCCGGCCTGCTCTATGATCTGACGCGCACGCTGGCGAACCTGAACATCTACATCGCCTCGGCGCTGATCGCGACCTATGGCGAGCAGGTGGTCGACACCTTCTATGTCAAGGACATGTTCGGGCTGAAGCTTCACAGCCAGCCCAAGCGCGACCTGATCGAACGAAAGCTGCGGGCGGCCATCGAAGAGGGCGCAGAACGCGCCTATGGCTAGTGCGGCGCCGACAGGTGCTGCTCGACCCAGAGGGAGGCCGGGCTGGTCGGGGTGATGTCGATGAAGCTCATCGCCTCGTCCATGGTCCGGAACACGCCGACGCGTGACGGCGTGTTGCCTTCGGTCATCGACTGGAACATGCGCGACATGCCGTAGGCCGTGTCAGTGGGGGCAAAGATCGCGGTGCGCGAAGTGGCGGCGCGCATCTGGTAATGGCTCTGCAACTCGGTGGCGAGGCCCATGAGTTCCTTGAAGAACACGTTGCGAAACTCGAAATCACGCAGGTTCATCAGCACGTGTTGCGCGCCGTCGAAATCGGGATGGCGGCTGTAGTCGACAAAGCTTTGCACGTGCTCGGCCCCCGTGACATCGCCCCGCAAGGAGACCCAGACAAAATTCCATTGTCGACAAATCTCGAAATCTACCGGCATGCCTATGCTCCCTCCGCTCCCGGACCTGAGAAACGTTCAAAGATGCCGTATCGTCAACCCGCAAAATCCCGGCGAGTCCTTTCCAGATGTTCGGCAATCGCCATGCGTTCGAGCGGGTCCCGCTCTAGAAAACCCAAAGCCTCGGACTCCGTGCGAAACACCCCGACCTGCGCCGGGTTTCGGCTTTCGACCGTGCTTTGATACATGCGCCCGATGCCGAAATTG
This sequence comes from Tropicibacter alexandrii, assembly GCF_003667315.2. GTDB lineage: Bacteria > Pseudomonadota > Alphaproteobacteria > Rhodobacterales > Rhodobacteraceae > Tropicibacter > Tropicibacter alexandrii. Next base: position 177,260 of record NZ_RCTZ02000008.1, on the reverse strand, counting down.
ACATCCGAGCGCGCCCAAAGCACCGAACGCCCGGCGGGGCTGCGCCGCAAATACCAAGGGGTCAGGCGCCGGGCGAGGTGCAGGATGTCGTGAAACCCGCTTTGCGCAAGAGTGGAATGGTTGAGGTCGGCCAGCACATCCATGTCGGGCCGGAAGTCCGGCGACTCGCCGCACCGATCCAGCGCGTCGGCGACATCATCCACGGTCAAAACCCCCTGAAACCGAAGCACAGCCAGCCCGAGTTCCGGATCGATGACATGGGTAATGGGCATGCTCACTTTCCTAAAAAGATTACTTTTACGGCCACGTTAACAATTTACGTGCCATCCACAACCATAGAGTGTCAAAATTGGCCGAGAATGCCCTGCCCCCCGCCGCCTCTATCCAAATCGCTGCGGTTCGGCTAATCCCGTGCACGGCAGACAGGCAGGGCAGGACATGAAACCCATCAAGCTGATTTCCGGCGTCATGACAGTCGGGTTCTGGACCTTGGCCAGCCGGGTGCTGGGCGTGGTGCGCGAGGTGATGATCCTCGCCCTGATCGGCCCCGGTCCGGTGATGGATGCCTTTGTCGCGGCCTTCCGCCTGCCCAACATGTTCCGCCGCTTCTTTGCCGAAGGCGCGTTCAACGCCGCCTTCGTGCCGATGTTTTCAAAGAAATACGAGGGCGGCGAGGACCCGATCGGTTTTGCCCGCGATGCGCTGAACGGGCTGGCGCTGGTGCTGATGATCCTGACCGGGCTGGCGCTGATCTTCATGCCCGGATTGGTCTGGGCGACGGCGGGCGGCTTTGCCGGGGATGCGCGGTTCGACCTGACCGTGGGGTTCGGCCGGATCGTCTTTCCCTATATCCTGTTGATTTCGCTGGCGGCGTTGTTTTCCGGTGCGCTGAACGCGGCCGGGCATTTCGCCGCCGCCGCCGCCGCGCCGGTGTTCCTGAACATCTTCGTCTGCACCGCGATGGCCGTGGGTTATTGGCTGGGACAGGAGGTCATCTGGTGGCTGATCTGGACGGTGCCATTGGCCGGTGTCGCCCAACTCGCGCTGGTCTGGGTCGCCGCGGAGCGCGCAGACATACGTCTGCGGCCCGGTCGCCCGCGTTGGACCCCCGACATGAAGCGCCTGCTGATGATCGCCGTGCCAGCGGCACTGGCGGGGGGCGTGATGCAGGTCAACCTGTTGGTAGGCCAGCAGGTGGCCAGCCATTTCGACAAGGCGGTGGGCTGGCTCTATGCCGCCGACCGGCTGTACCAGTTGCCGCTGGGCGTGGTCGGCATTGCCGTCGGCATCGTGCTGTTGCCCGACCTGTCGCGCCGCCTGAAGGCGCAGGACGACAGCGGCGCGCGCAACGCGTTTTCCCGCGCAGGGGAGCTGAGCCTTGCCATCACCCTGCCCTGCGCCGTGGCGCTGGTGGCGATCCCGCTGCCGCTGGTCTCGGTCCTGTTCGAGCGGGGCGCGACCACCTTTGCCGATGCGCAGGCCATGGCGCTGGCGGTGGCGGTCTACGGGCTGGGCCTGCCCGCCTTCGTCCTGCAAAAAGTTCTGCAGCCGCTGTTCTTTGCCCGCGAAGACACGCGCAGCCCTTTCCGATACGCCGTCTGGGCCATGGTCATCAACGCCGCCATCGCCATTGGCCTTGCCCCCGTCATCGGCTGGATCGCCCCCGCCATCGCCACGACCGTCGCAGGCTGGACGATGGTGGCGCAGCTTGCGCTTGGGGCGCGGCGCATGGGGGACGTGGCGCGGTTCGATGCGCGGTTCTTCAGCAGGTTGCGGCGGATCACGCTGGCTTCGGCCCTGATGGGCGCCGCTTTGTGGGGGGCGCAGGAACTCATGGCTGACCTTCTGCGTATGCCTGTCGTGCGCTACGCCATGCTTGCGCTTCTGATCGGGATCGGCATCGTGGCCTATGCCGTGGCCGGGCAATTGGTGGGGGCCTTCAGCATGGCAGAGTTGCGCGGGATCGTGCGCCGCCGCAAATAAGGAGACGACATGACCGTCACAGCACTCATCACCGCCGAGGAAGGCTTTCCCGCCTTGGAACGCCTCGTCGCCTCGGCGCGCGAGGAGTTGCTGATGTCGTTTCGGATCATCGACCCGCGCACCCGTCTGCGGGCGCGGGAACTGACGGAACTGGGGCTGGAAACCTGGGCTGACCTGATTGCTTGGGTGACCCGGCGCGGGGTGCGCCTGCGCCTGCTGATCGCCGATTTCGACCCGCTCTTTGCCCGCGACCTGCACCGCAATGCGTGGCTGTGTGCCTCGGGCTTTGCCGATGTCGTGCAGGGCGATGCCCAGATCCTCTGCGCCCCACATGGCCAACGCGCCGGGGGCCTATGGCAAATGATGCTGCGCGGCCCCATCCGCCGCGCCCTGACAGAGCTGCAATCCGAGGACCCGGTCAAGCTGACCCCGGTCGAGCGGCTGTTTCTCAAGGCCGGGCCTGTGCTGCGCCCCGTCACCCTTCACCAGAAATTCGCCATCGTCGACGGCCGCGCTTGCATCATCGGCGGTCTCGACGTCAACGAGCGCCGGTACGACACGCACGCGCACGACCGGCGGGCCGACCAGACGTGGCATGATGTGTCGGTGCACGTGGCCGATGACGACTTCGCGTCCTCTCTGGCAGGGCATTTCGCCGATTGCTGGAACGCCGCGATCGACTGCGATGCGGCCTCGCTGGCCGAGCGCGCGCTGAAGATGCAGACCAGCACCCGCGCTCAGGGCCGGACGGACCTGCGGGTGCTGCGCACATTTTCCGCGCCCTGCTCCGGGGCCGCGCGCCTGTCGCCCAACACGCGGATCACCGACCACGAAACCGCGATGATCCGGCTGTTCGACGAGGCCGAGCGGTTCATCTATTTCGAGACCCAATTCCTGCGCCACGCCCCCCTGACCGAGGCGCTGGTCCGCGCCGCCCAGCGGGTGCCCGACCTGCAACTCGTGGCCCTGCTGCCTGCGGCCGCCGACCGGGTCTTGTTCGATGGCGACACCAGTTGGGATGCCCGTCAGGCGCATGGCCTGCAAATCAGCCAACTGGAACAGTTGCAGGCGGCGTTTGGACGGCGCATGGCGCTTTTGACGCCCGCGCAGCCCCGCCCCGCCGATGCCGAGGGTCCGGCCATCGACAACGCCGCGCCGATCTACCTGCATTCCAAGGTCACGCTGGTCGATGACACCTCCGCGATGATCGGATCTGCCAACATGAACGGGCGTTCGATGCGGTGGGATATCGAAGCCTCGGCGCTGATCCGCGACCCGGACTTCACCAGCGGGCTACTGGACCGCTTCGGCCGGAAATGGATAGGGCGCGACGGCACCGACCTGCGTCAGGCCGCGACGTGGCAGACGCAGGCGGAAACGGATGCGGGCGAGGCCCCGGACGCCCGCAAGGGCTATGTGCTGCCCTTCCCGATGGCCGCTGGAAACCGGTTCTCGCAGCGACTGACATTCCTGCCGAAAGAGATGTTCTGACGCCGGGCTTCTTTTTCGACAGCATTTGTCGTATTTGTTTCCCGATTTGATGACGAGGAGACAGATATGGCCATTCGCAACGGAACATCTGGCAACGACACCCTTATCGGAACAGTGGACGCCGACCTGATCAACGGATTCGACGGCAACGACACCATCTCGGCAGGTGACCGCGACGACACGGTCGATGGCGGGGACGGAGATGATACGATCAATGCCGGCAATGGCGACGACACCGTCTTTGGCCAAGGGGGCGCGGACCAGATCGAAGCCGGGATCGGCAATGACTCACTGGACGCGGGTCCGGGGGTCGATACCTTGCTGGTGGGGGTGTATTCCAGCCTGCTCAGCGGTCCGACCACGATCAACCTGAACCTCACCACCGTTCAGGCCACCGGTGCGGCCGGGAACGACTATTACATCGGTTTTGAGAACGTGACCTTTGATCAGGTCACGGACTTCAAACTGATCGCAACGCCGCGCGCCAACCTGATCGACGGCTCCGACAGCAGCGGCGACGACAAGATCCTGAGCATCGGCGGCAATGACACGGTCATGACCGGCGGTGGCAATGACACGGTTGGTGCGGGTGCGGGCGACGACAGCGTCATGGGTGAGCAGGGCAATGACCGGCTGTACGGAGCCATCGGCAACGACACGCTGGATGGCGGCACCGGTAACGATCTGGTCAGTGGCCAGCTGGGTGATGACTCGTTGATTGGCGATGATGGTGACGACGTGATCTTCGGCCAAGACGGGGCCGATACGATGTATGGCGGCGCAGGCCGTGACGTGCTGACCGGCGGCGGCGCCGATTTCGACGTGGATGTGTTCGAATACAACAGCATTGCCGACTCGACCGTGGGCGCGAACCGGGACGTGATCCGCGACTTCGAGCAAGGCTTTGACGTGATCGACCTCAGCGGCGTCGATGCGCAACAATTCGTAGGCGGCGATCAAGCCTTTGACTTCATCGGCAGCAGCGGCTTCTCTGGCAGCGCGGGCGAATTGCGCGCAGTCACCATCGGCAACAAGACCGTCATTCAGGCCGATGTGGACGGCAATGGCACATCGGACATGGACATCCTGCTGAACGGGGCGATCATCCTGACCGCTGCGGATTTCGTCCTGTGACCCGGTCGGTCAGCGCCTGCGCAGGGCGCTGACCAACCGCCCCCAGCCGCCGGGCACAAGCAGGATCGTCAGGCCGAATCCCACCGCGAACCCGACGAGATCGGCGAACCATTCGGTCGAGGCAAAGCTGCTGAACGCGCCGAACACCAGTTGCAGCCCCATCAGCACCCCGATCAGCATGAAGGCGCGAAAGCGCGGCGCGCCCTGTGCCTCCAGTTTCAGGAAAAGCAGGTAGGTAAAGGCCCCGATCAGCCCATAGGCGCCGGGGAAAGCACCGACCAGCAGGCGCGTGTCGCTCAGGATCAGCCCCCAAGCCAAGGCTCCCAGCACCGCTCCCGCGAAAAAGATCAGCAGCACGCGCGCCTGTCCAAGGCTGTCCGCCACCACCTTGCCCACCGCCAGTGTAATCACTGCACCGAACAGCGCATGGCCAAAGCCGCCATGCAGGAACGGATAGGTCACAAAGCGGCGCAAGCCGTCCAGCGGGTATTGCCCGCGCTCGATCATCCAGTCGAAATAGCTGCCGGAAAACCCGTACCCTTCGAAGGCCGCGATCCGCCAGCCCACGGCGCTCGGCCCACCGATCAGCCCCTGTGCGCCCAGCCAGAACGCGGCTTCTACCCCGATCATCAGCAGCGACAGCGCCCAGACGATGGGCGGCACGGTATTGAACGGGGCCTCTTGGTGGGGGGCCTTCTGCATCGGGTCCATGGCTTTGCCTTCCTTGACGCGCCTCAAGCCCCTCGCTAAGCCAAGCGGACCCAAATTTCCAGACGGAGAAAGCCCATGACCGAGGGGGTCCAAACCTCTCCCGCCTTCACGCCGCGCGTCTTCTCGGGGATCCAACCCTCGGGCGGGCTGACGCTTGGCAATTACCTTGGCGCGCTGAAGCGTTTTGCCGACAGCCAGAACAAGGGTGTCGAGTCGATCTTCTGCATGGTCGACATGCACGCGATCACCGTCTGGCAAGACCCGGACGCCCTGCGCCGCCAGACGCGCGAGCTGACCGCAGGGTTCATCGCCAGCGGCGTCGATCCGGAAAAGTCGATCCTGTTCAATCAAAGCCAGGTCAGCGCCCATGCCGAACTGGCTTGGATCTTCAATTGCGTCGCCCGCATGGGCTGGATGCAGCGCATGACCCAGTGGAAGGACAAGGCCGGCAAGAACCAGCAGAACGCCTCGCTGGGCCTGTTCGCCTACCCGGCGCTGATGGCGGCTGACATTCTGGTCTATCACGCAACCGAAGTTCCGGTGGGCGAGGACCAGAAACAGCACCTCGAACTGACCCGCGACATCGCGATCAAGTTCAACAACGATTTCGGCGTGGATTTCTTCCCCATCACCGAACCCAAGATCGAGGGCGCGGCAACCCGCGTCATGTCGCTGCGGGACGGGTCCAAGAAGATGTCGAAATCCGATCCCTCGGACATGAGCCGGATCAACATGACCGACGATGCCGACACCATCGCCAACAAGATCCGCAAGGCCCGCACCGATCCGGATGCGCTTCCGTCCGAGGCCAAGGGGCTGGAGGATCGGCCCGAGGCGCGCAACCTCGTCAACATCTACGCCGCGTTGTCGGACATGACCGTCGATCAGGTCCTGACGGATGTGGGTGGCAAGCAGTTCTCGGAGTTCAAGCCGATGCTCTCCGATCTGGCCGTCGAAAAGCTGTCGCCGATTTCCATGGAAATGGCCCGGCTGATGGAACATCCCGACGAGATCGACGCCATCCTGCGCCGTGGCGCAGAACGGGCCCGCGCGATCGCCAACCCGATAATCGAGCGAACCTTTGAAATCGTCGGCATGATCCGCTGAGCCAGCGCGCACGCGCCCCGGGCCTGCTCCGGGGCCTCACACCCAAATACGAAAAGCTGGGCGGACCGGGGCACACACCCCCCGGTCCGCCCTCTTCGGCTTGGGTCTTCCCCTACCCACGCACGAAGGGATCGGCTATCCAGGCCCGCGCCTTGTCGAGATCGGCCAAGTCAAAAAGTCGCAACCTCGTCTTGGCCTGCCCGCCCATGGCGCGCACGACCGGGCTGAACCAACCGATCCCGGACACCACGGCCACATGACTGACTTGGGACAGCTGCCATGTCTCCGGCGCCGGGCCGGGCAAGAGCAGGCTTGGGTCCAGCCCGTCGATATGCCGTGTGACCTCGATGATCCGCACGCTCCGATGCCGGGCGGCAAAGCCCGACAGGGAGTTGAAGACCGAGTCGTAGTCTTCGCGGCTGACGTGACCGGTCACGGTGAATTCCACCGTCCGGCTCTCCGGGTACTCGACATAAGTCAGGGCCAAGGGGCAGACGTCCTTGATCGATATTTGGCAAATTGGCAGCGCCCCAGATAGCAGCTTGAGGCGAGGTTAACCTCGATCAGGAATGCGGCGAATTTGAGGCAATTCTGGCGAAAATTCGCAGGGCATGGCTGGAGTCCGTCGCAACATGGGGCAATTCGGGCGCGTAGGCGGCGCGGATCACCGCGCCGATCTCGGGCCGCAGCACCACATGGCCATTTTCCAGCCGCCCCAGCGGGGATTTCTGGCCAAAGGCAGCGTCGGACCACAACAGCATGGATTGCACGACCTGGCTCAGCGCCAGCGTCTCGGCGGGCACCTTGCTCAGTTCCTCATCCATGCGGATGAAGATGAAGCAGGCGCGGATTGCCCCCTGCGGATCGAAGCGGAAGACCCGGTACTGGTTCGCCTCAGCCGCCTTCAGACGCTCGACAAGCGGCGCGAGCCCCTCGACCAGCCGATCAAGATCAGGCACCTCGGTCAACTCGTCCCAGTCGCGAAAAAAGAAGACCATGACATTGGCACCCAGTTCGGGATCGGTCTCGGCCATGTGATGCCCCGCCATGGCACAGAGCGCCTCGAACGCGCCCTTGACCATGCCGATTGTGCTGTCCTCGACCCCGAAAACGATCGGCGCGATGGGCCGCCCCCAGCGCGCGCACAGGAACTGGCCGTCGCTGCGGGTGAACAGGGCTTCGATCTCTTCTGGCGTAATCAGGTCGGTCATCTCGGGCCTCCGTGTCTCACGCGCCTCTTGCCATGTCTGCCAGCCGATGCCTATCCCCCCTAACGCAACAGGCCGGGGCCGTGCCTCGCCCCGGCGTCCGGGTCATTTCCCGAACAAATCCGCCTGCCCGGGTGGCCGCGGGGCGGCCATGCCAAGATGCGTCCACGCCTTCTGCGCCAGCATCCGTCCGCGGGGTGTCCGCTGGATCAACCCCTGTTGCAGCAGGTAGGGTTCGATGACTTCCTCCAGCGCATCGCGGCTCTCGCTCAGCGCGGCGCTGAGCGTCTCGATCCCCACCGGCCCGCCTGCATAATTCTCGGCGATCAGCTTGAGATAGCGCCGATCCGCCCCGTCGAGCCCAAGATCGTCCACGCCCAGCCGGGTCAGCGCGTTGTCGGCGAGCTTTTGCGTCACCACGCCGCCCCCTTCGACCACGGCGAAATCGACCACGCGGCGCAACAACCGGCCCGCGATGCGGGGCGTTCCCCGCGACCGGCGCGCAATTTCGAGCGCCCCGTCGCCCTCGACGCGCACGCCCAGCTTGACCGCGTTGCCCGCAACGATGGTTTCAAGTTCGGGGATGGTGTAGAAATTCAGCCGCGTCGGGATCCCGAAACGGTCCCGCAGCGGCGTGGTCAACAGCCCCAGACGCGTGGTCGCGCCCACCAGCGTGAAGGGCTGCAACTCGATCCGGACGGTGCGCGCGGCCGGGCCTTCGCCGATCACGAGGTCCAGCTCGAAATCCTCCATCGCCGGATACAGGACCTCTTCGACCGCCGGGTTCAGCCGGTGGATTTCGTCGATGAAGAGCACGTCCTTGGCTTCGAGATTGGTCAGGATCGCGGCAAGATCCCCTGCCTTGGCCAGAACCGGCCCGGAGGTCATGCGAAAGCCCACGCCCAATTCGCGCGCCATGATTTGCGCCAGCGTCGTCTTGCCCAGTCCGGGCGGTCCATGGAACAGCGTATGGTCCATCGCCTCGCCCCGCGAACGGGCCGACTGGATGAAGACCTTGAGATTCGAGCGCGCCTCGGCCTGTCCGACGAAATCGTCGAGCATCTGCGGCCGCAGCGCGCGGTCCCGGTCCTCGGGCAGCGGGTCTGGCCGCAATGTGGGGTCCGCGTCGATCATGTGCCCTCCTGAAAGTAGGATGGGTGATCACCCATCCTACCCCATGTCTCATCCCTTCGGTGCCAGCAGGCGCAGCGCCGCGCGGATCAGACCCGCGGTATCCGCGTCCGGCTCGGCGCCCGCAGCCTCGGCAACGGCCGAGGCCGCCTCACCGGGCGCATAGCCGAGATTGCCGAGCGCGGAAAGCGCCTCGGCCTGCGCGGAGGCATTCGGGCGCGGGCTGGCCGGAGCCTTTGGCACCGCGATGGTTTCGACAAGCTCGGTCGGCCCGGCCTCGGTCGGTGCGGCCCCTGCTGCGCCCATCGCCATCACCGTGGGGGCTTTGTCCTTCAATTCGTTGACCACGCGCTGCGCGGTCTTCGGCCCGATCCCCCTTGCCGCCTTCACGGTGCCCCAGTCGCCCAAGGCAATCGCGCGGCTGACCCCGTCCGGGCCAAGCGTTCCAAGGATCGCCAGAGAGGCCTTTGCCCCCACGCCCTGCACGCTCATCAGCAGCCGGAACCATTCCTTCTCGACCAGCGTCGGAAAACCGTAGAGCTGCAACAGGTCCTCGCGCACGAGCAGGTCGGTGAACAGCGCGGCCATATCCCCCGGGCCACCCAGCCCCGCGAGGACGCGGTCCGAGCAGAACACGACATAGCCGACCCCCCGAACGTCGATCAGCACGTGGTCCAATGTCTTGTAGACGATCTGTCCCGCAATCCGTCCGATCATGCCCTGACCTTCATTCCCGGTGCCTGCGCATGATGCGCGTGGCAGATCGCAATGGCCAGTGCGTCCGCCGCATCGGGGCCGTTCAACTCGACCCCCGGCAATTGCATCTTGACCATGTGCTGGACCTGCAGCTTTTCCGCGTGGCCTACACCCACCACCGTCTTCTTGACCTTGTTGGGCGCGTATTCGCCCACATCAAGTCCAAACTGCGCCGGCACCAGCAAGGCAATCGCCCGCGCCTGCCCCAGCTTCAGCGTCGCAACCGCGTCCTTGTTGACGAAGGTCTGTTCGACGGCTGCGGTCGTGGGCTGAAACTGCGCGAATATCTCGGTTAACTGGCCATGCAACCACAAGAGCCGCCCTGCCAATTCACCTGCCGACGAGTGAATCACCCCGTTCGCGACATGGCGCAATCGACCGCGTTCCGCGTCGATCACCCCCCATCCAAGGTTCCGCAACCCCGGATCAATGCCCAATACCCGCATGGATGCCTGCTTTTGTTGTTATTTCGCCACGACTAGCACGAAACCAGAACAAAGACCAAGGTTAATCCCCTTGGGCCGAAAAACGACACACCGTGCGGCACTGTCGACACGTGTCCAAAAACGACGTCTGAAAACGTCACTCGGTCCGGTGAAACCGACACCGATTCAGGCGGAAATTTGCCAATTTTTAGAGAAGCTTAACGCGATTTTCTGCTATGCAGCATGAGCATATGACCCATGCAATTTGTGCCGCTTGTCCGGGCGATTTGCGCATTCTATGTGCGCTTTGTGAACAAGAGCCGCCCCACGTCAAAGGAGACAGACATGGCTGCATTCGATACTTCCCGCCCCTATGCCACGACTGGCTCCGCCAGCCGCATCGGCGCAATCTTCCTTGCCGCGTTCGGCGCCTTCGGCGCATGGAACGACGCGCGTCTGACCCGTCGTAGCCTGTCGGCCCTGACCGACCGCGAACTCGACGATATCGGCCTCGGCCGTGGCGACATCGACCGGGTGTCCAGCCGCTTCTGAGAGCCGCTTTAACCAAAGCAGAAGGCCGTGGTCCCGGGCGGGATCACGGCTTTTTTGTGTCTGCATCTGTTACGAAAAAACCGGCCCTGCGGAACAAGGCCGGTCGTCGGAAACGTGGAACGTTCAGTGCATCAGGGGCGAAAGCAGCGCCGCACCCTTGGCCGTGACCGGATCGACCTGCATGACAAACGCGCCCGCGCGTTCGACCGTGGACCCCTCGCGCAGCTGCGCCAGATGGCTTTCGTAAAGCTCCGGTCCCAGCCAGGACAGGGTCAGAACCTTGAGAACCATGAAGGCGACGGCCACCCGCAGCAGCACGCTGCGCCCAACGCTGCCCGTTTTGCTGTCGGGCTGTTGGACAATCACACCGCTGGTCTTGTCGAGCTTGTTCACATATCCGCGCGCCATCCGGCTGTGCTTGCGCGTGATCGCCGACTGGCGCTTGCGGAATTCGTCGAGGGTGTTTTCCATGGCAGCTACCTATACTCCGGCCCCCACCGGATATGCTTATGGATAGGCGCGAAATGTGGCGGAACTTGGGCATTTGCCCCAGTTTTTGCGCAAAATTGGTTAAGCTCCGCCAGATTTGCGTAGCGTCAGCGTCACCCAATCCCCGATCACGTCACGGCGCACCTGCGCGATCCCCTGCGAGGCATAGACCTCGACGACCTCGTCGGCCTGCCGGGTCAGGATCCCCGACAGGATGGCGTATCCGCCCGGCGCCAGATGGCTCGCCATGTCGGGGGCCAGATCGATGAGCGGCTGTTTCAGGATGTTGGCAAAGACCAGATCATAGGGCCCGCGGGCGTGCAGGTCGTCATGGCCAAAGCCCGCCGCCTCGACGCAGACAACCCGGCCCTCCATGTCATTGGCGCGTACATTGGCCTCGGCGACCTCGACCGCGACCTGATCGATGTCGGATGCAATCGCCGGGTTCGGGAAGATGCGCGCAGCCCCCATCGCCAGCACCGCCGTACCACAGCCGATATCGGCCACGTTCTGCCCGACAAAACCCTCGCCCGCGAGCCGATCCAGCGCTTCCAGACAGCCTTGCGTGGTGCCGTGATGCCCGGTGCCAAAGGCCATCGCCGCCTCGATCAGCAACGGCTCGGAGCCCTCGGGGATCTTGTCGGCGTCGTGGCTGCCATAGACGAAGAACCGCCCGGCGACGACCGGGGTCAGTTCGCGGCGGACCTTGTCGACCCAGTCCTCGTCCGGCACCTCGGAGACGACGAACGGCTGGGCCTGAAACGCGGCGGCGAGCAGCGCCAGTTCGATATCGTCGGGCTGTTCAAGGAAATAGCCGCCGACCTCCCACAGGCCCGAGCCGTCCTCGATCTCGAACACGCCGACGCCGGTGGGCTCGACCTCCATCTCTTCCAAGGCCTCGCCCAGCGCCTCGGCGCGGGTCTTGTCGTTCAGCTTGGTAAAGGCGGTATAGGTGGCCATCTGGGTGTCTCCTTTGTCACGGCTCCCTTAGCGCCTTGGGCGCCTCGGGGCCAGACTCATTCGGCGGGGGCCGGGGCCAGTCGGGCAAAGACCGTCTCGTTGCCCGGTTCCGGGTGGCGCGGGATCATCAGCGCCAGTGCCAGCGACGTCGCCGCCATGCCCGCTGCAAGTCCGAATACCGCGCCGGGCGAGACCAGCCAGAGATAGCCCAAGGCCGCAGGCAGGAAGACCGCCGCGATGTGGTTGATGGTGAACGCCACGGCGGCGGTGGGCGCGATGTCGCCCGGATCGGCGATCTTCTGGAAATAGGTCTTCAGCGCCAGTGCCAGCGCAAAGAAGATATGGTCGATCACGTACAGCGTCGCGGCCAGAACCACGCCCCAGCCGAACCAGTAGACCCCGCCATAAAGCAGGAACACCGTGACCAGCCCAACATATTCGAAGGCCAGCGCGTTGCGTTCGCCCCAGTGGTGGACGACTTTGCCGAACACGGGCGCGAGGATCATGTTGGCGATCAGGTTGATCAGGTAAAGCGCGGTCACTTCGTGGACCTCGAAGCCGAACCGCTCGACCATCATGAACCCGGCGAACACGACAAAGATCTGGCGTCGCGCGCCCGCCATGAATTGCAGCGCGTAATACAGCCAGTAGCGACGGCGCAGGATGAACTTCTTGACCTGTGGGTTGGGGGACTCAAACTGCGGGAAGGCCAGCGCGCAATAGCCGACGATCAGCAAGGTCGCGCCCCCGGAGGCCATGTAGACGATATTGTAGGTCAGCCCCAGCGTGTCCCACAGGGCCACGATGATGAGATAGGCAACCAGCGTTGCCGCCGATCCGGCGGCCAGCAGCCAGCCCAGCACCTGCGGCGCGCGGTCCTTGGGCAGCCATTGCAATTGCAGGCTTTGGTTGACCGTCTCGTAATAGTGAAAGCCGATGGACGACAGCAACGTGATCATCATGATCCCGCCCAAGGTCGGGAACCACGCCGTCACCGCCGTCGCCACGCCCAAGAGCGCCAGCGACAACAGCCCCAGCACCTGTTCGCGCATCACCATGATCACGAGGATCACCCCGATGGCAAGAAAGCCCGGGATTTCCCGAACCGTATGCAGCCAGCCGATATCCGAGCCGTCGAACGCCGCCACTTCGATCACGAAGTTATTGAGCAGCGCCGACCACGTGGCAAAGGACAACGGCATGGCCAGCGCCATGAGGAACAGCAGCGTGATCGGACGCCGCCACAGGGGCAAAGTCCGCGCGTCGGAGAGGGCAACGGTTTTCATGCTTTCCGCATATAATTTTCCGACGCGCGTGGCGAGCGTTATTCGCCTTATGCCTCTTGCAACTGCTGCGCGGCGGTGAAGCGGTATTCGACCTCGGAAAAGCGATCCTTGGGGAAGACGTAGAGAAAGCGCAGGCCATCCTCACCGGCAACCGTGTGATGCTCGGCATCGCCCGGCACGAACAGCGCGACGTTCGGCCCGATCTCGTGCGGGATGCCGTCGATGGTCACGACGCCCGACCCCGCAAGGCCGAAATAGACTTCGGCCGGGGTGTGGCGGTGCGCCAGCAGCGTGCCATGCGGGCCGAACTCGGCCACGCCCATCACCATGCCGCTGGTCTCGGTCTTGTCGGCGCTGAAAAGCGTCCTCCACCGCACGGTGCCAAAGGTCGGGTCCTCCCCGCCTTCCAGAGGCGCGTGGTCGGCATTGGCAACCACCGGCATAGCCGCCATTGCGGCAGTCATGGCTTCGGCAAACATATTTTCCATGGCGCACCTCCTGCGTGTTTCGCCGGAAGATGCCAGCACCGCCCGAATCGCTCTTTCCCATGTGCGACCGGCCCTGTCGCGATACGGAGGCCTGAAAGCGGCATCGGTGTCGCGTGTGGACTGATCTGAATCAAGGCGAACGCATGCATGTTTTGGCATCCATGCGCGAAACCGCGACCGGAGCCCGCCATGGATATCGTCCCCCTCATCGACCGCATCGGAGAAAGCCCCACCGCCGCGCTGTTCGGCCTGATCACCGGCATCCTGTTCGGGGTTGCGGCGCAACGTTCGCGCTTTTGTTTGCGCGCGGCGACGGTGGAATTTGCCCGAGGCATGATGAAGGACAAGGTCGCGGTCTGGCTGCTGACTTTTTCGACGGCGGTGGTCTGGGTGCAGGGCGCGCAATTGCTGGGCTATCTCGACACGACCGAGGCGCGCATGATGGCCGTGCCGGGCAGCTGGTCCGGGGCGATCATCGGCGGGTTGCTCTTCGGGATGGGCATGGTTCTGGCGCGCGGCTGTTCGGGGCGCTTGTTGGTGCTGGCCGCCACGGGGAACCTGCGCAGCGTCGTGTCCGGCCTGATCTTTGCGGTGGTCGCGCAGATGTCGCTGACCGGCTGGCTGGCCCCGCTGCGCGACAAGCTGGCAGCGCTGTGGATCACCGGGGGCGGGCGCAACATGGACCTGCTGGCTGCGGCACACCTGCCGCGCGAAGCCGGTCTGGTCATCGGTCTGATCATCGCCCTGATCGCGCTGGAACTGAGCCGCCGCAACAATATCGGCTGGTCACGGCTGGTCTTTGCCTCGGGCGTGGGCTTTGCCGCCGCCGTGGGCTACGCCTTGACCTATACGCTGTCGCAATCGGCCTTTGACCCGGTCCAGATCGAAAGCCTGACATTCACCGGACCGTCGGCCAACACGCTGATGTTCTTCCTCGACCGCAACGCGGCGCTGGAATTCGACGTCGGATTGGTGCCGGGCGTGGTGATCGGCAGCATGGTCTCTGCGATCTTGGCCAAGGAGTTCACCGTACAGGGCTTCGACGGCCCAACGCCCATGCGCAACGCCATGATCGGCGCGGTGATGATGGGGTTTGGCGGGATGCTGGCGGGCGGCTGCGCCATCGGCGCGGGCGTGTCGGGCGGGTCGATCTTTGCCGGAACCGCGTGGCTGGCGCTGTTCTGCATGTGGATCGGCGGGATGACCATGGACGTCGTGATGGGCGGGCGCGGGCAGCCTGCCGTGGTCTAGAACTTTGCCTCCGAAGGTGATGGGTCAGACGACAGCTGCACGCCAAGGATCAAGGTAGTCGATACCAGCGACATCAAACCGGTCTTCGAGGGCATCCAGATCACCGCATTCGTGAAGGAAATCCGCCTCGGCCTTGTGGATGGGCAGAACCCAGAGATGATGCACATAGCCCGACGGTCGTTTCGCGATTTCGAGATCGGGCCCAAAAGGATACGGTTTGCTGAGCAGCAGGTGCGTCATCAGCCCGCTGAGCCACGGCGCGCCGATATCGAACGTCTGGCCGAAGTGGACGGTTGAGACCTTTTCGACGAGGTAGTCCCCAAGCATGAACAGGCATTCCACGTTGCGCGCGTCAGGCTCGGGGCTGACAAGGCACAACTCCAGCCCGTCCCCATCGGCCAATGTGGTTTGGCACAAACCCTGTGTCACGTAGGCCCAACCAGATGTTTGCGGACCGGGACCGATCTGCAGAACATGGAACCCCGGAAGCGTGCCACTCATACGCTGCGGCACGTATTCTGGATCAGGCGCTCGGCTGATCTCATGGCCTTGGAAAAAGCCTGCAACATGCAGGCGTGTGAACATATCGTGCCGGCTCATGAGCGGATGCGCCAGCCGGTTTTGAATATCCACCAGATCACGCCAAGACACAGCGCGCAGAACCCGGCAATCGCCAGAAGGCTGAACCCGATCGGCACATCCGCCATGCCGAAAAACGACCAGCGGAACCCCGAGATCAGGTAGACCACCGGATTGAACAGGGTGATCGTCTGCCAGACCGGCGGCAACATCGAGATCGAGTAGAACGACCCGCCAAGAAAGATCAGCGGCGTCACGATCAGCAGCGGCACCAGTTGCAACTGCTCGAAATTCTTCGCCCAGATGCCGATGATGAAGCCGAACAACGCAAACGAAATCGCCGTCAGGATCAGGAAGCCCAGCATCGCAAACGGGTGCTGGATCGTGATGTCGACGAACAGGAACGAGGTCGCGAGGATCACCAACCCGATGAAAAGCGCCTTGGTCGCCGCCGCGCCGACATAGCCGATGACGATTTCCAGGAAGTTGATAGGCGCGGACAGCAATTCGTAGATCGTGCCGATGAATTTCGGAAAATAGATGCCGAAACTGCCGTTGGAAATCGCCTGCGTGATGACCGACAGCATGATCAGCCCCGGCACGATGAACGCGCCATAGCTGACGCCCTCGACTTGGTCGATACGGCTGCCAATGGCCGCGCCGAAGACCACGAAATAGAGCGAGGTGGAAATCACCGGGCTCAGGAAGCTCTGCATGAGCGTGCGAAAGAACCGCGCCATTTCAAAGCGGTAGATGGATGCGACGGCAGGCCAGTTCATGCGGCATCTCCTTCGACCAGCCCGACGAAGATATCCTCGAGCGAGTTCTGACGGGTCGACACATCGCGGACATACAGCCCAGCCCCCGACAGGTCGGCCATCAACCGCCCGATGCCGGTGCGTTCGGCGTTGATGTCATAGCTGTAGACCAGCGTGGTCTCGTCCTTGAGCACAAGGTCATAGTCCGAGAGGACGTCCGGCACGGATGAAATCGGCTCGGTCAGGTCGATGGTCAGGCTTTTTTGCCCCATGCGTTCCATCAGCGAATCCTTGTCCTCGACCAGCAGGATTTGGCCCTTGTCGATGACAGCCACGCGGTCGGCGATGGCCTCGGCCTCTTCGATGTAATGCGTCGTCAGGATGATGGTCACACCGTCCTGCCGCAACTCCTCGACGATGGCCCACATGTCGCGGCGCAGTTCGACGTCCACGCCTGCGGTCGGTTCGTCGAGGAACAACACGCGCGGTTCGTGGCTGAGCGCCTTGGCGATCAGCACCCGGCGCTTCATCCCGCCCGACAGTTCCTTGACCGCCGCGCCGCGCTTGTCCCACAGCGACAGCTTGCGCAGGATGTCTTCGATCAGCGCATCGTTGCGCCGCAACCCGAACAACCCGCGCGAAAAGGCCACCGTATTGGCGACCTTCTCGAAGGGTTCGAGGTTGATTTCCTGCGGGACCAACCCGATCAGGTTGCGCGCCTGCCGGTAGTCCTTGACCACGTCATGGCCACCCACCCGGATCGTGCCGGAGGTGGGCTGCGTGATGCCGCAAATCGCTGAAATCAGGGTCGTTTTTCCGGCCCCGTTCGGCCCGAGCAAGGCGAGAATCTCGCCTTCGCGGATTTGCAGGGAGGCCCCGCGCAGCGCCTCGAAACCGCCTTCGTATGTCTTCCGGGCGTCCCGGATATCAACCATGTCCATCGGAAACTCCTTTGCGCGCAAGTTAGCGCCACCGGCGGGATGTGCAATCGTGCGTGGCTGCACAAAGACCATGCATGTCGCAAACAGGCTGGTGCCGACGCACGGACCGGGATAGGGCAATTGCATGACAAACGCATTGAACCGCCCCGGCCTCGGTATCCTGTTCATCTGCCTTGGCGTGGTGGCCATTTCGATCAACGACATGCTGATCAAGCTGCTCTCGGGCGGCTACCCCCTGCACCAGATGGTCTTTGCCCGCTCCGCCATCGGGCTGATCTTTACCATCGGTTTGCTGATGTACGAGGGCGGGCCCCGGCTGCTGCGCACCTCGATGCCGGGCTTTCACGCGCTGCGCGGATTGCTGGTGGTGCTGGCGAACATGACCTTCTACGCCGCCGTTGCCGTGCTGCCCTTGGGCCAAGCCACGGCGCTGTTCTTTGTTGCGCCCCTGTTCATCACGGTGCTGTCGATCCCCCTGCTGGGAGAGCAGGTCGGCGCATGGCGGATCGGCGCGGTGCTGGTCGGCTTTGCTGGCGTGCTGATCATGCAGCAACCGTGGAAAGCCGACCTCGACGCATCCCGCCTTGTGCTGCTGTTGCCGGTGATCGCCGCTGGCATGTACGCATTGATGCAGGTGCTGACACGCAAACTGGGCGCGACGATGCGCGCCTCGGCCATGGCGATCTACATACAGGGCACCTTCCTGATCGTTTCGGCGGGGTTCTTCCTGATCGCGGGCGACGGGCGCTTTGCCGAGGGCGTCACCAATGACAGCCTGATCTTCCTGCTGCGGGCTTGGGTCTGGCCCACGTCCGAGGACTGGCCGGTCTTCATCGGGCTCGGCCTGTGTTCCGGGATCGTGGGCTACTGCCTCAGCGCCGCCTACCGCATGGCCGACGCAGCCACGATCGCACCGTTCGAGTATGTCGGCCTGCCGCTGGCCATCCTGTGGGGCTGGTCGTTCTTTGACGAATGGCCATCCATCGCCACATGGGCGGGCTGCGCGCTGATCATCGGCGCGGGTCTGACCGTCTTCATCCGCGAGCAGATCCGCAACCGCCCACAACCGGGCCGCCGCGCCCGCTGGGGGCGCAGATAGGGTCCGGGAATCCGGACCTGTCGTGACGCCACACAACCTGTACCCTGCCCCTGTTCCACTCAATTCAATTCACAGGAGGCACTCTTTTGGCCGACGAATTCCAATTCAAGAAACCCATTCCCGCCGTTCTCACCGACGATGGCTTTGAACCTCAGGCCTTCGAGGACCCGAGCTTCGGCAAGGAGGCGCCGCCGGTCTTCGAGGACCCAAGCTTTGGCTTCAGCCCGCAATCCTACCTGAAAATCCCCGACATCGCCGGGGAAAGCCAGCGCCTGCCGTTCACCGAGGATGGCTTTGTCCCGCTCGCGTTCGAAGACCCGAGCTTTGGCTAGTCCGACAACGATCCGCAGCGTCAGCCGTTGCGGATCGTATCGATCATCAGTTTGACATTCTCCGGGTCGGCATCCGGCGTGATCCCGTGCCCGAGGTTGAAGATGTGCGGGCCACCGGACAGCGCCTTGACCACGTGCCGGATCTCGTCGATCAGGCCCTGACCGCCGGTCACCATGTGCGTGTTCTTCAGGTTGCCCTGCACGCAACCCGCCGGTTGGACATGTTCGGCCACCCATTCCGGCGTGACGCTGTCATCGACCGCAACGCAATCCGCGCCGGTCGCCTTGTGAAAGCCGATATACTTGTCGCCCGCCTGACGCGGGAAGGCGATGACCGGCAGACCGGGAAAGCGCGCCTTCATCTCTTGGGTGATGATCCGGGCAGGTTCGAGGGCATACTTGTCGAAATCCTCGCCCTTGAGGCTGCCTGCCCAGCTGTCGAAGATCTTGACCACCTCGGCCCCGGCCTCGACCTGCTTGGAGAGGTAGTCGATGGTGCCTTCGGTCAGCCGCTCGATGATCTTTTCGAAGAGCGCGCGGTTCTCGGCCTTGAGCGCATGCGCCGGTCCCTGATCCGGCGTTCCTTTCCCGGCAATCATGTAGGTCGCCACGGTCCAGGGCGCGCCCGCAAAGCCGATCAGCGTCGTCTCGGCAGGCAGTTCCTTCGACAGGATCTTCACCGTTTCATAGACCGGGTTCAGCGTGTCGTGGATCATCTCGCCCTTGCCCAGCTTGTCGAACTCGGCATCGGTGGTGATCGTGGACAGGCGCGGCCCCTCGCCGGTGACGAACCACAGGTCCGCCCCCAATGCCTGCGGCAACAACAGGATATCGGCGAACAGGATCGCCGCGTCGAAGCCGTAGCGCCGGATCGGCTGCAAGGTCACCTCGGCGGCCAGTTCCGGATTGTAGCACAGCGACAGGAAATCCCCCGCCTGCGCGCGCGTCGCGCGGTATTCCGGCAGGTAGCGCCCCGCCTGCCGCATCATCCAGATCGGCGGGGTGGGCAGGGTCTCGCCCGCAAGGGCGCGCAGGATCGTCTTGGTCATCGGGGCATCCTTCTGGTCTTGTCCTGTCAATAGGACATGACAGTTCCCATTGCCAGCGATCTTCCTGCCGCATAAACCTCGCATATGACCATCGATCTGCCCTCCCCCGCTGAACCGCTGAAAATCGGCACCCGTGGCTCGCCTTTGGCGCTGGCGCAGGCGCATGAGACGCGCCGCAGGCTGGCTGCTGCGTTTGCCCTGCCCGAAGACGCCTTCGAGATCGTGGTCATCAAGACCACGGGCGATGACCGCGCGATGATCGCGGCGGACCGGCCATTGAAGGAGATCGGGAACAAGGGGCTGTTCACCCGTGAGATCGAGGAACAGCTGAGTTCCGGCGGCATCGACATCGCCGTGCACTCGATGAAGGATATGCCCACCGAACAGCCCGAGGGGCTGGTGCTGGACTGCTACCTGCCGCGCGAGGATGTCCGCGACGCGTTCATCCGTCCCGGCGGCGGGTCGATCCATGACCTGCCCGAGGGCGCGGTGGTCGGCTCGTCCTCGCTGCGGCGGCGGGCGCAACTGCTGCATCGTCGACCCGACCTGCAGGTGGTCGAGTTCCGGGGCAACGTGCAGACCCGGCTGAAGAAACTGCACGAAGGCGTGGCCGAGGCGACGTTCCTTGCCTGCGCCGGTCTGAACCGGCTGGGGATGGCGGATGTCCCCATGACGCCCATCGCCCCCGAGGACATGCTGCCCGCCGTGGCGCAAGGCGCCATCGGCATCGAGCGCCGTCAGGATGACGACCGCACGGCGCAAATGCTGGCGGCCATCCACGACACGCCTACGGGGCAGCGTCTTGCCGCCGAGCGCGCCTTTCTCGCGCAGTTGGACGGCTCCTGCGAGACGCCGATTGCCGCGCTGGCCGAACTGCTGGGCGACAACCTGCGCCTGCGCGGCGAGATCCTGAAACCCGACGGGTCCGAGGCCTATGCGGACGAGATCACCGGCCCCATCGCCGAAGGGCCGGAGCTTGGTCGGGCACTAGCCAAACGGCTTCTTGACCGCGCCGGGGACGGGTTCTTTGCCTGGAAATGAGCCCGTCGCGGCACTGTGAGACGACAGGCCGCGCAACATATGCTACCTTTTGCCACAGCATGCCATCAACGGGACGTCCCGGGTATGCATCCGGGGCCTTCTGTCGATGCAGCATGCTGCGATCTGAAGGAGTACGCACATGGCAAAGACCATCGGAAACCCCCTATCCTGGACCGCACAATCCCTGGGCCGCGCGGGGTCTCACGTGGCGACCGGCACGCAGCGGCTGGGCAGCGAGACGCAGGCCCCGCCGGACATCCGCAAACTGACGGCGCAAGACCTCGGACTGGCGCTGCGCGCGGGCTGGGAAGACTTCAAGGCCTGCCGCAGCGACGTGATGTTCATCGCCCTGATGTATCCGGTCATCGGACTGTTGCTGATCGGCATGGCGACCCGGATGGAACTGGTGCCACTGATGTTTCCGCTGATCATGGGTTTTGCCCTGATCGGCCCGGTGGCGGCGGTGGGCGTCTACGAACTCAGCCGCATGCGCGAAGAGGGTCGGCCCGTGCATTGGTACAGCGCCTTCAGAGTGGTGGAGCGGCCACGGTTCGGCGCGATCCTGATGTTCGGCCTCTATCTAGCGGCGCTGCTGGTGGCGTGGATGCTGGCGGCGGGCATGTTGCATGATCTGATCATGGGGCCCGGCATCCCGACCAGCATCGGCGCCTTTCTCGCAAGCGTTCTGGGCACGGCTGACGGCTGGTTCCTGATCATCATCGGCTGCGGCGTGGGCGCGTTGTTTGCGGTGGCGGTGCTGGCGGTCTCGGTGGTCACGGTGCCGCTCTTGATGGACCGCGCGACCGGCTTGCCGGTGGCGATCACGACATCGGTCCGGGTGACGCGGGAAAATCCGCGCGTGATCCTTGGCTGGGGGGTGATCGTCGGTGCCGCATTGGTGGCGGGGGCGATCCCGTTCCTGCTGGGTCTGGTCGTTGCGCTGCCCGTGCTGGGCCACGCAACGTGGCACCTGTATCGCCGCGCGGTAGTGTGAAACGGAAAGTAGGATGGGTGATCACCCATCCTACCCCATCAAACCTTGAGAACGATCTTGCCGATATGGCCCGAGCTTTCCATCCGGGCATGGGCGTCGCAGGCCCGGTCCAAGGGGAACTCGGAATCCATGACCGGCGCGACCTTTCCGGCATCCAGCAGCGGCCAGACCTGCTCACGCAGGCTTTCGGCGATCCGCCCCTTGGAAAGGTCGCTTTGCGGGCGCAGGGTGCTGCCGGTGATCGTCAGGCGACGGGTCATGACCTGCGCAAAGTTCAACTCGACCTTCGGACCTTGCAGGAAGGCGATCTGGACGAGACGCCCGTCATCAGCCAAGGCCTTGATATTGCGCGGGATGTAATCACCACCCACCATGTCCAGGATCAGGTCTGCCCCGCCTTCGGCGCGCAGCACCTCGACGAAATCCTCATCCCGGTAGTTGATCGCGCGCTCTGCGCCCAGATCGGTGCAGGCCGCGCATTTCTCAGGCGAACCGGCCGTGACGAAGACCCGCGCGCCGAAATGGCGCGCCAACTGGATCGCCGTCGTCCCGATCCCGGATGAGCCGCCGTGAAGCAGGAACCGCTCTCCGGCCTTCAGCCCGCCGCGCTGGAAGACGTTGGACCAGACCGTAAAGAAGGTCTCGGGCAGGCAGGCGGCTTCCTTCATGCCCATGCCTTGCGGAACCGGCAGGCAATGCGCCGCCGGGGTGGCCACGTACTCGGCATAGCCCCCGCCCGGCAGCAGCGCACAGACCTTGTCGCCTATGGCGGGCCAGCCGACGCCGTCACCGACCGCGACCACCTCGCCCGAGGCTTCGAGGCCCGGCAAGTCCGACGCCCCCTTGGGCGGGTCGTACATCCCCGCCCGCTGCAGGGCGTCGGGGCGATTGACCCCGGCATAGGCGACCTTGATCACCACCTGACCGGCCCCGGCCTCAGGCATCGGCCGCGTGACCGGTTTGAGAACCTCGGGGCCACCTGCCGTGGTGATCTCTACTGCGCGCATCGTGTCTGACATAGTCTTCCCGTCTTATCCCTGTTTGCCGACCGAACCGGGCAGATCGCTGCGGACCCCGGGGGCTTTCAGCCCGGAAAGCAGCGCCATCGGCCCGGCCATCAGCTTGCCCAGAACAGGGTGGTCCTGCACCCCGGCCTTTACCTTTTCAAACCGCATCACGTCCTCGATCCGGCGGTCGAGGAACTCCCACGTTGCCTCTGCCCCGAGCGAGTCGTCGCCCAGCCAGAACAGCACCGTCGAGGAGTAGACCGCCGACAGGGTCGCGCGTTTCGAGTACCAGTTGTAATCCTCCGACGTGTCGCCCAGCGCGGTCCAGATCGCATCCGCGGTGCCCCAGATCAGCTTGGCCCCGTCCGGCGCATAGATCGGCAGCGCGAACAGCGTCGTCCCACGCCGCACCGCCTCGCGGTCGGCATCCTCGATCCGGGCGCGCACGGCAAAGGCCACGCGGTCGCGGAACCGCATCTCCGACAGGTCGGCGGCCTCGATCCGGCGCAGCATCTCGGCATCGCCGGCCTTGTGATAGGCCACGGCAAGATCGACCGCACCGCGCGGGAACAGCCCGCGCGCCACGACCGGGTCCACCCCGGCATCGTCGACCGCGGCGCGGAACGTCGTTTCGGACCAGCCATCAAAGGCCACGTGCATCAGCGCGGCGTCCAGCAGGCGGGTTTCGATGCTCTCGGTCATGGCAATCTCCCAAATCGTCGTTACCCTAGACAAATAGTCCGAGGCTTGCTATAGGGCCACCTCCTGCAAATCCTTGCAACTTCAACTTAGAAAGGTGGTGACAACCACATGCAGGTTAGTGTTCGCGACAACAATGTCGATCAGGCGCTTCGTGCCCTGAAGAAAAAGCTGCAGCGCGAAGGCGTTTTCCGCGAAATGAAGCTCAAGCAACATTTCGAGAAGCCGTCCGAGAAGAAAGCACGCGAGAAGGCCGAGGCGATTCGCCGGGCCCGCAAGCTGGCGCGCAAGAAAGCCC
Organism: Tropicibacter alexandrii; assembly: GCF_003667315.2. GTDB lineage: Bacteria > Pseudomonadota > Alphaproteobacteria > Rhodobacterales > Rhodobacteraceae > Tropicibacter > Tropicibacter alexandrii. Next base: position 153,491 of record NZ_RCTZ02000008.1, on the reverse strand, counting down.
AACGCGAAGGGCTGCTGTAAGCGACCGAACGCTTTTGATCCCTCGGCAACGGGGGATAGAGGTTTGAGGAACCCCCGCCCGCGCGGGGGTTTTTCTTTGTCCAGCGGGTCAAACTGGTGGAATGCCTGCCTTGTGATGCGGGGCCCGACGCGATGTAATGCGCGCAGCGAAACGACAGGATGGACCCGATGCGCCCCTTCATGCGGCTGATTCTCTGCGCGATGTTGACCTTGCCCGGCTTGGCCGCGGCGCAGGATATCGCGAGGCTGATCACGCTGGATACCCTTGTCGAGGACGACCCCCTCGCCGCCCTGCAAGAGGTCGATGACGTATTGCGCACCCCCGAAGTGCTGGGCACGCCGCCCGATCTGCGCATTCTTCTCGACCTGCTGCAACTGCGCGCCGAACTGCTGGAACAGCTGGGCTATGGCATGGCCGCCGGTGACGCGTGGGCGCATGTGGGCCGCACGCGCAACTTTTCCCGGGCCGAACTGGGGCTGGACCCAGTGCCCGCATACCACCGCGCGGCCGATCTGTATGAGGCGCAGGGCGCGCTCGGACATGCCCAGCGCGTGCTCGAAGCGGCGATCGCCGCCGAAACCGAAACCGGGCGCGATGGCGCGGCCCTGTATGCGCTCTATGAGCGGCTGGCCCGCATCGCCACGCAGGATGGGCGGCTGGAGGCGGCCGCCAATGCCCGCGCCGCGATGGAGGCGCTGGATGGCCCGGCGCTGGAATCCAGCGGCGAGGGTGATGCCAATGCCTTTGTCGCGATCGACGTCTATTATGCCACAGACCGGGCGCGCTCTGGCTCGGACGTGCCGACCGAATTCTATACGGGCCAGCGCGCCGACCGGTTGGAACTGGGCATTGCCACGGTCAGCATCCCCGACACCCATGTTCCGGGCGTGGTCGAGCGGCCCTCGGTCTGGCGGCTGGATTTCGCGCCAAACCCGACCAAACACGTGCTGCTGCAAAAGGTCGAACCTGTCGATCCCGACAGCTATTTCGGGCGCCTGCAAGGCGCGGTGAGCGACGTTCCCGGGCGTGACCTGTTCGTCTATATCCACGGCTACAACCACAGTTTCGAATATGCCACGCAGCGGGCCGCGCAGATCGCCCATGACATGGGCGACAGCGCCGTGCCGGTGCTGTTCAGCTGGCCGTCGCGCGACACCACCATGGGCTATATCGCCGATGCCGCCGTGGTGCGCCTGTCTGGCCGTCGCCTCGCCGATTTCCTCGAAGAGCTGGTGGCCCGGTCCGGGGCCGAGTCGATCCACGTTCTGGCCCATTCCATGGGCAGCCGCGCCCTGACCGACGCGCTGGAGATCATGGCCCTGCGGCGCGGCGCGCAACCGGGCGACGATCCCGTCTTTGGCCAGATCATGTTTGCCGCACCCGATGTCGATGCCCAGCTGTTCGCGGCGATGGCGCGCACCTTCCGCCCGCTGGCCAAGCGGCTGACACTCTATGCCTCGTCGACCGACTGGGCGCTGGTCTCGTCGCGCAAGCTGCACGGCTCGGCCCCGCGTGCGGGGCTGGGGGGGGACGTGCTGGTGGGGTCGGATGCCTTCGACAGCGTCGACATGACCTCGCTGGGCGAGGACATGCTGGCGCATAACTATTTCTCGAATGACAGTTCCGTTCTGGCGGACATGGTCACGCTGTTCTGGCGCGACACCCCGCCCGAACGCCGCTGCGGTTTGCAGCAACGGGGCGGGCTGGCCTCGGTCTGGGTCTATCGCAAGGGCGCCTGCCCGACCAATGACCTGATCGGCGTGATCTCGAACCTTCGCCATGCGGGCATGCGCGACCCCGAAAAGGTCCGGGCGCTGGTGCCGCAATTGCTGGGCGAACCGGATCGCAGCCAACTGGTGCTGTCGGTGCTGGAGTCCGTGCTGAAATGAGCCCAGAGGTCCCGGGTCTGCGCCCGGGACGGGGAGATCTCAGCTCGGCCCGATCATGAAGCAGGTGACCTGCCGCGCCTGAAGCCGTTTGCAGGCCAGTTCCGCCCCGTCCCGCGTCAGACCCATGAAATTGGCGTCGAAGCCGCTTTTGCCGCGCGTCACCTTGCGCAGCGCGCCGTCCAGCGTCGAGGTCTCCGCCAATGCGGTCTTCAGCAGGACCTTTTCCGCCAGAAACTGGTTCGGATAGCGCCCGACATTGATGCCCCAATGCCGTTCGCCAGAGGTGGAAAAGCGTGTGACGACCTCGGCTTCACGCGCGAGCGTCGGCTTGTCCTTGACCGGCTTGGGCGGCGCAACCGCCGCCACGACAACACGCGGGCGCGCCACGGGGGCGACTGGCTCCGGGGCTGGCTCTGCCTCGGTTGCGGCGACCGATTGCACCTCTTTGAGAACATTCTCGATGTCCTGCTCGATCCCGGCGACCAGCGGCGCGACATCGGGGATGTCCGGAGCGGGTCGGGCCACCGGGCGCAGGCTGCGATTGACCGCAGCCGCTGCTACTCGGATCGACTTGGCGCGCGCGCCGGGCGTTGGATCGGGGTCGGAATTGTCGGCAATCACCACCTGAGGGACCGCCGCGCCCTTGCCCATGTAGGGCGGCTTGCCCGGTGCGACAAAGGCCACCCGTTGCGGCGTGCGCTGAAACCCGAGGTCGAGCAGTTCCGCAACCTTGGCATTGCGCGACGCGGTGGACCGCCCGCCGAACACCGTCGCGATCACCCGCTGGCTGCCGCGCTCGGCCGAGGCGACAAGGTTGAAGCCTGCCGCGCGGGTGTAGCCCGTCTTGATCCCGTCGGCGCCCCTGTAGGACGACAGCAGGCGCGAATTGGTGTGGCTGACCGTGCGCACCCCGGCATCCGCCGTGCGGCGCGAGAACAGGTTATAATATTGCGGGTAGTCATAGATCATGTGCCGCCCAAGGATCGTCATGTCGCGCGCCGTCGACAGGTGGCCGGATTGGGTCAGGCCATGCGCGTTCTTGAACGTTGTCTTGGTCATGCCGATGGCTTTGGCGGTCCGGTTCATCCGTGCGGCAAAGGCCGCCTCGGACCCTGCGATCGCCTCGCCGATGGCGGTGGCCGCGTCATTGGCCGACTTCACGGCCGCGGCGCGCACGAGATAGCGCAGGGCGATCTTTTGCCCGGCGCGCAGGCCCAGCTTCGACGGCTCCTCGGCGGCGGCCTTGGCCGAGACGGTGACCAGCGTGTCCATGCTGAGTTCGCCGTTCTGCACCGCCTCGAAGGCGACATAGAGCGTCATCATCTTGGTCAGCGATGCGGGATGCAGGCGGGTATTGGCGTTGGTCTCATGCAGGACCTTGCCGGTTCGGGCGTCCATCACCATCGCCGCATAGGGCGCAGCCCGTGCCGATAACGGCACCAGCAATGCCAGCCAGATGAACGTGATTAGATACAGGCCCAACCGGCCCGTCTGCCTGCGACGTCCCGTCACGATGTTCCGCCTTTCTGCCTCGACCCCCGATATTTCGGTGGGCTTATTCTTGTGCGCCACATTACGGGCGTCATCATTAACACCAGATTAACACGCAAAACGGGTCAGGAAAACCCCGCAATCCATTGAAAAGTAGCCGGTTTTGCGGATCGCCGCCAACCACATCTAGGGGCGCGGACATCCCCAGCCCCTAGACAGGCGATTGTGTTCGGATTGTGGCAAAATGTGGCAGAAATATGGCCGCCCTTGACGGATCAGCCGACCTCCTCAACCAATGCGGGCAAAGATGATAGGTCCGACAATTCCCTGAACCGCGCCGCGCTTGGTGGCTCGGCATGCTCGAAGCCCCAGACCAGTTCGAACGGCACATGCACGCCCCAGGCCCCGACCTCGATCGCGGGCAGGATGTCGGACTTCATCGAATTGCCGACCATCATCGCCGCCTCGGGCCCGCCGGGGGCATTGCCGAAAATCCGCGCATAGGTGTCCGGCTGCTTGTCCGAGACGATCTCGATCCCGTCGAACAGGTCGCCCAGCCCCGACTGCGCCAGCTTGCGTTCCTGATGCAGCAGGTCGCCCTTGGTGATCAGGATCAGGTGATGGGTGTCGGCCACCGCCTCCACCGCCTCGCGCGCATGGGGCAGCAATTCCATCGGGTGGTCGAGCATGTCCTGCCCGGCTTCCAGCAATTGCCGGATGACCGAGGCGGGCACGCGCTCATCGGTGACCTCGATGGCGGTTTCGATCATCGACAGCACGAATCCCTTCACCCCGAATCCGTAATGCCCGATATTGCGCGTCTCGGCGGCCAGAAGACGTTCGGCCAGATGGTCGCGCGGGGCGTGATCGGCCAGCAGATCGGCGAATCGTTCCTGCGTCAGATGAAAGAAACGCTCGTTGTGCCAAAGCGTATCATCCGCGTCGAAACCAATTGTTTGCAGTTTTTGCGCCATTCTGACCCCATGCTCACCGTCCCCCTTTTCGCCGGGGGCTGTCAGGTTATATAGAGAGGCCGTAATCGCGAAACGTAAAGCGCCACACAGGTTTCATGCCCAAAGGTCCGATGACAGACACATTTCTGCCCCCGATCCACGCCACGCGCGCCGGTGACCAGCCGGGCGATGGCGGCGGCGATGCCGGTGTCGCCGTCGAAACCCGGCCCAAGACCAAGCGCCCGCCGCTCTACAAGGTGCTGCTGCTCAACGACGATTACACGCCGATGGAATTCGTCGTGCATGTGCTCGAACGGTTCTTTGGCATGACGCATGCGCAGGCCTTTGAGGTGATGCTGACCGTCCACAAGAAAGGCGTTGCCGTTGTGGGCGTTTTCAGTCACGAGATCGCCGAGACCAAGGTGGGGCAGGTCATGGACTTTGCCCGGCGCCACCAGCACCCGCTGCAATGCACGATGGAAAAGGAATAGGCGCGGCCTACCCCTCATGACAGATCGACTGACCTACGCCATGGAGGCCGGGGGGCTGAGCTTGCCCGACGGCCCGATTGCGCTGTTCGACGCGCCCGGTGATGCGGGCGCCCTGCCCGGCGCACGGGTGATTTCCACCTTCAGGCCCGATTTCGAGGCGTGGCAGCGACGCGGCGTGCCCGTGTCGGAAACCGCAAGCGGCCCCTACGCGGCGGCGATCGTCACGCTGGGCCGCGACCGCACCCGCAACGAATCCCGCATCGCCGAGGCCGCGCGCGTTGCGCCGGAGGGCCTCGTGGTGGTCGACGGCGCCAAGACCGATGGCATCGAATCCATCCTGAAAGTGGTGAAAAAGACGGTGCCGGTGCTCGGGCAGGTGTCGAAGGCGCATGGCAAATGCCTGTGGTTCGAGGCCGACGCCGCCTTGCAGGCGCTGGCCAAGCCCGAACGCACGCAGAATGCCGCCGGTTTCTGGACCGCGCCGGGGGTGTTCTCTGCCGACAAGCCCGATCCCGGCTCGGTCGCGCTGGCCGGGGCGCTTCCCGCGCTCAAGGGCACGGTGGGGGATCTCGGCGCTGGTTGGGGCTGGTTGTCGGCCCAGATCTTGCAGCAGGACGCCATCAAGGCACTCCATCTGGTCGAGGCCGAGAAGCTCGCGCTGGATTGCGCACAGGTCAACATCACCGACCCCCGTGCGAAATTCCATTGGGCCGACGCCACGCGCTGGATGTCGCCTGCGCTGCTGGATGTGGTGGTGATGAACCCGCCCTTCCATGCCGGGCGCAAGGGCGATCCGTCGCTCGGGCAGGCCTTCATCGCCGCTGCGGCGCGCAACCTTGCGCCTGGCGGCAAGCTTTACATGGTCGCGAACCGCCACCTGCCCTATGAACAAACCCTTGCAGAATGCTTCCGCGATCATGCAGAAATCGAGGGCACGTCCGCGTTCAAGATCCTGACCGCCAGCCGCCCCAAGCGCTGAGGAGGCACCATGAGCTTTTCCATCGAGGGCAAGACCGCCATCGTCACCGGCGCCGCCAACGGTGTCGGCCGCGCCATCGCCCGGCATTTCGCGAACAAGGGGGCCAACGTGATGTTGGCCGACATGGACGAACCGCAACTGGCCAAGGAATGCGGCGAGCAGGATGACGACGCCCATATGCGCTATTTCGCGGGTGACCTGCGCGAACGGCTGACCATGGCGAACCTGCTGTCGGCCACGCTGGACCATTTCGACCGGGTGGACATTCTGGTCAACGCTTCGCGCCAGATGGCGGCCTCGGACCCCCTCGATATCGAGGATGACTCGATCGAGGCGCTGCTGTCTCAGAACCTGATGACCGCCTATCGGCTCAGCCAGCTGGTCGCCAAGCGGATGATCAAGCAGGGCAAGGATCAGGCCGAGGGCAATCTGGGCGCCATCGTCAACCTGTCCTCCATCGCCGCGCGCCGCACCCATCCCGAACTGCTGGGCTATTCCGTAAGCTGCGCGGCGCTGGACCAGATGACACGGTCGATGGCCGTGGCGCTGGCGCCGCAGCGCATCCGGGTGAACGCCGTGGCGTTCGGCTCCGTGATGTCGGCCTCGCTTCAGGACACGCTGAAGGAACATCGCGACTACCGCTCGGATATCGAGGATCACACTCCGCTGGGGCGCATCGCTGGTCCGGGCGAGATCGTCGAGGCGGTGCAATACCTGTCCTCCGACGCCGCCAGCTTCATGACCGGGCAGATCCTGACACTGGATGGCGGGCGCACCCTGCTGGATACGGTCGCCGCACCAGCGCATTGAGCGACCCCGTCCCGGGCTTGACCCGGGACCTCCACCGCAATCGGCCCGGAGGCCCCGGGTCTTTGCCCGGGGCGCGGAGGCTATAGATTGATACCGCGCGCGCCCCGCGCTACAGCGGTGTCAGAGGGAGAGACAGCATGATGGACACCGAAAAGGCCCGCGCCAGCGCATGGTTCCGTGAATTGCGCGATCAAATCGTCGCCGCGTTCGAAGCGTTGGAGGACAGCCACGACACCGGCCCGTTCAGCGAGATGGCCCCGGGCCGCTTCGAGGTGACAGAGACAAAGCGCGCCTCGGATGATGGCTCTGATGCCGGTGGCGGCTTGATGAGCGTGATGCGCGGCGGGCGCGTGTTCGAGAAAGTCGGCGTCAACGTCTCGACCGTCTACGGCACCCTCGGCGAGGCCGCGCAAAAGGCGATGGCGGCGCGTGGCGTGCCCGGCATCAAGGAAGACCCAAGCTTCTGGGCGTCGGGCATCAGCCTCGTCGCGCATATGCAAAACCCGCATTGCCCCGCCGTCCACATGAACACCCGCATGTTCTGGACGCCCGGCGCGTGGTGGTTCGGCGGCGGGTCCGACCTGAACCCCTGCATCGAGTATGCCGAGGACACCGGCCATTTCCACGCCACGCAAAAAGCGCATCTCGACCCGCATGGCACGGCGCATTACCCGCGCCTGAAGGACTGGGCCGACGAGTATTTCTACATCCCGCATCGCAATCGCGCGCGCGGTGTCGGCGGCATCTTCATGGATGACCAGAACTCCGGCGACTGGGAGGCGGATTTCGCCCTGACGCAGGATATTGGCCGCGCCTTCCTCCCGGCTTTCGTGCCCTTGGTGGAAAAGCGCCGCGTGCAGCCCTGCACCGATGCCGACAAGGACACCCAGCTGATCCATCGCGGGCTCTATGCGGAATACAATCTCGTCTACGACCGTGGGACGAAGTTCGGCCTTGCGACCGGGCATGACGCCAACGCGGTGCTCATGAGCCTGCCGCCGCTGGCAAAGTGGGTTTGACCTACGCGCCTTGACCGGTCCATTCTGGCGGCATGATACGCACGATCCTTGCCGCCTGCCTCGCCCTTGCTCAAGCCACCGCACCCTCCGCCGGGGAACTGACCTGGCTGCTCGATCCAATGGACGGCTATGACGAGCGCAAGGACGGTCCCTGCGTTGCGCGTTTCGACGGGCTGATCGAATCCGGTGACAGCGTCGGCGATGGTCCCATTCCCACGGGGTCAGTTCCGATATGCCTGAACAGTCCGGGGGGCAGCCTGCCCGCCGGCCTCGAACTGGGCACCGACAAACAGTGGGAAGCCCGCATCCTGCCCGGTGAGACCTGCGAAAGCGCCTGTGCAATGGCCTTTCTCAAGGCGGGTTACGTCACCGGCAACGGTATCCCGGCCTTCTTCCACGGTCGCGCGCTCTGGGCGGGAGGCAAGCTGGGCCTACACTCGCCCGGTCTGGACCTGCCCGACGGGCTGCGCGTCGATACGAACACGGTCGAAACCGCCTTCAAGGCGGCGCTGGCGGCGACCTCTCGGGTTTACCAGCTGCATCAATCCCCCGACGGCAATAATGAGTTGCCGTTGAACAGCTATCTCTATCAACGCTTCCTCGAAACGCCGCCCGACGACATGTATTACATCGACACGGTCGGCGACGCGCTGATGAGCGAACTGGACATCCTCGGGGTCGAGCGGCGCGCCACAGTCACAGAAACCCTGCTGGACACGATCTGCCGCAACGCGCTGCTTGTCAGCGGCAGGTTTGAAATCTCGCTGACCAATCAGGGGCGCAAGCCCAACCGCAGCGCCGCGGAACTGATGGCCGCATTGGCCTTTGAAGCCGACCGCTTCGATGTCGAAGAGACGGGCTTCAGCATCGGTTTCTTCATCGACAACGGGCAGTTGATCGGGCATGCCGGGCTCTACCCGTCTGGCGATTATCGCTACTTCAACCAGTGTTTCGTGTCGTTCGGAGAAGACGCGCGGCAAGGTGGCAGCTTTGACCCGGATGGCACGATCGAGGTGTTTTTCGCGTCTGAATACCAAACGGCAACCGGCGCCGCCCTGAAAGAGGTCTGGCGGTCGAACAATGGCAGCCCCTCGGTCTATTTGAATGACCTTGGGCTGTTCCCTTTCGATGCGAAACTGGCAGACCTGCCCAAGAACGCGCTGTATCGCAAATATTTCGGCAACGGGGGCGCCCGCCCGGTGGCACAGCCCGCAGCCGCGGCGCCCGTGGGCGGGTTCACCGAACTGATCGGGCGTGACGTCTCCGGGCGCGACCTTGCGACCGAACGGGTCAGCCATGCCAATGCCTGCCGCGATCTGTGCAAGGGCCGGTCGGACTGTCAGGCGGCCACCTATGACCGCTGGAACAAGCGTTGCTTCCTCAAGGCGCTGGACGGCCCGGCCCGGGTGCGGATCTTTGCCAAGGCCACCAGTTTCGTCACGGCCTCGCGCGCGGATCGGCTGATCGAAACCCGCGACCTGCCCGCCATGCAGAAGCGCAACGACAAGAGCTTTCCGGGCCGCGCCGACGAGACGGCGGGCGCCTCGTCCTACGAAGATTGCGTCCAGATCTGCCGGGGGCGCAACTGGTGCCTCGGCCTGAACTGGCGCCCCCGCAACCGGCAATGCGAGATGTTCCGCGAACCGCCCGAATACTTCACCGAACGCGGTGTCGATATCGGCTACCTGCAACAAGGCGACTGAGCGGGAGAGACGGAAATATCTGCGCAGGGCGTGCGGGCGCCTCTTGCGCAAGGGCTCGGGCGCTCCCTTATTCAGCGGCAGGCCGGTGCGCCTGGTCGCCTCCGAACGGTTGCCGTTCGCGCCCCCATCCCCCGGCCCCATCCTTTTGGGGCATGACATGACCTTCGACATTGACAGAACCGCACCGGCCACGGGCCGGGCAGAGATCGTGATCGCGGCACCCTTGCACGCGGTCTGGACGAAATACACCGACCTTGCGGACTGGCCGGACTGGAACAGCGGCGTCGAATGGATCGGCGCGAACATCCCGCTCGATCCGGGCGCGCGCTTTGAATGGCGCGCGGGCGGGCTGACGATCAGGTCCTGCCTGCAAGCGGTCGAGCCGGAACGGGTCATCGGCTGGACCGGCGAGACGCTGTTCATCTCTGCAAGACATGTCACCCGGTTTGCCGATCTCGGGGCCGGGACCCGGGTTCTCACCGAGGAATCCTTTCGCGGGGCCTATGCGCGCCTGATGCCGGGCCATGCCGCCCGACAGATCGAGGCGGCTTTGCTGCAGGGGCTGACCGACCTCAAGGATGCCTGCGAAGGCAGGCGGCGCAAGCGGGCGGCCTGATCAGGCGTCGCGCCATTCGCCGGGCTTCAACCCCGCGACGGTGCGCTCCCCGATCGACCAGCGGACAAGCCGCAGGCAGGGCAGGCCGACATGCGCGGTCATGCGGCGCACCTGCCGGTTGCGGCCTTCGGTGATGGTCAGGGACAGCCACGCATCGGGCACGGACTTGCGGAACCGCACCGGCGGGTCACGGTCCCACAGCAGCGGGTCGTCGATCAGCTTGCAGTCGGCGGGCCGCGTCGGCCCGTCGTTCAACGTGACGCCGTCTTGCAGCGCCTGTAGCTGGTCCTGCGAAGGGGTGCCCTCGACCTGCACGAGGTAGGTCTTGGGTTCGCGAAACCGCGGGTTGGAAATCGCCGCCTGCACCTTGCCGTCATTGGTCAGGATCAACAGCCCCTCGCTGTCGCGGTCCAGCCGCCCGGCGGGATAGACGCCGGGGATGTCGATATAGTCGGACAGGGTCGCGCGCGGGCTGTCGGCATTGCCCTTGTCGGTGAACTGGGTCAGCACGCCGAAGGGCTTGTTGAACAGGATGATCCGGCGCGGGCCGGTCTGGGGCTTGCGCTTGCGCGGCGGGGTCGGCTTGGCGGGTCTCATCGGCGGGCCTCGAAGAAGTCTTTCAGCAGGCGGGCGGCCTGCGCTTCGGACAGGCCGTCGTAGATTTCTGGCACGTGATGGCATTGCGGATGCGAAAACACCCGCGCGCCCTGCGCCACGCCGCCGGATTTCGGATCGGACGCGCCATAATACAGCCGCCGAATGCGCGCAAACGAGATCGCCCCGGCGCACATCGGGCAAGGTTCCAGGGTCACATGCAGGTCGCAGCCTTCGAGCCGTTCTTGCCCCAATACGGCGCAGGCGGCGCGGATGGCCAGAATCTCGGCATGGGCGGTGGGGTCGTTCAGCTCGCGCGTGCGGTTGCCGGCCTGCGCGATCACCACGCCGTCGGGGCCGGTGATCACCGCGCCCACGGGCACTTCGCCGCGCGCGGCGGCGGCGCGGGCCTCGGTCAGGGCGATATCCATGTGGGACGTGAACATGGCTCTCCTTAGCGTGCCGCGCCCCTGCGGGGAAGGCTTCCCGGCGCGCATGGAATGCGCTAGAGGCAGGACATGAGTGACACAGCCAAAACCCCCGAAGGCGACCGCATCGCCAAGGTCATCGCCCGCGCAGGCCGCGCCAGCCGCCGCGAAGCCGAAAAGCTGATTGCCGAAGGGCGCGTCAGCGTCAACGGCAAGGTGATCGACAGCCCTGCCCTGAACGTGACCGGGCAGGACCGGGTCAGCGTCGATGGCAAGCCGCTGGACACGCCCGAAGAGGCGCGCATCTGGCTGTTTCACAAGCCCACCGGGCTGGTCACGACGACCAGTGACGAAAAGGGCCGCAAGACGATCTACGACGTCCTCCCGGACGATCTGCCGCGGGTCATGACCATCGGACGGCTCGACCTGAACTCCGAAGGGTTGCTGCTTCTGACCAATGACGGCGCGGTCAAGCGGCGGCTGGAACTGCCCTCCACCGGCTGGCTGCGGCGCTACCGCGTGCGGGTCAAGGGCACGCCCGATGACAAGGCGCTTGATCCGCTGCGCAAGGGGATCGTGGCCGATGGCGAGAAATTCCAGCCGATGATCGTCAGTCTCGACCGGCAGACCGGCGCCAATGCTTGGCTGACCGTCGGCCTGCGCGAGGGCAAGAACCGCGAAATCCGCCGCGCCATGGCCGAGATCGGGCTGGAGGTGAACCGCCTGATCCGCATCTCCTACGGACCCTTCCAGTTGGGCCAGTTGAAGGCCGGCGAGGTCGAGGAACTCCGCCGCAAGGTGGTTCGTGACCAGCTGGGCCTCGAAACCGTGCCGGGCGCCAAGCCGAAAGCAAAGGGGCCAGCCGGCGCGAAACCCAAAGGCCCCGGCGGCGCGAAGAAGCGCGGACCGGTGGTGCGGCGCAGGCGCGACGAGGGCAGCGGGCGGTGACTTAACCCCCTGTTCACTTACCTTTCTTTTTCCCGTGATCTGCCCCGGTTTTGCCCGGATTCGGGTGCAACTTCGACGGCATGACGACTCTACTTGCCATATTGACCCTCGCCCTGTCCGCCTTCTTGGTGCTCGGAAACCTGCGCACCGTGGTCATAGACACGTTTGAAACGGTCGCACTCAGCGCCCAGCGGGCGCGCGAGAACGGTGTGCTGGTGCAGCGCCTGGCATTCCTTGGACTGTGGCTGATGATCTTTGCGCTGAGTTACCTTTGATGGAGCATGTCATGCAGGCGCCAGCGAACACGAAATCGGCCTCCGACGCCGCCAATTTCGACTCTGCCCTGAACGTGATGTTTCTTGCCGCCTTCCCGCTTCTGCTGTGGGTGTTCAGCGGCTCCTTCAGCGGCGTGGCAACGGCAGTGATGCAAATCTGGCTGTTCTCGCTGGCGCTGCGCTTGATCTCGCGCGGGCAGAAGGCGCATGACGCCTACGACGCCGCCGAGATCGCCGCGCGCCCGCGCCTGCCGCTCAAGTTGATCGGCTCTGGCCTGATCGGGGTGCTCGTGGTGCTCTTGGCCGGTCACACCTTCGACAACCTGTTGCTGCCCTTCGCGATGGGTCTCGGTGCGACGGGGCTGGCCATCGCCGCCTTCGGCATCGATCCGCTGAAGGACAAGGGACTCGACAATCCCGACGTCATCGCCCGGATGGAGCAGGACGCGCTTCTGGACGAGATCGAGCACAAGCTGGCCATTGCCGCCGATCAGGTCGCGGCGCTGGAAGACCCCGAGGTGATCCGCCGCACCGAGGTGGCGCGCGAGATGATCCTGCGCATGTTGAACGATGCGACGCAGCAGCCCGAAAGCTTTGCGACGATCCGCAAGCCGGTCCAGACCTTTGCCACGATGCTGTCCGCCGAAGTCCTGCGCCTGTTGGCATCTGCCGAGGGTCCGGAATTCGACTATGCCCGGCGCCGCTACATGGCAAAGTTGCAGGTCATGACCGGATCGTTCCGCAAACACGCCCGCAAGAAGGGCTTTCAGGTCGGCCGCGATGCCTTTGAACGCGAGGCGGACAACCTGCTGACCCGGATGCCCCGCGAATCGGCGGCGTGAGCATGATGGCACAGACGTGACGCACCAAGTCAGGACTTCCCCCTAGCACCCGATGCCTTTTGCGCCTAAGTTTCCCGTGTTGGGTGAGCACACGGGGGGTACCATGTCGACCAACGCCTTGCAAAAGGTGAGCTACGTTCTCTTGATCGTCCTGCTCTTTGGCGTCTCGAGCGGTTGGCTTGGGGGTCTCTGACATGGCAAAGAAGTACGGCGGCGCCTACAGCCCAGACGGCACCGGGCCAAAAACCGACGCGCGCGAGGAAATTCGCGCGGACGCACCCGCTTACAAGGGGGCGAAGGTCAGCCCTGTCGGGGCCCGCTCGAACGTATTGTTCATTCCACCGATCGTGCTTGCCGCCACGTCCTTTGGCGGGGCGCTGGAATTGGCCGCTGGTTTGACCGGGGCTGGTGCGATGTTGCTGGGGGCTTGGCTGATGCGCGACGGCCTCAAGGCGCACGCCGCCTACGCCGCGCGCAAGGTCGCCCGCCGCCCCGCCATCCCCCGTAAGCTGTTCGCCTCGGTGATGCTGGGCATCGGGTCCGCGATTGCCGCATGGTCGAACGAACCGGGCCTTGTCGCGCCCGTGATCTACGGCCTCGCCGCAACCGTCCTGTCATTGGGCGCCTTCGGGCTTGACCCGATGACCGACAAGGGAATGGAAGGCGTGGACACTTTCCAGCAGGACCGGGTGGCCAAGGTGGTGGACGAGGCCGAGGATTTCCTGACCGGCATGCAGGATGCGATCCGGCGCGCGGGCGACCGGCAGGTCGAGGCGCGGGTGGACCGCTTTGTCAGCAAGGTCCGCGAAATGATCCGGACTGTCGAAGAGGACCCTCGCGACCTGACCGCCGCGCGCAAATACCTCGGTGTGTACCTGATGGGTGCGCGCGATGCGGCGGTGAAATTCGCCGACATTTACGACCGCAAGCCCGACCGCGCCGCGAAATCCGATTTCATGATGCTGCTGACCGATCTGGAAGAAAGTTTTGACAAGAAGACCGACAGGCTGCTGAGCGACAGCAATGCCGATCTCGCCGTCGAGATCGAGGTGCTGCGGGACAGGTTGCAGCGTGAAGGTGTGCGCCTGTAAGGGCGCGGAATTTTGAACAGGGGACCCACACACATGTCTGAAAAAACCCGCCAAGAGGCCGAACAGGCCGTCACCATGGTCGAAGAGGTCAATTCGATCATCCTTCCCGAGCCGAAGGAGGCCAACGCCATCGTCCCGCTGAAGGAAGCCGACCCCGAAGTGTCCGAGGAAATCCGCACCCGCATGGACGAGATCGACATGGGGGATACGAATTCGATCATCGCCTTCGGCTCGGCTGCGCAGGCCGAATTGCAGGAAATCTCTCAGGCAATGCTGGCGGATGTGCGCAACAAGGATGTGGGCCCGGCGGGTGACTCCCTGCGCGGGATCGTGACGACCATCCGCGGGTTCTCCGTGTCCGAACTGGACGTCCGCCGCGACCGCAGCTGGTGGGAAAAGCTGCTGGGCCGCGCCGCGCCCTTTGCCAAGTTCACCGCGCGCTACGAAGAAGTGCAGGGCCAGATCGACAAGATCACCGACAACCTTCTCAAGCACGAGCACACGTTGCTGAAGGACATCAAGTCGCTCGACCTGCTGTATGAAAAGACCCTGCAATTCTACGACGAGCTGGCGCTGTATATCGCCGCTGGCGAGGAAAAGCTGGCCGAACTGGACAGCAAGGACATCCCCGCCAAAGAGGCCGAGGTTCAGGCCGCGCCCGAGGGCGATCAGGTGATGAAGGCGCAGGAACTGCGCGACATGCGCGCCGCCCGTGACGATCTGGAACGCCGCGTGCATGACCTGAAGCTGACCCGTCAGGTGACGATGCAGTCGCTGCCCTCGATCCGTCTGGTGCAGGAAAACGACAAGAGCCTCGTGACCAAGATCAACTCGACCCTCGTGAACACCGTGCCGCTGTGGGAAACCCAACTGGCGCAGGCGGTCACCATCCAGCGCAGCAAACAGGCGGCCGCCGCCGTGCGCGACGCCAACGACCTGACCAACGAGCTTCTGACCTCGAACGCCGCCAACCTGCGGGAATCGAACGCGATGATCCGTCAGGAGATGGAGCGCGGCGTCTTTGACATCGAGGCGGTCAAGCAGGCCAATGCCGACCTGATCGGCACCATTCAGGAATCGCTCCAGATCGCGGACGAGGGCAAGGCCCGCCGCGCCAAGGCCGAGGAAGAGTTGAAGAAGATGGAAAAGGACCTGCGCGACACCCTCGCCGCCGCCAAGGCGCGCAAGGATGGCACGGGCGACAATGCAGGCACGGCGGTGCCGTCCTGATCATGCTGACGCGGGGCAAGATCACGGGCTTTCTCGCCCTGTCCGCCGTGCTGCTTGCGGGCTGCACGGGCTCGGAGCTTGCCCCGCGCAAGACCTCTACCAAACCGGCGGAACGCCCTCAAAGCGTGGTGCAGGCGGCCATGCCCGCGCCCGCGGGCGTGCCTCCGTCGCAGGCCAGCCTCGACCTGTCCGACTATTACAGCCGCGTGCAGCGCAATTTGCTGTCACGCGGACTGCTGCGCACCGATGGCGGAGGGCCGGACACGGCCTTTACCGACACAATGCTGATCCGCAACTTCCAGAAGATCGCGCTCGAGGACGAGTACGAACGCGGCAACGGCTTGAAACCGTCTTCGGGCGCGGCCTCTGCCATCAAGAAATGGACGAAGCCTGTTCGCATGAACGTGGAATTTGGCCCCCGCGTCCCGGTCGACCAACGCGACTGGGATCGCCGTCAGGTCGCGGCCTACGCCGCGCGACTGGGGCGGATCAGCGGGCATCCGGTCTCGATGGCATCGACCGGGGCAAATTTCCACGTGCTGTTCATGTCAGAGGATGACAAGGACCTGATCGCCCCGCGTATTCAAGCGCTTGTGCCGGATGTGAATCCGACGGCGCTGCGCATCTTCGACAACCTGCCGCGCGCGATCCATTGCGTCGTGGTGGCGTTTTCCGACACCGTGGGGGGCTATGATTACGGCACCGCCATCGCGGTGATCCGCTCCGAGCATCCCGAATTGTTGCGCCGGTCCTGCATCCACGAGGAAATCGCCCAAGGCTTTGGCCTGACCAATGACGACCCGCGCGCGCGACCGTCGATCTTCAACGACGACGACGAATTCGCGCTGCTGACGCGGCATGACGAGATGCTGCTGAAGATCCTCTACGACCCCCGATTGACCCCCGGCATGACCGCCGAACAGGCGCTTCCGATCGTGCGCGAACGCGCGACGGAGTTGGCGGGCGACCCGGGACCCATTTGAATGACCGGGGCCTCCCCAAGACGAAAGACGAGGTTAGACTGATGCCCATTTTCGATTTCCTGCGTGGTCAGTTCATCGACGTCATCCATTGGACGGACGACACACGCGACACGATGGTCTATCGCTTCGAGCGCGAGGGCCACGAGATCAAGTACGGCGCCAAGCTGACGGTGCGCGAGGGGCAGGCGGCGGTCTTTGTCCATGAAGGGCAATTGGCGGATGTGTTCACCCCCGGGCTCTATATGCTCGAAACGAACAACATGCCGATCATGACCTCGCTTCAGCATTGGGACCACGCGTTCCAAAGCCCGTTCAAGTCCGAGATCTATTTCGTCAACACCAACCGTTTCACCAACCTGAAATGGGGGACAAAGAACCCGATCATGCTGCGCGACCCGGAATTCGGGCCGACCCGCATCCGGGCCTTTGGCACCTATACGATCAAGGTCGACAACCCCGCGCTGTTCCTGACCGAGATCGTCGGGACGGATGGCGAATTCACGATGGATGAGATCAGCTTCCAGATCCGCAACATCATCGTGCAGGAATTCTCAAGGGCTATCGCCAAGAGCGGCATTCCGGTGCTCGACATGGCGGCCAATACCAGTGAGGTCGGCGCACTGATCGCCAAGGCGATCGACCCGGTGATCCATGCCTACGGTCTGGCGCTGCCGGAATTGTATATCGAGAATATCAGCCTGCCGCCTGCGGTGGAAAAGGCGCTGGATGCGCGCACCTCGCGCGGGATCGCGGGCAATCTCGACGACCACATGAAGTGGAAGGCGGCCGAGGCCATGGGCACGGGTGGTGCCATGGACAGCGCGATGGGCATGGGCATGGGCGCCGCCATGGGCGCGGGCATGGCCGGGCAGATGGGCATGGGGCCGTGGGGCGCGCAGCCTCAGCAGGCGGCCCCCGCCGCCGCCGCGCCGATGGCCCCACCGCCGCCACCGGTCGAGCATGTCTGGCACATCGCCGAGAACGGCGCCACGAAAGGACCGTTTTCGAAGGCCCGGATGGGTCGCATGGCCACCGATGGCGAGCTGACCCGCGAAACGCTGGTCTGGACCGCCGGTCAGGACGGGTGGAAACCCGCAGGTCAAGTCGCCGAACTGGCGCAACTGTTCACGGTGATGCCGCCGCCTCCGCCGCCGCCCCCCGCCGGGTGAGGGATCGAAAGGCTCCGCATGGCGGAGCCTTTCTACATTGTGACCGCGCTCCACTCGGCACCTGCCTCGGACAAGGCCCGCGTCGCCTGCTCAAGGCTCGGGCCGCACAAGGCCGCGTGCGCCTGCTGGCAGTCCCCTGCCTCGACCATGGCGGCGATGCGCCCGGCCTCGACATGCAGCACCGTATGCGCCGTGACCAGACGGCGAAATTCCGGTGCGTGGGCGATGTCGGGATCGGCTTGCAAATCGTCAAGCCATTGGCCGAAACCACAATGCGCGCCACAGGCAATCGCATCGGCCGGCACCGCCAGCCCGCCTTGCGCCACGGCACGTCGCAGGCGTCGCGGCCACCCGTCATGGGCGCGCACCGCCTCTGTCACCGTGCGGATCAGATCGTCATGGGTCACTGTCACCCCCGTTATCGTCATTGCGGACACGGCCGAGACGATGCGCCCCGGCGGTTAATGGCTGCTGAACCTGCCCCGGCAAAGTCCCGACAATTCTTCCGGCCCAGCCCGGTATTCCCGCCTTTTCCCCAAGCGGCGTTCAGGCCAGTATGGGCTTGAATGTTCACCGCTTGCCCCGGACAGTCCTTTTCATGACCGATACACCGCCGCCCCCGCCGCCAGCCGCACCAGAGCCTGTCACGATCGAGGAAGAGCACCGCTTTCCCTGCGACCAATGCGGCGCCGATTTCCGCTTTGACCCGGATGAGAGCAAGCTGATCTGCGATCATTGCGGCAACACCCGCGCCATTCAGGGCGCAGGGCCTTGGGGCGGCGGCATCAAGGAGCTGGATTTCAAGGCCGCGATCAGCAACCTTCTGCCCCTGCAGGAGATGGAGGACCTGCGCGTTTCGAAATGCCCCAATTGCGGGGCAGAGGTGGAATTCGACGCCGATGCCCATGCCACGGAATGTCCGTTCTGCGCGACGCCGGTCGTGGCGGATACCGGGACGCACCGCCAGATCAAGCCGCGTGGTCTGCTGCCCTTTGCGTTGGACGAACCGGCGGCGCGGCAGGCCATGACCGATTGGCTGGGGCGGCTGTGGTTCGCTCCGAACGGGTTGCAGGACTACGCGCGCAAGGGGCGCAAGATGTCCGGCATCTACGTGCCCTACTGGACCTATGACGCGGATACGACCTCGCTCTACCGGGGGGAGCGCGGGACGGTCTATTACGAGAACCGCACCGTGATGCGGGACGGCAAGATGACCACCCAGCGCGTGCAAAAGATCCGCTGGACGCCGGTTTCGGGCCGAGTCACCCGGTTCTTCGACGACGTTCTGGTGCTGGCCTCGCGGTCCTTGCCGAAACGCTACACCGACGCGTTGGAACCGTGGGACCTGACGGCGATGGAACCCTACCGGCCAGAGTTCCTCGCCGGGTTTCGCGCCGAAGGGTATCAGGTCGATCTCGACGAGGGCTTCGACGAGGCGCGCGCCAAGATGGACCGCCAGATCGAGCGGGACATCAAGTTCGACATTGGCGGGGATCGGCAACGCATCCATCACGTCGATACGGATGTGCGCGACGTGACCTTCAAACATGTGCTGCTGCCGGTCTGGATGGCCGCGTACAAGTATCGCGACAAGAGCTACCGCTTCGTGGTGAACGGGCGGACCGGACGGGTGCAGGGCGAACGGCCTTGGTCGAAATGGAAGATCTTCTTCGCGGTGCTGCTGGGTTTGATCGTCGCAGGCGGCATAGGCTACCTGATCGCGATGAATCAGTAGGATGGGTGATCACCCATCCTACCTTTGCCTTGCCCGTGCGCCAGAGCCATGGCAGACAGGCGCAGTTAGCGCAAACACTCACCCGGAGACACGGACATGATCCTCTGTTGCGGCGAAGCCCTCATCGACATGCTCCCTCGCGAGACAACGCAGGGCGAACCCGCCTTTTCGCCCTATGCCGGTGGCGCCGTCATGAACACCGCCATCGCGTTGGGGCGACTGGGTGCGCAATCGGGCTATTTCGGCGGCCTGTCCAACGACCTCTTCGGCAAGGTCCTGACGGACACGCTGGACGCCTCGCATGTCGATCACAGCCTTTGCCCGCGCTCGGACCGCCCGACCACGCTGGCTTTCGTCACGCTCACGGACGGGCACGCGCAATATGCTTTCTACGATGAGAATACCGCCGGGCGCATGCTGACCGAGGCCGACCTGCCCGCAACTGACACGCTGGACGCCCTGTTCTTTGGTGGCATCTCGCTGGTCTCGGAACCGCAGGCCGACAGCTACGCCGCGCTCTGCGCGCGGGCCGGCGACCTGCCGGTGATGATCGACCCGAACATCCGCCCCGGCTTCATCACCGACGAAGCGCGCTATCGCGCCCGTCTCGACGGGATGCTGGCCCGCGCCGACATCGTGAAGGTCTCGGACGAGGACATGGCGTGGCTGGACACCTCCGCAGAGAGCCTGCTGAAGCAGGGCGTCGCGGTTGTGCTGATCACCCGGGGCGCCGAGGGCGTCGATATCGTGACCCGTGAAGGCACCGCGCGCGTGCCCGCGCAAAAGGTGACGGTGGTCGATACGGTGGGGGCCGGGGATACGTTCAACGCGGGCTTTCTCGCCGGTCTCGCCCGCGACGGGCTCCTGACCCGGGCGGCACTCGCCAGCGCATGGCTCGACGACCTGAAGCCCGCTGCCGACCTTGGCGCGCGCGCCGCCGCCATCACGGTCAGCCGCGCCGGGGCAAACCCGCCTTGGGCCCGCGAGCTATGAGAGCCCTCATCCAACGCGTCTCCGAGGCGCGGGTCGACATTTCCGGCGCCACCGTAGGCGAGATCGGCCATGGCGTCCTGATCCTGATCTGCGCCATGCAGGGCGACACCGAAGCCGAAGCCGACAAACTTGCCGCCAAGATCGCAAAGCTGCGCATCTTCAAGGACGACGACGGCAAGATGAACCGGTCCCTGCTCGACATCAAAGGGTCGGCGCTGGTCGTCAGCCAGTTCACCCTGTCCGCCGACACAAAACGCGGCAACCGCCCCGGGTTTTCCTACGCGGCCAAACCCGATGAGGGCGAGCGTTTGTATGAATATTTCGCCGGGCAGATGCAGGCGCAGGGCGTGCCCGTGGCAACGGGCCGCTTCGGGGCGGATATGCAGGTGCACTTGGTGAATGACGGGCCGGTCACCATCTGGATGGACAGCGCGGATTGATCCGTCGCGCCACGGGGGCTCTGCCCCCGGACCCCCGCGGTATTTTCGGCCAAAAGAAGCCGAAACGTGGTGTTTCCAGGTGGATCGCGTGCCACGGGCGCCCACCCGAGGCCGAGGGCGCAGCCCGAAGGCCGAGTAAACCTGCGCGGCGCAGCCGCTCCTTTCGGGAACCTACGGCTCGTGAAAGGCTTCGCGCGATTTGTAGAGGGGCTTCAGCAGGTATTGCAGAACCGTTTTCTCGCCGGTGTGCAACTCGGCGGTGGCCATCATGCCGGGGCGGATTTCCATGCGTGCTTGCCGGTCGGTCAACGAGGACATGTCGACCCGGACCTGCACCTTGTAATGCGGCTCCTGCTCGGGGCGGCGTTCGTCCTTGAACGTGTCGGCAGAGATCACGTCGACCCGGCCCTTCAGCGTCCCGTAGATCGTGTAATCATAGGCCGACAGCTTGATCGTCGCCTCCTGTCCGGGGCGGATATTGGCGATGTCCTCGGGGCGGATGCGGGCCTCGACGAACAGGTCCTCGTCGACCGGGATGATCTGCATGATCTCTTCGCCCGGTCGCACCACGCCGCCGATGGTCGTCACCGCCAGCTTCGTCACCACCCCGTGCATGGGTGAGGCCAGAACCGTGCGGTTCAACTGGTCTTGCGAGGCCTTGAGGTTCTGCCGCAGCGTCGCCAGTTCCTTCAGCGTGTCCGAATACTCTTCGGCGCGGCCCAGTTCGGTTTGCGTCACGATCTCGTCGAATGCCCGGCGTGCATCCGCATGGGCCTTGCGGGCGCGGGTCACCTCGATCAGCGCGACGACCTTCTTGTCTAAGAGTCTGATTCAAAACTCTTCGAGCGAATTCATTGTCTTGCGAGTAGCCGCGTGACGCGGCGGATGTGTGCGATCGTGACCCAAGCTGCCGCGCTGGCGATGGATTTCTCCCAATCCTTCGATAGACGTCGGCATCGTCCCAGCCAAGCGAGGGTACGTTCGACCACCCATCGGCGTGGCAACACCTCGAACCCTTCTGCGGTGTCTGAGCGCTTGACGATCTGCACCGTCCAGCGCCCGATAGACTTTAACGCTTCTCGCAATTTTGGCCCTGCATACCCGCCATCGGCGAACACGTGGCGCAGGGTGGGATACCGTGCGGCCACACGTTTCAGAACATCCGGCGCGCCATCACGGTCTTGGATGCCGGCACTGTGAACGACAAGACCGACCAGCAGGCCAAGCGTGTCGGTGGCAATGTGGCGCTTGCGCCCTTTGATCCGC
Source organism: Tropicibacter alexandrii (assembly GCF_003667315.2). Classification (GTDB taxonomy): domain Bacteria; phylum Pseudomonadota; class Alphaproteobacteria; order Rhodobacterales; family Rhodobacteraceae; genus Tropicibacter; species Tropicibacter alexandrii. The sequence goes on along the minus strand of NZ_RCTZ02000008.1, from coordinate 131,525 downwards.
TTGCCAGCATCATAGCCGCTAATCCCGCCACTTTCAGTGGTTTTTACGCTCTGGCTGTCGATGATACCTGCCGTTGGCAGGGGCGCTCTGCCCTCGGCCAGACGTGCGGCCTCCACAAGTGCGCGGTTCATCTCCTCCAGCAGCCCGTCATTGCGCCACGCATAGAAATACCCTCGTACTGTCGAGACCGGTGGAAAGTCGTTCGGCAGCATTCGCCACTGGCACCCTGTGGTCGCAACATAAAGGATCGCGTCGAACACATCGCGTAAACACGTGGTGCGCGGCCGGCCAGTTTGCTTGGGCGGCGGCATCAAAGGGGCGAGCAGCGCCCATTCGGCATCTGTCAAATCGCTTGCGTATTTGTCGCCCTCACGGGCATGCTGGCTGCGGGTGAGTTCGGTCCAGGCCATCGTGGTCTCCGTTCAGTGTCGCAGCCGAACAGAATCACAACCTCCTGAACTCACTCAATTAGTTTCAAATCGGGCTCTAAAAGGTCTTCCATCAATTTCAACTCTGACGCCGCCTGATCGAGGATGCGCTGTGCACCTGCGCTGCGCGACGTGTAGTCCTGATAGCGCGCGGCCAAGAGCGCCCGTTCAGAGGATACGATATCCAGGGACCGCACCGCCAAAGGTGCGGGGACGTCAAAGAACGACGCCCCCGCCAGTTCGGCCTCGAGCCGCAGGCGGCGGATCTCGAGGGCGGTGATCTGGTCCTCCAAATCGTCCACGGACGACTGGAATTGTGTGCCGTGCAGGCGAGCAAGGATATCTCCGCGCAGGACCTCGTCGCCTTCCTTGACCAAGAGTTCGGTCAGGATGCCGCCTTCGAGGTTCTGGATGATCTGCGGGCGCGAGCTGGAGATGATCTCGCCCTCGCCGCGCACGATCTCGTCCAGCCATGCAAAGCTGGCCCAGATGATGAACACCCAGACCGCGATGGCGCAGAGCCATATGGTCAGCGATGGGCCGCGCATCGTGCGCGCCAGTTGCGCGTTCAGGTTGGTGCTGCTGGTGGCCATGTCAGGCGGCTCCTTTTGCGGGCTGCACGGGCTGATCGGTCACCGTGCCGCGCAGGCGCGCCAGCACCTGATCGCGCGGGCCGTCGACCGCCAGACGCCCCTGCGACAGGATCAAGGTGCGCGAGGCCAGCGACAGGATCGGCACGCGATGCGTGGCGATCACCGCCGTCCGACCGGCAAGCCATGTCTCCAGCCGCGTGATCAGCGCCTTTTCCAAGGCCTGATCCAGTGCGGCGGTGGGTTCGTCCAGCAGGCAGATGTCGGGGTCTTGCAGCCACAGCCGCGCCCAGCCGATGGATTGGCGTTGGCCGACCGACAGGCCCAGCCCGCCATCGTGGATCGGCAGGTCCAGCCCCTTGGGGTGCGCCTTGATGAAGGCCCCCAGACCGGCGAAATCCAGCGCCTCCATCAGGCGGTCATCGTCGCGTTCCAGCAGGTTGAGGTTCAGGTTGTCGCGCAGCGTGCCTTGGAACAGCTTCACCTCTTGGCCGAGGTAGCCAATGTGGCGGCGCAGGTCCTTGGGCTCGATCTGGCCCATCTCGACCCCGTCGATCATCAACTGTCCGGTGCCCGGCGCATAGAGCCCCGTCAGCATCTTGAGCAGCGTGGACTTGCCCGAGCCGTTGGTGCCCAGAACGGCCACCACCTGCCCGGCCTGCACGGTCAGGCCCGCCAAGTCGAGCACGGCTGCGCCCTCGGGGTCGTAGCGATAGGTCACGCCTTTCAACTCAAAGCGGCCCTCGAGCCGGTCGCGGCGCAGATAGGTGCGGCTCTCGGACCGGTCCTGCGGGATATGCGCAACCCCGTCCAAGCCATCCAGCGCCGCCTTGACGTTGCCCCAGCGGGCCAGAATGCCCGACAGTTGCGTCAGGGGCGCAAGGGTGCGCGAGGACAGGATGCCAACGGCAATAATGGAGCCGACCGTGAATTCTCCGGCGAAGACGAGGTAAGTCCCGGTGATCACGGCAGCCACATAGGTGGCTTGCTGAACGCCCTGGCTCCAGAATGTCAGGATCGCCCCAAGGCGACGCTGTTCCGAGCTTTTGAGCGCCTGCACGGCAGTTAATTCTTCCCACAGACGGGCGAAGCGGTCTTCGGCGCGCTGGGTCTTGATCGTATCCAGATCGGTGACGGTTTCCTGCAGTAGGCGGGATTGTTTCGCAGATGCCCCCTGCATTTCCTGCGTCAGGCGGATCATCCGGCGCTGCATAAAGAAGCCGGGCACGACCATCAGGATGCCCCCCGCGATCAGCACCCAGACCACCGATCCGGCAATCGACCAGACCATCAGCAGGAAGACGAAGATGAACGGGATATCCGCCAGCACGCCCACGGTCGACGCGGTAAAGAACTCGCGCACCGAGCCGAATTCGCGCATGGCGGAAAACAGCTTTGACGGGGAACTGCCCGGCAGGTCCGAGCGCATGCCCAGAAGCCTGTCCATCAACAGTTTCTGGATGCCCATCTCGATCTGCCGCCCTGCCCCGTCCAGCAACTGGCTGCGGGCGATCTTGAGGAACGCCTCCATCAGCAGGGCCAGCCCCGCGCCTGCGGCCAGCACCCAAAGCGTGGCTTCGGATTTGTGCGGGATCACCCGGTCATAGACCTGCAAGCTGAACAGTGCGACCGACACGGCCAACACGTTCGCCACGAGCGACCCCAATGCGACCTCGCCAAAGGCCTTGGTGAAACGGTGGAATTGCCCCCAGAACCAGTGGCGTTCGCGCTCGACCTTGGCATGGGTTTCCGACAGCAGCGCCACGGGCGCTTCGGCGCGGATCAATTGGCCCGAGAAATACGGGCCGAACTCGCCAACCGAGACTTCGGATGTCCGCGACGATGTGGTGCTGTCATAGATGGTCAGGGTGTAGCCGTCCTGCCTCAGCACCAGCACCGCCTGACCGTTCGTCATCAGCGCAATCGCGGGCCAGAGGCCCGGCACCAGAGTATCCGGCTCGTCTTCGAGCCCCAGAAGCCCCGCCGCCTCGACACCCATCCGCAGAGCAACGGCGTCGTAGCTGTCATCGCAGCCCGCGTGCAGCGCCAATGCTTCGAGGATGTCGGTGGCCTTGGCCTCGACGCCCAGACGGCCCGCCAGCACGCGGATCAACTCGGCCCGTGCGGTGGCGCGTTCCGAAAAACGGCTTTGGCGGGACGCGCCGGGGACGGCACGCAGGGCACGCTGGCCCATCTGGACGACTGTGCTCAAATCCGTGCCCCCTCGGCCAGAGCGCCTTTCAGGCGGGCCAGTTCCAGTTCGGCGCGGGCGGCCTTGTATTTCAGTTCAAGTTCGGTTTCCAAAGCCTGCGCCCATGTTTCGTAGACGCCGACCACATCCATGACCTGCCGCTGCCCGCCCTCGTATTGCGCGCGGAAGAGGTCGAGATTGGTCTTGGCCTGCGCGGTCAGGGTGACTGCCTCGGTCGCCTGCCGTTGATAGGCAGACAGCTTGCTGGATTGCGCCTGAACATGGCGTTCGGCGACCTCACGGGCCTCGGCCACCTTGCGGTCGGAGGCCTCCTTGACGACTTCCAGCGCCTGGAATTCGGCCATCGTTCCCAGCGAGAACAGCGAATCCGTGGTGATTTCCAACCCGCCCAGCGTGTTGCCATCGCGGTCGACCGAGCCGCTGGCGGACAGGCCCGGAAGGTGCGAGGCGCGGGCGATGCGGGCCTCGGCCATGGTGCGTTCGCGTTCGGCGCGGGCGCGGATCACGCCCAGAGGCTCGGCCGCGCCTGCATCGCGCAGGTCCCCGATGCCGCGCAGGTCGCCCAGATTGCGGATGGACATGGCGTTCAACTCGGCCAGCGCGGTCGCGGTGGCCTCTTCGGCCTCGCCCTTGCGGGCGCGCATCGCGGCCAGTTTCTGGCGCAGGACATTGAGGTCGGACATGTCCGAGACCCCGCCATTGACGCGCTCCTGCATGACCCATTCGAAATGCGACATGTCTTTCAGCGCGCGGCCCAGATGGCCCGCAAGATCACGGTTTTCCTCGGCTTTCAGGTACAGCGACAGCGCGTCATACACGCGCTTGTTGCCATCCTCGACCAGCGCGACAGCGGCGATTTCCACGTTGGCCTTGGCCAGATCGCGCTCGGCCACCTTGCGACCATTGTCAAAGATCACCTGCTCGATCACCAGTTGCGCGACGAAATCGCCCAGCGAGTTCAACGACACGCGCGGACCAATCCGGGGCATCCAGTTCTTCTTTGCCGCTTCGGCGCGCAGTTGCGCCACGCGCAGATCGGCCTCGGCAACGCGGGCATCGGCAGCGATCACCGCGTCTGCGACCTGACTGTAAGGCGTGCCGGACAGGATGACGGAGGGACGCAGTTGCAGGGCATGGATGATCTCGGACGCATCGGCGGGCTTGACCAAGGCCGCCTTGGTCGCGCCCGGCCCACGGACTTGGTCATCCGCGCCCTTGAAGCGCGAGACCGGACCGTCCGCCAAATTTCCCATACATCCGGGCAATAACGCCAAAGCGGCGATCATGCCCAGGCTCCGCCTGCGTCTGCTCATGTCGTGCCCCCGTTATCGGCGCGTTTATGGTTATCCGGGATCCGGGGGCCGGTTCAGCCGGCCCTCCGGACGTTTGGTCAGTTAAACAGTGAAGTTGTGGACGGTGATTTCGTCATCGATCAGAAGGGTCGCACCACCCATCGTGTATTCACTGTAGACTTCGCCATCGATGGTCTCGGAACCGGTCAACTGCGCAGTCGCAATTGTCACTTCGTCGTCGCTGCCGCCCTTGATGATCACGGTGTCGGTGGTTTCCGACAGGGCAAGGATCTGTGCCTCGGTGATGGTCAGATCGGCATCCTCGGCAAAGTGCAGGTCGATGGTGTCGATCTGGAACTCGGTCAGGGCGTTCGCGATCCCGTCGGACATCTGCACGGTGTTGGTGTGCGGGTCGTCGGTGACGAGATAGGTCCCCGTCGTGTTGCCGGCATCGTCGGTCGTGGCGAGAACCAAGTGCGTGCCATCCGGCACCGCGCTGTCGAAGGACATCCAGGTCTGCTGGATCGCGCCGATATCGACCGAGGAAGAAAGGTCGACATCGACGATGTCGGCCGCGCCGCCCGTATTGGTGAGCCGACCCAGATAGACCGCGTCATCGGTCATCTCGGTCCGGATCATGTCGACGCCCGAACCGTCACGGCCATAGCCCAGCCAGTTCAGCGAATCCGGCGCGTCCGTGTCGATCTGAACGCTGTCATTGATGACCCGAACGTTGCCCGCCGCGTCGGTCGCCTCGATCAGCATCGGCTCGGTCAGGGTGCCGCGCGGGATGCCGTCGCTGGGAATGTCCAGCGACCAGCTGCCATTGGCCTCGACGGTGGCCACGTAGACCATGCCGCCAAAGGTGACCTCGACCGTCGAGCCGGGCTCGACCGTACCGGTCAGCGTCGCGCCGTTGGCCGCTTCGAGCGCGTTGATCGTGCCGTCGCCGGTCAGCGTGGGGGCGTTGCCGGTCAGGTCGTTGACCAGCGTATCCACGCCGAACGTGACCGAGGTCGTGGCCGTGTTGCCCGCCGGGTCGATCGTGTCGATCGTCGCGCCGGTGCTGTATTCACCCGCCGGAACGCTCGACGCGGCGAAGCTGGCCGACCAGTTGCCATTGGCATCGACGCTCGCCTGCACCGTGGTGCCCTCGAAGGTCACGGAAACGGTGCTGCCGGGCTCGGTGGTGCCAGTCAGGACAAAGCCGTCGGCGGCTTCGGTCGCATTGATCACGTTGTCCCCTTCGACCGGGTTGGCCGAGGTGGCGAAATTGACGACCTCGGTGTCCACAAGGACACTGTCGGTGCGGGTCAGCGTGTTGCCCGCGCTGTCGGTGATCGTGGCGGTGATCTGGGCCGTGTAGGTGCCGGGCGTGATCTCTCCGGCTGAGAAGGGCGCCGTCCAATTGCCAGCGGCATCGGTCTGGACCACGTGGCTGACGCCACCCAGCGTGACCGTCACCATCTGGCCCGGGTTCGAGGTGCCATACAGCACCACGCCATCCGAGGCCTCGGCAAAGTTGACGACATCGTCGCCTTCGACCGGGTTCGGGCTGATCGTCAGCAGGCCCGCATCGGTATCGACCCGCACGGTTTGCGTCACGGTCGAGGTGTTGCCCGCTGCGTCTGTCGACAGGGCCGTCAGCGTGGCGGTCGTCTCGCCGCTGGGCAGCTGGGACTCGGTGAAGGTCGCGGTCCAGTTGCCATTGGAATCCACCACCGCCTGAACGGTCTGGCCCGCAAGGGTCAGAACGACGGTGCCGCCCGGCTCGGTCGTGCCGGTGACGGTCATGCCCGCCTGCGCCTCGGCGGCGTTGACGATGCCATCGGCACCGCCCGGCGTCGAGGTGATGCCGAAGTTGCGCACCAGCGTGTCGACATCCAGCGTATCGGTGGCCGTGGCCGTGTTGCCGGCCGCATCCGTGGCAACCGCCGTCACGGTCACTTGGGTCTCGCCCTGCGGGATCGCCGCAGCCGAGTAGGTCACGGTCCAGCTGCCATCTGCCGCGACCGTCGCCGGGCGCGTCACGCCGCCCATGGTCACGTTCACGCTGTTGCCCGGCTCGGTCGAGCCGACAAGGGTCACGCCATCGGCGCGCTCGACCGCGTTCACGACGCCGTCGGTTTCCACATTGGCGGTCGAGACCTGCACCGTGGTCGCGGTATCGACCGGGATGTTCAGATCTTGTGTCAGCACGTTGCCGACCGGGTCGGTGGCGGTGACACTGATATCCATGGAGGTCTGACCCGTCGGCACCAGCGCCGTCGGGATGGTCACGGACCAAGATCCGCCCGCATCCACCGTCGTCGTCAGGACCTGACCGGAAACGGTCAGCTCGATGCTCGACCCCGGCTCGCCAAAGCCCATGACGTCCACACCCGCATCGCGCTCGGCGGCATTGATGACGCCATCGGCGTCCTGAATCAGGGTCACAAGCTCGGTACGAGTGTCGACCTGCACCGTGCCTTGGCTGTACGAGATGTTGCCCGCCGCGTCGGTCGAGGTGACATAAAGCGGCGCGGTGCCGCCCAGATAGGAATGCTCGGCCCCGTCGATCGCCAGCGCGCTGCCGGGCACCTGAAGGCTCCAGCTGCCATCGGCGGCCACCGTGGTGGTCCATGTGCTGCCAAGCGCGTTTTCGATCACCAGCGTCGCGCCCGCCTCGCCGGTGCCGGTCACGGTGACCATGCCGCCCTGCTCGGTCGCGTTGACCACGCCATCGCCCGCCACCGCCGACGTGTCGATGGTCACGGCGTTTTCGGTGTCGATGGTAAAGCTGTGGGGCAGCGTCTCGGTATTGCCAACCGCATCGGTCGACACGATCTGCGCGGAGGTCTGATAGGTGCCGCCGGACAGGCCGGTGAAGGTCGTGCTCCACGCGCCGGTGGCGTCTGCGGTGACGGTCTGGGTGATGCCCTCGATGGTGATGGCGACGCTTGCGCCCGCCTGCGACATGCCGGTCAGCGTCACGCCCCCGGCCAGCTCGGTCGCGTTGATCAGGTCGTCGCCGGTCAGCGGACCGTTGTCCAGCGTCAGGGTGTTCACCGTGTCGATATCGACCGTCCACACCGCCGAAGAGCCATTGCCCGCAAGGTCGGTGGTCGTGACGGTGATGTCCGACGAATACTCGCCGCCGGGGAAATCCGCCGCGGTCACGGTGACTTCCCACGTGCCATCCGCCGCGACCAGCACGTCTTGGCTGAAGGTTTCGAACGAAACGGTCACGATGGCACCGGCCGTCGAGGTCCCCGAGATGAGGAAGCCCGCATTGGCCTCGGCGCCGGAAATGATGTTGTCGGCGGTGACCGGATCGATGGTGATCGGGTGCGGAATGGTGTCGATCTCGACCGAGTCGGTGACCACGGTGGTGTTGCCGAAGGCGTCGGTGGCCGTCAGCGTCACGACGCTGGTATATTCGCCGCCGGGCAGCACGGTCGCGTCGAACGTCGCGCTCCAGCTGCCGCTGTTGTCGATGACCAGCGTTTCGGTATGGCCGTCGATTTCGATGATCAGGGTCGCGCCCGCCTCGCCGGTGCCGGACAGGGTCACGCCCCCCGCATGGCTGACGGCGTTGAACAGGTCGCCTGCGCTGACCGTGCCATGGGTGACATCGATGATCGGCCCGATCGTGTCGATTTCAAAGCTGGGTCCGACCAGTCCAGTCACGGTGCCATCGGGGTCCGTAACCTCGACATTGACGTTCGGATACAGGCCGTCATCGGGGAAGTCGTCACCGTCGAAGGTCGCTTCCCAGATGCCATTGCCGTCCGAGATCACGGTGACGGTCTCGCCGCCGATGATGACGACCACGGTGGACCCGGGATTGGCCGTTCCGGTGATGGTCAGGCTCGGCGTGTCGTTGCCAGAGATGGTATGCACCGCGTCGGGGTCGTCGACCGTGGGCGTAACCCAAGTCGTGCCTCCGCCGCCGCCACCGCCGCCGTTCCCGCCACCGCCGCCAGTCAGGCCGGCGCCGATCAGCGCGGCGCCCCCAAGCGCAGCGGCCCCGACGCCCGCGCCGGTTCCGGCAAGGCCGCCCAGCAGGGCGGTGCCCAGCATGGTCACTTCTTCCTCTTCGCCATCATAGGCGTTCAGAGGCGCATCGGCCACGACCTGCGGATCGTCGATGAAGATCAACTGGTCCGACGGGCTCCACTTGCCCCAAGTCTCGGTCGGACCGTATTGCGCGAACAGCGCGCCGTTGTCGGTCTGGACGAAGCTCACTTCGTTCAGGATGCCGTCCGACGAGAGGAACAGGCGGTTGCCACCGTCTGCGCCGACCTCGAAATAGCCCTCAAGCACGATGACCCGGCCATCCGCCAGCGTCACAAGCAGGTCATTGCCCGAGCGGTCATAGCCGCGCAGGTCCGCCTGCCGAATGTTCAAGGAAATGTCGTTACCTGTTCCGGCGTCGATCAGGAAATCCTCGTCACCGCCACCAACAGACCCACGTTCAATCGCACCCGCACGGGTGCGGATCACGAATTCAATCGCGCCCATGATACCACCGCTCTACCTCTTGGCCCCGATTTTATACCGGGTGCCTTGTTCTGCTGATTTTTTGATAACGCATTCAGAAATTTTTCGCCAGAATTAAAACAGGCTAACTTTTGCAGGCGGCCCGAAAAACCGGTGTTTCCCGGCTTTTGCCCCCCGAATTGTGGCCAAAATGCGGCACTTTTGACCCCGGGGAAACAGCCGACACGCACGCGGGGCTGGCATGGGCAGCGCGCGCGCAACCTGCAAGATGTGCCGCCGCTACTTCAACCGCGCGACGTAAGTGGCGACCGTCGTGTCGATGTAGCCGCGACTGACCTCTACCCGCTCGCCCTCGCGCGAGACACTGACGCGGGTGGCCAGCAAGGTCAGCGTTCCCGGCGCAAGGCCATAGCTGGCGGGCGCCCAGTCCGGCACCGGCGCGACGGACATGCGGTCTTCGGCGCCGGTGATCCACAGGCCCAGCTTTTCTCGATAGGTCAGGTAGAGGGATTCCGAGAGGTCCTTGCGCGACAGGGCGGGCGCATAGGCCACGTCCAGCCAGATTTCCTCGAGGATGGCAGGCTGCCCGTTCAGACGCCGCAGGCGGCGGATGCGCAGCGCCCCGTCCGACCGACCGAAGGCAGGCAGGTCGTCCGGCTTGGCCACCCGGTCGACATCCAGCAACTCGGCGGTGGGCAGGCCACCGCCCTCCAGCAACTCGACACGAAAGAAGGCATAGACCGATTGCACATCGGCCCGCGCCCGGATGTAGTTGCCCGAGCCCTGTATGCGCTCGACCAGCCCCTTGTCCGCCAGATCACCCAGCGCCTTGCGCAAGGTCCCGACCGAGATCCCCAGTTGCGCCGCATAGTCCCGTTCCGGCGGCAGGCGCTGCCCATCCGCGATGCGACCGGCATTGATCTCGCGGATCAGCATCTCGGAGATTTGCAGATATAGCGGCAGGGCATGGCGGTCGGACATCCGGGCGCTCCGATTGATACAGCATTGATTTACTCGAAATCCCGGTCTATGCCAAGGAAAGGAACAAAGGTGCGGCAGAAATGCCAGTATCGCGCAGTTTTGCAGGGCGGCCCCCCGCCTGCCCTTTTTCGGTCAGCTTGACCGATTAGGACAGTCGGACCGGCAAGATGAAATTGCACCACGCAACTGGACACCATGTCCGCGCCCCATATCTATGGGCCAGCCGCGCCGGACACATCAAGACCGCCTGACGGCGCAAGAAGGGGAAATTCATGGAACGGGTGCGCCTGACGGATGAACTGGAGCTGAGCCGGCTGGTCTACGGCATGTGGCGGCTGGGCGATGACAGCGACACCTCGCCCGACTACGTCCGGGCCAAGATCGAGGCCTGTCTGGATCAGGGCATCACCACGCTGGACCAAGCCGACATCTATGGCGGCTACATGGCCGAGGAAATCCTCGGCGCCGCGCTGACGCCCGACCTGCGCAACCGGGTCGAGATCGTCACCAAATGCGATATCGTCGCGCCGGTGGGCCGGTACCAAACCGCCCGCGTGAAATACTATGACACCTCGCGCGCGCACATCATGGCCTCGGTCGACCATTCGCTGCGGCTGATGGGCATCGACCATATCGACCTGCTGCTGATCCACCGCCCCGATCCCTTCATGGACCATCATGAGACCGGCGCCGCGCTGGACGAGGTGATCGCAAGCGGCAAGGTGCGCGCGGTGGGCGTTTCGAACTTCCGCCCGTGGGACTGGGACCTGCTGCAATCGGCGATGAAGGCCCCGCTGGCCACAAACCAGATCGAGATCAGCCTGATGCAGAACGCGCCCTTCACCAATGGTGACGTGGCCTTTCACCAGCGTCACGGCCAGCCGATCATGGCGTGGTCGCCGCTGGGTGGCGGCACTCTGTTCGCCGAGGCCAATGCCGACCTGCGCGCCCGCCTGACCGAGATCGGCGCGGCGCATGACACCGATGCCTCTGCCGCCGCCATTGCATGGCTGCTTGCCCATCCGGCGGGCATCCTGCCGGTTCTGGGCACCAACAATCTGGACCGCATCCGGCGGATCGGCGATGCTGGCCGCATCGCGATGGACCGACAGACTTGGTTCGAACTCTACACGCTCGCCCTCGGCCACGAAGTCCCGTAAGGAATCTTGATGACCGCCATGCCCCACAGCTTTGACCCGGCCGAAGCCGACCCCCGCGCCTTCCGCGAGGCCCTGGGCCGTTTCGGCACGGGCGTGACGATCGTGACCTGCGACACCGGCACCGGGCCGCTCGGGATCACGGCGAACTCGTTTTCGTCACTGTCGCTGGACCCGCCGCTGGTGCTGTGGGCGCCTGCGAAATCCTCGTCGCGCTACCCGTTCTACGTGGCCGCCTCGCATTTCGCGATCCATGTGCTGAGCGAGGAACAGCGCGACCTCTGCGCCGGGTTCGCGCGCAATGGCGATATCTTCGACAGCCTGTCCTGGGTCGAGGGTGCCGGAAAGACCCCCCTGATCGAGGGCTGCCTGTCGCGCTTCGAATGTCGGCAGGTGGCCGTGCATGACGCGGGCGATCATTCGATCGTCGTGGGTCAGGTCACGCGCGTCACCACGCGCGAGGGACGTCCGCTGCTGTTCCAGAACGGACAATACGGCACCTTCACCCCGACCCCCTGATTCGGTCCGTCTTCGGGACGCTTTCCACGATCCGGAAACGATCTGGGGATAACCCGTGGTTTGTCGGAAAAATCTGCATGTTGGGGTGATTTAAGGTGTGATTTACCACACTTGCCAAGTGTCGGCGGGCTGATAACATTTTCGTCATCAGTCCGTGATTTTCATAACACTTGGTCCTCTCATGTCCTTTTCGACCCTGAAAGCCGCAGCCGTATTGGCTCTGACATCTCTGACGCTGGCCCCCGCCGCCGTGGCCCAGACGATTTCACCCGATGATTACATCCAGTTCGACCGCAAGCAGGCGGAATTGGGCCAGTTGCTGTTCTATGACAAGCTGCTTTCGGGCAATCAGAACATCTCTTGCGGGACGTGCCATCACCACGATCTGAACAGCACCGATGGGCTGAGCCTTGGCATCGGCGAGGGCGGCGAAGGGCTGGCGGATCAGCGCCATGCCGTGGTGCCCGTCTCGGCCCGCATCCCGCGCAACGCGCCCGCCTTGTGGAACCTTGGCCACGAGGATGTCCGTGTGATGTTCCACGATGGCCGGGTCGAACAGCTGGACAGCAAGAGCGCTTCTTTCCAAAGCCCCGCGGGCGCGCTGCTGCCCGCCGGGTTGAATTCGGTTCTGGCGGCGCAGGCGCTGTTTCCCATGAGCTCGCCCGCCGAGATGGCGGGGGGCACGGATGAGAACCCACTGGCCGTCGCCTTCGATGACCGGATCGATCACGGCTGGGACATGGTTGCGGACCGCGTCCGCGCCGTGCCGGACTACCAGCGTCTGTTCAAACGCGCCTTTCGCAACGTGAATTCGCCGGACGACATCACCATCGTCGAGATCGCCAATGCCCTCGCGGCATTCATCGGGACGGAATGGCAAAGCCATGACAGCCCGTGGGACGACTACATCACCCAAGGCAAACCGCTGCCCGCCTTGGCCGAACGCGGGCGCGAGCTGTTCTTTGGCGATGCGGGGTGTTCGACCTGCCATGCCGGACCACTGTTCACCGACCAGAATTTCTATGCCGTGGGTGTGCCGCAATTCGGGCCGGGGCGGCCCTTCGACGGCGATACGCGCCCTCGCGACCTTGGCCGGATGGAGACGACGAAGAACCCCGCCGATGCGTACCGCTTCCGCACGCCGTCGCTGCGCAACGTGGCGCTGACCGCGCCCTATGGCCATAACGGGGCCTACCCGACCCTGCGCGACATGATCCGCCATATGTGCGATCCGTTGACCACCCGCAGCGCATGGACGCCGGGCATGGCCCGGCTGCCGCAGATCGACGGGCTGACGGGGGATTTCGCGGTGCTCGACGACAGCGAGGAAATGGCCCGTCAGGTCGCTTTCCTCGACCTGACGCCGGTGACGATGATCGAGGACGATATCGACGCGCTAGAGGCCTTCCTGAACGCGCTGACCGGCAAGACCGCTTTGCAACGCCCGCTCGGGCGGCCCGACGCGGTACCCAGCGGGCTGAGCGTGGACTAGTCCCGGACCGGGGGTGCCGCCTACCGGGTGGGCATCCCCGCGCTTGCAAGTGACTGGCAAGACGCAGAAAAACAAAAAGCCCCGCGTTTGCGGGGCTTTTTGATGGCGGACCGAGGAGGATTCGAACCCCCGACCCCTTGATTCGTAGTCAAGTACTCTATCCAGCTGAGCTATCGGTCCGTGAGGGCGGGGTTTACAGATGGTGCGTGACCTCCGCAAGGGCTTTTTTCAGATTTTTTCAGATCATCTGGCCCATCGGCATACGGACCTCGAAACAGGTGCCGGTCTCGTCCGTGCGGCGCAGGGACAAGGTGCCGCCATGGCCCTTGACCAGTTCCGCGACGATGGCCAGCCCAAGGCCCGAGCCGCCCTTGCGCACTCCGCCCTGAAACGGCTGGAACAGGTGTTCGCGCGCCTTGGGCGGCAGGCCGGGGCCGGTATCGGTGACGGTGATGACCCAGTCATCCTCCTCGGTGGTGGCAGCCACGCTGATCTCGCCATGCTGCCCGGTCGCGGCCAGCGCCTGCCGGGCATTGCGCACGAGGTTGGACAGGACGCGGTAGATCTGTTCGGGGTCGCCGCGCAGCATCAGACTGGCGGGTACATCTTCGGACAGGCTGATATCGTCATCGCCGATGGCCAGCCGCTCGGCCTCCAGCACCTCGTTGGTCAGTTCCGACAGGTTGAACAGGGTCAGGGTCGGCGCCGGTTCCTCGGCCCGGCCAAAGGCCAGCGTGTTTTCACACAGCGACACGGCACGGGTGATTGAGTTCACCAGCTTGGGCGCCATGCGTTTGACCGCCGGGTCCTCGGACATCTCGATCCGGTCGGTGAACAGCTGCGCCGAGGTCAGGATGTTGCGCAAATCGTGGCTGACGCGGGCGACGGCCCCGCCCAGTTGCGCCAGCCGCTCCTTTTGCTTCAGCGACTGGGTCAGCTGGGTTTCCAGCGCCTTCAGCGCATCCTCGGCCTCGCGCAATTCGCGCACGGTGGCAGAGGGCGTGATGATGCGGCGGGCATCCTCGGGGGCGGCGGCATAGTTCTGCATCTGCCCGACGACCCCCTTGATCGGCTTGACCAGCAGCACCCGGACCGCAAGGAACAGCATCACCGCCGTCACGATGGAAATCAGCGCCGACAGCCACAGGATGCGCAAGCCATAATCGATCATCGCCGTGCGCAGCGGGCCGCTGTCCATCGTCACCTCGATCAACTGCCCCGCATCCAGCGAGGGCACGCCGATCACCCGGATCACACGCGGTTCGGGGTCGGCCAGCCGCAACATTGCATCGCGCACCAGATCAAAGGCCATCGCCTCGCGCAGATCATAGGTACTGGCGACCATGTCGGGCAGCGGCGAGTTCAGCACCAGTTGCCGGATCTGGTCGCGGCGAAGCACCACATTGTAAACCCCGGCATTTTGCAACAATTCCTTCTCCAGATCCTCGCTGAGCATGTCGTCGGCCAACAGCGCAAGCGAGGCGATCTGCGCCCGTTCCAGCCGCGCCAGCAGGTAATCCTCGCGAAAGCGCGCGATCGAGGGCACGAAGATCAGCACTTCGGCCAGCATCACGAAAATCACGGTCAGGATCAGGAAACGTCCTGATAAGGAATTGAGCATTCGCACCTCAGGGCAGCCAGCGCTGAATCAGCCGGACGACCGCCTTTACCTTGTCATTTTCAAACAATCTGGGAGAGAAATAGGCCCCTGCGGCACGTTTGTTAAGTTCTGCAATCGTCGGATAAGGGGCGACCATGCCCGAAATGGCGGACATTTTCAGCTTGCTGTTGATGGCCAGCGACCACAGCCCGATCAATTCGCCCGCTTGATGGCCGACGATGGACGCGCCGACGGGCCGCCCCTTGACCACCATGACCTTGATCAGACCCTTGGTCTTGCGCTCGGCGATGGCGCGGTCGTTGTGGTGGTATTCAAAGCGCGCAACCTCCATCCGGTCGCCGTGTTCCTCGCGTGCCTGCGCCTCTGTCAGGCCGCATTGCGCCAGTTCGGGCTTGGTATAGGTAGCCCACGGGATATGTGCGGTCGAGGCCTTGGCAGGCAGGCCAAACACCGCCGACCGGATGACGATCCCCGCCTGATAGCCCGCCATATGGGTGAATTGCAGCCCGCCTGCCACGTCGCCGATGGCATAGACGCGGGCATTGGTGGTCTTGAGATGGGCGTCGACCTTGATCCCGGCGCGGCTCGTTTCGATCCCGGCCTTGTCGAGGTTCATGCCCTCGGTGTTCGCCCGCCGCCCCACGGCGACCAGCAGATGCGATCCGGTGAAGCTGCGCCCGTCCTCCGTCTCGACGGTCAGAGCGCCTTCGGTGCCGTGGATCTTTGCGGCTTGCGCCTGTTCGACGATCTCGATCCCCTCGGCGCGCAGGTTGTCGAGAACGATGGAGGACAGTTCGGGGTCGTCCTTGCCCAGCGCTTTCGAGCCCTCGATCACGGTGACGCGGCTGCCCAGCCGCCGATGCGCCTGCGCCATTTCAAGGCCGATGGGACCGCCGCCGATGATCAGCAGGTGATCCGGGCGCGTGGTCTGCTCCCACAGGGTTTCGTTGGTCAGATAGGGCACCTTGTCCAGCCCCGGGATCGGCGGCACCAGCGGGCTGGAGCCGGTGGCAATGACGATCCGACGCGCCTTGATCCGCGTGTCGCCCGCCTCGACCTCGCGGTCCGAGACGAACCGGCCAAATTCCCGGATCACCGTGACGCCAAGTTCTTCGAACCGTTCCTGACTGTCCACCGGGGCAATCTGGGCGATCACATCCGCCACATGGGATTGCCCGGCGGCATAGTCGACCTGAGGCTCGACATTGGCGATGCCGTAAACCTGCGCGTTGCGCATCTGGTGCGCGATCGAGGCGCTGGCGATCAGCGCCTTGGACGGGACGCAGCCGTAATTCAGACAGTCGCCGCCCATCTCGCCGGCCTCCAGCAGGACGACCTTTGCCCCCATCTGCACCGCGCCCGCCGCGACCGACAGCCCGCCGGAGCCAGCGCCGATCACAAGAATATCCGTCTCTATCACCTTCATCACAGGGCTCCCTTGCCGCGCACGGCCTTGATTACGATGGGCAGCGCCGCGAGGGCCGCGAGGCCAAGGATCGGCCCGATCACCTCCGGCGCCCAAAACAGCGACAGGTCCGGGCTTTCCCCACGGTCAAAGACCTCACCCAGCCCCACCCCAATGGAGGTAAACACCAGCGCGCCCGGAATGATCCCGACCGCCGTCGTCCAGACGAAATTGCGCAATCCGACACCCACCAGCGCAGGCACCAGATTGGCCACGAAGAACGGCACCAGCGGCACCAGCCGCAGGATCAGCAGCACGCTGATCTCGTTGTCGTGCAAGCCCTCCTTGACCCGCTTGAGCGTGCCGTCCGATGTCTCCATCTTCGCGGCAAGGCTGCGGCCAAGACCCGCCCGCGCCGCGAGAAAGATCCCCGTCGCGCCGATCGTCGCCGCCACCACGTTGAACGCGGTGCCCATCCAGAGCCCGAACAGAAAGCCCCCGGTGACCGAGGCAACCGCCGCGCCGGGCAGCGAAAATGCCACGATGGCCACGTAGATCGCGACGAAGGCCCCCGCCATCAGCGCGAAATGATCGTTGCGCAAGGACAGCAGCGCCTCGCGGTTGTCGCGCAGCGTGTCGAAGGTCAGCGTGTCCCGCAGGGTGAAAAAGCCGATGACGGCGACGGCGCCGATCACGATCAGCGGCCAGTGTCGCCGGGGTTTGCTCTGGGTCATCTCGGTCACGTCGGGTTCCTTTTGCGGTCAGGTCCAAACATGCCCCTTCCCCGGCCCGCGCGACAGGTCTATCACGGCCCCTTGACCGCCGGGCGGCCGGATCGTGAGGAATCCCGCCTTCCCGCCCCGTGTTGAAACATTTCCCCTGCGAAAACCGTCATGAATGTTGCAACAAGGCCCGATTCCCCGTTTGACAGGGCGCAAATGCCCGCCTATAGGCAGGGCTTCGAATGCCTAGCCCGTGCGAGTCACCTTCGCCGCGGGTCCATGACACGGAGTAGCCGCGATGAAACGCACTTTTCAGCCGTCGAACCTGGTTCGCAAGCGTCGCCACGGGTTCCGCGCCCGCATGGCCACCAAAGCTGGCCGCAAGGTTCTGAACGCACGCCGCGCCCGCGGCCGCAAGAGCCTGAGCGCATAAGTCCCAGCCCTCGTCCCCGGACGAGGCTGTGATTGCCTGCAAAAAGGTCGCCCGGGGCAATCCGCGGCGACCCTTTTGCATGTTGCGCAGGTTCTCATGCCCCAAAGCCACGCCCAGTTGCCCGTCCTGAAAAAGCGCGCCGAGTTCCTCAAGGCCGCACAGGCAAAGCGTGTGCCTGCCGGGTCCTTCCTGTTGCAGGCGCGCAAACGCCCCGAGGGCGAGGCCGACGGGGTGCGCGTCGGGTTCACCTGTTCCAAGAAGGTCGGCAATGCCGTGGCCCGCAACCGGGCCAAGCGCCGCCTGCGCGAGATCGCGCGCCTGATCTTGCCCGAACTCGGGCGGGATGGCTGGGATTACGTGCTGATTGGCCGGCGTGAGCAAACTGACACGCGCAATTTCGAGGCGTTGCAGGACGACCTGCGCCGCGCCTTGCGCAAGGCCCACGCATGACCCCGCTTGCCCATATCGCCGCCCTGCCCGTGCGCGCCTACAGGCTGGTGCTGTCGCCTTGGGTCGGGCATGGCTGCCGCTTCCACCCGACCTGCTCGGCCTATGCGCTCGAGGCGCTGGAAAAGCATGGCGCGATCAAGGGCAGCTGGCTGGCGCTTCGGCGCATCGGGCGCTGCAATCCGCTGGGTGGCTCCGGCATCGACAACGTACCGGATTGAGGTTTGCACATGCTGGACGACGGCGACGACATCCACCCGCTTTTCCACGGCGCCCCGAAGACCACCGAGTTCAAGAAGCTGCGCAAGCGGCTGGTGCAGGACGTGCGCGAGGCGGTCGAGCAATACGGCATGATCGAACCCGGCGCGCGCTGGTTGGTCTGCCTGTCCGGCGGCAAGGATAGCTATACGCTGCTGGCGGTCCTGCATGAACTGAAATGGCGCGGCCTGCTGCCGGTCGAGCTTCTGGCCTGCAATCTCGATCAGGGTCAGCCGGGCTTTCCGGCGACGGTTCTGCCTGAATTTCTTGAGAAAATGGGCGTTCCCCATCGGATCGAATATCAGGACACCTACTCCATCGTCACCGACAAGGTCCCCGCTGGGCGCACCTATTGCGCGCTCTGCTCACGTCTGCGCCGTGGCCACCTGTACCGCGTCGCCCGCGAGGAAGGCTGCAGCGCCGTCGTGCTGGGCCATCACCGCGATGACATCCTCGAGACCTTCTTCATGAACCTGTTCCACGGGGGGCGTCTGGCCACGATGCCACCCAAGCTGGTCAACGAGGAAGGCGACCTGTTCGTCTACCGCCCCCTCGCCCATGTGGCCGAGGCCGATTGCGAGCGATTCGCCCGTGCGATGGATTACCCGGTGATTCCATGCGACCTGTGCGGCTCTCAAGACGGGTTGCAGCGTCAACAGGTCAAGCAAATCCTTGATGGATGGGAGAAAAACAGCCCCGGACGGCGCAATGTCATGTTCCGGGCGCTGATGAATATCCGCCCGTCGCACATGCTCGACCCCAAGCTCTTCGACTTTGCGGGGCTGTTGCGTAGCGTAAACTGGACGAATTCGAGCGATATCCCGGACCTGCATTAATATCCGAGTTACGGATTGCCCTTAATTTGTCCCCGAAGACTTGGGGAAAGGGCGCTGCTCATGGCGGGCATGACCGCACGCATTGCTAGGGTGCAAAACTGGACACGCAAGCTGTTTCACGGGCCGCAGGCATTGGCATTCCTGCCCGCGGCCGTTTTGGCGGCTTTCTGGTTGGGGGGCGAACCTTTTTTGGTCGTCGCAGCCTTGGGAATGCCGCTGCTTTTCGTGTTCACCGGCCATTCGGCCGAACCGACGGCGGGCAGTCCGATCGACCCGGACAGTGACTTCGTCAATATGGCCGGTGCGGCGGAACTTGCCGAAAAGGCCCTGCAACGGGCTCGGGGCGCCAATCTTGCAACCGGGTGCATCCTGCTGGAACTCGATGGATTCAGCGATGTCGCGGAACGCGCGGGGGCGGCAACCGCCGATTCGATGCGCGACCTGTCGCTCAGCCGGCTGCGCAACACCTTGCGCCGTGGCGATCATGCGGTCCGGCTCAGCGACAACCGCTTCATGATTCTCTTGGCGCCGTCGCTGCGCCTCGACCTTGAGGCGCTGCTGCAATTGGCGACCCGGCTTCAGTCCTCGGTCGAGGAGCCTGCCTTGATCGAACATGCGACCCGCTACCTGTCAGCCTCAGTCGGCTTTTGCGGCAGCAGCCGCCTGCTCGACGATGCCACCGGCAAACAGATGCTCGAAGCCGCACAGGTTGCCCTGGCCGAGGCCATCACCAACGGTCCTTCGGCGATCCGCGCCTGGTCCGAGAACATGCGCGCGGCGCATCGCGACCAGACATCGCTGAAATCCGAGATTGACCGGGCGCTGGCCAATGGCCAGATCCAGCCTTGGTTTCAGCCGCAGGTCTGCACGTCGACCGGCGCGATCAGCGGTGTCGAGGCGCTCGCGCGCTGGATTCACCCCGAGCGCGGGATCGTCCCGCCTGCGCAGTTCCTGCGCGTGCTCGAGGAAACCGGCAAGATGCAGCGCCTCAGCGAGGTCATCCTGCAACATGCTTTGACCGCGTTGCGCAGCTGGGACCAGGCCGGGCTGTCGATTCCGCGGGTCAGCGTGAACTTCTCGGACAGCGAATTGCGCGACCCCCGTTTGGTGGAGCGAATCCAATGGGAGTTGGACCGTTTCGGACTGACGCCCCAGCGCTTGGGCATCGAAGTGCTCGAAACGGTGATTGCCGGCGCGCCCGAAGGTGTGGTTGCTCGCAATATCGTGACCTTGGGCGAAATGGGCTGCCATATCGACCTCGACGACTTCGGCACCGGACATGCCTCGATCACCTCGCTGCGGCGTTTCAAGGTGCACCGGCTGAAGATCGATCGCAGCTTCGTCACGCGGGTCGATCGGGACGAGGACCAGCACCGCATGCTGGCGGCCATCCTCGGCATGGCCGATCGCCTCGGCCTGGAAACCCTTGCTGAGGGCGTGGAAAGTGTTGGGGAACATGCGCTCCTTGCGCAACTTGGCTGCGATCACGTTCAAGGCTTCGGCATCGCGCGCCCCATGCCGCCCGACCAGATGGTCGACTGGGCGACCGAACATGCGGAACGCATCGCAGGCGCACATCGCCTTGGCCGCAGCTCTGGCTAAAGCACCGGGCGTGCCTTCCGGAAAGCCGGCGCTGCGAGGTATCGAGGACCCGCGCAGCCCGGGAAACCCGCAGCGATGTGCCGCAGAACCGGCAATAATCCGGGATTCCGCTTGACCTTTGAGGCGCGTGAGGTTTGAACCCAGCGGTGACTTTTCAAGGGAAAGGCGGCTGTCGCAATGGACGACCAGAACAAGAACCTCATCATCGCGACCGTTCTCAGTTCGCTCGTGATCCTGGTCTGGATGGTGTTCTTCCCCCCGACGCCACCGGCCGAAGACCCCAATGCCCCCGTGGCGGGCGAAACCGCAGCACCCGGCACGGCCGACGTGGCGGGCGTACCGTCCGCCGCGCCCGGTGGCGCAACGCCCGCGCCGGATGCGGTCGACGCGGCCGAAGCCCCGCGCGTGCCGCTTGATACGCCGCGCCTCGAGGGTACGATTTCCCTCACCGGGGGTCGGATCGACGATCTGCGTCTCAAGGACTACACCGAAGAGGTCGAACCGGATTCGCCAATCGTCCAGATCCTCGAACCGGCGGGCCAGCAGGGCGCTTATTACGCGCTTTACGGCTGGGCACCCGGCGCGGGACTCGACCTCGAGGATGTTCCGGGCGCGAATACCGAATGGACCATCGAGACCGGCGAGACCCTCACCACGGAGAGCCCGGTCATCCTGCGCTGGGACAGTCCGTCGGGCCTGATCTTCCGCCGCGCGATCTCGGTCGATCAGGATTACCTCTTTACCATCACGCAAAGCGTCGAGAACCCGGGTGACTCTGCGGTTTCGCTCGCGCCCTATGGCATCATCGCGCGGCACGGCGAACCCGCCAACCGTAAGAACTTCTTCATCCTGCACGAGGGTGTCGTGGCCATGGCTGACGGCACTCTGGCTGAAATCGACTACGCCGACATGCCGGATTTCGACGTGAACCAGAACGAAGGCGCCCGCGCCGAGGTCACGCAAGTAGCGGAAAACGGCTGGATTGGTTTCACCGACCACTACTGGATGACGTCGCTGATCCCTGCCCCCGGCACCGCGTTCAAACAGGTCGCCAAGTATAACGAGCGCAGCGATATCTATCAGACCGAGGCCGTGCTGCCGACGATGCAGGTCGAGGCCGGGGCGCAACAGGCCGTGACGACCCAGCTGTTTGCCGGGGCCAAGGAATGGGAAACCATCCGTGAGTACGAGAAGTCCGGCATCGAAGGGTTCCTCGACTCGATCGACTGGGGCTGGTTCTTCTTCCTGACCAAGCCGATCTTCGCCGTGCTGCACTGGCTCAACGCAGCCATCGGCAATATGGGCGTCGCGATCATCGTGCTGACCTTGCTGATCAAGGCGATCCTCTTCCCGCTGGCCTACAAATCCTACGTCTCGATGGCGAAGATGAAGGAATTGCAGCCCGAGATGGAAAAGATCAAGGAGCGCGTCGGTGACAACCGCGAGATGCTCCAGAAGGAGATGATGGCGCTCTACAAGAAGGAAAAGGTCAATCCGGCCGCAGGCTGTTTGCCGATCCTTCTGCAGATCCCGATCTTCTTCAGTCTTTACAAGGTGATCTTCGTCACGCTCGAATTGCGCCATGCCGACTTCTTCGGCCCGTTCAATGACCTGTCCGCACCGGACCCGACCTCGCTGTGGAACCTGTTCGGCGCCTTCCCATGGGCCGCGCCCGAAGCGGGCAGCATCCTCGCGCTGGTCTTCATCGGCATCCTGCCGATCCTGCTGGGCATCTCGATGTGGCTGCAACAGAAACTGAACCCGGCGCCCGCCGACCCGACGCAGCAGATGATCTTTGCATGGATGCCTTGGGTGTTCATGTTCATGCTGGGCGGTTTTGCCTCGGGCCTCGTGGTTTACTGGATCGCGAACAACACCATCACCTTCACCCAGCAATACATCATCATGCGCAGCCACGGGGCCAAACCGGACGTGTTCGGCAACATCAAGAAGGGCTTCAAGCGCAAGAAAGCCGATCAGAAATGACCGCCACGGTCACCCGGATCTGGCGATACCCGATCAAGAGCCACGGACGCGAGCCCCTCGCGTCCGTTCTTTTGTCAGAGGGTCTGCCCCTGCCGTTCGACCGGCTTTGGGCGGTGGCGCATGATGCGACAGATGTCGACGGGTCCGAATGGGCGTCCTGCCGGAACTTCACCCGCGTGGCCGGCTCTCCCAAGCTGGCCGCGATCACCGCGCGCATGATCGACGACCGCAGCCTGACCCTGTCACATCCCGAACGCCCGAACCTGACCTTTGCCCCCGATACGGAGGCGGCGGCGCTGCTGGACTGGCTACGGGGCTTCGTTCCCGAGAACCGCCCCCAACCCGCGCGGCTGCTGCGCGCCGGGGGGCGGCAATTCCTCGACAGTTCGAAGGGCGATATCACGCTGTGCAACATGGCCTCCCACCGGGCGATTGAGACATCGCTCGGGGTGGCGCTCGACATCGCCCGCTGGCGCGGCAACCTATGGATCGACGGCGCCGCGCCTTGGGCCGAATTCGACTGGATCGGCAAGCGCATCCGCATCGGGCAGGCCGTGCTCGAAATCCTTGGCCGGACCGAGCGCTGCCTCGCCACCCATGCCAACCCTGCCACCGGTGAACGCGATGCCGACATTCTCGCCACGCTCGACCGCTTTGGGCACCGCGACTTTTCGGTCAAGGCGCGCGTGACCCGCGGTGGCCCGGTGCATTTGAACGACCCTGTAGAGGTGCTGCGATGACCCTGCCTTTCCCCCTTGCCGAAGCGCCCGATGACGCCACGCGCGAAGCCGCGCGCAAGTTGTTCGTCGGCGATGTCGATTTCCTCAAAGGCGTGGTCGCCATGGATGGCCTGCCCCCCGACGACCGGATCGAGGTCTGCTTTGCCGGGCGTTCCAATGTTGGAAAATCAAGCCTGATCAACGCGCTGACCGGACGCAAGGGGCTGGCCCGCGCGTCGAACACCCCCGGCCGGACGCAGGAAATCAACTATTTCACGCTCGGCGCGGACCGCTATCTGGTCGACCTGCCCGGCTATGGTTTCGCCAATGCCCCGGTCGCCGTCGTCGAGAAATGGCAAGCCTTGCTGAAGAACTACCTGTCCGGGCGGCAATCGCTGCGCCGCGCCTTCGTGCTGATCGACCATCGGCATGGCGTGAAGGCTGTGGATGACGAGATCATGACCCTGCTCGACCGCTCTGCGGTGACCTTTCAGGTGGTCCTCACCAAGGAGGACAAGGTGAAGGCGGCGGATCGAAACAAGATCCTCGATCAGGTGCGCGGGAAACTGGCCAAACACCCCGCCGCCTATCCCGAACTGGTGGTGACCTCGTCCGAATATGGCGACGGCATCCCGACGCTGCGGTCGATCATCGCGGGCCTCGTCTGATCCGGCACGACAGGGCGTCGGGCGGGGCTGGCCCCGCCTCCCCTCTGGCAATCCCCGCACAGAACAGGCATGGTCGAAACCAGCCTTTTCGGGGACAGACAATGAGACCACGCAACATGAACCAGGACTGGATCGCCACCGCCCGCACGCTGTCAGAGGCGCTGCCCTACATGCAGCGCTACTCGGGTGCCGTCGTCGTCGTCAAATTCGGTGGCAACGCCATGGGGGACGCCGATGCCATGGCGTCTTTCGCGCGCGACATCGTCCTGATGCGTCAGGTCGGCGTGAACCCGGTCGTCGTGCATGGCGGCGGCCCGATGATCAACGAGATGCTCGCCAAGCTCAACATCGAAAGCCGCTTTGTCCGGGGCAAGCGCGTCACCGATCAGGCCACCGTCGAGGTGGTCGAGATGGTGCTGACCGGCCTCGTGAACAAGCGCATCGTGCAGGCGATCATGGATGAGGGCGGCCGCGCCGTTGGCCTGTCGGGCAAGGACGATGACCTGATCGTGTGCGAAGCGGACGACCCCGAACTGGGCTTTGTCGGTCGCCCGATCGAGATGAACGTTCAGGTGCTGCGCGACCTTTTCAACGCCGGGATCATCCCCGTCGTGGCCCCCGTCGCCACGGGCATGGACCCGCTCGAGACGTTCAACGTCAACGGCGATACCGCCGCAGGCGCCATCGCGGGGGCGCTCAAGGCCGACCGCCTGCTGTTGCTGACCGATGTGCAGGGCGTCAAGAACACCGAAGGTCAGGTCGTCACCCAACTGACCCCGGACGAGGTGCGCCAGATGACCGCCGATGGCGTCATCGCAGGCGGCATGATCCCCAAGACCGAGACCGCTCTGAAGGCCATCGAGGAGGGCGTGCGTGGCGTCGTCATCATCGACGGGCGGGTCGAGAATGCCTGCCTTCTGGAACTGTTCACCGAACACGGCTCGGGCTCGCTGATCCGCAATGCCGACCTGCCCAAGCTGAACGAGTGAGGGCGCTCGATGACCGCGCCCGGGCCGTCGGCCTGACCATCCGCGGGGCCCTTGAAGGTCCCGTGGACGGCGCGCCGCCGGGGACCCGCACGCTTGTCCTGCTCGGCCCGGACGAACCGGCCTTCTGGGCGCAGTTCACCGCGTCAGACGAATATGGCGATGGCGCGCCGCATCCGCTCGACCGCTGGTCGCGCCGCGTGATCTGCGATCTTGCAAGCGCCGAGGGCGGCACCGCCCTGTTCCCCTTCGACGGCCCGCCCTATGCGCCCTTCGTCAGTTGGGCGCTGGCCAGCGGGCGGGCTTGGATCTCGCCCGTGGGTCCCATGGTGCATGACGACGCCGGGCTGTTCATCAGCTATCGTGGCGCCATTGCCCTGCCGCGCGCCCTGCCCGTTCCAGCGCCCGGGCGACAGCCCTGCACAGGCTGCGCCGCGCCCTGCACCACCGCCTGCCCGGTCGGCGCCCTGTCGGCGGATCACCCCTATGACGTGGCGCGTTGTCTCGATCACATCACCACCGACGCGGGCGAAACCTGCCGCAGCCGGGGCTGCCTTGCCCGCCGCGCCTGTCCGACCGACACCGGCTTCCACCGCCGTGCCGGGCAATCTGCCTTCCACATGGATGCCTTCGTGAAAGCTCACCGCCCATGAAACGCCTGATCCTGATGCGCCATGCCAAGTCCGACTGGTCGATGGAGTTGGACGATCACGCCCGCCCGTTGAACAAGCGCGGCCTGCGGTCGGCCAAGGCATTGGGCGACTGGCTGCGGTCCAAAGGGTATCTTCCGGACGAGGTCCTGTGCTCGACCGCCACCCGCACCCGCGAAACGCTGGCCGGTTTGGACGTCGAGGCCGCGACCGAATTCGACCAAGCGCTGTACCATGCCCCCGCCTCGGTCATGTTGGAAACCCTGCAGGCCGCGCGTGCAGACTGTGTTCTGATGATCGGGCACAATCCGGGTATCGCGGCCTTTGCCCGGGCGCTGCCCGCGCGCGCGCCCGCGCATCCGCGCTTCGCCGACTACCCGACCTGCGCGACGCTGGTCGTGGATTTCGACAGTCCCGATTGGTCGAGCCTGACGCCCGGCTCGGGCCGCGTGCTGGATTTCGTGGTGCCCCGGGAATTGACGGAGTGACGTAGCCCCTCAGCGGAACGGCTGCGCGTAGAGCAATCCGCCGTCCGTCCATTGCGCGTTCAGCCCGCGCGACAGGCCGATCGGGGTGTTTTCCCCGATATTGCGGGCGAACAGCTCGCCGTAATTGCCACCGGCGCGGACGGCCTGCGCGGCCCAGTCCGGCTTCAGCCCCAGAACCTCGCCCAGAATTCCCTCGGTGCCCAGCAAGCGGTTGATCTCGGGCGTGTCACTGCCCGCGATCATCTCGTCGAGATTGGTCGAGGTCACACCCAGTTCCTCGGCGGCGATCAGCGCGTTGAGCACCCAGCGCACCACGTCCTCCCACTGGTCGTCGCCATGGCGGACAACGGGGCCGAGCGGCTCTTTCGAGATGATTTCCGGCAGGAGCACATGCTCGGACGGGTTCTGAAAGGTGGCGCGGATCGCGGCCAGCCCCGAGGCGTCGGTGGTGTAGACCTCACATTCTCCGTTCAGGTACAATTCCTGCGCATCGGCGGAGGTCTCGACCGGGATCGGGTCGTAGCTCATGTTGTTGCGGGCGAAATACTCGGCAAGGTTCGGCGCCGTGGTGGTGTCGGCCTGCACGCAAACGGTGCGGCCATCCAGTTCCTTCGCCGAGGAAATCCCCAGCGATTTCGGCACCATGAAGCCCTGTCCGTCGTAGTAGTTCACCCCGGCGAACTCCAACTGGCGCTCGACATCGTTGGTGAAGCTCCACGAGGTATTGCGCGCCAGAACGTCGATTTCACCCGACAGCAGCGAGGTGAAGCGCGACGAGGACGTGGTTTCGAAAAAGCTCACCGCGGTCGGATCGCCCAGCACGGCGGCGGCAATGGCGCGGCACAGGCCGACATCGAAACCGGACCATTCCCCCGCCCCGTTCTGCGAGGCAAAGCCCACGAGGCCGGAATTCACGCCGCAATTCAAGGTGCCGCGCGCCTTCACGTCGTCCAGCGTTCCCGCAACGGCCGCACCAGAGGTCAGGGCCATCGTGACGAGAAAAATAGTTCTGAACATGCGCCCCTCTTCCTGAGATCCTGCCGACCCCGTCTTTCTTGCCCTGAACGTCGGGCGTATCACGCACTTTTTCGGGCCAGCCCTGCCACGCTGCCCCGACGCGGGTAATTTGGTCGGATTTCGCCGACAAGGTCAAGGTAAGATACCATGACGAAAGGCTGATTTGGCCCTTGCCTACCGTTGCGGCAGGCACATCGCGTAATAGCGCGCAGCATGCAGGAATTCGCCTCGCTTGTATTCCGCCTGCGCGTGGGCCTCTTCGTCGCGACCCCACTGCTCTTCCTGCCAAGTCTCGTCGATGCGCGACAGGTCCCACAACGCATCCGGGGCGTCAACACCCCGCGTCACGGCCAACCCGATCACAAGCGAACCGCTCATCGAGACCAGATCGTGGAACGCAGCCAGTTCGAACGGCGACAGCGCGTGGACCTGCCGCAGCAGGATGTCCAGCGCGCGCGCGTCCTGCGGTTCGTGCATGACGCCGGTGCGCGGATGCAGGCGCGCGCCAAAGGTCAAATCCAGCCAGTCCAGCAGCGGGTCCCACGCGGCGGCCTGCCGGGCCACCAGTTCCTCGGGCGTTCCGGCCCGATAACAGGTCAGGTCCGCGTCGCCATAGGCCGCCAGCATGTCAGCCACCTCGGCGCGCTGGGTCGCCACCTTGTCGAGCGCGGAATTGGTCGTGCGGGTAAAGGGCATGGTGGCGGGGTTGACCTTGGCCTCCTGCGCCTCCCATTCCGCGGCCAGCGCCTCGGCCAGCGTGCGGGTGGGGACGTGGATGGGGGTCTTGGCCGGGGTCTTGATCCCGCGCCCGTCCAGCGTGACGGTAAAGCCCTGCGGGGCCTCGGTCACGGTGGTTTCCTTCCAGAATCGTTTAGGTGCCCATTCGCTCATGCGAGGTCTCCCAATGTCGTCAGAATTGTCTGTTCCAGCGCCTCTGCCGTGTCCACGACAGCCACGGCGTCGGTCAATTGGCGCGCCGGGTGGTAGCCCCACGAAACGCCGATGAACGGGATGCCAGCGGCGCGCGCCATATCCATGTCAAAGGTCGTGTCGCCGATCATCACGGCGTCTTGCGCGTCGACCCCGGTCTCCGACAGGCAGGCCTGCAGCATGGCCGGGTGCGGTTTCGAGGGGTAGTCGTCGCCCACCTGCGTCGTGACAAAGCGCACGTCCCAGTCGAGACTGCCCAGCAGCGCGGTCAACCCGCGCCGGGACTTGCCTGTGGCAATCCCCAGCAACAGCGGGTCGATGCGCGCCAACCGTTCCAGCATGTCATGGATGCCGGGATATGGAGACGAGCCGTTGCCCCCCGATTGCCGTAACGAGGCGTAGGTGTCCTTGTAGCGCTGCACCATCGCGGCCTGCACCTCGGCACCGTCACGGGGGGCGAGCGTTGCGACCGACAGTTCCAGCGCCCGGCCCACGAGCCGCAAGATCGCATCGCGCGGCGGCGCGGGGTGGCTCGACAGCTCGAACGCCGCGGTCATCGAGGCCACGATGTCGCCTTGACTGTCCACCAAGGTGCCATCCACGTCGAAGATCGCCAGTTTCAGGGTCATCGCAGCTTCTCGAACGGGTCCTCGTCCGCGAAGTCCGGCTCCCAGCCCAGCGTCTCCCAGCTTTGGGCCATGTGCTCGGGCAGGGGCGCGTGGATCACCACCGGCTTGCGCGTGACCGGATGGACAAAGCCCATGGTCCGCGCGTGCAGGTGCAGCTTTTTCGAGATGATCCCGCCCAACTGCGCGCCCCAGCCATCGCCGAGGTTTTCCTGACCCGAGCCACCATATTTGCCGTCTCCGATGATCGGGTGCCCGATCTCGGCCATATGCGCGCGCAATTGGTGGGTGCGGCCCGTGACCGGCTCCATCGCGACCCATGCCGCACGGCTGGCGACCCGGTAGAGCGTCGCGTACAGCGTATGTGCGCGCTTGGCGCCGGGCGTGTCGTCGATCTCGCGCGGGTGGATGCAGCGCATCTTTTCATTCTCGCCGCCCGAGCCATGGCCGGGGGCCTTGACCAGCCCGAACTTGATCTCGCCCAGATAGGGCGTCGGAACGCCAGCGACCAAGGCCCAGTAGATCTTGCGGGTTTCCTTGTGGCGCATGGCGGCGGTCAGCCCCTTGGCCGCCTCGCGCGTGCGCGCGAGCAGCAGCACGCCCGAGGTATCCTTGTCCAGACGATGCACAAGGCGCGGCTTGTCCTCGTAATCGCCCTGAAGCGCCTCGGCCAGACCGTCCACATGGCGGGTCTGCTTGCTGCCGCCTTGGGTGGGCAGACCGGCGGGCTTGTTCAGGGCAATGATATGCTCGTCCTGCCAGATCACGCAGTCGCGGATCAGCTTGGCGTCCTTTTCCGAAACGCGCGATTTCTGCGCGCCTTCGACCTGCCCCGGTTCGGGGATCGGCGGGATGCGCACCTGCTGGCCGACCTCGACCCGGGTCGAGCCCTTGACCCGGCCACCATCGATGCGGATTTCGCCCTTGCGGCACATCTTTTCGATGCGCGTCTGGGCCAGATGCGGGAACTTGCGCTTGAGCCAGCGGTCAAGCCGCTGATCGCCGTCGCCCGGCCCCACGGTGATCGTCTGTACCCGGCTCATGTCAGGCTCCTTGCCAAAAGTAATCCCGCGAACAGCGCGGCGATGGAAACGGCGACCGATGCGGCGACATAGCCGCCCGCCAGCGCCACTTGCCCCCGTTCATACAGCGTCACCACGTCCAGCGAAAAGGCCGAGAAGGTGGTGAAGCCGCCCAGCAGCCCGGTCATCAGAAGCGGCGCAAAGCGGTTGCCGGTCTGCGCCAGCACCACGACCAGCACCCCCATGAGGAATGAGCCGACGATGTTCACCGTCAGCGTCCCCCATGGGAAGCCCTTGCCCAGCAGGCGGGCCATCATCAGGCCGGTCATGTAGCGCAGCGATGCGCCGATCGCGCCGCCGAGGGCGACTTGGAAGATGGGTGTCATGGGCGTTGCCTTGGCGGTTCGCCGTGGGGATGTCAAGGAAAGGGGGCTTTGCCCCCGCGCCTGCGGCGCTCCCCCGGGTATTTGAGCCAAGAAAAAACCCTATGCGTTCCGTTTCGCCCGAAGTTTGGCGAAATAGTCGACGCGTTTCTTCAGATCGCGTTCAAAGCCGCGTTCGACCGGGGCGTAGAATTGCACGCGATCCATGTCGTCGGGGAAGTAATCCTGACCGCTGAACCCGTCTTCGGCGTCGTGGTCATAGGCGTAGCCCGCGCCATAGCCCTGATCCTTCATCAGGGATGTGGGCGCGTTGAGGATATGCTTGGGCGGCATCAGGCTGCCGGTTTCCTTGGCTGCGCGGCGGGCGGCCTTGTAGGCGTTGTAAACCGCGTTCGATTTGGGCGCGAGGGCGAGATAGACCAGCGCCTGCGCGATGGCGAGTTCCCCCTCGGGCGAGCCGAGCCGTTCATAGGTCTCCCAAGCCTGCACGCAATGGGCCTGCGCCTGCGGATCGGCGAGGCTGATATCCTCGACCGCCATGCGGGTGATGCGGCGGGCGAGATAGCGGGGGTCCTCACCCGCCTCCAGCATCCTCGCGTACCAGTACAGCGCCGCATCCGGGTCGGAGCCGCGCACGGACTTGTGCAGGGCAGAGATCAGGTTGTAATGGCCGTCGCCGGATTTGTCGTATTGCGCGGCGCGCTTCATCAGGCGGGTCTTGAGCGCATTGGTGTCGAGGGTTTTCTCGCTGCGCCAGCTCATCACCTGTTCGACGAGGTTCAGCGCCGCGCGCCCGTCGCCATCGGCCATGTTGCGCAGAGCGGCGCGGGCGTCCTCGTCCAGCGGCAGGGTGCGGCCCAGTTCGGTTTCGGAGCGGTGCAGCAGGTCTTCGAGGTCGTCATCGCTGAGCCGTTCCAGCACCAGAACCTGCGCGCGCGACAGCACGGCGCGGTTCAGCTCGAAACTGGGGTTTTCCGTCGTGGCGCCCACCAGCAGGATCGTCCCGTCCTCCATATGGGGCAGGAAGCTGTCCTGTTGCGCCTTGTTGAAGCGGTGGATTTCGTCGACGAACAGAAGCGTGCCCTGCCCGGTGCGGCGGCGTTGCTTGGCCGCGTCGAAGACCTTGCGCAGTTCCGGCACGCCGGAAAAGATCGCGCTGATCTGGACGAAATACAGGTCAGTTTCATGCGCCAAGAGACGGGCGATGGTCGTCTTGCCGACCCCCGGAGGCCCCCAGAAGATGATCGAGCCGAGCGTGCCTGCTTCGAGCATGACGGTCAGCGGGGCTTCGGGGCCAAGCACCTGTTTCTGGCCGATCACCTCGGCCAGCGTCTGCGGGCGCAGCCGGTCGGCCAAGGGGCGATGCCCGCCTTCGGCGATGCCGCCGGTGTCGAACAGGTCTGCCATCAGAGCCGGAACCGCAGCAACAACCGGCGATTGCCACGCTCGGCCTCCAGCTGGACGCGGGGCGCGGCCAGTCGCAGCATCGCCGCGACATCGCCCGGCTGGCGCACGATGCGGCCATTGATCCCGCGCAGGATATCGCCTGCCACCAGCCCGACGCGCGCGCCATAGGGGCCGGGATCGATGACCGCCACGCCCTCGGCCTGCATCGGCAGGCCCAGCTCGGCGGCCACGGCGGGGTTGACCAGCGCCAGCTTCAGCCCCGGCAACACTGCGCTTTCGCCCAGCGAGACGGCCCGGCGATCGGGCCGGTCGGGCGGCGCGATCATCGGCACCATCGCCTCGTGCAGATCGCCCCCGGAGGCATAACCGATCCGCGCGTCCTGACCGATGCCCCGGATCGACATGCGGAACAGCATCTCGGCGGGCGCGTTCACGGGCTGGCCGTCCACCTCCAGCACCACGTCGCCGCGCCGCAGGCCGGCCTCGGCAAAGGGGCTTTGCGGGTGCAACTCGGTGATGACGACGCCGCCGGGCAGGTCAAGCCCCAGCGTCTGGGACAGGTCCTGATCGACCGGCTGGCCCGTCAAACCCGCCCATGGCCGCTGAAAGCGCGCCTCGCCGTCCTGCGCCTGCGCCACGAATTGCGCGACGAGACTGGCCGGGATGGCAAAGCCGATCCCGTTGGACCCGCCCGAGCGCGTCAGAATCGAGGTGTTGATGCCGATCAGCGCGCCGTTCACGTCGATCAACGCGCCGCCGGAATTGCCCGGATTGATCGGCGCGTCGGTCTGGATGAAATAGCCGCGCCCGTTGCCGGTGGCCGTGCCCGTCCGCGCCAGTCCCGACACGATCCCCGACGACACGGTCTGGCCCACGCCAAAAGGGTTGCCGATGGCCAGCACCAGTTCGCCCACCTCGACCGTGTCACTGTCGCGCAGCGGCAGGTGCGGCATGTCTCGCGCACCGTCGAGTTGCAGGATGGCGAGGTCGGCCTCTTCGTCCGCCAGCAGCACGCGGGCCTCGTATTCCTGCCGGGTGTTCAGCACCACGCGAATGTCGGTCGCCTGCCCCACCACGTGGTAATTCGACACGACGATGCCGTCCTCGGACAGGATCACCCCCGAGCCGAGCGAGTTCTGCACCCGCGGGCGCCCCTGAAGATCGCCGAAGAAGTTGCGAAAGAACGGGTCCTCGGCAAAGGGGCTGCGCTCCTGCACGACGCGGCTGGCATAGATGTTGACCACCGCCGGGGCGGCTTGTTTGACCAGCGGCGCGAAACTCAGGGAAATCTCGGCCTGCGATTGCGGCACCTGCTGGGCCGGGGCGGTCACGGGCAGGGCTAGGCAGATCAGGGCAAGAACAAACCGGCGCATCGTCATCCCTTTGCTATGAACTGCCCCCTATGTGTGCCGACGGACCCGCAAACGCAAGGGAGCCATACCCTACCCCTCGCCCCCCGGCGATGGGCGGCCGTAGCCCGGGCGGCCGGTCCGGCTTTGCGCGATCTCGAAATTCCAGACAATGGCGAGGTTGGTGATCATCGCGCCGATGAAGGAATAGACCAGCTGGCCGGGCGTCAGCACGAAGGCCGCCGCGAGGAAGACGCAGGCATCCACCGCCAGCTGGAACCACCCGGCCTTGAACCCGGTCTTGTGTTCCAGAATGATCCCGAGGATCGTCATCCCCCCGGCGC
The DNA here is from genome assembly GCF_003667315.2 of Tropicibacter alexandrii. Lineage (GTDB taxonomy): Bacteria > Pseudomonadota > Alphaproteobacteria > Rhodobacterales > Rhodobacteraceae > Tropicibacter > Tropicibacter alexandrii. The sequence goes on along the minus strand of NZ_RCTZ02000008.1, from coordinate 98,473 downwards.
TGGCATTGTGCCGAAAGATCGCGATCAGGCCCATGCCGCTGCACATGCCGCCCAGCACGGCGGCCACCCACGTGTCCAGCCGCTCGAACAGGACGATGCTGCCAAGGTATTGCGACAGGGTCGAGATGCCCGCCACCACGAGAATGGTGCGAATCGCGAATTCGGCGCCGCGCTTGACCCATGCGAGGATCAGGAACGGCACACCGATGGCGAAGAACAGCGGGCCGAAGCCCAGCGGCAACACGTAGGAGAGCAGCAGCGCGATGCCCGCGGTCTGCCCGGTCACGAGCCCCCCTGCCTTGAGGAAGACCACGCTGAGGCTGGTCATGACGATGCCGAAGGCAAGGCCCTGGATGTCGAAGGTGGTCAAGCTGCGTCGCATTCTCGGGCTCCTGTTTGCGCGCATTCTGCAGCGCAGCACGGCGAGACACAAAGAAAAAGCCCCGCCATTTCTGGCAGGGCTTCGAAAATTCGCGGGAAAGTCCGCTTATTCGTCGGCGTCGACGTCGGCGGCGACGCGGGCCTTGTCGGCTGCGCCCTTGGCGTCGACATCGCGGTCGACCAGTTCGATGATCGCCATCGGCGCCATGTCACCGTAACGGAAGCCGGCCTTCAGCACGCGGCAGTAGCCGCCATTGCGGTCCTTGTAGCGCGGGCCGAGGATTTCGAACAGCTTGGCGACGTCCTTGTCTTGCTTCAGCTGGGCGGCGGCCTGACGGCGGGCGTGCATGTCGCCGCGCTTGCCCAGCGTGATCAGCTTGTCGATGACGCGCTTGAGTTCTTTCGCCTTGGGCAGGGTCGTCTTGATCTGCTCGTGCTCGATCAGCGAGCCGGCCATGTTCGAGAAGAGCGCCTTGCGGTGCTCATGGGTGCGGTTGAGGCGGCGATAGCCTTTTGCGTGACGCATGTGTCTTACTCCATTTGCCCTCTACGGGCGGTTTTGCTTTGTCCGGCGGTCCATGCGTGGCGGACCACTCTCCTTGGGGCAGGTGCCCGGAGTAGGATGGGTGATCACCCATCCTACCCAATCTTGTCTCAGAACGAGTCTTCCAGCTTCTTGGCCAGATCCTCGATGTTGTCCGGCGGCCAGTCCTCGACATCCATGCCAAGGTGCAGGCCCATGCCCGACAGCACTTCCTTGATCTCGTTCAAGGACTTGCGGCCGAAGTTCGGGGTACGCAGCATCTCCGCTTCGGTCTTCTGGATCAGGTCGCCGATATAGACGATGTTGTCGTTCTTCAGGCAGTTTGCAGACCGCACCGACAGTTCGAGTTCGTCGACCTTCTTCAGCAGCAGCGGGTTGAATTCCAGACCGTCATCGTCGTCCTGACGCTGTGCCGATTCCGGCTCGTCGAAGTTGACGAAGATCGACAGCTGGTCCTGAAGGATGCGCGCCGCAAAGGCAATCGCGTCCTCGGGCGTGACCGAGCCGTCGGTCTCGACCTTCATGGTCAGCTTGTCGTAGTCCAGAACCTGACCTTCGCGGGTCGGCTGCACGTCATAGGCGACCTTCTTGACCGGCGAATAGATCGCGTCGATCGGGATCAGGCCGATGGGCGCGTCTTCCGGCTTGTTCTTGTCAGCCGAGACGTAGCCCTTGCCGGTGTTCACCGTGAATTCCATGTAGACCTCTGCACCCTCGTCGAGGTGGCAGATCACGTGGTCGCGGTTCAGGATCTCGATCCCGTTGGTCTCGGTGATGTCACCTGCGGTGACGGCGCCGGGGCCCTTGGCATTGACCGACAGGCGCTTGGGCCCCTCGACTTCCATGCGCAGGGAAACCTGCTTGAGGTTCAGGATGATGTCGGTCACGTCTTCACGCACCCCGTCCACGGACGAGAATTCGTGCAGGACGTTGTCGATCTGAACGCTGGTGATGGCCGCACCCTGAAGCGACGACAGCAGCACGCGCCGCAGCGCGTTGCCCAGCGTCAGACCAAAGCCACGCTCCAGCGGCTCGGCGACCATCGTCGCCTGACGGGACGGATCAGCGCCCGGCTTGATCTCAAGCTGTGTCGGCTTGATCAGTTCGGCCCAATTCTTATGGATCATGCAAGTCCCTCCATACCTGCCGCTGCCCCATGTCCGTAAGGCAGCGACGCCCGAGGTTTAAAATGCCAAACCGAGGGCGGACAAGAGCCCGCCCCCGGAGGTAATCTGTCGCAAATCAGACGCGGCGGCGCTTCGGCGGGCGGCAGCCGTTATGAGCGATCGGCGTCACGTCGCGGATCGACGTGATGTTGAAGCCAACGGCAGCCAGAGCGCGCAGCGCCGATTCACGACCCGAACCGGGGCCCTGCACTTCGACTTCCAGCGTCTTCACGCCGTGTTCCTGTGCCTTCTTGCCCGCATCTTCGGCGGCCAGCTGGGCGGCGTAGGGGGTCGATTTGCGCGAGCCCTTGAAGCCCATGGTGCCAGCGGAGGACCAGGAGATTGCGTTGCCCTGAACGTCGGAGATCAGGATTTTGGTGTTGTTGAAGGTCGAGTTCACATGCGCAACGCCGGCTGCGATGTTCTTGGAGACCTTCTTCTTGCCACCACGGCGGGTATCACGTGCCATAGGTCAGATCCTCCCTTATTTCTTCTTGCCAGCGATGGCCTTTGCGGGGCCTTTGCGGGTACGAGCGTTGGTGTGGGTCCGCTGACCGCGCACCGGGAGGTTGCGACGATGGCGCAGGCCGCGATAGCAGCCGAGGTCCATCAGGCGCTTGATGTTCATCTGCACGTCGCGGCGCAGGTCGCCTTCGACGGTCAGGTTGGCGTCGATGTATTCACGCACCGACAGCACTTCGGCGTCGGACAGTTCGTTCACGCGACGCGACACGTCGATATTGGTCGCCGCGCAAATTTCCTTTGCGATGGCCGGTCCAATGCCGTGGATATAGGTGAGTGCGATGGGCACCCGCTTGTTGGTCGGGATGTTAACGCCGGCAATACGTGCCAAGGGTCATTTCCTTTCGTTGCGAGCCCGTCATTCCGGGCCCTTTTTTCACAACATGAGGCCCGAGGCATCTGCCACCGGGCCCAGGCTGATCAGGTGATCTTTGGTTTGGGCGCGACCCGCACCAAAAGCGTGGTCTCTGTTCAGAGATGCGGGTGGTTACGCAGATTCGCCGGTGGCGTCAAGCCCTGTGAGGCAAATTGCCGACAGGGCGCTTTGCGGGTGGCGGTTTTGCCGGATTTCTGTAGGGTCGAACGGTCGCCCAAACCATGAAAGGGGCCGGCATGTTGGTTCAGACCCTTTACACCAGCCAGGCGCAGATGCCCATGGCCGACGCCGGGAACGGCCATATCCTGCTCGAGGCGCTGGCCTACAATCCCCATCACGGGCTGACCGGCTTCCTGTTCCGGTCGCGGAACCATTTCCTGCAATTCCTCGAAGGGACCGAGCATGACGTCAAGGAGGTGATGGCGCGGATTACGCTGGACCCGCGTCACGAACAGATCCTTGCCTGGCCGCTGGTCCCGACCTCTGCGCGGTTGTTCGGCGATTGGACCATGGGCTTTGCCGGGGGCGTGGCCGAACCCGAAGTCCTGTTGATCCGCAGCCTGCCGCGCACGGTCGAGACGCTGGCCACCTTGCGACCCAAGCTGCGCGAGATGGCCGCCCCCTATTTCTCGGACCCGGTGAACGCACACTGAAACGAAAAAGGCCACGCCCTGCGGCGCGGCCCCGATGCCCTGCAAGCAGGCGGCTCAGCTGTCCAGCTTCTCCGCGATGGCGGCCTTGATCTCGTCGATCTCACCCAGTCCGTCGACCCGACTGTGAATGCCCGCGTGGTAGTAATAGCCGATCAGCGGCGAGGTCTGCTTGTAATACGCCATCAGGCGCGTGCGCAGGCTGTCCTCGTTGTCGTCGGCGCGGCGCTTGAACTCGGTCCCACCGCATTTCACGCATTTGCCATCCGCCGGGATCGGCTTGGTCACATCGTTGTAGACCTCGCCACAATCACCACAGGTCGAGCGCGCAGTGATGCGTTTGACCAATGCCTCGTCCTCGACCCGCAGTTCGACGACCTTGTCCAGCGTCTGGCCCATTTCCTCCAGCAGCTCGCCCAAGGCATCCGCCTGCTTCAGCGTGCGCGGGAAGCCGTCAAAGATGAAACCCGCCGCTTCGGTGGTTTCCAGCTTCTCGCGGATCAGGCCGATGACGATCTCGTCGGTGACGAGGTTGCCCGAGGCCATCACCTCGGCCACGACCTTGCCCATTTCGGTGCCGCTGTCCTTGGCTTCGCGCAGCATGTCGCCGGTCGAAAGCTGGACCATGTTGCGCTCTTCCACCAGAATGCGCGCTTGCGTTCCCTTACCCGCCCCCGGCGGTCCCAGAAGAATGATATTCATCGCCGAGCCGGTGCCCCCCGTTTTTTGCGTCCCTTACCCTTACCACGCAGCTGCGATTTCTGGATGAGACCTTCGTATTGATGTGCCAACAGGTGGCTCTGAACCTGCTGGATGGTGTCCATGACGACGCTGACGACGATCAGCACAGAGGTGCCGCCGAAATAGAACGGAATGGCCAGTTGCGTGCGCAGGATTTCCGGCAGCAGCGCGACCAGGGCCAGATAGCCCGCGCCGATCACGAGGATGCGGTTGACCACGTATTCGAGGTAGTCGGCGGTCTTCTTGCCGGGGCGGATGCCGGGCACGAAGCCGTTCTGGTTCTTGAGATTGTCGGCCACGTCATCGGGTTTGAACGACACGTTGAATGTGTAGAAATACGCGAAGAAGATGATCATCGCCGCGAAGAACGCCAGATAGAGCGGCTGGCCCGGCCCGAAATAGGCAAGGATCGTCGACATGATCGGGCTGGTGGTGCCCGACTGGCTGAAGGTCGCGATGGTGGTCGGCAGCAGCAGCAGGGACGAGGCGAAGATCGCCGGGATCACGCCCGCCGGGTTCACCTTGACCGGCAGGTGGCTGTTCTGCGCCTCGGTCATCTTCATGCCGACTTGACGGCGGGGATACTGGATCGTGATCTTTCGAAGCGCGCGTTCCATGAACACGACAAACATGATCACCGCGACGACCATGATGATCACCCCGACGATCACCGCCGGGCTGATGGCACCGGACCGGCCCGAGGCAAAGAACTGCGCCAGAGCGGCGGGGATTTCGGCGATGATGCCGACGAAGATGATCAGCGAGATGCCGTTGCCGATGCCGCGCTGGGTGATCTGCTCACCCAGCCACATCAGGAACATCGTGCCGCCGACCAGCGTGATCACCGTCGCGGCGCGGAAATACCAACCCGGATCGGTCGCAAGGTCCCCGGCCTCCAGCGACACGGCAAGGCCATAGGCCTGCAAGGTCGCCAGCGCGACGGTGCCGTAGCGGGTGTATTGGTTGATCTTCTTGCGGCCCTGCTCGCCCTCTTTCTTCAGCTGTTCCAGTGCCGGGACCATGGCGGTCAGCAGCTGCACGATGATCGAGGCGGAGATGTAGGGCATGATCCCGAGGGCAAAGATCCCCATCCGTCCCAGCGCACCGCCGGTGAACATGGACACCATGCCAGCCACACCCTGCCCCGCCTGCTCGACGAAGTCGCGCAGCGCCGCACCGTCGATGCCGGGAACCGGGATAAACGTGCCCAGCCGGTAGACGATCAGCAGCCCAAGGGTAAAGAAGATGCGGTTGCGCAGGTCGGTGGCTTTGCCAAGCGCCGCCCACGACGTGTTTGCGGCCATTTGCTCTGCTGCGGATACCATGCGGATCTCTCTATCATGCAAACGCCGCCACGACGCGTTTTCCTGCATCGGGCGGCGCAATTTGGAAAACTTTGGGGCCTATGTAAGCGGCGCGGACGCCGCTCACAACCCGCGAAGTGCCCCCGAGGGCACCCCAAGCTTATTCCGCGGCCGCCACTTTCAGCGAACCACCAGCCTTTTCAACGGCTTCGATCGCCGATTTCGAGGCACCGGTCACGTCGATCGTCAGGGCCGAGGTGACATCACCCTTGGCGAGAACGCGGATGCCGTCCAGCTTGCGGCGGACCAGACCGGAGGCCACGAGGGTCTCTTCGGTGATGGAACCAGCGTCCAGCTTGCCAGCTTCGACGAATTTCTGGATCAGGCCGAGGTTGACGACAGCGAATGCCTTGCGGTTCGGCTTGTTGAAGCCACGCTTGGGCAGGCGCTGGTACAGCGGCATCTGGCCGCCTTCGTAGCCATTGATGGCCACACCCGAACGCGATTTCTGGCCCTTGATACCACGGCCACCCATCTTGCCCTTGCCCGAACCCGGGCCACGGCCGATGCGTTTCTTACGCTGGGTTGCGCCTTCGTTGTCGCGCAGTTCATGAAGTTTCATATCGCTTCTCCTTGCCGGATGTGACCCCCGAAGCGGAATTGGATCAACCACGGCTTTTCTTGATTGTGTGAGTCGGACCCATGCGGGCCACCGGGGGCGTATAGCGGGGGTCGCCCTGCGGATCAAGGGCCTACCAACGCACCTTGGCGCTGACCCGCCCGTGGAAGGCCCGACCCTGCGATGTCACGTCCCCGTCCGGCCACTAATGGACAGCGCTCTCCGGGCGATTTCTTACGTCATTCCCGGCTGGGCGGAGCGGTGTGGGTGATGTCGGAGGCCTCTGGCGCCAACGCACATGGATCGCGGTCTGGTTTGGGTGGGGGTCGGCGCGTTGGGCATTCAGCGCACACGCACGGGTAGCGTGGCAAAGCCACGGAAGCGGGCCAGCGGCACGCGGGTGCGGGGACCGGTCTGGGCGATCTTCGGGAAGCGCTTCACCAGCTTGCCGATGGCGACCCGCCCCTCGACCCGCGCCAGCGTCGCCCCCAGACAGACATGGATGCCGGTGATGAAGGCGATCTGCCGGTTGGGCTTGCGGGTGATGTTGACCACGTCCGGGTTCTCGAACACCGCCGGGTCGCGATTGGCCGCCGCGATGGAGGTGTGGATATAGGTGCCTTTCGGGACCACGCCGGTGGACAGGGCGATATCCTCCCCCGCCAGCCGGTTGCCGATCTGAAGCGGGCTTTCGATGCGCAGGAATTCCTCAACCGCCGGCGCGATCAGCGTGGGATCGTCCAGCAGCAACCGGTGCTGGTCCGGCCAGTCCAGCAGGGTGCCGACGGCGTTGCCCACCAGCGAGGTCGTCGTCTCGTGCCCGGCGTTCAGCAGGAAGATGCAGTTCTGGATCAGTTCATCCTGCGTCAGGCGGCGGCCGTCATGTTCGCCAAAGATCAGGCTTTCCAGCACTTCGCCCTGATGCGCCCCCTCCGGATGCGCGCGGCGGTGGTTGATGAGATCGTTCAGGATTTCGCTGAACTCGGTCACGGCGGCATTGCCCTCGGCCAGCTTCTCCGGAGCGACGACCGGGTCCAGCGCACCCAGAATGGCGAGGGAATAGCCGCGCAGACGCGCGCGGTATTCCGGCGGGATGCCCAGCATGAAGCTGATGATCTCGGTCGGCAGGACCTTGGCGAAGTCGTCGATCAGGTCCAGTTCGCCCAGATCGTCGACCCGGTCCAGCAGGCGATCGACGATCTCGTCGATCAGCGCCTCGAACTCGGCCAGCTTGCGCGGCGTGAAGGCACCCGAGATCAGCTTGCGCACGGTGGTGTGGTATGGCGGGTCGTTGAAGATCAACGACGTCGTGTGATGGGTGTGCAAGGGACAGCGCCCGAATTTCTCGCCAAAGGCCTCGGTCTTGTCCGACAGCATGTCGCGCGACTGGTAGACTTTCAGCACGTCATCGTAGCGTGTGAGATAGAGCGAGCCATCGGCGTTGCGATGCACAGGGTCCTGCGCGCGCAGGGCATGAAGGGTCGGGTGCGGGTCCTCTATGAACTCCGGCCCGATCGCGTTCAGGTCGAACGCGGCGATATCCAGCATGGTCTGTCCTCCCGGAGGCCAAGACTGCGCGATGATGGCGGGACAGGCAAGGCGCTTCGAAGCGCCTTGGACACGCGTCTTCGAAGACGCGTCAACAAGCGCTTTGCAAAGCGCTTGATCCAAGGCCCTTCGAAGGGCCTTGCCCCCTGCCCGCTCAGAGGTGCCGGACAAAATTGCGCCCCCCGGGAGGAGGACCGGAGGGCGCAGGAGGACGGGCGCGGTGGGCGCACCCGAGCAGTCGTTCGGATCAGCCCAATTCGCCGGGCTTGTACCATCCGCCCATCTGGACCTGTGCGGCATCGCCGACCATTTCGGCAAAGGCAGCGGGGTCCTGTGTCCCGCCATCGCGGCCACGATAGTGGTAGGGATAGACATAGGTCGGCTGGAATTCGCGCACGGCATCCGCCGCCGCTTCGGCGGACATGGTGAACGGCAGGTTCATGCAGACGAAGGCGAGGTCGATGTCCTGCAGCGACCGCATCGCCGGGACATCCTCGGTATCGCCCGAGATGTAGATCCGGAACCCGCCCATCGTCAGGACATAGCCATTGTCGCGACCTTCGGGGTGAAAGTTCTTGCGCTCTTCGGTCAGGTTGTAGGCCGGGATGGCGTCGATTGCGACCTGCTCCCAGGTGGCGCTGTCGCCATTGGCCATGGATTGCGCCTTTTGCTTCAGCGCATCGGGCAGCATGTCATGCACCGCCGGATTGGTGATCAGGGCGGTGTTGTCCTTGACCACGGCCCCGAGAATGTCGGCGTTGTAATGGTCGCCATGCTCGTGGGTCACAAGGACGAGGTCCGCATCGGGCAGACCCTCGTATTCCGAGGCCTCTCCGACCGGATCGACATAGATCACGCCCTTGGGCGTTTCGAGCACGATCGAGGCGTGGTGCACAGGGTGCACCGTGACCGGGCCCATGTCGGTCTCGAACATGTCGCCGCCGCCATGGGCGGCCCCGCGGGCCGTGAATGGCAGGATGGTGATCGTGCCTGCCGCGGCTGCGGTGGCAAGGAAGCTACGTCTGGTGGTGGTCATCTGGCGTCTCCCGGATTGCTGAGGCAAAGCTAGCCTCACACGGCAGGGCGACAAGCCGATCACGGCAACGTGATTTCAACGCAAAGGCGCCGCCCCCGTGAGGGGACGGCGCCTCGTCATGGGCAGGATGGGATCAATCCCATCCCGCACGATGCCTCAGCCGCGCTCTTCGATGATCTCGACGAGGTGCGGGATCTTGCGGATCATGCCGCGAACCGAGGGGGTATCCTCGAGCTCACGGGTCTTGTGCATCTTGTTCAGACCCAGACCGATCAGCGTCTTGCGCTGGACTTCCGGGCGACGGATCGGCGAGCCGATCTGCTTGACAACGATGGTTTTTGCCATGGATCAGGCCTCCTCGGCAATCTGGCTGGATTCCTGCGGCGCTTCATCGCGCTTGGGCAGGATGTCGGCGACTTTCTTGCCACGACGCTGCGCAACCTGGCGCGGCGACTGCTGCTGCTTCAGGCCATCGAGGGTGGCGTGGATCATGGCATAGGGGTTCTGCGACCCGGTCGACTTGGCAACCACGTCCTGGATGCCCAGCATCTCGAACACGGCGCGCATCGGACCACCGGCGATGATACCGGTACCGGTCGGGGCGGTGCGCATGGTCACCTTGCCGGCACCGGCATGGCCCTTGCCATCGTGGTGCAGGGTGCGGCCCTCTTTCAGCGGCACGCGGATCATGTTGCGCTTTGCCTGCTCGGTGGCCTTGCGGATCGCCTCGGGAACTTCCTTGGCCTTACCCTTGCCAAAGCCGACGCGGCCCTTCTGGTCGCCCACGACGACGAGCGCGGCGAAGCCGAAGCGCTTACCACCCTTGACGGTCTTGGACACACGGTTGATCGCAACAAGACGATCGGCGAATTCCGGTGCTTCCTCGCGTTCGCGACGGTTGCCCCGGCGGTTATCACGTTCTGCCATTTGGCATTCCTTATACTCGGTGCCCAAGAGCACCCATTTGTCCAATCCTTGGTGAGACCCGTCGTGACGAGGCCCCCCGGATCATCGAGGCGTTGCCGCCTACTCTGCGAAAAGCGCCCCATCACAGGGCGCTGTCCTGATGTAGGATGGGTGATCACCCATCCTACCCTGACTTAGATCTTCAGACCGCCTTCACGCGCGGCGTCGGCCAGAGCCTTCACCTTGCCGTGGAAGAGGAAGCCACCGCGATCGAAATACGCCTCGGACACACCGGCCGCCTTGGCGCGCTCTGCGATTGCAGCGCCCACCTTGCTTGCGGCTTCGATGTTGTTCTTGCCGACAACACCCAGATCCTTCTCCAGCGTCGAAGCGGCGGCCAAGGTGCGGCCGGCCACATCGTCGATGAGCTGAACAGAGATGTTCTTGTTCGAACGGTGAACCGAAAGGCGAACGCGACCTGCGTTGACCTTGCGGAGTTTGCTCCGGACGCGCATGCGGCGCTTCTGGAACAGAGCACGTTTGCTGTTTGCCATAGCCTTGCGTCCTTACTTCTTCTTGCCTTCTTTCATGAAGATATATTCGCCCTTGTAGCGAATACCCTTGCCTTTGTAGGGCTCGGGACGGCGCCAGTCGCGGATGTTGGCAGCAACCTGACCAACCTGCTGGGCGTCGTGACCTTCGATGATGATTTCGGTCGGCTTCGGAACCGTGATGGTGATGCCCTGCGGGATCGCGAAATCCACGTCATGGCTGTAACCAAGGTTCAGGCGGAGCGAGTTGCCCTGCAGCGCGGCGCGATAACCCACACCCTGGATTTCCAGTTCCTTCTTGAAGGTGTTCTGGACGCCATGGACGAGGTTCGCCACGATCGTGCGGGACATGCCCCACTGCTGGCGGGCGCGCTTGGACTTGCCACGCGGTTCCACCTTCACGGTGCTGTCTTCGACGGTGATGGTGACGTCATCGGTCGCGGTGAAGCTCTGGGTGCCTTTCGGACCCTTCACTTCGATTGTCTGACCGGAGACTTTCGCCTCCACGCCCGACGGCAGTTCGACCGGCTTTTTCCCAATACGAGACATTGATAAGCCTCCTTAGAATACGGTGCAGATCACTTCGCCGCCGATGTTCTGGCTGCGAGCGTTTGCGTCCGACATCACACCTTTGGAGGTGGAGACAATCGACACACCCAGACCCTGACGGACCTGCGGGATGTCATTCACGCCCATGTAGACGCGGCGGCCGGGCTTGGAGACGCGCTTGACTTCGCGGATCACCGGGGTGCCCTCGTAGTACTTCAGCGAGATTTCCAGAGTCGGGTGACCGTTTGTATCGGTGCCCTTCTCGTAACCACGGATATAGCCTTCGTCTGCGAGCACATCGAGAACCCAGCCGCGCAGCTTGGATGCCGGGGTCGACACGGTCGACTTGCCACGCATCTGGGCGTTGCGGATACGGGTGAGCATATCGCCGATAGGATCGTTCATCTTATACCCTCCCTTACCAGCTGGATTTCACGACGCCGGGCAGCTTGCCGTTCGAGCCCAGCTCGCGCAGCATGATCCGGGAGATCTTGAGCTTGCGATAGTAGGCATGCGGACGGCCAGTCAGCTGGCAGCGGTTGTGCAAACGGCTGGGCGCCGAGTTGCGGGGCAGTTTCGCCAGTTTCAGACGCGCCTTGAAGCGCTCTTCCATCGGCTTGGATTCGTCGTTTGCGATTTCTTTCAGCTCGGCACGCTTGGCGGCATACTTTTCCACCAGGCGCTGACGCTTCTTCTCGCGTTCGACCATGGATTTCTTGGCCATGTCTACAGCTCCTTACGCGTTGAACGGCATGTTGAAATGCTTCAACAGCGCCTTGGCCTGCGCGTCTGCGGTGTGCTCACCGTAGGCTTTCGCAGTGGTGGTGATGATGATGTCCATGCCCCAGACTTCGTCGACCTTGTCGAACTCGATCTCGGGGAACACGATGTGTTCCTTCAGACCGGTGGCAAAGTTGCCACGACCGTCGAACGACGGCTTCACGCCACGGAAGTCGCGGATGCGGGGCATCGCGACGGTCACGAGACGGTCCAGGAATTCATACATGCGCACATCACGAAGGGTCACCTTCGCACCGATGATCATGCCCTCACGCAGGCGGAACGGCGCGTGGCTGTTCTTGGCCTTCGTGCCGACGGCCTGCTGGCCGGCGATCTTGGTCAGATCCTCGATGGCCGACTTGGCCTTCTTCGAATCGCGTACAGCTTCTGCACCGCAGCCGATGTTCAGGACGATCTTGTCCAGGCGCGGGATCTGCATGTCGTTGGTGTAGCCGAATTCCTCTTTCATCGCGGCCTTGATGGTGTCGCGGAAAGTGGCCTTCAGGCGCGGGGTGTAGGTTGCAGCGTCAAGCATCAGATCACGTCCCCGGTGGTCTTGGCAAAGCGGACCTTCTTGCCGTCTTCCATGCGGAAGCCGACGCGGGTTGCCTTGCCGTTGGCATCGACGATCGCCAGGTTCGAAAGGTCGATCGGCAGGGCCTTGGGCAGGCGGCCACCTTGCGACGTTTGCGACTGGCGGGTGTGGCGGATGGCGACGTTCACGCCGTCGACGACGGCCTTGCCGGCCTTCGGATCGACGGAGACGATTGCACCGGTCTTGCCCTTGTCCTTACCGGCAAGCACGACGACCTTGTCACCCTTCTTGAGTTTCGCAGCCATCAGAGCACCTCCGGAGCCAGCGAGATGATCTTCATGAAGTTCTTGGCGCGCAGCTCGCGAACAACCGGGCCGAAGATACGCGTACCGACGGGCTCGTTGTTGTTGTTGAGGATCACGGCGGCATTGCGATCGAAACGGATCGCGGTGCCATCTTCGCGGCGAACTTCCTTTGCGGTGCGCACGACGACGGCCTTGCGGACGTCACCCTTTTTCACGCGACCACGCGGAATTGCTTCCTTGACCGACACCACGATGATGTCGCCCACGGATGCATAACGACGGTGCGAACCGCCGAGGACCTTGATGCACTGAACTTTCCGGGCACCGGAATTGTCAGCAACATCCAGATTGGTCTGCATCTGGATCATTTGGTTTCTCCCGACCTTTGGGGGTTGTTCTTGTTCAGCCCCCCAGGGTTTCGATGATGCTGTTCATCACCGCAGGAAAAAGCGAAGGCCCCGAGGAGTCCCCCGAGGCGCACCCGCTTATTCTGCGATCACTTCCCAGCGCTTCGTCTTCGACTTCGGTGCGCATTCGATGATGCGGACCATATCGCCGACAGCGAACTTCTCCGCCTCGTCATGAGCGCGGTATTTCTTGGTGCGCTTCACCGTCTTTTGCAGAACCGGATGCTTGAAGCGGCGCTCGACCAGAACCGTCACGGTCTGGGTGTTCGAAGTCGAGGTCACGGTGCCTTGCAGGATACGCTTGGGCATGTTGGATTACTCCCCTTGCGCCGCTGCGGCGGCTTTTGCATTCAGAACGGTCTTCACACGCGCAACGTCGCGGCGCACCTGGCGGACGCGAGCGGTGTTTTCGAGTTGGCCGGTGGCCTGCTGGAAGCGGAGGTTGAAGGCCTCTTTCTTCAGCGAGACAAGCTCGTCGCGGAGCTGGTCCGGCGTCTTGTCATTCAGTTCCTTGGCGTTCATCGCCTTTTCCTTTCTTTTCACCAGCAAGCCTTGGACGGTTGGTTCCAAGTCACCCGTGCACCTGGTGAGTTTCAGACAAAAAACGGGACCGGCGCGCCAAAGGCGCACTGATTCCGTTCGGACGTGCATAAGGGGGCCGTATATGCCCCGCATCCGAGTCTGGCAAGGGGTAAATCCGCCTCGGAACACAGGGATTCAGACCCTGTTCATCTCAACACTTTACCGTCCCGGCAGAATGGTCATCAACATGCCAGAAACGCGACAAAGTTGTGCTTTAGGCAGGTCGCTGCACGGTTGTTTTTGACGCTGACAGGGGGCGCGCAGCATGAATGGCTTTCTTCTTCTAAGCATGATGATGCTGGGCGTTAGCTTCGCCGCATTCCAAACCGCTGGGCCGGAGCAGGAGGACGATGCGGACCCCGGCGAGGATGACAGTCTCGACCCGGTCGAAGAGGACACTCTTGTCGTTGAGCAGACAGGCCAAACCTTCCTTGTCGGCTATGACACGACGCTCGGCGGGACCGACGGCAATGACACTTACACCCTGGCGGACGATGCCATCGGCGGCAACTATGTGTCCATCGCCGCCGGTGCAGGTGACGATCTGATCGATTTGAACCTGGCCGGCGTTCAGTTAAGCGGCACCCTTCTTGGGGAGGACGGGAATGACACGATCGCGATGCAAGGTGCCTTGGACTTTGGCCAGATCGCCGGTGGCGCAGGCGATGACCTGATCGAGGCATTCCGCTTGGAAGATGCGACCGTCAGCGGCGGTGACGGAGATGACCGGATCGCCATCGCCACAAGTGGTTCGGACCCCGCCTTGATCGAAGGTGGCGCAGGCAGCGACACCATCGACTACCTTGGCAGAGACTTCCATGGCACAATCCTGGGCGGCGATGGCGATGACCTGCTGACCGTCAATGGACAACAGACCAACGGTGCGCTCTATGGTCTGACGGCCGACGCGGGGGCCGGGGACGATACGATCCGCCTGTCGGAGCGTGCGATAACCAGCGGCTCCGATGTCACGGTCGGCGCCATGTTCGGCGGTGCGGGCGCCGACACTTGGGAGCTGACCATAAGCGAAGGGGCAGCAGTCGATGACGCCGCCTTCCAACCCGATCCGACCTGGCAGGAGCGCGAGGGCACTTGGCGCTTCGACGCGGTCGAGATCGCCGATTTCACACCGGGCGAGGATGTCTTGCTGATCGACGCCGACCCGGTCGACCCGGCCTATGCGCTGACCACCGCACGGATCGCCCAAAGTGGGGGCGTAACCGAGCTGGTGCTGCGTTACGAAAGCGACACGCTCGACGCCCGCGACGTGGTGATCGACCTGCGCGGTGCGGACATCACTTGGGATGACGTTACCTTTGCCGGCACCAGCACCCCTGTCTTGCTCAACTAGAAATTGAGCATTCCCGGAGCGGCGGTTTTGTGATATGCTATGGCATGAAACGCGCTCTGATCGCCCTTCTGCTCACCGCCTCTCCTGCCATTGCGCAAACCGCACAGGCCGACTGTGCCTGCATCGGCAAGGGCGGAACGGAGACGCCGCTGGGACAGGTCATCTGTCTGACGGTCGGCGGGCAAAGTTTTCTCGCCCGCTGCGCCATGTCGCAGAACGTCCTGACTTGGCGCAAGGTTCAGGATGGCTGTCCGGCGGCACGCGCCGCGACCGGCCTGTCGCCACCGATCCAACCACTTTGACCCCAAGGGGCGGTGTCACTTTCGGCGCAGGGCCTTATATACTGTCACGCAATCTTTACGCCCGGATGGCAAACCGCACCGGGCCGCAAGCAGAAGGGGGACCGCCATGTCACATGACCGCAGCCAGACTGCGCCGCGGATCGACTGCGCGATGCAGGACAAATGTCCGCGCGCCGATTACATGCGCGCCCTCTACCGCTACCTGCGCGTCCACAATGTCGACGAGGTCGCCCTGCGTCAGAGCTATGTCACCGACGTGATGGGCTGGGCCCTGCCCCGGTCGGCCTGTGACGGTGCGTGTGGCGCTCATTCCCACTTGTAGTTGAAGCTGACGCTGACCCGGTCATCCTCGGCCATGTTCAGCGGCACCTCGTGGCGCAACCAGCTTTCCCACAGCAGCACGTCACCGACGGCGGGCTTTTCATAGACGAAGGTCTTCAACTCCTCGCGGCAGCCCTTGCGCCGCGCGGGGGCTGCCATCATGTAGCCCAGTCGCGGATCTTCGAGCTTCAGCGCCGAGGCGCCTTCGGGCATGGCCACATAGGTCGTGCCGGAAATCACCGAATGCGGGTGGATGTGCAGGCCATGCATGCCGCCCTCGGGCAGGATGTTGATCCAGATGTCTTCGAGGACAAGCTGCTTGTCACCGAGGTCCAGTTCCAGATCCTTGACGAAAGCGGCGACATGCGCGTCGAGCGATTTCACCAGATCGGCAAAGATCGGAAAGCGCCACGGCAGGTCGGTCAGCGAGGCGTAGGAGGTGTAGCCGGGATAGCCCTCGGTCTCGCACCATTCCTGCCCGGCCTCGTCATCCTCGGCGATGGAATAGCACGACGCCTCAAGCTCGGCTGCGTCGATGGCCGGGCCATGCTCGGACAGGGCGGCGCGATACAGGCGGGTGGCGAACAGGGAACGGATCTGGGCCATGGCGGGACTCCTATCGGGTTTGCCCCCGCTGTCGCGCGTTTCCGGCCACAACGCAAGAGGACCCGGCGTGGCGAGGTCCGAGGCGGCCTTGTGTCCGCACCAAAGCAAAACCCCCGCCGCATCTCTGCGACGGGGGCAAATCCAAGGTAGGATGGGTGATCACCCATCCTACATCTGCTCGGTGCAAAGACTTACCAGTCTTCGCGAACCACGACGCGAGTCTTGATCGGCAGCTTCATCGCGGCAAGGCGCAGGGCCTCACGTGCGATTTCTTCGTTCACGCCGTCGATCTCGAACATCACGCGGCCGGGCTTCACCTTGCAGACCCAACGGTCGACAGAGCCTTTACCCTTACCCATACGCACTTCGATGGGCTTCGCGGTCACGGGGGTGTCCGGGAAGATGCGGATCCAGACGCGACCCTGACGCTTCATGTGACGCGTCATGGCACGACGGGCGGCCTCGATCTGGCGCGCGGTGACACGCTCCGGCTCGGTGGCCTTCAGACCGTAATGGCCAAAGTTCAGATCAGAGCCGCCCT
Source organism: Tropicibacter alexandrii (assembly GCF_003667315.2). Classification (GTDB taxonomy): domain Bacteria; phylum Pseudomonadota; class Alphaproteobacteria; order Rhodobacterales; family Rhodobacteraceae; genus Tropicibacter; species Tropicibacter alexandrii. The sequence goes on along the minus strand of NZ_RCTZ02000008.1, from coordinate 81,850 downwards.
TGGCTTCACCCTTGATCCGGCCTTTGTGCATCTTGCGGAATTTTGTACGCTTAGGCTGAAGCATATCGCTTACCTCCGGTCATCGCGACGACCGCCAGCACCACGAGGGGCCGGGCCGTCCTGAAGTTCCTGTGCCTTGCGGTCACGCGCTTGCGGGTCATGCTCCATGATCTCCCCTTTGAAGATCCAGACCTTGATCCCGATGATGCCGTAGGGCGTGGTCGCCTCGACATTCGCGTAATCGATATCGGCACGCAGGGTGTGCAGAGGCACGCGGCCTTCGCGGTACCATTCGGTCCGTGCGATTTCCGCACCGCCCAGACGACCTGCAACGTTCACCCGGATACCCAGGGCGCCCATGCGCATGGCGTTCTGCACGGCCCGCTTCATCGCGCGGCGGAAGGACACACGGCGCTCCAGCTGCTGGGCGATCGACTCGCCAACCAGCTGTGCGTCGAGTTCCGGCTTGCGCACTTCGACGATGTTCAGGTGCAGTTCAGAGTCGGTCATGCGCGCGATCTTCTTGCGAAGAACTTCGATGTCCGCGCCTTTCTTGCCGATGATCACGCCCGGACGCGCGGTGTGAATGGTCACACGGCACTTCTTGTGGGGGCGTTCGATGATCACGCGGGCAATACCGGCCTGCTTGCACTCGGTGTGAATGAAATCACGGATACGCAGGTCCTCCAGCAGGAGATCCCCGTAATCCTTCGTGTCGGCGTACCAGCGGCTGTCCCAGGTGCGGTTGACCTGCAGGCGCATGCCGATCGGATTGGTTTTGTTACCCATCAGGCTTGCTCCTCGACTTGACGCACCAGAATGGTGATTTCCGAGAACGGCTTGTTGATGCGACCAAAGCGGCCACGTGCCCGCGGACGGCCACGCTTCATCACAAGGTTCTTGCCCACATATGCCTCGGCGACGACCAGTTCGTCGACGTCCAGACCGTGGTTGTTCTCGGCGTTCGCAATTGCGGACTGCAGGCACTTCTTCACGTCGACAGCGATGCGCTTCTTCGAGAAGGTCAGGTCCGTGAGAGCCTTTTCAACCTTCTTGCCGCGGATCAGACCAGCGACGAGGTTCAGCTTTTGCGGCGAAGTGCGCAGCATGCGCAGCTTGGCCATTGCCTCGTTGTCCGCCACGCGGCGGGGATTCTTTTCCTTCGCCATGGCTTACTTCCTCTTCGCTTTCTTGTCGGCCGCGTGCCCGTAATAGGTACGGGTCGGCGAATATTCACCGAACTTCTGACCGATCATGTCTTCGCTGATCTGCACCGGCACATGCTTGTGACCGTTGTAGACGCCAAACGTCAGACCCACGAACTGGGGCAGGATCGTCGAGCGGCGCGACCAGATCTTGATGACTTCGTTCTTGCCGGACTCGCGCGACTTCTCTGCCTTCTTCAGGACATAAGAGTCGACGAACGGACCTTTCCAGACGGAACGCGACATGGATTACCGCCCCTTCTTCTTGGCGTGACGCGAGCGGATGATCAGCTTCTGCGACGCCTTGTTGGTGTTGCGGGTCTTCTTGCCCTTGGTCGGCTTGCCCCACGGAGTCACCGGGTGACGGCCACCAGAGGTGCGGCCTTCACCACCGCCGTGCGGGTGGTCGATCGGGTTCATGACGACACCGCGGACGGAGGGACGCTTGCCCATATGGCGCACGCGACCGGCTTTGCCGAGGTTCTGGTTCGAGTTGTCGGGGTTCGACACCGCGCCAACCGTCGCCAGGCATTCCTGACGCACGAGGCGCAGTTCGCCCGAGGACAGGCGGATCTGGGCGTAACCACCGTCACGGCCGACGAACTGGGCGTAGGTGCCCGCGGCGCGTGCGATCTGGCCACCCTTGCCGGGCTTCAGCTCGATGTTGTGGACGATCGTCCCGATCGGCATGCCGGAGAACGGCATGGTGTTGCCCGGCTTGATGTCGGCCTTTTGCGAGGACACGACCTTGTCACCGATGGCAAGACGCTGCGGGGCGAGGATGTAGGCCTGCTCGCCGTCGTCATACTGGATGAGGGCGATGAAGGCGGTGCGGTTCGGGTCATATTCGATCCGGGCGACGGTGCCCGAGATGTCGAACTTATTCCGCTTGAAATCGACGATGCGATACAGACGCTTTGCGCCACCGCCGCGGCGGCGTGCGGTGATCCGTCCGGTGTTGTTCCGGCCACCCTTCTTCGTCAGACCCTCGGTGAGGGCCTTGACGGGGCGTCCCTTGTACAGCTCCGAACGGTCGATCAGAACCAGCCCGCGCTGGCCAGGCGTCGTCGGTTTATACGACTTGAGTGCCATGCTTCTCTGTCTTCCGTAAGCATTGGCGAGGTTACCCCCGCCGGTTTCGGTTGTAGGCCCCCGTAGGTGCCCGGGTTGTGTGCTGGGTGACCCACGCCCCGGGCTTGACCCGGGGCCTCCACCTAGAGGTCCCGGGTCAAGCCCGGGACGCGTGGCGCCAGAACAACAGCAAAGCCCCGGAACGAATCCCGGGGCTAGGCCGATGGGGCCTGATAGGGGGTTTGCGGTGGGGGGTCAAGGGGAGCCGTCAAACAAGCTTCTATTCAGCCTATGTCCCTCGATTGAAACGGTTCCCCTTAATCAGACGCGTTTCACCAGCCTTGTAGAGGGATTCAGTTATCCACCCGAAGTAGACGAGTTTCCGCCTCTTACCGTAGATATCAAAATATGTTGCAGATGCGGTCACTGAAAAGCCGAAGGTTTCGGGATCCCAAACTTCAGACGAGTTACCATTTATTGGGATCCGAACCCGTAAGTGGAACGTCTCACCAGGTCCCAGGTCCAATATACTGGAAAAATCGTTTGATCGACGATCTATTGGAAATGGCACCAGTGACGCGGATCTTTCAGGATTTTGCGACGTTTTTGGGCGAGCCGTTACTCGAAGCCTTCGTGCCGGTGACTGGCCACGATTTCGCATGACAATGTCAATCCTACACTCGGTGTCGTCAATCTTAACCTCTGTCTCACCTATGCTTATGTAGGCACGCGTCTGAACTTCGCCAATACTTCGCGTAGTAAGGTTCATTTGCTGTGTGGCGATCAGAGTGTCCCGCGTCACATTCAACGTCTTCAACACCAAAAGAACTGCCACCGCGCTTATCGCCGTAGCTACGAGCGTGAGGCACGCAATCAGCCACTGAGCCAATGAGTCTTCCGCTCTGACAAGTCTTTGCAGCAACATTGGCCGATCGCCGCCTCTGACTCCATAAAGCTGTTGAAGCGTAGAGCAATCATTCATCAAAACGCAGTCAATGGTTGCCAAGAGACTTTGCCCGAAAAGAAGCAGTATAAGCGCAACAGAAATGCCTGCGACTAGGCCCAACGCGAAACCGTTGCGGGTCTGCCGATCCATGACCTGCCCTCAAAATAGATTTCCAAACAGACTGACAGGGAAAACAAGCCAGCACAATATCGACCGGCGAGTTCCACGGCTAGCCTCGCCAGAGACGGCGCGCGCGGTGGCTCTCTGACGGTGGAGCGGGTGCGCTTTATCTCGACACATCCGCAGGACCTCACAGGTCATTCCCGGACCTAACCATAGAGCCGCCGCTTGGGGGCGCGTCGGCTCTGGCGCGGCGGGCTATCGCCCTTGATCCCGCGCAGTGGGGTCACACGCGCAAGGCAGCGCAGCTATGTCCGACAGGGATGACCCCCAAAACGCAAAAGACCCCCGGTTTCCCGGGGGCCTTTCATTCCAAATCCACGAAGGATCAGAGGCCGGTCGATACGTCGATCGTGTTGCCCTCTTCGAGGGTGACATAGGCCTTCTTGACGTCGCGCCGCTTGCCCAGTTGGCCGCGGAAGCGCTTGACCTTGCCCTTGGTGATGGTGGTGTTGACCGCCTTCACCTTCACACCAAAGAGGCTTTCAACGGCCTCCTTGATCTGGGGTTTCGCCGCGTCGATCGCCACTTCGAAGACCACTGCGCCGTTCTCGGACGCCATGGTGGATTTCTCGGTGATGATCGGCTTGCGGATCACGTCGTAATGTTCTGCCTTCGCGCTCATTTCAGTCGAGCCTCCAGTGCTTCGACACCCGCCTTCGTGATCACCAGGGTGTCACGCTTGAGGATGTCATAGACATTCGCGCCCATCGAGGGCAGCACGTCCAGACCTTCGATGTTGCGAGCAGCCTGAGCGAAACCTTCGTTCACGGATGCCCCATCGATGATCAGCGCGCGCTTCCAGCCCAGAGCCTTGACCTGGCTGGCCAAGGTCTTGGTCTTTCCGTCGGTGTCCACGTTCTCGATGATCACCAGCGAGCCGGTCTTTGCCTTGGCAGACAAAGCCATACGCAGGCCGAGCGCGCGGACCTTCTTGGGCAGGTCGTGGGCGTGGCTCCGCGGGGTCGGCCCCTTGTAGATACCACCCTTGCGGAAGATCGGCGCCTTTCGGGAGCCGTGGCGTGCGCCGCCGGTGCCCTTCTGGCGATAGATCTTCTTGGTCGAGTAGGACACTTCGGACCGGGTCTTGACCTTGTGAGTGCCGGCCTGCGCCTTGTTGCGCTGCCAGCGGACGACGCGGTGCAGGATGTCCGCACGCGGCTCGAGATCGAAGATCTCGTCGGTCAGGTCGACCGAACCGGCGGCCCCGCCGTCGAGTTTGATGACGTCGAGTTTCATTCTTCGCCTTCCTTCTTCTCGGCCTCGATTTCAGCCTCGGCTGCTTTCAACGCTTCGGCTTCGGCGGCGGCCTGCTCTTCGGCGAGACGCTTGGCTTCTGCTTCGGCCTCGGCTGCTGCTGCGGCGGCTGCCTCTTCGGCGGCTTTCGCGGCTTCTTCAGCGGCGGACTTCAGCGCGGCGGGCAGAATCGCGTTCTCGGGGAACGGCTTCTTGACGGCGTCCTTGACGGTCACCCAGCCACCCTTGGAACCCGGCACGGCACCCTTGATCATGATCAGACCACGGTCTGCGTCGGTCTTGACGACCTGCAGGTTCTGCGTGGTGACACGAACGGCACCCATGTGGCCGGCCATCTTCTTGCCCTTGAACACCTTGCCCGGGTCCTGACACTGACCGGTCGAACCGTGCGAACGGTGCGAAATGGACACACCGTGCGTGGCGCGCAGACCACCGAAGTTGTGGCGCTTCATCGCACCGGCAAAACCTTTACCGATGGTGGTGCCCGCAACGTCGACGAACTGGCCTTCGAAGTAATGATCGGCGGTGATTTCCTCACCGACATTGATCATCGCGTCGGCGTCGACACGGAACTCGGCGACCTTGCGCTTGGGTTCCACGTTGGCGGCGGCGAAATGGCCGCGCATCGCTTGGGACGTGCGCTTTGCCTTGGCTGTGCCAGCACCAAGCTGAACGGCGGTGTAGCCGTCCTTGTCATCGGTGCGCTGTGCGACCACTTGCAGCTTGTCCAGCTGAAGCACGGTCACGGGGATCTGCTTGCCGTCTTCCATGAAAAGACGAGTCATGCCGATCTTCTTTGCGATCACTCCGGAACGCAGCATGGCAAACCCTCCTTATACCTTGATCTCGACGTCAACGCCGGCGGCGAGGTCGAGCTTCATGAGGGCGTCTACGGTCTGCGGGGTCGGATCGACGATGTCGAGCATACGCTTGTGCGTACGGATCTCGAACTGGTCACGCGACTTCTTGTTGACGTGCGGACCACGCAGAACGGTGAATTTCTCGATCTTGTTCGGCAGCGGGATCGGACCACGAACGGTGGCGCCGGTGCGCTTGGCGGTGTTGACGATTTCCTGAGTGCTGGCATCGAGCACGCGGTAATCAAACGCCTTGAGCCGGATACGGATGTTCTGGTTCATTGAACATACCTTCATTGGCATTGAGGTTGAGAGGAGGATGGGCGACCATCGCACACCCTCATCGAACCTAGAAGGCGGGAATCACCCCGCCCTCATGTCCCCTTCGGGAACCCGCGCCCTATAGCGGTGCAGGTTGGGGGTGGCAAGGGCGTTATCGAGATTGTTCGCGCAGGCGCAGGCGGTATTGTCCAAGCATGGACAGATTATCCCCTCTCATCGCGAATTTGAATGCCGAAGGCCGCCCCCGCATCTGGTCGCTGGTCATCACCGTCTTTGGCGACATGGTCCAGCCGAGGGGCGGACGGATTTCCACCGCGCGGCTGGGGCGCCTGCTGGGGCGCGTGGGCATCGAGGGGGGCGCGCTGCGCACCGCCCTGTCGCGGTTGTCGGCGGATGGCTGGGTGACCAGCCGCCGCGAGGGGCGCACGTCGAGCTACACCCTGACCGCGCGTGGCCAGAAGGAGTTCGGCCCCGCCACCCTGCGCATCTATGCGCCGCCACGCCCCGGCCCCGTTCCGGTCTGGACATTCACGCCGCGCGAGGTGCCCGGGGGCTTGCCCTTGGCGGGCGGGTCGCTGCTACCCGGGGATGTCGCGGCCAAGGGGGTGCGCCTGGCCGGGGCCTTGCAGCCGGGCCCCGAGGTCTGGGAGGGGCTGCCCCCCGATCACCGTCTGGCAATCGAGCGGCTGGCCGCCGATCTGCGCAGCTTGTCCGAGGTGCCGGACACCCCGCTGGACGCGGCCGCCGCGCGCCTGCTCTTGGTGCATCGCTGGCGACGACTGGTGTTGCGCTGGCCGGAGGTGCCGATGGAACTGATGCCCGCCGGGCTGGAACCGCGCGACCTGCATGGCGCGGTGGCGGTGACCTATGCCCGCCTGTCGCCCTTGGCGGAAAACTGGCTCGACAGGGCCGAGGCGGACATGGCCGCGATGCCAAAAGCGGATGCCAGCGTCGCGATCCGCTTCACTCCGCTGCAATCTACTTGATTTATTAAGGGTTCGGCGCAACTCTGTGGGTATGAACAGCCTCACGCCCTTTCCCGGCAAATCTGGCCCTGATCAGGTGGTGGCCTTCCACCGGACCGAGCTTGGCCCCATCATGCAGTTATACGGGCGTATGGTCGCCGCAGGCGAATGGCGGGATTACGGCATTTCCACCTTGCGGGATGTCGCCGTGTTTTCCGTGTTTCGCCGGACCGCCGAAAACCCCCTGTACCGGATCGAGAAACGCCCCAAGCTTCGGCAGAAGCAAGGGGAATACGCGGTATTCGGGATGGAGGGGCAGGTTCTGAAACGTGGCCATGACCTGGGCACCGTGTTGCGAGTACTGGAGCGCAAACTGATCCGTCCGGTGGACTAGGCGGGTCGGGACACAGCCCCGACCTACGCGCCGTCGACCATGGCGCACAGCAATTCGAACATGATCGACACACCGAGGAACGCGGTGCCCCCCGAGGCGTCGAAAGGTGGCGAGACCTCGACCAGATCGGCCCCGACGATGTTCAGCCCTTCGAGTTCGCGGCAGACCTGAAGCGCTTGATAGCTGTTAGGACCGCCAACCTCGGGCGTGCCGGTGCCGGGGGCAAAGGTCGGATCGACGAAGTCGATGTCGTAGCTGACATAGGTCGGCTGGGTGCCCACGACCTCGCGCGCCTCGGCCATGACATCCTCGACCCCGCGCGCAAAGAAGTCCTCGATAGTGACGATCCGAATGCCCTCGGCCTTGGCAAAGTCGCGGTCTTCGCTGTCATACATCGTGCCGCGGATACCGATCTGGATGACGCGTTTCGGGTCGAGCAGACCTTCTTCGACGGCGCGGCGGAAGGGCGTGCCATGGGTATACATCGTGCCGCCGAAATAGGAGTGGAACAGGTCGGTGTGGCTGTCGAAATGGACCATGCCAAGGGGCTGTTTGGCCAATGCACGCAGGATCGGCAGCGAGGTCAGGTGATCGCCGCCCGCCGTCAGGGGGCGGATGGCGTTGGCATGCAGCCGGTCGTAGAAGGCCGTGATCCGGGCCATGCTGTCCTGAATATCGGCCGGGTTCGGGCCGACATCGCCGAGGTCGGCGCAATTCACCGTCTCGAAGGGGCGTTTGCCGGTCACCGCATGCTGGGCGCGGATCATGGTCGAGGCGTCGCGCAACTGGCGCGGGCCGTGGCGCGGGCCGGGACGGTTGGTCGTCCCGCTGTCCCACGGCACGCCGACAAGCCCGACCTGCACATCCTTGAAACGGGGATGATCCGGCTGGACGACGGGCAGCCGCATGAAGCTGGGGACCCCGGCGAAGCGGGGCAGGTCGAAGCCGGAGACCGGATGGAAGAAACTGTCAGAAGTCATCTTGTGCCTTTCTGTTGAAGGGGCTCTGCCCCTCGGCCTTTGGCCTCACCCCGAGGTATTTGGGAACCGAAGAAGGTGCGGACGGGCGTGAAACGTGACCGGACCATCGCCTTGGGTTTGGATGCGGGCGATGGCGTCCGCGATCGGCTCATAAGCGACGGCCATGTGGTGGGCGTTGGCATGAAGCAGGGTGTCAGGGTCGGCGACCCAGGCGACATGGCCCCTCCAAAAGAGCAGGTCGCCGCGTTGGTAATCGGGCGTCGAAGCGGCGGGAAAATGCGCCTGCTGCAGGTCGCTGTCGCCCGGGCAGTCTTGCCCGCAGGCCAGCAGCGCGATCTGGACTAGGCCCGAGCAATCGATGCCGAATGCGGTGTTGCCCCCCCATAGATAAGGCGTGCCGAGCAGGCGCTCGGCAACGGCGACGGGGTCGGTTTCTGGCTGATCGAGCGGGCGCAGATGGGCTTTCGGGACAAAGCACGGCTCGACCGGATGATGGTCATTACCGTCTTCCCAATGGGTGGGATAATCGATTTGCGCAAAGACATCCCCTTCCTCGAGGACCCTCAAGCGCGATCCAAGCGACAAATATCTGGCGTCAATCGACCGTTTTATTTCTGGGCGGGAATAGGCATGCGTTGCGCGAGTGACGACAAGATGTGTCGCCGGTGGCAATGGCGCCGCACACAGCGTCCAGTACGGAACCCAGCCAACATATCCATCCTTGTCGGACACCACGAAGGCGTGGCCATCCCGCCGCTCAAGCACCAATACCCGGTCGCCCGTGAGCAGCTCACGCAGCAGCGGCGCGTCATGACGCGGAGCCGATTGCAATTGGGCATTGAAGCCCGCAATCGTGGCGGGCGTCCCATCGACAAAGTGATCTGCCTCGACTTGTCCCTTCAGGGACACGTGCGCAACGTGACCGTTTGCAGGAGTCAGCCGCCGGTCCATCTACAGATCCAGCACCTGCGGCAGCGCGTTCAGGATCGCGCGGGGGCCTTGCCAGAGACCGCCTTTGGATCGGCCCGGGGCCGCCGAGGGTTGCCAGGCGTAGATGTCAAAATGCGCATAGCGCGTCTCGCCAACAAAACGGCGCAGGAACAGCGCGGCGGTGATCGACCCGGCAAAGCCACCCGAGGGCGCGTTGTCCAGATCAGCGATGCCCGGTTCGATCATCGTCTCATAGGGGTCGTGGAAGGGCATGCGCCAGACCGGATCGGCCCCGGCTTTGGCGCCTAGCGTCAACGCCTCGGCAAAAGTGTCGTCATCGGTATAGTAAGGCGCGAGATCCGGCCCCACGGCCACGCGCGCGGCCCCGGTCAAGGTGGCCATGGACAACATGAAATCGGGCGCGTCCTCGGCGGCGTAAGTCAGCGCATCCGCCAAAACGAGACGCCCCTCGGCATCGGTATTGTTGATCTCGACCGTCAGCCCCTTGCGCGAGGTCAGAATGTCGCCGGGGCGAAAGCTGTCCGTGGAAACACTGTTTTCCACCGCCGGGATCAGCAGGCGCAGTTGCACCGGCAGTTTCAGGGCCATGATCGCGCGGGCGAGGCCGATGGTGTTGGCCGCGCCGCCCATGTCCTTTTTCATCAGGCCCATCGAAGAGCCGGGTTTGAGGTTCAGACCTCCGGTGTCGAAACACACGCCCTTGCCGACCAGAGTCAGCTTTGGCCCGGTGTCGCCCCAGCGCAGGTCGATCAGCCGCGGCGCCTGTGGCCCCGCGCGACCCACCGCGTGGATCATGGGGAAATTCTGTGCGAGAAGATCGTCGCCCTTGATCACCTCGACGCGGCCACCGAGCCGGTAGGCAAGGTCACGCACCGCCTTTTCAAGCGCGTCCGGCCCCATGTCGGCGGCGGGCGTGTTGATCAGGTCGCGCGACAGAGCCTCGCTTTGGGCGAGGATTTCCAGCCGCGCCGCATCGACACCGTCGGGCGCGACCAACGTTTTGGCTGGAGCGGGCGATTTTCTGTAACGTTCGAAGGCATATAGCGACAGCAGCCAGCCCAGCGCTTCGCGCTCCGCATCCGTTTCGGGCAAACCGCTGGCGACGCGATAGCTGCCCTCGGCGAGCGCGGGCAAAGCGGCGCACAGCGCAAAGCGCACGCGCGCACGCTGCGCCACCGTGCCATAGCCAGCAAGCGCCGCGACCGGAGCGCCATCGGCGCCCGGGATCATCAGACCAGCCCCGATCCCGCCGGAAAAACCGCTCGCCTTGACCCAGGCACGGGTCCTGTCGTCCTGACCGTCGAGCCACGTCTCGACGGCGTCCGGTTCCAGCACGTGCAGAGGAAGGGCGTCCGCATCGGCGGCGGCGAAGGTCAGGGTCATGGCAAGGCCTCATCTCAAGCTTTGCCGTTACCCTAGCCGTCGCACGCCCCGCTGCAAGAGCCACCTGCGAGCGATTACACGCTGAACTCGTTGAGGTCCCACATCGCGGTCAAGGACCGTTCGCCCATGCGCGACAGGCGCGCCATGCAGGCGGCCTCCGCCACCCGGTCACCGAATTCGATGCAGTTCATCACGTCATGCGCGACCCGCGCCAGTGAGCACATGCCGATCTGATCGGCAATCGCCGCCAGCGCACGCAACCCCTTGTGCAGGTCCTCGCGAGGGCCCTTCAGGGCCATCTCCTGAAGCTGGCACAAGCGTTGAGCCAGCTCTTCCATCGCGCGACAGACGACGTCCTCGGCCGCATATGGCCCGAGATCGACACACAAGGTTTCGATCTGTTCCGGGTCCATCTGCGGCCGTTCGGTCGGCGCGAGGTACGTTACCTCAATCAATATCTCACCCCAAGTCTAGTAGCCCCCACGGCAAGGACACACTAACCCGGTCGAGGTTCCCAAAAGGTTAGGCGCAAACAGCCTTTTCCCTCGAATTTCCCTTGAATAGAAGCTAGTCCGGAACGAACGCCCCTGACGGAGGATGCCATGGACTTCGCCCGCCCCCTGCCCGCCTATCTGGTTCAGCGCTATCACGGCTGGAAGGCGACGCAGTTCGCCGAGAACCACGCTTGGTATCGTCGCCTTGCCGACGAGGGGCAGCGCCCGCGGGCGATGGTGATCTCGTGCTGCGATTCGCGCGTGCATGTGACCTCGATCTTCGGGGCCGATCAGGGCGAGTTCTTCATCCACCGCAACATCGCCAATCTCGTGCCGCCCTACGAGCCCGACGGCAACCAGCACGGCACCTCGGCAGCGGTGGAATACGCCGTGACCGCCCTGAAGGTCGCGCATGTGATCGTTCTGGGGCACAGCCAGTGCGGCGGCGTGCAGGGCTGTTTCGACATGTGCGAAGGCCGCGCACCGGCATTGGAGGACAAGACATCCTTCGTCGGGCGCTGGATGGATATCCTGCGGCCCGGATACGAGGCGGTCAAGGACAGCCCTGACATGCCCACCGCGCTTGAAAAGGAGGCCGTGGTCGTGTCCCTGCGCAACCTGATGACCTTCCCCTTCGTCAAGGACGCGGTCGAGGGTGGCCGACTGACACTGCACGGGCTGTGGACCGATATCGGCGAAGGCGGGCTTGAATGCTTTGACCCGAAATCGGGCAATTTCCTGCCGCTGTGACGGTTGTCCAACAGCGCCGCGCGTCACGGCGCGGGTGATCTCAGTTCAATTCGCCGGACTGCCCGCCGGGATGCGCCTTGACGCATGGCCGCCCGATCCGCGCCGCGATCTCGGCCAGCGGGGTGCCCAGACCGCTGCCGGTACAGACCGCCTCGCCCGCCTCGTTGCGGATGACCAGATGCCCGGACAGAAACCCGAGCCGGTATCCCTTGGTCGCGAGCCGCTGGCCCAAATCCTCCCACGAGGTCGCGGTTTCGAGGATCGGCGCAAGGAACAGGCGCAACAAGGCGCGGGTTTCGCTGTCCAGCGGTGCCGGAAGCGTATGCGTCGCGGTGGAGTCAACCCACCCCGCCGAGATATCTGGCTGATGTCGCATGACGGGTCTCCTTGAAAGTATCGCCCAGCGTGGCACGCAAAACAGGCGAAATTGAGGCAGATTTATTCAGCTTTTCGTGGAATTCGTAACGCCCCCTTAACCATGCGTTCGGCATGATCGGCCCATGGATGAGGTCGAGATCACTTTGCGCATGCCGCGCGCCCTATGGGAGGCGGCGGCGCGCCTGGCCACCCGGCGTGGTGTGCCGCTGGAGCAGATGATGCGCCAGACCCTCTCGGCCGAACTGTTGCGGACCAAGGGCGCGCTTGGCGTGACGCCGCTGGCGCAGGTGCGCGGACAGTTGTCGGACGATTTCGAAAAGGCCGCGAGCTGGGCGGAACTTCAGGGACGCCTGATGCTCAAGGGCTATGCGCTGCGTGCTGGCGACGAGGGGGTCGACCTCGTGCGGCATCCGTCGGGGCAGAGGTTGTGCAGCGCGTCCAAGCTGGGTCAGGATGTCAGCGCCCTCTCCCGGCGCTTCGGGTCGGGCTTTCACGGGATGCGTCCGCAAGAACCGGCGTGTGCGGGAGTAGACCGACCGAAACCGGACAATCGTCCCGATCCCGTGGCCAGATGGCAGACGCATTCCGCAACGCGTCCCGTTTCCGACACTGGCGGCGCGGCGACACGGCTCGTGCGCCATGTCTGATGCATGACCGCCGCAGCCAGCCGGAAGAGAGACAGAGAGAACCGGCGGCCGCAGCAGCATCGCAATTCGGGACCATGGCGTATCGACAGGGAGCAACACCCGGACATCACCACCCGATGGACAGCCGTTCTGGCCGGGTCGATCAATCGACCGATACGCAGTGTATATACCCGAACGGTCCAAGACCCAACGCGTGGGTCGCATAGGGACCCGGTCGAAACGGACAGCTTGCCTATCCGAACGACTAGGCATGAAAAAGCCGGGCGGCCTCGCGGCAACCCGGCTTTCCCTCAATTCGCAGGCAATCAGCCCTTCTTCAGTGCCTTCTGGCCCAGAACCTCGGCAATCTGCACGGCGTTCAGCGCCGCGCCCTTGCGCAGGTTGTCAGAGACGCACCACAGGTTCAGACCATTCTCGATGGTCGAATCCTGACGGATACGGCTGATGAAGGTGGCGAAATCCCCCACACATTCCTTGGGCGTGACGTAGCCGCCATCCTCGCGCTTGTCGATCACCATGATGCCGGGCGCCTCGCGCAGGATCTCGCGGGCTTCGTCCTCGTCGAGGAAATCATGGAATTCGATGTTGATCGCCTCGGAGTGGCCAACGAAAACCGGTACGCGCACGCAGGTTGCGGTGACCTTGATCGACGGATCGACGATCTTCTTCGTCTCGGCGACCATCTTCCACTCTTCCTTGGTCGAGCCATCGTCGAGGAAGACGTCGATATGCGGGATCACGTTGAAGGCGATGTCCTTCGGGTAGACCTTGCGCTGGTAGTCGTCGGTCGGGTTGTAATGCGCCTTGGTCTGGTCCCACAGCTCGTCGATCGCCGCCTTGCCCGAGCCGGACACCGACTGGTAGGTCGACACCACGACACGCTTGATGCGGGCGCGATCATGCAGCGGCTTGAGCGCCACCACCATCTGCGCGGTCGAGCAGTTGGGGTTCGCGATGATGTTCTTCTTGGTGTAGCCCATCACGGCGTCGGCGTTGACCTCCGGCACGACCAGCGGCACGTCCGGGTCGTAGCGATAGAGCGACGAGTTGTCGATCACCACGCAGCCCTGCGACGCGGCCTTCGGCGCGTATTTCTTCGTCGCCTCGGACCCCACGGCAAACAGCGCCATGTCCCAGCCGGTGAAATCGAAAGTATCGAGGTCTTGGGTCTTGAGGGTCTTGTCACCGAACGAAACCTCGGTGCCGAGCGATTTGCGCGACGCCAGCACGGCGATCTCGTCGATCGGGAATGCCCGTTCGTCGAGGATGTTCAGCATTTCGCGGCCCACATTACCCGTGGCACCCGCGACGACAACCTTGTAGCCCATTTGGCCCTCCTATCGGTTCGCGTAGCCGGTCAGGCCCCTGCCTGACCAACAGCGCGCGTCATATCCCAGCGTTCGAGTGTATGAAAGGGCGATTCTGACCCGTGTCGAGTCTGCGGCGACCGGAAAACCGGTGGATTTGCGCCCTGAACCGGCGCAACCGGCACAAATCAGCCCCGTTTCCGCACTGCGGCAAATGTTGCTTGCTCACGATTTGGACACTGTTTTAAGGTAAAGTTGGGGAACGAAAATTCGTGTGCCCGCTGCTGGCTTCGTGGGATGGGCCAGATTGGCGGCTGCATGACAGGCGCAGGCTCAAGGGCAGGCGCGAGGGACGGCAATACAATGTTCTACAAAATCGTGACAGCCCTGTCGCGTTCTCAAAAACAGTTCGTCTTCACCGTTCTCGACATCCTCGTGATCCCGTCGGCGCTGTACATGGCCTTGGTCCTCGAAAGCTCGACACGGGCGGACATGTCGACGCTTGGGCAGGTCTGGCCGATCACCGCGGCCCTCGCGCTGCCTGCTGCCCTGCTCGGGTGGAAGCTGGGGCTGACCCGCATCCGGCTGAACGCCTACGAGATGCGCGGCGTCGTGCGCACCGCATTGTACGCGGTGTCCCTTGGCAGCCTTGCGGTTGCGGTCGATACCGCGATGGCAATCGGTCTGGCCCCCGGTGTCTACTTCATCTTCACGCTGCTGCTGACGGTCATGTCGGTCACGTGGCGCGTCGCTTTCCGGCAACTCATCATCCAGATCTACCGGCGGGGCAGCGACCGCATCCGCGTGCTGATCTACGGTGCAGGCCAGACGGGCCAGCAATTGGCCGCAGCCCTGCGTCATGGCAACGACATAACGCCGGTCGCCTTTCTCGATGACAACCCCACTTTGCAAAGCCTCGATGTCTCCGGCCTGCGGGTCTATGCACCCGCCAACCTGCAAAAGCTGGTCGAGGAAAAGCGCATCGACCGGATCGTTCTGGCCATGCCGTCGATCAGCCAACCGGCGCTGGCGCGCATTGCCCACCGCCTGCGCGGCATCGGGATCGAGGTGCATGCCCTGCCGTCCTTCGCGCAACTGGTCGGCGAGGGCGAGTTGCGGCAGAAGGTTACGCCGGTCTCGATCCACGACCTGCTGGGCCGCAACCGTCTGGAAAAGGAACTGCCCGGCGTCAGCCATGCCTATTCCGGGCGCCGCATCCTCGTGACCGGGGCGGGCGGCTCAATCGGCTCGGAACTGTGCCGACAACTGATCGCGTGCAAACCCGCCTGCATCGTGCTGGTCGATCACTCGGAATTGGCGCTGTACAACATCAACAAGGAATTGCGCGATCTCGAAGCGGCGATGCCGATCGTGCCAGTGCTGGGCTCGGTTCTGGATGAAAGCCTGATGCAAGACGTGCTGGAACGCCACCATGTCGATGTCGTGCTGCATGCCGCCGCCTACAAGCACCTGCCCATGGTCGAGCAAAACGCCCTTGCCGGACTGGCCAACAACGTGCTGGGCACCAAGCTGATGGCCGAGGCCGCGCGCGATGCCGGGGTCGAACGGTTTATCCTCGTGTCGACAGACAAGGCCGTGCGCCCGACCAATGTCATGGGCGCGTCGAAACGGCTGGCCGAACTGGTGGTGCAGGATCTTGCATCGCGGTCCATGGGCACGCGCTATTCGATGGTGCGGTTCGGCAATGTGCTGGGCTCGTCCGGGTCGGTCATCCCGCTGTTCGAGGAGCAGATCGCGCGTGGCGGCCCGGTGACACTGACCGACCGGCGTGTGACGCGCTACTTCATGACGATATCAGAGGCCGCGCGGCTGGTTCTGCTGGCCGGGTCCTTTGCGCGGGGCGGCGATGTCTTCGTGCTGGATATGGGCGATCCGGTGCCCATTGAAAAACTCGCCCGTCAGATGATCGAGGGCGCCGGGTTCACCGTCAAGGATGACGAAAACCCCGGCGGCGATATCGAGATTCAGATCACCGGCCTGCGCCCCGGCGAGAAAATGCACGAGGAGTTGCTGATTTCCTCGGACATGCTGACCACCCCGCATCAGAAAATCCTGCGCGCGCAGGAAACCAGCCTTTCCGAATTCGAGGTGGCCACCGCGCTCAAGGACCTGCGCCGCGCGCTTGACCAGCGCGATGAGGCGGCCGCGCGCGCCGTGATCGCTCGTTGGGTCGAGCGCGCGCAGACCGTCGGGGTGGCAGAGGGCTGACCCTCAGCGCCCGGGAATGTCGCTGCGGGGCGGGGCCGGCTCCCAGTTCTCGACGATCTCGGCGGCCTCTTCGGCGCTTTCGACGAAGCGGAACAGGTCAAGGTCCTCGGGGCTGATCGTCCCGGCCTCGGACAGCGCGTCCCAGTTGACGATGCTTTCCCAAAAGGCCCGCCCGAACAGCAGTACGGGCACGCGCTGCATGCGGCCGGTCTGGATCAGGGTCAGCGTCTCGAACAGCTCGTCCAGCGTGCCGAAGCCGCCGGGAAAGACGCAGATCGCCCGCGCGCGCATCAGGAAATGCATCTTGCGGATCGCGAAATAGTGGAAGTTGAAAGCAAGGTCAGGCGTCACATAGGGGTTTGGCGCCTGTTCATGCGGCAGCACGATGTTCAACCCGATGCTGACGCCGCCCTCTTCCTGCGCGCCAAGGTTCCCGGCTTCCATCACGCCGGGGCCACCGCCCGTCACGACGACGAATTCACGGTTGCCGGTTTCCAGCGCCTTGCGCGTCATCAGCCGGGCAAAGCTGCGCGCCTCGTCGTAGAAATGCGACAGGTCGGCCAGCGTCTTGGTGCGCGCACCGTCCTTTTCGGCAGGCGACGGGATGCGCGCGCCGCCGAACAGCACGACGGTCGAGTCGATCCCGTGTTCGTTCAGCAGCAGTTCGAATTTCAGCAATTCCAGTTGCAGGCGCACCGGGCGCAGCTCTTCCAGACCCAGAAACGCCTCGTCGGCAAAGGCCAGACGATAGCTGGGCGAGCGGGTCTGCGGCGTATCGGGGATTTGCGCTGCGGTATCGCGGTCCAGATTTGCATCGCGCAGCGGGCTTCGGCGTTTGTCGGTCAATGGGCCGCTCCTTGTTGGCTTTGCCCCAGACGTATATGCCTGTGGACAAAAGCACCAGAGAGCAGGCCCGCCATGGATTGGAAAACCGAGATCGAAACCGCCAGCGCCCGGATCGAGGGCAAGACCGTGGTTACGCCGGTCATGCGCAGCGACGCGCTGTGGAGCCGCGAGATCGAGTTGAAGCTGGAGCAGCTTCAGCACACCGGCAGCTTCAAGGCGCGTGGCGCGTTCAACTCGCTGATGGCGATGGACGTGCCCGAGGGCGGCGTCGTGGCGGCGTCGGGGGGCAATCACGGCGCGGCGGTGGGGTTTGCGGCGAAATCGCTGGGCTATCCCGCGCATATTTTCGTCCCGGAAATGGCCGGGCCGGCCAAGATCGCGGTGATCGAACGCTCGGGTGCCGATCTGACGGTGGTGCCGGGCGAATATGCCGACGCGCTGGACATGGCGAAACGCTACGAAGAAGAACGCGGGGCGTGTCAGGTGCACGCCTATGACGCGCCGCTCACTGTTGCGGGCCAAGGCACGCTGTTGCGCGAATGGGAGCAACAGGGGTTGGAGGCCGATACGGTGCTGATCGCCGTGGGCGGCGGCGGCCTGATCGCCGGGGCCTTGGCCTGGGCGCAAGGCGCACGCAAGATCGTTGCCGTGGAGCCGATGTCCTGCAACGCGCTGACCGCGGCGCTGAAAGCGGGCGGCCCGGTGGATGTGCCGGTCTCTGGCGTGGCGGCCAACGCGCTGGGTGCACGTCGGATCGGGCAGATTTGCTACGATCTGGCCGCTGCCCAAGGCATCACCGCCGTCGAAGTCCCCGACGGGGCCATCGTCGAGGCCCAGCGCAGCCTGTGGCAAGCCCACCGCCAACTGGTCGAACCCGCCGGGGCCTGCGCGCTGGCGGCGCTGCAATGGGGCGCTTACGTTCCGGAACCGGGCGAGCGGGTCGCGGTGCTGGTCTGCGGTGCGAACCCCGCGCCCGACCCGCTCTAGGCGATTGCGCGAACCCGTCAATTGGTGTCTAACGCGCCGGAATTGTGATCCATCAAGGGAGGCCCCCATGTCCAACGCCCAGCTCGAAGCTGCCATCGAAGCCGCCTGGGAGGCGCGCGACACCATCACGCCGACGACCGGCGGTGAAACCCGCGAGGCAATCGAGGACACGCTGAACGCGCTGGACTCCGGCAAGCTGCGCGTGGCCCAAAAGATGGAAAACGGCGACTGGCACGTGAACCAGTGGGCGAAAAAGGCCGTGCTGCTGGGCTTCCGCATCAAGGACATGGAAGTGCATGACAATGGCCCGCAGGGGTCCGGCTGGTGGGACAAGGTCGACAGCAAATTCAAGGGCTGGGGCGAGTCCGAGTGGAAATCGGCTGGCTTCCGCGCCGTGCCGAACTGCGTCGTGCGCAAGTCCGCCTTCATCGCGCCGGGCGTGGTGCTGATGCCGTCCTTCGTCAACCTTGGCGCCTATGTCGACACGGGCACGATGGTCGACACTTGGGCGACCGTTGGCTCCTGCGCGCAGATCGGCAAGGGCGTCCACCTGTCCGGCGGCGTCGGCATTGGCGGCGTGCTGGAACCCATGCAGGCCGGCCCGACCATCATCGAGGACAACTGCTTTATCGGCGCCCGCTCCGAGGTGGTCGAGGGCTGCATCGTGCGCGAAGGCTCGGTCCTTGGCATGGGTGTCTTCATCGGCAAGTCGACCAAGATCGTCGACCGCGAGACCGGCGAAGTCATGTATGGCGAGGTCCCGCCCTATTCGGTGGTCGTCGCCGGTTCGATGCCGTCGAAGAACGGGATCAACCTGTACTGCGCGGTGATCGTGAAGCGCGTCGATGAAAAGACCCGCTCCAAGACCGGCATCAACGAGTTGCTGCGGGACTGACCCGCTGTTCCACTGGTATCGACGCCCGGGCCTGAACGCCCGGGCGTTTTTGTTTGGACCAAGGGGAACCTTTTGCCGCCTCTCGCGTTTACCTGCCGAATTGACCAAGGGGCGCGCATGGGACTGGGATTTCTTGCATCGATCATCGTCGGCGGGCTGGCGGGCTGGATCGCCAGCTATATCATGAAGGCCAAGACGGGGATCTTCACCAATATCATTCTCGGGATCATCGGGGCCGTCGTGCTGAACTGGCTGCTGGCGCGGGCCGGGATCTTTGCCGAGAACGCGTGGCTGCCGCAGCTGGTCGTGGGTGTCGCCGGGGCCAGCCTGCTGATCTGGGTCTGGCGGCAATTGCGGCGCGGCTGAGGGAACCTTTGCAGCGCGCGACGGTTGCCTGAACACGCCACCGAAAGGACAGCATGTTCGCCGATCTCAGCCTCGTCTGGCTGCTTGCCCTCTTTGCAATCACCACTGTTATCGTCGTGATCGTCTCGATCCGCGCGACGGCGCTGGCCGACATCATTGCCGACCGCACCGGCTTTGGCGAGGCGATGGCGGGCGCGATCATCCTTGGCGGGGCGACCTCGCTGGCCGGGATCGTCGTGTCGATCGACGGGGCTGCATCGGGTGACGCGGCCTTTGCCTTTTCCAATGCGGTGGGCGGGATCGCGGCGCAGACATTGTTCCTTGCCATTGCCGATATGCTGCATCGGGGCGTGAACCTAGAACATGCCGCAGCAGAGCCCGCCAACCTGTTCCAAGCCATCATCCTGATCGTCTTGCTGGCCCTGCCCATGGCGGCGGTGGCCGGGCCGGATATCAGTTTCTTTCAGGTCCATCCGGTCTCGGTCATTTTGGTTGTCGCCTATATCTGGGGCATGAAATCGGCGCAGCAGATGCGCGACAACCCGCTCTGGGAGCCGGTCGAGACCGACGACACCCGTCATGACGAACCCGAAAACGAGGACGACGCCAGAAAGCCGGTCACCCGCCCGGCGCTGATCTTTGCCGGGCTGGTCGCCATCATGGGCGTCAGCGGCTGGATCATCGCGCAGGTCGGCGGACAGTTCATCACCCGGTTCGGGCTGGCGTCGAGCCTTGTCGGCGCACTGATCACCGCACTGGTGACGTCGCTGCCGGAATTCGTGACAACGCTGGCCGCCGTGCGGCGCGGGGCGCTTCAGCTTGCGGTCGGCGGGATCATCGGCGGCAACATCTTCGACACGCTGTTCCTGACCCTGTCGGATATCGCCTATCGCGATGGCTCGCTATACCACGCGGTCGGCCTGTCGGATGTCTACTGGCTGGCCACCGGCCTGCTGATGACCGCGATTCTGCTGGCCGGGCTGATCCTGCGGCAGCGTCGGGGACCGGCTCGCATCGGCATCGAAAGCGTGTTGATGATCACGGTCTATGCCTGCGCGGTGGCCATCGAGTTGCTGACGGGCAAGACCGCCTGACCGGGTGCGCGGCCTCTGGCCCCGGCCGCCGGTTTCTGGCATGTAGGCCGCGTCACGGATCAGGAACGCACGATGTCCAATGCCCCCAAGGAAAAGCGCAAGCACGAGGTCTTTACCCTGCTGGTCGAGGTCGGCCGCAAGACCGGAGACGGCCTGCCCGAGGACGCGACCGGGGCGGCGCTGATGTGCTATGCCTCCGGCGTCGACGAGGCCGAGGCGGTGCGCGAAACCGTCGCGATCCTGAAACAGGCGGACATGGCGCCACTGGACGTGACAGGCTATGGCACGCTGGAGGAACGCGAGGACCAAGGCCACGAGATCGACGACGAAGAGCGCGCCCTGATGGACCGCGCGCTGGCGGAAAACGCCGTCATCGTCGCGCAGGTCACGCCGTTCTTCGACTGACGCTCAGGCGGCGCGCGCTTCGGCCAGCGTGATCGCCTCGAACGGGCGGAGCACCTTGAGGCCCGCGCGCGCATGTTCGGGCATCAGGTTCCGCGGCACTTCCGTCAGCAGCGTCTGCGCAACGTGATCGCGCCTGCGCCGCAAGCGTCCGACATACAAGGTCTCAAGCTGCGCCGAGGCCGACACCACAGGTTCGTGCCCCGGCAACAAGAGTTGATGATAGCGCACCAGCCGCGCGCCTTCCTCGTAGAGCGCGGCAAAGCCGTTGACCAGCGACAGCGCCGGGATCAAGACCTGCTCGCGGCCAAAGATATACTCGACCTCGGACCCGCCGATCACCAGCCGTTGATGCGGCGCGACCACCAGATCATGGCGCAGGCCGAAATAGGGCGCACGCAACCGGACCGGCTGGAACGAGCCCAGCGCGGGCACCTGCCGCTCGACCCGGGCCAGCACCGGCACGGTGCCGTGATCCCGCGTCAGAACCGTGTCGCCGCATTTCAGCGTCCGCACCGGGCGATAGCCCGTAGGCGTCAGCACAGGCGCCTGACCGACCAGCGACGGCATGGGGCCAATCGGCTCGATCCGGTCCGAGACCGCAAAGAACACGACATCGCGGTCCATCTCGATCAGCTGCGGGCGGCGCACCAGCGTATAGACGTCCTCCAGCAGCATGGGCGGCGGCGCGGGCGTATCCTGAACCACCACCGCATCGCTTTCGGGGCTTTCGACAGCAATCCGGCCAAACCGCGCCTCGCTGTCCCAGCAGAAGGTCACGCGGACGACGTCGGTGCGCGCATCGTGGCGGTGCTGAAGGACGGTGTGGAACACGTCTTCGCCTTGGCTCATGACAAGGACGATACCGCCACCGGGCACGGCGCGCACCGCGATCGAGCCATGCCACGGATAGCCGCGCTCGTACGACAGCAGGGTTTGCGGGCGACCCTCGGGGGACAGCCGGGTCTCGATCATGATCGAGCCGCGCGGCAACAGCACGTTGCGCGCCTCGGCATTCGTGCCAAAGCGTTCGGGACACACCCAAGCGCGCCCCTGCCCCGATATGGCAATCCAGCTCATGCCACCTGACCCCTGCGCAACACGGCTGCTTCGTGTTTTTTCAATATGCGTCGCGCCGATTCAGGATAGCCGTCGCCGGTCGCCGGGTCCAGTTCCGGGAACAGCCGCGTGATCTCTTTTACCGTGTCCTGTTCGAACACGGCGTTGGTCTGTGGTCCGGGCAGAAAGCTTTCGGACAACAACCCGTTGGCCCGGATGATCTCATGCCGGTCGAACAGCACATGCACATAGGTGATCGTACCGCCCTCGACGACGCGGATCGACTGGCCGTTGACGAGATGCCGCGCCGCGGCCAGCACCTCGGGTTCCTCGAACATCAGATGCGCAAGCACATCCTGCACCAGAACCCGATGCTGCGGTGATACAAGGATCGTGCGATGATCCCCAAGGGCACCCCCGGCAATCCGCACCGGCGCCATCACGCCCTTGGCCGCGACCGTGCGCGATCCGATCCAGCGCAGCGGCTGCGGTCCGTGATCGCGCGTCACGACAAGGTCGCCCGGCTCCAACTGCTCTACGGGGCGCGCGCCTTGCGGCGTCTCGACAAGCGTTCCCGCGACGAAACAGGGCACCGACTGCACGGTGACCATGCCCACATCGGTCTGCCCGGTGCTGCTGGCGGTGGTGTAGGTATAGTTGATCGTCTCTTCGTCGCCATCGCCCAGCACCGTCATGGTGCCATCGGCATTGAGCGTGACCTGCTGCCCCGTGTTCAGCGTGACCGTATCCCCGGCGGAAACGGCGACCCCGTTGATATGGGTGATCGTCAGCGTGCCGCCGGTATCGTTGATGTCATTGGCCAACGGGTCAAAGACCGTCTGGCCGGTCGGATTGACCGTGATCTCGTCCTCGATGGCGACAAGGGCGGTCTGGACGGAGTCCCCGGCAATCAGCAGGTTGGAATCATAGTTCGGGTCCAGCACGTCGGCGATGCCGATCCGGATGGTGTTCGTCTCGTCGGCGACCACCGGGATGGTCAGCGTCATCGTCACCGTGAAGCCGTCCATCTCGGTGTTGTACTGGTCCTGCGAATTGTCGATGAAAAGGTTTTGGTTGTTCGTTTCGTTGATGTTCGCCGGGTCGACATCGCCACTGCCAAACGCCACCTCGACCGGCACGCCATTGATCCAGACCATCACGAGGTCCTGATACAATGAGTCCGTGTATTCCGGATACTCCTCCGAGGAAAAGACGAACTGCATCGTCAGCGTGTCGCCCTCCGGCACGAAGGACACGTCCAGATAGGCCGCGTCATAGGTATTCGCGCCCGCCGCGGCGTTGAAATCGGGCCGGTTGTTCGGACCGGTGGTGTTGCTGGACGTGTCGCTGTTTTGATTGGAGTTCTGTGAACCGCCGCCCCACCACGACCACCAGCCGCCCCCGCTGCCGGCGCTGTTGGTGAAATCGCGCACGTGGCCGGTGGACAGGATCACGCCGGTATCCCCGGGCACGACGCCGGGCGATGTGCTCAGCCCCCCGGTGTAGATGCCGGAGGACAGCGGATCGCCGGTGTAGCTTGCGGAAAGAACGGTGACACCGTCGCCGAAAATGGTCTGTGCCATCTGCGTGGCGGACGCGCCCGTATTGATCGACAGCTCTGACGGAGCAACCATGGCCAGCCTCATGTAGCGCATAAGACAGACACACCGGACAGGCCGCAGGACGACCCGCCTTCGCTCAAGAACGCACTTGGAAACCGCTCGCCTGCCTCTGACGAATTTTTGTTGTTTGACTTGGCGTAGCACGCGTTTGCGAAATAGTTAACAAATTATTAACGGTGGTCTCGCCGAAGTCGGTCATCTTGGGCAAGCACTGATGCAATGTCGCCACATTTGCCAAATCCGGCGGGGCGCGGTAGCGATCGGGCACCAACACCGGAGAGCGCCATGACCACCAATCCCGCCGACCTGACCGCCCGCCTTGTCCGCTGCCCTTCTGTCACCCCCGACGAAGGCGGCGCGCTGGTGCTGTTGCAAGAGGTGCTGGAGGGCGCGGGTTTTGCCTGTACGCGGGTGGATCGCGGCGGGATCGCCAACCTGTTCGCGCGCTGGGGCGACAAGGGCCATGCGCGGACCTTCGGCTTCAACGGGCATACGGATGTGGTGCCGATCGGGCGGCGCGAGGACTGGCAACATGATCCCTTCGGCGCCGAGATCGAGGATGGCTTCCTGTACGGACGCGGCGCGACCGATATGAAATCCGGCGTGGCGGCCTTTGTCGCGGCGGCGGTGGATTACGTGACCACGACCCCACCGGACGGCGCGATTGCGTTGGCCATCACCGGTGACGAGGAAGGCGACGCCGTGGATGGCACCGTCGCGCTGCTGGACTGGATGGCCGAGCAGGGCGAACAGATGAGCGTTTGCCTCGTGGGCGAGCCGACCTCGCCCGACCACATGGGCCAGATGATGAAGATCGGGCGGCGCGGCTCGCTGAACGCTTGGTTCACCGTGACTGGCCAGCAGGGCCATTCCGCCTATCCGCACCGCGCGGTGAACCCGCTATCCGCCATGGCGCGGCTGATGGACCGGCTGGCCAGCTTTGAGCTGGATCAGGGGACCGATCATTTCGATGCCTCGACACTGGCGGTGGTGACCATAGACACCGGCAACCCGGCCACCAACGTCATCCCGGCCAAGGCCACTGCCTGCGTCAACATCCGCTTCAACGACGCCCATACCGGCGCGGGTCTGTCGGACTGGCTGCGCGATGTCGCGGCAGAGGTGGATGGCGATTTCGGCACGCAGACCGAGGTGAAGGTCAAGATTTCCGGCGAAAGCTTTCTGACCCCGCCGGGGCCGCTGTCGGATTTGATCGGCAAGGCGGTCGAGGCCGAGACCGGCATTGCACCCGAACTGTCCACCACGGGCGGCACCTCGGATGCGCGCTTTGTCAAGGATCACTGCCCGGTGGTGGAATTCGGCCTTGTGGGCAAGACCATGCACGCGGTCGATGAACGCGTCGAGGTGGCGCAGATCCACCAGTTGAAGGCGATCTATGCGCGTATCCTGCGGGATTATTTCGCGTGAGGGTCGAGGTGACGCACGATCTGGCAGAGCCACATGCGCTGCGCCGGGCGGTGTTCATCGAGGAGCAGGGCTTCACCGAGGCGGACGAGTGGGACGATCTGGACACGGGCGCGGTGCAGTTGGTGATCCGCGATGCGGGCCGCGCCGTGGCCTCGGCCCGGCTGCTGGATGAGGGGGCCGCCGGGAGGATCGGGCGGATCTGCGTGCTGAAGGACTGGCGCGGGCGCGGGCTGGGTGCCGATTTGGTGCGGTTCGGGATCGACCATTTCCGGGCGGCGGGAAAGGCGCGGGTGGTGCTGGGCGCGCAGGTGCAGGCGCAGGCGTTCTACGCCGGGCTGGGCTTTGCGCCGATGGGTGCGGTCTACGACGATGGCGGCGTCCCCCATCAGGAGATGGTCTGCCTGTTGTAGCCCCGTGGGTATTTTGCCCAAGAAGAAACCGGGGCGCGTGCTTTGTCCATGACGACGGTCATGCGGCGTGCTACGTCCCATGGCATGAACAGATTGCCCACCAAGCAGGAGATCCTCGACTGGATTTCCGACAACCCGACCCTGACTGCGAAGCGCGACATTGCCAAGGCCTTTGGCATCAAGGGCGCCGCGCGGATCGACCTCAAGCGCCTGTTGAAGGAGCTGGAGGAAGAGGGTCATCTGGCGAAACGCAAGAAGACCTATCGCGACCCGGACCGCTTGCCCCCCGTAAGCGTGTTGCAGATCAAGGCGCCCGATGGCAATGGCGACCTGTTCGCCACGCCGCTGGAATGGCATGGCGAGGGCGTGGAGCCGGTTGTGCTGATGGTCCTGCGCGAGAGCGACCCGGCCTTGGGCGAAGGCGACCGGGTGCTGGCGCGGCTGCAACTGGTCCACGAAGAGGATCACAATTACGAGGCACGGCTGATCCGCCGCATCGGGCAGAGCCCGCGCAAGGTGGTCGGCATCTTCCGCAAGGGCGCGGATGGCGGGCGGATTCTGCCGATCGACAAGGGCTCGGACCTTGAATGGATGGTGAAGGCGGATGCCACCGGCGGCGCGCTGGATGGCGAGTTGGTCGAGGCCGAGCAGGCCGGGCCGAAATCGCGCATGGGGCTGCCGCTGGCGCGGATCGTGCTGCGGCTGGGCGACCCGACCGCGCCGCGCGCGGTGTCGCTGATCGCCATTCACCAGCACGGCATCCCGGACGATTTCCCACCGGATGTGCTGGCCGAGGCGGACAGTATGAAACCCGCCGGGCTGAAGGGGCGCACCGATCTGCGCGACGTGCCTTTGGTGACGATCGACCCCAGCGATGCGCGCGACCATGACGATGCGGTCTTTGCCGAAGCAGATCCCAGCCCCGAGAACGAAGGCGGCTATATCCTGTGGGTCGCGATTGCCGATGTGGCGCATTATGTGCGCCCGGGATCCAAGCTGGACCGCGAAGCGAAGCGGCGCGGGAATTCCACCTATTTCCCCGACCGCGTTGTGCCCATGCTGCCCGACCGTCTGTCCGGCGATCTGTGTTCACTGCACGAGGGCGTGCCGCGCGCCTGTCTGGCGGTGAAGATGGTCATCGACGCCGAGGGCAATAAGCTGCGGCATGAGTTCCTGCGCGGGCTGATGCGCTCGCCTGCCTCCTTGAATTACCAAGAGGTTCAGGCGGCCATGGACGGCCAGCCGAATGACCGCTGCGCCGAGCTGCTCGACCCGGTGATCCGTCCGCTTTACGGCGCGTATGAGGCGCTCAAGCGCGCCCGCCAACGCCGCCAGCCGCTGGAACTGGACCTGCCTGAACGCAAGATCGTGCTGAACGAGGATGGCAAGGTGCAGTCCGTGGACTTTGCCGAGCGGCTCGACGCCCACAAGCTGATCGAGGAATTCATGGTGCTGGCCAATGTCGCCGCCGCCGAAACCCTGATCGAAAAGCGCGTGCCTCTGCTGTTCCGCGTTCACGAAGAACCGCCAGAGGACAAGCTGGACAGTCTGCGCGAGACGGCGCAGGCGGCGGGCATGACGCTGGCCAAGGGGCAGGTGCTGCAGACCCGGCACCTGAACGCGCTGCTGCGGCAGGCCGAGGGCAGCACCGATGACGAGTTGATCAATATGGCGACGCTGCGCTCCATGACGCAGGCCTATTACAACCCGAAGAATTTTGGGCATTTCGGCCTCGCGTTGATGAATTACGCGCATTTCACCTCGCCCATCCGGCGCTATTCCGACCTGATCGTGCATCGCGGTCTGATCAAGGCGCATGGCTGGGGCGATGATGGCCTGTCGGTCGAGGATATCGAACGGCTGGAGCAAACCGCCGAGCAGATCAGCGACACGGAACGCCGGTCGATGATGGCGGAACGGGACACGACGGATCGCTATCTGGCCGCCTACCTGTCGGACCGTGTCGGCGCCGAATTCACCGGCAAAGTGGCGGGCATTGCCAAGTTCGGCCTCTTCGTCAAGCTGGACGAGACCGGGGCCGATGGCTTGGTGCCGATCTCGACCTTGGGGAACGAATATTTCGTCTTTGACCGCGAAAGCGGCACCCTGATGGGGTCGGATTCCGGGCGGATCATCTCGCTGGGGCTGCGGGCGCGGGTCAAACTGACCGAAGCCGCGCCGCTGACCGGGGGCATCGCCTTCGAGTTGCTGGAACTCGATGGCGAAGAGTACGAAAGCAGCGCCGGGGGCCGCTCCCGTGGCTTTGGGCGCAGCAAGCGGTTCGGCGGCAAACCGTCCAAGACCGGCGCGAAACGCAAGGCCGCGGCGGCCAAGAAGAAGGACGCCGCGATCAAGCGCAAGGTCACGCGGCAGCGCAAAGCGAAGCGGTAAGCGGCGCGTATAGTCGCGCGCGCCCGCGTTCGACATATTCCATCAGGGTCGGGCGGCTGCGCAGCGCCCGCCGCAGGGCCGTATCGGCCTGACCGCTGTCGATGCCACTGAGCACGGGCAGAATGGCGGCATCTGCGGCGGTGGGCGTGTCGCCCATAACCCAGTGACGCCCCCACAGCAGATCGGTCAGCGCGTCCAGATCTGCGTCGAAACAGGCCTGCCGGGCGTCGGGCGACATCCGCCCAAGCCCCTGCCATTTCAGCCCCTTCACAATGTCCTTGCGGACCTTGCCGGGGATGACCAGCCGCAGGGGCGCGGGCATGTCGCCAAAGACGACGGGCATGAAGGCCGCCCAACCTCGGGGGTCTACCCAACGGTCATACATCATGCCATAACGCAGGTTCTCCTCGGCCATGCGGATCAGCGCATGGGCCTGCGCCCGTCCGGCAGCATCGAGACCCGGGAACAGATCGGCGCCCTGCGCCTCCAGCCAGCGCAGGATCAGGTTGCTGTCGGCAACCGGCCCTTCGGGCGTTTCGAGTACGGGCAGCTTGCCATAGGGGGCATTGGACGGATCGACGGTAAAGCGCGGGCGCCAGTCCTGCCCGGCCATGTCGAGACAGATCATCGCCTTGGTGCAAAAGCCGCTCAGGCTGGGTTCGCCAAGGGCGCCGGGAAAGGAAACGAGGGTGAGCATCGGGTTTCTCCTGTTGTGATGCGGTCTGTCTAGGCGGGCCTCTTGTCAATTTTTGTCAGGAAGTGTTTGCATAGTGAGACCTGTCCCGGGCTTGACCCGGGACCTCCACCGCAATCCACCCAGAGGCCCCGGGTCATGCCCGGGGCGCGTGAACACAGGTCGCCATGTCCCGCACCCACCGCCTGTTTCAATTGATGACCGCCCTGCGCCGCCTGCCCTCTCCGGTCACAGCCGCGACGCTGGCGCAGGAAACAGGCGTGTCGGAGCGGACGCTCTATCGCGACATCGACACCCTGCGCGAGTTGGGCGCGGTGATCGACGGCGAGGCGGGCTATGGCTATCGCCTGATCGAGGACGCCCATCTGCCGCCCTTGGGCTTCGACGACGAGGAAATCGAGGCGCTCGTCCTCGGGCTGCGCGAAGTCGTCCAGATCGGGGACCCGGCCTTGGCCGAAGCCGCCGAGACCGCCCTGTCGAAACTGCGCGCCCGCCTGCCCGACAGGCAGGCGCACCGGCTTCGCCATGCGGTGCTGAACGCGCAAAGGTTCGAACGCCCGCCCTTGCCCGGCATCGACAGCCGCGCCCTGCGGCAGGCATGCTGGGACGAGGTCGAGGTGGTCTTTGACTATGTCGACGCCAAGGGGGCGGCGACGCGGCGCCGGGCCAAGCCCTTGGGGATATCGTTCTTCCAGTTCAGCCAGTGCCTGTTGGCGTGGTGCTGCCTGCGGCAGGCGTTCCGCGCCTTTCGACTGGACCGGATGCGCGCGCTGGAGCGCACTGACACGTCCTTTCGCCCCGAGCGCGTCCCGTTGCTGCGCGCCTTTCTGGCCGACGCCAAGAAAGCAAGTTTCCGCGAGCCGCAAGGCTGAGGCTTCGCAGGGCGGTTCGGCTGCGCTAGGCTGCCCGAAAAGAATGAGCAGTCAGAATCGAGTCATGAATCACCCCGTCCTATTGCTGGCGCTGATTGGCGCTGGCCTGCCTGTCCATGCGGACACGGTCCGCCCCAAGGCCCGCCCGGTCGCCGAGGAAATCGTTGCGCGTGCCTCGATGGCCGAGTTCACCGTCGCACCCGCGCGCTCATTGCGCCCGGCGCTGCGTCCGCAAGCCCTGTCGGCCGTGGCCTCGGTGCACGGCTCCGATCCCGGTTTCCAGAACTGGATTCGGGATTTCCGCCCCCGCGCCTTGCAGGCCGGGATCAGCGCGGCGACCTTCGACCGGGCGTTTGCCGGGGTGCGTTTCGACCCCGAAGTGGTGGCGAAGGACAGCAAGCAGTCCGAATTCTCCAAGGCGATCTGGGACTATCTGGACAGCGCCGCCTCGGAGAGCCGCGTGACCAAGGGCCGCGAGATGATGGTCAAGCATGGCCGCCTTCTGCGCCAACTCGAAGAGCGCTATGGCGTCGACCGGCAGATCATCCTCGCCGTCTGGGGGATGGAGACGAATTTCGGCAGCTACCGTGGGTCGAACAACGTGGTGCAGTCCATGGCCTCGCTGGCCTATGACGGGCGCAGGCGGAGCTTTTTCGAGGGCGAGCTGATCGCCGCGCTGAAGATCCTGCAAGCCGGGCACACCGCGCCCGAAAACATGAAGGGGTCATGGGCGGGCGCGATGGGCCATACGCAGTTCATGCCCTCGTCCTTCAACGCGCTGGCGGTGGATTTCACCGGCGACGGGCGGCGCGACATCTGGGGCGAGGACCCGGCGGATGCGCTGGCCTCGACCGCCAATTACCTCGCGAAAAGCGGCTGGGTCACGCATATGCCTTGGGGGATCGAGGTGCGGCTGCCCGAGCGGTTCGACTATGCGCTGGTGGGAACGACCGAGAAGATGCCAAGCGACTGGGCACGGCTCGGGGTGCGCGACATGCGGGGCAACCCGGTCAAGGATCATGGCGCGGCGCGGGTCTTGCTGCCCGCCGGGCACAAGGGGGCGGCCTTCCTTGTGTTCAAGAACTTTCGGGTCATCAAGCGCTACAACGCGGCGGACGCCTATGCGCTGGGGGTCGGGCATCTGGGCGACCGCATCCTTGGCCTGCCGCCAATCGCCGGGAACTGGCCGCGCGGAGACCGGGCGCTGACCGTGTCGGAGCGCAAGGAATTGCAGCAACGCCTGACCGCGGCGGGGTACGATACGCGCGGGGTGGACGGGCGGCTGGGGCCGAACTCTATCTCGGCGCTGCGGCGCTGGCAAAGCGCACGCGGCATGGTGCCTGACGGCTTTGCCGGGTTCAGCACCTTGCAACGGTTGAGGTGATCGGGGGCGGGGCTTGGCCCCTGCCCTACGGCCTGTCGCGTCCCTCGGGGCACCTGCCGCGCAGACAGGCGGTCAGCGCCTTTTCCGCCGGTTTGCCCGCATGGAAGAACAGCGAGCTTGGGCAGGCGCTGGCCACGGTGGTGTAGTCGTCGCCGGTCTTGCGCAGGAAGGCGATGTAGCTGACCCCCGCGCCCAGCGTCCCGCACCATGGGCCGGAGCAAGTGACATGAACGGACACGTCATCGGCAAAGGGCGTGGTGAAGCCCTTGCGGCTGAGGGCCTTGCCGTCGATCCGTGCGGGCAGCGTCGTGTCCTTGCCGCTCATCGGCTCGGGCAGGCGGCTTTCGTCAAAGCTGAACCGGCCGCGCACGATGACCCATTCGGCGCTGTCGGCCTGCACCTCCTTGAACGCCTCGACGAGGTCGGGGCGCATGCAGGACAGCGACCAAGCGGGCGCGGCAAACAGGGCGAGCATCATGGCGAGAAGGCGCATCACAGGCGATCCCGGAAGGCTGCGATGACCTGCTCGTAGACGTGGCGCTTGAAGGGGACGATATTCTCGATCACCTCATCGGCGGGCGACCAGCGCCAATCCGAGAATTCCTGATGGTCGTCGGCATCGATCCGGACCTGATCGTCAGTGCCCTGAAACCGCATCAGGAACCATTTCTGTTCCTGCCCGCGATAGCGCCCCTTCCAGATATGCGGAACCATGTCATGCGGCAGGTCATAGGCGATCCAGCCATCGGTCTCGGCCTCGATGGTCACCAGATCGGGGTGAACGCCGGTTTCCTCCTGCAATTCCCGCAGGGCGGCGGTGCGGGCGTCCTCGCCCTTGTCGATACCGCCCTGCGGCATCTGCCAAGCCAGCGGTTCATGCGGCTTGCGGTCGATGCGGCAGCCGACGAAGGCGTGACCTTCGGCGTTGACCAGCATCACGCCGACATTGCGGCGGTAGGGAAGCTTGGCGATCTCTTCGGGGGTCATCGGGGCGTCCTCTCGTCGTACAGCAGCCGCAGCCGGGCCGGGTGTCGGGCGCGATACAGGTAACGCGCCCAAAGCCCGTATAGCGGGGTCAGCGCCCCGGCATCAATCGTGATGGTCTCATCCAGACGTGTGCCTGACGCAGTCGCGGTCAGGCGCAGGTCGTGATCCCACTGGCGCACGCCCGCGCCGTGTTCTGCACTTTGGAAATGGTGGTGGTCGTCATCGCAGGTGATCACCCGCATGGTGTAATCCTGCGCAGGCAGGATGCCGAAGACCGACACGCGCACGGCGATCTCCTGCCCTTGGTGGATGCGGCCCGAAGGCAGGCCGTCGAAACGCAGGCGCGGGGCGTTGACCCGCGCCAATGCGTCAAGGTTGGTGACGAGCGCCCAGAGCCGGTCGGGCGGCACGCTGTAATCGAAGGACAGGGAAACACGCTGCGCCATGACGGGGGCGGGCGGGGATGACCCCCGCCCTGCAGCTTGTCAGTTCTTGGGCACGAAGGCCGTCAGGCCCTTGAGGATGTCCACGGCATAGGCCAGCTGGTAGTCCTCTTCGCGAAGCTTCGCCGAAGCTTCGGCCTTGGCCCGGTCGGCTTCGATCTGTTCGATCTCTTCCGGGGTCAGGCTGTCATTGTCGAGACGCCCCCGCAGATCAGCCTCGGAGCGGTTGAAGACGGTGTTTTCCTCTTCATCCTCGGCGTTCGGGTCGCGGCGCGGCTGTTCGACGACGATGTCGGGCGACACGCCCAAGGCCTGAATGGACCGGCCCGACGGGGTGTAGTAGCGCGCGGTGGTCAGGCGCATCGCGCCATCGCCCCGCAGCGGCATGACCGTCTGGACCGAGCCCTTGCCGAAGGATTTCGTCCCCACGACGATGGCGCGGCGATGGTCCTGAAGCGCACCGGCGACGATTTCCGACGCCGAGGCCGAGCCGCCATTGATCAGCACCACCAGCGGTTTGCCCATGGCCAGATCGCCCGCCGTCGCATTGTAGCGGTCGCCATCCGCCGGGTCACGGCCCCGGGTCGAAACGATCTCGCCCTCTTCGAGGAAGGCATCCGACACGCGGATCGCCTGCGTCAGCAGACCCCCCGGGTTGTTGCGCAGGTCAAGGATGAAGCCGTTGATATTGTCGATGCCACCGGCCTCTTCGACCTGTTCGGCAAGGCCCTCGGCCATCTGGGTATAGGTCTGGTCGTTGAAGGTGGTCACGCGCAGCACCACCGCATTGCTTTCCAGACGGGTGCGGGCGGCGGTCAGCTTGATCTTGTCGCGGATGATCGAGACGTCGAACGGCTCTTCCTCGCCTTCACGCACCACGGTGATCAAGATTTCGCTGCCCACAGGCCCGCGCATCAGGTCGACCGCTTCGTCCAGCGTCAGGCCCAGAACCGACTCGCCATCGACATGGGTGATGAAGTCACCGGCCTCGATCCCTGCCTCCATCGCGGGGGTGCCGTCGATCGGCGAGACGACCTTGACGAAGCCATCTTCCTGCGTGACCTCGATCCCAAGACCGCCGAATTCGCCGCGCGTCTGAACGCGCATGTCGGCGGCATCATCGGGGGCAAGGTAGCTGGAATGCGGGTCGAGCGAGGTCAGCATACCGTTGATCGCGGCCTCGATCAGGTCGGCCTCGTCCACCTCTTCGACATATTGCGCGCGGATGCGTTCGAAGATGTCGCCGAACAGGTCCAGCTGTTCGTAGACGGTCCCCTGACGGCTGTCCTCCTGCGCCAGCAGCGGGCCAACGAATTGCGTGGTCGCCACCACCGAGGCCAGCATGCCGCCAATTGCGGCCATCACGAATTTCTTCATCTCAGCGTTCCCTTATTCGGTTGTGAACCACGTGAGCGGATCAACAGGCGTGTCGCCTTCTCTGACTTCTATATAGAGCGTTTCCGAGCGGCCAGCGCCACCCCCTTCACTTGTCAGTGAGACAATATCACCGGGGGCCCCCGGCATCAGGCCCACGGGCGAGCCCGCAGGCAGCACCTCGCCGGTCTCGCCATAGACCTCGTCCAGCCCGGCCAGAACGAACAGCAGGTCGGCCTGAGGTTCAAGTATCGTGACGAGGCCGTAATCCAAGAGCGGCCCGTTGTAACGGATCGTCGCAGCGGTGGGCGTGGTGACCAGCGCGCTCGGCCGGGTCGCCAGAACGATGCCGGGGCGCGTGACGCCCGCCGCATCCGCCTGACCGGCGGCGCGCAGCACGACGCCGCGCACCGGCAGCGGCAGGATGCCCTTGCGGTCCTCGATCGGCGGCATGACCTCGGCCACCTCGCCTTCGGTGATCTGGGTCAGCCCCTCGGCAAAGCCTTGCAGCGTTTCGGTGGCCGAGATCAGGATCTGCGTCTTGATCGGGTCCTCGGTAAAGCGTTTCGGCAGGTCGGTGCGATTGGCAATCGCCTGACTCAGCTCGGTGCGCGCGGCCTGCACGCCCGCTAGCCCCTCTTCGAGCGTCTTGGCGGCGTTCTGTTGCAACTGGCGCAGGGCGGTGACCTCGTCGAGATCGCTGCGCAGGGCGGCGGCGCGGGCGGCCAGACCCGGCGTCACGGCGGCCAGCAACATGCCAGAGCGGGCGCTGCCCAGCGGCCCTTGCGGGTGCAGAAGGGTCTGCGGCTCCGCCCGGTTGCCCAGCGCGGTCAGCACGCCCAACAGCTGCGCGACCTCGTTTTCCTGCGATTGCAGGCGCTTGGCCAATTCCGTTTCGCGGATCGCCGCATCGCGCAAGCCGTCGCGCATGGCGGTCAGACCGTCCTCATACGCCCGCACCGTATCGGTCAATGCCGCCACCCGGTCGCGCGAGTCCTCGGCTGTGTCCAGCAGGACCGACGCGGCCTCCAGCGCTTCGGCTGCATTGCGCGCAGCTTGGCCCGCATCCTGCGCATGGGCGGATGTGGCAAGCAGAGCGATCAGCGCAAGGCGTTTCAATTGATGAGGCTTTCCCCGGTCATTTCTTCAGGTTGCGGCAGGTCCATCAGGGCCAGCAGGGTCGGCGCCACGTCAGCCAGCCGCCCGTCGCGCAGCGTCGCACCTTCGGGGCCGCCATACAAGATCACCGGCACAAGGTTCGTTGTATGCGCGGTATGCGGCCCGCCGGTTTCAGGGTCGACCATGGTTTCGCAATTGCCGTGATCGGCGATCACCAGCAGCGCGCCGCCGGTCTGCTCCAGCTTGTCGACGACCTGACCAAGGCCGTGATCCACGGCCTCGCAGGCCTTCATCGCCGCTTGCAGATCGCCGGTATGGCCGACCATATCCGGGTTGGCATAGTTCACCACGATCAGGTCATAGCCGTGGTCGATGGCCTCAAGGAATTTCTCCGTCACCTCGCCCGCGCTCATTTCCGGCTGCATGTCATAGGTCGCCACCTTGGGCGATTTCGGCATGAAGCGGTCCTCGTCCGGCTCCGGCGTTTCCTTGCCGCCGTTGAGGAAGAAGGTCACATGCGGGTATTTCTCGGTCTCGGCAAGGCGGAACTGGGTCTTGCCCTGCTTGGCCACCCATTCGCCCAGCGTGTTGACGATCTTCCGCTTGGGGAAGGCGGTGGTCATGTAGGTGTTGTGACGGTCGGAATACTCGACCATACCCAGCAGCGCCGAAAGCTGCGGTTTTTCACGCTCGAACCCGTCGAAGTCGGGATCACCGATGGCCGCGAGGATTTCGCGCGCGCGGTCACCCCGGAAGTTGACGAAGAACAGGCCGTCAAAGGGCTGAAGGCCCTCGTAGCCCTCGATCACGAAGGGGAGAATGAATTCATCGTTCTTGCCGTCGTCATAGCTGGCCTTGATGCCGGTCACGGCGTCGGGCTGCACCGGCCCCGTGCCATCCACCGCAGCGCGATAGGCCTGTTCGACCCGCTCCCAGCGATTGTCGCGGTCCATGGCGTAATAGCGGCCCGAGACAGTAGCGATGCGCGCGCCCTCCGGCAGGGCCTTTTCAAAGGCAGCAACTTGATCGGCGGCCGATGTCGGGGCCACGTCGCGCCCGTCGG
Source organism: Tropicibacter alexandrii (assembly GCF_003667315.2). Classification (GTDB taxonomy): domain Bacteria; phylum Pseudomonadota; class Alphaproteobacteria; order Rhodobacterales; family Rhodobacteraceae; genus Tropicibacter; species Tropicibacter alexandrii. The sequence goes on along the minus strand of NZ_RCTZ02000008.1, from coordinate 46,138 downwards.
TGATGACATGAACGAGGACGGTCAGCCCTTGATCGGTGAGGGTTTTCGCGGCGGCCAGCAGGTGGTCGGTATGCGCATGAACGCCGCCATCCGAGGTCAGCCCCATGATATGCGCGGTGCCCCCGGCTTTCTTGACCGTCGCGGCAAAGTCCAGAATGGCCTCGTTTTCGTAGAAGCTGCCATCCTCGATCGCCAGATCGATCTGCCCAAGATCCATCGCCACAACGCGGCCTGCGCCGATATTGGTGTGCCCCACCTCGGAGTTCCCCATCTGCCCCGTGGGCAAGCCCACATCCGGGCCGTGGGTGATCAGCGTGGCATGCGGGCACGTCGCGGTGAGCCGGTCGATGGTGGGGGTGTTGGCCAGCTTCGGTGCGTTGTTCGCCTCGTCCTCACGCAGGCCCCAACCGTCGAGAATGGTGAGAATGACAGGTTTCATACGCGGCCTCCAAAGCGGTGTCGCGCGTGGTGTAGCAGAGGGGATCGGGGTTGTGGAGGGGGCGCGTGGTTAACGGCGCGGGCGGTGGGGTTAATGCGGCGCACGCTGGTATTTTGCCGCAAAATATTGTGATTAATTGATTTTTAAGGACAAGTGTTCACACATGTGAACCGTGTTTTGCACGCCCGGATTCTGAAAACTGCCCGGGACTTTCTGGAAATGCGCCCAGTCGGGCTAAATTTCGCAGAGTCAAGCGTTACGCACCAAAGAAATTTGTTAACCATTTGACTGTCGTCCATGGAAGACAACCTTGCAGCAAGGATTCCAACGCATGTGCGATCCCCGATCAAATCCCGGCCAGTGCCGTTTTTTGCGTGATTGTGACTTCTTCCAGCAGTTCGTCTTCGACGATCTGTGCAGTATATGCCTGACCATTTTCGTACAGGCGGTAGCCGTCTTGCAGGCCGGTCTCTGCGGCGTCCTCAAGAGGGATGGCAACCCGCCGCCCGTCGAATGACACCTGCCTCAACAGTCCGTGCAACCGATCTTCGGTCATGGCGAAGAGGTATAGGTCACAGCTTGCCGCAAAGTCGCCGGACACGGGGGTAAACAAACCCGCGTTGCGCTTGGCTTGGAAGAATTCATAGTCGCTGTCATCCCCAAAACGCAGAAGGTCCGCCGGAGCAATCCTCAAAGCCTGCGCGAGCGCGCCAAGGTCCTGCGGCCGGGGGCCAACAAGGACAGATCGGGACATCATCAGCACTTCTTCCAAAGCTCAAGCACCTCCTCAACCTTGTCCGGGTCCAACCCAGGAAAATTATTCGCGAATTTCATAGCATTTTCCAGACTGCCGCTATTGAGCATCTTCAGAAATTGGTGTTGGCCGCGATCCATCTGCACGACCCCCGGCCCGGATTTGGGAAAGATTGTGCCTGTTTCGCCATGCATCTCGTAAGTTCTCCCATTCACCATGATGTCATTGCCGCTTCGGGTGAAGTTACCGGACTTCATCGCGTCCAGATCGCCAGCGACGTCTACGTCAGGATCCAGCATGGAATTCTTTTCCTTCGTCGGATCATTGCCCTTGGTTTTGCAGGGATTGTGACGTCTGGCTGGTGCTTTGGGGGGCTTTGGCAATCGGTTGCATTTTCCCGTAGCGCAGGGCTTGCCGGTGGAGGGCTTTGGACCATTACGCGGTTTGGGAGCCTTTTTCCCACCCTTTTCCAAGAGCTTCAGCAGGATGTTCAGAAGGCTGCGCAAGGTTCAAAGTCTCTCCCGCAGTTCAAGGACCAACCTCTCGGGGTCGCTAAAACGACGGGAGACCGTGGCGTTCAAGGACACGAACTCTGAGATGGAGCGTAATGGACGACGTTGTTCAAAAGACAGTTCAAAGTAAGCATCCAAGGCCGCCTCGGACGTGATCGCAAGCGCTTCGCAGTCGGCTCTGCAGACCGTGAACAGAGCATCTTGCTCTTCAGAGGGCATGGTCTCGCAAGCATCCGCAAGGCTTCGACGGAGCTCTCGAAAAAACCGTTCTTCCGCATGGCGATCGAATGCCGCCAGTTGAAGAGAATTGAGACGCAGACCCATCGTGCCGCCCGTCAAAAATACATTGACTCTGACGATAGCGAAAAAGCTCCCGCACTCAAGGCCATATTCAACCGTGGGATGTCTCTCGCCCCGGCGGCGTTTCTGCGCCGAAGCGGCTCTGTGGTTCACCCCTGCAACGATTTGACGACCAGCTCGCCCTCTTCCCGCGCTTTCATCGCCAGCGCCGCCGCGTGGGCGCCTGCGGCCGTGGTGAAATACGGGATCTTGTCGTACAGCGCGACCGAGCGGATTTCGCGCGAGTCAGACACCGCAGCCGCGCCTTCGGTCGTGTTCATCACCAGTTGCACGCCGCCATCCTTCATCAGGTCGACGATGTTCGGGCGGCCCTCGTAGACCTTCTTAATGATGTCACAGGCGATGCCCTGCTCTTTCAGGAAGGCTGCCGTGCCAGCGGTCGCCACGATCTTGAAGCCCAAGTCAGACACGGTCTGCGCGGCCTCGACGATCACCTCGGTCTTGTCCTCGTTCTTGACCGACAGGAAAACCGTGCCCTCTTCGGGCAGATGCGTGCCCGCCCCCATCTGCGCCTTGAGGAAGGCCCGGGGGAAGCTGCGGTCCCAGCCCATGACCTCGCCGGTGGAGCGCATCTCCGGCCCGAGGATCGTGTCCACGCCGGGGAAGCGGGCGAAAGGCAGCACCGCCTCCTTGACCGAATACCAAGGCGTCTTGGGGTCGGCGAGCGTCATCATGTCTGCCATCGGCACGTCGGTCTCGTAATCCGCGTCCTCAGGATAGGGGTCGCGCATCGGGAAGGCGGAAAGCTTCTCGCCCGCCATCAGGCGCGCGGCGATGGAGGCAATGGCGCTGTCCGTCGCCTTGGCGACAAACGGCACGGTGCGCGAGGCACGCGGGTTGACCTCGATCAGGTAGATGTCGTCGCCCTTGATCGCGAATTGCACATTCATCAGCCCGACCACGTTCAACGCGCGGGCGAGGGCAACGGTCTGCTCCTTGATCCGCTCGATAATCTCGTCGGACAGCGAATAGGGCGGCAGCGAGCAGGCAGAGTCGCCGGAGTGGACGCCGGCCTCTTCGATGTGCTGCATGATGCCCGCGACGTGCACCGCCTCACCGTCACACAGCGCGTCGACATCCAGTTCGGTCGCCCCCGACAGGTAGCTATCCAGCAAAACGGGAGAGTCTCCCGACACGACGACGGCGTCGCGGATGTAGCGGCGCAGATGATCCATGTCGCGCACGATTTCCATCGCACGCCCACCCAGCACGTAGGACGGGCGGATCACCAGCGGAAAGCCGATTTCATCCGCGATCTCAAGCGCCTGCGTGTCGGTCGAGGCGATGCCGTTCTTGGGCTGCTTGAGCCCCAACTGGTTGACCAGCGCCTGAAAGCGTTCGCGGTCCTCGGCCAGATCGATGGCGTCGGGCGTGGTGCCAAGGATCGGGATGCCTTCGGCCTCCAGCGCATTGGCCAGTTTCAGCGGCGTCTGACCGCCGAACTGCACGATCACGCCGTGCAACGTGCCATTGTCCTGCTCGGCCCGCAGGATTTCCATGACGTGTTCGAAGGTCAGCGGCTCGAAATACAACCGGTCCGAGGTGTCGTAATCGGTCGACACGGTTTCCGGGTTGCAGTTGATCATGATCGTCTCATAGCCCTGATCCGCCAGCGCAAAGCAGGCGTGGCAGCAGCAATAGTCGAACTCGATCCCCTGCCCGATCCGGTTCGGACCACCGCCCAGAACGACCACCTTTTTGCGGTCGCTGGGACGGGATTCGCACTCCGCCTCGCCCATCATTGGCATTTCATAGGTGGAGTACATGTAGGGGGTCTGGGCCTCGAATTCCGCCGCGCAGGTGTCGATCCGCTTGAAGACAGCGGTGACGCCCTGACCCTGACGACGCTTGCGCACGTCCTTTTCGGCAAAGCCCGTCAGCTTGGCCAGACGCGCATCGGTGAAGCCCATCATCTTGAGCTCGCGCATGCCCGCGGCATCCTGCGGCAGGCCGTTTGCGCGCACGGTTTCCTCTGCCTCGATGATCTCGCGGATACGGGCAAGGAACCACGGATCGAACATGGTGACGCCCTGGATTTCGTCATTGGTCAAGCCATGGCGCATGGCCTGCGCGATGGTGCGCAGGCGGTCCGGGGTCTGCTGGCCGATGGCCTTGATCACCGCCGCCTTGTCCGGGGCCCCCGGAATTTCGACCTCGTCAAAGCCGGTCAGGCCGGATTCCATGCTCGCCAGAGCCTTTTGCATCGACTCGTGGATGGTCCGGCCAATGGCCATCGCCTCGCCCACGGATTTCATCGCGGTGGTCAGAAGCGGCTGCGAGCCGGGGAATTTTTCAAAGGCGAATTTCGGGATCTTGGTCACGACATAGTCGATGGTCGGCTCGAACGACGCGGGCGTGACCTTGGTGATGTCATTGTCCAGTTCATCGAGCGTATAGCCGACCGCCAGCTTGGCCGCGATCTTGGCGATGGGGAAGCCGGTCGCCTTGGACGCCAGCGCCGACGAGCGCGACACGCGCGGGTTCATCTCGATCACGACCATGCGGCCATTGTCCGGGTTCACCGCCCATTGCACGTTGGAGCCGCCGGTTTCCACGCCGATCTCGCGCAGGACGGCGATCGAGGCCGTGCGCATGATCTGGTATTCCTTGTCGGTCAGGGTCAGCGCGGGCGCAACGGTGATCGAGTCGCCGGTATGCACGCCCATCGGGTCGACGTTTTCGATGGAGCAGACGATGATCGCGTTGTCCGCCTTGTCGCGGACGACCTCCATCTCGTATTCCTTCCAGCCCAACAGGCTTTCATCCACAAGGATCTGACCAACCGGCGAGGCATCCATGCCCGAGCGGCAATAGTGGATGTAATCCTCGCGGTTATAGGCCACGCCACCGCCCGTGCCGCCCAGCGTGAACGCAGGGCGAATGATCGCGGGCAGGCCGATCTCTTCGAGCGCCTCCAAAGCGATCTCGACGCCCTTCGCCAGATCGCGCTTGCCATTGGCCATCTTGGGCGCGGTCACGATGGTCGCCTTGGGGTTTTCCAGTCCCAGCCGGTCCATCGCCTCGCGGAACAGCTTGCGGTCCTCGGCCATTTCGATGGCCTCGCGCTTCGCCCCGATCATTTCGACGCCGAATTTCTCCAGCACACCCATCTCTTCGAGCGCGAGCGAGGTGTTCAGGCCGGTCTGACCACCCATCGTCGGCAGCAGCGCGTCGGGGCGCTCTTTCTCGATGATCTTGGCGACCACCTCGGGGGTGATCGGCTCGATATAGGTGGCGTCGGCCAGTTCCGGGTCGGTCATGATGGTGGCCGGGTTGGAGTTCACGAGGATCACCCGATATCCCTCTTCGCGCAGCGCCTTGCAGGCCTGAGCGCCGGAATAGTCGAATTCGCAGGCCTGCCCGATGACGATGGGCCCCGCGCCGATGATCATGATGGACTTGATGTCGGTACGTTTGGGCATGGGGGACCTCTTTGGCGATGTATGGCGCAGCAGCTTGGGGCGCGTGACTCGGTCAGCGCCCAAATTGTCGTGGGTTATAGACATCGCGGAAGGGGGTTCAACCCCTTAAACCCACCCCGCCCGCGGCTTCTTTGGTCCCCAAATACCTCGGGGGGAATGGCCGCAGGCCAGGGGGGCAGAGCCCCCTGCCCCAAGCGACGCGCCACGCGCGGCGCAAACCGGTCACTCGGCCGCCATCTGCGCCTCGGTCGCACTGGCCGGATAGAGGTAGTCGCGGGTGATCGGCACCGTCCCCATATCCTTGGCCAATTGCCATTGCTGGACATGCAGGGTCCCCGACAGGAACGACACCTCCATCGAGGCGAGGTAGAACCGGAACATGCGGACAAACCGCCCGTCGAACATCTCTTCGATCCGGGCCGCGTGCGCCTCGAACCGTTCCCGCCATGCATGCAACGTCCAGGAATAGTGCAGCCGCAGCGACTCGTCGTCGGACTGGTGGAACCATGCTTTTTCCATCGCGCGGTACACCTCCGAGGCCGAGGGCACGTAGCTGCCCGGAAATATCCACTTGTCGATCCACGGGTTGTTGGGGCGCGGCGGCCCGGATTTCACGATGGAATGGATCACCGCGATGCCGTCCTCGACCATCAGATCGGCAACCTTGGCGAAATACTCGTCGAAATGCGGTGCGCCCACATGCTCCAGCATGCCGACCGACACGACCCGGTCGAAGCTCTCGGACAGGTGGCGATAGTCCTGAAGGCGGAAATCGATGTCCAGACCGGCCTGCGCCGCCCGGGCGCGCGCGGTTGCCAACTGGTTTTCCGACAGCGTCACCCCCGTCACCCGCGCGCCGTAATCGCGCGCCAAGGTCAGGCCCAGACCACCCCAGCCACAGCCGATATCCAGCACCCGCATGCCCGGCTCGATCCGCAGCTTGGCGGCGATGTGGTGCTTCTTGGCCTCCTGCGCCTCTTCGAGGCTCATGTCCCGGCGCGGCCAGTAGGCGCAGGAATACTGCATGTCCGCGTCCAGAAACAGCCGGTAGAGGTCATCCGAAATGTCATAGTGATGCGCCACGTTGCGCCGCGCCCGCCATGGCGTGTTGCGGGCGACCATGTTGCGCATAGCCCCCTGCCCCCGAAGCAAGCCGCGATACCAGACCGGCATCCGGCCCACCGACTGGTTGCGCACCATGATCTGCAAAAGGTCGACCAGCCTGTCTTCCTCGACGATCAGAGTGCCGTCCATGTAGCATTCGCCGAAGGCCAATGACGGCTGGGTGACAAGCCTGCGCAGCGCCGCCCCGTCGGTGATCCTAACCGCCACCTCGGGCCCGTCCCGGCCATAGCTGCGCGTCAGCCCATCCGGACCCGTCACATGCAGACGCCCATAGACGATCAATTGACCCAGCATCCGATCCAAGAGGTTCTCCCACATGGACCCACCCTCCTTTTTCGCCGAAAACCTTGATGAAACGCACCGTCATATTAACGGTTCCGCCGATTCTGGGCAAAACCAATGCGCTTCCCTTGACTTTCAGGGGGGTAAACGGTGTATCGGCGCCTGACTTATGCGCATTCCCCGAGAGGACGATCCCATGCACGCCTATCGCAGCCATACCTGCGCCCAACTGACCAAGGAAAACGTGGGCGAGACCGTTCGCCTGTCCGGCTGGGTGCACCGCATCCGCGACCATGGCGGCGTGTTGTTCATCGATCTGCGCGACCATTACGGCGTGACACAGGTGCTGTGCGACCCCGACAGCCCGGTGTTCAAGGACGTCGAAAAGGTGCGGTCCGAATGGTGCATCCGGATCGACGGCAACGTGAAGGCGCGCGACGAAAGCCTCGTGAATCCCAAGCTGCCCACCGGCGAGATCGAGGTCTATATCCGTGACCTCGAAGTGCTGGGCTCGGCGCAGGAACTGCCGCTGATCGTCTTTGGCGATCAGGAATACCCCGAGGAAACCCGCCTGAAATACCGCTATCTCGACCTGCGCCGCGAGGCGATGCAGCGCAACATGACGATGCGCTCGGACGTGGTGGCATCGATGCGCCGCCGCATGTGGGACAAGGGCTTCCGCGAGTATCAGACACCGATCATCACCGCCTCGTCCCCCGAGGGCGCGCGCGACTTTCTGGTCCCCAGCCGTCTGCATCCGGGCAAGTTCTACGCGCTGCCGCAGGCCCCCCAGCAGTTCAAGCAGCTGATCATGGTGTCGGGCTACGACAAGTATTTCCAGATCGCGCCCTGCTTCCGCGACGAAGACCCGCGCGCCGACCGTTCGCCCACCGATTTCTACCAGCTCGATATGGAGATGTCTTTTGTCGAGCAGCAGGACGTGTTCGACACCATCTCGCCCGTCATCGCGGGGATTTTCGAGGAATTCGGCGGGGGTCGTTCGGTGGATGCACCCGAAAGCTGGCCGCAGATTCCCTATGCCGAGGCGGCGCTGAAATACGGCACCGACAAGCCCGACCTGCGCAACCCGATCGAGATGCAGGACGTGTCCGAGCATTTCCGTGGCTCTGGCTTTGCGATCTTTGCCAAGCTGTTGGAGCAGGACGGCACCCAGATCCGCGCCATCCCCGCGCCCACCGGCGGCAGCCGCAAGTTCTGCGACCGCATGAACGCCTTTGCCCAGAAAGAGGGCCTGCCGGGCATGGGCTATATCTTCTGGCGCGACCAGGGCGACGGCATGGAAGCCGCCGGCCCGCTGGCCAAGAACATCGGCCCCGAGCGCACCGAGGCGATCCGGGAACAGCTGGGTCTGGGTGTCGGCGATGCGGCCTTCTTCCTTGGTGGCAAGCCGTCCTCGTTCGAACGCGTGGCGGGCAAGGCGCGCGACGTGATCGGCGCGGAACTGAACCTGACCGACACCAACCGCTTTGCCTTTGCGTGGATCGTGGATTTCCCGATCTACGAGCAGGACGCCGAGACCGGCGAGATCGACTTCGAGCACAACCCCTTCTCCATGCCGCAAGGCGGGATGGACGCGCTGATGGGCGACCCGAAGGCGGTCAAGGGCTATCAGTACGATCTGGCCTGCAACGGCTACGAACTGGTCTCGGGCGCGATCCGCAACCACAAGCCGGACGTCATGTTGAAGGCGTTCGAGATCGCAGGCTATGGCGAGGACGAGGTCAAGTCGCGCTTTGGCGCCCTGTATCAGGCGTTCCATTTCGGCGCGCCGCCGCATGGTGGCTGTGCTGCGGGCATCGACCGGATCGTGATGCTGCTGGCGGATGAACAGAACATCCGCGAGGTCATCATGTTCCCGATGAACCAGCAGGCGCAGGACTTGATGATGAACGCCCCGTCCGAGCCGATGCCGGACCAGTTGATGGAACTGTCGCTGCGCGTGATCCCGCAAGATTGATCCACCGATCAGACATAGGAAAGCCCCGCGACCGCGACCCGGTTGCGGGGCTTTTTCAGTTTCGGCGCAGGATCAACGTGCGCTGGCCATCATCTCGGGCGAGACAGCGTCCGGCCCCAGCATCAGGACCGCGCCACAGATCAGCGCCACCGCAGTCGCGACAATGACCAAACGCCCGGCCTCTTCGCCCCGATGCGCGGCCACTTCACCGCGCTTGCGCAGCAACATGCGCGTGACCATGAACTTTACCACGATCAGCGGAAACAACAGGGAGACTGTCGTTACCGCCATCATCAAGGCTGCTTCTGCTGCCATTGCCTTGTCCCCTTCTGAGTGCGTGCAACGCAGGATTGCACACGCAATGTGGCAGGGCTGCGGCAGCACCGGGTTGATTCAAGGGTATGTTAACCATTTCACCCCGGAGCGGCCCTGCCTCAGTCTTCGAGCGAATCCTGCCGTTTCTCGTCGATCAGGCCGCGCTCTTTGGCTTTGCGCGCCTCGAACCGGTCGCCATAGCCCTCGATCTCGTCTTCGGGGATGACCTCGCGCGCCCGGGTGAAGACCTCGTCTTCTTCCTCGTCCATGTGGTGGTTGTAGTCATGCTCCAGCTTCTTGAACTTTTGCAGCCACGCGGGCGAGGACATATCCGTCTCGTTCAACTCCTCCATCAGATCGTCGAGTTGCTGGTGTTCGTGCACGGAATGGCGCGCCGAATCCTGCCCCCATGTCTTGGAGAGAAGTTTGGAATAGAACGTCTCTTCCTCGGCGGCGGCGTGGCTTTTGACGTCCTCATAGAACTTCTCCCACGCGTCGCGCCGCGTTTCGGAATCGCCGGACGTGTCGGCGATGGTCGCCAGCCAGTTGCGGTGGTTGTCGTGGTCTGCCTTGATGGCGCTGTAAATGTCACTCATCGGAATCTCCTTTTCCAGCCACTAACCAGCCAAGGCATCGGCGGTTCCCCGCAAGTTGATCGACATGGGCTGGTGCAAGGCACGCGCCCCGTGCCTATATGCCAGACAGAGGTTACCCGAGAGAGCCGGCATGCGCTTTGACCCCGTATTGGCCGAACGGCGATTTGGCTGCGGCCTGTCCCCGAAGATCGCCCCGCCCGGCAGCGCCGAGGCGATGCTGGACGGGTTGCAGACACCCGACCCGATCGCCGACCGCTTTCCCATCGAAGGGTTCGAGACGTTTCTGGGCCGGATGCGCGCGCGCGCCGATCTGGCAAAGCAGCGGCGCGACAATCGCGGCACCGAGCTGGCCGAAGCGGCCCGGCAGGGCATCCGCGATCTCAACAGGATCGCGCGCAAGGATCACTGGCACTGGATGGCGGCGCATATCGCGCGGCGGGTCTGGACCCAGACCCCCTTTCGCGAACGGCTGGCGTTTTTCTGGGCGGATCACTTCACCGCAACCGGCAAGCGCGGGCTGATCCGGCGCGGCACCTCGCCCTATATGGAAGACATGCGCCCCCATCTTGCAGGCCGGTTCGAGGACCTGCTCTATGAGGCGGTGACCCATCCGGTGATGGTGCATTACCTCGACCAAGAGGGATCGGTCGGCCCGAACTCCAAGCAAGCGCAGCGGCGTCAGGGGGCCGGGCTGAACGAAAACCTCGCGCGCGAGGTGCTGGAACTGCACACATTGGGCGCGGGCGGGCCCTATACGCAGGCCGATGTCCGCGAGCTGGCCGAGCTGCTGACCGGGCTGACGATCAACCTGAACGTAGGCCGGACCTTTCGCAAACCGCTGGCCGAACCGGGCCGTGAGACGGTTCTGGGCAAGAGTTATGGCGGCGACAATCCTTCGCTCAACGATATCCGCGCCGTCTTGCGCGACCTCGCGCGGCACCCGGCGACGGCGCGGCATATCGCGGGCAAACTGGCGGTGCATTTCGTATCCGACACCCCGTCCGAGGCGTTGGTCGGCGCGGTCGAGGCCGCTTGGCTGGACACGGATGGCGACCTGACGGCGGTCTATCGCGCGCTGCTGACCCATCCAGATGCGTGGGGGCGCGAGGGCGCGAATATCAAGCAGCCGTTTGATTTCGTGTCGAGCGCCTGCCGGGCCTTGGCGGTGGACGGGCCGATGATCACCGAGCTGCGCGAGGGCGCGCATTTGCTGCGCTTCAGCGACCCGATGCGGCAGATGGGTCATATCTGGCAAAAGCCCAACGGCCCGGATGGGCTGGACGAGGCCGACGGGGCGTGGATCACGCCGCAGGGCATCGCCGCGCGGTTGCAATGGGCGGTCACGGTGCCCAGCCTTCTGGTGCGGGTGCTGCCCGACCCGCGCGATTTCGTCGAGACGGCGCTGGGGCCGGACGCGCCCGAAGCGGTGCGCTTTGCCGCCTCTGCCGCAGAAAGCCGCGCCGATGGGGTGGGCCTCGTGCTGGCCTCGCCCGCGTTTCAAAGGATGTAGCTCATGGACCGTCGTGGATTTCTGATCGGGGCCTGTTCGCTCGCCGCCTCACCGCTGGTGACGCCGGTGGCCTTTGCCGGGGCGCCCGGCGACAACCGGCTGGTGGTCATCGTGCTGCGCGGCGCGATGGACGGGCTGGCGACGGTGATGCCCTATGGCGACCCGACCTATAGCGCGCTGCGCGGGGCGTTGCCCGAGGGGGCGCTGGACCTCGACGGGTATTTCGCGCTGCACCCGGCGTTGGGCGGCCTCGCGCCGCTTTGGCAGGCGGGGCAGTTGGGCTTTGGCCATGCGGTCTCGACCCCCTATCGCGACAAGCGCAGCCATTTCGACGGGCAGGACTGGCTGGAGGCCGGGATCACCGACATGGCGAACGGCATGGCGCGCGATGGCTGGCTGAACCGCGCCTTGCCGGTGCTGGGCGGCGGCGCGGACACGGCCTGGGCCATTGGCAACGATGCGCTTGCGATCCTGAACGGGCCTGCGCCCGTGGGGCGCTGGTCGCCGGACAGCGATCTTGCGCTGTCGCCGCAGGCAATCCGGCTGGCGCAACTGGTGATGCAGGATGACCCGGCCATGGCGGCGGCGCTGGCCGAGGCCTTTGATCTGGCCGATGGCGACGGCGATCCCGTGGCCTTCACCGGCAGCCAAGGCGACATGATGGAGATGATGCGCGCCGACAACAAAGCAGCCCGCGGCACCGGCGCCGAGGAACGCATGGCCGAATTCGCCGCCGCGCGGCTGAAGGGTGATGCCCGGATCGCCTCATTCTCGATCAACGGCTGGGACACCCATGCCCAGCAGGACCGCGCCCTGTCGCGGGCGCTGGATGCGCTGGCGCGAACGATCCTGACGCTTCAGGACAAGCTGGGCGCGCAGGTCTGGGCCAAGACGACGGTTGTCGCGGTCACGGAATTCGGGCGCACGGTACGGCTGAACGGCACGAACGGCACCGATCACGGCACCGGCGGCGCGATGATCGTCGCGGGCGGCGCGGTGCGCGGCGGACGGGTTCTGGCCGATTGGCCGGGTCTGGACGAGGTGGCGCTGTACGAACGGCGCGACCTGATGCCAACGCGCGACCTGCGCGCGCATCTAGGGTGGCTCATGCGCGGCCTGTTCGGGCTGGAGCGCGCCGCGATCGAGCAAACGATCTTTCCGGGGCTCGATCTGGGCGCCGATCCGGGCTGGCTCGCCTAGCGCGGCCACCAGACGCGCAGCACCGGACGGGACAGCCGCCAAGGCGCGCGGCGGGCAAGCCGCCCGTGATGCCAAGCCGGCTGTCTCAGATCGCCACGCGGTCGGTCAGGCGGTCCTGCACCAGCGCCGCCACCCGTGCCAGATCGGAATGCGTGGGCTTGCCCGCGCGGCGCGCCTCGGCCAGATCCTCGGCCGCCTTTTGCAGCACCCCATCGCCAGCACTGCGCGCCACCCCGGTCAGGAACTGCGTGACATAGGACAGCGAACGCTCGCTTTCGCGGTCGTCCAGAACGTCAGCGGCATGGGCCATGTCATCGCGATACGCCACCGGATCGGGCCGGATCGGATCGTCGCTGACCAGTCGCGGCCCCGAGGGCTGACGCTCGGGCGGCAGCGCGCCAAGGATCGTCTTCTGGAAGTAGTTGATGGACGTGATCGGCTTGGCCAAAAACCCGTCTGCACCCGCGGCCAGCGTGATTTCCTCGGAAAAGCTGTCGCCCGAGGTCCCAAGAATCACGTCCACGCGCGGGCAGGCCACCGACAGCTCCGAGATCAGCTCGGCGCCGGAGCCATCCGGAAGACCCAGATCGACGATCACCACGGAGGGGCGATAGACCTGCAAATGCCGCCGCGCCGATTTCAGGCAATCGGCCCTGCGAATCCGCGCGCCTGATCGCAGGCAGAGCAGACGCATCGCGTCGCAGGCGTATCGGCTGTCCTCGACAACCAGAATGGTCAGGCCCAGAAGCGGCCGGGTGGCCGTCGGGCGAAGATGTGCGGCTAGGTGTGCATTGTCGTCCATGGTCATCCCCTCTTGTCCGAGTCGCCCACCAGCTTGCCCTTACGTGGTGAACAAGCGGTTAAAGGACGCACGGGCTTGTCGCAGGCCCTGCGCAACGCCATAACCCGTGACAAGTTTGCACGTTCTTTGGAGACAGCCATGATCGGACGCCTGAACCACGTAGCCATTGCCGTACCGGACCTCGAAGCCGCCGCAGCCCAGTATCGCGACGCGCTGGGGGCCAAGGTGAACCCGCCGCAGGACGAGCCCGATCACGGCGTCACCGTCGTCTTCATCGAGCTGCCGAACACCAAGATCGAACTGCTGTACCCCTTGGGTGAGAACAGCCCGATTCGCGGGTTTCTCGACAAGAACCCCTCTGGCGGCATCCACCATGTCTGTTACGAGGTCGAGGATATCATCGCGGCGCGCGACCACCTGAAGGCCAGCGGCCTGCGCGTGCTGGGAGACGGCGAGCCTAAGATCGGCGCGCATGGCAAGCCGGTGCTCTTCCTGCACCCCAAGGATATGAACGGCACCCTGACCGAGCTGGAGCAAGTCTGATGGGAATCACCTCGGCCCTCGTGCTGTTCGCGGTGATCTGGTTCATGACCTTCCTGATCGTGATCCCCTTTCGCCTGCAAACGCAGGGCGATCTGGGCAAGGTCACCGAAGGCACCCATGCGGGCAGCCCCGAGGTGCACAACCTCAAAAAGAAGGCGTGGATCACCACCGGCATCTCTGCGGTGCTATGGGTGATCGTGGCGGGCGTCATCCTGTCCGGCTGGATCACCGTCGCCGATCTGGAACACCTGATGTATGGAGAGCAAGGCATCGCCCGGTCAAAGCATTGACCTTGGGCCGGGCGATTACGCCCGGCTCCGCACGCGGTAGAAGATGTGGGTGAAGGTCGCCGCACCGATCACCGGCACCAGCAGGTTCACCACCGGCACGGTCAGCGGCACCGCCATCAGCACGCCCGCCGCCCAGATCGTCAGCATGTGCTTGCGCCGCAGCTTGCGCGCGCCCTCGCGGCCGACCCGTCGCATAGCGGCAAGGGTGAAGTATTCCCGCCCCAGCAGAAACCCGTTCAGCCCCCAGAAGATCAGCGGCGCAAAGGGCAAAAGGAACAGGTACAGGATCAGCGCCACGAGGTTCGCGGCGATCATCACCCCCAGAAAGCCGAGACTGTCCTTCAGCCCTTCGGCCAGCGAGACCGGCGTTGCGCGACCTGCCGCCGGGTAGTGGCGGTCCTCGACCGCCTGCGCGACATCGTCGAGGAATAGCGAGGTGATGCCGGACGCCACCGGCACCATCAGGAACACCGACAGGAGGATGGTCAGCGGCACCATCGCCCAACTGACCACCGAATCCACCCAAGTCACGGTGCCGATCCACGGCAGCGAGACGGAGTCGCCTACTAGCCAGCCCGCGCCCTGTACGACGATGACACTGGCCGCGATCAACAGCAGCAGCGTCAGCCCAACGCCCTTGGCCAGCACCACCTGAAAGCGACGATCGCCCATCTGGTGCAGGGCGCTGAAAAACGAGGTCAAGATCATTCCGAAAGCCACGTTGTGATGGCGTCAAGGTCCGGGCGCGGGCGGTCCGGGGGCGTGCTGGTTTCCGTGCCGATATGCAGGAACCCGGCGACCCGTTCGTTTTCGCCCAAGGCCAGAGCCTCGGTCAGGAAACCGCGATCATGGCTGGCCCAGCCGGACAGCCAGTTCGCGCCCCAACCATCGGCCAGCGCCGCATTCAGCAGCGCCAGACACACGGCACCGGCGGAATAGGTCTGTTCCAGCGCGGGGATTTTCTCGGACGGCTTGTGCACCTCAATCACAGCCACGCATAACGGGCTGTCGGCAAAAGCGGCGCGGGCCTTGGCGCGGGTTTCCTCATCCTTGCCCAGACGCAGACCACAGGCCGCGACCGCATCGGCCATCCGCTGCAACGCCGCACCCTGCAGGACGATGAACCGCCACGGCTCCAGCTTGCCATGATCCGGGCTGCGCGCGGCGGCGGTCAGCAGGACACGCAACTGGTCGGCATCGGGCGCAGGGGCGCGCAACGTCTTGGACGGGCGCGAGCGGCGGGTCAGCAGAAAGTCGAGGGCGGCTTGGTTGCGGTCGGGCATGGTCATTCCTTCTGTGTCGCCCTCTATCTCTGGGTTTGGGGCGCGGTTTTCAACGGGGAATATTGCGCGCCCCTGCACAGGGTGCTAGCGCAGCGCCATGGCAGAGCCCGACCTGACAGACCTTGCCCAACCCGGCGCAGAGATCGCCGTGCGCGTCACGCCCAAGGCGTCCCGCAACCGGATCGAGCGCGAGGGAGATGCCCTGCGGGTCTATGTCACCACCGTCCCGGAAAACGGCAAGGCGAACGCAGCGGTGCAAAAATTGCTGGCCAAGGCGCTTGGCCTTCCGAAATCCCGGCTTGACTTGATCCGGGGCGCGACATCCCGCGACAAGGTCTTTCGGATCGGCTAACTGTCGTCGGACCGGCGATACACGCCCTCGGGCATGGAAAGCGCCGCGGCGAGGTCCCGCATCTGGCTCAGGGACAGGGTGATCCGCTGCACGTTGTCGTTGCGCGGGTCGTATTGCTCGACCGTGACGCAATCCTCGAAGGAAGTGATGGTCACATCCTCTTGCAGGTGGCGCGCGCCTTCGTCGACCAGTGTGACGACGGTTCCGTCAAAATCGTGCTCTACGCTGAACATGGTCGAATCGTAGCGCGCTGGGGACCGCTTGGAAAGGGCTCACGCGTGGCGCTGCCGCCATTTGTGCAGCGCATACAGCGCGGGGGCCAAGATGTAGTCGTACACCGCAGCCGCCAACGTCCGGACCACAGGCAGGCGCACGAACCGGGCCAGCCAGCGCAGGCGCGGCAGGTCGTCCCACAGGGCGGCGAAGGCCGGAACGCCCGACAACATGCGCCCATCCTTCATCACATGCAGACGCCGAGCCGCCTGATCCGGCGTCAGGCCGTAATCCGCCAGATCGCAGCTGGTCAGCCCTTGGTAGGAAATTGCCCCATCCTCGCCGGACATGGCGCGGTAGGCTGCGATCTCTCGCGAGCAGATGGGACAGGTATCATTGTAAACGACGGTTGTGCGTGGCATGTCCAAAGGGTGCTACGCTTCACATCCCGGTCAAGGGGGCTGGCACGGCCAGAATGTCGCGCCTATCTTTGAGCGACCCCTTGTCAGGATTCACGATGCGCCGTCTTCTCCCTGTCCTTTTCCTCTTGATCTCGGCCTGTACCGACATCGCCCCCGTACTGGACCTGCCGCCCCCGCCGGGCGCGGCGCCGGTCAGCGCGCAGGCCGCGCGGCAATTCGTCGAGGTCGCCAGCGCGCTGGAGCCCGTGGCCGAACAGGAATGTCGCGCCCGGACCCGTGGCCTGAACTGCGATTTCCGGATCGTCATAGATGACGGTCCGGACCAGAAGCCCAATGCCTACCAGACCGAGGACGCTTGGGGGCGGCCCGTTCTGGCCTTCAACCTTGGTCTGATCGCGGCGGTTCAGAACCCGGACGAGCTGGCCTTCGTCATCGGGCACGAGGCGGCGCACCACATCCTGTCGCATCTCGAACAGACCCGCAGAAGCGCCATGTACGGCGCGGTCGTCGCTTCGGGCACGGCAGCGATTCTGGGCGCGACGCCCGAACTGGTCCGCGAGGCAGGAGAGCGCGGGGCTCAGATCGGCGGCCGCGTCTTTTCGAAGGAATTCGAACTGGAAGCCGACCGATTGGGCACGATCATCACCGCCAAGGCAGGATACGACCCGGTGCGCGGCTCGGCCTTCTTTACCCGCCTGCCCGATCCGGGGAATCGCTTTCTCGGCACGCATCCGCCCAACGCCTCACGGATTCGCGTCGTGCAGCAGACCGTGGACAGCATGTAAGCGTTTGCCTTCAAACGACTTTCCATCGCGTTGACCTGTATCAAGGCGGCCTTGGTGCGATCCGCTACCCTGACGGCAATCACAGGGGAAGGGAACGCATCATGCAAAGCCGAAGCACGTTGAAACGTCACGCAGCCTTGGTGGACCGGATGGCCACCGCGCAGGGGATCGACCTCGAAGAGCAGGTGCTGCGCGGCAACCTGTCCATCGGCGAGTTGGAGGATGCAGTTTTGCGCTGCACCGGTTGCACCGATCCCGGCGCTTGCGACCATTGGCTGGCGGCACAGGAAAGCCCCGCCGATGCAACGCCGGACTATTGCCGCAACGCCCACGTCTTTCGCGAGCTGAAGGCACGGGGCTGAGCGCATGGAGCAGACCCCCCGCATCCGGCCCTTGGGCGATGAAAACGCGCATTTCTGGCTTGTCCAGCGCATGGCCAAGGCGACCGGCGTCGACTTGGTCGCCGCGTGGGAACGCGACCTGCTGGACTCGCAGGACTGGGCCGCCATCGTTGGCCGCTGCCGTGGCTGCCAATGGGCCGAAGGCTGTGGGCACTGGCTCGACCATTCCGGCAACGTGCCGCGCGACGTCCCGGACACCTGCCTGAACAACACGCGGCTGGAACGAATCCGGGCGCGACTCGAGGAGAGCATCGCATGACACTTCACCTTGGCGATCCGGAACGCCACTTCTTCCTGACGCGCAGCGTGGCGCGGATGATGGGGCTGAGCCTGTCCGAAGAAATGCAGCGCGGGCAGCTTGCCGCATCGACCTATGCCGGGATGGTGACCTGCTGCCGGGGCTGCGCCTTGGTCGAGGCCTGCGAGGAATGGCTGTCGCGGCAGGTGCCGGGGCAGGCCAGCGCCCCGCCGGGCTGCTGCAACGCCAAGGTGCTGACACAGTTGCGCCAGACACATTGACCCAATGAAAAAGGCGGCCCTGCGGGGCCGCCTTTCGGTTTGGATGGGGCAAGAGTTAGTGCGCGCGCAGGTTCTTTGCCGAATCCTTGATCTCTGCATACTGCCCGGACGGGCGGAAGCGCCACAGGTAGTCGGGCAGAACAGCTTCCATCGCCGTGGGCTCGATATCCAGCGCGGCAAAGCCCTGCGCGTCGCTGGCCACGGTGTTGTCGTGATGCAACTGCCTGACCTGATCGCGGGTGATCTGCGCCGGCACGAGGCCCAGGGTGATCGTCTGGCCCAGATCCATGATCGACGCCATCGGACCGGCCACGAAGAACGGCAGGTTGATGATGGCGCGACGGCGGCGAATCACGCTTAGCATCTCGCGCATCATCTCGCGGAAGGTCATGACCTCGGGGCCACCCAGTTCGTAGACGCCCCCCGCAGCCTGCCCCAGCACACCCTTGACCGCGGCGCGGGCGACGTCGTCGACATAGACCGGCTGGAACTTCGTCTCGCCGCCGACCACCGGCAGCACCGGCGAAAACCGCATCATCGTGGCGAAGCGGTTGAACAGCGCGTCCTCGTTGCCGAAGATCACCGAGGGGCGCAGGATCACGGCGCCGGGCATGTGCGTCAGCACGGCGGCCTCGCCCTTGCCCTTGGAGGTGGCGTAAAGGCTGTCAGCTTCTTCGTCCGCACCGATGGCCGAGATGTGGACCATCCGGGCAACGCCCTCCTCGGCGGCGAGCCGAGCGATGCGTTCAGCGCCCTCGACCTGCACGGCATCGAAGTTGTTCTTGCCGCCCTTGTCGAAGGTGCCCACGCAGTTCACCACCGCGTCGGCGCCCTTGAGAACGGCGCGGACGCTGGCGTCGTCGCGGATATTCGCCTGCACCGGCTCGACCTGCCCGACCACCCCGTAGGGGCGCACGAACAGCGCGTCGTTGGGACGGCGGGTGGCGACGCGAACGCGCCAGCCCTCTTTCGCCATGCGGCGAGCGATGTAGCGTCCGACGAATCCGGATCCGCCGAAAATGGTGACGAGTTTCGACATCGGGCCGTCTCCCTCTGGCTGTGACAGGGGTTGAATACCTGTGTGTGCGGGTGCGGGCAAGGCGCGTCATTGCCGCGCCGAAATTCTTTTCAAAAAGATTGTTGACACCCCTGATGACGATGCGTAGAAGCTCCCTCACCTGATGTGCCCAGATGGCGGAATTGGTAGACGCGCTGGTTTCAGGTACCAGTGGCCGAAAGGCCGTGGAGGTTCGAGTCCTCTTCTGGGCACCATGGAAAGCCCCTAAGGTATTGACCTTGGGGGCTTTTTTGCATCTTCCGAAAATCCTATCCACCTCCATATCCCCCTTTCGGCGGGCCATACAGGCTTGGTTCAGGCGTTTTTCAGCAGATCGGAATTTGTCGCCAAGGATTGCCGCCTCAGGGCCTCGGACAGCCGTCGAATCAGCCCCGAAAGTCAGGCAACGCCCGCTCAATCCACAGGGTAGCGGGTCAACGAAACCTTGCTCCCCGCGCAGCGGAACGAAACGCTGTCTTTGCTCAGTTCGATCTGGGCGAATTGCTCCTGCCCCACATAGGACTTCAAAAGCTTGATGATGTTCGGAAGGGTCTTGATCTTGAACGCGGCGCTTTCGGTCAGCTTACCCGACTTCACACGGATCACCTGAGACAGCCCCGGCATTTCAAATTCGATGCCGCCTTTGACCGGGTAAATCGCCGCGTCCCGCAAGCCGGTTGCGCGCGAACCTATCGGGGCACGGCCCATCTTGGTTCGGATTGCCAACACCTCCAGCAAGTCGGAGAGTTCAACCTTGACAGTCTGGACGTCCGAAGGCATGGCCTGCCCCTCCTGCTATGCGTTCATTGCTGCGCTGCCCGCTCTTGGTTGAGATGGAACAGGCGGGCGAGGATTTCGTCTTCGGTCAATTTGCCCGCGCGCCAATCGTCGCCCCAGCCATAGGCCTTGGCCACCGCTTCATCCAAGGCCTTGTGGGCATGGTCCAGCCATGCGGGGCGGGCGTTATAAAGGTTGGTCAAGGTGCGTTTCCTGAGTTCCTTTGCCGCCGCGTCGTCCTTGGGCAGAATGCGGTCCGGGTAACCCTCAACCACCTCGGGCACGCGGTTCACCAGATCAGGCGGGTTGAGCCAGTTTTCGCGAAATTCATTGAGCCGCGCGGCGGCTTTAGCGATTTTCTGCGCGCGCGGATCGTCGGCGTAGGCGGCGGCGGGGATGTTGGGGGTCAGGCCCTTGGGGAAGGGAAAGGTTTCGAAGGTTGTGGAGGGCGTGTAGCGCGGGTCATTGCCGACCCCTAGGAAAGTGCACATCCGCAATGTCCAAACCTCATGAAAAGATGAGTGCAGTATCCCGAATGTAACATCATCATCGCGCGCTATGGCAATGGCTTGGCAATCGACCAACACACCTCTAGGCACCCACGTAAAAAGCCTATGCTTAGCAACACGTGCGGTTGCTATATGCCTCGGCAAACTCCCTATAGCCGCACGCAGTTCAGGCCTCGGGCACCAATGACGCCACCATGTTTCAGCAGACTTCTTTACGCTGCTAGCATCTCGTTTGGGTTTCACGTTTTGTCTTACGTACTCAAAAGGTGCCTCGAACAAAGCAAATTCTTCCAAAGTCATCTCAGGGCCACTATCAACAATCCAAACGTCCCGGCTCCTCCGAGTGATGTCCAATCCATTCCAATAAGGCTCAAGAACGTCAGAGTTAGAAAATCCATTCGGGTTCAAGGGTTGCAAGAGCCATTCCCTTGCTTGATCTCCGGAAATACTGAATGGCCCAGACGGTTGAAGGCCGATAAATCCCACACCTTTGTTATCGTGAAGTTTCCCAGCTGTGGTCAGATCAATCTTGTCTTCGGTAAAGTGCGCTGTCAGGTCTGAGTTTATAGAAGGAACAATCTCTCCATTTAGGGCTATCTTGCCGCTTAATGGATTACCCGCACAAATGATCGAGACCCGGACAGCAGCGCCTTCAACCACCCAAGCCTCATCTGACCACGCCTCATATATTGATGAGACTTTTTGCACCGCACGCAAAGATTCCCGATTTTTGCCTCCCCGGATCGAGTTCGTCGTCACCAAACCAAAGCGACCTAAGCTAGATTTAGCCATCTGCTGGGAAGACCTGACGACCCAATAACAAACAAGGTCTGAAAAGGCTGGCAAGTCGCCCTTGAATGCCTTGCGCAACGCGTTGACGTAGCCCTCCCCAAGTTCTGCCAACATTTTCTTGCCGCCCAAAAACGGCGGGTTCCCCACCACTACATCCGCCTCCGGCCAATCAGCCTTGGTCCCATCCGGGGCCAGCACCGCATCCCGGCATTCAATCGTTCCCAAGGGGCGCAGAATCGGGTTGCGGGCGGCTTCAAAGCCGTTGCGGCGCATCCATTGAATCTCGCCAATCCAGACAGACACGCGGGCCAGTTCGGCGGCGTAGGGGTTCAACTCTATCCCCTTCACGCATTCCGGCCCGATGGACGGGAAGCCACGCGGCAGGCCCAGCGCCTCGGCCTCCAGATTGACGCGGTGTTCAATGTCCTTGAGCGCCAGAAGGGAGAGGTACAGGAAGTTCCCCGACCCACAGGCCGGGTCCAGCACGCGAAAGCCCTTGAGCCGGTCAAGGAATTGCTGGTGCAATGTCTCTGCCGTGTTCAGGGCTTTGGTGCGCGCGGCCAGTTCCTTGCCCCGTAGCAGCTTGTCCTTGGTCTGTTTGGGGGCGTTGTCGATCAAGGCTTCGATCTGGTCCCGCACCTGCCCCCATTCGGCCAGCAGCGGTTCGACAATGACCGGGTTCACGATCATCATAATCTTGTCCCGGTCGGTGTAATGCGCGCCAAGCTGACTGCGCTTGTCCGGGTCCAACCCCCGTTCAAACAGGGTGCCCAGAATGGACGGGTCAATTTCAGACCAATCCAGCCGCGCGGCGGTCAGCAGGTCCAGCACATCGCGCTTTTCCAAGGGCAAGCTGGTGTCATTGTCGAAAAGGCCCCCGTTGAACCATTCGACCTTTTCAAAGCCCACCACCCCGCCTTTTTGCATGGCGGCAAAGAGGGTGCGGGCGTAGCTTTCGAAATCTTGCGGGCTGTGTTCGCAATGCTCCAACATGCGTTGAAACATCTTGTTCGGCAGCAGGTTCACGTCCTCGGCAAACATGCAGAAGACAAGACGATTGACGAAGTGCGCGACGGTTTCTGGGTCATTGCCGCGCTCGCGCAAGCGCTGGGCCAAGGTGGCAAAGGCCTGCGCCGCTTCCTCGGTCAGCATTTGCCGCGTCTTGGCGGGTTTCAGCTTTTCAGGGTCTTCGAAACAAGCGCGCAGCAGGTCGCGCGTTGCCGCGTCGCGCAAGTCCTCTAGGGAAAATTCGTGAACCTTCTGGACGGTGTTTGTCCAGTTCGTGTGGATACGAAACCTGTTCATATCCGACACGATCAAAAGGGGCGGGTTTTCCAGAGCGATTGCGTACTGCAAGAGCTGGTCAAAGGCCTTGTCGAGATCCTTTTTCTTGCCCTTGTATTCCCAAGCGAAACAGCCCTTGCGCCAAACATCCGCCCAGCCTTCGCCGCCTGAGGTCTTGGACGCGCCTTTTTCAAAGGTGAACCATTCCCCTTTTGGATCGTCGGAAATAGGGTTTTCGATGCCCAGCAGGGCACACAAGTCATTGAAGTGAGATTGTGAGGCGCTGCGCTCCTTGAGTTCGACAGCCTGCCATTTCTCGATAAATGAATTTGGGTCCATTGGTTCACCGCGCTCGTTGCAGCGCCACTAGACGACTGAGACAGGGTGAGCGCAACCCGCGAATGAAATGCCTGCGCATTTGCGGTTCGCGCATTGTCAGTCTTCGAACAAGCTGCGACCCAAGCCAAGTTGCAATCTCGCTAGTGAATTGGCGAGGATGCGCACCTGTTCAGCCTGCCGCGATCTGCCCCCATTCTTCCAATTCGGGTTCGCCTCGCCAGAGGGTGCCCCGCCGCCTGCGCCGTGCATCCGGCAGACGTTCCAGCCTCGCACCGCCGGAGCGCGACACGGAAGGCCCGAGCGTTTTGATTTGGCGCTGCATCGTGGCGCGGCATGTGCCCTTTGCATGGGGTTGTCGTCAGGTTTCATTGTCACCCCCCTAGGTTCTCCATTTCGTGGATGCGCAAATTTGGCTATCCCCGCCGGTCCCGAAGGCCAACCCCCTAGAGATTTGTCCCACCCCCGGCCTCGACATTCCCCACCACCGCCTGCGCGCCCGCTTCGACGGTCACACGTTCGACGCGCACCACCTGTTGCCCTTTGGATCGGTAGCGTTTGAGAGTTTCCATTTGAGTCGCGAAGGTTCGAGCGGTTTTGTTGAACGCCTTTTCAGCGCAGTCTTTTTGCTGGATCGTTTTCGTATGGTTTAGGTGCCGTGCCATCATCATCACAGCTTGATGCGTCGCCGCCATTTGGGTGAGTAGCAACATTTCGGCAGGGTCGCGCGGTTCCATTGCGTCGACAAAGCCCAGCGCGAAGTTCGATGCCTGTTGGTCGTGCTTTTGCCCCTCGGCCCCGAGATGCGTCACATGCGCGACCAATCCTTCCAGCACCGTCCAGTTGCGAGACGCTTCCATGATGCGGCCCCATTGGCCGGGAATGTCAACTTTCAGCACCCCATCATCGCCCATTTCTAGAGCCAAGCGGGGCGCGTCGTGATCCAACTTTCCCGCCGGTCGCACCTTTGGTTTCTCCAAGTCCTTTGCCATGTTTTCTCGTCTTTCCTGTTGTGTGATGCCGGGGGATACCCCCCCTTTTGGTCCGGTGATATTGCGCACACAGGGGCGGAACGGGTTTCCAAGCGTATGCCCCAGAGATTTCACCTGCCCTCCCCCTGCTACACTTGCTACAACCGCTGCAAACTCTAGGCGTGTAGCGATTGTAGCGGGTGTAGCAGCCGGTCAGCCGCCTTGCTCTCTGACAATCCGCCATGCCTTTGCCCGCGCACGGCCACGGACCACCGTTCCCGGCTCCAAGGGAATGAGCCATCCGTGGCGCTCAAGCAGCACCAGCGCGGCGGTTGCCTTGGGGCTTTCCCGCAATGGGTTTGGACCATATTGCAGAACGTCCCGCACCATCACGTCATTATCCGGGCACTTGTCCAACAGCCATCTGCGCAGCGCCTCGGCCCGGTCGATTTCCTGACTGACGGTCGCCGCATCGGCCAGCCGCACAGCCTCGGACAGGTAGTAGCGGGCCAATGCGATGCCGTCGCGCATGTCCCCCGCCTCGACAGACGGGGCGCGCAAGTCATGCCAGAGGGTCAACACCCCAGCGATGCGCGCCGCCTGTTCTGCCGCCTTGGACGCATAGCCCGTGACGTGCGCCAGCTTGCCGCCGTGAGCCTGCGCCGCCTCGGTTTCATCCGCGAAGGCTATCAGCAGCGCCTCAGCCTCGGACGACAGCGGCAAGTGCCGGGGCGACAGTTCCCGGTCATTGTCACCCGTAGGCATTGGCCTGTCGAGAATGTCGCGCAGCCTTTCGCCAAATGCTTCGATTGACGCCGGATCGCGCTGGGCGTTCCGATGTAGTCGCGTGCCGATTGTGCTGGGCGGCTCGCAGATCAGGAAGCGCGGCAAAAAGCCGGTATCAGCCGCCAGCGGGTCGGCCATGAAAGCCCGAGCAACAGACGGTTGCACCATCAAATGCACAGCGAGCCTGCGCCCAAAGAGGCTGTATGCCCCATCCCCAGCCCGCGTGCGCTTGATAGGGTTTCCTTGCCAAAGGTCATTCAACGCCGCCAAGGTTTTTTGCCGGTTTTCGCTGTTCATCGCGTGCCCGCCAAGGAATTGCCCGCCTTCATCGCTGAATATCCCGAGCGATGGTTGCCCCATCGCAAAAAGGCGGGTCAGCCCCTCGAATGTGGGTTCGGACACGGTGCGGTCAGGCGGTGCCGGGGCAATCGGCGGTTCGCCCAGCGCCTCAAGGTCAGCCTCGGCAGCGGTGCGATTTTCGCCCTTTCTTTTTTTCACTTCACCCAAGATGCGTTTTTGTTCGCCATCCCAAAGCGCCAAGGCGTTCTCAAATCTCTGCATTTCCGCACGGTGCGATTTGGCCTTTTCGCGTTCATGGTCGCGCAATGTCGCCATCAACGGTGCATCGCAGCTTGATTTCCGTTCACCGCTTTTCGCAATGGTCAAGGCATAGAGGGAAACGGGACGCTTGCCCCCCAAGGTCTGCACATCCGCCAAGCCTTGGACGGCCAGCGATGCCACGGCCAGCGCAGATGCAGCCGGGATAGCCACAGGGGCTTGTGTCATGCCCTGCACCGCCTCGACAACAGCACGCAGCGGCCCGAGGTTCTGCACGGGATAGGCCGCACCGGGGGCGATTTCGCGCACCAGCGGTTGCGGGCCTTCCGGGGCGAAGGGGATTGGCTCCGGGGCGGTCATACCTGGCCCCCTTTCTTTTGCAGAATATCGTTCCAGTCGCGCCCGTTTGGCGCGGGAAGTGTCGAGACGGTCCACCCCAAGGCGTGCGCCCGTTCGGCCAAGGCATAGGCGGCAGATCGGCCCGCGTCGTCGCCATCGGGGGCGATGGTCAGACGGCCCGGTGAAGGAGGTAGAGACAGCCTGCGTAGCCCCGAGGTGGACAGCGCCGCCCAGATGGTCACGGGGCGTTGCAGCAGGCCACAGGCGAGCGACAGCGCGGTTTCGATGCCCTCGACCACCACCAGCGGGCCGGGGTCATCCGTGAGCCTGACAGCCCCACCAGACGCGGCCCCGAGCATGGCCTTGTCAGGTGACACGCCCGCCTTGCCCGCGCCATCGGCGCGCAGATAGGTGCGATGCACCGCGAAGTCGCCGCCGCCTTCGATCAAGGCCACCATCGCCGGATGCCGGGTTGCCGTCGCCCCGTGCCAGCAGGCCGGATGAAAGCGCAGGGTATCCGGCAGGTCGCAGATAATCCCGCGCCCGCGCAGATAGGTTTCGGCCACGGTGCCGGTGATCTGTTGCGTTTCCTTCCAGACGGCAAAGGCTTGATTGGCGCGGCGCTTTTCCTCAGCCTTCCTGTCGGCCTCGCGCTGGGCAATGGTCGCCGGATCGGGCGGGGTGTAGCCTCCGGGGGCGATGCCTACCGCTCCCAGAATATCGCGAAACGCGCAATCGGTTTTCTTGCAATGGGCCAGCAGGCCCGCGTCACCATCGGCCAGCGTCAAGGCGTTCTGACCTTGGCGCTGTTGCGACTGGCAAACGGGACAAGGCGCGGTGCCATAACGCTGATGCCATTTGCCGCCCAAGGCGAGGGTCAAGGTGCGAGCGTCCATTATTTCGCCCCCAGATCAGCGGCACGGCCAGCGCATAGACGGCCAGAGGCTGCAACCTGAGACAACGGTACGGACGCGTTGGCCCGCCGTGTGGCTACCCGGTAAGGTCTTCCCGCTTCCTTGCGGCGGGGTTTACGTGCTACGCTGCGCGTGCCTTTGTCATTGGTATGGGAAGGGTGATTGGCCCCGGTTGCGCCCTCCAACGGCGCACCGGGGTTTTGCTTGCGGTCCATGATTACGCCGCCTCCCCACGCATCGCGCGAAGGTGCGCATCAAGTTCGTCCTCGGGCCAATAAAGCCGCCCACCCAGCTTTAAAGGCAGGGGAAGGCGTCCGGCTTCCATATCGAGGTAAATTGCAGAACGGGAACGACCGCCCAGCTTTTCACGAAGTTCGCTAAGAGTGATAAATCTCTGCATATCCTATGCCGCCTCAAGCTGTTCAAGATGGCACGATGATGTTCAATTTTTTGATGCTCCTCATGAGGCAACATTTGATTTGATTGTTGCTCCACGGGTTACGTTGGCGGAATGCCGGGAATTACTTTCGCCTCCATTCGAAACCAAATACGCTTGACCCCTTCAAAGGTGGCCGGTGTGGTTCCAAGTTCTTTAAGCGCCTCGGCAACAGCATCACACGCGCTTATCGGTTCGCTTGCGTCGTTTCTGCTGGCAGTCATGCCTTCGTCCACGCGCGACCGAACAGCCATCCAAATCAAGATTTCATGCCATTCTTTTGTCTTTCGCCCGGCCTTAGCTTTTGGGCGAACAATTTCGCCTTTGAGCATAGCTATCAGCCATTGGCGTGCCTCGTCAGGAAGCGGTTCGCCCTGTTCCAGAGTATACGCTACAGCTAACTTTGCTGTATCAAAGCCTTCCGCATCCTCCTGCGCCCAACGGAACAAGTGCTCTGGGTTTCGGCGTATCATACCCGCACCATGCGTAAGTCGTGCTTGCGGTGGCTCCATAGCCACCATCATTTGCTTGCCGTCAGCAGTTGGGGCAAAGTTGGCCCGGAAGCCACTCTCTAGGAATTTCTTGGATCGGCGCACCGCCTCTGCAAAATCAGGCGTAGTCATTGAGAAGCCCCCGCCAGCTTGACTACCTTACCTGCGCCGCCGGTCACATGGTCGGCCCATCGCTCCAGCAGCACCCGCCGTTGGTCCAGAAAATCCGTGCGGCGATAGGCGCGCACCACGGCCCCATCGGTCACATGCCCCAGCATGGTTTCCGCGACTTCGTGCGGGGCGGTTGTCGCCTCGGCCAGCCAATCGCGCAGAGAGGACCGGAAGCCATGCGGGCGGGCCTCCAGCTTGGCGCGTTTCATGTGCTGGGATAGGGTCATATCGCTCAGGACGGTCCCGCGCGGATTGGCAAACAGATAGCCCTTGCGCGCAAAGGGGCGGGCGAGGTCGATCACCGCCAAGGCCTCGGACGACAGCGGCACCCGGAAATCCGAGGTTGTGCCCTTGCGGCCCTTCATCGCCTCCCCGGGCACGGTCCACACATCGCCGTCGATCTGGTCAAGGCGCAGCATCCGCAGCGGGCCAGAGCGCACGCCGGTCAGGATCAACAGCCGCATGGCGAGGTGTGTGACTGTCTGTTCCGTCAGGGTCGCGTAGAAGGCGGGCACATCGGCCCAAGGCATTGCCGGGATGTTCTGGGCTTCGTGGCGCGACTTGCCCAGCAGGGCCTTGGCTTTTTCGGTCGCCTGCAAATCCACATCCAAGCCCAGCGCGGCGGCATGTTTCAGAACGATGTTGAGCCGGTTCATCGCTTTGCGCGCGGTCTCGGCCTTTGCGTGCCAGATCGGGGCGAGGGTGTCGCGAATGTCGCGCTGGTCAATGTCCTCGACAGGCACGCCGCCCAGCTTGGGCAGCACATGCAATTCGAGGGGCGAGAACCAACGGCCCGCCTTGCCGTCGCCTTTGAGTTCGGCCTTGCGCGCCTCAAAGGCTTCCTCGGCCACGGTGCGCAAGGTGTGATCCGCCCGCGCCGCCTCGCGCGCTTGCCGCTCGCGTTCCTTCACCGGGTCTATTCCCGCACGCACAACAGCGCGCCAATCCTCGGCCAGCTTGCGAGCCTGTGCCAGCGTGACAGCCGGAAAGCCCCCAAGGCCCATTTCCCGCCGTCTGCCGTGAACGGTCATCCGCAACACCCATTGCGCGCCGCCATCCTCGCGCTTGATTAGCCACAGCCCCGCACCGTCACAATGCTTGCCCACAGGGGCGGATTTCACAAAAGCGGCAGACAGTCGGTCGCGTGCTGGCATGGGGTGTCCTATGGGGGCGTGGAAATCTTATCCACCTCTGTATCCACCCCAAGATATGGGATAGCCCCGGACACATCAAGACACGTCCAGACAAGATAGCCATGCAAAATCAGTATATTATAAATTCAGTTGGACACGGATACACAAGATAGGCCAATAGCTATGTGCCTCTTCTGGGCACCATAAAAAGCCGCCAAGGTTTCAAGACCTTGGCGGCTTTTTTGTATCCAAGTCAGAGCGTTGCAATCGCAGCGGACAGCGCCCGGCAGCGGATCTATTGAAGCCCTTACTGACCCATCCGGACCGGCCCGACCGATGACCACTTGAGTGCTTGCAACCTGCCAGGGACGCGGTGCGCAGCGTTGGTCAGACAGGCCCCGTCGCGACCGCTGCAAAGGCGGGTCCCCGAACAAGGTTCGAAGACCCGCAACCGGCAAAGCGGTCAAACCCAATCACCTCGAACCAATACACACCCACCAGGGTGCAATCAACCTGACGCAGAAAAGTGAACGCGATCATAAAGGAAAAATTGTAGAATTTCCGATTTTCCTCAACCGGTCGCGGGTCCTTCCCTCTCGACGATTTCGGCCAGCCGTGCCAGCCGGGAACTGTCCAATGGCTTTCCGAAAAAGCCCCGCACCATGTCGTAGTCGCGGGCCTGCGCCTTGTCTGTGCAGGCTTCCGAGGTCGACAACATGAAAACCGGGATTTCCTGAAACCGATCGCCCAGCCGGGTCGCCGCCGCGTCGAGGAACTCGAACCCGTCCATGCGCGGCATGTTTATGTCGAGCAGAATTGCATCGATGCGCGGCGCGGCGTCTTCTGCGAGGAAATCCAGCGCGTCCTCGGCCATGAGAAAGCCATGCACCTCTCCGACAAGCCCGGATCGCTGGATCAGGCGCGCGCACATCTTTTGGTCGAGGTCGTTGTCGTCGATCAGCATCAGATTGGAAATCATTGCACCCTCTCCTTCAGCCAGACGGTGAACCGCGCCCCTTCGCCCGGCGCCGAACGCAGGTCGATATGTCCACCGTGGTTCATCGCGATACGATGGCAGATCGCAAGGCCCATCCCCGTGCCCTCGTACACGGTAGCAGGGTTGAGCCTTTGAAACAGTTGGAAAACCCGCTCGTGGTATTTCGGGTCGATGCCGATGCCGTCCTCCTCGACGAAGAAGCCGATCATCCCCGCCTCGCCATTGTCGACGGGACCAATCCGGATCGTCGGCGACGTTCCGGGCTTTCGGAACTTCACCGCGTTGGACAGCAGGTTGTTGACGAGAAGGCGCATCTGCCCCCGGTTGGCCTGAACCTCGGGCAGCGGAGCGGTTTCGACCCGGGCGTCCAGCCCCTGCATGTCGCCGCGCAGGTCGGCCAAGGCCTCGGCCACCACCTCGTCGAGCGAAACGGGCTCGACCGTCAATTCCTCGCCGATGGTATTGGTGTAATCCAGCACATCCGCGATCATCACCTGCATACGATCGAGCGTCGCACGCAGGTCGTCGAACATTTCCTCGGTCTCGGCGGCCATGCCACCATCGAGGTCCTCTTGGATGGCATCGACAAGCATCATCGAGGTGTTGGTGGGCGACTTCAGGTCATGCGAGGCGGCATAGGCAAAGGCACGCAATTCGTCGTTTGTGGCATTAGCCACGCGGATTCGGTCCTGAAGGGCACGGTTGAGCTTTTCGATCTCGCGCAGGCGGGCATGTGCGTCCGAGACGTCCTCGCGGATCAGCACGATATGCCCAGAACTCAGGTGACGCGTGATCCGGACAAAAGCGCTGTCATCCTTGAACCGGAATTCGCCGCGATACCCGTCGCGCATGGCCTCGTTCAGAAAATGATCCAGCAGAGCGTCATGGCTCATCTCCGGATGCCACAGCCCGCCTTCTTCCATCGCGCGGCGCAAACCGGCCTCGTAGCTACCGCCGACCGATTTCGCGATTCCGGTTCCGGCATTGTCCTTTAGAACCAGTTCGTTGGCATAGACGATCATGCCCTTTGCATCGATGATGGTGAGGCCGACCGGCAGGGCGTGACCGAGTTCCTGCACCAGCGCAAATTGCTGAAGCGACAGCCGTTGGCGCATCGCGCGCTCGCGCCACAGCAAGGCGGCCAGCCCGGTCGACAGCAGCAGGAGCGCCGGGATCAGAACAGCCGGAATGTCCATCATCCTCCCTTCACATTCGCGTCGCCCCGAACGGGCGATCGGGTCGCTGCGTTCCCCGGGACCGGCATGAATTTTCTTTCACGCATCGAAAACTTTCCTCTGAGCCAGTCGTAGTCATCCATATGTGAACGATTGGTTAACGGCCCTGCGCGACAGGGCCGAGGGTTGCGGATTTGCCGCGTGCGCCCGTGGCCCAACCTGCGGCTTGGCGACCGTCGCGCTCTGCGCTATGCCGGGCGGACCAGCCCTTCAGCAAGGACAAGCCATGCAAACCCGAGTCTGCCGCCTGCATGCCCAAGGCGATATCCGCATCGAGACAGAGACGCTCGCCGATCCCGGACCGGGCGAAGTCATCGTTGCGATGGGCGCCGGCGGCATCTGCGGCTCTGACCTGCATTATTTCCAGCATGGCGGCTTTGGCGCCATTCGCGTGCGTGAACCGATCATCCTCGGCCACGAGGCCGCCGGGACGGTGGTGGCCCTCGGGGCCGGCGTCACGTCCCTCACCGAGGGGCAGAAGATCGCGATCAATCCCTCGCGGCCCTGTGGAACCTGCCGGTACTGCACCGAGGGCCTGACGACGCATTGCCTGAACATGCGTTTCAGCGGATCGGCGATGCGGGTCCCGCACGAGCAGGGCCTGTTTCGCGACCGGATGATCGTTGAGGCCGCGCAATGCGTGCCCGTCGCAGACACGACCGACATTTCAGAGGCGGCCTGCGCCGAGCCGCTGGCGGTTTGTCTGCATGCGGGCCAGATGGCGGGCGAGCTTGCGGGCAAACGCGTTCTGGTCACCGGGTCTGGCCCGATCGGCGCGCTCTGTGCCGCCGTGGCCCGCCACCACGGGGCTATCGAAGTCGTGGTGACCGACCTTCAGGACATTCCCTTGCAGGTCGCGCGCGCCATGGGCGCGACGCAAACGGTCAACGTGCTGACCGAATCCGAGACGCTAGAGCCGTTCAAGGCGGACAAGGGCCATTTCGATGTGGTGTTCGAATGCTCCGCGGCGGCACCCGCTGTCGCCACGGCCATTGCCTGCGCCCGGCCACAGGGGCGGATCGTGCAGGTTGGCGTGACCGGTGAGCTGCCCTTGCCCATCCAGCCCTTGGTGGGCAAGGAACTGACGTTCCAAGGCACCCAGCGTTTTCGCCACTCGGAATTCGACGCGGCGGTGGCAGCGATTTCCGACCGGACAATCGACGTGCGCCCGCTGATCACCGGGCGCTATGCCTTGGAAGATGCCCACGAGGCCTTCGAAACCGCAGGCGACCGGACCCGGTCGTCCAAGGTGCATCTGACCTTTGCCTGACCCGAAGTAGGATGGGTGATCACCCATCCTACCCAAGCCTTGCCCGAGAAAGACCGACATGAAGACCATCTACATCCTCAATGGCCCCAACCTGAACCTGCTCGGCAAACGTCAGCCGGACATTTACGGCCATGAAACCCTCGCCGATGTCGAAACCCTCTGCCGCGCCGCCTGCGCCGAGGGCTTTGACGTCAAACTCATGCAGTCCAACCACGAGGGCCAGCTGATCGACTGGATCCACGAGGCGCGCGAGCAGGCCTGCGGCATCGTGATGAACCCCGGCGCCTACACCCATACCTCGATTGCGATCCTCGATGCGCTCAACGCATTCGAAGGGCCGGTGATGGAGGTTCACATCTCTCAGGTCCACAAACGCGAGGCGTTCCGCCACCATTCCTATGTCTCGATGCGGGCCGATGGGGTGATCGCGGGCCTCGGTCTCGAAGGCTATGCAGCCGCCACGCGGCGGGTCTGCCAGATCGCCTGAAGCAGCGCTCTGCACGTTTCCCTTGCAGACTCGGGGGCAAATGCGTATATGCGGCTCAACAGCGGTGCGTTGGGGTCCAAACCCGACGCGCTACCGAAACGATGTGCGGGCCGCTTGGCCCGTTTTTTTATGCCCGAAAGGCAGCCCCGTATGAATAACCTGATCGCCAAGACCGGCATGGATGCCCGCGTCGCCGAGATCATCGCCCCGGTGATCGAGGACATGGGATTCGAACTGGTCCGCATCCGCCTGCAAGGCGGCAACACGCCGACCCTTCAGATCATGGCCGAACGCCCCGAGGGCGGCATCGAGGTCGATGAATGCGCCGAAATCTCGACCGCCGTGTCCGCCGTCATGGATGTCGAGGACCCGATTTCCGACGCTTACACGCTTGAGGTTTCGAGCCCCGGCATCGACCGCCCGCTGACCCGCCTCAAGGATTTCGAAACCTACGAGGGCTACGAGGCCAAGCTGGAAACCGCCGAGTTGATCGACGGCCGCAAACGCTTTCGTGGTATCCTCGCCGGGGTCGAAGGCTCCGAGGTTCTGGTGAACATCGAGCAGGATGGTGAAGACGTCACCGTCGGCCTGCAATTCGACTGGCTGGCCGAGGCCAAGCTGATCCTGACCGATGAACTGATCCGCGAGGCGCTGCGCGCCCGCAAGGCTGTAGACGAATCCAAGTATGACGAGATCGAAACCGAGTCTGACGCTCGGGAAGAGGAGTAAGACAGATGGCAATCACCTCTGCCAACCAGCTTGAGCTGTTGCAGACCGCCGAGGCGGTGGCGCGCGAAAAGATGATCGACCCCGGTCTGGTCGTCGAAGCGATGGAGGAATCCCTCGCCCGTGCGGCCAAGTCCCGCTACGGCGCGGAAATGGACATCCGCGTGTCCATCGACCGCCGCACCGGCAAGGCGACCTTCACCCGCGTCCGCACCGTGGTCGAGGAAGAAGAGCTGGAAAACTATCAGGCAGAGATGACCATCCAGCAGGCCAAGCAATACATGGCCGACCCCCAGATCGGGGACACCTTCGTCGAGGAAGTCCCGCCGGTCGAACTGGGCCGCATCGCCGCGCAATCGGCCAAGCAGGTGATCCTGCAAAAGGTCCGCGAAGCGGAGCGGGATCGCCAGTACGAGGAATTCAAGGACCGCGCCGGCACGATCATCAACGGTCTCGTCAAGCGCGAGGAATACGGCAACGTCATCGTCGACGTGGGCGCCGGTGAGGGCGTGCTGCGCCGCAATGAAAAGATCGGCCGTGAGGCCTATCGCCCCGGCGACCGCATCCGCTGCTACGTCAAGGATGTGCGCCGCGAGACCCGTGGCCCGCAGATCTTCCTCAGCCGCACCGCGCCGGAATTCATGGCCGAATTGTTCAAGATGGAAGTGCCGGAAATCTACGACGGCATCATCGAGATCAAGGCCGTCGCCCGCGATCCCGGTTCGCGCGCCAAGATCGCTGTCATTTCCTATGACGGCGGCATCGACCCCGTGGGCGCCTGCGTCGGTATGCGCGGCAGCCGCGTGCAGGCCGTTGTGAACGAACTTCAGGGCGAAAAGATCGACATCATCCCGTGGAACGAGGATATGCCGACCTTCCTCGTGAACGCGCTGCAACCGGCCGAAGTGTCGAAAGTGGTTTTGGACGAAGAGGCCGAGCGCATCGAGGTCGTCGTTCCCGACGAGCAGCTGTCGCTCGCCATCGGTCGTCGCGGTCAGAACGTGCGTCTGGCATCCCAGTTGACCGGTCTCGACATCGACATCATGACCGAGGAAGAGGAATCCAAGCGCCGCCAGAAGGAATTCGAAGAGCGCACCCAGCTGTTCATGGCAACGCTGGACCTGGACGAATTCTTTGCCCAGTTGCTGGTCTCCGAAGGCTTCACCAACCTCGAAGAAGTCGCCTATGTCGATCAGGACGAATTGCTGGTTATCGACGGTGTCGACGAGGACACCGCCAACGAACTGCAAACCCGCGCCCGCGAGTTCCTCGAAGAACAAGCCCGCAAGGCCGAGGCCCACGCCCGCGAGTTGGGTGCCGATGACAGCCTGTTCGGGTTCGAAGGCCTGACGCCGCAGATGATCGAAGTGCTGGCCGAGGATGGCATCAAGACGCTCGAAGACTTCGCCACCTGCGCCGACTGGGAACTGGCCGGTGGCTGGACCACCCAGAACGGCCAGCGCGTCAAGGACGAGGGCCTGCTGGAGAAGTTCGACGTGTCGCTCGAAGACGCACAGAACCTCGTCATGACCGCCCGCGTCCTTCTGGGCTGGGTCGACCCGACCGAGCTGGAAGCCGACGAAGAGGAAGACGTCGCAGAAGAGGCGGAGGAGTAAGCCCTTGTCGCGAGGCGGACAGACCAAGGACCGCGAGGACGGGCCGGAGCGGAAGTGCATCGCCACGGGCGAGGTACAGCCGAAATTCGGCCTGATCCGCTTTGTCCTTGGTCCCGATGGCAGGATTGTTCCCGATCTGGCTGGAAAATTGCCGGGACGGGGCATATATATAGCCGCCGACCGGGCCGCTGTTGAAAAGGCGGCCTCGAAAGGGCTTTTTGCCCGCGCTGCCAAACAGCCGGTGCAGGTGCCCGATGGTCTGGTGGATTTGCTCGAACAGATGCTGGTCCGCCGGGTTGTCGACCTCATCAGCCTCGCCCGCAAGTCGGGCGACGCGGTGGCGGGCTACGAAAAGGTGAAGGACTGGCTGGGCAAGGAAGAGGCCCGCGTCCTGATCCAGGCGACGGACGGATCCGAACGCGGAAAGACCAAGTTGAGCACGCCATATGGCGGCACCTATATCGGTTGGCTCTCCGCAGATGAGCTGGGCATGGCCTTTGGACGACAAACTGTGATACATGCCGCGCTTGGCGCTGGTGGACTCAGTCGTCGTGTTGTAGAGGAAGCCCAACGGTTGAAGGGTATACGCGTCGGAGTGTCCGATGCGGATCGCGGCGGCAGGGGCCGTCGGAAAGGATGAAGAAGCTTTATGAGCGATAATGACGGCAAGAAGACACTTGGTGTACGCGGGGGCCCGCGTTCTGGCAGCGTGAAGCAGAGCTTCAGCCATGGCCGGACCAAGAACGTCGTGGTGGAAACCAAGCGCAAGCGCGTCGTGGTCCCGAAACCGGGTGCGGGCGGCACCGGCAAACCCGGTGGCACCGGCCCCGTCGGTTCGGGGGCAAAGCGCCCTGCCGGGATCTCCGATGCCGAAATGGAACGCCGCCTGAAGGCGTTGCAGGCCGCCAAGGCCCGCGAGGTCGAGGAAGCCGCGCAGCGGGAGGCCGAGGAAAAGGCCCGCGCCGAAGAGCGTGAGCGCCTGCGCGCGGAGAAAGAACAGAAAGAGCGTGAGCAGCGCGAGGCCGAAGAGGCCCTGCGCCGCAAGGCCGAGGCCGAAGAGCAGGCCAAGCGCGACGCTGAAGAAAAGGCAAAGGCCGCTGCGGCTGCCGCTGCCCAGCCTGCCCCCAAGCAGGAAGACAACCGCGCCAAGCCGTCCAAGGACAAGCCGGCCCCGCGTCGGGCCGAGCCCGAAGCGGATCGCAACACCCGTGGCCGTGGCCGCGGCGACGATGCCGGTGGCCGCCGCGCGGGCAAACTGACGCTGAACCAAGCGCTTTCGGGCGAAGGTGGCCGTCAGAAGTCCATGGCTGCGATGAAGCGCAAGCAGGAACGCCAGCGCCAAAAGGCGATGGGCGGCTCCCAGCAGCGCGAAAAGGTCGTGCGTGACGTCCAGCTGCCCGAGGCGATCACCGTCGCCGAACTGGCGAACCGGATGGCAGAGCGCGTGGCCGACGTGGTGAAGTCGTTGATGAACAACGGCATCATGGCGACGCAGAACCAGACCATCGACGCCGACACTGCCGAACTCATAATCGAGGAATTCGGCCACCGCGTGACCCGCGTCTCCGACGCCGATGTCGAGGACGTCATCAAGACCGTCGAAGACAAGCCCGAGGAACTGCAGCCGCGTCCCCCGGTCATCACGATCATGGGTCACGTCGACCACGGCAAGACCTCGCTTCTGGACGCGATTCGCGATGCCAAGGTGACCGCTGGCGAAGCTGGCGGGATCACCCAGCACATCGGCGCCTATCAGGTGACGACCGACAGCGGCTCCGTGCTGTCCTTCCTCGACACGCCCGGCCACGCGGCCTTTACGTCGATGCGGTCGCGCGGCGCTCAGGTGACGGATATCGTCGTGCTGGTGGTTGCTGCGGATGACGCCGTGATGCCGCAGACGGTCGAGGCCATCAACCACGCCAAGGCGGCGGGTGTGCCGATGATCGTCGCGATCAACAAGTGCGACAAGCCCTCTGCGAACCCCACCAAGGTCCGCACCGATCTGCTTCAGCACGAAGTGGTCGTCGAGGAAATGTCGGGCGATGTACAGGATGTCGAAGTGTCCGCGCATACCGGTCAGGGTCTGGATCAACTGCTCGAAGCCATCGCGCTTCAGGCGGAAATCCTTGAACTGAAGGCCAACCCCGATCGCGCCGCCGAGGGTGCCGTGATCGAGGCGCAGCTGGACGTCGGCCGTGGTCCCGTCGCGACTGTTCTGGTCCGGAACGGGACTTTGCGTCAGGGCGATGTGTTTGTCGTGGGCGAGCAATACGGCAAGGTCCGTGCGCTCATCAACGACAAGGGCGAGCGCGTCAAGGAAGCTGGCCCGTCGGTCCCCGTCGAGGTGCTGGGTCTGAACGGCACGCCCGAGGCGGGCGACGTTCTGAACGTGACCTCGACCGAAGCGCAGGCCCGCGAGATCGCCGAATACCGCGCCAATGTCGCCAAGGAGAAGCGCGCCGCCGCCGGTGCCGCGACGACCCTTGAGCAACTGATGCAGAAGGCCAAGGACGACGAGAACGTCTCGGAGCTGCCGGTCATCGTCAAAGCCGACGTGCAGGGCTCGTCCGAAGCCATCGTTCAGGCGCTGGAAAAGGTCGGCAACGACGAGGTGCGCGTTCGCGTTATCCACCACGGTGTGGGCGCGATCACCGAAACCGACGTTGGCCTTGCCGAAGCGTCGGGCTGTCCGGTCATCGGCTTCAACGTCCGCGCCAATGCCTCGGCCCGCAATTCGGCCAACCAGAAGGGCGTGGAAATTCGGTACTATTCGGTGATCTACGACCTCGTCGATGATGTGAAGCAGGCGGCCTCGGGCCTTCTGTCGAACGAGATCCGCGAAAAGTTCATCGGCTATGCCAACATCAAGGAGGTCTTCAAGGTCTCCGGCGTGGGCAAGGTCGCGGGCTGTCTGGTCACCGAAGGCGTGGCGCGCCGCTCCGCCGGTGTGCGCCTGCTGCGCGACAACGTCGTGATCCACGAAGGCACGCTGAAGACGCTCAAGCGTTTCAAGGACGAAGTGTCCGAGGTTCAGTCCGGCCAGGAATGCGGCATGGCGTTCGAGAACTACGACGATATCCGCGCAGGCGATGTCATCGAAATCTTCGAGCGCGAGGAAATCGAACGTTCGCTGGATTGATCCAACGAACAGGGAAACGAGAAAGGCCGCCCTCGCTGGCGGCCTTTTTGCATTGATGGGATGTTAGACACTGCCCGACGTGAGGCCAAAGAAAAAGGCCCCTCTGGGGCCTTGTTTCGTCTCGCGACAGCGGGATGTCAGGCTGCCTTGGCCACGACCGGGCGACCTGTGTAGATCCGATCCCCGACACGGACCGAAATGCGCCCGTCGGGCAGTGCCTTTTCGAACAGGCCTTGGATCGACACACAACTTCCCAGAACAATCGTTCGCAGCATTTCCGTTCCCCTGAATGCGCAAGCTGAGCCACAAGAGTACTGCGAAACGGTGAATATTTCCAGAAAAGCAACGTCACAATTTCGCCATATTTCCAGCCATGACGAGCGCTTTTCAGAAACATTCCCGTGCAGGCTGAGCGCTTGTCGAATAAATACGCCGAACGATGAAAGTTTCATCGATCATTTTTTACAGCCAGTCCCGCAAAATCGGGATGAGCGGAATGTCCGCGGGTGGCATCGGGTAGTCGCGCAACTGATTCGCGCGCACCCATTTCAACGCCTGCCCTTCCTTCGATTGCGGCATGCCCTTCCATTTTCGACAGGCGAAGAGTGGCATGAGCAGGTGGAAGTCGTCGTAGCTGTGTGACGCGAACGTCAGGGGCGCGAGGCAGGAATCCCATGTCTCGATACCCAACTCCTCGTGGAGTTCGCGGATCAGCGCCGCTTCGGGCGTCTCGCCGGGTTCGACCTTGCCGCCCGGGAACTCCCAGAGCCCGGCCATGGACTTGCCCTCGGGACGTTGAGCCAAAAGGATGCGGCCATCTGCGTCGATCAGAGCGACGGCGGAGACGAGTATGATCTTCATGTGGAGTTCCTTGAAGTAGGATGGGTGATCACCCATCCTACCTTATGTCACGAACGGTAATCGGCGTTGATCGAGATATAGCCATGGGTCAGGTCGCAGGTCCAGATCGTGGCCGCCCCCTGCCCCAAGCCTATATCCACGCTGATCGTGATCTCCGGCTCTTTCATCAATGCCGCACCGTCCGCTTCGCGATAGCCCGGCGCGACCCAGCCCTTTTCCGCCACCAGCACATCGCCAAAGCGGATGGTCAACAGGTCACGATCCGCCGCAGCGCCAGACTTGCCGATCGCCATGACGACGCGGCCCCAGTTCGGGTCCTCGCCTGCCACGGCGGTCTTGATCAAGGGCGAATTGGCGATCGCCAGCGCATGGGTCCGCGCATCCTCATCCGAGGCCGCGCCGGTCACGTTGACCGTCACGAACTTGGTCGCACCTTCGCCGTCTCTGACAACCTGATGCGCGAGGTCGAGGAAGACGCCATGCATCGCCTCGGCAAATTCCGCATTCCCCGTCACGTCGACACCGGACTTGCCCGTGGAGCCCATCAACAGCGTGTCCGAGGTGGACGTATCGCTGTCCACCGTGATGCAGTTGAACGTCTTGTTGGACATCTCGGAAACGAGGTCCTGCAACGCTGCCCGGCTGATCTGCGCGTCGGTGAAGATATAGACCAGCATGGTCGCCATATCCGGCGCGATCATACCCGATCCCTTCGCCATGCCGGCGATCTTAACCGGTTTGCCGTCAATGGTGATCTCTGCCGCCGCCCCCTTGGGGAAGGTATCCGTGGTCATGATCGCCTCGGCGGCGGCGGCCATGGCATCCGCTGACAAATTGTCGACCAGTTCCGCCACCTTTGCGGTGATCCGATCATGCGGCAAACGCTCGCCGATCACCCCGGTCGACGAGGTGAACACGCGCTCTGCCGGAAGGCCCGTGACCTCGGCGACCATGTCGCAGATTGCCTTGACCGATCCCTCACCGGCGCGCCCGGTGAAGGCGTTGGAATTGCCGGAATTGACGATGATCGCGGCGCCCCGATCCGAGTCGCCGCCGATCTTGGCCTGACAATCCAACACGTTGGCCGAGCGCGTCAGAGAGCGCGTAAACACACCCGCCACGACGCTGCCCGGGTCGAGCAATGCCAGCATCACGTCGGTTCGACCGGCATAGCGCACCCCCGCCTGAGCGGTGGCAAAGCGCACCCCGTCGATGACGGGAAGCGCGGGAAACTGCTCGGGCGCGAGCGGGGAGCGGGGATATTTGCCCAATTATTCCTCCAGAAGTTCGACTTGGGACAGAACAGAGGTGTCGATTTCGGCCATGCCCTTGCGGGTGACCTCGGCCTTGCCGACCAGCGACTGGATGTGGTCCTGAACGGCGTCCTGCTGCACCTTCTGGACCAGCTCTGCGCGGACCTCTTCCAGCGCGGGCGCCTCTTTGACGCGGGTCTCGTTCAGTTTGATGACGTGCCAGCCGAACTGCGTCTGCACCGGGCCGGTGACGTCCCCCACGTTCAGCGACTCGACGGCGGTCTGGAAGGGCTGCACCATCATGCCAGCCGAGAACCAACCGAGCGAGCCGCCATTCGGGCCGGACGGGCCGGTCGAACGCGCGCGCGCGGTCTCGGCGAAATCGGCGCCGCCCTTGACCTCGGCGAGAATTTCCGCGGCCTCTTCCTCGGTCTCGACGAGGATGTGCGACGCGTTGAATTCCTTGCCCATTTCGGCATTGGCATATTCCGCATCATAGGCGGCCTGAATGGCGTTGTCGGTGGTGGCGCGCTCGGCAATCTTGGTGATCGCCTCGGCGGCCATCAGCGAGCGGCGCTCGTTTTCCAGCGACACGCGGACGCGGCGGGTTTCCACCGCCTCCTTGGACTGGGCCAGCGCCTCTTGCTGGATAATCTGGTCGAGAATGCCCTCCCACAGGGCGTCGTTGGGAAGCTGCTGGTATTGCTGCGGCAGACCCGCGCGCACGGCCAGCATGTTGCCCAGCGTGATCTCGGTCCCGTTGACGGTGGCCACGACGGTATCGGCAGTGACCTCTTCGGCGACCGCAGGCGCGGCAACGGTCAGGGCCAGCGCGGCAAAGGCGGGCTTGATGAGGGTCTTCAGCATGGGTTTTGTCCTTTCAGACAGGGCCGCGGCACCCCGCGGCGTTGACACTCTCCGGCCCGCCGCTTAGATGCCATACAGGCTCTGCGGGCCGGTCGTTCCCCTGTTTCATATGGGCTGTGTGCGAGGCGGGCAAGCAGATGCCGCACACGAAGATGGGAACAGGTATACTCGATCATGCTGGGAAAACTCGCGCGGAAGGTGTTCGGAACGCCGAATGACCGAAAGATCAAGGCCACGCGCCCGATCGTGGAAAAGATCAACGCGCTGGAGGCCGAGTTCGAGAAGCTCGACGATGCCGGGCTGATCGCCAAGACTGCGGAATACAAAAAGCGGATCGAGGGGGGCGAAAGTCTCGACCACCTGCTTCCCGAAGCCTTTGCCAACTGCCGCGAGGCCGCAAAGCGCGCCTTGGGCCTGCGCGCCTTCGACGTGCAGCTGATGGGCGGGATCTTCCTGCATCAGGGCAACATCTCTGAAATGAAGACCGGCGAGGGCAAGACCCTCATGGCCACCTTTGCCGCCTACCTGAACGGCCTGACGGGCCGGGGTGTGCACGTGGTCACGGTGAACGACTATCTCGCCCGCCGCGACGCCGAATGGATGTCCAAGGTGTACGGGGCGCTGGGTCTGACCACCGGCGTCGTCTACCCCCGCCAGCCGGAGGAAGAAAAGAAGGCCGCGTACGAATGTGACATCACCTACGCGACCAACAACGAGCTGGGCTTTGACTACCTGCGCGACAACATGAAGTCCGAGCTCAACCAGATCTACCAGCGCGACCACTATTTCGCGATCGTGGACGAGGTGGACTCGATCCTCGTGGACGAGGCGCGCACACCGCTGATCATCTCCGGCCCGGCGCAGGATCGCTCCGAACTGTATGTCGCCATCGACAAGCTGATCCCCGAATTGCAGGACGATCACTACGAGATCGACGAAAAGACCCGCAACGTGACCTTCACCGACGAGGGCAACGAGTTCCTCGAAGAGCGTCTGCGCGTCTACGAATTGCTGCCCGAGGGCCAGACCCTGTACGACCCCGAAAGCACGACCATCGTGCACCACGTCAATCAGGGTCTGCGCGCGCACAAACTCTACGCCAAGGACAAGGATTACATCGTTCGCGACAGCGAGGTCATCCTGATCGACGAATTCACCGGGCGCATGATGCAGGGCCGCCGCCTGTCCGAGGGTCTGCATCAGGCCATCGAAGCCAAGGAAGGCTGCAAGATCCAGCCCGAGAACGTGACCTTGGCGTCGGTGACCTTCCAGAACTACTTCCGTCTCTATGACAAGCTGGGCGGCATGACCGGCACGGCGGCCACCGAGGCCGAGGAATTCGCCGAAATCTACGGCCTTGGCGTCGTCGAGGTGCCGACCAACCGTCCGATTGCGCGTATCGACGAGGACGACCGCGTCTATCGCACCGCCAAGGAAAAATACGACGCAATCGTCGAGGAAATCAAAGGCGCGCATGAAAAGGGGCAGCCGGTTCTGGTCGGTACCACCTCCATCGAAAAGTCGGAAATGCTGTCGCACCTGCTCAAGCAGGCCAACCT
This sequence comes from Tropicibacter alexandrii, assembly GCF_003667315.2. Classification (GTDB taxonomy): domain Bacteria; phylum Pseudomonadota; class Alphaproteobacteria; order Rhodobacterales; family Rhodobacteraceae; genus Tropicibacter; species Tropicibacter alexandrii. Next base: position 3,471 of record NZ_RCTZ02000008.1, on the reverse strand, counting down.
GCCGCATAACGTCCTGAACGCCCGCCAGCACGAACAAGAGGCGCAGATCGTCGCCGATGCGGGCAAGCTGGGCGCGATCACCATCGCCACCAACATGGCCGGGCGCGGCACCGACATCAAACTGGGCGGGAATGTCGAATTCCAGATCATGGAGGCCATCGCCGCCGCCCCGGATCGCGACCCCGAGGAGATCCGCGCCGAGATCGAGAAACAGCACGATGCCGACGAAGAGGCGGTTAAGCAGGCCGGCGGCCTGTTCGTGCTGGCCACCGAACGCCACGAATCCCGGCGCATCGACAACCAGTTGCGCGGCCGGTCGGGCCGTCAGGGTGACCCGGGCCGCTCTGCCTTCTTCCTGTCGCTGGACGATGACCTGATGCGCATCTTCGGCAGCGAACGGCTGGACAAGGTCCTGTCGACGCTGGGCATGAAAGAGGGCGAGGCGATCATTCACCCTTGGGTGAACAAGTCGCTGGAACGCGCGCAGGCCAAGGTCGAGGGGCGCAACTTCGACATCCGCAAACAGCTGCTGAAATTCGACGACGTGATGAACGATCAGCGCAAGGTGATCTTCTCCCAACGGCGCGAGATCATGGAGGCCGAGGACCTGTCGGAAATCGTCACCGACATGCGCCACGAAGTCATCGACGAGTTGGTCGACATCTATTGCCCGCCGCGCGCCTATGCCGACCAGTGGAACACCGAAGGTCTGTATGCGGCCGTCATCGAAAAACTGGGCCTCGACCTGCCGATCATGTCCTGGGCCGACGAAGACGGCGTCGATCAGGAAACCGTCAAGGAGCGCCTCGAAGAGGCGTCCGACAAGATGATGGCCGAAAAGGCCGAGGCCTTCGGCCCCGAGACCATGCGCAACATCGAAAAGCAGGTTCTGCTGCAAACTATCGACGGCAAGTGGCGCGAGCACCTGTTGACGCTGGAACATCTGCGCTCGGTCGTTGGTTTCCGCGGCTATGCGCAGCGCGATCCGCTGAACGAATACAAGAACGAGGCCTTCGCCCTGTTCGAGAACATGCTGGATTCGTTGCGGGAGCAAGTCTCCAGCCAATTGTCTCAGGTCCGCCCGATGACCGAAGAAGAACAGCGCGCGATGATGCAGCAGCTGATGGCGCAGCAAAAGGAGATGCAGCAGCAGGCCGACCAAGCCAAGGCCGCGCACGAACCCGTTTTGCCCACCGGCGAGGATGAGGCCGCCCGCGAACCGCTGGTCGCCGGTTTCGACGAAACCGACCAGAGCACTTGGGGCAACCCGGGCCGCAACGATCCCTGCCCCTGCGGCTCTGGCAAGAAATTCAAGCACTGCCACGGCTCGCTGGTTTGATTTGAGGGTGAAGAAGACGGTCAAGTTTGTCCCAAACCGAGGCAAGTTTGTCCCAAGGTCTGTATTTAGGGGGCGCCACACGGCGCCCCTACTGCATTTAGTACCCAGCGATTAGGAAAAATTATTTCATTTCCAGCCACTTCTAGCCGCCTGCCCTGGCAGTCCTCCAGTCCACGGCTCCGCCTGAGGGACCCATGGCTCTGCTGGGCGGCACTCTTGCGGTGATATCTGGCTGCACCTCAACCGCAGAACCAGCCGGTCTGCTGGCATTCGCGGAAGCGACCGGCTTCGAAAAGCTTCGCCTTCCATAAACGGTCAAACGATCCATCCCGTTCGGCAAGTCACTGGTTGCCTGCCGTCAGCCTGGTCGTACGGTCTCGTGGACTGCTCTTGCGCCTTGAACATGGAGTGGCCAGCAAAGAGGGCTAACGTCGGTCAGTTGATCTCCGAACCAGGCACGACCACACAGACGGCCTATTTTGTTGAAAAACTCGTCCTTGATTAAAGGGCCGTAGGCTGATTCAATTTCTGCATTGGGTGGGAGGATTGGCGATGATGGGACCGCGGCAGGAGGCGCAGCCGGCGTTGTTCTATGAGTTCTCGCTCGAAGATCATGTGCCCCAGAACCACCTGCGGCGCTCCATCGACCGGTTCGTGGACCTGTCCGGCATCCGCAGCTACCTCGCCGATCTCTACAGCCACACGGGGCGTCCGTCCGTCGATCCCGAACTCCTCATCCGGATGCTGCTGGTGGGCTATTGCTTCGGCATCCAGTCCGAGCGGCGGCTCTGCGAGGAGGTCCATCTGAACCTGGCATATCGCTGGTTTTGCCGTCTCGATCTGAGCGACCGCGTCCCGGATCACTCGACTTTTTCTAAGAAACGGCACGGCCGGTTCCGTGACAGCGAGCTATTCCGGCATCTGTTCGAGACGACCGTGGCCCGGTGCATCGACGAGGGGCTGGTTAGCGTCCAGCGCATGGCAGTTGATGCCAACTTTATCGAAGCGGATGCGAACAAGCACAACTTATCGCCGAAGGAGGAATGGGACGCGAGGCAGATCAATCCCGCTGATGCGCCCCGAGCCGTTCGCGAGTATCTTGACGTCTTGGACGAAGCCGCATTCGGCGCAGCAAGCGAGGTCCAGCCAAAGTCTACCTCGCATTCTAACCCGACGAGCCAGTGGACCGCGGCCCGGAAAGGCCCGGCATTCTTCAGCTATTCTGACAATTACCTGATCGACACGGACCATGGTGTCATCGTGGACTTGGGAGCGACAAGGTCGATCCGGCAGGCCGGAGTAGGATCAACCAAGACCATGCTGAGGCGCGTGAAGGCCAAGTTCGACCTTCATCCAGAGCGGCTCATCGCCCCCTCTCGTGACCTTGCTTCGCAATGCACTGCCGGGCGGTGCATACCGCCTATGGCACCGCGCCAATGCTGGGCTGGCTGGTCGATCGCAAGATCGCGCCCCACATCCCCGTATTCGACAAGTCAGGGCGCAATGACGGGACATGGACCCGCGCCGACTTTGAATGGGATGCGGAGAACGACCAATACATTTGCCCTGAGGGGCACGAGCTGAAGCAGTTCCGCCGAAACTACTCCGATCCGAACCGCGGTCCGAGCGGCAAAGGCACAGCCCGCTATCGGGCGCTGAAAGAGGTCTGTCAGGCATGCCTATCAAAAGCGAAGTGCTGCCCGAATGCGGTTGCTCGCAAGATCACCCGCGAGGAACATGAAGATGCCCGGCAGGTCGCCCGGGACATTGCGAAGACCGAGCAATACGTCATCTCGATCAAGCTGCGGAAGGAGGTCGAGATGCTCTTCGCCCACCTCAAGCGGATCCTTGGCCTGAACCGGCTCCGATTACGCGGACCCTGCGGCGCAAATGACGAATTCCTCCTCGCCGCCACCGCCCAGAACCTCAGGAAACTGGCCAAGATATTTCCTGCACCGCAGCAACCGCGAAACGCCTGACGACAAAGGCGCTCGTGCCATGTTCAGGCGTCGATATTCTGCGGCCGCGAACGGGTGTTTTTCCACAGAACCGGCGTATTTTGTTGAAAAACTCGCCCTTGATCGAAGGCCGCTCGGCTGATTCAATTCCCGCAATGGGTGGGAGGGTCGGCG
>NZ_RCTZ02000086.1 GCF_003667315.2 Tropicibacter alexandrii | reverse complement strand
GGGCGGCCGTCGGTTGATCCCGAACTCCTCATCCGGATACTGCTGGTGGGCTATTGCTTCGGCATCCGGTCGGAGCGGCGGCTGTGCGAAGAGGTCCATCTGAACCTGGCATATCGCTGGTTCTGCCGTCTCGATCTGACGGATCGCATCCCGGATCATTCCACGTTTTCGAAGAACCGGCACGGGCGTTTCCGCGACAG
>NZ_RCTZ02000085.1 GCF_003667315.2 Tropicibacter alexandrii | reverse complement strand
TGCCGTCTCGATCTGACGGATCGCATCCCGGATCATTCCACGTTTTCGAAGAACCGGCACGGGCGTTTCCGCGACAGCGAATTGCTGCGTCACCTGTTCGAGACCACGGTGGTCCGCTGTATCGAAGAGGGCCTGGTCAGCGGGCAAAGGATGGCCATCGACGCCAGCCTGATCGAAGCCGATGCCAACAAACAGAACTCGACGCC
>NZ_RCTZ02000084.1 GCF_003667315.2 Tropicibacter alexandrii | reverse complement strand
GCTGGAAACGCTGGCCCCTGTCTGCGATGATGTCGTGGTCAGCCTGCCTGCGGCGCAGCGTGACTGACAAGCTCGGCTCGCCGGTGAGCGCGAGGCCTGTCGTGAGCTACACCATCAACTGGGACGTCATCCGAAATCCACGCGTGCTGACATTCATAACCTGACACAACCGGTTGATCTGGAAGGCCCCACGATGTTCTTCCCCTT
>NZ_RCTZ02000083.1 GCF_003667315.2 Tropicibacter alexandrii | reverse complement strand
CATTTCGTTACGAATTCGTCACCCTGGCCCATCAGCGCGCGAATCGCCGTCGGCGCGGTGTAGAACTGGTTGACCTTATGCTTCTCGCAGACCTGCCAGAAGCGGCTGGCATCGGGATAGGTCGGCACGCCCTCGAACATCAGCGTGGTCGCGCCATTGGCCAGCGGCCCATAGATGATGTAGGAGTGACCCGTCACCCACCCAACATC
>NZ_RCTZ02000082.1 GCF_003667315.2 Tropicibacter alexandrii | reverse complement strand
GCGGCAAAGGCCCAATGGCGCCAGGTCGCGGACCAGATGCGCCCAAAGCTGCCCAAGCTCGCAACGCTCATGGACGGTGCCGAAGAAGACGTCCTCGCCTACATGACCTTTCCCCAGCAGCACCGGACGAAGTTGCACAGCACGAATCCAATCGAGCGCCTGAACGGCGAGATCAAGAGGCGCACCGACGTGGTGGGTATCTTTCCGAAC
>NZ_RCTZ02000081.1 GCF_003667315.2 Tropicibacter alexandrii | reverse complement strand
TCACGGTCGATGCCGCGCAGCAGCGCGCCGATGTTGTCGCCTGCCTCACCGCGATCCAGCAGCTTGCGGAACATTTCAACACCGGTGCAGGTGGTGGTCTGCGTGTCCTTCAGGCCAACGATCTCGATGGTGTCGCCAACGTTGATCACGCCACGCTCGACACGACCGGTCACAACCGTACCACGACCCGAGATCGAGAACACGTCTTCGATCGG
>NZ_RCTZ02000080.1 GCF_003667315.2 Tropicibacter alexandrii | reverse complement strand
GCAATCCCCAGCTTCTCCCCGATCTCACGGATCGGCTGCTTCGTCGCCTCGCGGGCGATTTCAATGTCGGTTTTGAAAGACATGCTCGTTTTCCTTCCTGAAGGGGTTTCGGGCGCGGATCATTCCGCTGCGATTTTCGTGACCTTTTCGACCCTGACGGCGGAGTATTTGAACTCTGGGATTTTGCCGTAGGGGTCGAGGGCGGCGTTTGTGAGGATGTTGGCGGCGGCTTC
>NZ_RCTZ02000079.1 GCF_003667315.2 Tropicibacter alexandrii | reverse complement strand
GCCTGCGCGATGCCGTCGGTCAGCATACATTGTGTATTCACGCCCTTCAGCGCCTCGGCCGCCGCAGAGACGAAGGCATCGCCCGCCGCGCCCTTTTCGACCACGGCGATGCCGGGATTGGTGCAGAACTGCCCCGCGCCCATGGTCAGGCTGGCCGCCCACCCCTCGCCGATCTGCGCGCCGCGCGCACTGGCCGCCTCGGGCAGCAGGAACATCGGGTTGACCGAGCCCAGCTCGCC
>NZ_RCTZ02000007.1 GCF_003667315.2 Tropicibacter alexandrii | reverse complement strand
TACGCGAGCATAAATGCTCTTGATCACGTCGCCTAAGTTTTGAACAAAAAACTCTCCGGCAAACCCGGGGCGGTTCACCTTGCTGCGCGACATGCAGCGAAACCCTTCGAGCAAAGGACAAACAGATGCTTGATTCAGTGAAGATCGCACGGCGGCAAAGCGAAATCCGCCAATCCCTTGCGGGCCTTGTCGGCAAGGAAGAACCGACCCAAGACGAGGTTCGGAACATTGAGGCGCTTGATATGGAGTTTCGGACCAATGAAACCCGCTATCGCGCGGCGCTGATTGCCGAGGACACCGAGCGGCGCGAAGCCGGGGCCGAACTCGAAACCCGTTCGGATCGCGAATGGGCCGAGGTGATGGCGGGCTTTGAAATGCGCCAAGTCGCGCTTTCGCTGGACGAGGGCCGGAACCTTGATGGCAAGACCGGCGAAATCGTCAGTGAGCTGCGGTCGCGCGGCGGGTATCGTGGGATTCCGGTTCCGTGGGAAGCGCTGGAAGTCCGGGCCGGTGAGACTGTCGCCAGCGGAACCCCGAACCCGATCCGAACCGCGCCTATCATCGAACGCCTGTTTGCCGGTTCGGTCGCGGCGCGCATGGGTGGCCAGATGGTCAACGTGGGTGTGGGCGAACTGGAATACCCCGTCACCACGTCGAGCGTTTCGGCGGGCTGGGCCAATGGCGAAACCGCGAACGTGGCTGGCCCGACCGTCTACGCGACGACCGACCGACCGCTTGCCCCGGATAACACCTTGGGCGTCCAAATGCGGATCACGCGCAAGACGCTGAAGCAATCCGGCACCGGGCTGGAACAGGCTGTTCGCCGCGACATGAACGGTGCAATCGAGGAAGCACTTGACCATGCCGTCTTTCAGGGCAGCGGATCGAGCGGCGAACCGACCGGGCTTTTTGCGGGCGCGTCGGGCTGGGGCATTGCCGAGACTGCCGTTGATGCGGCGGCAAGCTGGGCGGCATTCCGTGCCGAGGTTGTTGACTTCATCACGGGCAACGCGGCGACCGGTCCCGGCGATGTGCGGGCGCTGATCCGTCCCGAGGTCTGGGATTACATGGACGGCGTTATGGTCGGTGACGGCGGGTTCAAATTCGAGTTTGACCGGATGATTGAAGCGCTGGGGGCGGTTGTCATGTCGCACAACGCGCTTGCCGATCCGACCGGCGATCCGCTTGTGACGAGCGCAGTCCTGACGACCACGGCGGGCGGCGTTCCCCCGTTCTTCGTCGGCACTTGGGGGGCGATTGATCTTGTGCGAGACGTTTTCAGCGATGCACAGTCGGGCGCGCTTCGTCTCACGGCGCTGGCCACGATGGACGTGACCATTTCCCGCGCGGCGCAAACCCGCATCCTGACGGATATTCAGTGATGCTCTGGGCCGGTTCCAAAGGCGGGCTTGAAGTCCGCACCTCTGCGGGCGGTGCTACCGTCCTGCGGGGCCGGTTCCCGTATGCCGTCCCGACCGTCTTGCAAGGCGGTCGGGATCGGCGGCAGGAAGTATTTGCAGCGCGGGCTTTCGGGGCTTCAATCGCGGCAGGCGGCGACATTCACTTGCTTGTTCACCACGACTTTGACCGTCCGCTTGCATCGAGGTCGGCGGGTTCTTTGCGCCTACAAGACAACGACGATGCGTTGACCTTCGAGGCAACGCTTGCCCCTGAAATGCGCGACGTGGGCTTTGTTCGTGACTTTCTCGGAACCTTGGAAGCTGGATTGGTCGGCGGCATTAGCCCCGGCTTTCGTGTCACCGAGGGCGGCGACTATGTGAAGCGCGCCGGGGATGGTCTGATGCGTGTCGTCCAGTCTGCTGACCTGATCGAGATTAGCGCCGTGACCAAGCCAGCATACCCGCAAGCACAGATCGAGGCGCGATCTTGGGGGCCTGTCGTGTCCGTGCCGATGGTCAAGCCTTCAAGCGCTTGGGCTGTCTGGGAACGGTGGAGGGCTTAATATGGCGGAGACGATTAAACAAACCGAGGCGTTGCCTGCGTCCTATCCCGAGATTGCGCCACGCTGGGTATCTGGTCAACTCACCGGCACAGACTTTGAACCCGATCCGGCGCAATTGTGGCAACAGATCGAGCGGCATGTTGCGCACCGTTGGACCGCGCGCGAAGTGGTCTGGATCGTGGAAGGTGAAGGCGATTGGCGACCGCCATTGACGCCTGCGACGATTGCCACCGTCGAGGTATGGGAAAATCAAAGCTGGACTGAAACGACACCGCCACCTTCGCCATTTGGCGGGTATGCTTTGCCGAGCGATGGGCCTTACCGGATCACGGCGAGCGTTGGCAGCGGGACGCCACCGGCTGACGTTGTAGAGGCGTTTCGACGCCTGCACGAGTATTCGCGCGGGATTGTGGACAGCTTCAAGAACGAACCCGCGTTCACGGGTGGCGAAGAGGGCATTCCGCGCGCTTGGGCCGCCAAAGCGCTTCACCTGAGTGGTGCAGCGGATCTTCTACGAAATTACCGGAGGGCCTGACATGTTCGGATGGTTCAAGAGAAAACCCGAGACCGAGACCCGATCCAGCGGGACGGGCTACACGGCGCAAGTGATGGAAGCGCGGGCGGCGTATATCAGCGGCGGCGATGGCACGGCGGAACTCACGGCAACGGTGCAAAGCTGTGTGAGCCTCTGGGAAGGCGGCTTGTCGGTCGCGGACGTGACCGGCACCGACCTGCTGACCAAGCGCACCTTGGCACTGTGCGGGCGCGCGCTGGCCCTTCGCGGCGAAGCTGTGTTCCTGATCGAGGACACCGGCCTTGTGCCGTGTTCGGATTGGGATTTGACGACGCGCTATGCCAAGCCGACCGCATACCGGGTGAGCATTCCCGACACTGGCGGCGGGCAAACCCGAACCGCGCTGGCGGCGGAAGTCCTGCATTTCCGCACCGGCGCTGACGTGAACATGCCCTATGTCGGGCAACCGCCCTTGCGGCGATCCGGCCTCACGGCTGGGCTGTTGCAGCACGTCGAGACCGCGCTTGCCGAGGTCTATCGGGACGCGCCTATCGGTTCCAGCGTCGTGCCGTTCCCTGAAAGCCCGGAAACCGACCTTGCGCAAATGGCGCGGGCATTCCGGGGCTACCGGGGCCGAGTGCAGCTTCGTGAAAGCGTCAACGTCACGGCGGCGGGCGGGCCTGCCCCTGCATCCGACTGGAAGCCTCAAAGCGTGTCGCCTGACATCGAGAAAGTCTTGCCCAAAGAGACGTTGGAGGCGGCGCGTTCTGCGATCTGCATGGCGTTTGGCGTCTTGCCGGGGCTGGCGTCACCTTCGACCACCGGGCCGCTAGTGCGGGAAGCACAACGTCATTTGGCTCAGTGGATGCTGCAACCGATTGCCGAGGGCATGGCCGAGGAATGCGCCGCGAAGCTGGGCGAGGCGGTGGCGCTGGACGTGATGCGACCGCTCCAAGCCTTCGATGCAGGCGGACGGGCGCGGGCGGCGGCTGGCATCATTCAGGCGATGGCGATGGCCAAAGAGGCGGGCGTTGATGCTGACGCCGCTATGAGATTGGTGGATTGGCAGGGTGCGCCGGTCCGGTAGCCGGACAAAGCCCCCCCGTAAGTCGGTGAGTGGGAAAACCCCGACAAGGCACGGCTGAACTTCCTTTTCGGCGCGGTGCAAGGCCAGCACGTTCCCAAGGCGGGGCTGGCCTATTTCTTGAGCCTGACCCCGGCTCCCCCGCCATTCTCTGCGATGAACTCGACCCCGGCATCTTCGAGCGCGGCGCGGATCGCGGCGACGGTGGCGGGCTTCAATTCTTCGCCGCGTTCAAGGCGGGATACAGTTGCCTGCGCAACATCGGCGAGTGCGGCAAGATCACGAACGCCAAGACCAAGAGCGGCGCGGGCCATTTTGCATTGCGTGGCGTTCATTTTATAACCCTGTTATTTTTCTTGACCCGTTTTGCGACGTGTGAAAAGTATAACCACGTTATCAATAACCCAAATCAGGAGACCCTGACAATGCCCAATGAACGCGCCCGCGCGACCGATACCGGCTTGCCCGATCTGTCCGACATTCACACCAAGGCGACATATCTGCATGGCCTGATGGCCGTCTTGACCGAATTCAACCCGCACGACCAGCGGACAAGCAACGGCGTGGCGGCGGTTGGCTTTGTCGCTGAACGGCTGGCCGACGAAATCGCGAGTGATCTGGAAAAGCTGAAAGGGCGCCGGGCATGAAACCGACAAGCAAAGGCGTTGAACTGGCCAAAGACCGCTTCACCAATCCAGACTTTGCCCTTCGCTGGATGGATGAGTCGTATACGAGGAACTCACCGGCGAGCAGCCTTGCCTATATGGCAATGGGCCTTGTTGCGACCGCAAGCGCGGCTTTGGACAATGACGCTGGCGGCACACCGATGCAGGATCGAGGCATCGACCAAACTCTGTTTGTGGCCGAGGCGATCCTTCGCGACCTGATAGACGAGGCGGAAAAGCTGGAACTGCGGGCGGCGCGCATAAGCCCGGTTTAGCAAGTGCAAAACGTGGTTGCCTTTGGATTTGGATTAATGTAATCTAAAGTCAAATAATGAGGTGCTGAGATGGCAACCGTAGCAGAGCTAGTCCAAGACATCGCGGAAATCCTTGGGGAGAGGCCCGAGACCGTAAACGCATACGCGCGCGCGCTTATCGACTCGGGTCACTTGCCCAAGAGTCGTGGGCGCGCAATCGCTCAAGTGGGTTACGACGATATTGGCAAGTTGATGTTGACGGTTGCCTTGGCCCCCAAGATCAAAGAGGCGTCGGCGGTATTGGCGGACTACTGGACAATACCGGCGTTTCCTAACAGTCCTTTTGAAGACCAGACATCGGGAAAATGGCTCACCGCAATAATTGCAACGATCTACCAACAGCCTGAGACCCAAGAGGAGCGCGCGCGAAGGAAAGCGCTGCTCGATTGCAATATCGTCATAAACGAAACTTGGACAGAAATTGAGTTTTGGAATCAATCCAAATTGATTGTCAGGTTCCAACGCCAGCCGAACGACTTCTGGCAAGGGTACTTCAAACGTGAAGTGCGCCTTTCGGGCCGTGCATTTCTGATGCTCGGGTTTGGACAAGGGCGCGACTATGTCGAGTGGGTGGCCGAGTAACATGCCGCCCCGCCCCGCCAGCATCACCCAAGCCGAGCTGACCCGGTACGCGAAGGGATTGGCGGCGGCGAATGTGTCTCAATTCCGCGTAGTGGTGCGACCGGACGGTTCCCATGAAATCATCGTGGGAACCGGCTCCGATGTTGGCCAAAATCCTCTCGTTGACGAACTCAACCGCGTGACAGGTGTGCGATGAAAAAGCGGAACCCCTTCCCCGGCGTAGGCAACAAACCGAACGTGGATCAGCACGGCAAGAAGCGGTGGCGTTTGCGGGCAAAGGTGAACGGGCGCAAGGTGGATGAGTACCTTCCCGGTGCATACGGCTCCCTTGAGTTTCGCACCGCCTATGAGGCTGCAATGAACCCGCGTCCCGACGACAAACGGACACGCGGCGAACACGGTACCGTTGACCATGTAGTGTCTCATTACCGTGGCTCAGTCCGGTTCAAAGAACTTGCGGCATCAACCCGCTACGCCAAAGGCAAGCGTCTGGACTGGATTTGCCAGATCATCGGGCGCTTTCCCTTGGAGTTGATACAGGCGCACCACATAGAAGGCCTGATGGAGAAGAAGGGCGGCGCGGCGGCGGCCAACCGGCTGCGCAAAGAACTGTCGGAGATCTTCGACCACGCGCGCAAGAAGGTGGGTCTCGATATTGCGAACCCCGTTCACGCGGTTGATGAGCGAAAGCAGAAAGAGACAGGCGGCTTCCACACTTGGACGCCTGAAGAAATCCAGAAGTACCGCGACTTTCACCCAAGCGGGACGAAGGCGCGCCGCGCGCTGGAACTGATGCTTGCGACCGGTGCAGCACGACAAGACGCTTGTGCAATGGGGCGGCACAACATCAAGGGAAATGCGATCTACTACCGACGCGGAAAGACCGGCCAAGAGGCGGAATTGTCGCTGGACTACATGCCCGACCTAGTCGCCGAAATCATCCAGCTTCCGCCCGGCACTAGCCTGTTTCTGACTCGTGACGATGGCAAGCCCTATACCGTCGAAGGCTTCGGGAACTGGTTCGCGGACCAAGTGCGAGCGGCTGGCCTTCCTGACCGATGCCGCGCTCATGGCCTCCGAAAATTCGGCGCGACCCAGCTTGCCGAGCATGGCGCGAACGAACTCGAAATCATGGCCTTTCTGGCCCATCGAAGCACCCGCGAAGCCCTGACCTACGTCAAATCTGCGCAGCGCAAAAAGCTGTCGGCGGGCGGAATGTCCAAGGTTCGCGCTGCAAGCGTGTCCAACCTTTCCGAATGGCTGGACAAATCAGCACCACAAGTCAATGAAAAGAAAGGAAAATAATGGAACACTGGCGATCCCGGCAGGATTCGAACCTGCAACCTGCCCCTTAGGAGGGGGCTGCTCTATCCAGTTGAGCCACGGGACCGTCGCGCCCCTGATTACCGCGCCTGCGCGGCCTTGTCACCCGCTTGATGCATCTTGCACGTACCCCGGATTGCGGTAACGTTAAGCCAACAAAGAAGGAACCTGCCCTTGGCCAATGACGATACCCGCCCGCTGACCCTGCGTGATGTTTCCGAGGCCTCCGGCGTGTCCGAAATGACGGTCAGCCGGGTGCTGCGCAATCGCGGCGATGTCAGCCAAGCCACCCGTGAAAAGGTGCTGGAGGCCGCGAAGGCGTTGGGATACGTGCCCAACAAGATCGCCGGTGCGCTGGCCAGCCAGCGGGTCAATCTGGTGGCCGTGATCATCCCCTCCTTGCGCAACATGGTCTTTCCCGAGGTCATGTCCGGGATCAGCGCCGTATTGGAGGAGACCGACCTTCAGCCCGTCGTGGGCGTCACCGACTACCTTCCGGAAAAGGAAGAGCGCGTTCTGTACGAAATGCTGTCCTGGCGGCCTTCCGGTGTGATCATCGCGGGGTTGGAGCATACCGACGCCTCGAAGGCGATGCTCAAGGCCAGCGGTATTCCCGTGGTCGAGATCATGGATACTGACGGCACGCCGATCGATTGCGCCGTAGGGATCAGCCACCGCCGCGCCGGGCGCGAGATGGCGCGCGCGATCCTGAAACAGGGCTATGAGAAGATCGGCTTCATGGGCACCAAGATGCCTCTGGACCACCGCGCGCGCAAACGCTTCGAAGGGTTCACCGAGGCGCTGGCCAAGGAAGGCGTCGAGATCGCGACGCAGGAATTCTATTCCGGCGGCTCTGCACTGGCCAAGGGGCGCGAGATGACGCGCACCATGCTGGACCGCGAGCCGGAGCTGGATTTCCTGTATTACTCCAACGACATGATCGCCGCGGGTGGCTTGATGGAGCTGATGGCGCAAGGCATCGACATCCCTGGTCGCGTGGGGCTTGCCGGGTTCAACGGGGTCGAATTGCTGCAGGGCCTGCCGCGCCAGTTGGCGACCATGGATGCCTGCCGGACCGAGATTGGCACCAAGGCGGCGCAGATCATCTCTGGCCGGGTCAACGACCCGAATGCGGAATTCGAGCGCATCGTCGAACTGACCCCCAAGATCAGCTATGGCGACACGCTGAAGCGCCGGTGACGTGACCCGGCGGCTCGACAATGCCACCGCGCGGCGGGTCTTTCTGGACCGGCACGCATTGGCCGAGCCACCGACCGGCCCGTCCAAAGGCGATGACCTGCACGCGCTGATCGAACGGCTGGGCTTTGTTCAGCTGGACAGTGTGCGGACGGTGGAACGCGCCCATCACATGATCCTGTTTGCGCGGCGGCAGAGCTATCGGCCTGCGCATCTGCCGCCTCTCTTGGCGCGGCGTCAGGTCTTCGAGCATTGGACGCATGATGCCGCCGTGATCCCGATGGGGTTCTATCCGCATTGGCACATCCGCTTTGCCCGCGACCGCAGGGGCCTGCACGGCAAATGGGAGCGCTGGCAAAGCCACGAATTCCTGTCGAAATGCACTGAGGTCATGGACCATATCCGCGAGAACGGGCCTTGTGGCTCGGGCGATGTGGGCGCCGATGAGGGCCGCAGCAAGGGGGGCTGGTGGGACTGGCACCCGTCCAAGACCGCGCTGGAATACCTGTGGCGGGCGGGCGATCTGGCTGTCACGCGGCGCGAGGCCTTCCGCAAGGTCTATGACCTGACAGAGCGCGTGATCCCCGCCGAGCTGCGCGACCCGCCGCCAGAGGCGGACAGCATCGACTGGCTGTGCCGGGGCGCGCTGGCCCGGCTGGGCTTTGCCACCCCGGGCGAGATCGCGGCCTTCTGGGCGCATGTGACCCCGGCCGAGGCGAAACAGTGGTGCGAGGCGGGTCTCGCCACGGGCGAGTTGGAGCCGCTCGAGGTCGAGACCGCCGATGGCGGTCTGCGCAAATGCCTGACATTTGCCGGGGCAAACCTTGCCGCGCCCGAGCCGCCGGGGCGGCTGCGGGTGCTGTCGCCCTTCGATCCGGCGCTGCGCGACCGCAAGCGGGCCGAACGATTGTTCGGCTTTCACTACCGGATCGAGATCTTCGTCCCTGCCCCGCAGCGTGTCTATGGCTACTACGTGTTCCCGCTGCTCGAAGGCGACCGGCTGGTCGGACGGATCGACATGGCCCGCGCGGGCGCGGCGCTGCATGTCAACGCGCTTTGGCCAGAGCGCGGGGTGTCTTGGGGCAGCGGGCGGCAGGCCCGGCTTGAGGCGGAACTGGCCCGCCTTGCCCGCTTTGCCGGGCTGGATCAGGTCACATGGGCCGATGGCTGGCTGCGCGCGGCGCGCTGATCAGCAGAACGACTCCGGCCCCAGAGATTGCTGGTAGGAGTATCGCGCGCCATGCGCCCACCCCACGGGCAACACCTGTTCGATGCGTACCATGTCATCCGTCGTCAAGGGCAACTGCGCGCCCATCACCAACTCGCCGAAATGCGCAACAGAGCGCGTGCCGGGGATCGGCAGGATATGATCGGCCTTGTGCAACAGCCACGCAATCGCCAGCGCCGCCGCCGGCACGCCCATCTCGGCGGCCAATGCGCGGAACCGATCCGTCGCCGCCCGGTTCGCCGCATAGTTCGGCCCCGTAAAGCGCGGGTTGGACTTCAGGAAGGGCAAGGACGGGATCACCTCCGGCTCCAGCGGGGTGTCCGTCAGCATCGACCGCATCACCGGCGAAAACGCCACCAGCGCGACGTCCAACTCCTGACAGGCCTGCACCAGCCCCAGTTCCACGAACCGCGTGCCCAGAGAATATTCCGACTGCACCGCCGCCACCGGATGGACCGCGTGGGCGCGCCGCAAGGACGACGGCGCGATCTCGGAAAAGCCGATGGCCTTGCATTTGCCCTTGGCCACGAGGCGCCCCATCGTCTCGGCCACGTCCTCGATCTCGCGCGCCTCTTCGCGGCGGTGGACATAGAACAGGTCGACGCACTCGATCCCCATCCGCCTCAGCGACGCATCCAGCGACGCCTCCAGATGCTCGGGCGAATTGTCGAAAGGCACCGCGCCGGTGTCACCATCCCGGTTGATGCCCCCCTTGGTGGCGATATGCAGGCTGTCGCGCGCGCCGGGATGGTCCTTCAGCCATGTTCCGATCGCCGTTTCCGACCGGCCCATGCCATAGACATTCGACGTGTCGATATGGGTCACGCCTGCTGCCAGCGCCGCGTCGAGGATGGCATAGGAGTTTTCCTCGGTGGTCGGCCCGTAGAATTCCCCGAAGGACATTGCCCCGACACCGATGCAGGACACCTGCGTCCCGCCGATCCTGACCTGCCGCATCTTGCCGTCTCCTCTTTTCGCTGCCCTGACGGGCGATCTCAGTCCGCGCCACCTGCCTCGGTGATGATTTCGACCACTTGCGCGACGGCATCCTCAATGCTCAGCGCCGTCGTGTCGATCACCAGCGCGTCCGGCGCCGGTTTCAAGGGCGCGTCCGCGCGGTTCATGTCCCGCGCGTCGCGCTCCCTGACATCGGCGAGCACCTCTTCGTATGTCACCTCATGCCCCTTGCCCTGCAACTCCTTGCATCGGCGCTGCGCCCGCGTTTCCGCGCTGGCGGTCACGAACAGCTTTACCTCGGCATCCGGGCAGATCACCGTGCCGATATCGCGCCCGTCCAGCACGGCACCGCCCGCACGGCGGGCAAAGGCGCGCTGGAAATCGACCAGCGCCGCGCGCACCTCGGGGATGGCGGCGACCTTGGACGCGGCCTGCGCCACATCGGGGCTGCGCAGGGCATCGGCATCCAGCACGCTGCGATCCAGCGTCTGCGCCGCCTCGACCGGCTCGATGCCATCCAGCAGGCGCTTGCCCACGGCGCGGTACAACAGCCCGGTGTCGAGATACGCGTAGCCAAAGAACTCGGACACGGCCCGGCTGATCGTCCCCTTGCCGCTGGCGGCAGGCCCGTCGATGGCAACGGTAAAGCTCATTTGGTCCTCCTTTGGCGCAACTCGCGCGCCACTATACCGATGGTGAGGCTGACCACCATGCCGAGTTTCGCCGCCGTCAGGTAGGCGACCGGCGCCCAAGTCCCAGTCTCCTCCGGCAGATACAGGACCCAGCCCGTTAGATCTCTGGCCTGCAAAAGAAAATGCGACAACAGCACATAGTTCTCGCCCAGATCGATCACGACATAAACCAGCGCCACGCCAGCCCCCAAAAGCCCACGTAGCGACCGGGCCACCCACAACGCAAAGCAAGCGATGAACGCGCTATCGGCAAGCAGGACCAGCCCGCGATACGCGGAAGACAGATTCGCCCGTGACAAGGCAAGACCAAATTCCGCCAGTCGCGCATCGCTCATGCCCAGCACGGCTTGCGGCGCGACACCCGTGACAGGCGCGACCACGACGGAAATCCATCCGGCCATTCCAAGAAACAAGGCCAGCGCGGCCCACCCGGATGCCGCCCGGACGCTCACCCCCGGGTGATCTCGGCGCCCAAGCCCTCCATGAGGGGCTCGAAGATCGGGAAAGAGGTCGCAATCGGCTGACCGTCATCGACGCTCATCGGGTTGGTCGTCGCCATTCCCATAACGAGAAAGGACATGGCGATGCGGTGATCGAGAAAGCTTTCGACCACAGCCCCGCCAGCGACATTGCCATGGCCAAGGCCATGCACCGTCCACCAATCCTCACCCTCATCCACACGCAGACCTGCGGCGCGCAGGCCCCGCGCCATGGCGTCGATCCGGTCGGATTCCTTGACGCGCAATTCCTTGACACCGGGCATGTGGGTCTTGCCTTCGGCAAAGGCCGCCACGACGGACAGGACAGGGTATTCGTCGATCATGCTGGCGGCACGTTCGGGCGGCACCTCGATGCCCTTCAGATCGGGCGAGAAGCGCGCGCGCAGATCGGCCACCGGCTCGCCCCCCTCCTCGCGCATGTTCTCGAAGGTCAGATCCGCGCCCATATCCTGCAGGGTAAAGAACAGCCCGGCCCGCGTCGGGTTCAGGCCAATATTGGGCACCAGCACGTCCGAGCCCTCGACGATCAGCGCCGCGCACACGGGGAAGGCCGCCGAGGACGGGTCACGCGGCACGATGATGGTCTGCGGTTTCAGCTCCGGCTGGCCCTGAAGGCGGATCACGTGGCCCTCGTTGGTGTCCTCGGTGGCGATCACCGCGCCAAAGCCCGCGAGCATACGTTCGGAATGGTCGCGGGTGGCCTCGCGCTCGATCACCACGGTCTCGCCCGGCGCGTTCAGCCCGGCCAGCAGCACCGCCGATTTCACCTGCGCAGACGGGACCGGTGTCGTGTAGCTGACCGGCACCGGGCTGTTCGCGCCGATGATGGTCATCGGCAACCGCCCACCAGAGCGCCCCACCGCCTGCGCCCCGAACAGCGCCAGCGGGTCCGTGACACGCGCCATCGGGCGCTTGTTCAAGGACGCATCCCCGGTAAAGGTCGCGACGATGGGCGAGGTCGCCATCGCCCCCATGATCAGCCGCACGCCGGTGCCGGAATTGCCGCAATCGATCACGTTTTCGGGCTCGGCAAAGCCACCGACGCCCACGCCCCAGACATGCCAGCTGTCGCCCTGCTTTTCGACCGTCGCGCCAAAGGCCTGCATGGCTTTGGCGGTGTCGAGCACATCTTGCCCTTCCAGCAGGCCCGTCACCTTCGTCTCGCCCACGGCCAGCGCCCCAAGGATCAGCGAGCGATGCGAGATCGACTTGTCGCCGGGCACATGCGCCTCGCCCTTCAGCGGGCCGCATTTGCGGGAACTCATCGGGATAGGATCACCGTGGCCAGACATGTTTGCGCTCTCCATAATCGTCAGCGCCTGATAAACCGCCCCCCGACCAGCGTCCAGCCCGTGGCTTCTTCTGGCCGAAAATACCGCGGGGGTGAGGCCGCAGGCCGAGGGGGCAGCGCCCCTTACTTTTTCCGGAAGGTCAGGTAATGCGGCACGCGCCCTTCCCGCAGGGCCTTTTGCTCGTAGCGCGTCGAAATCCAATCACCCCAAGGCTGCCGCCAATCCTGCGGCCCCTCGGCCAGCCACTCGAACCCCGCCTTCGGCATCTCGACCAGCGTCTGGCGCACGTAGTCGGGGATATCCGTAGCTACGCGGAACTCCGCCCCCGGCTTCAACACCCGCGCCAACGGATCTAGATGCTCTTGCGTGACGAACCGCCGACGGTGGTGGCGCTTCTTCGGCCAGGGATCGGGGTACAGCAGGAAGGCCTTAGACACGGACGCATCCGGCAGCACGTCGAACAGGTTGCGCACATCGCCGGGATAGACCTTGACGTTCTCCGCCCCGGCGCGCCGTATCTTGCCCAGCAGCATCGCCACGCCGTTGATGAAGGGTTCGCAGCCGATGATGCCCACATCCGGATAGGTCACGGCCTGATGCACCATATGCTCGCCGCCGCCAAAGCCCGTCTCCAGCCAGACATCCTTGCCGCCGAACATCGCGGCCATGTCCAAAGGCTGTCGATCCGGGTTCTCTTCCCAATCCACCGCCCCCGGCGACAGTTTCGCCAGATCCTCGTCGAGGTATCTTTCCTGCGCGGATTTCAGGGTCTTGCCCTTCACGCGGCCATAGAAGTTGCGCCACGGCGCGTCGGGATGCTTGTTCGAGCTTGTCATGCCCCGCGCTTTACCCGTCACGGCGGCGCGGATCAATCCACCAGAACACCGGCTTCGACCAGTTCGGCCCGCGTCGGGAACCACATCGAGGCGCGCAGGCGCTTTGTCTCGATGGCGAATTCCGGGGTGACGCCGCGCGACATCATGTAAAGCATCTCGCGGTGCATCTCGCTTTGGGTGTCCTCATAAACCCAAGCCGCGAAATCGAAGGGTGTGTCCCAGCCCTCATCCTCGCGCCAGTTTTCGTAATAGGACTGGATCGAGCCGGGCGACCAACTGTTCTGGTGAAAGCCGATCTTGGCGCCACGTTCCATCCGCCGGGACGCCCCACCCAGAAAGATGATCGTGCACGAGGACGAACATTCGCCCTCGACCACCGTGTCCAGTTCGTAATCGCTGACCATGCGGGCGATTTCCTGACCTGCCCAGACAGACCCGCCGGTGCTGTTCAGCTTCAGCGTGGTCAGGCCCTCATGCCTGCGCAGCAGGTCCAGCAGGATGTCGACATCGTCGTTCTGTATCTCGCGATCCGCCGGTTTCTCGGCGGCTTCGGTGTCGTAGATCAGGATCGGTCCGTCGATCACGAATTTCGGGTCCCCCGCCACATCCTCTGCCGCGCCCGCAAGACCGGGCAGAAAGACACAGGTGAGGATGGTACGGCACAACATGGGCAAGCTCCTTTTCATGCCCCCATGAAAGCCCCGAGCGCGCCCCGGGCGCAAGCCCGTATTGCCGCAACGAAAAAGGCCGCCCTCGATGGGGCGGCCCTGTGTCTTTGGATCAAGCAGGTTACACGGCCTTTTTCAGGGCCTCTGCCAGATCGGTGCGCTCCCAGCTGAAGCCGCCATCCGCCTCGGGCGCGCGGCCAAAGTGGCCATAGGCCGCCGTGCGCTGGTAGATCGGCTTGTTCAGTTCCAGATGGGTGCGGATGCCGCGCGGGGTCAGGTCGATGACCTTGGGAATCGCCGCCTCGATGGCCGCTGCCTCGATCTCGCCCGTGCCGTGGGTGTCGACATAGATCGACAGCGGCTTGGCCACGCCGATGGCATAGGACAGCTGCACCGTGCAGCGCCCGGCCATGCCCGCCGCCACGACGTTCTTCGCCAGATAGCGCGCGACATAGGCTGCCGAGCGGTCCACCTTGGTCGGGTCCTTGCCCGAGAACGCTCCGCCGCCATGCGGCGCCGCGCCACCATAGGTGTCGACGATGATCTTACGGCCGGTCAGGCCCGCGTCACCATCGGGGCCGCCGATGACGAACTTGCCGGTCGGGTTGACCCACCATTCGGTTTCGTCGCTGATCCAGCCCTCGGGCAGGGTCTCGCGGATATAGGGCTCGACCAGAGCGCGGACATCGGCGCTGGTCATGGACGCGTCGAGATGCTGGGTAGACAGCACGATCGAGGTCACGCCCACCGGCTTGCCATCGACATAGCGCACAGACAGCTGCGATTTCGCATCCGGGCCAAGCTGGGGCTCGGTGCCGTTCTTGCGGACTTCGGCAAGGCGGCGAAGGATCGCGTGGCTGAACTGGATGGGCGCGGGCATCAGCGCGTCGGTCTCATCGGTGGCATAGCCAAACATGATCCCCTGATCGCCAGCGCCTTCGTCACCCTGCTGGCCGGTCACGCCCTGCGCGATATGCGCGGACTGCTCGTGCAGCAGGTTGGTGACTTCCACCGTCTCGTGGTGGAACTTGTCCTGCTCGTAGCCGATATCCTTGATGCAGGCACGGGCGATGTCTTCGATCTTGGCCATGTACTCGGCCAGCTTTTCCTGATCGGTCAGGCCGACCTCGCCGCCGATGACGACGCGGTTGGTGGTTGCGAAGGTCTCGCAGGCAACGCGCGCCAGCGGGTCCTCGGCCAGAAACGCATCCAGAACGGCGTCGGAAATGCGGTCGCAAACCTTGTCGGGATGCCCCTCGGAGACGGATTCCGAGGTGAAGGTGTAGTTCTGTCGGGACATGAATGCTCCATTGATGTTTTCGCCGCCACGCCAGGAAGCCGTTGTGACGGTCATTTGCAATTCGCACCGCCTATGCCGGGTCGGCGCGGCGGTCAATCCGCCTTTGTGTCGCGCGGGCGGATGAAAACCAGAAGTGACAAAAATAGCAGCGCCAAGAGCGGTAAATCGCCAAATCGGCTATAGGGCGTAACCCGCAGCGGCGGCGGCAGGGGCGCATCCAGAAAGCCCGCCTCGCCCATGGGCAGCATCGCAAGGATGCGCCCGGCCCCGTCGATCACCGCCGACACGCCGGTATTGGCCGAGCGCAGCATCGGCAGCCCTTGCTCGATGGCCCGGATTCGCGCCTGCGCTAGATGCTGATAGGGACCGGACCATTCGCCGAACCACGCGTCATTGGTGATCTGCATCAGGAAATCGGGCCGCTCGGGCGCACCGCGCACGTCCTGCGGAAACACCGCCTCGTAGCAGATCAGCGGCAGCGCCTTGCCCAGGTCCGCTCCGAGGTCCATGACATAGGGCCCCGGCCCGGCGGAATAGCCGCCCTCGGCGCGCGAGGCGAGCCCGAGGATGTTCCACCGGGTCCAGAGATGCTCGGCCGGCATGTATTCGCCAAAGGGCACGAGGTGATGCTTGTCATAGACGTCCCGAATGTCACCGGTCTCGTCCATGTGGACGAGCGAGTTGTAGTAATTGCCGCCCTCCTCGCGCTGGATGCCGACCACGACCTGCGCCCCGCCCGCCTCCAGCGAGATGGCGCCCAGCGCATCGGCCGCGCGATGCAGCAGCATCGGCACCGAGGTTTCCGGCCAGATCACCAGATCCGGCAGCGCGCCGTCATCCTTCGGCGGCGCGCCGGTCATGCGAATCTGACGGTCGAAGAAGACGGGGATCTTGAGCGGGTCCCATTTTTCGTGCTGCGGCGCGTTGGGCTGGATGACGCGCGCGACGGGGCGGCCCGCGATGTCCTGAAGGGGCGGCGTCATCAGGTGGCCCCCCCCGAACATCAACAGCAGCGAGGTCGTCCCCAGCAATGCAGGCAAAAGGCGCAGGCCGTGGCGCGGGATGGCGGCGGCGAACATGGTGGCCACGGTCAGCGTCAGCAGGGTCAGCCCGTGCGGCCCGACCAGCGCCACCAGTTGGATCGGCGCGACCGGTGCCCAGATGTAGGAAACCAGCGCCCATGGAAACCCGGTAAAGACATAGGCCCGGGCGAACTCTGCCCCGGTCCAGCACAGCACCAGCGCGAGCCTCGGGCGGCGGCGCGCATGGCCCGCCAACCAGAAGGCCAGCGCCCAGAACAGCGCCAGCCCGCCCCCCATGCCCACCAGCGCGAACGGCGCCATCCAGCCGGTCGCGGCGGCGTCGACAAAGAACGGCTCGACGATCCAGCCGAGCGAGAACCCGAAATAGCCAAGCCCAACAGCCCAGCCTGTGCCGACCGCATACAGCCCGCGTGGCGCCGCCATGAACAGCCAGGCGGCGCCGATCACCCCGAACAAGCCAAGATACCAGAGGTCGTAAGGCGCATTTCCCAGACCCATCAAGACGCCCGTCCCGACGGCCAGCGGCAGACGCGCCCAGCGCGCAAGGGGCTGCGACGCGGCCGGGGCCGACCGGATGTCAGGCATGACGCTCCGCATCCGGCTTCGCGACGGCGACAGGCTGGCGCGCGGTGCCGGGCATGCGCACGCGCAGCCGCTTGATCCGGCGCGGATCGGCATCGACAACCTCGAAATCCAGCCCCGAGGGATGCGGCACGACCTCGCCACGCGCGGGCACGCGACCCGCGAGCATGAAGACAAGCCCGCCCAGCGTGTCGATCTCTTCGGCGTCGATATCCTCGTGATCGGTCAGCGGCTGGTCCAGCTCGGCCTCGAAATCCTCAAGCGGGGTTTTGGCCTGCACGAGGTAGCAACCGGTGCGCTCGCGCGTCCAGTACTTGTCCTCGTCGGTGTCGTGCTCATCGGCGATCTCGCCGATCACCTGTTCGATCAGGTCCTCGATCGTGACCAGCCCGTCGACACCGCCATATTCGTCGATCACCAGCGCCATGTGGCGGCGTTCTGTCTGCATCTTTGTCAGAAGCACGCCGATCGGCATCGATGGCGGCACATAGAGCAAGGGGCGCAGCATCTTTTTCAGGTTGAAGCGGTTGCCATGGCCGTTGAAGCCGTGGCTGAGCGCGAAATCCTTCAGGTGGGCCATGCCGACAGGCGTATCGAGCGTGCCCTCGAAGACCGGCAGACGGGTCAGCCCGCTTTCGCGGAATACGTTGACCAGATCGTCCTTGGTGATGGTGACCGGCACGGCGACGATTTCCGCCTTGGGGATGGCCACATCCTCGACCCGCATGCGGCGGAGGTTGATCATGCCATGGGCCTGCCGCGCGGCCTGACCATTCACATGCACGCCGTTCTGAGCGCGGTGCCCATCCTCGCCGCCAAAAATCCCTATGACGCGCCGGAGGAAGCCCCCCTGCTGTCCGTTCACTGGTCCCGTGTCTCGCGCGCCTTGCGCTGCGTTAGACGAGTCGTCGTTGTCGCCCATCAATCCTTACCGTTCAAAAGGCCGGTTCTGGCCTCATCCTTCCATATATGGGTCTGATATACCCAATTTGCCAAGTATGGCGGTCTCCGACCCTTCCATCAGCGTGGCATCTGCGTCACGGATATGGTCATACCCCAGAAGATGTAACAGCCCGTGAACGATCAAATGTGACACATGGGCGGAAAACGGCTTGTTTGCCTCGGCCGCCTCGCGCGCGCAGGTGTCGTAGGAGATGGCGATATCGCCCAGATGATGCTCGTCATCCTCAGGCTCTGGCGCGTAAGGCTGACCGCCATCGGTTTCGGCGGCCAGTTCCTCGGACGGCCACGAAAGCACGTTGGTCGGCACGGGCTTGCCGCGGAACTCGGTGTTCAGGACGGCGATGCGGGCATCGTCACAGGCGAGGATCGCCAACTCGTAGGGGGCCGGGTCGAGGCCGAGATGGTCGAAGGCCGCCATGATGGCGCGCTCTGCCAGCGGTTCGAGACCGGCCTCCTGCCAGCGGTCATCCTCAAAGATCGTGTCGATTTGCATGGTCGATAGCGCCGGGGGCTCTGCCCCCGGACCCCCGCGGTATTTTCAGCCAGAAGAAACCTAGGCTTCCAGATCGGCCTCATACGCCTCGATGATCTTGGCCACAAGCGGATGCCGCACCACGTCCTTGGCCGTGAAGTAGTTGAAGCTGATCCCGTCCACCTTGCCCAGCAGCCGTTCCGCATCGGCCAGCCCCGACGGCACGCCGCGCGGCAGGTCAACTTGGGTGCGGTCGCCGGTGATGACCATGCGCGAGCCCTCGCCCAAGCGGGTCAGGAACATCTTCATCTGCATGGTCGTGGCGTTCTGCGCCTCGTCCAGCACGACGAAGGCGTTGGACAGGGTGCGCCCGCGCATGAAGGCCAAGGGCGCGATCTCGATGATCTTGTCCTCGCGCATCTTGGCTTGTTGTTTGCCCGGCAGGAAGTCGTTCAGCGCGTCGTAGAGCGGCTGCATGTAGGGATCGACCTTTTCCTCCTGCGTGCCGGGGAGGAAGCCCAGACGTTCGCCCGCCTCGACCGCTGGACGGCAGAGGATGATCTTGTCGACGAGGCCGGTGATCAGCATGTTCACCCCCACGGCGACGGCGAGATAGGTCTTGCCCGTGCCCGCCGGGCCGATGCCGAAGGCCAGTTCGTTGGCGAACAAGGCTTTGACATAGGCCTTTTGGGCGTCGGTGCGCGGTTCGATCAGCTTCTTGCGCGTCTTGATCTCGACCTTGCCGGTGCCGAACATATCAAGCTGTTCGTCCGGGCTGTCGTCAGGTTCGTCGCTCAGGCGGAATTCGCGGTCGATGTCGCCGCGCCCGACCTCGCGCCCCTGTTCGAGGCGTTCGTACAGATGGTTGAGCACCTCGGTGGCCGAGGCGATGGCGTCATCCGTGCCGTGCACGGCAAGCTGGTTGCCGCGTCTCAGGATCTGGACGCCGGTGCGGGCCTCGATATCGGTCAGATTGCGGTCATATTCGCCGCACAGATCGATCAGCAGACGGTTGTCGGGAAATTCGAGAAGGGCCTGGGTCAAAGTGCCTGTGGTCACGCATGTCTCCTGCGCCTGGTTGGGCGGGGCCGTCGAGTCGCGCGACCCGCTCCCCTCTATATATGGTGGACCCCTGCGCCCCGTGGCGCAAGCCTGATGCGCGCCACGAGCCGAATTGTTGGGCGTGGGGCTTGGAAAATGCGCAGCAGGCGGGCGACGGGCGGCGCCGGATCAAGGCTGAAACGAAAACCGCCGCGTTTCGTTCCCGGCCCAAGTCGCGGCGGCCACCTGCGATAGATCATGTGCCGAGGTCGGGATGGGGGCGGCACGGCAGGCCTCGTAGGGACGGACCAGACCGACGAAACCGCAGACGCTGCGCCACACGCGCACGGTCCAGCGCAAGGTCGTGACGTCCATCAGGACGTCGCATGCAGAAAGGCCGCCCGGTTGTCCGGACGGCCCCTGAATATCGGTTGGCAAAGCGATCAGAGCGGGTCGCCGATGATCGCGGTCGAGCCGCCCTTGAAGTCGCCGGTGGCGATGGTCGGGGGCGCGGTGCCCGAGCAGACCGGCTTGCCGTATTTGTCGAGGCGCAGCGACAGGTAGCCTTCGACACCGTCGTCGATGATCCAATGGTCGCAGCCGTTCGGATCGATCCAGACACCGGCCTTGAGTTGGCTCAGGTCCTTGGCGTCGATGCCGCGGTCGATGGATTTGTCAGGGCCATAGGTGCCCTCGGTGAGGCCGGTTTCACAGCCTGCCACCGCAACGGCGGCTCCGAGGACAAGGGCCAGTTTCACGAGTTTCATGTCAGTGGCCCCTTCAGCGGATGCAGATGATTTCGACGCGGCGGTTCTTTGCCATGCCGGCATGCGAACCGTTCGATGCGACCGGCATCCGCTCGCCATAGCCGCGCACGTCGGTGACGTTCGCACCCATCGAGCGGGCGACACTGGCCACGGCGGTTGCGCGGTTATACGACAGCTTCATGTTGTATTCGTCCGACGCGCGGCTGTCCGTATGGCCGGCAATGACGAAGGCAATCGCGTTGGTCGAGCTAAAGAACTCGCGCAGGCGCTGCTGCCCGGCATGGCTGATGCGGTAGCTGTCGGTGGCGAAATACTGGTCGGTGTTCAGCACGCCGCAGGTGTTGGAGCGGCGGCAGACCGGCATGCCCTTGCGATCCAGATGCGGGTCCATGTACCCCTCGACGCCGTCATCCATGACCCAGTGTTCGCAGCCATCGGGATCGACCCAGATGCCGGGAATGTACTGTTCGCCGCGAATGGTGCGGGTGCTTTGCGTAGAAATGAAAGGTGTTTTCAGCCCTGCTTCGTCAGCGAATGTCGGAGCAACGCCCGACAGGCCAGCGAGAGCAGCCAGCGCCAATGCGCCGACGGCCTTGGAGATGCGATTCACCACAGCCTTGTCCCTTATTCGTGTTTCCCCCATTGCGTGCGCCGAAGTTTGGCAGTGGCGCGCGCAAATTATCTATAATCAACAGATTAGCAGGTCCGCCTCGCGTGTGAAGCGAAAAGCAGCCGCCATTGTGCCGAAATCGGAAACAATTCCCGGAAATGCTTGGGAATCATGTGGATAATCGAGGATAGTTTTTGAAAACAGGGGCTTCGCGGCGGCCCTTAACGGGGCTCAAGCACCCCGGAAAGGCTGTTCGGACCGGACGCATCGATTCGCACACGGGCGAGGTCTCCGGGGGCGATTCCATCGGCGGTTACGTGGACCGCGTGCAGATATTCCGACTTGCCGACCATCTGTCCGGGCAGGCGACCGGCCTTTTCGAACAGCACTGACACCTCGCGCCCGACCATCGCATCCTGCAATTCCTGCTGCTGCGTCTTCAACAGCGCTTGGAGGCGATACAGGCGGTCGTCCTTTTCGTCCTCGGGCACTTGCGGGCGCTCGGCGGCGGGGGTGCCGGGGCGCTCGGAATATTTGAAGCTGAAGGCGCTGCCGTATTTCACCGTCTCGATCAGGTCGAGCGTATCGCGGAAGTCCTCTTCGGTCTCTTCGGGGAAGCCGACGATGAAGTCGCCCGACAGGTGCAGATCGGGCCGCGCGGCGCGCAGGCGTTCGATCAGCGCGAAATACTGGTCGCGGGTGTGGCTGCGGTTCATCCGCTTCAGGATCTTGTCGGACCCGGCCTGCACCGGCAGATGCAGATAGGGCATCAGCTTTTCACACTCGCCATACGCGGCGATCAGCGCGTCGTCCATGTCATTGGGATGCGAGGTGGTGAAGCGGATACGCTCCAGCCCGTCGATGGTGGCAAGTTGCCGGATCAGTCCAGCCAAGCCGCCCTCATGCCCATGATAGGCGTTGACGTTCTGGCCCAGCAGGGTCAGTTCGCGCACGCCGCGCTCCACCAGATCGCGCGCCTCGGTCATGATGCGCTCTGCCGGGCGGCTGACCTCGGCCCCGCGGGTATAGGGCACCACGCAGAAGGCGCAGAACTTGTCGCAGCCTTCCTGCACGGTCAGAAAGGCGGTCGGGCCGCGCTTGGCCTTTGGCCGCGCATTCAAATGCTCGAACTTGTCTTCCTCGGGGAAGTCGGTGTCCAGCGCCTTGGCCCCGTTGTGGGTGCGCGAGACCAGATCGGGCAGGCGGTGATAGCTTTGCGGGCCGACCACCAGATCGACCATCGGCTGGCGGCGCATGATCTCCGCGCCCTCGGCTTGGGCGACACAGCCCGCAACGCCGATCTTGAGATCGGGGTTCGCCGCCTTCAGCCCCTTGTAGCGGCCCAGCTCGGAATAGACCTTCTCGGCGGCCTTCTCGCGGATATGGCAGGTGTTGAGCAGGATCATGTCCGCCTCTTCGGGGCTGGACACCGTATCATAACCTTCGCCGCCCATGGCCTCGGCCATGCGCTCGCTGTCATAGACGTTCATCTGGCAGCCATAGGTCTTGATGAACAGCTTCTTGAGGGACATGGGCGCGCTCCTGTAGATCAGGGGCGGCAGATAGCGCAGAATCCCCTTCTCTTGCAATACACCCGGTTTTCACGTTTTCTGCGGCAAAAAGAGAATGCGATGCAGTATAGCGATCTGAAAGACTTTCTGGCCCGGGGACAGGCGGCGCTGGCCAAGGGGCCGGTGGCGCTGGTGTTTGCCGAGGATGCGGTCGAACTGGACACCACGCTGCGCCACACGCGGCATTCCGGTTTTGCCCATGTGGTCTGTTTCGTCGATCCGCTGCACGACTTGCCGCCCGACCTGAACGACAAGATCCACCGCGTCGATTACGACATGCGGGTCGAGGGGGCCTTGCAGACGGCGGTCAATGCCGTGATCGAGGCGGCCCCCGGTGTCTGGTTCTATTACTGCTACAATGCCGAATACTTGTTCTACCCGTTCTGCGAGACGCGCACGGTCGGCGAGTTGCTGACCTTCCACACCGAGGAACGGCGCGACGCGATGCTGACCTATGTGGTCGACCTGTACGCGGGCGACCTGAACCGCTGCCCCAACGCGGTGTCGCTGGACGATGCCCATCTGGACAAGTCCGGGTATTACGCCCTCGCCCGGCCCGATCTGGAAAACCACAACCACCCCAAGGAACGGCAACTGGATTTCTTCGGCGGGCTGCGTTGGCGCTACGAGGAACACGTGCCCGTCGAACGGCGCAAGATCGACCGCATCAGCCTGTTCCGGGCCAAGCCGGGCCTGCGCCTGCGCGAGGACCACACGTTCGACGACGAAGAATACAACACCTATGCCTGCCCGTGGCACAACAACCTGACCGCCTCGATCGTGTCGTTTCGGACGGCCAAGGCGCTGAAACGCAATCCCGGCAGCACCTTCGACATCCGGACCTTCCAGTGGCACAACTCTGTGCCGTTCGAATGGCATTCGCGGCAATTGCTGGACCTCGGCCTGATGGAGCCGGGCCAGTGGTTCTGAGCCCGCGACGCCGTTAGCTGAAATCCTCGGTCACGATCTGGGCGTCGGGCACGCCTGCGGCCTCAAGCTTCTTCGGCAGGTCCTCGACCATGCTGTCGGGCCCGCAGACATAGCAGATGTCGCGCCCCGGCGTGACCAGCTCCTTGAGCATCTTGACCCCTATGGGTCCGCTTTCGTAGCGCGGATCCTTCTGGTCGGTCACGACCCACTGGGTCTTCAGCCCCTCGGCCTTTTCGAACCAGTCCTTGAGGATGATGTCGGCTTCGGTCTTGTTCGAGAACAGCAGCGTGTTGCCGTCAAGCGTCCCCTTCGCGGCCAGCTTGGCCCGCAGGATCGAGATGAACGGCGTCACGCCCGCGCCCCCGGCAATGAAGACACCGTCCCCCTTGTCCTCGATCGCACCCCACGCATCGCCGATCAGCACGTGATCGCCGGGGCGCAGCTTTGGGATGCGGGCGGTGACGCCGTCATGGTCGGGATAGGATTTGATGACGAAGTCGAGCGTGTCTTCTTCCGGCAGCGAGGTAAAGGTGAAGGGCCGCCCCTCGTCGCGCCATCCATCCTGATCCAGCGCCAGTTCGGTGGCCTGCCCGGGTGTGAAGTCGAAGCCCTCGGGCTTGTCAAAGGTCAGGTGCACCACGTTATGGGTGACCTGCTTGATGGATTGCAGCGTCAGTCGATGTGTCATTTCGGCTCCTTCTGTTACCGGAAGGAACGCGGAACGGCGTCTAGCGTTCCCGTGGACGCTTGCGGAACACCATCCAGCCCAACAATCCGGCCATGGCCGCCGCCGCGAGGAACCCGGCCAGATCGCTGGCGAGTTCCGACACTTCGGCCACCTGCCCGGCAAAGAGCCAGCCGAGCCCCACATAGATTGCCACCCAGACGGTTTCGCCGGTCACGCTGCCCAGCGTGAAATGCGACCACGGCAGGCGCATCGCCCCCCCGACGAAGTTCACATACGGCCCCAGCGGGCTGAACAGCCAGCGGGTCAGGAACACCGTGACGGTGCCGCGCCGGTGCAGCATGGCGCGGGCCTTGCGCAGGGTGCCGCGCGTCTTGCGGCGGGTTTCAAGCCGATTGACCAGCCGCGCGCCACCCCAGCGGCCGATCAAGAAACCCGTCTGGTCCCCAGCCACCGCACCACCAAGCGCCGCCCCTGCACTGAGCACAACGCTCAGATCGCCCGAGGCGGCAAAGGCCCCGGCCCCCAGCATGATCAACGAGGATGGCACAGGCACGGCAAGGCACGAGAAATACGTCGCCAGCAGCACCAGCCACGCGCCATAGACCGGCACCAGCGCGAACAGCGTATCGCTCATTCGCCCTGCCCCGCGCGATAGGCGGCGATTTCGGCTTCGATCCGGGCGATCAGCACGGCGGGGTCCTCGCCCAGCCGTTTCGCGATCTCGGCCAGTGTCTCGCGCTTGCCATCCTCGGGGGGCGGGCCAAGCGCCGCGCGCATGACCTCGCGCGGGATTTGCCACGAATGCACGACATAGCCGGGCGTCATCCACAGGGCGATGGTCTGGTCGCGATGCGCGGGGTCAGACCAGTAGATCCCCGACAAGACCAGCCGTGCACCGAAGAACAGCATGACCGCCAGCGCCAACAAAAACGCGCCCGACAGGATCGGACGCGCCTTCAATCTGGACCAGACCCGGCTCACAGGTTGTCGTATTGCGGCATGCCCAACACGTGGAAGCCGCCATCGACGCGCACGATCTCGCCGGTGGTGCAGGCCCCGCCCTCGGAGATCAGCCAGACCGCGGTGCCGCCCACCGCCTCCAGCGTGGCATTGCCCCCAAGGGGGGCGTTCTCGTTGGTGTGCTTGTAGGTCTTGCGCGCGCCGCCGATGGCAGAGCCTGCCAGCGTCTTCATCGGGCCGGGGCTGATGGCGTTGACGCGGATGCCGTCGCGGCCAAGGTCGTTGGCCAGATAGCGCGTCGCGGATTCCAGCGCCGCCTTGGCCACGCCCATGACGTTGTAATTCGGCGTGACGCGGTTGGACCCCATATAGGTCAGCGTCAACAGCGTGCCGCCCTCGGTCATCAGCGGATGCGCGCGGCGCGCCACGTCGATGAAGCTGTAGACCGAGATGTCCATCGAATTCTTGAAGTTCGCCCGCGTGGTATTGAGTATCCGCCCCTGCAGCTCGGACTTGTCCGAAAACGCGATGGCGTGGACGACGAAATCCAGCCGGTCCCAGCGTTCGGCCAGCTTGTCAAAGGCCGCGTCGAGGCTGGCCTCGTCGGTCACGTCCACATCCACCATGAAGTCGCTGCCGACGCTTTCGGCCAAGGGGGCCAACCGCTTGCCAAAGGCCTCGCCCTGATAGGTAAAGGCCAGCTCGGCCCCGGCCTCGGCACAGGCCTTGGCTATGCCCCATGCAATCGAGCGCTCGTTGGCGACACCCATGATGAGCCCGCGCTTGCCTTTCAGTGAAATCGTCATGTGCCCTCTCCGGCTTTTTGCCTTTCCTGACCGGAAAGCAGGGAGAGGTCAAGTTTGGGGCGCGACGCTTGAAGCCCGAGGGCCTTTTGCCCTACTTGGTTCGGCAAGGCCGACAAGCCAGCCCATCGCGCCCAAACCGGAGGCCAGCCAGTGCATATCAAAGCCAGACTTGAAAAGCCTTGGGAGGCTCTGTTCGTTTTTCATATGCTTGCGGTCCCCGGCGGCGGCGCCGGTCCGGCACCCATGGGCCAACTGGCGGCGCTGATCGCGCGCAACGCCGGGGACCGTCTGGATTTTGGCAAGACGCTCGCCATGGGCAAACGAAATGCCCCTTTCCAGATCGCAGGTCGGTTCGTCGCGCCAAACGATGGACAGGATTTGTTGACGGCTTGGAACGCCCCGGACGGCGACATGACGTGGATGTGTTTTTACCCCAACCATGGCATCGCGGTCGTCAACGAGGGCCAGATGGATTGGTGCGCAAACATCTGTTTCCAATGCGCCAATGCCGCGGTCACAGGCCCGAGCGCGACTCTGAGGACGGCCACACCCAATCGGTTGCTTCCCGACAGCCCGGATTTGCGTGATCGGCTGATGGCGCATCTGCCCGAGCGACCGTTTCCGCTACGCGAGATGTAAGGGACTGGCAGAGCCGCCGTCGAATTCAAACGACGGCTCGGACCATGTCAGTCGCGATACTTCGACAGCACCATCGAGCCGTTGGTGCCGCCAAAGCCAAAGCTGTTGGTCATCACCGAATCCAGCCCGGCGTTTTCCACCAGTTGGGTCGCGATCTCCTCGGGCTTCAGCGCCGGGTCCAGCGTTTCCACGTTGATCGACGGGATGATGAAGTCATGCTCCAGCGCGAGCAGGCAATAGATCGCCTCTTGCGCGCCGGTGGCGCCCTGCGAGTGACCCGTCATGGATTTGGTCGAGGAGACCGGCGGGGTCGAGCCTTCACCGAACACACGGCGGACCGCCTCGATCTCGCCCACGTCACCCACGGGCGTCGAGGTGCCATGCGCGTTGATGTAGCTGACGGTGCGGCCTTCGGGCAGCGTGCCCAAGGCCAGACGCATGGCGCGTTCGCCGCCCTCGCCCGACGGTGCGACCATGTCGGCGCCGTCCGACGTCGCGCCATAGCCCGTCACCTCGGCATAGATCTTGGCACCGCGCGCCTTGGCGTGTTCCAGTTCCTCCAGCACGAGGATGCCGCCGCCGCCCGAAATGACGAACCCGTCGCGGTTCGCGTCGAACGCGCGAGACGCCTTCTCCGGGGTGTCGTTATACTTGGACGACATCGCGCCCATCGCGTCGAAGAGGCAGGACAGCGTCCAGTCCAGTTCCTCGCCGCCACCTGCGAACATGACATCCTGCTTGCCCAGCATGATCTGTTCCGCCGCGTTCCCGATGCAGTGCAGCGAGGTCGAGCAGGCCGAGGTGATCGAGTAGTTGATGCCCTTGATCTTGAACGCGGTCGACAGGTTGGCCGACACGGTCGAGCACATGCATTTCGGCACGGCAAACGGACCCACGCGCTTGGTCGCGCCGGTCTTCAGCACCGTTTCATGGGCGGTCAGCATCGCGCTGGTCGAGGGGCCGCCGGACCCCGCCACCAGACCGGTGCGCGGGTTGACGATATCGCTTTCCTCAAGGCCCGAATCCGCGATGGCCTGCTGCATGGCGATATGCGCATAGGCCGCGCCCGGCCCCATGAAGCGCAGGGTCCGCTTGTCGATATGCTGGGCCACATCGATCTTGAGCGTGCCCGCGATCTGAGAGCGGAAGCCATGTTCCTTCATCTCTTCGCTGGCGGTGATGCCGGATTTCCCGGCTTTCAGCGAGGCGAGGACCTCTTGGGCATTGTTCCCGATCGAGGAGACGATCCCCAACCCGGTGACGACGACACGGCGCATGTGGCCTCCTTCGTTTGGTTGCAGGGTGTTTAGGGCATCAGGCGGGGGCGGCGCAAGGTGCGAGGAACGCATGACAGCTCACAACCCCGCATTGCATCCGTGGCCCCCCCTGCTGTACGTTCGTCGCGTCGGACGGCTGCAAAACACCCAAGGCCCGGGCGAGAACAGGTTGGACCCTTTGACTGATACATTCGGATACATTTTTGCCGCGGTCATAGTCGTGGGCGTCGTCGCGCTGTCGGTCTGGCTGACATTCGTCGTGCCGGCTCAAATGGCCGAGGACCGTGGCCGCAGCGCACTCGCGTGGATCTTGGTGTCCCTGTTGCTCAGTCCGCTGGTGGCCATCTTGCTTTTGTGGATGATCGGCCCGTCCGAGGACCATCAGAGCGCGCCGGACCGCGAATGGCCGTCGGTCTGATCGTCACATGTCCAGCGTGAAATGGGCCTCTGGGATCGAGATGTGCCAATGCACGGCCTCATCGGTCAGACTGTAATCCGCCTTCGTCCCCAGCATGGACGGCGCCAGCGAGGTCAGCACGGTCGAGCCGAAGCCGGTGCCGCTTTCGCGCGGCGGCTGGGCCAGTTTGGTCTCCCGCCAAGACAGGGTGATCGCCTTGTCCGTGGCGTCCGGCGACAGCGCCCATGAAATGTCGATCTCACCCACGTCGTGGTGCAACGCACCGTATTTGAGCGAATTGGTCGCCAGTTCGTGGAACGCCACCCCAATCGTCTGCACCGCTTGCGGCGCCAGCCGCACATCGGGGCCATCCAGTCGAATCCGGTGATCGGTGTCGGCCACGAAGGGCCGCAGATGTCCGTCGATCAGCGCCCCCAGCGGCACGGCCGACCAGTCGCCGCCGACCAGCAGGTCGGTCGATTTGGCCAGCGCGGCGATGCGCGCGCCGAAACTGCGGTGGAAATCCTCGACCGACAACGCGGTGCGCGCGGTCTGACGCTGAACCGCCGACACGATCGTCAGCATGTTCTTGGCGCGGTGGATGACCTCGCGGGCCAGCAATTCGCGCGCCTTCTCGGCCTTGCGCAGCTCGGTGATGTCGCGGTGGATGTTCGAGATCGCCACGACCTCGCCCGTCGCGGACCTGATCGGGGCGCAACTGATCCAGACCTCGTGCGCCGTGCCGTCCTTGCCGATCCGCGTCGCCTCGAACCGTTCGAGCCGCCCGGCAAGGATCTCGTCGCGATACCAGCTGACCGGCTTGGGCCAATCCGGCGGGTATAGCAGGCTAAGCGGCTGGCCCACCGCCTCGTCATGGGTGTAGCCGTACAGCTTTTCCGCCGCCGGGTTCCATGTCGCGATGTTGCCGTCGAGATCGTAACTGAGAATCGGATCGGTCGTGCCCGTCACCAGCGCCGCCAGCGCGCTGCTGTCGATATAGGCCTGCTCCAGCGCCGTCCGCTGGACGCGCCGCGCGGTCACGTTGCGGTGCTGCACGGCAAGAAAGACGTCGTCGTCGGATTCGATGCGCGTGGCCGTCAGTTCGAACCAGCGTTTGACGGTGTCGCTGTCGCAGGGATATTCGCAGACAAAGGGCTGGCCGGTCGCAAGGGTCTTGCGCAGGCCATCGACGACGATGCGCGCCTCGGCGCTCGACGCGCCCTCGGCACTGTCGCAGATTTCGAAATACCGGCTGCCGATATAGTGATCCGCCTCGCCGCCGTTTTCGATGCTGAACTGACGCCATGCATCGTTCGCGGCAACGACGACGCCATTTCGATCGAGAATGGCGAACTCATCCGGCAACGCGTTGATCAGCGCCGGCAAGCGCAATGCCCCAACGGCATCGGACATGTTGGGATGGTCGGACAAAAAGAACTCCTTTGCGGCGCAACGTCCTGCCACGGGATTTGGTTCCCGCAGCCGCAACCGCAGCCACGACGTGACCACCATGGGTTTGCATTTCAACCGGACCGGCAAGAAAACGCCGCCCCCGGCTTGGCCCGGGGCGGCGTTTTGCACTTCGGCGGCCCGTCGGACGGATCAGCTTTCGGACAGGGCGACTTTCATGTCCTTGACCTGATAGATGACCTCGCCATCGGCCTCGACGATGCCATCGGCGACGCCCATGGTCAGCCGCCGGGTTTGCACCGCCTTGGTGAAATCCACCTTGTAGGTCAGCATCTTGCGGTCAGGGCGCACCATGCCGGTCAGCTTGACCTCGCCCACGCCCAGCGCATAGCCGCGCCCCTGCCAGCCGCGCCAGCCAAGGTTGAAGCCGGTCAGCTGCCACAGACCGTCAAGGCCAAGACAGCCGGGCATGATCGGGTTGCCGGGGAAATGGCAGTCGAAGAACCACAGGTCCGGGGTGATGTCGAATTCCGCCACGACATGTCCCTTGCCGTGCAAGCCACCATCGCCGGAAATGTCGGTGATCCGGTCCATCATCAGCATGGGCGGGGCGGGCAGTTGGGCATTGCCCGGCCCGAACAACTCGCCCGCAGCGCATTTCAAGAGGTCTTCCTTGCTGAAGCTGGTCGGATAATCGGCCATGCGAGGGGCCCCTTCTGCTGTCTGATCCAAAGTCCGGCCCCGTCTATCACCCGCGCGCCTCGGCACGCAAGTGCCTGCGGCACAAGCAGCCTCGGGGCAATTCCATTTGAAAAACCGGACCGAAGCCCTCTATATTACGAACAGCATACAACAAGACGCAGAAAAGACATGTCCCTCGCGACCCAACGTGGCAAAGACTGGCTGGCCCATAGTGACCTGCGCCCGACGCGGCAGCGCATCGCGCTGGCCGCTTTGCTCGTGGGCGACGGGCACAATCGGCACGTCACCGCAGAAAGCCTGTTCGCCGCCGCCAAGGAAACCGGCGAGCAGGTTTCGCTGGCCACGATCTACAACACGCTGCGCGCGTTCTGCGAGGCCGGGCTGATGCAGGAGATCACGGTGGACGGGTCGAAGAGCTATTTCGACACGAACACCCACGACCACCCGCATTTCTTTTGGGAAGATGACGGAAAGCTCACCGACGCGCCCGCCGATCAACTGGAAATCGTGCGCCTGCCCGACGCGCCCGACGGGGCCGAGATCGCCTCGGTCGACGTGGTGATCCGCCTGCGCCGGAAATGACGGCCTTTGGTCGGGGGCATCCTCCGACCCGCTTGGCAGTCCTGAAAGCGGGGTTCAGTTCGCGCCGCCCTGCCAAGCCCGCGCGACGCGGCCATCCTTCAGCCAGACCATGTCGGCGGGTTCGCCCTCGGCCATGATCCCACCCGCGCCCGAGATGGTTCCCGGAACGGAGGTCACCATTGCGAGCGCCCGCACCTCGCTGACACCGATGGCCATTAGGTTGCGCACCGCCGTCGCAAGGTCGAGATCCGCGCCCGCCAAGGTCCCGTCGGGCAACGTCAAGCGGCCCGCATTGCGCGCCACCCGACGGTCGTTCAGGTCAAAGCCATCCAGCGACGTACCGGCCACCGCCATCGCATCGCTGACCGCAAACACGCCCTCGGGCCGCGCCGCCAAGGCCACCTGCAGGCTGACCGCGTCCACATGCACGAGGTCGGCAATCACGCCGATCCTGACCGGCGCGCCGGACAGCGCCGCACCGACCAGCCCCGGCGACCGCCCGGCCATCTGGCTCATGGCATTGAACAGATGCGTCACGCAGGAGGCGCCCGCCGCGACCGCCGTCAGCGCCTGCTCTGCGGTGCAGTCCGAATGGCCCAGCGACACCACAGCCCCCGCCCCGCTCAGCGCGGCGATCTGATCGGGCGTCACGGTTTCAGGCGCGACCGTCACCATCAGGCACGGCAGCGCGCGCGCGGCCGTGCAGAGCATGTCAAGGTCGTCCAGTTCCATCGGCCGGATCAGGCCGCCGTCATGCGCGCCCTTGCGCGACACGGCCAGATGCGGCCCTTCCAGATGCAGGCCACGGATGCCGGGCACACCTTCGTCCACCGCCGCACGCACCGCCGCGATGGCCGCCGCGACCGTGTCACGGCGCGCCGTGATCAGCGTCGGCAGGATCGAGGTCGCCCCAAGGCGTGCATGCGCCTTGGCCATCACCCGCAGGGTCTCGACCGTGGGGGCGTCGTTGAACATCAATCCGCCGCCACCATTGACCTGAAGGTCGACGAAGCCCGGCATCACGATGCCACCGTCCAGCGCCACCTCCGCGCCGCCCGGCCCGCCAAAGCGCCCCTCGGTCACGCGCAGCGGCCCCTCGACGAAGCGCGCCCCGTCAAAGACCCGCGCGCCGGTCAGGGTAAAGCTCAGTCCCATCCGCGCCACCCCTCCGCCACCCGCGCCGCCAAGGCCAGCGCACCGTCGGGGGCGGTGCCTCGTGGCGCGGTCAGGCAGGCGCGCATCTCGTCCGGCAGGTAATCGGCATAGACCGGGCCAAGCCCGCCGGTCAGGCAGGCCGCCTCTCCCGGCTGCCAGCCCAAGGCCCGCCAGCCCTCGGCGATGTAGCGCGCACCCTCCCAAAGCAGCGCCTCGACGCTGGCCACGCCCCGTGCCGCGACGATTTCGGGGGCAAACTCGGCGAAGGCGCGCGGCGTCGCCTGCGCGGCAAAGCGCGCGATCCCCGTTGCGCCGCCCAATCGCGCCCGCAATCCGGCCAGCAGGGCGTCATCGGCGGCCAGACCGTCCGCCGCGCGCAGCGCCATGGCCAGCGCCTCCCGCCCCAGCCAGGCTCCGGACGCCTCGTCGCCCAGCGCCAGCCCGTGGCCGCCGACATAGCGCACATGGTCGGCCTGCCGTGCAAGGAACGACCCAGTGCCGATCACCGCGACACAGCCCGTGGCCGCGCCAAGCGCATCGAGGACCGAGGCGCGGCGATCCTCTTCGATCACCGCGCGCGCAAGGGGCAAGGCGGCGGCCAGACGCGAGGCCAGCGCCTGATCCGTCACCCCGGCCAACCCGAGGAAGGCCGGCTGCGGCGACAGGTCGTCCAGCGTGCAGCCCGCCGCCTTGGCCAGATCGCGCAGGACGTTGCTGACCGCCGCCACCGCGCCGTCGAAATCCGATGTGACATTGGCCCCGGGGCGGCTCACGTCGACCCGCCGCCCCTGCCAGATCAAGGCCCCCCGGCACGTGGTGCCGCCGCCGTCGATACCGATCATGTGACGCCTCCCTTTGCGCCCTCCTACAGCAATCCGGCAACGCGCGAAAAGACCTTGTGCGCGGGGTTTGTCGAAACGTGGCCGGGGCACAGCCCCGGCCTACGGACTGTCACACCACCTGTCCGGGGTGGTCCTCGGCCCATTCGGTCAGGAAGGCCCGCAGGTCGTCCGCGCCCACCTGTTCGATCACGGAACGCGGCAGCGCCACACCGTGATGCAAGACCATATCGAGACAGGCGATGTAGTCCCGGCCCGGCCCGTGGCGATCCGGGTTATTCTCGGCGCCGTGCAGGATCGTGGTCAGCAAGGTCCCGCCATGCCCGTTAACAAAGCCCATGTCCGGGCGCAGCGACAACAGCCAGCCCAGCACCTCGGGAAGGCCAGCCCAGCCAGCCGCATGGGTCGGCGTGACGCGCTCCACCCGGTCCGGCTGGTCATAGGGCAGGCCCCGCGCCACGAGGCGCTGCATGGCCCCGAGCAGGTCGGGCCGCGTGACCATGTCGCGCAGCAGATCCGTCAGGGCTTCGGGCAGTTTGGCGGGGTCGATGAAGTCGCCCGCGCGCCCCTCGACCGCATCGACCAGAGGCTGCACCGCCGGGGACAGCGTCGTATCCGCCCCGCCATCCGCGATGGCCTGCGCCACTTCGGCATTGCCGAAGACGCGCGCCAGTTCAAAGGCGGTCACCCCTTGCCAGCGCAGGTTTGGGTCCACCCCGCCAAGGATCAGCCCGGCCATGCGCGCGTCACAGCCGCGCCGGGCGGCCTGATGCAGAGCCGGGCAGACCATCGGGGCCTCGCCGCCGACCTCGGCGGGGTTGAAGTCATCCACCCGGGCGCCGTGCGCCAGCAACAGCGCGACCGCGTCGTGGTCGTTGAAATCCATCGCCCGGAGCAGCGCGTTGGTGCCGTTCGGATCGGCCCCAGCGTCGAGCAACATCTTCAGCCCCTCGCGATGCCCCAGCTCGGTCGCGTGATAAAGCGACTCGCCGTCATTCGAGTTCGCGCCATGCTCCAGCAGCCAGCGCACCAGCACCATGTTATCCGCTGCCACCGCACCGTACAGAACCGACAGCTGGTGCGGCCCGTGCATGATGCCATCATCGACCGAGGCCCCCTGTGCGACCAGCGCCTCGGCGACGGCCAGCATGTCGGCCTCGCGGCCCGCGCCCTTGAACCACCTCGAAAAGCACAGATGCGCCATGGGCGAACGCGGCCCGCGCTGCGTCACCGCCTGAGCCGGGTCACGCGCCAGCGTGGCGCGCACGGCGTCGATGTCGTACAGCGCGCATTCCAGACCAAACAGCCCTCGGGCCAGATCGGGGAACCGCTCCAACAGACGGGCCGTCAGGCTGACCTGCCCGTGGGCCAGCGCGATTTTCAACCGCTGCAAGGCCTGCGCGCGGTCGAGCCCGGAGGTCTCGGCGGCGGCCTTGAGCTTGGGCCAGCTGTCAAAGCCGGTTTCCTGCGCGACGATATGCAAGAAGTCGGCGCGTTTGAGCGCAGCCATGCGCCTCGGCGGGTGTTGCCGGACACGTTGCACGGCCCAGACCTCGCCCGCCTCATAGGCGCGGTGAAGGCGTTTGGCATCCTGCCGCAACGCCTCGATCGAAAGGGGGATATCCGCAGACATCGGTTTCCTCCATCACGGCCCGGGATCCGCTGATCGGGCAAGAGAGAACCGAATGTTCCTGTGAACAGTCGCAAACCGGTGCGCGCGCTTTCCGCGGATCAGGAGGCCGCCGGTGATCGGCCCTGCCCTATCGTGCCGCGCCACGCGCCGAATGGCAAGCCACGGATGAGCGGTTTACGCCCCCGCCCCGGCACCCTAGATTACCCGCGACCAGACGCGCAGGATACCATGACCGACAGCCCGCAATATCAGGTGCTCGCCCGCAAGTACCGCCCCGAAACCTTTGCCGACCTCGTCGGACAGGATGCGATGGTGCGCACGCTGCGCAACGCCTTCAAGGCGGACCGGATCGCGCAGGCCTTCATCATGACGGGGATTCGCGGCACCGGTAAGACGACCACCGCGCGGATCATCGCCAAGGGGATGAACTGCATCGGGCCGGACGGCAATGGTGGCCCGACGACGGACCCCTGCGGCAAGTGCGAGCATTGCGTGGCGATCATGGAAGGCCGCCATGTCGACGTGATGGAGATGGACGCCGCGTCGCGCACGGGCGTCGGCGACATCCGCGAGATCATCGATTCGGTGCATTATCGGGCGGCCTCGGCGCGCTACAAGATCTACATCATCGACGAGGTGCACATGCTGTCCACCTCGGCCTTCAACGCGCTTTTGAAGACGCTGGAGGAACCGCCGGCGCATGTGAAATTCATCTTTGCCACCACGGAAATCCGCAAGGTGCCGGTCACGGTGCTGTCGCGCTGCCAGCGGTTCGATTTGCGGCGGATCGAGCCTGAGGTGATGATCGCCCTGCTCCGCAAGATCGCGACGGCGGAAAACGCCGAGATCACCGACGAGGCGCTGGCGCTGATCACCCGCGCCGCCGAAGGATCGGCGCGCGATGCGACCTCCCTTTTGGATCAGGCGATTTCGCATGGCGCCGGGGAGACGGGTGCCGATCAGGTCCGCGCGATGTTGGGTCTGGCCGACCGGGGCCGGGTCATGGACCTGTTCGAACGGATCATGCGCGGCGATGCCAAGGGCGCGCTGGAGGAACTGTCGGCGCAATACAGCGACGGGGCCGACCCGCTGGCGATCCTGCGCGATCTGGCCGAACTGACCCATTGGGTCAGCGTGGTAAAGATCACGCCCGACGCCGCCGAGGACCCGACGATTGGCCCAGACGAACGCTCACGGGGCCTTGCTTTTGCCGATGGGTTGGGGATGCGGCCCTTGAGCCGCGCGTGGCAGATGTTGCTGAAGGCGATCGAGGAGGTCTCGAACGCGCCGGTGGCGATGATGGCCGCCGAGATGGCGATCATCCGTCTGACCCATGTCGCGGAACTGCCCAGCCCCGAGGAACTGATCCGCAAGTTGCAGGACACACCGCCCCCCACAACGCCCGCGCCGTCCGGTGGTGGCGGAGGCTACACGCAGGCCCCCAGCGCACAGGGCAGCTATACGCCGACCCATGCCGGGCCGTCCGGCCCGGTGGCCTCAGCCGTGCCCGCGCAGGCGGTCGAGGCGGCCTTGGCCCGCTATCCCACGTTTGAACACGTGCTCGAACTGATCCGCCAGAACCGCGATGTGAAGCTGCTGGTCGAGGTCGAGGGCTGCCTGCGGCTGGCCAATTACCGCCCCGGGCGGATCGAATTCACCCCCACGAACAACGCGCCGGGCGATCTGGCCTCCAAACTGGGGACGGCGCTGCAACGCTGGACGGGCAACCGCTGGGTCGTGACGCTGGTGCCGGATTGCGACGCGCTCACCATCGTGGAAAAGCGCGACGCCGCGCGGCTGGCCATCGAGGCCGAAGCCGCGCAGCACCCGCTGGTCAAAGCCGCGCTGGAGGTCTTTCCCAAGGCCCGCATCAAGGCGGTGAAGACCGAGGAAGAGGCGCAGGTTGCCGCGTTGGAAGAGGCCCTGCCCGAGGTCGAGGACGAATGGGACCCGTTTGAAGAGGACTGACACGCGCGCGCCAAGGCTGGCGCTGGTCTGGCTGTTCGGCGGTCTGCTCAATCCGGGTGGCTATCTGGCTGGCCTCGTCCTGCTGGCGTTTGTGACGCCGCGCGCACCGGTGACGGTCTTGGACATCGGAGTGTTCTACGCGCTGCCCTGTCTGGTCGCGACAGGGCTGATGCTGGTCTTGCGCAAACGTGGCCACAGCCGCCGCGGCGCGGCCCTTTACGGTTTGGCGCTGACCTGCCTGCTGACTTGGCTGGTGATCTGCCTCTATGCCTTTGGCTTCGGCTTCGCAAAGGACGGCGTTCTTGGCATCGACCCGGCGATCCTCTGGCTGGTTGCCGTGCCGACCGCCCTGTTCGGTCTGGTCATCGGTCTGCCTGCTGCGGTGTTCGGCGCGGTCATGTTGCGTTGGACGCGGCTTTAGTCCGGGCATGGCGGGCTTGCCCCCCTGCCCCGCGACGCATATCTAGGCTGCAATCACAATGCAGGAGACGGATATGCTCAAGGGACTTGGTGGCCTCGGCGACATGGCCAAGATGATGAAGCAGGCGCAGGCCATGCAGGAAAAGGTCACGCAGCTTCAGGAAGATCTGGGCGCGATCACCGTCACGGGCGAAAGCGGTGCCGGGCTGGTCAAGGCGACCGCCACCGCCAAGGGCGAACTGACGAGCCTCGATATCGACCCCAAGATCTTTGACCCCAATGAAAAGGAA
Source organism: Tropicibacter alexandrii (assembly GCF_003667315.2). Taxonomy (GTDB): domain Bacteria; phylum Pseudomonadota; class Alphaproteobacteria; order Rhodobacterales; family Rhodobacteraceae; genus Tropicibacter; species Tropicibacter alexandrii. The sequence goes on along the minus strand of NZ_RCTZ02000007.1, from coordinate 208,664 downwards.
GTGGTCGAGGACCTGATCCTCGCGGCGATCAAGGATGCGCAGTCGCGCGCGCAGGAACGCTCGCGCGCCGAGATGGCGAAGATCACCGAAGAGCTGGGTCTGCCCGCCGATCTCAAGCTGCCGTTCTGATGTGAAGGGGGCGGGTTTCGCCCCGCCCCACGACTGGACGGCGCAAGCATGAGCGGCACGGATGAAATCGAACGGCTGATCGAGCTGATGTCGCGGCTGCCCGGTCTGGGGCCGCGCTCGGCCCGGCGTGCCGTTCTGCACCTGATCCGCAAGCGGGCGCTGCTGTTGAAGCCCTTGGCACAGTCGATGCAGGTCGTGGCCGACACCGCGCGCGAATGTCTGAACTGCGGCAATGTCGGCACCTCGGATATCTGCGCGCTGTGCGAAGACGAGGGCCGTGCCAACGGCCTGCTCTGCGTTGTCGAGGACGTGGCCGACCTGTGGGCGATGGAGCGGGCGAATGTCTTCAAGGGGCGTTACCACGTGCTGGGCGGGACGCTGTCGGCGCTGGACGGGATCGGCCCGGATGACCTGCGCATTCCGCAGTTGAAACAACGCATTACCGCCGAGGCGGTCAGCGAGGTGGTCCTTGCGCTGAACGCCACCATCGACGGCCAGACCACCGCGCATTACATCGCCGACCAGTTGGAGGGCACGGTGACGCTGACCTCGCTGGCGCAGGGCGTTCCCATCGGCGGCGAGCTGGACTATCTGGACGACGGCACCATCACCGCCGCGCTGAACGCCCGCAAGCCCTTGTGATGACTTGAGAATAGCCTTTTGCGGCAGGCCCACGGGCGGCCAGGCAAAGCTCCGTGACGCTTTGCACACCAGATCGCGTCGGCCTTGTGCTCCCCGGACGCAAGGCGGTCGCGGCGAACGCTGTCTGTCAATCCAGACTGGTGTCCACTGGCTGTTCGTTCGACGTGTCGACCCCGTCGCCCGCCCATTGTGCGGCCAAGTGAACGATGATGATGACCATCGCGATCGGAACGATCACCGCGATCCACACCATCGCGATCCCCAACGTGTCCGCCGTCAACCCGGCTTGACGGCCCAGATACCCCTTGGCCAAGCCGCCGCGCAGCCCGACGAACGAAAAGTAGATGACCGGCAACACGAAGGCGAGAACCGCCGCCGAGCGGATGGCGTCCGCCATCAGACCCAGAAGGCTCGGACGCGCCGGAAAGATGCTCTGCATCAGAACGGCATCCGAGCGTGACTTGAACGACAGCGTCGTTCCCAGCAGCCCGGTCCAAACCATCATGTACCGCGCAACGTCCTCGGTCCAGATCGGCGGGGACGAAAAGCCATAGCGCGCAACCACCTGAATCATCACGGTGACGAACATCCCGGCGACGGCAAGGATCGCCACCCATCGGGCGGCCTGGTGCAGCGCGTTGCTGCTGGCAATGATCAGGTGTCGCATGGCGATGGCCTCTGCTTGGGGAAAGGGGCGCCCGGACTGACGGGCGCCCGGTCGACCTTAGCGGGCCTTGGCGGACAGCTCGCTCCAGGTCTTCACGTCCTCGGACGGCAGCAAGCCGGACTCGTAGACCGCTTTCGAAAGCTCGCGGAAGGCGTTGCGCTCTTCATCGGTCAGGCGCTGGACGGTGACGCCCTTGTCCTCAAGCGCCGAGAGCGAGCTTTCCGAGACCTCGTCAAGCCAGGCCTGGGTGGCCGCGTTGCCAGCCTCGACCGCCGCATCGACGGTTGCGCGCTGCTCATCGGACAGGCCATCGTACCACATCTTCGAGACGATGACGGCGCGGATCGGGACGATCACGCGGGCATCCGAGAAATTCTTGACGAAGTCGGTCTGGCCAAAGGTGATCGGCACGAAAGGCGAGTTGAGGTAGCCATCGATCACCCCGGTCTGAAGACCCGCGGGCACTTCGCCCCACGGCACGATGGTGCCGGTCGAGCCCCAAGCCTGATACATGGCGATCTGGGCGTCATCGAGCGCGCGCATCCGCAGGCTTGCCATGTCGGCGGGCTTGCGCACCGCTGCGGTGGTGGTGATGATCCCCGAGGACGGGCCGATCGGCACGATGGCGACCAGCTTCACGTCCTGACCGGCGATGGACTCGTTGATGCGGTCGAACAGCTTGCCCTCGTTCAACACGCGCTGCATATGCGCCGCGTCGTCGAACATGTACGGCAAGCGCAGCCCATAGACGAAGGGATCGACCTGCGCGATGGCGCGCACATCGGACAGCGAGACTTCGAGCAGGCCGGTGGACAACTGGTCGAATTTCTCGGCCTCGTTGCCGACCGAGCCGCGGGGCATTTCGCGCGGGTCCATGCCGCCCTCTTTCAACCTGGCGCCAAAGGCCTGCGCCCAGTTGTACGATCCCGAGGTCTCCAGATCGGGGCCGCTGTCGAGCGCGATCTTCACTTCGGCAGACACAGCCGAGGCCGAGGCCATAAGCGCCACAAGGGCGAGTGCTTTGAGTTTCATATTCAGTCCTCCCATTTGTAACTCAATCGACGGAAAAGCCAGCAAGGCGCGGCACGCTCAGACTCAGTTCTGGCCAATAGGCCAGCGCCAGCAGCAGCAGAACCTGCACCACGACAAAAGGCAGGGCCGTCCAGGCCAGCCGCCAGTAATTCAGGTTGGTGAGCGCCGCGACCACCACCAGACATTTGCCCAAGGGGGGCGTGATCAGCCCGACGCACAGGTTGAAACACAGCACGATCCCGAGATGGATCGGATTGATCCCCTGCTCCAGCGCCTGCGGTGCGAACAGCGGGATCAGCAGCGACAGGGCCACCGGCGTGTCCATGAACATCCCCGCCAGCAGGAAAATACCCACGAGGAAAAAGAGGTATCTGGGGCCGGTCAGGCCAATGCTTTCCACCCAATCGGCGAGAGCCTGGCTCCAGCCCATCTGCCCGGCCAGAAACCCCAGAACGGAGATCGCGGCCAGAATGATGAAGATCGTCCCGGTCATCCGCGCCGTGGCTTCCAGCGCCTCCACGATCATCTTGCGGCTCAGCCCGGTGTAGAACTGCCCTGCGATCAGCGCAAAGAGCACGGCAACCGCCGAGCCTTCGGTTGGCGTGGCAAGGCCCAGCACCAACGATCCGAGGATGACCACCGGCAAGAGCAGCGCCGGGGCCGCGCGTTTCAGGCTGGGCCAGAAGCGCGGCAGATCGTCAGAGGCACCGCCCGGATGGTTGCGCAGGCGCGCGATCACCGCATTCAGCACGATCAGCGCCACCGCCAGAAGCAGGCCCGGAATGACCCCGGCCGCAAACAGCGCGGCCACCGATGCGCCCGTCAGGCCGCCGTAGATGATCATGATGATCGATGGGGGGATGATCGGCCCGATCATCGAAGAGGCCGCCGTGATGGCGCCCGCGTAATAGCGGTCATACCCGCGCTCTTCCATCTCGGGTACGAATGTCCGCGACAGCGCCGCGCTATCTGCGATGGCCGAGCCCGAGATGCCCGCAAAGAACACCGAGGTCAGGATGTTCACATGCCCCAAGCCCCCCCGGAACCGCCCGACGATGGACAGCGAGAAATCGATCAGGCTGCGCGTCACGCCCGCGCGGGTCATGATCTCGGCGGTCAGGATGAACAGCGGCATGGCCATGAACGCGAAGACGTCAAGCTGGGCAAAGATGCGCTGCGGCAGGATCGACAGGAACTGCGCCTTGCCGACCATTACGAAAGACAGCACCGACACCGCCCCCATCAGATAGGCAAACGCGGTGCCGCTGATCAGCAGGACAACGAAGACAACGGGAATGATCCACATGGGCATGTTCTCAGACTGCGGTTTGCACGGCCCCGGCCCTCTGGGGCTGGGTCGACGGCGGGTGCGTGACGATGGAGCGCAGCCCCGGCTCGACCGGCTTCAGCCGCGCCAGATCGGGGCGCGGACGCGCGGTTTCGGGGTCGGCGGCAAAGAGCGTTTCGATGGCCTTGGCAACGGCCAACAGCCCCTCGTCGCCGCGCACTGGCCCAAGCATCTGCAGACCAAAGGGCATCCCGGCGCCGTCTCGTCCCGTGGGCAGGGTGATCGACGGGCCACCCATCAAGGAGCCGCGATAGGTCAGCGCCAACCAACGGTAGTAGATATCCATCTCTTGCCCGTCGATCCGTTCGGCATGCGGTTGCGTCCACGGGAACGGAGAGACCGGCACGGTCGGCAACAGGATGGCATCCAGCCCGGCAATGCGCGCGTTGAATGCCCGCAGGATGCGGGTTTGCTCGGCATGGGCCCAGCCTCTGTCCGCCAGAGTGAATTGACGACCCAAGGCAAGGTTTGCGTGGATCGTGTCACCGAAATCCTGCGGCGCCCTTTGCGCCGGGCCATCGAAGGCCGACAAAAAGCTTTCGGCGCGCAGGATGTCGAAGGTGCGGTCCATCTCGCCAAGGTTCAGGTCCACCGCGCGGCACTCGGCCACATGCGGGGCAAGCGCCTTGAGCCGCGCGTGGAAGGTCGCGCGGATATCCGCATCGACCGGCGCATCGCCAAAGTCTTCGGACCAGCCAAGGCGCAGCGCGCTCAGCGGTTTTCCGGAAAACCCGGCAAAGCGCGCAGGGGCGGACGGCATGGACAGCGGATCGTTCGCATCATGCCCCGCACAGACGCCCAGCATCAGCAGCAGATCATCCATGTCCCGTGCCATCGGGCCCAACACCGAAATCCCCGACCAGCCCAGCGGTCGCGTCGGATGCGCGATCACGTCGACCGACGGGCGGTAGCCCACGACGCCGCAGATCGCAGCGGGCAGCCGCAACGACCCACCCGTGTCCGAGCCGGTGCACAGGGGCAGCATGTCGGCCGCCAGCGCCGCCGCCGATCCACCCGACGACCCGCCCGCGATCAACGCGGGATCGAAAGGATTGCCCGTCGCGCCCCAGACCGGGTTCCGACTGTTCCCACCCGCCCCCATCTCCGGCACGTTGGTCTTGGCCAAGACGATGGCCCCCGCCGCGCGCAATCGCGCCACCATCGGCAAATCGGCCTCGGGGACATTCCCCCGCGCCCGGGGGCTGCCATGGGTGGTCAGCAGACCCGCCGTGTCCTGCAGGTCCTTGACGCCGATGGGAAGGCCGTCCAGCGCACCGATGGGCGCATTGGCCGCCCAACGCGCTGTCGCACGCGCCGCCGCGGCCACGGCCCGTTCCGTGTCGAACGCCGTCAGCGCATTGATCAACGGGTTCACGCGGGAAATATGCGTCAGGCAGGCTTCAAGGTAGTCGCTGGGCGTCAAGTCATGCCGCGCAAAAGCGACGAGCACGTCGCGCGCCGAGAGCTGTACGATATCTTCTTGTTTCATGGTGTCGCCCAGCGACCGCACGGCAAATCCCGGTGCGGCCTCCTCCCCCTTCATATCCCTCGGTTAAGGATAGGGCGGCAAGTCATGGCAATGATAATGAAATCTGCGCCATTAAACCTAACCAAATGGAATGGTATTGGCCTGATTTGCGGTCTGCCGCAGGCAATCCATGAACAGCGCGAAGGTGCTGTTGGACAGTTCCGCACCCGATTTCCAGAAGCACCGCGCCTCGGAGAGGAAGCCCGCGGTATCAAGCGGCAGAACCACCAAGTCACCGCGCGCCGCGTAGGCCTGCGCAAGGCTTTGCGGAAACAGTGCCAGAACCGGCATCTCGCGCAGCAGTTCGAGGTTCAAAGACAGCGATAGAGATGAAATCGTGTTCGACGGCGTGGTCAGCCCGTACTCCGCAAAGAGCGCATCCACCGCGCGCCGCGCCACCGAATCCGGCTGCGGCAGGACCCAAGGCCAACGCACCGCCTCTGGCCACCTGACATCCTCCTGCCGCGCCAGCGCATGATCCCGCCCGGCCACGACCACCAGCGGCTCGCTGAACATGACCGCCTGCTCGATCCCCGGCAGGTCTTGCGGCTGCCAGACGCGGGCGATCAGCAGGTCGATCTGCCCGGCCTCGAGCCGTGGATAGAGCGATACGAAATGGCCTTCGGTCACCGACAGGCTGGCATCGGGCGCACTGCGTTTGAACAGGCTGATCGCGCCGGGCAACAGGATCGGCGCGACCGAACTGACCACCCCCACCGTCACCGCGCCCGAGACACCGCTGGCCATCGCCTGAATGTCGAAGGACGCCCGGTCCAACTGGTTCAGGACCTGCCTTGCATGCTCTGCCAGACGCTCCCCGACCGGTGTCAGGTGCAGCCGGTTGCGCTTTCTTGCGATGATCGGCGTGCCGATGATGGCTTCCAATTCGTTGATCTGCTTGGACACGGCCGGTTGGGTCACGTTCAACGCCGCTGCCACCCGCGCGACCAGCTTGAGCTCGGCCAGCCCGTGGATGACCCGCAAATGCCGGATGGTCAGCTGTCTTTTGAAGTCGGCTTGGTCGATTTGCCTGCCCTCTTCCGCATGAGACGACGTGATTTCGTCAAGCCATCAGCTGCCTTCGGATTGCAGCCAAACCTCAGTGATCCCACCCTGTATCTACCATGCGCGCCCCGATTTCCAATCTTTGAACGGCGCGGAGACGTGGTCACGTGGCCCGCAGCCGCAAGTCGTTGACCACGCGGGAGGGCGCGTCGTGCGCCTTGGGGCGCGCATCTGGGGCAGCATATGAAAAACCCGGCCAGTGGCCGGGTCTTGGGGGCGGTAGGATCAGCGCGGCTGATCGTCCTCGTCATCCTCATCCTCCGCTGCGGGCGATTTGAAGAAGCTGTCGGGATCGCTGTAATCCGGTTCGTCCTCTTCCTCTTCACCGCGCGGGTCGGTCAACGAGAAGTTCTCGAAGCCCTCGATGGCCGACGGCAGGCGCGGCTCGTCGGTCATCTCGAGGCTCTGCTCGGTCGAGACCAGCTTGCGGCGTTCGTCGTCGCTCATGGTGGTGCCGGCGGCTTTTGCGGCCTTGGCGACAGCGGCGTCCAGTTCGGACTGCTTGCACAGGCCCAGCGCAACCGGGTCGATCGGCTGCATGTTCTGGATGTTCCAATGGGTGCGCTCGCGGATCGACTGGATCGTCGGCTTGGTCGTGCCGACCAGCTTGGCGATCTGGCCATCGGACAGTTCCGGGTGGAACTTGACCAGCCAAAGAATCGCGTTGGGGCGGTCCTGACGCTTTGACAGGGGCGTGTAGCGCGGGCCGCGGCGCTTGTCCTCGTCGCGGGCGGCGGGGTTGTGCTTCAGCTTCAGCCGGGCCAGCGGGTCCTTTTCGGCGCGGTCGATATCGGCCTGCTCCAGCTGGTTGTTGGCGACCGGGTCAAAGCCCTTGACGCCCACGGCCACGTCGCCATCGGCGATGCCTTGGATTTCCAGCTCGTGGAAGCCGGTGAAATCGCCGATCTGCTTGAAGGTCAGCGTGGTGTTGTCGACCAGCCAGACGGCGGTCGCCTTGGGGTGCAGCAGCTTCGCCATGGGTGTGCTCCTTTGCGTCAACGGTCCGACCGGTGAACCCCGGCCAAGTCTGTTGCCGCGCCCGCGGCCTTGCCACGGGCACCCCGGCGGACCGGAGCGGGTTACCTCTGTCGGGAAACTTGGCGCCTATATAGGGGGCAAAGCCGTAAAGGGGAAGTGAAAATCCGCGTATCGCCTTGAACAGCCCGTGACCGCCACATGGTTCTGGCAAAAACCGGCTGAACGGGCTACCAATCCCGCGTCCACAGTCCGAGGTTCCCCATGCGCCTGACCGCCCTTCTCGCCCTGCTTGCCACGCCCGCCTTGGCCCAAGACATCTCGGGCGAGTTCGACTATTACGTCATGTCGCTCAGCTGGTCGCCGAACTGGTGCGCGCTCGAAGGCGACGCGCGCAACTCGCCGCAATGCGACCGCGATTTCGGCTGGGTGCTGCACGGTCTCTGGCCGCAATACCATCGTGGCTACCCGTCTTACTGCACCACAACGGAACGCCAGCCCTCGCGCCAGATGACGTCGGAGATGGCCGATATCATGGGCACCTCCGGTCTGGCATGGCACCAATGGAAGAAGCACGGGGTGTGCAGCGGCCTGTCCGCCACCGCCTATTACGCGCTCTCGCGCGAGGCCTACGGCACCATCACCCGGCCAGAGATTTTCCGCAGGCTGGAGGACACGGTCAAATTGCCCGCCGAGGTGGTCGAACAGGCCTTCATCGAGGCCAACCCGGAGCTTGAGCCGGACATGATCACCATCACCTGCAAGGATGGCCACATCCAAGAAGCACGCGTCTGCCTGTCCAAAGACCTTGATCCCGTGCCCTGCGGCCGTGACGTAGTGCGCGATTGCAAGATGACGAACGCCCTGTTCGAACCGGTGCGGTGAAGCGCCTCGTCGCTTTGATCGCGGCCATCGGGCTGGTGCTGTGCCTGCAATTCCTACCACCAAGCGTTTGGGCCAACCGTCCGAAACCCCGACAATATGTCTGTGAGAGCGTACGTGACGGGCTTTGGTCACCAGTTGCCAACCGCTGCATGACAGAGACCTGTCATGAGGAAGGAACATGTGGGGTGCAGTCCTATCCGGCCGCGCAATGCCACCGTCTGGCCATCGGGGACAGCGTGGCGCGAGCCTATCTTTTGCTCGGGGAACCGGCCCGCCAAGAGGGCGCGGCCTATGGCTGGTACGCGCACAAAACCGATTGGGGGATCGGCGTCACGGCGCGCTTTGAACAGGGCCGCCTGATCGCGCTTGACTGCCCCGCCGCACCTTGGGCGAATTGATCCTGCAAGGCTCAAACCTTTTTCAACACATTTGCGGCAAAACCTCTTGAGTTGCCACGAGAGGTCCCGATGCCGCTGTCACGCCTGCTTGCCCTGTGCCTGTCCCTGCTCGCCAGCCCGTTGCTGGCGCAACAGGGCAGCCTGTTGCAGTCCGGGGGCGTGCCGTTGATCCAATCGGCCAGCGCGGCCTTGATCACATCGCGCGCGGCGCCGTTGATCCCCCCCGGCCAAGGGGGGGCAAAGGTCCAAAGCGCCAGCCTGTTCGCCGGGGGGCAGGACGGGTTCTTTTCCCCCGCGCCGATCCGCGCGCATCGCTCGCGCCCGGTTGCCCTGCCCCAGCCCGGCCCGTTTGCCTCGGATGCCGACCGCATCCGGCACGTCATCGCCAGCGCCGAGGCCTCGTCCAAGGGCTACGATTCCGTCCAGCACGGGGCGCGCGTGAAGCCGTCCAAGGCCCCCACGGACATGACCTTGGGCGAAATCTACGCTTGGATCAAAGCCACCCCGCGCCAGCCCCACGCCATCGGGCGCTACCAGTTCATCCCCTCGACCTTGCGCCGTCTGGCCAAGCAGGCGGGTTTTGGCCCCGAGACGCGCTTTACCCCTCAGGTCCAGGACGCGCTGGCCGATATCCTGCTGGAGGAAGCCGGTCTGAACAAGATCAGGCGGGGCGAACTCAGCCGGAAGGCCTTCATGAACAACCTTGCCAAGATCTGGGCGGGCCTGCCGAATTCCACCGGCAAATCGCATTACCACGGCTATGCAGGCAACAAGGCCAGCATCACATGGGCGCGCTTCGACAAGGAAATGGCGGCGATCTTTCCGTCCTGAGGCGCGCGGCGTTCAGAACGTATAGCCGAAGCGATCGATGTCGGTGCGAAAGATCCCCTCGACCCATTCCGCCAGCGCGTCGTCGTAATAGCCGCGATATTCGCCGCGCTCGGACCGGTTCGCATGGCCGATCTCGGGTTCGAAGCCGAGATGGTCGACCAAGGGCGCCCAGTCCTCGCGCAGGTGTTCCAGCCTGATGAACAGGTCGCAGCGCTCCTTGCCCCCGACCGTGACATAGCGCCCGTAGGGCCAGTCGCGCAGCACCTTCACGTTGAACGGGTGGCGCATGAAATCCGCAAAGCCCAGCCGCTGCGCAAGGCCCACCGCCGGGTGATCGAAGGACTGCCCCTGCAGCCAGTGGTAGTAGCTGACCATCCGGTCCCACGGGTTGCGCACGAGGCAAAAGACGCACATCCCCTCAAGCGGCACCACGCCCTTGATGTCCTCGAGCGTCGAATGCTTCCACAGGCGGCCCGGGGCCACGATCTTTTCGACCCGCGCGCGGCGCTTGCGCGCCTTGGGCGTGTCCCCGATCAGGATGTCGTCGCGGTGCGCGCGCGCCTCCAGCGCCAGCGCCATCGAGGTTCCCCCGGTCTTGGGGATATGCACGAAAATGAAACGACGTCCGGGCGAGATGATCATGGCGCCATGTTTACCGCTAACCTGCCTTTTCACCAGTCGAATCCTTGGCCATAGTCCGTGCGCGACCAAGAGGGAGGCCGAGATGGGCTGGATGAAGGACGAAACCGGGCTGGACAAATGCGCCGCCAATCACGTGGCCCTGACGCCGCTGAGCTTTCTGAACCGGGCCGCCTCGATCTGGCCGGACCACCCGGCGGTGGTCTATGGCCCGCATCGCAAGACCTACGCCCAGTACCATGAGCGCGTCACGCGTCTGGCCTCGGCGCTGGCCGCGATGGGGGTGGAAGCGGGCGACGTCGTTGCGACGATCCTGCCCAACATCCCCGCGCAGGCCGAGGCGCATTTCGCCGTGCCCGCCTGTGGTGCTGTCCTGAACGCCATCAACACCCGCCTCGATCCAGACACCGTCGCCTATATCCTCGACCATGGCGAGGCGCGTGTCGTCCTGTGTGATCCGCAGTTTCTGCCAATGTTGGCCGAGGCGCTGGACCGGATGGAGGGCACGCCACCGCAGGTGATCGAGGTCCCCGACGACCATGCCGGTGTGCACAAACATTCCGACTATCCGCAATACGAGGATGTGCTGGCCGGGGGCGATCCGTCCTTCGCATGGATCATGCCGCAGGATGAATGGGAAAGCATCGCGCTCAATTATACTTCGGGCACCACGGGGCGGCCCAAGGGCGTGGTCTATCACCATCGCGGGGCGTATCTGAACGCCATGGGGCAGGTCGTCAGCTGGCGGATGGTGCTGCATCCGAAATACCTGACCATCGTGCCGCTGTTCCACTGCAATGGCTGGTGCCACACATGGATGATGCCGGTGCTCGGCGGCACCGTGGTCTGCTGCCGCGACATCACCGCGCCCGCGATCTTCGACGCCATCGCCGATGAGGGCGTCACCCATTTCGGCGGCGCGCCCATCGTGCTGAATATGCTGGTCAACGCCCCTGCGGATCAGAAACGCGACTTCGACCACATCGTCGAGGTCTTTACCGCCGGTGCTCCCCCTGCCCCCGCGACGCTGGCCAAGATCGAGCCGATGGGCTTCAACGTGACGCAGGTCTACGGCCTGACCGAGGTCTACGGACCGGCGACCGAATGCACATGGCAAGCGCAATGGGAGCCGCTGCAAGGCGCCGACCGCGCCGCGATCAAGGCCCGGCAGGGCGTCGCCATGCCCTTCATGGAAGGGGTCGAGGTCCACGACGACAACGGCCAGCCGATCCCCATGGACGGCGAGACCAAGGGCGAGATCATGTTTCGCGGCAACGGCGTGATGAAAGGATACTACAAGAACCCGAAAGCCACCGAAGAGGCCTTTGACGGCGGCTGGTTCCATTCCGGCGACATCGCCGTGCAACACCCCGATACCTACGTGCAGATCGCCGACCGGGCGAAGGACATCATCATCTCCGGCGGCGAGAATATCAGCTCGGTCGAGGTCGAGGGCACCTTGATGGCGCATGACGCCGTGCTGCTCTGTGCCGTCGTCGCCAAACCGGACGAAAAGTGGGGCGAGGTGCCCTGCGCCTTTGTCGAATTGAAGGACGGGCATGACGTGTCCGAGGCCGATCTGATCGCCTTTGCCCGCGAAAAACTGGCCGGGTTCAAATGCCCGAAGAAGGTGGTCTTTCAGGAATTGCCCAAGACCTCCACCGGCAAGATCCAGAAGTTCGAATTGCGGACATTGGCGAAATCGCTCTGAGCGGACGACGGGCGGGGGCGATCCCCGCCCACGCGGCGCAATGCCTGATTGCCCTTAGGTCACCCTTGTGACAGTGTGAGGTGGCAACCTCCTGATAAACTTCGGGAAACACAACCCAAACGGGAGGCAACATGCCCGTATTCGTGATCGCCTGCGTCACCGTCAACACGGAGGAACCCGAAGCATACCAAGCCTATCTGGACGCGACCACGCCGCTTTTGGAAAAGGCGGGGGCAAAGGTCACCCAGCATTTTCCGGTCGATGATGTCGTGGTGGGCGACAAGCCCGCCGAGAATGTCATGATCGTGCAATATCCCGATATCGAAGCGGTCCATGACCTGTTCGACAGCCCCGAATACCGCGCCGTAATCCCGATGCGGGACCGGGCGTTCACCACCTACAACGTCTCGATCGTCGGCTGACACCCTGCCGATGGACGCCCTCCGGCCCGCATGCTAACCTGCGCGGCAGAGCAGAGACCGGGACAAAATCACCCCAATGACCGCCCTGAAGGAATTCGACCGGCTGGAGGCGACAGGCCTGTGGCGGCCCACGCCGCAGGACCAGCGGCGCGAGGTCATCGTATCCCTCGGCGATGCCACCCTGACCATGTCCAACACCAACGGCACCGCGTTGGCGCATTGGTCGCTGGGCGCGGTCCAGCGCGCCAATCCCGGCACCCTGCCCGCGATCTACCACCCCGATGGCGATGCGGGCGAGACGCTGGAACTGCCCGAGGACGAAGGCGCGATGATCGACGGCATCGACCGCCTGCTGCGCGCCATCGACCGCAAGCGCCCTCGGCCCGGCAAGCTGCGGCTGATCCTTGGCAGCGCCGTTGCGTTGACCATCGCCGCGGGGGCGGTGTTCTGGCTGCCCGAGGCGCTGGAAAACTACACCGTCACCGTCGTGCCATCGGTCAAGCGGCAGGAGATCGGCGAGGCGCTGCTGGCGGACATCGCCCGCGTCGCCGGGGCGCCCTGCTCTGCCCCAGAGGCCGCCCGCCCGCTCGACCGTCTGACCCGCCGCGTTTTGCCCGAGGGGGGCCGGATCGCCATCGTGCCCAACATCGCGCTGGCCAGCACCCACCTGCCCGGCGGCATCGTCCTGCTGGACCGCTCCGTCATCGAAGACCACGAGGACCCGGATGTCGCCGCAGGCTATATCCTGTCCGAAGCGACGCTGGCATCGCAGAACGACCCGCTTGCGCAAGTGATCGACCATGCCGGGCTGCTCGCCAGCCTGCGCCTGCTGACCACCGGGACCTTGCCGGAACCGGCGCTGGATGCCTATGCCGAACACCTGATGGCCCAGCCGGAAACCCGGCCCGACGACATCACGCTGCTCGCCGCCTTCGCCCGCGCCGAGATCCGCAGCACCCCTTACGCCTATGCCCGCGACCCCGAGGGCGAGGACACCCGCGCCCTGATCGACGGCGACCCGCGCGCCGGTCAGCCCAGTCGCGAGGTCCTGTCCGATGCCGACTGGCTGCGCCTTCAATCGATTTGCGGCGGCTGAGTTTCCCCAACCGCCGCTTCGTCATTGTCAATTCACGGAACGCCTCAGCGCCACGGCACGTAGTGCAACGGCGGCGTGATGTAGCGGCGTTCGTTGATATAATAGGTCGCCGGATCGGCCTGATAGGCGATGATCGGATCGTGGTCGTGGATGAACCGCTTGCGCGCGGTCAGCACCGATTCCCGCGGGACGCTATGGGTCCAGATCTGCTGGCTCATGCGATAGCCCTCGACGGTCTGGAGCGCACGGTAGGGGTTCAGGCGGTCATCCTCCCATGCGGGCTTGTAGCCGGCGGGCACGTAAAGCGGCGAGGTGTCGCGGCCTTCGTAGATGTGCCGGGGGATGATGCGCGTCTTGGGGTCCAGACTGCTGTCGTTCCACGTCTTGTTGTAATAGACGTTCTTGCCCGCGGTGGGCGCCTCGCCCCGGCGGACGATGGTGACATGCGGGGATGTCTGCGGACCACAGCGCACCTGCAGCGTCTTGCCTTGGAAGGTGCGGGTGCGCACACCATTGGCGCAGGCACCGTAGGTCGGGACAGCCAGCGGCTTGGTCGCGCGGACCTGCGCCTGCGGTGCGACCGGCACACGGCGCAGCACGCGGGGCGGCTCAGCCTCGACCGGCTTCGAGGCGGGGGCGGCACGAACCACCCGCTGCACGGGTTTGGGGGCCGGCTGCGGGGCAACACGCGCGGTGCGCACCGGCTGCGGGGCCGGTGTCGGCGCCACGACCGGCATCTCGACACGGGGCGCGATCTGGGGTGCCGCCGCCGGGGCCGCAGCCTCGCGGACGGTGCCGAAGGTCGGCTTCTGACCGCAGATCTGTTGCCGCGACCGAGTCACCCGGGGCACCCAAGTCACGTTGCCGTCGAATCCCGCGCGGACAAAGACGCAGCCCTTATTGTCCACGAATTGTCGCCCACTGAAGGACGATGGCGGGAAATTCACCGGAATCACTTCGTTTCCGGCCTGCGCTGTTGCCGGTTGAGAAACAATCCCGAATCCGGAAACCAAAAGAGACAATAAGCCTAGTGTTTTCAAGTTCATGTCTGCCCCCACAGATGCATGTGGGAGCATGGCACGAGTCACAAGGCGCTGTAAAGCCGTCAAATTTCCTTAATTTAGCCACAATTCGACAGGTCTCGGCCCCTATTTGGTGCCGAACATCCGGTCGCCCGCATCGCCGAGACCCGGCACAATATAGCCTTTTTCGTTCAGCTTCTCGTCCAGCGCGGCGGTGATCACCGGCACGTCCGGGTGCGCCTCTTTCATCCGCGCGACGCCTTCGGGGGCGGCCAGCAGGCAGAGGAAGCGGATATTGGTCGCGCCCGCCTCCTTGACCAGATCGATGGCCGCGGCCGAGGAATTGCCGGTGGCCAGCATCGGGTCGACGACGATGGTCAGACGATCCCCCAGATTGTCGGGCAGCTTGTTGTAATACTGCACGGGCTTGAGCGTTTCCTCGTCGCGGTAGAGCCCGACAAAGCCCACCCGCGCAGCCGGGATCAGTTCGAGGATACCATCCATCAACCCATTGCCCGCGCGCAGGATCGACACCAGCGCCAGCTTCTTGCCCTCGATCACCGGCGCGTCCATCTCGCAGAGCGGTGTGGTGATGCGCTTCGTGGTCATGCCCATCTCGCGTGTGACCTCGTAGGCCAGCAGCAGCGAGATCTCGCGCAGCAGGCGGCGGAAGGAATTGGTCGAGGTCTCGACCTCGCGCATCAGGGTCAGCTTGTGCTGGACCAGCGGGTGGTCGACGATGGTGAGGTGCTCGGTCATGTCAGCTCCAGTTTCTTGGCGAGGGCGTCGCGGGTTGCGGCGTCACAAAAGGCGGCGTTCAGCGTGTCGCGGTGGACCGCGGCAAAGATGTCCTGATCCCAGCCGAAGGTTTTCGCAAGGTTTACGTATTCGCGCCGCATGGTGGTGTGGAAGAAGGGCGGGTCGTCGGTCGATACCGTGACCTTGACGCCGCGCTTGCGGAGTTCGTCGATGGGATGCTCGGACAAGGACGGGAAGACCCCGAGGAAGACATTCGAGCCCGGGCAGACCTCCAGCGTGATCTCGCGCTCGGCCAGCAGGTCGACAAGGGCGAGGTCCTCGATGGCGCGGACACCGTGGCCGATGCGTTCGACGCCCAGATCCTCGACCGCCTCGCGCACTTCCTTCGGGCCTTGCCATTCGCCCGCGTGGCTGGTCAGGCGCAGGCCCGCCTCGCGCGCGCAGTCGAAGGACCATGCAAAGTCGCGCTGCTTGCCCATCTTTTCATCGCCGCCCATGCCAAGGCCGACGATCCAGTCCCCTGCCGTCTCGGCGGCACATCGCGCCGCGCGCTTGGCCTTGTCGGGGCCGAAATGGCGGATCGGCGTGACGATGCCGCGCAGGGTGATGCCATGGGCACGCTCGGCCGCATCCGCCGCTTCGCGGATCGCGTGCAGGTATTCCTTCCACGCGTGCACATCGCCGCCGCCGCAGAAATCGGGGCTGAGGAAGGTCTCGCAATAGACCACGTCATTGGCGGCGCTTTCCTCGAGGATCGCGGTGCAGAGCCGGGCAAAATCCTCGGGCGTTTTCAGAACGGACGTGGCGGCTTCGTAAACCTCAAGGAAGTGCCAGAAATCGCGGTAGTCATAAGACCCGTCGGGGCGGAAGATCTTGGACAGGTCGATCTTTTTCTCCTTGGCCAGACCGCGGATGAAGGCCGGGGGCGCTGCGCCCTCGAAATGCAGGTGCAGTTCCAGCTTAGGCAGGCGCATGATCGCGTCCAGCCGTTCCTCGTTCATATCGGCGATGCGTTGGCGCTGCGCCTCGCCCATCGGGTAGCTCATAAGAAGGACCTCCCCGGCCCTTGCGCCGGTATGTTGAGATGATGCGCGATGCTGGCGGCCACGTCGGCAAAGCCGATCTGCCCGATCTCGCCCGCGCCCGCACCCGCGACAATCACGGGGACGCGTTCGCGCGTGTGGTCGGTGCCGAACCATGTGGGATCGTTGCCATGATCGGCGGTGATGATCAGCAGGTCGCCGTCGCGCAGGCGGGCCAGCGCCTTGCCGATCTCGGCGTCGAACCATTCGAGATGGCGCGCATAGCCCGCCACATCGCGGCGGTGGCCATAGGCGCTGTCGAATTCGACGAAATTGGCGAAGGTCAGGCTGCCCTCTTCGGCGGTGTCGATCAGGCGGTGCAGGTCGGCCATTAAGTCCTCGTCCCCGCCTCGGGTGACGTCGTCGATCCCGGACATGCTGAAGATGTCGCCGATCTTGCCCACCGCATGGACGCGGCGGCCCGCGTCATGGACCCAGTTGGTCAGCACGGGGCTTGGCGGCGCGATGGCGTAGTCGTGGCGGTTGGCGGTGCGCTTGAAATTGCCCGGCTCACCGACAAAGGGGCGCGCGATGACGCGACCGACCTTCATGGCGTGCAAGGTCGGCGCGAGTGCCTCGCACAAATCATACAGGCGCTGTAGGCCGAAATGCTCTTCATGCGCGGCGATCTGGAAGACGCTGTCGACGGAGGTGTAGCAGATCGGGAAGCCGGTCTCGATGTGCTCGGCGCCCAAGGTGTCGACGATCAGCGTGCCGGAGGAATGGCAATTGCCAAGGATGCCGTCCGTGCCCGCCAGTTCGCAGACCTGCGCGGTGATCTCGGGGGGGAAGGTGGGGATGGCTTTGGGGAAGTAATGCCAGTCCCATGGCACGGGCAGACCGGCCAGTTCCCAATGGCCCGAGGGGGTGTCCTTGCCCTTGGAGGTTTCCGTGGCGGCGGCCCATTTGCCCATGGGCTGGTCGGGGCCCAGACCTGACCGGCGCTCTCCGGTCGCCAGATGCAGCGCGTGGAACAGGCCCATATCGGCCATGTGCGGCAGGTGCAGGGGGCCGGTGCGCCCGTCATCCGCCTCGCCGCGCGCGCAGGCATCGACGATATGGCCCAGCGTGTTGGCGCCGGTGTCGGGGCGCCCGTCGTTGAAATACTGGTCGGCATCCGGCGCGCCGCCGATCCCGACCGAATCCATCACCACCAGAAACGCACGCATCACGAGACCCTTTCGATCACAAGCGGCAGGTCCGCCGGTGCGGTGTCGCCAAGCCGTATCGCCTGCTGCACCGCCCGCACCGCCTGCTCTGCCGCGCCTTCGCGCGCCGCATGGACGCGGGCCAACGCCTGTCCCTTGCCAACGCGGGTGCCCAGACGCACCACCTCGGTCAGGCCGACCGCCGGGTCGACCGCATCCGTCTCGACCCGCCGTCCGCCGCCCAGATCGACCACCGCCATGCCAAGCGCCTCGCCGTCAATCGCGGTGACGATGCCCGCCTCTGGCGCGGGGACCTCGCGGATCACCGTGGCCTCGGGCAGGAAGCGGCGCCAGTCCTCGACGAAATGCAAAGGGCCGCCAAGGTCGTAGACCATGCGCCCGAACCGCTCGGCGGCACCGCCGCTCGCGAGCGCCTCGCGCAGCTTGGCCGCGCCGTTTTCGACCTGCGCCGTGGCGAGCAGTTCGGCCCCCAAGGCGAGGGTCAGGTCAAAGAGCGGGCCTTGGGCCGCGCCGGTCAGGACCTGCATCACTGCGTCGACCTCCAACGCGTTGCCAAGCGCGGGGCACAGCGGCTGCGACATGTCGGTGATCAGCGCCGTCGTTGGGCAGCCCGCCGCGTTGGCCGTGCCGACCAGCGCCTGCGCCAGCGCGCGGGCCTCGTCGACCGACTTCATGAAGGCGCCCGACCCCACCTTGACGTCCAACACCAGCGATTGCAGCCCCGCCGCCAGCTTTTTCGACAGGATCGAGGCGGTGATCAGGTCGAGGCTTTCCACCGTCGCGGTCACGTCGCGGATCGCGTACAGGCGCTTGTCGGCGGGGGCGATGTCGCCGCTGGCGCCGACGATGGCGCAGCCGGTGTCGCGGACGATGCGGCGAAACCGCGCCTCGTCCGGGGAAATGTCGTAGCCCGGGATCGATTCCAGCTTGTCCAGCGTGCCGCCGGTATGGCCAAGGCCCCGGCCCGAGATCATCGGCACATGCACGCCGCAGGCGGCCAAAGCGGGGGCCAGCACCAGCGACACGCAATCCCCCACCCCGCCGGTGGAGTGCTTGTCGATCACCGGCGCGTCCAGATCCCAGTCCAGCACCCGACCCGAATCACGCATGGCCAGCGTCAGCGCCACGCGCCCCGATTCCGACAAACCGCGCAAACAGACGCCCATGGCAAAGGCCCCGGCCTGCGCCGCGCTGACCTGCCCGTCGGCGAGGCCGTGGGCGAACCAGGCGAGGTCTTTCGCGCTCGGCTCCTCGCCCCGGCGCAAGGCCGTGATGACTCGGCGGGCGTCGCTCATGCCTTGTCCATGTGGGTGCTGGTGAAGGCGCCGGGCAGCAGGTCGGCCACGGTGGTCACGAATTCCTGCCCGTCGGTCGTGGCGAGCGTGACGGTCACCCCACCCTTGGCGAATTCGGCCAGTTTCTGGCGGCAACCGCCACATGGCGGCACTGGATGCGGGCTGTCAGCGATAACATAGGCCTCGGTGATCTCGGTTTCACCTGCGGCGACCATCGCCGCGATGGCGCCCGCCTCGGCGCAAGTGCCCTCGGGATAGGCGACGTTTTCGACGTTGCAGCCGACATGGATCGCACCCGAAGGGGACATCAGGGCCGCACCGACCTTGAACCGGGAGTAAGGGACATAGGCGTTCTCGCGCACCGCGCGGGCGGCATCCTTGAGCTGCATGGGACCTCCGTTCGTCAGGCCGCCATGATGCGAAGCCATGACGGCGGATGCAAGGGCAACGCAGGGGCAGAGCATTTACAAAGCAGGGTTGAAACTGTATCGCCATGGCGACGCATTCCCCTTGGGAAACGACAATGGTTTAACGTTGAACAAACGTCCTGGAGAGGCCGCGAGATGACCGACAGCAGCAATGAGAACCTTCGCCAGGCGGCGCTTTTCTACCATGAATATCCCAAGCCGGGGAAACTGGAAATCCGCGCCACCAAACCGCTGGCGAACGGGCGCGACCTTAGCCGCGCCTATTCGCCCGGCGTGGCCGAGGCCTGCCTTGAAATCAAGGCGGATGAGACCAATGCGGCGCGCTACACGGCCCGGGGCAACCTTGTGGCGGTGGTGTCGAACGGCACCGCCGTGCTGGGCCTTGGCAATATCGGTGCGCTGGCCTCGAAACCGGTGATGGAGGGCAAGGCCGTCCTGTTCAAGAAATTCGCCAATATCGACTGTTTCGATATCGAGGTGAACGAACCGGACCCGGTCAAGCTGGCCGAGATCGTCTGCGCGCTGGAGCCGACCTTCGGCGCGATCAACCTCGAAGACATCAAGGCGCCGGATTGCTTTATCGTTGAACAAATCTGCCGCGAGCGGATGAACATCCCCGTTTTCCACGACGATCAGCACGGCACGGCCATCGTCGTGGGGGCTGCGGCGACCAATGCGCTGCACGTGGCGGGCAAGGACTGGGCCGATATCAAGGTCGTCTCCACCGGCGGTGGCGCGGCGGGCATCGCTTGCCTGAACATGCTGCTGAAGCTTGGGGTCAAACGCGAAAACGTTTGGCTGTGCGACATCCACGGGCTGGTCTACGAGGGTCGCGCCGAGGATATGAACCCGCAAAAGGCCGCCTTTGCGCAGGCCTCCGATCTGCGGACGCTGGATGATGTGATCGACGGCGCGGACCTGTTCCTTGGCCTGTCCGGTCCGGGCGTCCTGACGCCCGAGCACGTGGCGCGCATGGCCCCGACGCCCATCGTTTTTGCGCTGGCCAACCCGACGCCGGAAATCATGCCCGATGTCGCCCGCGCC
The DNA here is from genome assembly GCF_003667315.2 of Tropicibacter alexandrii. Classification (GTDB taxonomy): domain Bacteria; phylum Pseudomonadota; class Alphaproteobacteria; order Rhodobacterales; family Rhodobacteraceae; genus Tropicibacter; species Tropicibacter alexandrii. The sequence goes on along the minus strand of NZ_RCTZ02000007.1, from coordinate 188,497 downwards.
GCCGTACCGGACGCGATCATCGCCACCGGACGCAGCGATTTTCCCAATCAGGTCAACAACGTGCTGTGCTTCCCCTTCATCTTCCGGGGCGCTCTGGATGTGGGCGCGACTGAGATCAACGACGCCATGCAGATTGCCTGCGTCGAGGGCATCGCGGCACTGGCCCGCGCCACGACGTCGGCAGAGGCGGCGGCGGCCTATCGCGGCGAGCAGCTGACCTTTGGCGCCGATTACCTGATCCCCAAACCCTTCGACCCGCGCCTGTCGGGCATCGTGTCCAGCGCCGTGGCCAAGGCCGCGATGGAGACCGGCGTCGCGATGCGCCCGCTTGACGACCTCAAGGCCTACAAGGCGCGGCTGGATGCGGCGGTCTACAAGTCGGCGATGCTGATGCGTCCCGTCTTCGAGGCGGCGGCGACGGCGGCGCGCCGCATCGTCTTTGCCGAGGGCGAGGACGAGCGCGTGCTGCGCGCCGCGCAGGCCATTCTGGAAGAGACGACCGAGACGCCGATCCTGATCGGCCGCCCCGAGGTGATCGCCACGCGCTGCGAACGGCTGGGGCTGAACATCCGGCCAGAGCGGGACTTTACCATCGTGAACCCGGAGAACGACGCGCGCTACCGCGACTACTGGGAGACGTATCACCAGATCATGGCGCGGCGCGGCGTGACGCCCGATCTGGCGCGGGCGATCATGCGCACCAACACCACCGCCATCGGCGCCGTGATGGTGCATCGCGACGAAGCCGACAGCCTGATCTGCGGCACCTTCGGCGAATATCGCTGGCATCTGAACTATATCCGGCAGGTTCTGGGGTCGAAGAAGCACCACCCGCATGGCGCGCTCTCGCTGATGATCCTCGAAGACGGGCCGCTGTTCATCGCCGACACCCATTGCCGCGTGCTGCCCACGCCCGAGGAGATCGCCGAGACGGCGATCGGCGCGGCGCGGCACGTGGCGCGGTTCGGCTTGCGGCCGAACATCGCGTTCTGCTCGCAGTCGCAGTTCGGGAACCAGAGCGAGGGGTCCGGCAAGCGGCTGCGCGACGCGATGGCGATCCTCGACGCGCAGGGGCACGATTTCTGCTATGAGGGCGAGATGAACGTCGACGCCGCGCTGGATCAGGAGCTGCGCAACCGTCTGTTCCCGGGCAACCGGATGCAGGGCGCAGCGAATGTGCTGATCTTTGGCCATGCGGATGCGGCCTCGGCCACGCGCAACATCCTCAAGATGAAGGGCGGCGGGCTTGAGGTCGGGCCGATCCTGATGGGCATGGGCAACCGCGCGCATATCGTGACCCCGTCGATCACGGCGCGGGGGCTGCTGAACATGGCGGCCATCGCGGGAACGCCGGTCGATCACTACAGCTGACCTTGGGTAGGATGGGTGATCACCCATCCTACTTGCGACCGTCAGTCCGCCAGAGGCTCCAGCGTTTCGCCCACCAGTGCGAACCGCTTCTTGCACGGTGCCGAACCGGCCTTGCCGCAGGCCGAGCCGTGCAGGTCCATCTCGACCACGCCGGGCTGCGGCAGGCTCATGCCATAGACATTGCCCTCGAAGACCTGCCGGTAGTCGCCCCCTTCGAGACCCAGCCAAAGCGAGGTCACACAGCCGGCGGAGCCGCAGACCAGCGACGAGGTGGTCGAGCATTCCGCCTTGGCGTGGTTCACCCGCATGTCGATCGGGTCCTGCCCGTCTAGATCCACCGCCTCGGCCAGCCCTTCCAAAGGCGTCAGCTGGCCGCCCAGCGCATCGCAGGCCTCTTTCATGTCGCCAAGAATGTCGATCAGGGGATTGTCCGAGGTCTTCTTCGCCACCTCCTGCGCCGCGTAATCCGGCCGCGCGCAGGCTTCCTCGACCGCTGTCAGGGCGCTGCGCGAGCCGCGCAGGCCCAGCCGCACGATCTCTGGCGGGCTGTCGATGTCGAACCACAGGCGCAGTTCCGCCTGCGCCCCGGCCTTCAGCCGCTCGATCCCCTCCTCATGCGACTGCTCCATCGGCGCCGAGAACACGCCCGGGCTGGTCTGCTCGAACGTCACCTCGCCCGACAGGCGCGACCCGACAAAGATCAGCGCCCGCACGCGCGGCGCGGCCATCATGTCGATCATCGTCTCGGAGCTTAGCCCCCATGTCAGGGGGCCCCCGGCCTCGCAGGCCAGTTCGAAGCACAGGCCGGTCTGGCCATCCGTGCAGACCTGCGCGGCATTGCGTGCCGCCCCCCCCTCGCCCTCGACCACCCACTGGGCCTGTGCCCCGCTGGCCCAGACGAGGAACGCGAAACAGGCAACGATCAGCTTTCTCATGGTCTCTCCTGGCTGTTGTCCCGTTCTCGCCAATTCCGGGTGGACTGGTCAAGCGCCCGCGCCATCACATCTTTGCAGCCCGGCCTGGAAAAAGTTTGCAAAGTCTTAACTTCTTCGCAGGGTAGCGCATAAATTCTCAATAATTTGCAAAAATTCGCAAGTAATCGGCAGCGGTTTTCGCAAATTTCCTGCGGTAACTTGTCCTGACATGCGCCAACAGGCTTGCCCGCGACCACAGGCAACGCCTAAGCCCTTCAGAGGCATCCTGAGGAGGAAAGCATGGGCTACCAAGACGTATATGACCGCTGGACATCCGACCCCGAGGGCTTCTGGATGGAGGCTGCCGAGGCCATCGACTGGGACCGCAAACCGTCGACGGCGCTGACCGATCTGGGCGACAACATGTACGAATGGTTCGCCGATGGCATGGTCAACACCTGCTGGAACGCCGTCGACCGCCATGTCGAGGCCGGGCGGGGCGAGCAGACCGCGATCATCTATGACAGCCCGATCACCCATACCAAGCGCGAGATTTCCTACATGGAACTGCGCAACCGCGTCGCCAATCTCGCCGGGGCGCTGCGCGCCAAGGGCGTGGAAAAGGGCGACCGCGTCATCATCTACATGCCGATGATCCCCGAGGCGCTGGAGGCGATGCTGGCCTGCGCCCGTCTGGGTGCGATCCATTCGGTGGTCTTCGGCGGCTTTGCCGCCAGCGAACTGGCGGTGCGCATCGACGACGCCAAGCCCAAGGCGATCATCGCCGCCTCCTGCGGGATGGAGCCGGGCCGCGTCGTGCATTACAAGCCCCTGCTGGATGGCGCCATCGACCAAGCCACGCACAAGCCGGATTTCTGCGTGATCTTCCAGCGCGAGCAGGAGGTGGCCAAGCTGATCGAGGGTCGTGACTACAACTGGCATGGCTTCCAGTATGGCGTCGAGCCTGCGGATTGCGTGCCGGTCGAGGGCAACCACCCGGCCTATATCCTCTATACCTCCGGCACCACGGGCCAGCCCAAGGGCGTCGTGCGCCCCACCGGCGGCCATCTGGTGGCGCTGAACTGGACGATGAAGAACCTGTATAACGTCGATCCGGGCGACGTGTTCTGGGCGGCCTCCGATGTGGGTTGGGTCGTGGGCCACAGCTATATCTGCTACGGCCCGCTGATCCACGGCAACACCACCATCGTCTTCGAGGGCAAGCCGGTCGGCACCCCTGATGCGGGCACCTTCTGGCGGGTGATTTCGGAACACAAGGTCAAGAGCTTCTTCACCGCCCCCACGGCCTTCCGCGCGGTGAAGCGCGAGGACCCCAAGGGCGAGTTCGTCGGCAAGTATGACCTGTCCTGCCTCAAGGCCGTCTATCTTGCCGGTGAGCGCGCCGACCCCGCGACCATCGAATGGGCGCAGGACCAGTTGAAGGTGCCGGTGATCGACCATTGGTGGCAGACCGAAACCGGCTGGTGCATCGCGGGCAACCCGTTGGGGATCGAGGAATTGCCGACGAAGCTGGGCTCTCCCGCGGTGCCGATGCCGGGTTACGACATCCAGATCCTCGACGAGGCGGGCCACCCCATGCCCAAGGGCGAGTTGGGCGCCATCGCGGTCAAGCTGCCCCTGCCCCCCGGCACTCTGCCGACGCTGTGGAACGCCGAAGGCCGGTTCAAGAAATCCTACCTCGAACACTTCCCCGGCTATTACGAGACCGGCGATGCGGGCATGATCGACGACGACGGCTATGTCTACATCATGGCGCGCACCGATGACGTCATCAACGTCGCGGGCCACCGCCTGTCCACCGGCGCCATGGAAGAGGTTCTGGCCTCTCACCCGGACGTGGCCGAATGCGCGGTGATCGGCGTGACCGACCAGCTCAAGGGCCAGCTGCCGCTGGGCTTTTTGTGCCTGTCCGCCGGTGTGAACCGGCCGCATGACGAGATCGTCAAGGAATGCGTCAAGCTGGTGCGCGACAAGATCGGCCCGGTCGCGGCGTTCAAACTGGCCTGCGTCGTGGACAGGTTGCCCAAGACCCGCTCGGGCAAGATCCTGCGCGCCACGATGGTCAAGATCGCCGACAGCGAAACGTTCAAGATGCCGGCGACCATCGACGATCCGGTCATTCTGGACGAGATCAAGGTCGCGCTTCAGGGGCTTGGCTACGCGCAGGCCTGATCGCCCGCGCCCCCGGTTCAGGGCCGCTCCTTCGGGGGCGGCCTTTCGTTTGTCCGGCGCGTGGAAACAGGAAAAACGGGGTGGCCGGCTGGACCACCCCGCCTCGGACACACCGAGAGAGAACCCGATTGAACAGTGGCGCCCCGAGGCTTGGGGATAGGGGACACCCTCACCAACCGGCACGGCATGGCAGGGCTGGCAATCTGGTCGAAATATGACCCGACCTTCGCCACACTCACACGAACAGCCCCGTTCCAGATCCGGTTCGAAAAATGCAACCGGACCCTTCAACCTCCATACCAGCTCCGACAACACGAGGGCATGAACAAGGTTGACTTGCGCAGCCTCCGCATCGACTCTCGAAGCTTGGGTCAGTTGTGCCCTGACTATTGCGGGAGGGGTGTGATCCAGATCACACCTCAGACATCTTTCAGACACCAATTTCGCGAGAAAGCGGACCGGAACGATCATGACGGACACACTTTTCCAACGCCCCAAGGGGATTCTGTTCGGCGCCCTGTCGCGCGACGACGCCATTGCGCTCAGCGCGCTGGCTCAGCCGGTGCATTACCCGGGCCGAAAACAGATTTTTGCCATGGGTGGCACGGACCAAACTATGCTGCTGATCGAAACCGGGCGGGTGCAGATCAGCCTGATCTCATCGGACGGGCGGCGCTCGATCCTGGCGCAGCTGGGGCCGGGCGACGTGGTGGGCGAGATGGCGGCGCTGGATGGCGCGCCGCGCAGCGCCTTTGCCACGGCGGCGGGGCATGTGACGGGGCGGCTGCTGACACGGGCGCAGATCATGGACTTTCTCCGGTCGCGGCCCGATGCCGCGATCCTCGTGATCCAGACCCTGTGCCAGCGGCTGCGCGACACCAACGACCAGTTGGCCGGGCTGGCCCTGACCGACGGGCCGACGCGGCTGGCACGGGTGATGAACCGGCTTTACGACGAATGGGGCAAGCCGGACGAGGATGGCGGCATCGTGCTGGACGGCGCGTTTACCCAGTCGGAGCTTGGCGACATGGCGGGACTGACGCGCGAAACGGTCAACCGCCTGATCCGCAACTGGGACGCGGACGGGATATTGGAGCGCAGGCCCGACAAGCTGGTGCTGCGCAATCCCGATGCGCTGGACGCGATGGCGCAGGGGGTGAACTGAGGTAGGATGGGTGATCACCCATCCTACTTGAGGCTCATACGAATTGCTCGCGGATCAGCCGTTCTTCCAGCCCGTGACCGGGGTCGAACAAGACCCTGTGCGCAATCGACGGGTCCGACCGGATATGCACCCGCGACACGTCACGCACCGCGTTGCTGTCGGCCTCGGCCATGACCGGGCGCTTGTCGGCCTCCAGCACCTCGAACGTCACCTCTGCCGCCTTCGGCAGCAGCGCCCCGCGCCAGCGTCGGGGGCGGAACGCCGCAACCGCCGTCAGGGCCAGCACATCCGCGCCGATCGGCAGGATCGGCCCGTGGGCGCTGTAGTTATAGGCCGTCGACCCGGCGGGCGTCGCCAACAGCGCGCCGTCGCAGACCAGTTCCGGCAGGCGGACCTTGCGATCGACGCTGATGCGCAGCTTGGCCGCCTGTGGCCCCTGCCGCAGCAGCGACACCTCGTTGATCGCCAGCGCGCGGTGTTCGGACCCGTCCAGACAGGCCGCGCGCATACGCAACGGGTTGATCACCGCCTGTTCGGCGGCCTCCAGCCGTTCGACCAGCGCGTGGTCGGAATATTCATTCATCAGAAAGCCGACCGTCCCCCGGTTCATGCCGTAGACCGGTGCGGGGTTGTGCTCGGTGCGGTGCAGGGTCTGCAGCATGAAGCCATCGCCGCCCAGTGCCACGATCACGTCTGCGCCGTGCTCGGAATGGTCACCGTAGCGGCGGCTCAACCCCTCCAGAGCGGCCTGCGCGATCGGCGCGCGCGAGGCGCAAAAGGCGATCTTCAATGACATGGGCCAAGTTTCCTGTCCGCTCCGATATGCCCCGAAACAAGCACAACCGCCCGGCAATCGCCAGAGAGGACGCAAGATTAATCCGCAGCGTCGCTTTGCAACCTTTGCGCCCCTGCCCCTTTCGGCTACAGCAGGCGCAATTGTCGGATTCCCTGTCAGGAGAGCCAAAATGAACGCATCCCTCCGCGAAGACGGTTTCTTTACCGAGACCCTGTCCTCCCGCGATCCCGAACTGTTTGCCGCCGTCACCGGCGAGCTGGGCCGCCAGCGCGACGAGATCGAGCTGATCGCGTCGGAAAACATCGTCTCCCGCGCGGTGATGGAAGCGCAGGGTTCGGTCCTGACCAACAAGTATGCCGAAGGCTATCCGGGCCGTCGCTACTATGGCGGCTGCGACTGGGTCGACGTGGCCGAGAACCTCGCCATCGAGCGCGCCAAGCAGCTGTTCGGCTGTGAGTTTGCCAACGTCCAGCCGAATTCCGGCTCGCAGGCCAACCAAGGCGTGTTCACCGCGCTGATCAAGCCGGGCGACACCATCCTCGGCATGTCGCTGGACGCGGGCGGCCACCTGACCCACGGCGCGGCTCCGAACCAGTCGGGCAAGTGGTTCAACGCCGTGCAATACGGCGTGCGCAAGCAGGACAACATGCTGGATTACGATCAGGTGCAGGCGCTGGCGACCGAGCACAAGCCCAAGCTGATCATCGCCGGTGGCTCGGCCATCCCGCGCCAGATCGACTTTGCCCGCATGCGCGAGATCGCGGATTCGGTTGGGGCCTACCTGCATGTGGACATGGCGCACTTTGCCGGTCTGGTCGCGGCAGGCGAGCATCCCTCGCCCTTCCCGCACGCCCATGTCGCAACCACCACCACGCACAAGACCCTGCGCGGTCCGCGCGGCGGCATGATCCTGACCAATGACGAGGCGATCGCGAAGAAGGTCAACTCGGCGATCTTCCCCGGCATTCAGGGTGGTCCGCTGATGCACGTCATCGCGGCCAAGGCCGTGGCCTTCGGCGAGGCGCTGCGCCCCGAGTTCAAGACCTATATCCAGAACGTCATCCGCAACGCACAGGCCCTGTCCGACCAGCTGATCAAGGGCGGTCTGGACACCGTGACCCACGGCACCGACACCCATGTGGTGCTGGTCGACCTGCGCCCCAAGGGCGTGACCGGCAACATCGTGGACAAGGCCTTGGGCCGCGCGCACATCACCTGCAACAAGAACGGCGTGCCGTTCGACCCGGAAAAGCCGACCGTGACCAGCGGCATCCGTCTGGGCTCGCCCGCGGGCACGACCCGTGGCTTTGGCGAGGCCGAGTTCCGCCAGATCGCCGACTGGATCATCGAAGTTGTCGACGGTCTGGCCGCCAATGGCGAGGACGGCAATGCCGAGGTCGAGGCCAAGGTGAAGGCCGAGGTCGAGGCGCTGTGCAAGCGTTTCCCGATCTACCCCGAGCTGTGAGTTCAGGGAGGCCCGGGCACGGTCCCGGCCTCTGATCTGCATCGCGGACCGCGCCGTTTGGCGCGGTCCGTTTTGTTTTGCGGCGCAGCAGGCTTGTGGCAAGCTGCGCGGCATGACCGACAAGACCGTCTCGAAATTCCTGTCCTACGTGCTGCGCCACAAGCCCGAAGAGATCGACCTGACGCTGGACGCGGGCGGTTGGGCAATGATCGACGACCTGTTGGCCCGTGCGACGGTGCCATTGGACCGCACGGCGCTGGAAAGGATCGTGGCGAACAGCGATAAGCAACGCTTTGCCATCTCTCCGGATGGGCTGCGCATCCGCGCCAATCAGGGCCACAGCTTCGACGTCGATCTGGGGTTGGCCCCGCTCCCGCCGCCGGACCTGCTGTATCACGGCACCGCCACGCGAAATCTGGATGCCATCCGGGCCGAGGGGCTGAACAAGCGCGCCCGGCAGCATGTGCACCTGTCGCCGGACCCGGAGACCGCGCGCAGCGTCGGGATGCGCTACGGTCCCCCTGTTGTCCTGAAGATTGCGGCGGGCCGAATGCATGGCGCGGGCCATGTCTTTTTCCGGTCTCAGAATGGTGTCTGGCTGACCGAGCATGTGCCGCCCGCCTTCCTTGGGACCCATGCCGGGGACGGCCCGCCCCGCGCCTGACCCAAGGTTAGACCGGTCGGGTCGGGATCACAGGCGATTGCCCTTTGAGTAGGATGGGTGATCACCCATCCTACCTCAGGTCACCAGAACCAGCGCAAGGATCGACACTGTCAGAAACCCGATCCCCACCAACTCCCGGCGCGAGACCGTCTCCTTGAAGAACAGCACCGAGGCCATCAGCGACAGGATCAGTTCCACCTGCCCCAGCGCATAGACATAGGCGGCAGTTTGCAGCGTGAAAGCGGTGAACCAGCTCAGCGTGCCGCACATCGAGGTCACGCCCAGCCAGACCGCCACCCGCCGCGCGCCCCACACGGCGGTCAACTGCCCCGGCTCGCGCCAGCGCAGCCACAGCGCCATGCCCCCCGCCTGCAACAGCGTCACCGCCACCAGTGACACCGCCGCGCGCAGTAGCGGATCGTCGGACGGAACCTCCAGCGTGGCAGCGCGGTATCCGACGCCCGAGACCGCGAAGAAGAAACCCGATCCCAGACCCAGCACCACCGCGCGGCTCTTCAGTCCGGCCCAGACCCGGCCCACATCGCCCGGCGTGCGCGACAACAGCAGCACGCCGACCAGTCCGATGCCGATGGCCAGCCAGCCGCCGGGGGCAATCGCCTCGCCCAGCAGCACCAGCCCCATGAGCGCGGTCTGGATGACTTCGGTCTTCTTCAGCGTGATTCCGACCGCGAAATTCCGTTCGCGAAAGGTCAGCACAACCAGCACCGTGGCAAGAATCTGCCCCAGCCCGCCGACCACCGTCCAGCCCCAGAAGGCCGGGCCAAGCCCCGGCAGGCCCGTGCCCTTGACCCAAAGCATCCCGCCCAGAACCAGCCATGCAAACGGCGCGGCATAGGCAAAGCGCGCGAAGGTACTGCCCGTGGCGCTCAGCGCGCCCGAGGCCAGCACCTTTTGCACCATGAATCGAACTGTCTGGAACGTTGCCGCCGACAGCGTCGCGATAATCCATAACTCCATGGCCTGTTGCTATGGCGCAGGCTTACGACGAAGGCCAGAGCGGATGCGGCACCGGGTCCTTGGCCTTCCACAGGTAGCGGCGGAAGATCTCGGCATAGGAGCGGTAGCGGTAGCCCTTGTTGCGCGACAGGTAGCGGTCGGGATTGGACCAGTAGAGGCGCGGCAGCCGGTACCACGGCACGGCGGCGTGCATGTGGTGGACCACGTGCAGGTTGTTGTTGAGAAAGATCAGCGCGAGCGGGCCGCGATCCTCGATGATGACGGTCCGCCCGCGCGCCTCGTCATGGGCGCGGTGTTCGAGGAAGGTGCGGATCTTCAGCACAGACAGCGCCGCGTAGGTGCTGACGGCCCAGGCCCAAAGCGGCATCGCCGCCACCGCCAGCATCCACCACAGCACCACGGCCACCGCAGGGACATGCAGCGCATAGCCCAGCATCACCCGCCGGTCGCCGCGTGCGATCAGGCGCATATCCCCTTTGGTGAAGACCCATGTGCCCAGCGCAGGCCCGATCAGCAAGCGACCGGCCAGCGTGTTGTTGGCCCGTAAGAGCCACCGGCGCCAGCCCGGGAGCGCGTCCCAGACTTTGGGGTCGAGATAGTTGCTTTCTGGGTCGTCATAGGGGTCGGTCAGGATCGAGTCGCGGTGATGCGCCAGATGCGTGTCCTTGAACCGCAGGTAAGGCACGACGAGCGACAAGGCCGGAAACACCAGCGCGCCGTTCCAGAAGCGCGAGCGGAACGGATGGCCATGTAGGACCTCGTGCGTCAGCGAGGAATGCAGCGCCGCGCCCAGCGTCACCGCCAGCATCCCCAGCGGCAGCCAAGCGCCGCTGGCCAGCGTGCCCAAGGTCCAGAGCGCGTAGCATGCCGCCAGCAGCGCGAGGGTCGGCCATTCGAAGCCGCGCAACCGCTCACGCATCGGCGCGCCCCCAGCCGATCCGCGCCCAGACCCGCTCGTAGACCAGATAGCTGGCAAAGCCGAGCACCGCGTTGACCAGAGCCATGCCGCCCCCAAGCGCGGCCGAGCCGGTAAAGGCCAGACCGACAAGGGCCATGCTGACCAGTCCGATCAGCGTCCAGACAACGGATTTCAAGAGCGTGCGGGCGCCGGTTTCCATTCTGCCTCCTTGATGCATATGCACGAAGCGGTAACGCATCCGTGAGCATCCGGGCAGTTCGTCTCTGGTTCACAAATTTCCGCAGCGGTGATATTTGTCACCACATGCCGCATCTGATCGACAAACGAGACCGCGCTGCCCTGCTGCGCACCCGCCTGTCCGAGGCGATGGACCGGGCCGGGTCCAACCAGACCGCGCTGGCGCGGGCCGTGGGCGTGGATCGCTCGACCATTTCGCAATTGCTCAAGGATCAGGGCGCGCGGCTGCCCAATGCGCATCTGGTGGGCGCCTGCGCGCAGGCTTTGGGCGTGTCCTCGGACTGGCTGTTGGGCCTGTCGGACCGCCCCGAACTGGCCGCCGACCTGCTGGCCAATTCGCTGACCGTGACCGAGGCGCCGCGCGCGCTTGTGGATGAGACGATCTATCAGTGGCACCGCGAGGCGGAGGGCTACAAGATCCGCTACGTGCCCCCGGCCCTGCCGGACATGCTCAAGACGCAGGCCATGCTGGAATGGGAATATACGCCGCATCTGGGCAAGACGACGGAACAGGCGATCAACGCCTCGAACGACCGGCTGAACTGGATGCGCGGGGCCCGGTCGGATTACGAGATCGCCCTGCCCCTGCACGAGTTGGAGAGTTTCGCGGCAGGCACCGGCTATTATGCCGGGCTGTCGGTGGGGCTGCGGCAGGCGCAGCTCGATCTGTTGATCGAACTGGCGGAGGGGCTGTATCCGCGCATGCGGATCTATCTGTTCGATGCGCGGGCGCTGTATTCGGCCCCGCTGACGATCTTTGGCCCACTGCTGGCGGTGCTGTATATGGGCCGCAATTATCTGGCGTTCCGGGACACGGACCGGATTTCGGCCTTTGCCGCGCATTTCGACGGGCTTGTGCGCGAGGCGCAGGTCTCGGCCCGCGCGCTGCCCGATCATCTGCGGGACCTGCGCGCGCGGGTGGGTTGACCTGGCGGAGCGCCTGCGGCGCGCAGTTTGCCTCGCGGTCCTCCCTTCGGTCGTCCGCTCGGGCGTGTCGGGCCAGAGGCCCGACCTACGGGGTCAGTACGGCATCGGGTGCTGTTTGTGGATCTCGTCGAGACGGGTCAGCAACTCGTCCGGCAGGGTGACATCCAGACCTTTGAGCGCGTGTTCGAGCTGGTCGAGCGTGGTCGCCCCGAAGATCGACGAGGCCACGAAGGGCCGCCCGGCAGCCCAGGCCAAGGCCATATGCACCGGGTCCAGACCGAAATCGCGCGCGGCTTGCAGATAGGCCGCGACCGCGTCGAAGACGCGCGCGCTTTTGCGCCCGCCCATGGTGTCGTTGAGCGACATGCGCGAGCCCTCGGGCACCGCGCCGCCTTGATACTTGCCGGTCAGGAAGCCCGCGCCCAAGGGCGAGAAGGGCAGAAGGCCCACATCCTCGTGCCACATCAATTCCGCGAGATCGGTATCGGCAGCACGGCAGAGCAGCGAATATTCGTTCTGGATGGTCGCGACGCGCGGCCCGCCCGTGCGCTCGGCCGCCGCCAGCCATTGCGCCGTGCCCCATGCGCTTTCGTTCGACAGGCCGAAGGCGCGGATCGTGCCGCGCTCGACCTCGTCCTGAAGCGCGCCGAGGCAATCCTCCATATCGGCGACGATCTCGGCGCGGGTCATCGGGCAGGCCGAAGGGTCGTAGGTCCAGTTCTTGCGGAACTGGAAGCTGCCCCTGTTCGGCCAGTGGAACTGGTAGAGGTCGATATGGTCGGTCTTGAGCCGCTTGAGCCCGGCTTCGATGGTCGGGCGGATGGTTTTCGACGAGATCGGCGCGCCGTCGCGGGCATGGGAGCCTTCGCCGGAATGTTTCGTCGCGAGAATCCAGTCATTGCGGCGTCCGGTCTTTGCGAACCAGTCGCCGATGATTTCCTCGGTCCGGCCCATGGTCTCGGCCCGGACCGGGTTCACCGGGTACATCTCGGCGGTGTCGAGGAAGTTGATCCCGGCCTCCAGCGCCCGGTCCATCTGGGCGTGGGCGATGTCGGGCGCGGTCTGATTGCCGAAGGTCATGGTGCCGAGGCAATGCTCGGTCACCTGCAGGCCGGTGCGGCCCAAGGGGTTGGTTTTCATGGTCCTGTCCGTGGATTGCGTGCGTTGACGGGCAGGATGCCCGCCCCTTGGCCGGATGGCAAGGGACGGGGCGAGGTCACGGACGGATGTAGAGATACCCCTCGGATTGCAGTTGCGCGATGCGGACGACGCCGCCCTCGTCGCGGCGGGCAAAGCCGTCGAGCAGATCGTCGAGACCGACGGCCTGCGCGTTCATCGTGTTGCCGCAGGCTTCGAACTGGACGCCATTGCCCTGCAGCGCCGCGACCCGCTCTGAGGTCTTGGGATCGGCGCTGATGTCATGAAAGGCCTTGAGCGCGGGGCCGTGGGCGACCAGCACGATCTCGACATTCTCCGGGCCGCCCACGCCTTGGATATGGTTGAGCATGTTGCCCAGCGCAAAGCCGACCTTGTCGGCTTCGGAGACGTGGTAGACGACCTTGAGCTTGTCGGCGGCGAAGGCGCCGGTGGACAGCGTGAGCGCGATACAAAGCGCCACGAGGACCTTGAACGGTTGCATGTGTTTCCTCCCTTTCGTTCGTGGTGCCCGAAGCGTGCCTTGAAAACATGCAAGTGTCACTATGTTTTGGATGGATTGAGAACAAATGTGGAACATGCTATGAGGGGAGCATGTCTCATCACCCCTGCCTGACCCGCCGCCATCACGACAGCCGCCCGGCCCTGACGCTGTGGGGGGAGGTGTCCTTTCCGCTGGCACGGGTACACGAGATCTGCGGCCCGGCGCGCTGGACGCTGGCGCTGTGGATCGCGGCGCGGGCCGGGGGGCCGCTGATCTGGATCGCCCCGGACCGAACGGGGGAAGAGATGACCGCGCCGGGGATTCGCGGGCTCATGGATGCGGGGCAGTTGCTGCGCGTGCGTCCCGAAAAGTCCGGGGACATGTTCTGGACGATGGAGGAAAGCCTGCGCAGCGGGGCTGCGCCGGTGGTGGCGATGGAACTGACGGCGCCGCCGGGGATCACCCCCGTGCGCCGTCTACATCTGGCAGCCGAAGCCGGGGCACGCGCCGGGATGGGGATGCCGCTGGGGCTGGTGCTGACGCCCGACGATGGCGGCGCGCAGGCGATCGAGACGCGGTGGCGGCTGGATCCGTTCTGGCCCGGAGCATGGCGGCTGACGCGGCTGAGGGCGCGAATGTATCCGCCGCGCAGCTGGTACTTGGTCCTCGAAAGGGAGGCGGGGGGCCGACCCGCGCTACGCGAGGTGTCCCCCGGGGCGGCGATTGGCGCGGCCCAAAGCGTGCCGCTGGCCATGGTGGGATGAAAGCGGCAGGGTGAAAGCGGGGTTGCCCCCCGCCCCCGCACGGGCGAAGGTCGCATGGCGCCAGTCTTTGAGGGCGGGAGGCGCGGATGGGGGCAAGCCGGCACTGTGCCTGAGGCTCGGCCACAACCGCCGCCCCCACGACCAAGGGAGAACCGTCGCAACCGCCACAAACGACCAAACCCGTCGCCAGCGGGCCAGACCCACCCGCGCCAAGCCGCCAAGACCTCGACATGCCCCTCTCCTTCGCCGCCCTCTTCCTGTCCGTCATCCTTCTCCAACTGTCGTCGGGCGGCCTTGGGCCGCTGGACGCGCTGTCCGGCATCGCGCTGAATTTCACCACGCCGCAAATCGGCCTTCTGGGCTCGGCGCATTTCATGGGATTCTTCATCGGCTGCTGGTGGGCGCCACGGCTCATGGGGGCGGTGGGCCATGCCCGCGCCTTCTCGGCCTTCACCGCGCTGGGGACGATGGGCATCCTCGGGCACGTTCTGACGGACAATGCATATGCGTGGATGGGCCTGCGCGTCGCGCAGGGCCTTTGCGTCGCAGGCTGCTACACGGTGATCGAGGCTTGGCTTCAGGCCAAGGTCACCAATGCCAACCGGGGCCGCGCCATGGGCGCGTACCGCCTGACCGACATCACCGCCAGCCTTGGCGCGCAGCTGATCATCTCGGTCCTGCCGCCTGCGCATTATATCAGCTACACGCTGCTGGCGCTTATCTGCTGTGCGGCGCTGATGCCGATGACGCTGACCCGCCTGCCCCAGCCGGAAACGCCCGCCGCGCCCCGCCTACACCCGCGCCTCGCTTGGGACCGCTCGCCGCTGGCCGTGGCGGGCGTGCTGGTCGCCGCGCTGTCGGGGGCGTCCTTTCGCATGGTCGGGCCGATCTACGGCACCGGCGTGGGGCTGGAAACCGGGCAGATCGCCATCTTTCTCGCGGCTTTCGTGGCGGGCGGCGCGCTCAGCCAATACCCGGTGGGCTGGCTCGCCGACCGCTATGACCGGCGGCATGTGCTGATCTGGCTGTCGGTCGCGGCCATCGCGTCGTGTCTCTTCACCGCCACCGCCACCGGCCTGCCGACCACCGGCATCATGCTGACCGCCGCCGTGTTCGGCCTGACCACCTTTCCGATCTACTCGGTCTCGGCGGCCCATGCCCATGACTTTGCCGAGACCCGCGAGCGGGTCGAACTGTCCGCCGCGCTGATGTTCTGGTACGCGGTCGGCGCCATCGCGGCCCCTTGGGTCGCGTCCAGCCTGATCGAGCGGTTCGGCCCGCCTGCCCTGTTCGCGCTGATCGCGCTGGGGCACGCGGCGCTGGTGGTGTTTGGCCTGATCCGGATGCGCGCCCGTCCGACGCAGGCGCGCACGCGCTATGTTTACATGCCGCGGACCTCCTTCGGGGTCGGCAACCTGCTCAAGCAGCTGCGCTCTCAGACGACGACGGCCAAATCCGCCAAATCCGACAGCGAATCGTAGCTGGCCGAGGGATCGGCGAACATGTCCGAGATCACCGCCCCGCTTGCCCCCGGATCGCCCGGCAAAGTGTAAAGCGGGTCGGACACGCGATGGCGCATCAGGTCGGCCGGTGCGCTGTCCAGCGGCAGGTAGGTCGCCGCGCCGTTGCGCTGCTGCCAGAAGGCCCAGATTCGATCGACATTGCAGTGGTGCAGGAAAAAGATCGGGTCGTTCGGCGAATGGCCAAAGCCCATATCCCCGCCGACGAACCCATGCACCCGGTTGTGCATGCCCTCGCCCCGCCAACCTTCCAGCTCGTTGCGGAAGCTGGGCAGCGAACTGCGATCCCACGGCGCAGCGTCGTAATCGCCGCGCAGCAAGGTCCGCGCCACCGAGCCGGTGTTCGGCAACCGCCGAATGCCCGCTTGCTGGATCATCCGGTTCAGCCCCCGCTCCACGAGGAACAGCCCCGACGGGCGCAGCTCGATCCGCACGACCCATGTGTCCGGGTCGGTCGGGTCATAGGCGAAGGGCCCGCTTGCAACGGGCGAGCCGCTGCCCCCCATGGCGTCCAGCCCCCAGATCGGCGCGTTGCCCTGATCCGTCTCGCCCAGTGCGCCATCGGCCACCCAGTTCCAATAGGGCAGCGCGAAATCCGGCTTGCCCAAGGCCTGCGCGATCTCGGCCTCGAACCGTTTCAGGTAATAGCGGTGCCACGGCAGAAAGGCCGGACCGCTATGGGCCGCGTTGCGCCCTGCCGAATTGCCCGGCGGGGTCATCGTCATCATCGTTGCGGCGTGCCACAGCACGTACCAGTCATAGCGCGAATAGCGCGGATCGTCCGCCGGGGTGGCCTTCAGCGCCTTGACCCCGTCGATATAGTCGGCCCGCGCGGTGGCGTCGCTCATGATATCCTTGCGCATGGCTCACCCTCCGTGCCCATGGTGGTCGCCATGACCGCCCTGCGGCGCGGGGCCGAAATCGTCGGGATAGTGGTCGATGATGTCCTTGACCATGTCGACGAGCGAGTCGTAGGCCACGTAAGGCCGCAGATGGGAGGTAACCTTGCCATCCTGCCCGACCGAGAAATGCAACTGCCGCGCGACGCCGTTGACCTTGACCTCGTAGGTGGCGGCGATCTCGACCGCCTTGCCGCCATGATCGAAACTGCGAACTGACGTGACCTGCGTGCCGTGGCTCATGTCGTGATCGCCGACCGGCAGGCCTAAATGGGTGTCGTCCGTCATCAGACTCCCCTTTCCAATGAAATGATTTCAACTATGGCGGTAGTCTAACACGGATCGCGCGATCCGCCAAAGCCTGCAGCTGCCCACTGGCCAGTCGCGCATCGCCGCGTTAAACCGCGTGCAAGACCTGCAAAGGAAGAGACACATGGCGCGCCACCTCATCACCTCCGCGATTCCGTACATCAACGGGATCAAGCATCTGGGCAATCTGGTTGGGTCCCAACTGCCCGCCGATCTCTATGCCCGCTACCTGCGCGCGCGCGGTCACGAGGTGCTGTTCCTCTGCGCCACGGACGAACACGGCACGCCTGCGGAACTGGCCGCTGCCAAGGCGGGCAAGCCCGTGGCCGAGTATTGCGCCGAACTGCATCAGGTGCAGGCCGAGATCGCCAAGGGCTTCCGCCTGTCTTTCGACCATTTCGGGCGCTCGTCCAGCCCGCAGAACCATGCGCTGACCCAGCATTTCGCGGGCGCGCTGGAGCGTGAGGGCCTGATCCGTGAGGTCAGCGAGACCCAGATGTATTCCAAGGCCGACGGCCGCTTCCTGCCTGACCGCTATATCGAGGGCACCTGCCCGAATTGCGGTTTTGAATCGGCGCGCGGCGACCAGTGCGACAACTGCACCAAGCAGCTCGACCCCGTCGACCTGATCAACCCGCATTCGACGATTTCCGGCTCCACCGATCTGGAAATGCGCGAGACCAAGCACCTGTACCTGCGCCAATCCACCATGAAGGACCGTCTGGAAAAGTGGATCGACACGCGCGAGGGCTGGCCGGTGCTGACCACCTCGATTGCCAAGAAATGGCTGAACGACGGCGACGGCTTGCAGGATCGCGGCATCACCCGCGACCTCGACTGGGGTGTGCCGGTCAAGAAGGGCGATCAGGACTGGCCGGGCATGGAGGGCAAGGTCTTCTACGTCTGGTTCGACGCGCCCATCGAATACATCGCCTGCGCGCAGGAATGGGTCGAGGCCGGCAAAGGCGACGATTGGGAGCGCTGGTGGCGCACCGACAAGGGTGCGGATGATGTCCGCTACACCCAGTTCATGGGCAAGGACAACGTCCCCTTCCACACCCTGTCCTTCCCCTGCACCATCCTCGGCTCGAACGAGCCGTGGAAGCTGGTCGATTACATCAAGTCCTTCAACTACCTGAACTATGACGGCGGCCAGTTCAGCACCTCGCGCGGGCGCGGCGTGTTCATGGATCAGGCCTTGGACATCCTTCCGGCGGATTACTGGCGCTGGTGGCTGCTGAGCCATGTGCCGGAAACCTCGGACAGCGAATTCACGTGGGAATCGTTCCAGTCGGGCGTCAACAAGGACCTCGCCGACGTGCTGGGCAACTTTGCCAGCCGCGTGACGAAGTTCTGCCGCTCGAAGTTCTCGGAGGCCGTCCCCGAGGGCGGCCAGCGCGGCGCACGCGAGGAGCAGCTGATCGCCGACCTGACAGCCAAGATCCGCGAATACGAAGCGCACATGGAGGCAGTCGAAATCCGCAAGGCGGCCGCCGCGCTGCGCGCCGCTTGGGTCATGGGCAACGAGTATCTGCAAGAGGTCGCCCCTTGGTCGACCTTCAAGACCGATCCGGAACAGGCCGCGATGCAAATCCGCCTCGCGCTGAACATGATCCGTCTCTACGCGGTGATCTCCGCGCCGTTCATCCCCGATGCCAGCGCCGAATTGCTGGAGGCCATGCACGCCACCGACGCCGAATGGCCCACCGACGTGGCCGCCGCGCTGGAGGTGTTGAAAGAGGGCCATGCCTTCACCGTGCCCGACGTGACCTTCCGCAAGATCACCGATGCCGAGCGCGAGGAATGGGCCGAACGTTTCGCCGGGGTGCGGGACTGAGCCTTGCGGATCGGCGCCATTGACGACGCGCTGGCGCTGATCCTTGATTGGGCCGGGCAGGACGCGGCCTTGCCCCCGTCCGCGCCCTGCCCCGGTCTGCCCGCCGCGCTGCCGCGTGTCATTTCCGTATCGGATGCATTGGGTCCCGGTTTCTCCAGCAGCGACAGCCAAAACAGTCCCTTGCGGAGCGTTCAGGACCAAATATGGCGGCCAGAGGATATGCAGCCAGACGCCGACGGCATCCTACCGCTGATCACGGAAAACCAATGTGTTTGGCGATTGGATTTTGCTTCGTCGGCCCCCGAACAGGTGCTGGTCAAGGGGGATTGGCTCTATGGCGATGACAATCTGCATCCGGACAGGTGGTGCCCGCTCTCCATGACCTGTGAGGACGCGTTGATCCTGACGGTCCTCGTCAACGGTTTCTTCGGCTTGGGCACGCGTTTCGAAACGCGTGAAGAGCCGGATTTCGAAATCCGGCCAGCCGATTGCCCGGTGCTGCTCTGGACGCACCCCGCCCTAGCTCCGGGCTGGACCGGCTTTTGGACGCATGACGCGTCGCACCGCCTGCATTTCGGTGGCTTCGGTCAAACCCTGATCCGGGCGTGACATCTGCCACCTGCGCGGGAAAGCGCGTTCGAACGCGCTTGGACAAGGCGCTTCGAAGCGCCTTGCACCCCGCAACGCGCAGCGACACGCGCGGGAACCCAAGCGCGGCGGCGGTGTTGTCAGGCAATGAGCACCGCCAAAAGAGACCTGACCCAGGGCCCCGTCGCCCGCGCCCTGTGGCGCGTTTCCGCACCTATGACCATCGGCATCGCCGGCGTGCTCTATGTTGGCCTCGCAGACGCGACATTCCTTGCGCGCGCGGGTGCCGATGATCTCGCCGCCATCGGCTTCGTCTACCCGGCCATCGTCGCGCTGACCTCGTTGGCCATCGGCATGGGCGCGGGCACCTCTGCCGTCGTCAGCCAAGAGTTGGGCCGCACCGGCGGCTCAGAGGCGCAATCCGCCCGGCTTGCCCTGCAAGCGCTGATCTTTGCCGCCATCCTGGCAGTCGTGGCCGCGACCGCGTTCTGGCTGGCCGCGCCCTTCGTGTTCGCCGCCATGGGCGCCGAGGGGGCCGTGCTGGACAAGGTGCTGGCCTATGTGCCGTGGTGGTGTCTGTCCTTCGCGCCGATGGTCGCGGGCATGGGGCTGAACGCGGTCTTTCGGGCCGGCGGCGAGTCGCAGATCGCCGCGACGGTGATGATCTCGCAATCGGTGATCAACGTCGCGCTCGACCCGATCTTCATCTTTGGCTGGGGACCCGTGCCTGCGCTTGGCACCGAAGGTGCGGGCATCGCGACCTGCATCGCGCGGGTCTTGGGCTTTGGCGGCCTGTTGGTCTTTGCCATTGCCAGCGGCCGGCTGTCGGTGGATCGCGCCTGCCTGAAGGGTTTGGGCCAATCGCTGCGCCGCATCGCGCGGATCGGCGGCCCGGCGGCGCTGTCGAATGCGATCAACCCGCTTGGCCTGTCTTTCGTCACCGCCGCCGTAGCCACGCTGGGAGAAGTCGCCGTTGCGGGTTTCGGCGCGGCGACGCGGGTGCAATCGCTGCTGGTCCTGCCGATGCTGGCGCTGTCGGCGGGCATTGGCCCGGTCGTGGGTCAGGCTTGGGGCGCGGACCGGCCTGCACGGGCGCAGGCCGCGACCCGGCTGACCTTCTTCCTGTGTGCGGGCTACGGCGCGGCGCTGGCCACCGCGCTGATGCTCTTCGCCGATCCTTTGGCGCGGCTGGTCGCCAATGATGGCGACGCGGCCCCCTATGCGGCGCAATACCTGCGCGTCGTCGGTTTGGGCTTTTTCGGTTACGGCATCCTAGTCACCGGCAATGCGGCGTTGAACGCGCGCGACCGGGCCGTGCACGCCATGGGGCTGTCGGCGGCGCGCATCGCGCTGGTCTACGTGCCACTGGCGTGGCTTGGGGTCTGGGGGCTGGGCTATGGCGGCGTGCTGGCCGCCGCGCTGGCCGCCAATATCGCCGGGGCCGCCGGTGCGGTCTGGCTGACATGGCGGACCGGACTGCTGCATTTCCAGCGTCCAGAACCCGTCGCCCTGTCGCAGTCGAATTGACAGCCCCCGCGCGGCTTGCTACGCGGCCCGCCTTGACAGGAGGCACGGCATGGCACGCAAGAAGGGTCGCGATATTTCCGGTTGGCTGGTGGTGGACAAACCGGCCGGGCTGACCTCGACCGCGGTGGTCGGCAAGGTCCGCTGGGCTTTGGACGCAAAGAAGGCAGGCCATGCGGGCACGCTCGACCCCGAAGCGACAGGCGTGCTGGCGATAGCCTTGGGCGAGGCAACCAAGACCGTCCCCTACATCACCGACGCGCTCAAGGCCTATGTCTTTACCGTCAATCTCGGCGCCGCGACCAATACCGACGATGCCGAGGGCGAGGTCATCGCCCGCTCCGAGGCCCGCCCCTCGGATGACGAGATCAAGGCCGCGCTCAGCGGCTTCATCGGCGACATCATGCAAGTCCCGCCACAATTCTCGGCGGTGAAGGTCGATGGTGAGCGCGCCTACAAGCGCGCCCGCGACGGCGAAGAAATGGACCTTGCCGCCCGTCCCCTCTGGGTCGAAAGCCTGATCCTGCTGGATCGGCCCGACCCCGACACCGCCGTGCTGGAAATGGTCTGCGGCAAGGGCGGCTATGTCCGCTCCATCGCGCGCGATCTGGGCGAGGTGCTGGGGTGCCTCGGCCATGTGCAAAAGCTGCGTCGCGTTTGGTCCGGCCCGTTCGAGGCCGAAAAGGGCCTGACGCTGGAGCAGATCGAGGCCATGGCCCGCACCCCGGAACTGGACACTCATCTGCTGCCGCTGGAACTGGGGCTCGACGACCTGCCCGAATTGCGCGCCACGCCCGAAGGCGCGGTGCGGCTGGGCAATGGCAATCCGGGCATGGTCTTTGCCGGGGACGCCGAATATGGCGACGAGGCTTGGGCCAGCCTCGATGGCAAGCCGCTCGCCGTCGGAATCTACAAGTCGGGCGAATTGCACCCCAGCCGGGTCTTCAACCTGCCCTGAGCGCAGCCGCGGCGGATCACTCCGCCATGGTCAGGATGACATTGACCAGCGACGGGTCGGAGATCGCAGAATAGACGGTGGCCACGGCCATCCCGTCGACGCGGATCTCCGTCCCGCCGATGGCGGAGGCGCCAAGCGTCACCTCACCCGGCCCGTCATAGCCCGACGGCATCACGATCGACAGAATATCCTCGCTTTCGTCGTAATCGGCCACGATGGGCGTGCGGTCGCCGACCTCGACCTGGAACAGGTCGGCCCCGGCGCCGCCGATCATGGCAAGGTTCGGCGCAAGCCCCGTGCCGGTCGTGTCGTCGCTCAGGTTTGACACGAGGGTATCGTCGCCCGCACCGCCTTCCATCCGGCCACCGAGCGCCTCGGTCACCGAAAGGAAATCGTCCCCCGCGCCGCCATCGATATCGACAAGACTGCGCGCGACCGAGACGAAGTCATTCCCCTCGCCCGCCGACACCTCCTGTTCCGCAGGCGCCTCCAAGGCGATGATCTCGGACAGGCCGATATAGGTATCATCGCCCTCGCCAAGGTCCACATCCGACCGGAACCCGAAGAACCCGACCGTGTCGTCGCTGCCGCCGGTCTGTCCGTCCAGCACTTGGTCGGTCGAGGAGGTCTGGGTGTTGTAATCAAAGGTCTCGGCCCCGGCCCCGCCGTCGATATGGCGGACGAAATTGGCGGGCGCGTCAAAGAAATCGTCAAGGTCCTCGGTATCGAAAGTCTCTTCGACCGTGCGGTCGAGGATGAGTTGCACGCCGACATCGCTGTCCTCGGGCGGCACCTCCAGCCCTTCGAGAAAGACGACATCGACCGGGGTCGTGCCGCCGTTGCCGCCGGAGCGGGTCAGGGCCACACCATCCTCGCGCACGTCCCAGTCATAGATCGCGCCGCGCTCGGGCGTGTGTTCCTCGCCCTCGGGGTGCGAGGTGGTCAGGATGCGGTCGATGCCCGGCTCGTAATCGGTGATCGTGGCACCGAAGCCATCGGTCACCAGCAGGCCCTCTTCGTCCGGGCCGGCGATATAGAAGGTATCCGCCCCCGCACCACCCGTGACGGTGTCGCCCTGCATGGCGAGGATGGTGTCATCGCCTGACAGGTCGTCGCCGCCGGCTGTGGTGTCGTCGCCGTCGCCGGGGTCACCAGCCGGGATCGTATCGTCGCCATCCGGGCCGGGCAGCGTTTCCTCGGCGCTTCCCGGCGGTGCCGGGGTCAGCGGATCATCCGCCGCGTCGTCGCCAGACAGCGGAATGTCGGCGGCGTCGTCTCCCGATAGCGGATCGTCCTCGCCCGCAGGCGTGTCATCGCCAAGGATGTCATCCCCGATCTCGATGGTATCATCGCCGATATCGAGCGTTTCGCCCTCGTCGCGATCGTCGGAGTCGTCGCCATCCCCGTCGAACGCGCCCAGCGCCCAGCCAAGCAGCGACAGATTGAATAGCGTTCCCAACAGAATCAAATACATGCACATGCCCCCCGGCAGAAAACCCGAATCAGGAAAGCACGTTTCCCGGTTTTCGCCTAGCGACGCAGATCACAGGGGCCGAAAGAAACAATTGTAGATAAACAATGGACCCGGGCGGGGTCCACTGTTTCCATTTCGGGCGCTTTCTACCGCAGCATCGCCAGCCATTTGGTCAGCGCCGCCAGCGCCTCGGGTTCGTCGAGGAACGGGATATGGCCGCGATCGGGCACCTCGGCCACGACCGCGTCAGGGCGACGGCGGATCATCTCGGCAAAGGTTTCTTCGTCCAGAAGGTCGGAATTCGCGCCCCGGATCAGGCACAACGGCAACCCTGCCAGCGCATCGTAGAGCGGCCACAGATCGGGGGCGGGCTGCGCGCCGCCACCCAGCACCGCCTCGCGCAGTTTCGCGTCATAAGGCAGGTCCAGCCCGTCGGGGGTTTCGATATACAGCCGTTCGGCCTCTGCTTCCCATCGGCCCTCGGGAAGGTTGGCAAAGGCGGTCATGGCCTTGCGGCGCGCGGCGACCGCCTCGCTCAGGGTTTTCCAAGGCGGGCGCTTGCCCAGATAGCCCTCGATCACCTTCAGCCCGGCCTCGGCGATCACCGGGCCGATATCGTTCAGCGCGACCCCGGTCAGCCGGTCCTTGGCCGTCGCGGCCAGCACCATGGCAATGATACCGCCGCGCGAGGTGCCGAGGATCGCCGCCTTGTCCAGCCCCAGATGGTCGAGCAGTTCCAGCGCATCGCGCCCCTCGACCGGGACCTGATAGGTGGTGTGATCCCCCCAGTCGGACTGGCCGCGCCCGCGATAATCCATCCGGATCAGCCGCACACCGTCCAGATGCGGCGCGACGAAGTCGAAGTCGCGCCCGTCGCGCGTCAGCCCCGACAGGCACAGCAGCGGGGTGCCCTCGCCCTCGTCGGTATAGTGCAGGGACAGACCGTCAGAGGTGGTGAAACGCGGCATCAGATCAGCTCCGGTATGGTGGTCAGGTCGGGCAGAATGTGGGCGGGCTGGGCCATCAGGCGATCAACGGGCAGGCCCGCGCGGTTGACCCAGACCGTGCGAAAGCCATAGGCCGCAGCGCCCGCCACGTCCCAGCCATTGGACGAGACGAACAGCACCTCTTCGGGTGTGACGTCGAAATGCTGCCCGACGAGGTCATAGACCGCGCGGGCGGGCTTGAAGGTGCCGACCTCTTCGACCGACAACACCGCGTGCAGGGAGGTGCGCAGACCCGAACTGTCGACAGCCCCTTCAAGCATGTCCTTGCTGCCATTGGACAAAATCGCCGTCGCCATGCCGCGCGCCTGAAGATGCGCCAGCATGAAGGGCACCTCCTTGTAGGCGGCCAGTTCCCAATAGAGCGCCAGCAGGCGCTCGCGCAGTTCCATGTCCTCGGACAGGCCCGCGCGGTCCATCGCCCAGTCGAGCCCGTCGCAGGTGACCTGCCAGAACGGGACATAGTCGCCCGTCACCGCGCGCAGCCAGCTGTATTCCAGCTGCTTGCGCCGCCAATCCTCGGACAGTTGTTCCCACACGGCGGCCAGCGCCGCGCGCCCCGGTTCAGCCGCCGCGACACGGGCGGCGGCGGCCACGTCGAACAGGGTTCCGTAGGCGTCGAAAACGCAGAGCTTCGTTGTCATGGCCACTCCCTTTTGCGGCGCAGACTGGCACAGTGAAGGCACGGGGGAAAGCCGTGGTTTGCAAATCCGGCCCGTCAGGCGTATGCTGTCGCGCGAGCCAGAGCACCCGGGAGAGACCCGGCCTCTTCGATTCCCTTCCCAGACATTCAAGGAACCCCATGACGCAGGTCAAATCCGGCGACACCGTTCGCATTCATTACACTGGTACGCTCACCGACGGCACGACATTCGACAGCTCCGATGGCCGTGATCCGCTGGAATTCACCATCGGCTCCGGCCAGATCATTCCGGGCCTCGAAAAGGCGATCCCCGGCATGGAAGTCGGCGAGAAGAAGCGTGTCGAGATCCCGGCGGACGAGGCCTATGGCCAGCCCAACCCGCAGGCGATACAATCGGTGCCGCGCACCGAGATCCCCGACAACATCCCGCTGGACCTTGGCACGCAGCTGCAGGTGCAGACGCCCACCGGGCAGGTCATGCCCGTGACCGTGGTCGAAGTGACCGAGGAGCAGGTGACGCTGGACGCCAACCACCCGCTGGCGGGCAAGGATCTGGTGTTCGACTTCGAACTCGTCGCGATCGCGTGAAACATCGGGTAGGATGGGTCTGAACCCATCCTACTTTTCCCTCGGCGCCCAGTCCACGGGCTCCGCCCGGCGTCTCAGCCGCAGCGCAAGCCCCAACGCCACGCCGACCCCGATGGCCACCGTCAGGTCCGCCGCCAAGGTCAGGACCATCGTCAGCACCAGCAGGAACAGGTCCGACCGGCGCAAGCCGAGATAGCCGCGCCACTTGCCCGGCTCGCTCATGTTCCACGCGGTCAGCAGCAGCAATCCCGCCAGAGCCGGCATTGCCATCGCCCCCACCAACGGGGCCGCCAGCGCCATGCACAGCCCCACCGTCAGCGCATGCACGATGCCTGCCACCGGCGTCTTGCCACCCGCCCGCACATTCGTCGCCGTCCTAGCAATCGCCCCCGTTGCGGGCAGGCCGCCGAACAGAGCCGAGCCGAGATTCGCCACGCCCTGCGCCAGCACTTCGGCATTGGGGCGATGCCGCCCGCCGATCATCCGATCGGCCACCACCGCTGACAACAGCGACTCGATCCCCGCCAGAAAGGCGATCACCAGCGCCGAGGGCAGAAGCTCGACCAGCCGCGCGGTCGTCACCTCCGGCAATGCCGGCACCGGCAAGCTGCGCGGCAACGCGCCAAATCGCCCCGCCACCGTATCGACCTCCAGTCCGGCCAGTGCCACGACAAGCGACCCGAGTCCCACGGCGACGATCAAGCCCGGAAATCGTGGAAAGGCCCGGCGCAACGCGATGATCAGGGCCATGACCGCCAGCCCCACGCCGAGCGCCGCGCCGTTGACCATGTCCCGCGCGGCCCAAACGGCCTTCAGCCGCGCAAAGACGCCTGCGGGCAGCTCTCCCGACAGCCCCAGCAAGTCCGGCAGTTGGCTGACCGCGATGATCCCTGCGATCCCGATGGTAAAGCCATGCACCACCGGCTCTGGCACATAGGCGATCAGGCTGCCTGCGCGCAGCAATCCGGCCACCAGCAGGATCCCCCCCGCCATCATCGTGGCCAGCACCAGACCGTCCATGCCATGCGCCTCGATCACGCCGAACACCACGACGATGAACGCCCCCGTCGGCCCGCCGATCTGCACCCGGCTGCCGCCCAGCGCCGAGATCAGGAACCCGCCGACCATCGCCGTGTAAAGCCCCGTCTCGGGCAGCGCGCCGCTGGCAATCGCGATGGCAAGGCTCAGGGGCAGCGCCACAAGCGCCACGCTGATCCCGGCAATCACGTCGGCCAGAAAGGTCGCGCGATCATACGTCCTGAGGGTCGTCAACAGTTTCGGAGTCATGGCGCACCGCTATACGGTATCATATTACCACCATACACCCCAGTGCCCGATCTGACAAGACCGGCCAGCGCCCCTTCCCGCCCGCGCCGCACCGCGCTACACAGGTCGCAAAACGGGAGGACAGCACATGCAGATGGCCAAGATCGGCGACATCCACATCCATTACAGCCTGACCGGCCCCGAGGACGGGATGCCGGTGGTCTTTGCCAACTCGCTCGGCACCGATTTCCGACTGTGGGATAAGATCCTGCCCCTTCTGCCCACGAACCTGCGCATCCTGCGCTTCGACAAGCGCGGGCACGGCCTGTCGGACACGCCCGATGGCCCCTATTCCATGGGCGCGCTGGTGTCGGACACCGAAAAGCTGATGGATCACGTGGGCTTCAAGAACGCGGTCTTTGTCGGTCTGTCGATTGGCGGGATGATCGCGCAGGGGCTGGCGGCCAAGCGGCTCGACCTCGTGCGCGCCATGGTGCTGTCGAATACGGGGGCCAAGATCGGCACCCGCGACATGTGGGCCGAGCGCATCAAGCTGGTCGAGGACGGCGGGCTGGAGGCGATCATCGGCCCGACCATGGACCGCTGGTTTTCCAAGCCGTTCCATGCCAGCGACGAATTCCCCGGCTGGTGCAACATGTTCCTCAGCACCGGCCCCACCGGCTGGACCGGCTGTGGCGCAGCGATTGCCGGGACGGATTTCATGACGCCCACCAGCGGCTTGCGCCTGCCGACGCTGGCGATTGCCGGGTCCGAGGACGGCTCGACCCCGCCCGATCTGGTCTTTGAGACAGCCGACCTGATCCCCGGAGCGCAAAAGGCGCTGATCCGCGGCGCGGGCCACTTGCCCTGCGTGGAAAAGCCCGAGGAATACGCGCAAATACTGTCGGATTTCCTGCGCGCGCAAGGCGCCTGACATGGCGCGTTTCCTGCTGATCCACGGTGCGTCGCATGGCGCGTGGTGCTGGCGCGACGTGATCCCGGCGCTGGGGGCGCGGGGGCATCAGGCCACGGCCATCGACCTGCCCGGCCACGGCGACGACCCGGCGGATATCGAACAGACCAGCCTGCGCGACTTCGGTCAGGCTGTTGTGGATGCGTTGACCGAACCGACCATCGTCGTCGGCCATTCCATGGGCGGCTACTCGATCACGCAGGCGGCCGAAATCGACCCTACGCAGATCCACCGCCTCGTCTATCTGTGCGCCTACACGCCTTGGCCCAGCTTCAGCCTGTCGCAGATGCGGATGCAGGCCGACGAGCAACCCTTGGTGCCGCTGATCCGCCTGTCCGACACGCGGCTGAGCTTCACCTTCGACACCTCGGGCGGGGCGGGTGAGTTCTATCACGATTGCCCGCCCGGCACGCTGGACTACGCCCTGCCCCGGCTCTGCGCCGAGTCCACCGCCGCCTCAAACACGGCCATCGACCTGACGGACCGCTCGCAAACCCTACCGCGCAGCTACATCATCTGCACCGAAGACCGCGCCATTCCCCCCGCCTTCCAGCGCGTCATGGCCGGGCGGTTCGCACCCGAGGACCGGCATGAACTGAACACCTCGCATTCGCCTTTTTTCGCCGCGCCCGATGACCTTGCCGCGCTTCTCGACAGGATTGCCAAAGACCGATGACCGCCACGCCGTTCGATTCCGCCCACCTGCACAGGCTGTTCCCCACGGGCGAGACCGCCCGCTTGTTCTCCGACACTGCCGAGATTCGCGCCATGATGCTGGTCGAGGGGTCGCTGGCGCAGGTGCAGGCCCAACACGGCGTGATCCCGGAAACCGCCGGAAAGGCGATCCACCGCGCGGCGCTGGAATTGCAGATCGACCCGGCCGGGCTGGCCGAGGCGACGGGGCAGAACGGCGTCAGCACGCCCGCGCTGGTGGCGGAGTTCCGCAAACTGACGCAGGCGCCCGAACATGCACAATACCTGCATTGGGGGGCGACGTCGCAAGACATACAGGACACCGCCCTGATGTTGCGCCTGCGCCAAGCCATCGCGCTGGCCGAGGACCACTTGACGGCGACCGTGCAGGCGCTGGCCCGGCTGGCCGAGGCGCATGCCGAAACGCCCATGGCCGCGCGCACCTATGGCCAGCACGCGACACCGACCAGCTTTGGCGCGGTGGTGGCCCAATGGGGCACGCCGCTGCTGCACCTGTTGCAGGACGCCCCGCGCATCCGCGAGAACCTGATGGTCTCGCTGTCCGGCGCGGCAGGCACCGGGTCCGCCTTGGGCGACGACCCGGCCGCGATCCGCGCCGGTCTGGCCAAGGCTTTGGGTTTGAAAGACCCCCAGCGCAGTTGGCACACCGACCGCGCCCCGGTGCAGGCCATCGCGGGCTGGTTCGCGCAGGTGGCCTTGGTCACGGGCAAGATGGGCGAGGACCTGACCCTGATGACCCAATCCGACCTTGGCGAAGTCCGCCTTGGCGGCACGGGTGCGTCCTCCACCATGCCGCAGAAACAGAACCCGGTCGCGCCGTCCGTGCTGGTCGCGCTGGCGCATCACGCCCAAGGCCTGTTCGGCACGCTTCAGGGCGCGACGCTCCACCGTTGGCAACGGGACGGCGCGGCGTGGTTCACCGAATGGCTGACCCTGCCGCAATTGATCCTGACCGGCGCGGCGTCGATGACCCACGCGCAGGCGCTGGCGGAGACCCTGTCGCCCGATGCCGACGCCATGCGCGGGCATCTGGACGCCACCGGCGGCCTGATCCTTGCCGAGGCGCTGTCGTTCGAGTTGGCCAAATCCATGCCCCGCCCCGAGGCGCAGGCCCTGTCCAAGGACCTGTGCAAACAGGCCCGCACCAACGGCCAGCCGCTGGAGGAGATCGCCCGCGACGCCCACGCCCTGCCCGAAGGTTTCTTTGACCCGGCCCGGCATCTCGGGACCGCGCCCTCAGAGGCGCGCGCCTTTGCCGCCGCCGTGCATGCGCTGTGACCTGACACCCCCCGTCCCGGGCTTGACCCGGGACCTCCACCGCACTCCGGCCAGAGGCCCCGGGTCTGCGCCCGGGGCGCGTCGGTCATGAAGCTGCCGGTCCTCTTCCTGCTTCTGACCGTCGTCATCGACGCCATGGGCATCGGCCTGATCATCCCGGTCATGCCCGACCTGATCCGCGAAGTCTCGGGCGGCGGCCTGTCCGAAGCCGCCCTGTGGGGCGGTGTCCTGTCGACGATCTTCGCCGTGATGCAATTCCTTTGCGCGCCGCTTCTGGGCCACCTGTCGGACCGCTTTGGCCGCCGCCCCGTCTTGCTGGTCACGCTCGCCATCGTCATGGCCGATTACGCGCTGCTGGGGCTGGCGGGCACCATCGCCCTGCTGGTCGCCGCCCGCGCTTTGGGAGGCCTCGCCAGCGCCACGCAAAGCACCGCATCCGCCGCCATGGCCGATCTCTCCCCGCCAGACAAACGCGCCCAAGGGTTCGGCCTGATCGGCGCCGCCTTCGGCCTTGGCTTCATCGCCGGGCCGCTGCTGGGTGGCCTGCTGGGCGAGCTGGGCACACGCGCGCCCTTCTGGGCCGCCGCCGGGCTGTGCGCTCTGAACTGGGTGCTGGGCTTGCTGACCTTTCCCGAAACGCTCACGGAAAAAGCCGACCGGTTCCACTGGTCCCGCGCCAACCCGTTCGGCGCATTCTACGCCCTGACGCGGCTGCCCGGCATCGCGCGCAGCCTCGTGGTGATCTTCCTCTACCACCTCGCCTTTGCGGTCTACCCGCTGGTCTGGGCCTATTTCACCACCGCGCGCTATGGCTGGGACGCCGGCCTGATCGGCCTCTCGCTGGCGATCTTCGGCTTGTCGGGCTTTGTCGTGCAGGCCGGGCTGATCCGGCTGCTGATCCGCCAGATGGGCGAGCGCGGCACGGCGATCTTCGGCCTGTCCTTCCTCGCGATCGCCTTCGCCGCGACCGCCGTGGTGCCGAACACGGCCTTGGCCCTGACATTGGTGCCGCTCGCCGCACTTGGCGGCTGCTTCGGCCCCGCCGCCACCGCCATGCTGTCGCAAGGGCTTGGCCCCAACCGTCAGGGCCTGCTGCAAGGTGTCCTAACCTCGACCGCCGCCATCGCCACCATCGTCTCGCCGCTGTTGATGACCACCAGCTTTGCCTGGGCCACGGCGCCGGAGCGCACAACGCCCTTCGCCGGCGCGCCCTTTGTCGTGGCGCTCGGGCTGATCCTGATCGCGCTGGCGTTGTTTCTGTCCCAATCGCGCCAAAACGCCGTTGCGTAACGCCGCATTCCGGCTTGCACCGCGCCGCAACGCACAGCAGGCTCGCCGAAAACAGGGAGAGGGACATGACACGCATCAAGGCCGCCGTCTGCACGGCGTTCAACGCGCCATTGGAGATCCAGGAACTGGACCTGCGCGCGCCCGACAAGACCGAGGTCGAGGTCACGCTGGAGGCGGTGGCCATCTGCCATTCCGACATAAGCTATGCCGAGGGCATCTGGGGCGGCGACCTTCCGGCCGTCTACGGCCACGAGGCCGCAGGCCGCATCAGCAAACTCGGCAACGGCGTCACGGGCTTCACCGAGGGCCAGCGCGTCGTCGTCACCCTGATCAAGTCCTGCGGCCATTGCGGGAACTGCGCAACCGGCAAGCCGACGATCTGCGAGCATCCCGGCAGCGACAGCCCCCTGACCTGCCCCGACGGCACTCCCGTGGTCAAGGCCATGAATTGCGGTGCCTTTGCCGAACGCGTCGTGGTCGACCAGACCCAGATCGTCGCCATGCCCGACGACATGCCCGCCGAAAGCATCTGTCTGCTGGCCTGCGGCGTCATCACCGGCATCGGCGCGGTGGTCAATGCGGGCCGCTTGCGCGCGGGCGAGGACGTCGTGGTGATCGGCGCGGGCGGCGTCGGCCTGAACGCCATTCAAGGCGCCCGCATCGCCGGGGCCCGCCGCATCGTCGCCGTCGACATGAGCCCCGAGAAACTCGACATCGCCCGCGATTTCGGCGCCACCGATGGCGTGCTGGCCACCGACAAGGCCCCGTGGGCCAAGGCGATCAAGGCCATGGGCCGCGGTGCCGACCTCGTCGCCGTGACCGTGGGCGCCATCCCGGCCTACGAACAATCCCTGCGCTACATGGGTTGGGGTGGACGGATGGTCATGGTCGGCATGCCCGCCTCGGGTGCCATGGCGCAATACGAACCGGTCGTCCCTGCCTTCATGGGCCAATCCATGATAGGCTCGAAAATGGGCGACGTGGTGATCAGCCGCGACATCCCATGGATGGCCGACCTCTACCGCCAAGGCCGCCTGAAACTCGACGAGCTCGTCTCGGGCCGCTGGTCGCTGGACCAGATCAACGAAGCCATCGCCGACACGAAGACCGGCGGCGCGCGGCGCAACGTGATCCTCTTCTGACCCGCCAGCCCTTCTTCTGGCTGAAGATACCGCGGAGGGGGGTTGGGGGAGGCAGAGCCTCCCCCAACCGGTCGCCCAAGCGCAGCGCGGGCGAAACATGTGAAAGGACGACACCGATGAAACTCGCTGATCTCGACATCATCGTCACCAGCCCCCCGGCCCCCGGCTGGGGCGGGCAATACTGGATCCTCGTGAAACTGACGACGGCCTGCGGCATCACCGGCTGGGGCGAATGCTACGCCTCCTCCATCGGTCCCGACGCCATGCGCGCGGTGATTTCGGACGTCTTCCAGCGCTATTTCGAGGGCGAGAACCCCGAGAACATCGAACGCATGTTCCGCCGCACCTATTCGTCGGGCTTCACCCAACGCCCCGACCTGACGGTCATGGGCGCGTTCTCGGGCCTCGAAATCGCCTGCTGGGACATCCTCGGCAAAGCCCGCGACCGCCCCGTCTGGGCGCTGATCGGCGGGCTGATGAACGAGCGCGTGCGCGCCTATACCTATCTCTACCCGCTGCCGCATCACCCGCTGCCCGACTTCTGGGTCAGCCCGGAAATGGCCGCCGAGTCGGCGCTGGACTGCATCGGGCGCGGCTATACCGGGGTCAAGTTCGACCCGGCAGGCCCATACACCATGCGCGGCGGGCACCAGCCCGCCATGTCCGACATCTCGCTGTCGGTGTCCTTCTGCCGGGCGATCCGCGCCGCCGTGGGCGACAAGGCCGACCTGCTCTTCGGCACCCATGGCCAGTTCACCACCGCCGGCGCGATCCGGCTGGGACAGGCCATCGAGCCCTACAACCCGCTCTGGTTCGAGGAACCCATTCCCCCGGACAACCTGCTGGAGTTCCAGCAGGTGGCAAACGCCGTCCGCATCCCGGTCGCCACCGGCGAGCGCCTGACCACCCGCGCTGAATTCGCCACCCTGTTGCGCACCGGCGGGGCGAAGATCCTGCAACCGGCGCTGGGGCGCGCGGGCGGCATCTGGGAGGCGCGCAAACTGGCCGCGCTGGCCGAAAGCTTCAACGCCGAGATGGCGCCGCACCTCTACGCAGGTCCCATCGAATGGGCCGCCAATATCCAACTGGCCTGCGCGATCCCCAACCTGCTGATCGCCGAGACCATCGAGACGCCCTTCCATGACGCGCTGATCAAGGGAACCATCCGCATCGAAGACGGTTTCATCCCTGCCCCACAGGCGCCCGGCCTTGGGATAGACGTAGACGAGGATCTGGCCCGCGCCCACCCCTTCACCGGCGAGGGATTGCACCTGCAGATGCAGGATGCGCCCTGCGATTATGCGAACGGCAACGTGTTCGGCGGCGGAGCGCCCGTCAAGCAGAGTTGACCTCGCAATTTCCGATCAAGGGGTCTATATTGGCGCGGTTCCAAGCAGACAGAGCAGATGCAGACGATGGATACAGTCACACAGCCCCCCGCCCCGCCCGATGAAATGTCTGCCAACGCCCAGAATGCGGCGGCGTTTCTCAAGACGCTGGCACATGAAGGTCGGTTGATGATCCTGTGCCATCTCGGCGGCGGCGAAAAATCGGTGGGCGAGTTGGAAGCCCTGCTGAACATCCGGCAGGCTGCTGTCAGCCAGATGCTCGCCCGCCTGCGCGAAGAAGGGCTGGTCGTCACCCGCCGCGATGGCAAGACGATCTACTATTCCCTCGCCAATGAAAACACGAGCCGCGTGATCGGTCTGCTCTACGAGATGTTCTGTGCCGACACCGACAACGCCTGCTGAGCCGGTCTTCTCCGGACCGGATCTCTGCCGCCTGACCGCGCGCGAGGCCATTGCCCTGTTGAAAGCCGGAGAGGTGTCGCCCGCCGAACTGGTCGAGGCGTCCCTGACGCGCATCGGCCAGACCTCGGATGCGATCAACGCCATGGTCACGCCCTGCCCGGACCGCGCCCGCGCCGCCGCCGCGCAGGCCGACAAGTCGACCCTGCTGGCGGGCCTGCCCATCGGTATCAAGGATCTGACCACCGTCGCCGGAGTCCGGACGACCTTCGGCACGCCCGGTCTTGCGGAGTTCGTCCCCGAGCACTCGGACCCCATCGTCACCCGGCTCGAAGGCCGGGGTGGCGTCGTCATCGGCAAGACCAACACGCCGGAAATGGGGGCTGGCGCGAACACGTTCAACGCCGTCTTCGGCGCGACGCGCAATCCGTGGGACACCCGGATGAACGCGGGCGGCTCTTCCGGCGGCGCAGCGGCGGGCCTCGCCGCCGGCGAGGTCTGGCTGAGCCAAGGCTCGGACCTTGGTGGGTCCCTGCGCACGCCCGCCAGCTATTGCGGTGTCGTGGGGCTGCGCCCCTCGCCCGGCGTCGCCGGTGGCGGACATGACGTGCTCAAGATGGGCACGATGCCGGTCGACGGTCCGATGGCGCGCAACGTCGCGGATTGCGCGCTGATGCTGGACGCCATGGCCGGATTCGATCCAGTCTGGCCGGTCTCGTATCCGGCGCCCGCGGCCACGTATCTCGACCAGTGCCTCCGGCAGCCGGGCCCGATCCGCATCGCCTTCTCGCCGGACCTGAACGGGGTCGCCCCCGTTACCACCGAGATGGACGGGCTGCTGCGAACCGCCCTTGGGCAGATGACCGATGACGGGGTTTCGGTCGAGGAAGAGACACCGCAGGTGCGCGATATCGAGATGGCGTTCCGCGTGCACCGGGCCTTGGACATGTGGACGATGTATCGCCACACGCCGGAGCGCATCCGCGCGCAGTACAAGCCAACGCTGCGCCAGAACATCGAGGATGGCCGGGCCCTGACCGTCGAGCAGATCGGCGACGCGATGGTCGCGCGTGGTCGCGCCTACGGCGTGATGCAGGACTTCATGACGCGCTACGATGTGTTGGCCTGCCCGGTCGCCGGCCTGCCGCCGTTGCCGGTCGAGGTCGAATACCCGACCGAGGTCGCGGGCGTGCCCTGCAAGGATTATCTCGACTGGCTGCGCTTTGCGTTTCTGGCGACCCTGTGCGGCCTGCCCGCGCTCTCCTTGCCCGTGGGCTTCACTGAGGCGGGGCTGCCCGTTGGCATCCAGTTGATCGGCAAACCGCGCGGCGAGGGACGGCTGTTGCAGGTTGCCCGCGTGCTGGAAGAGCGCCTCGGGCTTTGCGCACCCCCCATCGATCCGATCCGCCGCTGATGGAGGTGCGGTGCAAGGCTCTTCGAAGAGCCTTGCAAATTCCTTTGAAGGAATTTGAGCCCGCCCAGCCGACAATCGCCGCGCCCGGCTCTTGCGGGACAAATCTTTCCTTTCGGACGGCAGCGCACCGGTAAGGGCAGCGCCACGCAAGGCTCTTCGAAGAGCCTTGCCCCCGCCGCGTCAGGCCGTCGCGTCCCAAGGCCGGACGAAGGCGCCCAGCACTTGGCCGACCTCGTCCTTGCCCGCGCCGTTCATCTCGATCTGCGCGACGAGGCCGCGCTTCTTGTCATCGACGACAGAGGCCACCCGCGCCGGGCACCCCGCGCCCTCAAGCGCCGCGTTATAGACCCGCGTGATCGCATGCTTGCGCAGATCGGGCTTGAAGACCTTGCCGACGGCGGTCTTGGGCAGTTCCGGCAGGATGGTCATGTGCTTGGGGTGCGCGGCGCGTTCGTGGACATGCACCTTGGCATGTTCCATCAACTCGTCCTCCGTGACCGTCGCCCCGTCGACCAGTTCGACGA
The DNA here is from genome assembly GCF_003667315.2 of Tropicibacter alexandrii. Classification (GTDB taxonomy): domain Bacteria; phylum Pseudomonadota; class Alphaproteobacteria; order Rhodobacterales; family Rhodobacteraceae; genus Tropicibacter; species Tropicibacter alexandrii. The sequence continues at coordinate 152,772 of NZ_RCTZ02000007.1, read as the reverse complement.
AGGCGCAGGGCAGTTCGCCGGAATGGGCATCGGGCTGGCCGATGGCCCCGGCAAAGGCCACAGCCGGGTGCGCCAGCAGCGCCTCTTCGATCTCGGCGGGGTCGATATTGTGACCGCCGCGAATGATCAGGTCCTTGGCCCGTCCCGTGATCCAAAGGTAGCCGTCCGAATCGACCCGCCCAAGGTCGCCCGTCCGCAGGTAGATCCCCTCATGGAACAGGTCGCGGTTCTTGTCCTCTTCGGTATAGGTGCTGCCCGCATAGACGCCGGGGTTGGAGATACAGATCTCACCCACCTCGTCCGTGGCGCATTCCACCGGACCAGCATCGGTCTGCTTGACGATCTTGACCTGCGTATAGGGCAATGCGATGCCGACCGAGCCGACCTTCTTCTCGCCATCGGGCGGGTTGACCGACACGAGGCAGGTCGCCTCGGTCAGGCCGTAGCCCTCGCAGATGGTCACGCCGCAGGAGGTCTGGAACCGCTTGAACAGTTCCAACGGCATGGGCGCCGAGCCCGAAAACGCCGTCTTCACCGAAGAGATATCCGCATCGACCTTGCGCTGCATCAGCGCGCTGACAGCGGTGGGCACCGTGATGACAAAGCTGATCTTCCACCGCTCGCAGAGCTTCCAGAAATTGTCGAACACCCCCTCGCCGCGATAGCCCGCAGGCGTCGGGAAGACCACATGCGCCCCCGAACAGATCGCGGCCATCAGGATGACGTGGCAGGCAAAGACGTGGAACAGCGGCAGCGGGCACATGATGTTGTCGGTCTCGTCGAACAGCAGGGTCGCGCCCAGCCAGCCGTTGTAGATCATGCCGGAATACAGGTGCTGCGCCACCTTGGGCATGCCCGTCGTGCCGCCCGTGTGGAAATAGGCGGCGACCCGGTCGCCCGTGCTGTCCTCGAACTGCAACTCGGTGGGCTGCTTGGCCACTTCCTTGACGAAGTCGAGGTAATCGGCGTGGCGCGTGCCCTCGATCTTGGGCCGCAGGAAGGGCACCAGCCAGGATTTCGGCGGGCTCAGGTACCGGTTCAGGTCGATTTCCAGAACCGTATTGCATTTCGGCGCATGGCGCACCGCCTCGGACACCTTTTGCGCGATGTCGGTCTTGGGGAAGGGTTTCAGCGTGACCACGACCTTGGCCCCGGTTTCGCGCAGGATCGCACCGATCTGTTCCGGCTCCAGCAGCGGGTTGATCGGGTTAACGATCCCGGCCACGGCCCCGCCCAGCAGCGTCGCGATGGTCTCGTTGCAGTTCGGCAGGACATAGGCGACCACGTCGTTTTCACCCACGCCCAGCTTGCGGAACAGGTTCGCCGCCTGCGCGGTCTGGTCGCGCAGTTCGGCCCAGGACAGCGTCTCGGCCTTGTCGGTCGCGCCCGAGGTCAGCTGATAGCTGACGGCGGGCCGCGCCGGAAACGCAGCCGCCGTCTTGGTCAACTGCGCCCAGAGCGTGGCCGGCACGTCGCGTTCGGCCCAAGGCATCTGCGCTTCTATGGCATTGCGATCGGCCACACCTGCATAGGTCATGGTCGCCTCCTCCCGTTCGTTTTGTTCAGTCTGGGCAAGAACCGTGCAGCGCGCAAGCGGGATGGACGCTGCGGCAGGTGGCCTGTGACGCAGCGTTTCGCCCGCATTGCCGCCCGGCTGCGCCGGGCCTATATTGTCTGGATGGACCATCCCCTGATCGACCTCATCAGCGCCAAGATCCGCGCCGCCGAAGCAAAGGGCGCCTTTGACAACCTGCCGGGCGCGGGCAAGCCCCTGCCGCCACGCGATCCGTCCGTGGACGGGGTGTTGAACCGCATCCTGCAGGAGAACGGGGCCGAGCCTGCCTTTGTCTCCCTGTCGAAGGAACTGGCGCGATTGCGCGCCGAGCTGCTGGAAACGGCGGATCGCACCGAGCGTAAGCGTTTGATGACCGACATCTCGCTGCTGGAGGCCAAGCGGGACCTCGCCCGCAAAGGCTAGGCCTGCCCCCAGCGCCGCACCGCTTGCGCGATCCGTGCCCCGAACAGCCGTGCCGTCGCCAGATCGTGCTCTTCGACAAGCACCGTCTTGTCCCGCGCGGCGGTCGCCATCAGCCCCAGATGGCTGCCGTCCCGATTGATCCCGGGGCGCGCCCGATCGACCGGCGCGCCGATTTCGGACTGCCCCACCCAGATCATGCCCATCTGCGCGGCGAAAACGACAAGCCGCTGAAGCGTCGCAAGTTTGTCGCCCGACGGATAGCTGGCCACCGTTGCTCCCGCTGCGATCGTGTCTAGCCAACCGCCCGCGGCCCAACGGTCCCCGGCCTCTTCGAGAAAGGCGGCATAGGCGGCGGAGGTGCTGCCCATATAGGTCGGCGTGGCAAAGACCACGCCCGCCGCCCGATCCAGCGCCTGCCAGTCGGATGTGGTCAGGCGGGTCACGTCGATCATCCGGGCCGTGTCGCCAATCCCTTCGGCAATGGCCTCGACAAGGCGACGGGTATGGCCATTTCCGGAATGATAGGGCAGACAAATAGGCACGTGCGTCATGCGGCGACCCTGCCGAAACTCTCTGTGCACCGCAATCGGAAAGGCCAAGCCTGCATGGTCAGCGTCAGCGAACAATACGAAGCCTACCCCTATCCCGAGCGTGACCCAAGCGACGAGGCCAAGCGCCTGATCACCGGCTCGCCCTCGCATCCGCTGGAGATGGACCATTTCCTGTGGGAGGGCCGCCGCGACTGGTCGCAGCCCTTGCGCATCCTCGTGGCGGGAGGCGGCACCGGTGACGGGCTGATCCAACTGGCGCAGGTGCTGACCAGCGCGGGCAAGCCCTATGACATCACCTATGTCGACCTCTCGACCGCCTCGCGCGCCGTGGCCGAGGCGCGGGCGCAGGCGCGCGGGCTGACCGGGATCACCTTCCACACCGGGTCATTGCTGGATGCGCCCGATTATGGCCAGTTCGACTATATCGACTGCTGCGGCGTGCTGCATCACCTGCCCGACCCCGCCGAGGGGTTCGCGGCGCTGCGCAAGGCGCTGGCACCGGGCGGGGGCTTGGGTTTCATGGTCTACGCGCCCTATGGCCGCTCCGGCGTCTACCCGTTGCAAGAGGCGTTCGGCACGCTGTTCGACGGGTTGCCGCCGCAAGACCGGCTGGCCAAGGCCAAGGAGATCGTCACAAACCTGCCCGCAGGCCACCCCTTTGCCGTCAACCCGCACCTGACCGACCACCGTCAAAGCGATGCCGGCTTCTATGACCTGCTGCTGCACGGGCAGGATCGGGCCTTTGACGTGGGTGACCTGCTGGCGGTGCTCGACCAAACCGGCTGGCGGCTGCAATCCTTCTGCACGCCTGCCCTTTATGACTTGTCCCGCATTGCCTCGCGGCCTGAGGGCATGGGGGATGGCGAGGCGATGGCCGTGGCCGAAAAGCTGCGCGGCACGATCAAGCTGCACGCCGCCTATGCGGTGCCATCGGATGACCTTCGCAAACCCGCCAAGGGCAGCAACCGCCAGCTGATCCCGCATCTGCGCGGCGTCCAGCCCCGTGCCTTGGCGCAGGCGGTGGCGCAGGGCAAACCCCTGCCGATCAACATGGGCGGCGTCAGCGAACGCGTGACACTCCCCAAGGACGCGGCCCCCCTGATCGCCGCCATCGACGGGCGCCGCGCGCTGGCGCAGATCGCCGAGGCGACCCGGACGGACCCCCTGCGCTTTGGCGCGCTGTGGGGGGCGCTCGACAAGCATCTGACCGCGTGGGGGCTGATGCTGTATTCGACGCTGGGGCGCTAGGCATGTGCGGGCGGTTTGCAGTCACTCTGCCCACGGATGCCATGGCGCAGCTGTTCGACGCGCAGCCCGCCAACGACCTGCCCAGTGTGCCGAACTACAACGTCTGCCCCACCAACCAAATCCACACCGTCCTCAGCGACGGCGCGCGCAGGCTGACCGCCATGCGCTGGGGCTTCATCCCGCATTGGTACAAGAAACCCAATGACGGCCCGCTGCTGATCAACGCCCGCGCCGAGACCATCGCCGAGAAACCCGCCTTTCGCGCCGCCTGCCGCGAACGCCGCTGCCTGATCCCCTGCACCGGGTTCTACGAATGGACCAAGGACGAGGACGGCAACCGCCTGCCGTGGTACATCACCCGCGCCGATGGCGATCCGCTGGTCTTTGCCGGGGTCTGGCAGGATTGGGGGCCGGAGGCCGAGCGGATGCGCACCTGTGCCATCGTCACCATCGGCGCCAATGACCAGATGTCACAGATCCACCACCGCATGCCCGTCACGCTGGAACAGACGGACTGGGCGAAATGGCTGGGCGAGGACGGGCACGGCGCGGCCAAACTGATGCAGCCAGCGCCCGAAGGGGCACTGGCCTTTCATCGCGTGTCCACGCAGGTCAATTCCAACCGCGCAAGCGGCGCGCAGCTGATCGAGCCGGTCGCGCCTTAATTGATCGCCTCTTCGTGGACTTCGCCAGTCAGGGTGTTGGTCGCGAGGTCGGCCTGCCGTGTGTATTCGATCACGCCGATCGCATTGGTTCCGATCGGCTGGCCATTGCCGTCATAATTGGTGTCGACCACGTTGTTGAAGGTCTGCTTCATGCCGTCGAAGACCTCGATGGTGACGGTCTCTTGCGGCAGAAGGACGCCAGTGTCCCAGCTCAGGTCCACGGCGGTCGCACTCATCGGGTAGATCGACGCGTTGACGAATTTGATCGTGTCGCCAACCTCCGGATAGACGTAATCCGGGAAATAGCCGGTGCCCATCAGCAAGACATAATGCTCCTCGGCGGCCAGCGGAGTGGCAACGACACCAAGGGCGAGAGCGACGGTCAGACCGATTTTGCGAAACATGGCAGCTCCTGAACTCACGAGGCCCCCACCACGTGTATCCTTTGCAAAGTGTTTAAGGGTGAATCGCGGCAAAATTGGGGCGAATTTGACGAAACTACGCGAAAAAGACGACACAGCGCCCACGCGCGCGCACCGCTTGACGCCTGCGCCCGGCTGTCATAATCAGGGGCCGAAGCGGGCGTTGTGTAATGGTAAGACCCTTGCCTTCCAAGCAAGAGATACGGGTTCGATTCCCGTCGCCCGCTCCAACCTTTCCTCTTTCGATCCCGCACAAATCGCCTAGGCCGCGTCCTTTCGGCGCTTGACCCGCGCGCGCTGGATGGCCAAACCCCTTGCCAGACAAGGACAGGAGACGACATGGCCCGCACCCTCACCAGTCCCGACGAGGAACGCGCGAAGTCGAAGAAGATCGGCTCGCTCGGCGCACTCTGGCCGTTTCTGGCGCCCTACCGCCTGTTGATGATGGCCGCGTTGGCGGCGCTGTCGGCCACGGCGGCGGTGTCGCTGACCCTGCCCTTGGCGGTGCGCCGGGTGGTAGACAATTTCAACAACACCGACGGCGTGCTGCTGGACCAGTATTTCGGCGCGGCGCTCGGGCTGGCGGCGCTGCTGGCGGTGGGCACCGCGGCGCGCTATGCGCTGGTGACGCGGCTGGGCGAACGGGTCGTAGCCGATATTCGCAAGGCGGTGTTCGACAAGGTGATCGGCCTGTCGCCCGCCTTCTACGAAAAGATCATGACCGGCGAGGTCCTGTCGCGCATCACCACCGACACGACGCTGATCCTGTCGGTGATCGGCTCGTCGATTTCCATCGCGCTGCGCAACGTGTTGTTGTTCTCGGGCGGGATGATCCTGATGATGTTCACCTCGCCCAAGCTGACCGGGCTGGTGCTGTTGATCGTGCCCGCCGTGGTGGTGCCGATCATCGTGCTGGGCAAGCGCCTGCGCAAGCTCAGCCGGGAAAACCAGGACTGGATCGCAGTGTCCTCGGGCAACGCGTCAGAGGCGCTTCTGAGCGTGCAGACGGTGCAGGCCTATACCCACGAGGCGCTGTCGCGTGCGGCCTTTGGCGACGTGACGGAGAAAAGCTTCGATTCGGCGCGCAAGCGGATCTGGACCCGCGCGGGCATGACGATGATCGTCATCTTTCTGGTCTTCACCGGCATTGTCGGCGTGCTTTGGGTCGGCGCATGGGACGTCCGCGCGGGCGGCATGTCGGCAGGCACCCTGATCCAGTTCGTGATCTATTCGGTGATGGTCGCAGGCGCGGTGGGTGCGCTGTCCGAAGTGTTCGGCGAATTGCAGCGCGCCGCCGGCGCGACCGAACGGCTGGTCGAGCTGTTGCAGGCCGAGGACACCGTCACCGATCCGCGCGCTCCGGTTGGTCTTCCCGCGCCCGTGCGTGGCGAACTCGTCTTTGACGATGTGCACTTCGCCTATCCCACCCGCCCTGACGTGTCGGCACTGGAGGGCGTCAGCCTGCGCATCGCACCGGGCGAGACCGTGGCGCTGGTTGGCCCGTCGGGCGCGGGCAAGACGACGATCATCCAGTTGATCCAACGGTTCTACGACCCGGCCTCGGGGGCGATCACGCTGGACGGCGTGGCGTTGAACGCCATGGCACGGCACGACTTCCGCCGGGCGCTGGCACTGGTGCCGCAGGACCCGGTGATCTTTGCCGCCTCGGCGCTGGACAATATCCGCTTTGGCCGACCGGATGCGGCGCGCGACGAGGTCGAGGCCGCCGCCCGCGCCGCCGCCGCGCATGAGTTCATCGACGCCCTGCCCGACGGCTATGACACATGGCTCGGCGAACGTGGCGTCATGCTGTCGGGCGGCCAGAAGCAGCGCGTGGCGATTGCCCGCGCGATCCTGCGCGATGCGCCCGTTCTGCTGCTGGACGAGGCGACGAGCGCCTTGGATGCCGAAAGCGAGCGTCTGGTGCAGGCCGCCGTCGACAAGCTGGCCGAGGGTCGCACGACGATCATCGTCGCGCACCGTCTGGCGACGGTGAAGAAGGCGGATCGGATCGTGGTGATGGATCAGGGCCGGATCGTCGCGCAGGGCACGCATGACGCGCTGGTGGCCGAGGGCGGGCTTTATGCCCGGCTGGCGCGGCTGCAATTCACCGAAGGCATGGCCGCCGAATAAGGTGGCTGGGGGGCTTTGCCCCCCGGCGCTGGCGCGCCTCCCCCCAAGGTATTTTTGGACCAAAGAAGCGAGGGGGAGGCGCTGATTTCAGGGGTTATTGGCCCATGATCTTGATGCGGCCATCCGTGTAGGGCTGGTACGGCCCCTCGGCGGCGAGGTATTCCGCCGTCACATCCGCCAGATCCGGCCCGAAGTCGTAGGCGTTTTCCGCATCGGTGAACATCTTGTAGCCGTCGCCGCCATTGCGGACGTAGTTGTTGGAAACAACGCCATACATCTTGTCCATGTCGATCGGCGCGCCGCCGACCATGACCTCGGACACGCGGCTGCCGGCCTCGGCCGAGGGATCGACGGTGAAGGTCATGCCCGCCACCTGCGGGAAGCGGCCTGCGCCCTCTTCGATCTGGCTGACGCCGTTTTCCAGCGCCTCGACGATGGTCGCGCCCGAGACCTGGAAGGTCGAGAGCGTGTTCTGGAAGGGCAGCACGGTCAGCACCTCGCCCATGGTGACTTCGCCCGCGCCGATGGACGCGCGCAGGCCACCGGAGTTGGCGATGGCGATCTCGACGCCCTGATCCTTGACCCGGTCGAGCATGGCATCCGCCACGAGGTTGCCCATGGAGCATTCCATCGCGCGGCAGACATCGCGGTTGCCTTCGATGGGTTCGGCGGCTTCGGCCACGACCTTGTTGCGGATTTCCTCCAGCGGGGCGGCGGCCTCGGTGATGCGGGCCTTGGTGGCCTCGTCCTCGGTCACGGCGGCGTCCATGATGATCGGCGCGCCCACGGCTTCGATGACGTTGCCGTCATCGTCGAAGGTCACGTTCAGTTCGCCCAGGAACTTGCCATATGCATAGGCCTGAACGATCTGCACACCATTGACGACGGTCGGATAGGCGCCCACTGCGCCGTCCATGTCGCCAAGCAGGGTGTTGGAGTGACCGCCGACGATCACGTCGACCCCGGTGGTGTTCTGCGCGACCATCTGGTCGACGCCATAGCCTGAATGCGACAGGACGATGATCTTGTTGACGCCATCGGCGGTCAGCTTGTCGACCTCGCCCTGCACCGCGCCCGACGGATCGGTGAAGATGATGTTCTTGCCGGGGGAGGCCAGTTCATCGGTGTCCTGCGGGGTCAGGCCGATCAGGCCCAGACGCTCGCCGCCGCGCTCGATCACGGTGGATTTCATCAGGACATCGGCCAGCAGCGGCTCGCCCGAGACATCGGCGTTGGACATCAGGACGGGGAAGTCGACCGCATCCATGAAACCGCGCAGCACCTCGGGGCCATCGTCGAATTCGTGGTTGCCCACGGTCATCGCGTCATAGCCCATCTGGTTCATCATCTCGGCGGCCAGCTTGCCCTTGTAATAGGTGTAGAAGAGCGTGCCTTGGAACTGGTCGCCGCCATCCACGAGGATGTGGTTGTTGCTGCGGGCCTTTGCCTCGGAAATGGCGGTCATGAGGCGGGCGGAGCCGCCAAAGCATTCACCGGCATCGTTGTCCTCGGCGGAGCAGCCCGAATCATATTTGCTGATCGGCTCGAAGCGGGCGTGGAAGTCGTTCGTGTGCAGGATGGTCAGGGAATAGTCGGCCTGCGCGGTGCCTGCCATCATGGCAAGCGCGGCGGCGCTGGTCATCAGACGATACATGGGTGAAAACCTCTCTGTCAGAGTTGTTATCCGAACAGCAGACCCCGGTTGGACCAAAGAGTCAAAGCCTGATGCGCGGTATCGCCGCGTCATGTGACGCGTGCATGACGAACTTGCGTGAAATCGCGGCGACAGGTCGATGCCCCCAGGCGCGCGCTTTGCCCTGCGCGCCGCAAGGCCCTTCGAAGGGCCTTGAACAAGCGCTTTCGAAAGCGCTTGGGCGCCCCTAGGGAACGGCGCGCCACCAAGGCGCTTCGAAGCGCCTTGCGCGCAGCGCTTGACCGGGCGCGCAGGTCGGGGCAAACCGCGTGCATGCTGATATACAAGATCCTCCGCGCCGACGAATGGTCGGACCTGCGCGCCAAGGGCGAAACACCCGGCGCGCCCATCGACGTCACCGACGGCTTCATCCATTTCTCCACCGCCGAACAGGCGCGCGAGACGGCGGCGAAACATTTCGCCGGGGTTGACGGGCTGATGCTGGCGGAACTCGACACCGACCGCATGGGCGATGCCCTCAAATGGGAAGTCTCGCGCGGCGGCGCCCTGTTCCCGCATTATTACGGCCCGCTGACGCTGGCCCATGTGACGTGGTGCCAGCCGCTGCCGCTTGGTCCCGAGGGTCATGTCTTCCCCGAGACGTTAGCATGAGCCATATCGACCCGGAGCGCGCGCAGTTCGACGCCTTCAAGGCGCTTGATCGGGACGAACCTTGCGAAATGCTCAACCTCGTGCGTCTGCGCGAGATCGCCCGCTATCCCGAGGACCACGCACTCTATGATGACGGCCTCAGCGGAGCCGAGGCCTATGCCCGCTACGGCGCGGAAAGCGGTCCGGTCTTGGCGCGCGTCGGCGGATCGATCCTGTGGCGCGGCGGCTATCGTTGCACGTTGATCGGCCCATCCGACGAGGTTTGGGACCACGTCTTCATCGCGCGCTACCCGTCCGCCCATGCCTTCATGGCGATGGTCAAGGATCCGGACTATGCGCGGGCCGTCATCCACCGTCAGGCCGCCGTGGCGGAGTCGCGCCTGATCCGCACAGCCCCCGCCACGACAGGAGACGTGTTCGGATGAACCTGTTCGAAAAGGCAGGCATGACCCTGCTCCACCGGATGGACCCGGAGGCCGCCCATGGGCTGGCCATGAAGGCGCTCGGCATGGGGCTGGCGCCTGCCCCCGGTCAGATCACCTCGGACCGGCTGCGGTGCACCGTCGCCGGGCTGAGCCTGCCCAACCCGCTTGGCCTTGCCGCCGGTTTCGACAAGAATGCCGAGGTGCTCGACGGCCTGTCACGCGCGGGCTTCGGCTTTGTCGAGGTCGGCGCCGCCACGCCTCGCCCGCAAGCCGGCAACCCCAAACCACGCCTCTTTCGCCTGACCGAGGACCGCGCGGCCATAAACCGGTTCGGCTTCAACAATGACGGGATGGAGGCCATCGCAGGCCGCCTGATGAAGCGCCCGCGCGACATGGTCCTTGGCCTCAACCTTGGTGCCAACAAGGACAGCGAAGACCGCGCGGCGGATTTCGCCAAGGTCCTGACCCGCTGCGGCCCCTATCTGGACTTCGCCACCGTCAACGTCTCCTCCCCCAACACCGAGAAACTGCGCGACCTGCAAGGCAAGGAGGCGCTGTCGGCCCTGCTCGCCGGTGTCATGGAGGCGCGCGGCGCTCTCGACACGCCGATCGCGGTCTTTCTCAAGATCGCCCCCGATCTCGATGCCCAAGGGCTGGAGGACGTGGCCGAGGTCGCGCTCGCCTCCGGCGTGGCGGGTGTCATCGCCACCAACACCACCCTGTCGCGGGACGGGCTGACATCCCGCTTCAGGGACGAACCCGGCGGCCTCTCCGGCGCGCCGCTGTTCGAGAAATCGACCCGCACCCTCGCCCGGCTCTCCCAACTGACCGACGGCAAGATTCCCCTGATCGGCGTCGGCGGCGTCAGCACGGCGGAACAGGCGTGGCAGAAGATCCTCGCGGGGGCGTCTGCCGTGCAACTCTACACCGCGCTGGTCTATGGCGGCATGTCGCTGATCCCCAACATCGTCCACGGCCTCGACGCCATCCTCGAACGCGAAGGCTGCACCGCCGCGCAAGCCGTTGGACAAGGACGCGACACATGGCTCTGATCCTGTGGCACAATCCACGCTGCTCGAAATCCCGTCATGCGCTTGCGCTTCTCGAAGAGCGCGGCGCCGATGTCACCCTCCGCCGCTATCTCGACGACGCGCCCAGCCTTGACGAATTGCGCGCGGCTCAGGCGGCGCTCGGCCTGTCCGCCGTCGAGATGATGCGCACGAAAGAAACCACCTTCAAGGAAATGGGCCTGACCACGGACATGGCCGACGACGCCCTCCTGCAGGCCATGGCAGAGCAGCCAAAGCTGATCGAACGCCCCGTCCTGTTTGCAGGCGAAAAGGCCGTCATCGGCCGCCCGCCGGAACGCGTGCTGGACCTGCTCTGACCCAGAGGCTCCGGGTCTTCGCCCGGAGCGGGGTCACAGGCGCGGCGGGGCCTTCGCCGCCGCGCTGCGGGCCGCCTGCACGAAGGCGCGGATCAGACCCGCATCCTTCACCCCCGGCGCGCTCTCGACCCCCGACGACAGGTCCACCTGCCGCGCACCGGTCATGGCGATCGCCGTCGCGACATTCTCGGGCGTCAATCCCCCGGCCAGCATCCATGGCTTGCCGAACCGGCGCCCCGCCACCAGCCGCCAGTCGAAACTCAAACCGTTGCCGCCCGGAAGATCGCCGCCCTTTGGCGGCTTCGCGTCGATCAGCAATTGGTCCGCCACCGGCTGGTAGGATGCCACCCGTGCCAGATCCGCCTCGTCGGCCACCCCCACCGCCTTCATCACCGGCAGGCCGTATCGTGCCCGTACCTCGGCCACCCGTTCCGGGCTTTCGGACCCATGCAATTGGATCATGTCCAAGGGAACCTCGTCGAGGATCATCCGCAAGTCGTCATCCGTCGGATTGACCATCAAACCGACCTTCGCCAACCCCACGGGCGCCGCCAAGGCCAAGTCGCGCGCCTGCGCGATGCTCACGTTGCGCGGGCTCTTGGCAAAGAACACGAGACCGAAATAGTTCACCCCGGCCTCGGCCACCGCCTCGACATCGCGCACCCGCGTCAGGCCACAAATCTTGATCCGGATGTCCTGCATCGCGGCCCCTGTCTTCTTCTCTTTGAAAATACCCCGGGGGAGGCGCGGCACGCGCCGGGGGGCAGAGCCCCCTCCCCGCGGATGGATCAGGCGGATTGATCCAGAATCGCCAGGACCTCGTCCTTGTCCTTGTCCCGCTCCGCCTGCGTCTTCTTCAGCTCGCGTTCAAGCTTCTTGACCTCACCCTTCTTGCGGGCGGCCTCGGCGCGATACTTGTGCTCGCGCAGCCATTCCCAGACGAAGCCGATCAAAAGCCCCGCCACGATGCCCGCAAAGATCACGATGAACAAAGGCAGCTCGACGGAAACGGCGAACGGTCCCAAGCCGGGAAAGGTCGCCAAACCGTCAGGAAGGCTGTTCAGCGCCACCGACTGGCGATTGGCGAGGGCCACGACCACGAGGCAAATGGCCAGCAAGGCAAGAAAGGCGTAGCGGATATAGCGCATCAATCAGTATGTCCGTTCAGGCGGTCCCGCAGAAGCTTGCCGGTCTTGAAGAAGGGGACGTGCTTTTCCTCGACCTCGACCGCCTCACCCGTCCTCGGGTTGCGTCCGGTCCGCGCGTCCCGCTTCTTGACCGAAAAGGCCCCGAAGCCCCGCAGCTCGACCCGATCACCCCGGGCCATGGCATTGGTGATTTCCTCGAAGATCGTGTTCACGATCCTCTCCACGTCCCGCTGATACAGGTGCGGGTTCTCATCCGCAATCTTCTGGATCAGTTCAGATCTGATCATTCCAGCCACCCCCCGTGGTGTCTTGTTCTTGTCTCTCTTAGCGAACTATACGCATGGGTTTTTCAAAACGGAAACATGAACTCGCTGGAAAATTCAAGTCTTGCAGCAGTTTGCGCGGATTTCCGACGCTTCCTTGCCGATTCCGGCCAGTGCAGCCCGCGCATGGGTGATGCCGCACCGCGGCGATGCCACCCGCGATTCGGGGGGCGCGGCGTGCCAATCTGCCGCGATGCATGTGCCTGATCGCAGGGCGGGGCTGGCCCCCGCCGCCCGGGATCACTTGCAGACGGCGGCGAATTCCGTGCGGCCCTTGCTGTCCGTCTTACCCGGTTTGAAATAGATCATGCGCATGCCGTTGTCGGCGCAGGTCTTCGCCGCCTCGTCGCGCACCTCCCCCGCCTCCCAGGCCGAGCCGTAGCGCCCGCGCAACTGGTTCTGCCCCTGCACCGTCACCGCCTTCATGATCAGGTCCGTCCCGCCCGGCGGCGGCCCGTCCTGCGCCTGTGCCGCCCCTGCGAGCAGCGCTCCGACAACGGCACCATAGAATCGTTTCATCGGACCCCCCCTGACATCACTCAGGGACCAACAGAGCAAAAACCGCGCCCCGATGCGAGCCAAATAACCCAAAGAAAAACCCCCGCCAATCAGGCGGGGGTCTCAAGTGTCAGACCTTTAAATGTCAGACAATTGTCTGACATTCGCAGGCGCTCAGGCTCAGTTGTCGCCCTTCAGCGCTGCGCCAAGGATATCGCCCAGCGATGCGCCCGAGTCCGACGAACCGTACTGTTCCACGGCCTCTTTCTCTTCGGCGATCTCGCGTGCCTTGATCGACAGGCCCAGACGGCGGGTTTTGGAGTCGATGTTGGTGACACGGACGTCGACCTTGTCACCGACCGAGAAACGCTCGGGGCGCTGTTCGGCACGGTCACGCGACAGGTCGGAGCGGCGGATGAAGGACTTCATGCCTTCATATTCCACTTCGATGCCGCCATCTTCGATGGCTGTCACTTCGACGGTCACGATCGAGCCGCGCTTCACGCCGCCAACCGCATCCGCGAACTTGTCGCCGCCCAGAGCCTTGATCGAGAGCGAGATACGCTCTTTCTCGATGTCGACTTCGGAGACAACCGCCTGAACCACATCGCCCTTGCGGTAGTTCTGGATGGCTTCCTCGCCGCGCTCGTCCCAGGACAGGTCGGACAGGTGAACCATGCCGTCGATGTCGCCTTCGAGGCCGATGAACAGACCGAATTCGGTGATGTTCTTGACTTCGCCTTCGACCTGCGTGCCCTCGGGGTGGGTCTCGGAGAAGACTTCCCACGGGTTGCGCTGCGTCTGCTTCAGGCCCAGCGACACGCGACGCTTGGTCGGGTCGATTTCCAGAACCATGACGTCGACTTCCTGCGAGGTCGACACGATCTTGCCGGGGTGCACGTTCTTCTTGGTCCAGGACATCTCGGAGACGTGGACCAGACCTTCGACACCGGCTTCCAGCTCAACAAACGCACCGTAATCGGTGATGTTGGTGACGCGACCCTTGTGGACCGAGCCCAGCGGATACTTGACGCCAACCAGATCCCACGGATCTTCCTGCAGCTGCTTCATGCCGAGGCTGATACGGTGGGTTTCCTTGTTGATCTTGATGACTTGGACCTTGACGGTCTCGCCGATCGACAGGATTTCCGACGGGTGGTTCACACGGCGCCATGCCATGTCGGTGACGTGCAGCAGGCCGTCGACGCCACCCAGATCGACGAATGCGCCGTACTCGGTGATGTTCTTGACCACGCCGTCAACCGCGTCGCCTTCTTGCAGCTTGCCGATGACCTCGGCGCGCTGTTCGGCGCGGGACTCTTCGAGGATCGCGCGGCGCGACACGACGATGTTGCCACGGCGACGGTCCATCTTCAGGATCTGGAACGGCTGCTTGAGACCCATCAACGGGCCAGCATCGCGCACGGGGCGCACGTCAACTTGGGAGCCGGGCAGGAAGGCCACGGCACCGCCGAGATCGACGGTGAAGCCACCCTTGACGCGGCCAAAGATCGCGCCTTCGACGCGGGCATCGTCTGCATAGGCTTTTTCGAGGCGGTCCCAGGCTTCTTCGCGGCGGGCCATTTCACGGGAAATGACGGCTTCGCCACGGGCGTTCTCGGCGGCGCGAAGGTAGACTTCGACCTCGTCGCCGACATTGATGTCGGGCGCTTCGCCGGGATTCGCGAATTCTTTCAGATCAACGCGGCCTTCCATCTTGTAGCCCACGTCGATGATGGCTTGGCCCGCTTCGACGGCGATGACCTTGCCTTTGACGACGGTACCCTCGTCGGGGGTGTCCATTTCGAGGCTTTCGTTAAGAAGCGCTTCGAATTCTTCCATAGTTGCGTTTGCCATGTGGCGTTCAATTCCTTTTCATCGGTTTTCCGGCCGGGTGGTTGTCTCCACCGGTCTTGGGAGGGTGTCCACGCTTGCCGTGGACTGGCTTGGTCGTCGGGCGGACGCAAAACAAAGAGGGCCGGTAAGTCCCGACCCTGCTCGATCTTTGTGCTGCGGCGTTGATCGCCGTTCCGACAGGCGCGCGTATAGCGCAAGCCTGCATTCGGATCAAGCCCGCCTGTCCCGCATTTCGCGCGGCGCGCAGAGTGCCGGGCATGGCCTCAAAGCGTCACGCTCCTGTCACCGAATCCCTGCACAAGGCCACAGCGTCCCCCCGGGCGCATGTCCACGCGGAAAGTTCTTGCCGCCTGCGACCTCATGTACCGACCCATTTCAAGGCACGTTTTCTTTCGGTCAGGCGGGAGACCCCCGGGTCTCCCGCCCATTTCTTTCCAAACCGTTCACAGAGCTATGCATTTGTGAAAACGCGGGTATTCGCTCTTGCCACTGGCGCGATGCCGCGCCGCAGCATAGATATTGGGTCAGGGAGGGTAACCTATTTACCCAAGGAGACATCCAAATGGCTCATATCCAAACTGCGGCAGCGCCGCACGGCAACTTCTTTGCCAACCTCTATGACGGTTTCATCCGTGCCATGGTCAACATCGCCGAATCGAACAGCCGCGTGAAGCGCGTCGAGGCCTTGCAGGCCCTGTCCGACGCCGAACTGGCCGCGCGTGGCCTCAAGCGTGACGACATCGTCAAGCACGTTTTCGGCGACGTCATGTACCTCTGACGCCGACCATACAGGTCCAGACCAGCGAAAACCGCGCCCCGCCATCCGGGACGCGGTTTTTCTTTGCGTGGCAGGCAAACCAACGAAAAAGGCCGCCTCGGAAGGCGGCCTTTCGCATTCGGGGCACAGAGCCTTAGTTCTGCGCGTAATATTCGATGACCAGGTTCGGTTCCATGACGACCGGGTAAGGCACGTCGGAAAGGCCCGGAGTCCGCACGAAGGTCGCAACCAGCTTGTTGTGGTCGACGTCGAGATAGTCCGGCACGTCGCGCTCGGGCGACTGGGTGGCTTCCAGAATGGCTGCCATCTGCTTGGACTTCTCGCGGACTTCGATCACGTCGCCTTCCTTGACACGGTAGGACGCGATGTTCACGCGGCGACCGTTGACCAGCACGTGACCGTGGTTCACGAACTGACGGGCTGCGAAGACGGTCGGAACGAACTTGGCGCGGTAGACGACCGCGTCGAGGCGGCGCTCCAGCAGGCCGATCAGCTGTTCGCCGGTGTCACCGCGCAGACGCTCTGCCTCGGCGAAGATGCGGCGGAACTGCTTTTCGGTCAGGTCGCCATAGTAGCCCTTCAGCTTCTGCTTGGCGCGCAGCTGCAGACCGAAGTCGGACATCTTGCCCTTGCGGCGCTGGCCGTGCTGGCCGGGGCCGTATTCACGGCGGTTGACCGGGGACTTGGCGCGGCCCCAGATGTTTTCGCCCATGCGGCGGTCGATCTTGTACTTGGCAGACGTGCGTTTGGTCACGGCTGATCTCCTTCATATGAGTTCGAAGGGCGTTGTCCTCTGCCCGGACCGGAAAACCGGCGACCCGGACTGACAGGCATCCCCTTGCGGGGGCCACCAACACCAATGAAGGCGCGCTTATACGGGGGATCCCGGCAGAGTCAAGCGCTCTGCCGCGCCGCCGAATGTTTCAGACAATTTTTGACGATTCGCGGCTTTAACAAATGTTTAAGCGAAGAGGCGCAGAACGGCATGCGGGATGTGAAGGAGCGACCGTTATGACCCGGGTGAACAACGATTTCGGACACGGTGCGCGCAACGCGCTGGACCACGCTGTCGCCGCGCGGGATTCGAACATCATGGACATGGTGAACCGCGCCATTCAGCACCGGCAGGTCACGCTTGCCTTCCAACCCGTGCTTCTGGCGCATGACCCGCGCACCGTCGCCTTCCATGAGGGGCTGCTGCGCGTTTTGGATGAAACCGGGCGCATCATTCCCGCCAAGGAGTTCATCGGTCAGGTCGAGAACACCGAACAGGGGCGCATGCTGGATTGCATCGCACTGGAAAAGGGGCTGGCGGAACTGGCGCACTATCCGTCGCTGCGCCTTGCGATCAATATGTCGGCCCGGTCCATCGGCTACAAGAAGTGGGGGCGCACGCTGCAGCGTGGCTTGCAGCAGGACCCGACCGTGGCCGAGCGGCTGATCCTCGAGATCACCGAGACCTCGGCGATGACGGTCCCGGAACTGGTCGTCACTTTCATGAACGACCTGCAATCCAAGGGAATCACCTTTGCCATGGATGATTTCGGGGCTGGCTACACGGCGCTGCGGCATTTCAAGGATTTCAGCTTCGACATCCTCAAGATCGACGGCGATTTCAGCCGTGGCATCGAGAACGACCCCGACAATCAGGTGCTGGTCGGCGCAATCGTCAAGATCGCCGAGCAGTTCGACATGTATACCGTCGCCGAACGGGTCGAGACGCTGGCCGAGGCGCAGACGCTGGCGGCCCTCGGGGTCGACTGCCTGCAAGGCTATCTATACGCGGCGCCGACCGTGACACCGGCTTGGCGCCCGGACGCGCAGCGCCAGAAAGCCTGACCATACGTCAAGCCTGAGACACACTGCCGCTTTCGCTGCAGCGCAGAATGGTTTACCCCTCCAACATGACAGGCGAGAAGGGAATGGTTTCGCAAGTCGCGGAATCACGGTATGCCTCGGCATACACGCTTGGGCCAGGAGGATACTTATGACCAACGTCGTTATCGCAAGCGCTGCACGGACTGCCGTGGGCTCTTTCAACGGGTCCTTCGCGACCACCCCCGCACATGATCTGGGTGCCGCCATGCTCGAGGCGCTGGTCGCCCGCGCCGGCATCGAGAAGGGCGAGGTTTCCGAAACCATCCTCGGTCAGGTGCTGACCGCCGCACAGGGGCAGAATCCGGCCCGTCAGGCGCATGTCAATGCCGGCCTGCCGATCGAGTCGGCCGCCTGGGGCATCAACCAGGTCTGCGGTTCGGGCCTGCGCGCCGTCGCACTGGCCGCGCAGCACATCCAGCTGGGCGATGCCGCCATCGTCTGCGCCGGTGGTCAGGAAAACATGTCGCTCTCGACCCATGCCGCGCATCTGCGCGCCGGTCACAAGATGGGCGACGTCAAGTATATCGACACGATGATCCGCGACGGTCTGTGGGACGCCTTCAACGGCTACCACATGGGCCAGACCGCTGAGAACGTCGCCGAGAAGTGGCAGATCTCCCGCGAGATGCAGGACGAATTCGCCGTGGCATCGCAGAACAAGGCCGAGGCCGCGCAGAAGGCCGGCAAGTTCGACGACGAGGTGATCCCCTTCACCGTCAAGACCCGCAAGGGCGACATCATCGTCGACAAGGATGAATACATCCGCCATGGCGCCACGATGGAAGCGATGCAGAAATTGCGCCCCGCCTTCACCAAGGACGGCTCTGTGACCGCGGCCAACGCGTCGGGCATTAATGACGGTGCCGCCGGTGCCCTGCTGATGACCGCCGACGAGGCCGAGCGTCGCGGGATCGAGCCGCTGGCGCGGATCGTCTCCTACGCCACCGCCGGTCTCGACCCGTCGATCATGGGTGTCGGCCCGATCCACGCCTCGCGCAAGGCTCTGGAAAAGGCTGGCTGGAAGCCCGAGGATCTGGATCTGGTCGAAGCCAACGAGGCATTTGCCGCGCAGGCCTGCGCCGTGAACAAGGACATGGGCTGGGATCCGGCGGTCGTGAACGTCAATGGTGGCGCGATTGCCATCGGCCACCCGATCGGCGCATCCGGCGCGCGCATCCTGAACACCCTGCTGTTCGAGATGAAGCGTCGCGGCGCGAAAAAGGGTCTCGCGACCCTCTGCATCGGCGGCGGCATGGGCGTGGCCATGTGCCTCGAACGCCCGTAATCACCGGCACAGGGACGGGTCCTTCGGGACCCGTTTTCGCATGATCCCCAAAGACCCCGAACAGATCGTGTTTTCCGGCGGCGGGCTGCGTTGCTTCTGGCAGGGCGGCTTCCTGACCGAACTGGAAAAGACCCGCAGGCTCGCGCCCAAACGCATCACCGGCGTGTCCGGTGGCGCTTTGGCGGGCGCAGCTTGGGTGGCGGATGTGGAACGGCGGTTGCTGGACACGATGTGCGACGCCTTTGCGCAACGCGACAGCAATCTCGGCCTGTTCGATCCGGACGAGGACGGCATCACGCCGCATCAGCGGCTGTATTGCAACGTGGTCGCCGAGGTTCTGGACAAGGCCGCCTGTGACAGGATCGCGGACGGTCCGCAGTTCCAGATCCTGATCGCGCATCCGCCCTCGACCGGGCTGCCGACCCTGACCGGGACGGCGCTGGCCGCCGCCTACGAGGCCGAGCTGCACGTGAAGAACGCCCCGCATTTCGGCTGGGCCGAGAAAATGGGGCTGGACTCGCACCTTGTCGACGCCAACGCCGCGGCGCGCGCGGGCAAGCTGACCGATCTGGTGAACGCCGCTGCGGTGATCCCCCCGGTCTTCGAGCCACCGCTCTGGCAGGATCGGCGGGTTGTCGATGGCGGGATGGCCGATCAGGCCCCGCTGCCCGACCCGGACGAGGGGGTCACGATGGTGCTGCTGACACGCGACTACACGCGGCTGCCCGAGGTGGACGGCCGCCACTACATCGCGCCCAGTCAGGAAACGCCTGCGGACAAGATCGACTTCACCGATCCGCAAAAGCTGCGCGACACCTGGGCCCAGGGAGAGAGAGACGCCCGCCGATATCTTGACGGGTAACTTTGTTGCGCACATGCGCGCAACACGGTAACAACATTACAAAGACGATTTGCCAAACGGAGGACACCATGGCGAGAGTAGCACTAGTGACCGGCGGGAGCCGGGGCATCGGCGAGGCCATCTCGAAAAAGCTGAAAGCCGAAGGTTACGAGGTCGCCGCGACCTATGCCGGCAATGACGAGAAAGCCGCCGCCTTTACCGAGGCCACCGGCATCAAGACCTACAAGTGGAACGTCGCGGATTACGAGGAATCCAAAGCGGGTCTGGCACAGGTCGAGGCCGATCTGGGTCCGATCGACGTGGTTGTCGCCAATGCGGGCATCACCCGCGACGCCATGTTCCACCGCATGACCCCGGAACAGTGGAACGAGGTCATCGGCACCAACCTGACCGGCGTGTTCAACACCGTGCACCCGATCTGGAACGGCATGCGTGACCGCAAGTTCGGCCGCGTGATCGTGATTTCCTCGATCAACGGCCAAAAGGGTCAGGCCGGTCAGGTCAACTATGCCGCGACCAAGGCGGGCGATCTGGGCATCGTCAAGTCGCTGGCACAGGAAGGCGCGCGCTTCGGCATCACCGCCAACGCGATCTGCCCGGGCTACATCGCGACCGAGATGGTCATGGCGATCGACGAATCCGTGCGTGAAAAGATCATCAAGGGCATCCCCGCAGGCCGTCTCGGCGAGCCCGAGGAA
This sequence comes from Tropicibacter alexandrii, assembly GCF_003667315.2. Lineage (GTDB taxonomy): Bacteria > Pseudomonadota > Alphaproteobacteria > Rhodobacterales > Rhodobacteraceae > Tropicibacter > Tropicibacter alexandrii. The sequence continues at coordinate 132,331 of NZ_RCTZ02000007.1, read as the reverse complement.
ATCGCGCGCTGCGTGGCCTTCCTTGCCTCCGACGATGCGGGCTTCATCAACGGCTCGACGATCTCCGCCAACGGCGCGCAGTTCTTCGTTTGATGTGCCCCTCGCGCCCCGGGCTTGACCCGGGGTCTCACGCTCAGCCCCGGCTTCACGGCCGGGGCTTTTCCATGACCGCGCACCGGGCCCCCGCCGCCGGGGATGGTGGGCGGGGCGCCTTCGAGCAAAGCGAGAACAGCGCCGTCCCCATCCCAACTGTGCAAATTCGCACCAAACCCACGCGGCCCCGCCCGTTTCCTGACGCCTGCGCGCGCTATATCGTGGTGCAGACAACAGGAGACGCGCCATGCTCACCCAGATCAACGGTCTGCACCATGTCACCTCGCTCGCTTCCGGCGCGCAGGAGAACAACGCCTTCTTCACCCGCACGCTGGGATTGCGCCGGGTCAAGAAGACCGTCAATTTCGACCGCCCCGAGGTGTATCACCTCTATTACGGCGACGAGCTGGGCACGCCCGGCACCGTGATGACCTATTTCCCCTTCCCCGATGCAGGCCCCGGCCGCCCCGGCACAGGCGAGGTCGGCACCACCTCCTTCGCGGTACCCAAGGGCGCCCTGCCCTATTGGGAAGCCCGCCTGTCCGGGCACGGCACCGCTGGCATGATCCGCACCACCCGCCTCGGCGAAGAGCGGCTGATCTTCAAGGGGCCCGATGGCGACGGGTTCGCGCTGGTGGAAACCGACGATGACCGCGCCCCGTGGGTGGCGGATGTGCCCGAGGACGTGGCCATTCGCGGCTTTCATTCCGTCGACATGCGGCTCGACCCGCGCGGCGCGGCCGCGACGGCGGAATTGCTGGGCTTCATGGGCTATGACCGCGAGGCGGGCGAAGACAACGTCACCCGGTTCCGGGTGCCCGGCGGCAACGCGGCGCAGGTCATCGACATCACCGAGATCGACGCCGCCCCGGCGGATCAGGGCGCGGGCAGCGTGCATCACGTCGCCTTCTCCGTCGACAACCGCGACACGCAGGCCGAGGTGCGCAAGGCGCTGATGGATACCGGCTATCAGGTGACGCCGGTGATCGACCGAGACTATTTCTGGGCGATCTATTTCCGCACCCCCGGCGGGGTTCTGTTCGAGGTGGCGACCAACGAGCCGGGTTTCGACCGTGACGAGGACAGGGCCCATCTGGGTGAGGCGCTGAAGCTGCCGAGCCAGCTCGCCCACCTGCGCGACCGGCTGGAACAAACACTGGAGCCGATTGCCGATTGATCGGCGCGGGCCAGAAGGTCCCGGGTCCGGCCCGGGACCACGCTGCGCCCAAAACGAAACGGACCTGCCCCGGATGGGACAGGCCCGCGCGCTGGACTGCGTCGAGGTATCAGGCCAGTTGGGCCGATACGCGCTCGATTTCTTCCTTGATCCGGAGTTTGCGCTTTTTCAGGTCCGCGATGTGCAAGTCATCAGTGCCGGGCGCGCGTTGCGCCTCTTCCACGGCGGTCGACAGGGAGTTATGTTTTCTCTTCAGTTCTTGCAGGTGCGAACTCAAGCTCATTTCGATCCTCCTATCATCGGATTAAGCACCACCAGTGCAACACATTGTCATCGTTCTGTCACGCGGCACGTGCAAAATGGGTGACCGATTTATCAAGAAAATACGTCTGAAAGGCGGGTTCATGCCGAGAACGGTAATCCAGCACCGTTCACCATGATGTCGCGAAAGCGGTCCGAGTAATTGTCGCTGCCGTCGCAATGCGGCGCGTCGGCGTGAATCACCTCAGCCGCATGGAACCGAAAGGGTGCGCGACCGTCCTTGCGGGCCCGCACCAGCACCAGACGGGGCGGACGACCGGGCCTCGGGATCAGTGGCAAAAGCTCCAGCGCCCCCAGCGATCCGGACAGGGCCGCCAGAAGCTCCGGCAGGCGTTCGGCACGCTGGATGAACAGCGCGTGGCCACGCGGCTTCAACCGCCGGGCCGCCATGGCAACCCAGTCGGCCAAGGGCGTTTCCCCCGATCGCCCGATCCCGCGCCCGCCATCCTGCGCCGTCAAGCCCCGTGACGGTTCGAAATAGGGCGGGTTGGCGATGACATGGTCAAAGCTGAACTGCTTCAAGGCGGTCGGCGGATCGGCAACATCCCCGTCCCAAACCGTCCCTTGCAAGCCGTTCTCGGCGAGGTTGCGACGGGCGAGTTCCGCATAGGCGGGTTGCAGCTCGATCCCCGACAGGATCGCCCCGGGCACCCGCGCCCCCAGACAGCACAAGGCCGGTCCCGCGCCGCAGCCCAGCTCCAGCACGGTCTGACCCGGCTTCGCGTCACAGGCAGCCGCCAGCAGCACCGGGTCGGTCCCCGCGCGATAGCCCACCCGCGGTTGGCGGATCATCACCCGGCCACCCAGCATGGCATCACAAGTCAGGTCGGCCTCGGCAAACGGATCAAGCCTCAAACTTGACCCCGTTTTCCCACAGCACGCGGCGCGCCCGCGCGAGGTCGTCCGACCGAACCATCAGGCGGCGCGGCAATATGCCGATGCTGCCTTCGAGAACGCTCATATTTACGTCCAGTTCAAAGCTGACTATACCCTCCCCGTCCAGAAGGGTCCGGGCCAGCGGGATCAAGGTGATGTCATTGGTGCGCAAAAGCTCTTCCATGAGACGGACTTAAGAATACATTCGACGGAAAGTCGAGAGACGGGGAGCCAGATGAGCTTGGACGAAAGCCGCCAGAAGCCGCATGAACGCCTCGCAACGGTCCTCGCCGAGGATCTGGACGCGGTCAACGCGCTGATCCGCGAACGCATGGCGTCGAAACACGCGCCCCGCATCCCCGAAGTCACGGCGCATCTGGTCGAGGCCGGGGGCAAGCGCCTGCGCCCGATGCTGACGCTGGCTGCGGCGCGGCTTTGCGGCTATGACGGCGCGGACCATGTCAAACTGGCCGCGACGGTCGAATTCATCCACACTGCGACGCTGCTGCATGACGATGTGGTCGACGAAAGCGCGAAGCGGCGCGGGCGGCCCACGGCGAACCTGCTCTGGGACAACAAGTCCAGCGTGCTGGTGGGCGATTACCTGTTTGCCCGCGCGTTCCAGTTGATGACAGAGCCGGGCAACCTGCGGGTGTTGAACATCCTCTCCGATGCCGCAGCGACGATTGCCGAGGGCGAGGTGCTGCAACTGACCGCCGCGCAGGACCTTTCGACGACCGAGGATATCTATCTGCAAGTGGTGCGCGGCAAGACGGCGGCGCTGTTTTCCGCCGCGACCGAGGTGGGCGGCGTGATCGCCGGGCGCCCGGATGCCGAGGTGCAGGCCCTGTTCGACTATGGCGACGCGCTGGGGATCGCCTTTCAGATCGTGGACGATCTGCTGGATTACTGGGGGGGTGACGCGACCGGCAAGAATGTCGGTGACGACTTCCGCGAGCGCAAACTGACCCTGCCTCTGATCAAGGCCTTTGCCAAGGCCGACGAGGCCGAGCGCGCGTTCTGGAAGCGGGTGATCGAAAAGGGCGACCAACGCGAGGGCGATCTGGAGACGGCGATGGACTTGCTGAACAGGCATGGCGCGCTGGAGGCGACCCGGATTGAGGCGCTGGCGTGGTCCGCCAAGGCCAAGGCCGCGATGGAAGGCTTCCCGCCGAGCGAATTGCGCGATCTGCTGATCGGCGTGAACGATTACGTGATCGAGCGCGTCTCCTGAAAGTAGGATGGGTGATCACCCATCCTACCCGAGCTCAGCGCAAGCGACAGGGTTCGACCCACCAATCCGGGTGCGCGCTTGCCACGGCCCGTGCCCCAGCTTCCGCCTCGTCGAAGGTGTCGAACAGTGCGAAACAGGTCGCGCCAGAGCCTGACATGCGCGCCAGACGCGCGCTAGGCAAGGCATCGAGGACCTCCAGAACCTCTGCAATCACCGGCTGCGCCGCCAATGCAGGCGCTTGCAAGTCGTTGCGCTGCCGCGCCAACCAGTCGAGCGCCGCGGCGTTGCCGCCGCCCTCCGGCCATGGCTCCATCGGCGGATTGTCCTTGCGCGCCAAGCGCCCGAAGACCTCCGGTGTCGAGACCTCGACCCCGGGATTGACCAGCAGGCAGGGCATGGGCACTTCGGTGAACAGGGGCAGCACGCGCTCGCCGATGCCCGCCATATGCGCCGCGTGGCCCACCATGCAGACCGGCACATCCGCGCCAAGCGGCAGGGTATCGAGAGGCGCCGGACGGCCATAGACCTGCTCCAACCCCTGCAAGACCGCCGCCGCGTCGCTGGACCCGCCGCCAATGCCGGCCGCGGCGGGAAGATGTTTTTCGAGGGTGATGGCAGCGCGCGCCCCGTAGAATTCAGCCGCTTTCCAGCACAGGTTGCGCGCGTCATCCGGCACCCCTGCCGCACGGGGCCCAGTCACGGTCAGCGACATCTCGTCCGCCGCTTCGACAAACACCCGGTCGCCGATATCCGCGAACATCACGTAGCTGTCGAGCAGATGATAGCCGTCCTCCCGCTGCCCGGTCACGTGCAGCGTCAGATTGATCTTTGCCGGGGCAAAGACCTCATTCGGCGGCATTCGCGCTTTCCAGTGGCGGCAGCCCCTGTTCGGACCGGTAGACGTCGAGACCCACCTCGATCTTGCGCTTGATCGCCTCGGGATCGGCCTCGGCGGCGGCGTCTTCCCAATCGACGAAGGACAAGGCGCGCTTCCACATGAACTCGGCCTCGCGGTAGCGCCCGACCGACCAGTAGACGTCGCCCAGATGGTCATTCACCACCGGGTCGATGGGCATCAGTTCGGCGGCGCGCTCCATGTGCGGCACCGCCTCTTCGTAGCGGCCAAGACGGTACAGGACCCAGCCGAGGGAATCGACGATGTAGCCGCTATTGGGCCGCGCCGCGACGGCGCGCTCGATCAGGTCCAGCGCCTCGTCCAGCTTCAGCTTCTTCTCGACCAGCGAATAGCCAAGGTAGTTCAGCACCTGCGGCTGATCCGGGTTCAGTTCCAGCGCGCGGCGGAAATCGGCCTCGGCTTCGGGCCAGTTGTCGGCGCGCTCATTGCTGATGCCGCGCGCGTAATACAGGAACCACTGGCGTTCCGTGATCTCGGAATAAAGGCTGAGCGCGCGGGTGTAATCGGCGATGGCCGCGTCGAAATTCTGTTCGCTGCGCTGCAGGTCGGCCAGCGTTGTCCAGACCACCGGCAAGTCGCCATGGCTTTCAGTCAGTGCCTCCAGCACGGCGATGGCCTCGGCGGCCTTGTCCTGCGCGCGCAACGCCTCTGCCCGGCCCAACTCGGCGGCATGGAAGGCATAGCTGTCCTGCGGCACGCGGGCATAGGTCTGCACCGCAAGATCGTGCTGGCCCATATCCTCGAGCACCTCGGCCGACAGCAACAGCGCGTCGATATGATCGGGGCGCAGATGCTCGGCCGTGCGCGAATAAAGCAGCGTCAGGTCGTCGTTGCGTTCATTCGAAAGCGCGCCCGCGAGCGTGTAGAACACCTCGGCAATCCCGTCGCGCGGCGAGCGGGCATGAGTGAAGGGCAGCGTCTCGCCCGCCTGCAACTGGGCCTGCATCGCCGACAGACCGGGATCGAGATCGACCCCGAAGGACTGTTCCAGCAGCGCCAGCGCATCCTCGTTGCGATCCAACTGCGACAGGATCTCGGCCCGGGCCATGACGCCGCGGCGGGTGTTGCTCATGCCGCCGGTGGTATCACCGGCAAACAGGGAATTGGCCCCGTCCCAATCGCCGACAGAGGCCAACGCCAAGGCCTTGTGATAGCTCGCAAAGCCACCCAGACCATCGATTCGCGCGACTTCGTCAAAGGCGTTCATCGCCGCGCCGACATCGCCGCGCCCCAGTTCGGCCCAGCTTTTGACGAGGCCGTCAGCCAGCAGGCCGACGCCCTTCTGGCTGTCGATCATCTCGATCACGGTGGCGTAGTTTTCCGAGCCCGCTTCCTCGGCGAGGATGGCCATCTGCGCCAGTTCGGAGGCAAATCCGCGCTGCCCCAATTGACGCGCAAGCGCCGCCGCATCCGTCATGTCGCCTAGCGAGATGTTGGAGATGATGGCGCGCTCCAGAAGCTCGGGCTTGCCCGGGTCAAAGGCCAGCGCACGGCCATAATAAAAGGCGGCGCTTTCGAAATCGCCAAGAAAGCTTGCCTGCCGCGCCGCAAGGTAGGATCCGGCGATGCCGTTTGCCGTGGCGGGCGCCGCCAGACTCACCGTCAAAAGACCTACGCCCAAAATCCGTGCCAAAGCTGTCACTTGCCCGTCTCCTTGCATCGTTCGGGGAAAGCCTAGAGCGCCGGGCCGGGCAAGGCAATCGACCATCCGGTCAAAGCGAGGTTACCAGACGCCGCCCATCGACCGGAATTGCCGCAGAGTCGCCAGTTGCGCCGGTGTCAGGGCGCGGTCGAATTTCAATGCGCCGCCCTTGGTGTCGCGCCGCGCCAGTTTTGCGCCGATGCGCTGCCCCAAGACGCGGAATCGCACGGGATCGTCCACGCCAGCCTGCACATCGCCCGAGAATTTCAGCCCGCTGGTGCTGACATTCACGACCTTCACGGGAAACTCCCCGCCTGAACAATTCACATCCATGGCCCAACCGCTGGGATACCGATCAGCACGCCATTTCATCGTCGCCTCCTTTGCAAAAAGCCCCGGCAACCATGCTTGCAACCGGGACTTAACGTAAGGTTAACGTTAATAGTCGATTGGGCCACCTGTCACAAAATCGGTTTGCTGGCGGGTGGCTGCGATCACGACAGGATGTTCATCAGGATCAAGGCTAGAACGGCAAGCGCCGGGATGATCCAGAACCTCGGTCCACGATTGCGGAGCCCGTGATCCGGGTATGTGAGCGGCCAGACGCCTTGGTTCGCGGCATCAGCGAGCATTTGGGGCGTGATGGCAGTGCGGTTCAGTTCTCTGCCGTCCGGCCTATGGGGCCAAGCGGTTTCCGCGAAAGGCGGCTCATTCGCATTGTCGTGGAAAGACCAGAGCATGCCCGACACATTCACGCCGTAGCGCGTGGCATAGCTGTCGAGACAGTCTGTCGCGTCGTCCCCGAGCGGGGAAAACGCCTTGAGGATGTCGGCGTCATGGGCGCAGGCCGTTCGGTGTCTGCCCGAAGCGGCCTGCGTACCTGCGATCATGTGGTCCGGTTGGACTACACCCGGTCACATGTTCGGGTAATTCGGCCCGTCGCCGCCCTGCGGGACCGTCCATGTGATGTTCTGGCTGGGGTCCTTGATGTCGCAGGTCTTGCAGTGGACGCAGTTCTGGAAGTTGATGACAAAGCGCGGATCCTTGCCCTCTTCCTGAACGAATTCATACACGCCCGCCGGGCAGTAGCGCTGGGACGGCCCGGCATATTGCTTGAGGTTGACCACGGTCGGCGTGTGCACGTCCTTCAGCCGCAGATGCGCGGGCTGGCTTTCCTCGTGGTTGGTAAAGCTGAACGCCACGTTGGTCAGACGGTCGAAGGACAGCTTGCCATCGGGTTTCGGATAGTCGATCGGCTCGAACTTGCTGGCCTTGCCGGTGGCGTCCGCGTCGTTCTTGCCATGGCTCAGCGTCCCGAACAGCGACATGCCAAACAGCGAGTTGGTCCACATGTCGAGCCCGCCAAAGGCCAAGGACGCCGTCAGGCCCCACTTGGACCACATCGGTTTGACGTTGCGGACGGGCTTCAGGTCCTTGCCAATCGCGCCCTCGCGCACTTCGGTCTCGTAATCGGACAGCTCATCGCCCGAACGGTCGGCCTTGATCGCGGCATAGGCCGCCTCCGCCGCCGCCTTGCCCGACAGCATCGCGTTGTGGTTGCCCTTGATGCGCGGCACGTTGACCATGCCGACGGAACAGCCCAGCAGCGCCACACCCGGCGCGACCATCTTGGGCATGGACTGCCAGCCACCCTCGGAAATCGCCCGCGCGCCGTAGGCCACGCGCTTGCCGCCTTCCAGCAGTTCCGCGACCATCGGGTGATGCTTGAAGCGCTGGAATTCCATGTAGGGGAACAGGTAGGGGTTCTCGTAGTTCAGGTGGACCACGAAGCCCACATAGACCTGATTGTTATCAAGGTGATAGATGAACGACCCGCCGCCCGCGTTGGAGCCAAGCGGCCAGCCCATCGTGTGGGTCACGGTGCCCTCTTTGTGCTTGGCCGGGTCGATCTCCCAGATTTCCTTCATGCCGAGGCCGAATTTCTGCGGCTCTTTCCCGGCTTGCAGGTCGTATTTCGCGATCACTTCCTTGGACAGGGACCCCCGCACGCCCTCGGCGAGGAACACATACTTGCCCAGCAGCTCCATGCCCGGCTCGGTGTTCGGGCCATAGGAGCCGTCCGCCTCAAGGCCGAACACGCCCGCGACGACGCCCTTGACCTCGCCATTCTCACCATAGACCAGTTCCGAACAGGACATGCCGGGGAAGATCTCGACGCCCAGTTCCTCGGCCTGCTCGGCCATCCAGCGGCAGACATTACCCATCGAGACGATGTAGTTGCCGTGGTTGTTCATCAGGCCGGGCATCGGCCAGTTGGGGATGCGGACCTTGCCCTCTTGCCCCAGCATGTAGAAATTGTCCTCGCGGACCGGCACGTTCAGCGGCGCGCCCTTGTCTTTCCAGTCGGGGATCAGCGCATCCAGCCCGCACGGGTCGAGCACCGCGCCCGACAGGATATGCGCCCCGATCTCCGAGCCCTTCTCCAGCAGGACGACCTGTAGATCGGGGTCAAGCTGCTTGAGCCGGATCGCGGCGGACAGGCCAGCCGGGCCGCCGCCCACGATCACCACATCATATTCCATCGACTCGCGGTCTATCTCGGCCATGCCGGTCCTCCTCGGTGGGGCAAGAATGTTTCGCGACTGAGTAGCGCGGCAGCGCAGCAAGGGTCAATTGCAACACGGCGTTACATGGGTCGAAAACGGCGAGATTGGCGCGTCCTATGGCGGTTTGGGGGTGTTTGGGGCGAGAGCATCCGGATCAGCGCTTAAAGGGAACAGCCCGCGCGCTACCCAAAGAGGCCGAGACCAAAGCCTTCCTCTGCGACCTTGACGACCAGTTCACCCGGGCACGGTGAGTGCGCGCGATCTAGGGATAGAATGATGTAGAAGCCGACGAACCAGAACCGCATTATGACTTTGCCGGTGGAATGGTGTCGAACAATGAGTTTGCAGCGTGGACAGAAGCGAACATAGTCGGGTACGAAGCCAACAACCCGCCACCAATAATGCTGCCTGGCCTCAAACTTCCGATCCCAAAATAGGTTAAGTATGTACGCAACTGAGACAGTAACAAAGGATCTTGAACTGGCCACTCGGTTCCTCTTCACCTCTGACAAGTTTGAGAATAACTTCCTCGTGAAGTTGATCAAAATTATTACGATAAAAACGCTCAAAAGGATTGGCGCGCCATCAGATTGCATCCCGGATAAAATTGCTGAGACCTTCAGAGGCAACTTGCAAAAGGATGGCACGTGGAACACGCCCTACTCAAAGAGCTTTCGTTCTGTGCGCGATGAAGCTCTAGACCGCCTGTTTGGAACAAGCGCGCCCCTTGGTCATATGAAACCCGGCACGGGTTTCGAAAAAGATGATTTGATATCAGCACTAGACTTGGCGATGAAAAAATTTCACCTGCCCGAATACGAAATAGAAATTGCCCCCCAAGGCGGCGAGATTTCAGCTTGCTTCAAAAAGGATTTTCCTACCGAAAGGATTGGTTCTATTTTGGTGTATTTGCATTTCAGGAACTCCGGTATCTCCTATGTATCTTTCTCCATGCAGGTCTATGACGGGTGCAAATGTGTTGCCGATTTTGATCCGCTGAAACTATTGGGGATAGGAGCCCTGGATATTTGTCCAAAAAATTCGAAGGCTACCAAAGAGCAGCTGGAAACATCTGTAGTGTCTGTGCTGGAAGTCGCGGAGGTCTATTCGACGTACCTTGCTGAGAGCCATTTGTAAGCTTGGTTCGCATACCGCGCCGCATCCGGAGCTGAATAGAGTCATGCGCACTCGATCCGGTCAAGCCGTTGACGGTCCAAGCGGGCCCGGCATCTCCCACCTTCAATAAAATTGGCCTTGGAATGCAGGACAAGTTACCCGATACTGTCTCGCAATTAAATATTGAAGGCTACCTAAGGGATCATGGCCGGAGAAGGGAAACTCGTAACGTGAAAATGAAGTATGTCAGCCTCCCTGATTTGACCCAGCACGCGGCTGAAGGCTTGGTCTACAATGAAGCCGAAGAGTTTCACAAGCGACGAACGGCCGTGCTTTGGCTGGTGAGATTCGGCGAGCCGGCAAGAGCGATTGAAATCGTCGAAGATTTGGTTGAGCGCCACTGGGATGCGCTTGCATATCCCGGAGTATCTCTATTGGACCTACCTATACAATTCGGGGGCTGCCGTCCGAATATTCCATTGATCAAGCGTTGGATGGATAGGTTTTCGGATGAAAACCCGTCCGATAGAAAGGGTCTTGAAGATACGCTCGAATTAATCGAAATGGCCATGTCGGATTTGGACTACAGAATTTAGTTGCCATCCGGAACAAGTTCCTGAAAGTGCGGGCAAGGGATCGACGCCGTTGAGACATGGTAAGATACTGTCTCGCAATTGAAAATTGAAGGCTAGCTCAGTGGGTATCGACAGATGAATATAAATGAACTTGCGGAGCACCTAAAAGTTTCCAATTTAGACCGCAGGGCATTTTCACTCAATGATGGCGAGAAAAATGAGTCTTATTGCATTATTTTTGAGTCCGGTGAGTGGAAGACCTTCTACTTTGAGAGGGGCAATAGAAACGCGCTTGCATTATTTGAAAGGGAAGAGGATGCCTGCCGAGCATTTTACGAAATGATATCCGGAGACGTATCGTTGCGAGCCCCGAGTAATGGAACATAGCGAATTGCCAACTCTACAACTGCCGTCCACCTCAATGTATTTGATGTCAAATCGCAGCTACCGCCCCTTCGGAGCCTACGACGACCAGCCCTCAAGCTGCACGGAGGTGGATGAGACCAAAGCCTTCGTCGGCGAGCGCTACGACATGGACGCGGAACTGTACTATCTCAACGCTCAGCTCACATGGACCCGGCTTTGGGAATGCTCAGCCAGGCCAAACACAATGATTGAACAGAATCGCATTTCAGTCGAAGCTATGGTTCAAGCAGCATCTTACGCTCAGTCGCGCGCGGCATGACCGCTGCGTAACTTTCGTCTTTCCGCCAAATGGGTGTATACCAACCTACACACCTTCCATATTCGGGCATACAATGACTGAACTAGATAACTTTGGCCGACTTGTCGTAAAAAGGGCGCGGGATCCGGTGTTCGATGAAATCGAGAAAATTCTTGATGGCACATCACCTCCAATGTATCGCCAAGCCGTGGAATTTTTCTTGTCAACCGACGTCTCAGAGAAGGACAAGCTTAAAGAGATGGCATTGATGGCCATTGATATGAGCTTATTCTATTTACTGCATGCTTTTGAACACTACTCTGATGGTGACGAGGGATGCTTTGAAATCATTTCTTTGCGGCAAGGAGGAAACGACATTCCAGTGAGAGAATTGTCCGACGGACTCGCGGGTGAACTGGTTGATGAAACCGGGTGGATAGATCGTTTCAGTGCAGTCAGGCCTAGCAAGTATTCAGAATAGATATTTGCAAAGCATGGGTTTTCCGCAGCTACCGCCCCTTCGGAGCCTACGACGACCAGCCCTCAAGCTGCACGGAGGTGGATGAGACCAAAGCCTTCGTCGGCGAGCGCTACGACATGACACGGCCCTGCACGACCTCAGCGCCCGCCAGCAGGACCGCACAAAGCCCCCATCCGGGCAAAACCCCGCCAAACCGCCACACTTCCCGCGCTCTCCCCCGCGTTGCCCCTTGCAAACCACACCCCCTTTGGGTCAGGTAAGAAAAACACCCGGCAGGGACGGCCCTTTCTGGCGCCGTCCCCTTTTGCAATGAGGGCATGAGAATGGAAAAGATCCTGATGACCCGCGCGGGCTTCAACGCGCTGGAGACCGAACTGAAACACCTGAAATCGGTCGAGCGTCCCTCGGTCATTCAGGCCATCGCCGAAGCGCGCGAACTGGGCGACCTCAAGGAAAACGCCGAGTATCATTCGGCGCGCGAAAAGCAGGGCTTCATCGAGGGCCGCATCAAGGAACTCGAAGGCGTGATCGGTCTGGCCGAGGTCATCGACCCCACCACCCTCTCCGGCCCGATCAAATTCGGCGCGACCGTCAAGCTGGTCGACGAGGACACGGACGAGGAAAAGGTCTGGCAGATCGTCGGCGAACACGAGGCCAGCGTCGAAAAGGGCTTGCTCAACATCAAGTCGCCCATCGCCCGCGCCCTGATCGGCAAGGAAGAAGGCGACAGCGTCGAGGTCCGCACCCCCGGTGGCGAGAAGTCCTACGAAGTGCTCTCGATCACCTACAAGTAACCCCAGCAGACTGGCTTTGTCATGGCCGACCGCACGCCTCCCCGCCCCGGCCCTCTGGGGCTGACCGACCGTTTCGAAAGCGGCGGCTTCACCGTGATCGAACTGGCCGCGACCGTGGCCACGGTGCTGTGGCTCGGCTTGTCCGGCGGCTACGCGCTGATGGGCGGGGGCGACGAGGCGCAGGGATTGCGGTTCCTGCTGCTGCTTATGGTCATCGCCCTGCCGGTGGCGCTGATCTGGGTGGCGGCGCTGACCGTGCGCTCGGCCCAGATCATGCGCGAGGAAAGCGCCCGCCTGAAAGCGGCGATCGACGCCATCCGTCAGGCCTATGTCGCGCAGGCTCAGGCCGGCAAGGGGGAGCCGCCGCATCCAATGCTGATGAAACGTCTCGACGACATCTCCGCCGCGCAAAAGGGGCTGGAGGCAACGCTGGCCATGCTGGGCGGCGTCCGGCAGGCCGAGGGCTATGCCGAACCCGTCGCCGCCGCCGCAGACGATCAACCGACCCTGTCGCTGGGAACACCGGCGGAGGCGCTGCAACCGCCCTTGTCGAACGCCGATTTCATCAGCGCGCTGCACTTCCCGGAAACCGCCGAGGACGAGGCGGGCTTTGCCGCCCTGCGCCGCGCGCTGAAAGACCGGCAGGCGGCGCGCTTGATCCAGGCCTCGCAGGACATCCTGACCCTGCTCTCGCAGGAAGGTATCTACATGGACGACCTGCGCCCGGAACTGGCCCGACCCGAGACGTGGCGCGCCTTCGCCAAGGGCGCCCGGGGGCGCGAGATCGCGGCGCTGGGTGGCGTGCGCGACCGGTCCTCGCTGGCGCTGGCGACCGGACGGATGAAGCAGGACCCGATCTTCCGCGATGCCGCGCATCATTTCCTGCGCCGCTACGACCAGCAATTCGCGGCCTTCGAACCGAACGCGACGGACGAGGAAATCAGTGCCTTCGCCGCGACCCGCACATCGCGCGCCTTCATGCTGCTGGGTCGGGTCGCCGGCACGTTCGACTGACGACGCCACATCCGACCGCACCACATATGGGCTGGCGGGTGGGCGCTTTTCGGCGAAGCCGGAACAGTGCCACCCGCCGGCCCATGACCCAAACCGACCAACCCGCCCGCCACGCGTCCAAGCAGAGCTGCCCACATGCCACATGCCTCCACCCGGTCCGCCTTCCTGCGAGGTCTGCGCGACGGCTTCCCCTTTCTGATGGTCATCGCCCCGTTCGCCACGCTCTTTGGCGTGATCGCCACCGAGGCCGGGCTGGATATCTTCGAAACCCTCTCCTTCTCGGTCGTCGTGATCGCCGGAGCGGCACAATTCACTGCCATCCAGCTGATGTCGGAAAACGCGCCGACGCTGGTCGTCCTCGTCTCGGCGCTGGCCGTGAACCTGCGCATGGCGATGTATTCCGCCTCGATCACCCCGCATCTCGGCCGGCTGCCCCTGTGGAAGCGCGCGCTCGTCGCCTATTTCCTCGTTGACCAGACCTATGCCAGCGCCGCCTTCGACTTCGAAAAGCACCCCGACCAGACACTCGCCGAGAAATTCGCCTATTTCATGGGGGTCGTGGTGCCGATTTGTCCGCCTTGGTACGTTTTCACCCTCGCCGGCGCTTGGGTCGGCGAAGCGATCCCGCAGGAACTGGGACTCGATTTCGTGCTGCCCATCGCCTTCATCGCGATGATCGCGCCCGCCCTGCGCACGGGGGCGCATCGTGGGGCGGCGCTCACGGCGACGCTTGTCGCCCTCGCCTGCGCCGGACTGCCGTGGAATCTCGGCCTGATCGTCGCCGCGCTTGCCGGCATGATCGCCGGTGCCGAACTGGAGCGGAGAGCCCTGCAATGACCGACGCCTATCCGCTCTGGCTTATCATATTCGGCCTTGGCATCGGCTCGTTCGGGCTGCGCTTTGTGTTCCTCGGGCTGGTCGGCGACCGCACGATGCCCGACTGGCTGCTGCGCCACCTGCGTTACACCGCCGTGGCCGTGCTGCCCGCGCTGGTCGCCCCGCTGGTGGTCTGGCCCAAGGCGACGGGCGGCGAAACCGATCCGGTCCGCCTTGGCGCCGCCGCGCTGGCCTTTGTCTGTGGGTATGTGACCCGCAGCCTCTACGCGGCCATGGGCGCGGGGGCTGCGGTGATGATCGGCGCGGCCTATTGGCCTTACTGACCGGTGGCCGCTTCCATCTGGTTGATCGCCAGCGATTTGTCATCGCTGTCATTCTCGCGCAGCACGCGGGTCTGCACGCCCGGCAATTGCGCGAATTGCTCCGCCAGCTTGTTGGGATAGAGCACCGACCTGATCTGGCCGAAGCCCGGCAACTGCCCAAGGATGCGCGAGGTCGATGACGTGCAGGCTGCCGGGGCCACCGTGCCCTCGCGCTGAACCAGTTGCAGCGCCATCTCCGCCGTCTCGGCAGGCACCGAGATCTCTTGGATCTGCACGCGATAGGTCACGCGGGCATGCGCCGATTCGTACATCTGCTTCACCTGGGGCGTGATGCCATACAGCACATCGCCCACCTCGGGCACGCCGGTAAAGCGCACCGAGCCTGCGGGGTCAAAGACCACCCGCTGGCTCGGCGCATTGATCATCATCGAGGTATGCGCCCCGGAATTGGTGCGGTTGTTGATCATCGTGTAAAGGGTGATCGAGTAGGGTGGCCCGGCGCGATAGGCCGCCGCCGCCGCCTGTTCAGGCGTCGAGTCCGGACCAGAGCCCACTTCGGCGCAACCGGCCAAGGAAAGGGCCGCGGCTGCGACCAGAAATATGGAACGCAGTCCCATCACGTCACCCCCAAGATGATGTCAGATCAGGAATTGAAGACCGCCAGAAAGATCGCGATTGCGATGCAGACGATGACCACGCGGGTCGACGCCTTTACGAACCCTTCAAAGGTCTTCTCGTGCTCGGTGATGTCCATGGAGCCGTGCTTGTGTTCAGCCATCTGTGAATCGTCCCGTGATGTGCTTTGCGTTTCAGGAATTGGGATTAGCCCATTTCGACGGCGCTGTCACGGCGGCATTCGGGCGCAAATGTCGCGGTCTCGTGATGCGCGCCCTGCGGCAAGGGCCGGTGGGTGGGCGCTTTCCGGCGCAGCCGGAACAGAGCCACCCGCAGGCCCCTAGACCGCCTGCCACAGCCATGCCCCGTCCGCCGCTTCGGTCCGCGTCGCGCGGCCCTCGTGCCACAGGTGCAGGCAATGGGCCATCGCCTCGACCAGCGCGAGGTTGTATTCCGCCTCGCCGATCCGGCGTTTGAACAAGGGCGCAAAGCAATCGCCCGCCGCCAGTGGCGTGCTCAGATGGTCATGCAGCCGGTCCAGCCCGTGATGATGATTGTCGATCAATTGCCGCATCCGTGCAGGCAGGCCGGTAAAGGGCAGCTTGTGCCCGCCCAGCACCAGATGCCCGTCCTGCGCCAACAGCGCCAGCCGTTCGCAGGCCTCCAGCCATTCGCCCACCGGGTCTGCCTCAGGTTCCGTGGGATAGACGCCGAGATTGGAACTGATCGACGGCAGGATCTGATCCCCGGCGATCACCAGCCCGTCGTCCCGGCTCCAGAGTGTCGCATGTTCCGGCGCATGGCCATTGCCGATATGAACGTCCCACGTGCGCCCCCCGGCCGTCAGAACGTCGCCCTGCTTGATCCGGGTAAAGCCCGATGGCAGCGGCGCCACGCAATCGGCAAAGTTGAAAGGCCGCTCCGTCAGCCGCCTTTCCAATATCTCCGGGTCCATCCCGCAGCGTTTCCAGTAGGTCACCGTCTCGGCAGAGGGCGTTGGCTCGACATCCATGACCAGCATCCGGGCATACAGCCAAGCTGTCCGCGTCGTCACCAGTTCGGCGCCCTGCCCCTGCAACCAGCCCGCCAAGCCGATATGGTCGGGGTGGTGATGCGTCACGATCACCCGCCCCACGGGCTTGCCCTTCAAAGGGCCCTCCAGCCACGCCGTCCACAGCGCCCGTGACTGCGGCGTGTCAAAGCCGGTATCGACCACGGTCCAGCTGTCGCCCTCGTCCAGCACGTAGACGTTGACGTGGTCCAGCTTCATCGGCAGCGGCTGGCGCAGCCACAAGACACCTTCGGCCACCTCCACCGCCTGCGCCCCTTCGGGCGCATCGGCAAACGGGTAGCGGATCGGGTCGCGCGCGCCATCCATCACGCGGCGAAATCCTCTACCGTCAGCGCCATCAGCCCTTCGGCCCCGGCGCGGGCATGGGCCAACTGGCCTACATGATCCGGCAACATGCGCTGGATGTAGAACCGTGCCAGCCGTTCCGCAGCGCCCCCCTGCATCGCCGCACGCAGGTGGAAATACCCGCCCAGCACCAAGGCAAACCCGCGCAGGAAGGGCACGGCGCCGGCGAACCGGTCCTGCATGTCCTCCATCGCGACCAGAGCCTCGACCGCCTCGCGGAGGGTCTCGGCGGCCTGCCAGACCGGTTCCGCGAGATCCGGAAGCTGCCCCTTGGCCTGCTCGGCAAAGGCCTCGATCTCATCCAGCAGGCGAAAGGCCGCCTCGCCGCCATCCATCATCTTGCGCCCGACGAGGTCCATCGCCTGAATGCCGTTGGTGCCCTCGTAGATCGCGGTCACACGCACGTCGCGGGCAAATTGCGCGGCCCCTGTTTCCTCGACATAGCCCATGCCGCCATGCACCTGAATGCCGATATTGGACACTTCGATGCCGGTATCGGTGCCGAATGCCTTGGTGACCGGCGTCAGCAACGCCGCGCGTGCCTTCCACTCGGGCGCGCCCGTCGCGTTGCCCATATCGATCGCCACCGCCTGCGCCAGCGCAATCGCGCGGGCCGCAAAGGTCTGCGCCTTCATCGTCGCCAGCATCCGGCGCACATCCGCATGGCCGATGATCGTGCCCCCAGACTCCGAACCGGGGGTTTTGCCCTGCTTGCGGTCCATCGCATAGGCCAGCGCGTGCTGATAGGCACCTTCGGCCACGCCGATGCCCTGCACGCCCACGCCCAGACGGGCGTTGTTCATCATGGTGAACATGGCGCGCATGCCGTCGTTTTCCTCGCCCACGAGCCAGCCGGTCGCGCCCTCGTACTGCATCACGCAGGTGGGCGAGCCGTGCAGGCCCAGCTTGTGCTCGACGCTGACGACCTTGAGGCTGTTGGCGACACCGGGATTGCCGTTTTCATCGGGGATGTTGCGCGGCACGAGGAACAACGAGATCCCCTTCGTCCCCGGCACCGCGCCCGGCAGACGCGCCAGCACCAGATGGCAGACATTGCCGGTGAAATCGTTGTCGCCCCAAGTGATGTAGATCTTCTGCCCGGTGATCGCGTATGTGCCATCGCCGTTGGGTTCTGCCTTGGTCGACAGGGCACCGACATCGGACCCGGCCTGCGCCTCGGTCAGGTTCATCGTGCCCGCCCATTCGCCGCTGATCAGCTTGGGCAGATAGAGCGCCTTCAGCTCATCGCTGGCGTGATGCTCCAGCGCCTCGATCTGGCCTTGGGTCATCAACGGGTTCAATTGCAGCGACAGGCAGGCCGAGGACAGCATGTCGTTGACGCAGGTCGTCACCGTCAGCGGCAGCCCCATGCCGCCGAAATCGGGATCGGCGGACATGGAAATCCAGCCGCCTTCGGCAATCGCCTTATACCCATCGGCAAAGCCCTTGGGGGTGCGCAGCTTGCCGTTTTCCAACACCGCCGGGTCAAGATCGCCGCTGCGGTTGAGCGGCGCGATCACCTCTTCGCACATCTTGCCGGCTTCGGTCAGGACAGCCTCGACCGTCTCCATTCCGGAGTCGCTGAACCGTTCGGTCCCGGCGACGGCATCGTAGCCGACCACATGGGACAAGAGCAGGCGAAAATCGTCCAAAGGCGCGCGATATGGCATGAAACCTCTCCCTCGGGGTAAATCTGATTGGCAAACTGGAACCAGTTCCATAGATACCGCGTTTGAACCGTCAAGTTACAGGGCACAGCAGTCCTGTACCGAAATAACGCCGCGTCACGGGGGCACATGTCCGCGCAACTCACCGAAACCTTGCCCGCCACCGGGCCCGGCCTTGCCCGCGCCGCCCGGATTCTGAACGAGGGCGGCCTCGTCGCGTTTCCGACAGAGACGGTCTACGGGCTTGGGGCCGATGCCACCAACGACAACGCCGTGGCCCGTATCTACGCGGCCAAGGGGCGACCCACCTTCAACCCGTTGATCGTGCATTGCGCCGATCTGGACGCGGTGCGCGAGCTTGTGCAGTGGAATCACCTTGCGCAACTGGCCGCCGATGCGTTCTGGCCCGGTCCGCTGACACTGGTCCTGCCCATGCGCATCGACACGATGATCTCGCGGCTGGTGACGGCGGGGCTGGACACGATCGCCGTGCGCATGCCCGCAGGCGAGACGGCGCGCGCCCTGCTGCGCGAAACGGGGCGCCCGATTGCCGCGCCCTCGGCCAACAGTTCGGGCCGGATCAGCCCGACCCGGGCGGGCCACGTTCTGGACGACCTGTCGGGCCGGATCGATGCCGTTCTGGATGGTGGCCCCTGCCCCGTCGGCCTCGAAAGCACCATTCTGGGGCTTTCGGGCACACCAACCCTGCTGCGCCCCGGTGGCGTCACCCGGGACGCGCTGCAAGAGGCGCTTGGCACCCGCGTGGCGGAGCGCCACGCCACCGACAGGATCAGTGCGCCGGGCCAGACCCGCTTGCACTACGCGCCGCGCGCGCGGGTCCGGCTGAACGCGACCGAGTTCCACGACGGCGAGGCGCGTCTGGGCTTTGGCGACACCGAATGCGATCTCAACCTGTCGCCGTCCGAGGATTTGGTCGAGGCCGCCGCGAACCTGTTCGAGTACCTGCACCGTCTGGATGCGACCGGGGTCGAGGTGATCGCGATCTCGCCGATCCCGCATATCGATCTGGGCATCGCCATCAATGATCGCCTCAGCCGCGCCGCAGCGGATCGGTAGGGCGCTCTCACGCGGCCCGGCAAGGCGCTGAATTGGGTCGGGTTCTCCTGACTTTGGCGGGCTGACACAGGCCCCAAGCTTGACGCACGGGTATTGACGCCGCATCCTGACGCTTGATTGTTCGACACTTTCAGCAGGATCTACACATGAAGACCCTTTCCAGACCGCTTCTCGCCCTTGCTACCACACTGGGCCTTGCCGCCGGGGGCGCGAGCGCCGACCAGGCGTCTTTCACCGTGGACGGACCATATTACGGCAGCAATTGGGATTGCCTTCAAGCGGGCCACCGCGCGATCCGCAGCTATACCAGCGATCTCGACTTTACCTGGGACGATGGTGAAAGCGCGCTTTGGTACCAGATCGACAACCAGTTCTACGTGACGATCAAGTGCTATAACAGCCAGATGGCGTTCATCCACGTCCACCGCGTGGGCAGCGGCACCGATGCGGGCGCCGTGCGCGAGGCGATCTACAACCGCATGCGGTGATCCGCGACACAAGGCCGGGCGGGGATGCACCCGCCCCCCCTTGCGGGGTCAGGCGCGTCCGCCCTCGGCGGACAGCATCAGTGCCGAGATGCCCAGCCGATCCAGCGCCGCTTCCCACTTGTCGATATCCGCCACATCAAAGACCAGCGCCGCATCCGCGTCGCAGACCAGCCAGCCGTTCTGGCTGATCTCGGCTTCCAGTTGGCCCGGCCCCCAGCCAGCATAGCCCAAGGCCATCAGCCATTTGCCGGGCCCCGCCCCGCGCCCAAGATCCTCTAGCACGTCCAGCGTCGCCGTCATGTGGATGTCGTCGCGCACCTCCAGCGTCGTCACCGCGCTGGCGTAATCGGGCGAGTGCAGAACGAAGCCGCGCCCCACCTCGACCGGACCGCCGAAATGTGCGCGGTGGCCCGAAAGGTCCGCCTCCATCTCGATCGAGAGCTGCGACAGCAGGGTCGGCATGTCGATCTCGTCGGACAGCTTGTTGATGATCAAGCCCATGGCGCCATCGTCGGAATGGTCACACATGAAGACCACCGCCCGGTCAAAGCGAGGATCCCCCATGCCCGGCATCGCGATCAGCAAATGCCCGGTCAGGTTCGTGGTCTTCATCTGCTCGCCCATGCCGATCCCCATGCCGTGTCTGTCCAACATGGCCCTCGCCCCGCCCGGTGACAAGTGCGCTGCGTGCAGAACTGCCGCGACCGTTCGTGACAATGCCCGTGCCAATGCATCACAGGTGACATTCCATCGCCGGAACGTGACTTTTCATTTCAGTCAAATCACGGCACATCCGACACCATGAAACGCCTCATCGCCCTGCTTTCGCTTCTGCTTCTTCCGCTCTCCGCCACGGCGGAGTCCTATGACAATGTCGTCCGTGCCGAACTGCGCCCCGGCTGGCGCATGGCCAATGGCGACCACATGGCCGCCCTGCACCTGACCCTTGCGGATGGTTGGAAGACCTACTGGCGCAGCCCCGGCGATGCTGGCATCCCGCCGCTCTTCGACTGGCGCGGGGCGCGCAACGTGCAAAGCATTCAGGTCGAATGGCCCGCTCCGCAGGTGTTTCACCAGTCCGGCATGCGCTCGGTCGGCTACAAGCACGAGGTCGTGCTGCCGCTGCGCATCAAGCTCAAGAATGACAGCCGCGACAGCCGCCTGAAGGGTGTGATCGATATCGGCATCTGCAAGGATGTCTGCCTGCCGCACCGGGTGCGCGTGGAAACCATGCTCTCGCCCGAAATGCGCAAGCCCGATCCGGTGATCGCGGCGGCCTTGGCCACGCTGCCCTTCGGCCCGGCAGATGCGGGCGTGCGCTCGGTCACCTGCCACCTGACCCCTGCCGCCTCTGGCATGGGGCTGCGGGTCGAGATCACCATGCCCAAGGGCACCGGCCGCGAGGAAACCGTCATCGAGTCGCGCGACCCCGACCTGTATATCGGCGAGCCGGACACCTCTTGGCAGGGGAATACGTTGATTGCCGAAACCCGCGTCAATCACGTCTCGTCACAGGTATTCGCGCTGGATCGCTCCGGCTTGCGGATCACGGTGCTTGGTGGCGAGTTGCCTTTGGACATTCACGGCTGCACAGGCTAGGCGCCACACATGCGCGCGCGGGCTTAGGCCCTGCGCCGCCGTGCCGGCCTTAGCAGGCGCGCAACCCCCAAAGACAGCCCCGCCAAGACATAGGCCCCCAGCGACACCGCCGCCGCGCCCAGCACGAACAGCGCGAATCCGGCGCTCAGCGGTGCCCAGCCTTCCCATACCGGGCGTTGCAGCACGTCGGGCAGCACACCGCGCCACGCCACATGCCCCATGGTGGCAGCCAACCAGCCCAACACCGCCAGCACCGCAAGGCCCATACCAAGGCGCATCGACAGCACCCGGTGGCGCAGTCCCCGCTTGAGCGCGCGCACCTGCACCGCCACGTCCTGCTGCACCGCCACCAATGCCGGCACCACCAGCAGCACCAGACCCATGCCGAAGCCCAGACCATAGACCAGCGTGATCACCGTCGGCTTGAGGAACTGCGCATCGGCAGAGCGTTCATAGAGCAGCGGCGCCAAGCCCAGCACCGTCGTGGCGGTCGTCAGGAAGACGGCTCGAAGGCGGTCCGCCGCGCCGTCGATGATCGACGGGATCAGCCCCCTCTCCGCTGCATATTCATCGATCTGCGTCACCAACACGATGGAATCGTTGATGATGATCCCCGTCATCCCCAACAGGCCAACCACGGTGAACATGCTCATCGGCACGTCCCAATGCGCATGGCCATAGATAGTGCCGACCAGTCCAAAGGGAATGATCGCCATCACCACCATTGGCCGGGTCCAACTGGCAAAGACCCATGCAAGCACAAGGTAGATGCCCAGCAGCACCATGATCAGCCCGTTGCGGGCGTCGTTGAGGAAGTCATCTTCCTGTTCGCTCAGCCCGCTCAGCCGGTAGTCCACCTGCTGCGTCTCTGCGATGCCCGGCAGGATGTCCTGCTCCAGCGCCTGCATGATCTCGGTCGCGCGCGCGGGGTCGTCTTCGGAGATGTCGCCCGTCACCGAAATCACCCGGATGCCGTTTTCGCGCCGCACCGTGCTGAAGCCCGTGCGCCGCTCGACGCTGACGATATCGGCCAGCTGAACGTAGGCCCCCGCGGGCGTGCGCATCTGCGTGCGTTCAAGGAAATCCGCCGTCAATTCGCCCTCGGGCAGGTCCACCCGGATCGCCGCCGAGCGCGGTCCCACCGGATAGGTCGCCGCCTCGATCCCGCCCAGACGGTTGCGCAGCACCGATCCCAGCCCGTCGATGTCAAACCCCAGCGCCTGCCCCTGCGGTGTCAGTTCAAGGATCAACTCTTCCTTGTCGTAGGCGAGGTTGTCCTCGACCGCCGAAACCTCCGGAAAGCGCGCCACGGCGGTCTTCAGCGCCTCTGACGCCTGTTTCAGCACCTCGGCGCTGGCGCCGTAGAACTGCACGTCCAGCGCGTCGCCACCGGGGCCGGAGCGCCAAGAGCGGAAGGAGATCGTCTCGACCATCGGGTGGTTGGGCACCCGGTCCTGCAACTCCCCGACGAAGGCATAAGACGAATAGGGCCGCAGGTCGGCCTCGATCAGTTCGATCGAGATGCCGCCCAGCTGGTCGGCATCCTTGGTATCCGTACCAGCCAGCCCCCGGCCCGCATTGCCGCCGATCTCGGCCATGACATAGGCCAGCGGGTTCAGGCCGTGGCGTTCCTCGTATTCGCGGCCCAGATCCTCGACCGCCTGCTGGAACATGCGCATCTGCGCCAGCGTATCGGCGCGCGTGGCGCCCGGTGCCATGGCGAAGTTACCCGTCACGGACGATTGTTCCGGCGAGTTGAAGAAGCGCCATTGCACGTCGCCCTTGATCAGCAGCGCCACTTGGGAGGCCAGCAGCACGACCGCCCCGGCCAGCACCGCGTAGCGCATCGCGATGACCAGACGTATCAGCGGACGGAACAGCGTGTCGCGGATCCAGCGAAAGCCCCGGTTCACCATGCGCGAGGGCATGTCATACCAATGCCGCTCGCCCGAATGTTTCAGCGCCTGTGCCATGTGATGCGGCAGGATCAGGAAGCATTCCACCAGTGAGGCCAGCAGGACCACGATCACGGTAAAGGGAATGTCGGCGATCAGATCGCCGAACCGCCCGGAGATCGCCGTCAGGCCAAAGAAGGCGATGACCGTGGTCAGCGTCGCGGAAAACACCGGCAGCGCCATCCGCTGCGCGGCGCTTTCGGCCGCCTCGTACGGGCCAAGCCCAGACCGTGCGCGGTGGTCCGAATGCTCGCCCACGACGATGGCATCGTCGACGACGATGCCCAACGTGATGATCAGCGCGAACAGCGAGATCATGTTCAGCGTCAGCCCGGCCACGTACATCAGGGCAATCGCCGACAGCATCGCCGTCGGGATGCCCGCCGCCACCCAGAAGGCCGTCCGGGTGTTGAGGAACAAGAACAGCAGGATGATGACCAGCCCCAGCCCGCTCAGCGCGTTGTCGAGCAGGATGTTGAGGCGCCCGGTGATCGCCTCGGCCCGGGTGCGGATCAGGTCGACGCTGACCCCGTCGGGCAACGAGGCCTGAAACTCAGCCGCGATGCGCTCGACATCCTGCTGGATGCCGATGGCGTCCCCCCGGTCGGACCGGTCGACCCGAATCGAGATCGCTGGATTGGGACCGACGAAATAGCTGCGCTCGCGGTCGATGCCCTCGACCCGGATGGTCGCGACATCGCCAATGGTCAGGTTGGAGCCATCGGGATTCGAGCGCAGGACGATGCCCGAGATATCCTCGGCGCTGCGTTTCTCGACCCCCGTGCGCACGCGCGCGCCAGCACCGCCCACATCTCCGGCCGGGTCGGCATCGACCTCCGCCGCGATGGCACTGGCGATTTCGCGCATGGTGATGTCATGGGCGATGAGATTCGCGGACGGCACTTCGACGATCGTCTCCGGCGCCGCGAGGCCCTGAATGGTGGTGCGCGTGACGCCTTCGGCAAAGAGCCGAACGACGAATTCATCGGCAAAGCGTCCCAGCTGGTCGACTCCCACCGGCCCGGTGACGACCACGTCCGTGACGCGGTCGCGCCAAGCGCCGCGCGTCACCTCCGGGTCCTCGGCCTCTTCGGGGAGGTTGCCGACCGCGTCGACCGCGGTCTGCACATCGTCGGCGGCGCGGGACATGTCCCAGCCCGGCTCGAATTCGAGCCGGATCGAGGCGCGCCCCTCGCGCGAGGTCGCCTCGGAGCTTTCGACGCCTTCCACGGACAGCAGGGCCGGTTCGAGCACTTGGACGATGGCGGCGTCCACGTCCTCGGACCCGGCACCGTCCCAACGGACAGAGACGCTGACATTGTCGATGATTACATCGGGAAAGAACTGCGCGCGCATGTTCGGCGCCGCCAGCAGGCCAGAGGCCAGCAAGATGACGAGCAGAAGGTTGGCGATGGTCGGGTGACGCGTGAAATAGGACAAGATGCCCCCGGCGCTGCGCGGCATGTTACGCATGGGAGGACCTCCCGGCGCGAGGGGGGAAGCCCGTTCGAACGGGCTTGCAAATTCCTTCGAAGGAATTTGTGGGGCGCTGCGCGGCGATCGTCAGGCTCTGTTGGCGAGGCCGCGCGCCCCTTTGAGACTGGGGGCCAAATCCATTCGAATGGATTTGCAACTGCCTTCGAAGGCAGTTGTCCCGCGATCCGGTCCAAAGGATGCGCCGGGATGTGCGTCCGTTGTCTTCTGCCATCTCAGCCCCCCATCCGCGACTCGATCCGTTCGACGGTCTGAGCGGGGACCTTGGGCTGCGCGAGTTGCGCCAAGATCCGGGTCTTGGCCTCGGCAGGCATCCGCGTGTTGCCCTCGATGAAGGCGACCAGCCGCGCCCGCCGTTCCTCGGTCAGTTCCAGCATCTCCGGTTCCGCAGGGGCCTCGTCCCCACCGGCGCGCAAGGGCTTGACCTTGATTCCGGCCCCCAGCAGGGGCGTGCGTTCGGCCACCACCTCGCGTCCCGCAAGGTCACGCGCACGGATCAGCACGTCATCCCCCTGACGGCGCATGACGCGCACGTCGACGACTTCCAGCCGGTCTTCCTCCCCTACCATCAGGACCTGATCGCCCGCATCCACCGCCGTAGCCGGCAGGCGCGCGACGAAGTCGAGCGCCGGCTCCGCCAGCGTCACCGTCACGAAATCGCCCGGCTTGAAGCCCCGCGCCGCGTCCAGAGACGCGAACAGCAACCGCCCGGTCTGTCCCTCGCCCACCGCCGCGCCATCGCGCGACAGGGTGCCTTGGGCGGTGATGTTCGTGCCGAACACATCCAGCGTCACCGTCACCCCCGCCGGGCGCAAGCGCCCGTCATCGTCCAAAAGGCGCGCGTATTGCTGGGTCGAGACGCGGAAGGCCACTTCGAGCGCGCCGAGGTCGATCAGCGATCCCAACCGTTCATTCGCGGATACCAGCCGTCCGGCCACAACGTTCACATCGGTCAATGTCCCGGCGAACTGGGCGCGTATCTCGGTATCGTCGAGGCGCCTTTGCGCCTCTTCACGGGCAAGCTGCGCGCGTTTCCCGGCGCTGGCGGCCTGATCGATCCGCGCCTCGGCGCTGGCCAGCGCCTGCCTGCGGGTCAGGACCGCCTGCCGGGCCGAGGACACGGCCAGTTCGGCGGTCTCGACCGCCGCGGCCGTGCCGACATTGCGCTCCAGCAGGTCGCGTTGCCGTTGCAGCGCCTGCTCGCGCAGCGCCACCTGATCCTCGGCGGCGGCCAGTTCGTCGCGCGCCAGTTCAAGGGCGCGCGCGGCCTCGCGGGTTTCCAGTTCGGCATCCAGAACGTCGCTCTCGGCGCGCGACAGCGCCGCCTCTGCATCCGCCGGATTGACCCGCGCCAGCAATTGCCCCGCCTCGACGCGACCGCCCTCGACGAAGTCCTCGGCGAGGTCCATCAAGGTTCCCCCCGTGGCGGCGCGCAATTCCAGCGTGCGGCGGCTTTGCACCTCGCCAAAAGCGGCCAGTTCGGGGACCACCGTGCCGAACTCCACCGGCACCACGTTGACCGCGAACACCCGCTCGCGGGCACGCGGCACGCGCGGTTCCTCGTTCAGCCGCACCTGTACGGCGTCACGGACCAAGACCCCCGCATAGGCCAGCAGCCCGAGGGTCAAGGACAGGAGAAAGAGCCCCAGAAGGCTCTTGCGGAGAAAGCGCATGGGCGGTGCTCGCGTGGTGATCGTTGTCAACGTTTGCATATAAGCCGAGAATTTCGACCTACCACGACATTATACGGTCACACGGCGCTTTCCCGTCGCACAATTGCGCGAATTTTCCGGCTTTTGATCCAAGCGCGGCGAATGACCGCCCCCGGTCGCACGCTGCCGAGGGTCACTTGCGGCGCTGATGTTCGTCCAGCCGGGGGAAGATCTCGACGAAGTTGCAGGGGCGGTGGCGGTAATCCAACTGCCAGCGCAAGATTTCGTCCCACGCATCCTTGCACGCGCCGGTCGAGCCGGGCAGCGCGAACAGATAGGTGCCGCCCGCAACGCCGCCCGTCGCGCGGCTTTGCACCGCGCTGGTGCCGATCTTCTGGAACGACACCATGGTAAAGACCGTGCCGAAGGCGTCGATCTCCTTCTCGTAGACTTCGCGATGCGCCTCGACGGTGACATCCCGCCCCGTCAGGCCCGTGCCGCCGGTTGAAATCACCACGTCGACCTCCGGATCGGCGATCCATGCGCGCAACTGGTCGGCGATCTCGGCCCGTTCATCGCGGATGATCTTGCGGTCGGCCAGCACATGCCCCGCCTCTGTCAGACGCGCGACCAGCGTATCGCCCGACCGATCCTCGGCCAGACCGCGCGTGTCGCTGACGGTCAGGATGGCGATGCGCACGGGGATGAAGTCCTTGGACTGGTCGATTCGGCTCATGGTCTTTCCTTATATCGCCAGCCGCAGGGCGAGGCCGCCAAACAGCGTGGCACAGAGATAGCGCAAGGTGCGTTCGGTCCGCGTGCCGCCCTGCAGCCGCTTGCGCAGCAGGCCCGCGAACTGCCCCACCAGCCCGTTCACCACCAGCCCGCCAAGGATCATCAGCGATCCGAAGACAAGGAATTGCGGCAGCACGGCGCGGGCCGGGTCCACGAATTGCGGCACGAAGGCCAGCACGAAGAGGATGTATTTCGGGTTGGTCAGGTTGACGACAAAGCCCTGCCGCAGCGCCTTGGCCGGGGTCATCGCGGGGGCATCGCCCCCGGCGAGCGGCGTCCTGAGGGTCTTCCATGCGATCCACGCCAGATAGGCCGCGCCGACCCAACGGATCACGTCGAAGGCACCGGGCAGCGCCGCAACCAACGCGCCAAGCCCCAGACCCGCCAGCGTCACATGCACCACACCGCCCAATCCGACCCCGGTCGAGGCCGCCCAACCGGCGCGCGGGCCGCCTTTCAACCCTTGGGCAAGGCAGAACAGCATGTCCGGGCCGGGCGTGATGTTCAGCGCCAGCCCCGCCGGAATGAAAGCCAGCAGCATCACCGGATCGACGATCATTGTCCTGACTCCAATTTGGCGCGCAGCGCCAGCATATCCGCCCACGCCTCGCGCTTGGCGGCCGGGTTGCGCAGAAGGTAGGCCGGGTGAAAGATCGGCAAGGCCGGTTTACCGGCGGCGCTGGTCCAGATGCCGCGCAGCCGCGTGATACCACGTTTCCCCAGCAGCGCCTGACAGGAGATGTTGCCGACGATGACAAGCAGGTCGGGCTTGGCCAGCGCGATATGGCGCAGCAGGAAAGGCAGCATCATCGCGATTTCCTCGGGCTTGGGATCGCGGTTTTGCGGCGGACGCCACGGCAGCACATTGGTGATGTAGACCGACTCGGCGCGCGACAGGCCGATCGGCGCGAGCATCCGGTCGAGCAGTTGACCCGCCTTGCCGACGAAGGGTTTGCCTTGCAGGTCTTCGTCGCGCCCCGGTGCCTCGCCCACGAGCATCACCTTGGCACCGGGCACGCCGTCCGAGAAGACGAGATTGCGCGCGCCGCGTTTGAGGTGGCAATGCTCGAACCCGTCCATGGCAGCCCGCAGCGCATCGAGCGACGTGGCGGCCCTTGCGGCGGCCTCGGCTTCGCCCACCGGGTCGATTTCGACCCGCTGGACGCGGGTGGGACCGGCGGCGGGCAGGGTCGACTTCCGCGCTTCGGCGGCTTCCCGCGCAGCCTGTTCCACGGCGAAGCGGTCCATGGGCTGGTCGAGGATCGCCTCGTCCACCCCCATCTCGAATTGCCATTCGAGCAGCGCGCGCGCCGTATGCCAGTCCAATGCCGATTCCATGCGGGCCACCTTATCCCTGCCTTACGGAAAGGAAAACGCAGTAGGATGGGTTTAGACCCATCCTACCCAAGCCCCGCCCTTGCCCGAGCCCGGCGCAGACCATACAAGACCGGCAGGCTTGCCAAGAGGACCCGATGCGCTTCGACCAACGTCACCTTCTGGGAATAGACCCCCTGCGCCCCGACGAGATCACCACCTTGCTGGACCTCGCCGACGATTACGTCGCCTTGGGCCGTCGCCGCGACAAGCACGCACAGGCGCTGTCGGGTCTGACTCAGATCAACATGTTCTTTGAAAATTCCACCCGCACGCAGGCCAGTTTCGAACTGGCGGGCAAGCGTCTGGGCGCGGATGTGATGAACATGTCGATGCAGGCCTCGTCGATCAAGAAAGGCGAGACCCTGATCGACACCGCTATGACTCTGAACGCCATGCATCCCGACCTGCTGGTCGTGCGTCACCCGCATTCCGGCGCGGTCGATCTGCTGGCGCAAAAGGTCAACTGTGCGGTGCTGAACGCGGGTGACGGGCGGCACGAGCACCCCACGCAGGCCCTGCTGGACGCGCTGACCATCCGCCGCGCCAAGGGCCGTCTGCACCGCCTGAACATCGCCATTTGCGGCGACATCGCCCATTCCCGCGTGGCGCGGTCCAACATCCTGCTGCTGCACAAGATGGAAAACCGCATCCGCCTTGTCGGGCCATCGACGCTGGTGCCCTCGGGGATCGAGCATTTCGGCGTCGAGGTTTATGACGATATGCGCGAAGGGCTGCGCGACGTGGATGTCGTGATGATGCTGCGCCTGCAAAAGGAACGCATGGACGGCGGCTTCATCCCCTCGACCCGCGAATATTACCACCGCTACGGGCTGGACGCGGAAAAGCTGTCTTACGCCAAGGAAGACGCCATCGTCATGCATCCCGGCCCCATGAACCGGGGTGTCGAGATCGACGGCACCATCGCCGATGACATCAACCGTTCGGTCATTCAGGATCAGGTGGAAATGGGTGTCGCCGTGCGCATGGCCGCGATGGACCTGCTGGCGCGCAACCTGCGCGCAAACCCCAAGGAGGTCATGGCATGACCACCCTTCAGATCAACGGATCGGAAACCGATACGCTGCGCCTGTTCCTGCTGGACCTGCCCCCCGAGGCGGTCGAGCGCTACACCACCATGGCGGGCACCGGCGAATACCCTTTGAAATACGGGCTGGGTGCCACGAAGCTGCGCCCCGGCTTTGTCGATGTGATCGACATTCGCGACCTCGAAGGGATGCCGCTGTCGACCTACCTTCAACAGGCGCATGGCGTTTCGAGCGCGGCGCTGGCCGGGGATCGCGCGCGGTTGGATGCACTCAAGGGCACGGTGATCGCCCTGCCCGCGCAGGCCTTCGAGAACACGACCCAGACCCTGACCGTGCAAACGCCGCTGCGCCACCTCGGCACATATGCCGAAACGAAACCCGCCGGACGCAGCGCCCCGATCAAGACGACATCCGCGCGGGGCCTGTCGTCGGCCAACCCCGCCGGACCGGGCAAAGGCAGTTCGACCACGCTGAAACTCATCGTTGCCATCCTCGCGGTGATCGTGGTCGCCGTCATGGTCATGGTCCTGCGATGAGCGGCACCCGCGACGGTTCAGGCATCCACGCGGCGCGGCGCGTGGCCGGCTCGGCGATCAGGGGCACCTCGAGGCCGGGCTGGCTTGTCCCGCGCTGCCCGTCCAAGGCCAGCAGGCGCGCGACATGACGTCTTTCCGCGCCGATCGCGCCACGTATCTGCGCACACACGCCACCATGGCCGCGCTCGCCATGGGAGCGGGCATGCTGATCCTGTGGATCATCGACAGCCCCCATGTCTGGACCGGTGCGATTGGCGGACTGGCCGCCGTCGCGGTGCGCGGCTGGTACTTGATGGACGAGGAACTGGCACATGAATGGGACATTGTCGGCGACGCGTTGCACGGCCCCGCCGGTCGCGTCGTGCCGCTGGACCAGATCGCGAAACTGCGCGCCATCGGCTCGGCGGTGCAGATCATCACCAAGGCCGGGGACAAGTACCTGATCAAGTTCCAGCCCGACCCGCAAGCCACGATCGCCACGATCGAAGCTGCGCGGGCAAGGCGCTTCGAAGCGCCTTGAGGGACGCGTCTTCGAAGACGCGTGACAAGCGCTTTGCAAAGCGCTTGATCCAAGGCCCTTCGAAGGGCCTTGCCCCCAGACCTCACCGAACAGCGGTTCCCCCGTTCCTTGAATTGCCCTAAGAGGGGAAAAACCCCGTACCTGACCGGACCACCATGACCGATACCCTGCTTTCCAACGCCCGCCTGATCGATCCCGAAACCGGCTCTGACGACCTTGGGGCCGTGCTGATCTCGGGCGGCGTGATCAAGGAAATCTTTACCCAAGGCACTGATCCGAAGGGCGAAAAGTTGGCAAAGGTCAACGCCGGGCAGGTCGAGGTGGTCGATTGCAAAGGCAAATGCCTTGCGCCCGGCATCGTCGATATCGGTGTCAAGGTCGGCGAACCCGGCGAACGGCACAAGGAATCCTATGCCACCGCCGGGCGTGCGGCGGCTGCGGGGGGGGTGACCACCATCGTCACCCGGCCCGACACCACCACCGCCATCGACACCCCCGAGGGGCTCGACTTCATCCGCCGCCGCGCCGCAGAGGATGCGACCGTGAACGTCCTGCACATGGCCGCCCTGACCAAGGGCCGCGAGGGGCGCGAGATGACCGAGATCGGCTTTCTGCTGGATGCGGGGGCCGTCGCCTTCACCGATTGCGACCACGTGGTCCGCGATACCAAGGTGCTGTCCCGCGCCATGACCTATGCCCGCAGCCTTGGCGCGCTGGTCATCGGCCACCCGCAAGACCCCGGCCTGTCGCGCGGCGCGGCGGCGACCAGCGGCAAATTCGCAAGCCTGCGTGGCCTGCCCGCCGTCTCGGCGATGGCCGAGCGCATGGGGCTGGACCGCGACATCGCGCTCGTCGAGATGACCGGCGTCCGCTACCACGCCGACCAGATCACCACCGCCCGCGCCCTGCCCGCGCTGGTGCGCGCCAAGAAGAACGGGTTCGACGTCACCGCGGGCACCTCGATGCATCACCTGACGCTGAACGAGATGGACGTGGCCGACTACCGCACCTTCTTCAAGGTCAAACCGCCCCTGCGCGCCGAGGAGGACCGTCTTGAAATCGTCGAGGCCGTGCGCAGTGGGCTGATCGACATCATTGGCAGCTTCCACACGCCGCAGGATGAGGAAAGCAAACGCCTGCCCTTCGAGGAGGCGGCGTCCGGCGCTGTCGGGCTGGAGACGATGCTGCCGGTGCTGCTGCGCCTGTATCATTCGGGCGAGTTGGATCTGCCGACCCTGTTCCGCGCGCTGTCCCTGAACCCTGCAAAGCGTCTGGGCCTGCCCTGCGGTCGTCTGGCGGCGGGCGCGCCTGCCGATCTGGTGCTGTTCGACGCGGACAAGCCGATCATCCTCGACCGCTTCAAGCTGCGCTCGAAATCCAAGAACACGCCCTTCGACAATGCCCGTTTGCAGGGCAAGGTGCTGGGCACATGGGTCGCGGGCACCCGCGTCTACGCCGCGTGACACCGTCCCGGGCTTGACCCGGGACCTCTCCCTCGGGCACCTCTGACACGAGGCCTCGGGGCTCAAGCCCGGGGCGGGTGTGCACCTCAGCCCAAACAGATGAAAAGGACCCCAGATGCTGGACACCGCACCGACCGTCGCGATCCTGTGGGCCGTGATCGGCTACCTGTTGGGATCGATCCCCTTTGGCATCCTCATCACCCGTGCGCTGAAGCTGGGCGATCTGCGGCAGATCGGGTCGGGCAATATCGGGGCGACCAACGTGCTGCGCACCGGCAACAAGGGCGCGGCGGCGGCGACGCTGCTGCTGGACGGGGTCAAGGGCGCGGCGGCGGTGCTGCTGGCGCGCTATGTGACCCAAGACGCGGGCGCGGTGCAGATTGCGGGGCTGGCGGCCTTTGTCGGCCATTGCTATCCGGTCTGGTTGAAGTTCCGGGGCGGCAAGGGGGTTGCGACCTTCCTTGGCGTGGTTCTGGCCTGGGCCTGGCCCGTGGGTCTGCTGTGCTGTGCAACCTGGCTGTTCGCCGCCGTGGTCTCGCGCATCTCATCCGTGGGGGCGCTGATGGCCGCGATGTCCAGCACGGTCTGGTTCTTCTTCATGGGATACAGCGCCTTTCTCATTCCGGCCACGATCCTGACGGCGCTGATCTATTGGCGCCACCGGGCGAACCTGGCCCGGTTGAAGGCCGGGACGGAGCCGAAGATCGGTCAGAAATCCTGAGGCTCGGCGCAGCGGTTTTCACAGGGGTTTTCGCCGCCTGACCGCGTCGACCCGCGCGGGCTGCGCCCGCGTGGCGGGCCTGCGGCCCGTTGGGGCGCTGCCCCAAACCCCGCGGTATTTCAGGCCAGAAGAAGCAGGGGATGGTTCAGGCGGGTTGGGCCGCGACAGTGGTCGTGAGGGCCTCGGCGAGGGCGCTGGCATGGGTCAGCGTGACCATGTGGCCCGCACACGGCACCACGACCTCGCGCGCCTGTGGCAGGCGGGCCATCAGGCCCTTATGCACATCCGTGATGATCGGCACCGTGTCTTCGCCGCGCAGGAAGGTGATCGGGCAGGTCAGCGCCTCCAGCTTGCCGGGGGCGAGCAGCCCGTGGCAATCGCCCCAAAGGCTGGCCTCTGTCCCCGCGATGAAGCCCATGCCCTGCGCCATGCCCTGTTGCACCTCGGGCGGGAAGCTGTCCCACGGCACGCCGCCGCCCCACAACCCATTGAACGCCCGCGCGGCAGCCAGCATGTCGCCGGTCTGATAGGCTGCGAACACGCGCTCTTCGGCGGCGCGATGCCGCGCCTTGGGCTCTGCGTTGGCCGCGGCGGCAAAGAACACCGGCTCGACCAGCGTCAGCGAGGCGACCTGTTCCGGGACCTCCAGCGCCAGCCGCAACGCCACCGTCGCGCCAAAGCTGTGCCCGGCCAGATGCACCCAGTCGCGCATCAGAGGGCGCACCGCCTCGGTCGTCGCGTCATGCACGTCGACACCGTCGGGAAAGGCCGGGCTGCGGCCATGCCCCGGCAGATCGGGGGCGGTGATCGTCAGGTCGGGCGCGTGTTTCGACACGCCCTTCCACATGGAGCCGCGCCCAAGGCCGCAATGCAGGGCAAGGACCGGGATCGGGCCGCTGCCCAGCGTCGTGATGTGCAAATCCATGGGGCTCCTCCTGTTCAGAGGGTCCCTGCCAGATGCGCGTCCAGATCGTCAAGCCGATCCTGCCCCCAGAACAGCTGATCGCCCACCGCATAGGTCGGCACGCCGAATGCGCCGCGGTCGATGGCTTCTTCGAGGTTGCGGGGATAGATTTCGGCCCCGGTGAGCATCCCGGTGAAGGACAGGCCGCGGTCAAAGCCCGCTTCCTCCAGACAATCGCCGATCACGGCATCATCGGCCACGTCCTTGTCATCAGCCCAGCAGGACCGCAGGATCGCGTGCACCAGCTTGCCCAGATCACCGCCGCCAGCCTCTTGGGCGGCGATTACCGCGTAGGATGACGGGGCCATGTTGGTGGGCCAATGCGTCGGGCGCAGGTTGAAGGGCATGCCGGTCTTTTTCGCGTTCCGCGTCAATTCCTGCGCGCGATAGGCAATGCGGTTGGGGTGACGGTCGCCCGGCGGCGTGCCCCCGGTGCGGGCAAACAGCGCAAGGATATCGAGCGGTTTGTAGGCGATGGTCGCGTCGTGCTTGGCCGCGATCTCCTCCAGCCGTGTTCCGGCGAAATAGGTGAACGGCGAGAGCGTGGCGAAGTAGTAGTCGATATGGGCCATGGTGCGTCCTATAGGGGCAGACCGGTCACGGATTGTCGCGTCCGGATTGTGATGCTGGCCCGGAGGTTAGCCGCGTGCTAAGCGAGCCGCAACGTCACGAATCCGTCATCCTCCCGGAGCTGCCCCATGCCCACTCTCGTCGAACCCAAATTGATCGCCGGCAATGCCAACCGCCCGCTGGCCGAGGCCATCGGCCGCCGCATGTCGCTGTATCGTGGCAAGTCCGTGGGGCTGGTGGATGCCCGCGTCGAACGGTTCAACGATCAGGAGATCTTTGTCGAGGTTTACGAAAACGTGCGCGGCGAGGATATGTTCATCATCCAGCCGACCTCGAACCCGGCGAATGACAACCTGATGGAGCTGCTCATCATGGCCGACGCTTTGCGCCGGTCGTCGGCGGCGCGCATCACTGCCGTGATCCCCTATTTCGGCTATGCCCGGCAGGATCGCCGCACCAAGGCGCGCACCCCGATTTCCGCCAAGCTGGTGGCCAATATGATGGTCACCGCTGGCATCGAGCGGGTGCTGACGCTGGACCTGCACGCCGCGCAGATCCAGGGCTTCTTCGATATCCCGGTGGACAACCTCTATGCCTCGCCGATCTTCGCGCTGGACATCCAGAACCAGTTCGAGGACCTCAGCGATGTGCTGGTGATCTCGCCCGACGTGGGCGGCGTGGCGCGGGCGCGTGAATTGGCCAAGCGCATCGGTGCTCCGCTCGCCATCGTCGACAAGCGCCGGGAAAAGGCGGGCGAAGTGGCCGAGATGACGGTGATCGGGGACGTGACCGGCAAGCGCTGCATCATCGTCGACGACATGTGTGACACCGCCGGGACGCTGTGCAAGGCCGCCGAGGTCATCATGGAACACGGCGCGACCGAAGTGCACGCCTATATCTCGCACGGGGTCATGTCCGGTCCGGCCGTCGAGCGGATCACCAAATCGGTGCTCAAGACCTTGGTGCTGACGGATTCGATCCAGCCGACCGGGCCTGTTTCGGCGGCGCCGAACATCCGGGTCCTGCCGACCGCGCCGATGTTCGCGCAGTCGATCCTGAACATCTGGAACGGCACCTCCGTGTCGTCGCTGTTTGAGACCGATACTTTGGGGCCGATCTACGAAGGCATTCTCTGAAGGGAGGCCGGGTGCCTGCCGACAGTCCGCAGGCACCCGGTCAGTCCGGGCAGAACAGATCCTAGGGCGGGGTTATGCCCCGCCTTTCCTTTGGCTAGAGGATGAGATAGCGCTCGAGCCACGCAGAAAAGCTATTGGCGACGAAGCTCGTGTCATCGAATTCGTGGTCCCAGAAATAGATCGGGGCGGTCGGCTGTGCGTGCTGCATGTCCCCCGTTGAGAAGCAGAACAGGTTCCCCATCGAGTCAGATGCAATCGCAACCAAGGTGTCAGGCAGGCCGATGTTGCGCCAGTCCTCGGTCGTCTCGATGATTTCGTCAGGCTTGAGGAACTGGCTCAGATCTGGCGGCGCGAACATGCCCGCATCACTGACAGCCTCCAGCAATTCCAGCCCCATGGACGGCAGGCCGACCTCGATCACCTGCTGGCGGTAGTCCAGCGGCAGCCGGATTGACAATTCCGCCTCGACCATGTCGAGGGACTCCGGTCGGATGCGTTCGATGTCATGATACCCGCCATGCCACCGTTCGGAAAAGCGCAGCAGCGCGTCGGACATCAATACAGTTCCCAATCGTCCTCGGACGCGACCTCGCCAATGGCCATCCAGTTCATGCGCACACGGGCAACCCGGGTGTCAGACCATGTGCGAAAGACCAATTCAAAGCCGGTTTCGGTGATCTTGTCTGCGGTGATGTCGGCGCGGACATTGGCGCCCTGATCCATGTCCCACAGGGATAGGGCCACTTGCACCGTGGGGATCGAGCGGAACGGTTCGGAGAATTTCACCTTCTTGCGACGCTCGCGCGAGCCGTGGCCTGTCCACATCTCACCGCCCGATGCGAAATCGGAGAACACCTCGTCATTGCCCTGATCGATGCCGATCAGCGAACCCACATACTTTTTCATGCACGGCCTCTATGGTCTGCTCTCCCGCATAATCCCGCATTACGGCACGAATTTGAACGGGAAAGGTAGATTTCCGGGCAATTTGCCTGCGATCACCCGTCCGGCTGGACGGACAGGTTCAAGGCACCCACCGCGTCAAGGCCTCCCAGCACGGCATCGACCGCAACCGTGGCGAGGATGATCCCCATCACCCGACTGATCACACCCGCACCGGTGTTGCCCAGCACGCGCTTCAGCTTGCCCGCCAGCAACAGCAGCACCAAGGTCAGCAACAGGACGACGGTCAGAAGCCCGGCCGTCATGACCTGCTCGGGAATGGAATGGCGGTGGTTGTCGGTCAAGACAACGATAGCCAGCATCGCGCCCGGCGAGGCGATCGACGGCATGGCCAGCGGAAACACCGCCCCGGCCAGATGGTCGCGCCCGGCGCTTTCGATTTCCTGTTCGGCCTTGCTGTCGCCAAAGATCATGCTGAGCGCGAACAGGAACAGGATCACGCCGCCCGCGATCTGGAACGAGCCAAAGCGCAGGCCCAGCCCTTCGAGCAGAAGCTGCCCCGCCACGAGAAAGAACATCAGGACGACCCAGGCGACAAGCACGGCACGCAATGCGAATTTCCAGTGAAGCGCGGCGGGCACCGTGGCTGTCGCGAAATAGAACACCGGCAACGATCCGATGGGATCGATCACCACGATCAGCGTGATCAGTTCGCGCAGCATACCCGCCCAGTTCAAAGTCAATTCCATTCGCGTCTCCAGTCATCCCCCCCTGATGTAGCATGGCGGCGGACCAATGCAGATTGCGCCAACCGCCAAAAACGCAAAAACCCCACCGAAGCGGCGGGGTTTTCGGCATTTTTGGACGCAAACCTCAGAGAGAGGGCTGCATCGGATCCAGACCGATATGGCTGCCGACGGCGACCATGTCCTGAAGCAGCTTGGCCGCGTCGTCGACGGGGCCCGGCTCGTTCTGGAAGGCTTCCTTGGTCTGGTGGTAGAAGTCCTGAGCCTCCTTCACCAGCGCCTCGTAGGTCGCCTGTGTCATGTCCGCGCGCGGCAGGGCCTTTTCGGCCAGAACCGAAACGCTTTCACCGATCTCGGCAAAGCCACCGGTGACCACGAATTGCTCGGTGCCCTTATCGGTTTCCACCGTCAGGATGCCGGGGCGCAGCGTGGTGATGGTCGGCGCGTGGCTCGGCATGGCGGTCATGTCGCCATCCGCACCGGGGATCTGCACCGAAGAAACCTGCGCCGAGAGCAGCTTGCGCTCGGGCGAGACCAGGTCGAATTGCATCATGTCTGCCATGTGAAACTCCTTTCAGGCGCTTGGTCCAAGTAGGATGGGTGATCACCCATCCTACCTGAAATCGGCGCCCGGTTACGATCAGGCAGCGTCAGCGGCCAGCTTTTCGGCCTTCGCGATCACCTCGTCGATGCCGCCCACCATGTAGAAGGCGCCCTCGGGCAGGTGGTCGTATTCGCCCGCCACAACGGCCTTGAACGACTTGATGGTGTCTTCCAGCGGAACCTGAACGCCGTCAGAGCCGGTGAAGACCTTCGCCACGTCGAACGGCTGCGACAGGAAGCGCTGGATCTTACGGGCGCGCGCCACGGTCAGCTTGTCCTCTTCGGACAGTTCGTCCATCCCGAGGATGGCGATGATGTCCTGAAGCGACTTGTAGCGCTGCAGGATACCCTGCACGTCGCGGGCCACCTTGTAGTGCTCTTCGCCGACGATCTGCGGGTCCATCAGACGCGAGTTGGAGTCGAGCGGGTCCACAGCGGGGTAGATGCCCAATTCCGAGATCGCACGGTTGAGAACCGTGGTCGCGTCAAGGTGCGCAAAGGTCGTTGCCGGTGCGGGGTCGGTCAAGTCGTCCGCAGGCACGTACACGGCCTGAATCGAGGTGATCGAGCCGTTCTTGGTCGAGGTGATGCGTTCCTGCATCGCGCCCATGTCGGTGGCCAGCGTCGGCTGGTAGCCCACAGCGGAGGGGATACGACCCAGAAGTGCGGACACCTCGGAACCGGCCTGCGTGAAGCGGAAGATGTTGTCGACGAAGAACAGAACGTCGGTGCCGGACTGGTCGCGGAACTGCTCGGCCAGGGTCAGGCCGGTCAGCGCAACACGGGCACGCGCACCCGGAGGCTCGTTCATCTGGCCGTACACAAGCGCCACCTGCGATTCTTCGAGGTTGTCGGGCTTGATGACGTTGGATTCGATCATCTCGTGATACAGGTCGTTGCCTTCACGGGTCCGCTCGCCAACACCGGCGAACACGGAGTAGCCCGAGTGCACCTTTGCGATGTTGTTGATCAGTTCCATGATGAGAACGGTCTTGCCCACGCCGGCGCCGCCGAACAGGCCGATCTTGCCGCCTTTGGCGTAGGGGGCCAGCAGGTCGATGACCTTGATGCCTGTCACGAGGATTTCCGATTCCGTCGACTGCTCCTGGAAGGCCGGGGCTTCGGCGTGGATCGGACGATACTCGGACGCGTTGATCGGCGCGCCTTCGTCCACCGGCTCGCCGATGACGTTCAGGATGCGGCCCAGCGTTGCGTTGCCAACCGGCACCGAGATCGGTGCGCCGGTGTCCTCGACGCGCTGACCGCGCACCAGACCTTCGGTCGCGTCCATCGCGATGCAGCGAACGGTGTTTTCGCCGAGGTGCTGCGACACTTCCAACACCAGCTTCTTGCCGTTGTTGTCGGTGTTCAGCGCGTTCAGAATTTCAGGCAGGTGGTCGTCGAACTGCACGTCGACCACGGCGCCAATCACCTGGGTGATCTTGCCTTGTGCGTTTGCCATGTTTCGTCTCCGGGTTCTTTAGAGCGCCTCGGCGCCCGAGATGATTTCGATCAGTTCGTTCGTGATGACGGCCTGACGCGAGCGGTTGTATTCGATGGTGAGCTTGTCGATCATCTCACCGGCGTTGCGCGTCGCGTTGTCCATTGCCGACATCCGGGCGCCCTGTTCCGAGGCACCGTTTTCCAGCAGAGCCGCAAAGATCTGCGTGGCCACCCCACGGGGCAGCAGGTCGGCGAGGATGGCTTCTTCATCCGGCTCGTAGTCGTACAGCGTCGACGCCTCGGCCCCCTCTTCCGCCTCGTAAGAGGCCGGAATGATCTGGGTGGCGGTCGGGTCCTGGCTGATGACCGAGTTGAACTTGGCGTAGAAAATCGTCGCCACGTCGAACTCGCCATTGTCGAACCGCGCCAGCACATCGCGCGCGATGTCCTGAGCGTTGCCGTAACCGATGCGCTTGACCTCGGACAGATCGACGTGACCGACGGACAGCGAAGCATAGTCGCGCTTCAGCTGTTCGCGGCCCTTCTTGCCGACGGTCAGGACCTTGACGGTCTTGCCCTTGGCTTGAAGTTCGGCGATCCGCGCCTTGGCCAGCTTGACGATGTTGGTGTTGAAGCCACCGCAGAGGCCGCGCTCTGCGGTCATCACGACCAGCAGATGCACGTCATCCTTGCCCGTCCCGGCCAGAAGCCGGGGCGCGCTGTCACTGTCTCCGACCGACGCGGCCAACGACGCCATCACCGCATTGAAGCGTTCCGTGTAAGGACGGGACGCCTCGGCCGCTTCCTGGGCGCGACGCAGTTTTGCGGCCGCGACCATCTGCATGGCCTTGGTGATCTTGCGGGTCGATTTGACGCTCGCGATCCGGTTTTTAAGATCCTTCAGGTTGGGCATCTATCCGATCCCCTTAGCTGAAGTCTGCGGAAAATTCGTTCAGAACCGCCTTGATCTTGTCTTCTGCATCACCCTTGATCTTGGGATCTTCGTTGGTGATCCAGTCCAGCAGGTCCTGATGCTTGCCACGGACGTGGGACAGCAGGCCAGCCTCGAAGCGACCGATATCGGACACGGCGACCTTGTCGAGGTAGCCCATGGTGCCCGCGCAGATCACGATGACGATCTCGGCGTTGGTCAGCGGCGAATACTGCGGCTGCTTCATCAGCTCGGTCAGACGCGCACCGCGGTTCAGCAGCTGCTGGGTCGCGGCGTCGAGGTCGGAACCGAACTGGGCGAAGGCCGCCATTTCGCGGTACTGGGCCAGCGACAGTTTGATCGGGCCTGCAACCGACTTCATCGCGTTGGTTTGGGCCGAGGAGCCCACGCGCGAAACCGACAGACCGGTGTTCACGGCGGGGCGGATGCCCTGATAGAACAGTTCGGTCTCAAGGAAGATCTGGCCGTCGGTGATCGAGATCACGTTGGTCGGGATAAATGCCGACACGTCGCCGCCTTGGGTTTCGATGATCGGCAGTGCGGTCAGCGAACCGGAGCCGTTGTCCTCGTTCAGCTTTGCCGAGCGCTCCAGCAGGCGCGAGTGAAGGTAGAAAACGTCGCCAGGGTAAGCTTCGCGGCCCGGCGGGCGGCGCAGCAGCAGGGACATCTGGCGATAGGACACGGCCTGCTTGGACAGGTCATCGTAGATGATCAGCGCGTGCTTGCCGTTGTCGCGGAAGTATTCCGCCATCGCGGTGGCCGAGTACGGGGCCAAGAACTGCATCGGCGCCGGGTCGGACGCGGTCGCAGCGACGACGATGGTGTATTCGATGGCGCCGGTCTCTTCGAGCTTCTTCACCAGCTGTGCCACGGTCGAGCGCTTCTGGCCGACGGCGACGTAGATGCAATACAGCTTCTCGTTGTCCGACTTGGCCGCGTCGTTGTAGGTCTTCTGGTTGAGGATCGCGTCGAGCGCCACGGCGGTCTTGCCGGTCTGACGGTCGCCAATGATCAGCTCGCGCTGGCCACGGCCGATCGGGATCATGGCGTCCACGGCTTTCAGGCCGGTTGCCATCGGCTCGTGCACGGATTTACGGGGGATGATGCCCGGTGCCTTGACGTCGGCCACGCGGCGCTCGGTGGCCTCGATGGGGCCCTTGCCGTCCAGCGGGTTGCCCAGACCGTCGACAACGCGGCCCAGCATGGCTTCACCGGCGGGCACGTCCACGATGGAGTTGGTGCGCTTGACGGTGTCGCCTTCCTTGATGTCCCGGTCGGAACCAAAGATCACGATACCGACGTTGTCGGTTTCCAGGTTCAGGGCCATGCCCATGATGCCACCCGGGAACTCGACCATTTCACCGGCCTGAATGTTGTCGAGGCCATAGACACGGGCGATACCGTCACCGACGGAAAGCACGCGACCGACCTCGGCAACTTCGGCTTCCTGCCCGAAGTTCTTGATCTGGTCCTTCAGGATCGCAGAAATCTCTGCTGCTTGGATACCCATTTATCCGACCTCTTTCATTGCATTCTGGAGGGAGTTGAGCTTGGAGCGGATCGACGTGTCGATCATCTTCGAGCCCACCTTGACGACGAGACCGCCGATGAGTTTTTCATCGACGGTGGCATTGATCTTGACGTCCTTGCCGACCTGCTTCTTCAGCGTCTCGGCGAGGGATTTGGTCTGAGCGTCGGTCAGCGCGGTGGCAGACGTCACCTCGGCGGTCACTTCGCCCTTCTCGGTGGCGATCATCTCGCGCAGGCGCGTGACCATGTGCGGCACCACGAACAGGCGGCGTTTCGACGCCATCAGCGCCAGCGCGTTCTGCAGGGCGGGGATCAGGCCCATCTTCTTGGCAATGGCCGAGATCGCTGCACCCTGTGCTTCGCGGGTGTAGACCGGGCTGGCCAACAGGTCGCGAAGATCGGCGCTGTCTTTGAGGGCTGCGGACAGATCGTCCAGATTGGCTTCGAGCTTGGGAAGGTTTTTGTTTTCCTTCACGATCTCGAAGACGGCGGTGGCATAGCGCTCGGCGATGCCGGAGGAAACTGAGGCTGATTCAGACACGTCCACCCTTCCGATATTATACCCCCGCACCGCGCGGCCCGACGGGCCGGCGATCGGAGGCGTTTGCACCTTGATTTGCCTCAAGGCATGTAAATCGCGGCGGATGTAGCAGAGCCTCACCGTTGGGGCAACATGTTAGGGAGTTTTTAACGGTTGCGCTAAACCCATGTTTTACAGGGGTTTGAGCCACCTGCGACCATAAGTGCCTAAACAAGTTGCGGGAAAAGGGCGATTTTTCACCTCAAAGCGACGATTCCCGCCCCCGATCGGCGCGCCTGACGGGTGCCCGACCGTGCCGTCTGGGGGTCTGGGGGGCACCCCCCAGGGCCTGCGTGGCCCGAACGCAAACCCACCTGTGCGGCGCAGCCGCACCGTCAGGTCATGCCCTGCCGGGTCTGCCCCGCGACCTTGCCCGGTTTCGGCGCCAGCACATCGAGCGGGTTCAGCACCCGCGCCGTCTCTCCGACCCCGCGCCGCGACGGCGGATGCCGCTTCGTCGCCACCACCATCATCACGCCCCCGGCCATCACCGCCGGGATCGCCCGCCCCATCCGTTCCCAGAACGGGCCGGTCTTCATCCAGAACCGCCGCGACGAGGGCGGCTGATACAGCACCGAGACATGCGCCTCCGGCACGAAGTCGTGCCGCTTCAACTGCGCCTCCAGCTGCCCCATCGAATAGGGCCGCCCATAGCCGAACGGTGTCCATTCCGCCCGCGCCCACAACCCCGTCCGGTTGGGCACGATGAACAGCGCCTGCCCGCCCGGCCCCAGCACCCGGTAGGCCTCGTCCAGTACCTCGGAGGGCC
Source organism: Tropicibacter alexandrii (assembly GCF_003667315.2). Lineage (GTDB taxonomy): Bacteria > Pseudomonadota > Alphaproteobacteria > Rhodobacterales > Rhodobacteraceae > Tropicibacter > Tropicibacter alexandrii. The sequence continues at coordinate 89,083 of NZ_RCTZ02000007.1, read as the reverse complement.
GTTCCGACACTTCCAGCCCGTGCATCATGATCAGCCGGTCCACATGCCCGGTCTCCAACGGCCAGAGCGTCTCGTCACACAGCACGCTCACATTCGGCATTCCCGGCGGCCAGGGCATCACCCCCTGCGGGCCGGGCATGAGCCCGATCACCCGCCGCGCATCCGCGAGGTACGGCCGCAGCAGAGGCTGGGCAAAGCCGAACCCCGCCATGCTTTGCCGCGCCACGTCCGCGACCGGCCAGAACCGCGTGACCTGCGTCCGCACGATCTTCTGGGCCGCCCGCCCCAATGCGCTGCGATAATAGAAATCGCGCAGGTCCTTGACGTCCAGATGCATTGCGGCCCCGTCTGTGATGCGTCACTCTGACCCGAACATGTCAAAGCGCGCAAGGAAAGACCATGGCCCTGGAAATCGTCACCATCCCCTGCCTCTCGGACAACTACGCCTACCTAGTGAACGGCCCCGACGGTGTCGCCCTGATCGACGCCCCCGAGGCCGCGCCCATCATCGACGCGTTGGAAGCCCGCGGCTGGGGGCTGGATGTCATCATGATCACGCATCACCATCACGATCACGTGGGCGGTGTGGCCGAGTTGAAGGCGAAATATGGCTGCATGGTCATGGGTCCGGAGGCGGAAAAGGACAAGTTGCCACCGCTCGACGCCGCCCTGCCTGACGGCATGTCCGGCGGCACCGGCGACGGCTTCATGCAGATCATCAGCGTCCCCGGCCACACGCTGGGCCATGTCGCCTACCACTACCCGAACGCCAAGGCGGTCTTTACCGCCGACAGCCTGATGAGCCTGGGATGTGGCCGCCTGTTCGAGGGCAGCCCCGAAATGATGTGGGACAGCCTGTCGAAACTGGCCGCCCTGCCGCCCGACACCATGGTCTATTCGGGCCATGAATACACCGCGTCGAATGCCCGTTTCGCCTTGACTATTGAACCGGAGAATTCCACGCTTAAATCTCGTGCACAGGACATCGCAACCGCCAACGATCGGGGGGAGCCAACGGCACAGGTGCCGCTCTCGCTCGAACTGGCCACAAACCCCTTCCTTCGTGCTTCCGACCCCGGCGTGAAACAGGCGCTCGGGATGTCTGGTGCACCGGACGTCGAGGTCTTCACCGAGATCCGCGCCCGAAAGGATCGGTTCTGAGCAAGTTTGCGTCAAATTACAGGTCTGCCGTGGAATGTGATGATGTCCGCCACAGAAAAAACTTGAAGAGCGGACCTAATCGACCAAACTTTAACTCTAAGAGGCCATGCTGGGGGCAACCCGGCGCAAACAAGAGGAGCACCCCAAGTGCCTTCATTCTCGAACACCCTAGAGCAGGCAATCCACGCAGCGCTGGCGCTCGCCAATTCGCGCAGCCATGAATTCGCAACGCTGGAACATCTGCTTCTGGCGCTGATCGACGAGCCGGACGCCGTCCGCGTGATGAAGGCGTGCTCGGTCGACACCGAGGACCTTCGCACCACGCTGGTCGAGTTCATCGACGAGGACCTGTCCAACCTCGTGACCGATATCGAAGGGTCCGAAGCCGTCCCTACGGCGGCCTTCCAGCGCGTGATCCAGCGCGCCGCGATCCATGTGCAATCGTCGGGCCGCACCGAAGTCACCGGCGCCAACGTTCTCGTCGCGATCTTCGCCGAACGTGAATCGAATGCCGCCTATTTCCTGCAAGAGCAGGACATGACGCGCTATGACGCGGTGAATTTCATCGCCCATGGCGTGGCCAAGAACCCCGCCTATGGCGAGGCCCGCCCCGTGCAGGGCGCCACCGAGGCCGAGGAAGAGACCAGTCAGGCGGAAACCACGCAAGCGGCCGGATCCGACAAGGAATCCGCGCTTGGCAAGTATTGCGTCGACCTGAACGCCAAGGCGCAGGAGGGCGATATCGACCCGCTGATCGGCCGCGACCACGAGGTCGAGCGCTGCATTCAGGTGCTGTGCCGCCGCCGCAAGAACAACCCGCTGCTGGTGGGCGATCCGGGCGTCGGCAAGACCGCGATTGCCGAGGGTCTCGCGCGCAAGATCGTCTCGGGCGAGGTGCCCGAGGTGCTGTCCAAGGCGACGATCTATTCGCTCGACATGGGCGCGCTGCTGGCCGGCACCCGCTATCGCGGCGACTTCGAGGAACGCCTGAAGGCGGTGGTCAACGAGCTTGAGGACCACCCCGACGCGGTGCTCTTCATCGACGAAATCCACACCGTGATCGGTGCCGGTGCCACCTCGGGTGGCGCGATGGATGCGTCGAACCTGCTGAAGCCCGCGCTTCAGGGGGGTAAGCTGCGCACCATGGGCTCGACCACCTACAAGGAGTTCCGCCAGCACTTCGAAAAGGACCGCGCCCTGTCCCGTCGCTTCCAGAAGATCGACGTGAACGAGCCGTCCGTCGAGGACACCGTGAAGATCCTCAAGGGTCTCAAGCCCTATTTCGAGGAGCATCACAGCGTCAAATACACTGGCGATGCGATCAAATCGGCGGTGGAACTGTCGGCGCGCTACATCAACGACCGCAAACTGCCGGACAAGGCCATCGACGTCATCGACGAGGCGGGCGCGGCGCAGCATCTGGTGGCTGCCTCCAAGCGGCGCAAATCCATCGGCCAAAAGGAAATCGAGGCCGTCGTGGCCAAGATTGCCCGCATCCCGCCGAAGAGCGTCAGCAAGGACGATGCAGAGGTGCTGAAGGATCTGGAGGCAACGCTCAAGCGTGTGGTCTTTGGTCAGGACGCGGCGATCACGGCGCTGTCGAGCGCGATCAAGCTGGCCCGTGCCGGCCTGCGCGAGCCGGAAAAGCCCATCGGCAACTACCTGTTCGCGGGTCCGACCGGCGTCGGCAAGACCGAGGTGGCCAAGCAATTGGCCAGCACGCTGGGCGTGGAACTGCTGCGCTTCGACATGTCCGAATACATGGAGAAGCACGCGGTGAGCCGCCTGATCGGCGCACCTCCGGGCTATGTGGGCTTCGACCAAGGTGGCCAGTTGACCGATGGCGTGGACCAGCATCCGCACTGTGTGCTGCTGCTCGACGAGATCGAAAAGGCGCATCCGGATGTGTTCAACATCCTGCTGCAGGTCATGGATCACGGCACGCTGACCGACCATAACGGGCGCTCGGTGGACTTCCGCAACGTGATCCTGATCATGACCTCCAACGCGGGCGCTGCGGAACAGGCAAAGGCCGCGATCGGCTTTGGCCGCGACCGCCGCGAGGGCGAGGATACCGCCGCGATCGAACGCACGTTCACTCCGGAATTCCGCAACCGTCTGGACGCGGTGATTTCCTTCGCGCCGCTGCCCAAGGACACGATCCTTGCCGTGGTCGAGAAGTTCGTGCTGCAACTCGAGGCGCAGCTGATGGATCGCAACGTGACCATCGAGCTGACCAAGCCCGCCGCCGAATGGCTGGCCGACAAGGGCTATGACGACAAGATGGGCGCGCGCCCCTTGGGCCGCGTGATCCAGGAATACATCAAGAAGCCGCTGGCCGAGGAGTTGCTCTTTGGCAAGCTGGCGAAGGGTGGCGTCGTCAAGGTCTCGGTCAAGGATGGCGAACTGGTGCTGAAACTCGACGGGCCCGAAACCGCGCGCCTGTCCTCGAAGAAGCCGCCGCTGCTGACCGCCGAGTGATGCGCCTTTCGGCCTTACTGATATTGTCCTCCGCCCTGCCTGCCGGGGCGGAGGATTTTCGTTTGTCCCTGCCGCTGGATTGCGAGATCGGGCAGACCTGCTTCATCGAGGATTACGTCGATCAGGACCCGGCGCAGGGTGCGCAACGCGACTTTGCCTGCGGGATCAACAGCCGCGACGGCCACCGCGGCACCGATTTCGCGCTGCTCTCCTTCGACGCGATGGCGCGTGGCGTAGACGTTCTGGCCGCGGCGCCCGGCACCGTTCTGCGGACCCGCGACGGCATGCCGGATGACCGGTTGATGCGCGGTGTGACCTCGGAAAACGCCTGCGGCAACGCCGCCCTGATCGACCATGGTGATGGCTGGCAGGTGATGTATTGCCACATGAAACGGGACTCGGTGGTGGTCGAGCCCGGCGATCCGGTTGCGCGTGGCGACGTACTTGGCCAAGTCGGCCTGTCGGGCCAGACCAACCACCCGCATGTGCATATCACCGTCTACAAGGACGGCGCGCTGGTCGATCCGTTTCGGCCAGAGGCGCAGGACAGCTGTGGCGAACCGGGCGAAACCCTGTTCACCGACCCGCCCCCGTATACGAAAACCGGCCTGATCACCGCCGGTTTCGCCGACCATGTCCCCAGCTTCGACGATGTGCGCAGCGGGGCTGCGCGGCTGGACGAGGCCCGCAAGGATGCGCCGCTCGTGGTCTACGCCTATGCCGGACATGCCGAGCATGGCGACCTATTGACCCTTTCGGCGCAGGGGCCGCAAGGCGCGGTCTTCGAACACAAGATCGTCCTGAAGGCGCCGCAAGTGGCGACCATGCGGGCCTTCGGCAAGAAGGCCCCGCCCGAGGGCTGGCCGACCGGCACCTATCTGGGTGAGGCGCTGTTGACGCGGCAGGGCAAGGTCATTGCCCATCGCTTTGCCCATGTCACCGTATCACGATGACGGGGCGTCGGGGCTGCCCTGAAGCCTAACGACACAGGCCGCGCCCAAGATCACCGCTCGGTCAGTTTCAACTCGATCCGGCGATTCTGCGCGCGCGCTTCGGCCGAATTGCCCTCGGCCAGCGGTTGCCATTCGCCAAAGCCATTGGCCGAAAGACGGGTCGGCGGAATGCCGTAGCGGTCGATCATTTCCCGAACAACCGACAAAGCCCGCGCCTGACTCAGCTCCCAGTTGTCGGCAAACTGGGCCCCGGGACGGACCGGCACGTTATCCGTATGACCGTCGACACGGATGATCCAGTCGACACCCTCCGGGATCTGTTGCGAGATGTCCCGCAGGATGTTCGCAACCTTCGAGATTTCACGCTGCCCCAACGGCGACAATTCGGCCTCGCCCGCATCGAACAGCACCTCAGACGAGAAGACGAAGCGGTCGCCCTCGATGCGAATCCCCTCGCGGGCACCAACCACGTCACGCAACCGGCCAAAGAAATCGGACCTGTATTTTTCGAGGTCCAGCTTCTCCGCCTCCAGCCGCTTCTTCTCTTCTTCGAGACGCGCCGCGCGCTCTTCTTCCAGCTGGCGGCGGCGGCGTTCCTCTTGCGCAACCCGCGCAATCGCCTGATTCAACTCGGCGCCAAGGTTCTGCAACTGCACCTGCGCCGCCGCATCCCGCGCCTTTGCGTCGTCCAGAAGCGCCTGTAGGACCCCCAGTTGGTTGCGCAATTGCGCCACCTGCTGGTTCAGCAACTCGGCCTGTTTTTCCGCCGTGCTGGTGCGCTCTTGCGATTGCGCCAGCCGGTCCCGGGCCTCGGCCAGCAGGGCCTGCCGTTCCTCGGCCTCGGACAGACGGCTGTCCAGTTGCTGCTCTGCCGCCTTTTGCGCCGCCAGCGCGGCCGTCAGGCGTTCACGCGTTTCCTCGACCGTGGCCTCGACCGACATGCGCGCCGCGAGCGCCGCCGCCAGCCGTTCCTCAAGCGATTGCGTGCTTTCGACCTGCGCCGCCGCGCGTGCCTCGGCTTCGGCCAAGGCCTGCCGCAGGTCGGCGATGATGCGTTCGCTGCTGTCCAAGCGGGACCGGGCGATTTCCAGTTCGGACGACATGCGCACCGCGCGGCTGCGCAGCGCCTCCAACTCGGAGCGCGCCTCGGTATCCTCGGCCAGCCGCGCCAGTTCGGACGACAGCGCAGCGTTCTCGGTGACCAGCGCCTGAATGCGCGCGATGCGTTCTTCGGACCGGGCCTCGGCAGCGTCGATCTGCGATTGCAACTGCGCCGCCTGCCCTTCAAGCTCCTCGACGCGACCCTGCTGCGTGTCGCCTCGATTGCGGGCCGCATCCAGCCGCGCGGACAGGCCAGAGGCCTCGGCCCGCGCCTCGTCAAGGGCGGCTTGCGCGGTGCGGACCTCTTCGCGCGCGGTGGCGAGATCGGAATCGAGCCGGTCGCGTTCGGATCGCAGCGCGCTCAGCGCCGCGGCCCCGTCCTGTGCCGCGCCCCGCGCAGCCGACAGGTCCGAGACCAGCGCCGCGTTGCGTTCCTGCAAGACTTCGAGTTCGGTGCGCAGCGCCTCCGCCTCGGTGAGGCGGGCCAGTGCGTTGGCGAGTTTAGCCGACAAATCAGAGAGTTGCGTCGCTTGGGCATCGGCCCCGGCACGTGCCTCTGCCAAGGCCCGGACGCTTTCGTCGCGGGCGGTCTGCGCCGCGTCGCGCTCGGCTTCGGCGGCTTGGCGGGCCTGCCGTTCGGCGGCCAGATCGTCGCGCAGCGCCGAGAGCCGCTCATCGGTCTGCGCGCCCTCGGTCCGGGCATCGGCCAAGGTGGCCTCAAGCCGCGCCACATCCGCCTGAAGCCCATCGATGCGCGCCTGAAGGTCCTGCGCCTCGGCCTCTCCGGCAGCCATCGCCGACGCCGCGCGTTCATTGGCCTCGGCTTGGGCCAGAAGCGCCGCGGCCAGCTGCGCGTTCAGGTCATCCTCGGCGGTGCGCGCGGCGGCGAGCAGGGTCAGCGTTTCCTCGGCCTTTTTGCGCTCGGCCTCCAACGCCATAGTCATGGCGGTCAGTTCCGCGTCGGCATCCTCCAGCCGCGCGCGCAAGGCCTGCGCTGCGGCAGCCTCGGTCAGGCGCTGCTGTTCCTCTTCGCTCAACGCCTGTTGCAGGTCGGCGACCTGCCCCTGCAACGCACCCAACTGCGCCTCGCGATCCTCGGCGGAGGAGCGCAGGTCGGCCACCATCGCCTCCAGCGCCTCGCGGCGGGCGGCGGCGAGGCGGGCTTCCTCGGCGGCGGCGTCCATCTCGGTGCGGGCCTGCGCGAGGGCGGTGTTCAGCGCGTCGCGTTCGCTGGTCAACTCGTCCCGGATGCCTTCCAGCGTGGCGACATCGCCCAGCGCCGCGTCCCGTTCCGCCAGAAGCCCGGCCACCTGCTCCTCGAACGAAGCGATGCGCCCGGCGGCCTGTTCCAATTCGGCAGCCTGCCGATCCCGCTGCGTGGTCAGCGAGTCGATCAAGGATTGCTGTTCGGCCAATTGCGAGTCGCGGTCGTTCAGCGTGCTTTCCAGCGCCCCCAACTGGCCCGACAATTCGGTGTTGCGGCGTTCCTGCACGCCCAGCGCCTGCGCCAGCGCGGCGATCTCGCCCGACAGTTGGTCGAGTTCGGTTTCCTGCCCGGTGATCGTTTCGTTCAGCACGAACTGGATCACCATGAAGATCGACAGGACAAAGGTCAGCACCAGCAAAAGGCCGGTCATCGCATCGACGAAACCCGGCCAGATATTGGCCTGAAAGCGCGCGCCTGTGCGTCTGGACAGGGACATGGCCTAGCCCTGCCCGCGCTTGGCGCCCAAAGCGCGCCCCAGCGCGTGAAGATCGGTGCGCAACTCGGCCATGCTTTCCTGCCGCCCGGCGCTGAGTTCTTCGAGTATCCGCAGCATCTGCACGTCGATGGAGCGCAGGCGCATCCGGCTTTCGGCATCGAGGCCCTCCTGCGATTCCTTTTCGCGAATGGCCTGTGCCAGCTGTTCCTGACCTTCGGCGATGCGCGCCAGCGAGGTGGCCGAGGGCGAGGTCGCCTCGATCCGTTCGGTCAGCCGTTCGATGCTGTCGGCCAGTTGGCCGAGGCGGTTGTCGACCTCGGATCGGCCCTGCTCGCCCTCGGCGAACATAAATTGCAGGCGCTCCATCTGCTCGGCCATGCGGTCCAGCACCACGCCCGCCGCGCCCAGATCGGGCCCCTCGCCATCGGACGAAAAGCCGATCTTGGTGATCGAGGACAGCCATTCCTCAAGCTCGCGATAGAACCGGTTCTGCCCGTGGCCTGCGAAAAGTTCCAGCAGCCCCACGACCAACGAGCAGGCCAGCCCCAGCAGCGAGGAGGCAAAGGCCACGCCCATGCCACCCAGTTGCGCTTCCAGCCCGGTCATCAGGCGGCCAAAGACCTGAACGCCGCTTTCGCCATCCTGCGGGGCAAGGCTGCGGATCGTGTCGACCAGCGCGGGCACGGTTGTGGCCAGCCCGTAGAACGTGCCCAGCAGGCCAAGGAAAATCAGCAGCGAAACGATATAGCGCGTGATCTCGCGCGCCTCGTCGATGCGGGTCGCGACCGAGTCCAGAATCGACCGGGTCGAGGTGGTGTTGATCTGCATCCGCCGGTCATGGCGTTTCAGCAGCGCCGCCAAGGGCGCCAGCAATTGCGGTGCGGTGGCCCGCACCCCCTGATCGCCGCGCGCGGTGAACCGCTCGATCCAGCGGACCGAGGTGATCAGCTGCGCCACCTGCCAGAAACAGGCCAGCACGCCGATGACGAACACGACCCCGATGAAGCCGTTCAGATAGGGGTTACTTTCAAAGACCGGCAACACGCTGGGGGCCGCAAGGATCGCCCCCATGACCGACAAGGCGATGACCGCCAGCATCAGTATCACCTGACGGACGGGTTGGCTGAAATGCGGCTCTGCCTCGAAGTCGGCCTGTCTCATGGACACCTGACGTTTATGCATTCTTGCCCCATAGGTAAGGGTTTACGCCGGAAAACACCAAGGATTTATCCACAATCCCGCCAGAACGCACGGAAATGTTGCCCTCGCGCGCTCAATCGGCGGTCAGGGCGCGCACCTGTCGGCACAGCCAGTCCAAATCCGGGTCGGGAATGCCGATTTCGGCCAGATGTTCGGCGGTATTGTAAAGGTATTCCGTGTTCGGCCCCCGCCCGCCGTGCGCGCGCGCGATCAGGCGGGCCTGCTCTTCGAGCGGCAGGTGGCAATACTGCACGTGATGGGGGTCGATGATATAGGCCACGGCCTCGACCTTGCGGTTGTCGTCCAGATGCAATTCGACCATCGCCTCGTAATAGGCGCTGGAGATCAGCTCGCGCTCGCGCAGATAGGCCAGCGTCGCCTCCTCGGTCCCCGGCTCGGCGCGCAGCGCGACGCCCTCGCAACACGCGCCCTCCTGCGCGTCCAGCGCCAGCACGAGGCCCGGCTGCTCTTCGGTGCCACGATGGTGGATGGAATACATGCAGAAGGACCGCGCATAGCCTTCCAGCCGCGCATGCGCGCGCTCGACCACCGGAAAACCGGGGTTCCACAGCAGCGAGGCATATCCGAATACCCAAAGCGTCATCGTTCTGGTCCTTGTTCCCTGCCGCCTGTAAACACCAGTCTCGAGCCGGGTTAAAGGGGGCCGCATATGAAACGCCTGATCGCCATCATCCTCGCCGCCGCCCTCGGGTGGAGCGGCCTTTGGGCCTACGAGGCCTACAGCCTGCGCGGCGCCGTCGCCGACTGGCTCGATGCCCGCCGCGCCGAGGGCTGGGAGGCCAGCGCCCGGATCAAGGTGCGCGGCTTCCCCTCGCGGCTGGACCTGACGCTGAGCGACCTCTCCCTGACCGATCCCGAAGGGCGCAGCCTGTCAGCGCCGATCCTGCAAAGCCTCGGCCTGACCTACAAGCCCGGCCACCATATCCTTGCGCTGCCACGTGGCGCGGTGCTGACGGATGGCGCAGGCAGGCTCGAAATCAGCGGCGACGGCATCCGCGCCAGCCTGACCGAGACAGCCGACGGCCAGTGGTTGCGCCTGATCGCCGAGGCAGAGACACTGACCCTGTCGGGCCGTGAGGATATCTCGTTCGCCCGCCCGATCTTCGACCTGCGCCTGACCGAGGGCCTGACCTACCGCACCACCCTGACGGCGCAGGCTCTGGCCGCGACGGCCTCGCCCCTGCGTCCCGATCAGGCCCGCGCGGTCGAAATCCTTTCGGACATCACCTTCGACACCGACTGGCGGCTCGACAATCTGACCGACCAACGCCCGCAACCCACCCGGATCGACCTCGATCATGCCAGCTATACCGTGGACGAAATCGACATCTCGCTTGCGGGCCTGCTCGACATCAGCGCCAGCGGCACCCCCTCCGGCGCCCTCACCCTGCGCGCCGAGAACTGGCAGGCGGCGCTCGACCGGGCCGGTCTCCCCGACAGCCTGACCGACATGCTGTCCAGCACGCTCGGCATGGCCGCCAGCCTCTCGGGCCGCGCTGACACGCTCGACCTTCCCCTGACCTTCCGAAATGGCAAAACCCTGCTCGGCCCGCTCCCGCTGGGCCCCGCGCCGACCATCAAACTGCCATAAGGGCTTCTTCTGGCCCAAAATACCGCGGGGGAGTCGACCGCAGGGAGACGGGGGCAGAGCCCCCTCCCCGATCGCCGCTTGCACAAGCGGCGAAACGGATCGAAACTCCGGCCATGACCGACGCGCTCTTCTCCCGCATTGCCGACAAACGTGATGACCTGATCGCTCTGACCCAAGGGCTGATCCGCATCCCGACGCTCAACCCGCCGGGCCAGCATTATCGCGACATCTGCGAGTGGCTCGAACAGCGCCTCGGCCCGCGCGGCTTCGACTGCCAGCTGATCCGCGCGACCGGTGCACCCGGCGACAGCGACCGTTACCCGCGCTGGAACCTCGTCGCCCGCCGCGACGGCCAGCGCCCCGGCGAGTGCGTGCATTTCAACTCGCACCACGATATCGTCGAGATCGGCCACGGCTGGACCCGCGATCCCTTTGCCGCCGATCTCGACGGCGACCGCATCTATGGCCGTGGCGCCTGCGACATGAAAGGCGGGCTGGCCGCCAGCATCATCGCCGCCGAAGCCTTCCTCGAAGAGCACCCCGACTACGCTGGCGCGATCGAGATCTCGGCCACCGCGGACGAGGAATCCGGCGGCTATGGCGGCGTCGCCTACCTCGCCGAGCGCGGCTTCTTTGCGCCGGACCGCGTGCAGCATGTCATCATCCCCGAACCCTTGGGCAAGGACCGGATCTGCGTCGGTCACAGGGGCGGCTGGTGGGCGGAAATCGAAACGAAGGGCGAGATCGCCCATGGCTCCATGCCCTTTCTCGGGGATTGTGCCATTCGCCACATGGGCGCGGTGATCGACACGTTCGAACAGCGCCTGTTCCCGGCGCTCGCCGCGCGGGTCACCGACATGCCCGTGACCCCCGAAGGCGCGCGGCACGCCACGCTGAACATCAACTCGGTCCATGGCGGCGAAAGCGAAGAGACCGGCTATACCGGCCTGCCCGCGCCTTGCGTTCCCGACAGCTGCCGCATGGTGATCGACCGGCGCATCCTGATCGAGGAGCGTTATGACGATGTGCGCGCCGAGGTGATCGGCCTTCTGGACGAGTTGAAGCAGAGCCGCCCGAATTTCGATTATGAGATCCGCGACCTGAACCGGATCGACCCCAGCCAGACCCCGATGGATTCGCCGGTCGTGACCAATGTCCACGCCGCCATCGCCGAGGTCATGGGCACGGATGCCGCCTATATCGCGTCACCGGGCAGCTACGACCAGAAACATATCGACCGCATCGGCAAGCTGAAGAACTGCATCGCCTATGGTCCCGGTGTGCTGGAACTGGCGCATAAACCGGATGAATGGATCGGCGTCACCGACATGATCGACTCCGCTTGCGTGATGGGACGGGTTCTGGAACGCGTGTTGCTGCCGTCAGGGTGACCTCCGGCCCTTTCGCAGGTTGCAAGGACAGGAGCCTCCGGCGGGGGTATTTGGAAAGAGAAGAAACACGCGCGCCTCAAGGGACGGTGGGCGGGGCGCCTTCGAGCGCAGCGAGAACAGCGTCCGCCCCCGTCCCTCAGACCGCGATATTGTCGATCAGACGCACGCCCGCCAGCCACGCCGCCGCCAGAAGCCGCGCCGGAACGCCGTCCTCCAGACGCTCAAGCGCACGCAAGCCATCCGTCGCGCGCAGGTCGAGGTAGTCCACCTCGGTGAACCCGTTCGCCAACAGGCGGCGTTCGGCCTCGGCGCGCAGATCGGATGCGTCTCCTCCGGCCCGCAGCCCCTCGGCCATCGCCTCCATCGCAGTAAACAGGGCGGGTGCCTTCACCCGGGCCCTGTCCGAAAGCAGCAGGTTGCGCGAGGACATGGCCAACCCGTCCTCTTCGCGGATCGTCGGGCATCCCACCACCTCGACCCCCAGATCCAGATCAGCCGCCAGACGGCGCACCACCTGCAACTGCTGATAGTCCTTCTCGCCGAAGAACGCCCGATCAGCGCCGGTCTGGGTGAAGAGCTTGGTCACCACCGTCGCGACGCCGTCGAAATGGCCGGGCCTGTGCGCCCCGCACAACATGTCGGTCAGCCCCGAGACAGACACAGAGGTTGCAAACCCGTCGGGATAAATCTCTTCTGGCCCCGGCACGTACAGCACGTCCACGCGAAAGCGCGCCAGCTTGCGGGCGTCGTCTTCCTCTGTGCGGGGGTAATTCGCCAGATCGGACGGGTTGTTGAACTGCTTGGGATTGACAAAGATCGTCACGATCACGCGGTCACAGCCCTGCGCGGCTTCGACCAAGGACAGGTGCCCCTCGTGCAGGGCGCCCATGGTCGGCACGACGCCCACCACCTCGCCCGCGCGCTTCCACGCCAGAACCTTGTCCCGCAGGACAGCCTTCGACCGGACGATCTCGGTCATTTCGGGGCCTCATCGCTGAACACATGCTCCGGGCCGGGGAAGTCGCGCGCCCTGACCGCGCGGGCATACTCCGCAATCGCCACAGCCCCCTGTTCACCCAGATTGGCAAAGCGTTTGATGAATTTCGCCTTGAACGCCGTGAACAGGCCCAGCATGTCGTCGACCACCAATATCTGCCCATCGCAGCCCGCCGACGCGCCGATGCCGATGGTCGGGATCGGCACCTCGGACGTGATCCGGTTCGACAGGCCTTCGGGCACCTTTTCCAGCACCACGGCAAATGCCCCGGCCTCGGCCACCGCCTGCGCGTCGCGCATCAGCGCGTCCCCCGCAGCCCCGCGCCCCTGCACCTTGTAGCCGCCCAGCGTGTTGATCGATTGCGGCGTCAGGCCGATATGCGCCATCACCGGGATGCCGCGCTGCACCAGAAAGGCAATCGTCTCGGCCATGCCGACCCCGCCTTCCAGCTTGATCGCGCCCGCGCCGGTCTCCCGCATGATCCGGGCGGCATTGGCAAAGGCCTCCTGTGGGGCGGCCTCATACGACCCGAACGGCATGTCGACGACCATCATCGCTCGCGACAGCCCGCGCGCCACCGCCTGCCCGTGCAGGATCATCATCTCCATCGTCACGCTCAGCGTCGAGGGCAGCCCGTGCAGCACCATCCCGACCGAGTCGCCCACCAGCACGAAATCGCAATGATCGTCCATCATCTGCGCCATCGGCGTCGTGTAGGCGGTCAGGCTGACCAGCGGCACACCGCCCTTGCGGGCGCGGATATCGTCGGGCAGCGGCGCCCTCTTGCTGGCGGTTGCACTCATCGCGTGGCCTCCTCGCGCAATAAAGTTGCGCAGCGATAGCAGATGCTGCACCGCAGCACCAGCCCCGACCTTTTCCCCATGATCCGGCTTGTGCATCCGGGCTTGATCCTTGGCCCGCTTGTGCAAGACTACGCCCAAGCGGGCAGAACAGCCCGCACCTGACTGGGAGACCTTGCATGACCCGCCTCACCCTTGCCGCGCTGCTGCTGTCCTCGACCGCCGCCTTTGCGCAACAGACCGACCTGACCATCGCGCTGCAACTGGAACCGCCGCATCTGGACCCGACCAGCGCCGCCGCCGGGGCCATCGACAGCGTGCTGTATACCAACGTTTTCGAGGGCCTGACCAAGTTCACGGAAACCGGCGCGGTCGTGCCCGGTCTGGCCCGCGAATGGGAGATTTCCGAGGACGGGCTGACCTATACCTTCCATTTGGCCGAGGGTGTGACCTTCCATGACGGCACGACGATGGATGCCGAGGATGTGGTGTTTTCGCTGAACCGTGCCCGTGCCGAGGACAGCCAGAACGCGCAAAAGGCGCTGTTTGCCTCGATTGCCAGCGTCGAGGCCACCGACCCCCAGACCGTCACCGTTACGCTCAGCCAACCCGACGGGGCCTTCCTGTTCAACATGGCCTGGGGCGATGCGGTGATCGTCGCGCCCGAGAGCATCGAGAATATCAAGCAACAGCCCATCGGCACCGGCCCGTTCAAGTTCGATCAATGGACGCAGGGCGACAGCATCCATCTGGTCGCCAACGACGCCTATTGGGGTGACAAGCCCGCCCTGACCGAGGCGACGTTCAAGTTCATTTCCGACCCGACCGCCGCCTTTGCCGCGATGATGGCGCAGGATATCGACGCCTTCGCAGGCTTCCCCGCGCCGGAAAACCTGCCGCAATTCGAGGCCGATCCGCGCTTCACGGTGCTGGTGGGCTCGACCGAGGGCGAGACCATTCTGGCGATGAACAATCAGCAGCCGCCCTTTGACAACGTCAAGGTGCGCGAGGCGGTGGCCCATGCGATCAACCGTCAGGACATCATCGACGGGGCGATGTTCGGCCTTGGCACGCCCATCGGCACCCATTTCGCGCCGCACAACCCGGATTATGTCGACCTGACCGATATGTCCGATTTCGACCCCGAGAAGTCCAAGGCGCTGCTGGCCGAGGCGGGCTTTGCCGATGGCTTCACCACCACGCTGAAACTGCCACCGCCCTCCTATGCGCGCCGCGGGGGCGAGATCATCGCCGCGCAACTGCGCGCCGTGGGCATCCAGACCGAGATCACCAATCTGGAATGGGCGCAATGGCTGGAGGAAGTGTTTCGTGGCAAGGATTTCGGCCTGACCATCGTCAGCCATACCGAACCCGCCGACATCAACATCTATGCCCGGCCGGATTACTATTTCCAGTATGACAATGCCGAATTCCAGTCGCTGATCGACACGCTGGGCGCAACGGCAGAGCCTGCGGAACGGTCGAGCCTGCTGAAACAGGCACAAGAGATCATCGCCAAGGATTACGTCAACGGCTACCTGTTCCAGCTGGCCTTCCCGACGGTGGCCGATGCCCGGCTCGAAGGCCTGTGGGTCAACGCGCCGACACAGGCGACCGACCTGACTGGCGTGCGCTGGACAGACTGATCCACGGAATGGTCCTCTGACGCGCGCCCGTTGAGCGATAGACGGGCGCGCAAAGCCAATAGGCTGATCAGGACACGGCGCGACAAAGTCGCTCGGTCCCCCTGCTTCTTTGGTCTACAAATACCTTGGGGGTCTGGGGGCAAAGCCCCCAGCCGGTCGCCTGAGCGTTAGCGAGGGCGAAACCCGGACATGTCCGCAGAACCACCCGTCCGTCATTCGAAATCCCGGGTCTGGCACCGCGCCTTTGACGCACTACCGCACGCCCAACGCCAGCTTTGTCATGCCCGGGATCAGCGGCGTCACCTCGACATCCCCAAAGCCCGCGCCCCCCATCGCCCCCGCCAGCCACGCATCGTCCAAAGACCGCGCCTCGGGCGTGAAGGCCGTATGCTGCAATTGCCAAAGCGCCGTGTTCTTCGGCCCGGTCAGGTCCGCATCGACGATGAAATCGTGGATCAGCACCCGCCCGCCCGGGGTCAGCCGGTTATACGCCTTGGTCAGCAGGCCCTCATGCGTGTGATCCGGCACTCCGCTGAACAGGTAGCTCATCAGGATCGCATCCATGCCTTCGGGCCACTCGGCCTCCAACGCGTTGCCGTGTTGATAGGTGATCCGCCCCGACAGGCCCGCATCGGCGACATAGGCTTCGCCCAGACGCGCCACGTTGGGGAAGTCGATCACTGTGACATGCAGGTCAGGAAAGGCCTTGCACAGCGTGATCGCAAAGGCCCCCGTGCCGCCGCCCACATCCAGCAGGCTGCGCGCGCCGGACAAGTCGATCCGCTTGGCCAGCCCCCGCGCGGGCCCCAAGGACCCGGCATGCTGGCTTTCGGAATAAAGCCGCGCTTCGTCCGGATCGGAAAACCAGTCCGCGTAGGACGCGGTCTCGTCCTCGGTCAGCTCGCCCGGCAGCGCCTTTTCGATCTGGTCCATCAAGGGATACATCTGCCGCCCGACCTGCAAACGCAGATAGTCGCCGAAATCGTACTTGGCCCCCTTGACCAGAAACGCCTCGGCCGCCGGAGAATTGGCAAAGCCCTCCTCCACGGCCTCGGTCAGTCCCAAGGCGGTCAAGGCGCTCATCAAGGTGCGCAGACGTTCACGCGGGAGGCCTGTCCGCGCGGCCAGCGTGCCCAGCCGCAATGGCCCCTCGCCCAGCGCCGAGAACACGCCGAATTCCAACGCGGCGAACAGCGCCTTCGACCCCATATAGCCAAAAGCGATGTCCGAGATTTCTTCTGCTTCGGTCAAAACCGTCATCAGATCCTCCAAATGCGACATCCTTAAGCTAGCACCCGCCACCCCGTCTGCAATCCAGTAGCGGGGTTCGGGGCGAATCCCGCCCAATTGGCACAAGACCTTGTTCGAAATTCATGCATACTGCCCGCGAAACGAACCGGAGGTCCCATGCGCCTGCTTGCCGCTTTGCTTTGCCTTCTGGCGTCCCCGATGCAGGCCGCCAGCCTGTCGCCCGGCGGGGACGAGACGATGGGCTGCACCGTCACCCTGAGCGGGCAGATCGACCGGGGAGACAGCGACCGGCTGTACGATTACCTCACGGATAACGGTCTTGGCCAAGGCGAAACCCAAGCGAGGCTGTGCCTCGACAGTCCCGGCGGGTCCTATATCGACGGGGTGCGGATGGGCAGTCTGCTGACTCAATACGGCATCGGAACCGCCATCCCGGCTGGCGCGCGCTGCGAAAGCGCCTGTGCGATCGCCTTCATGGGCGGGGCTTGGACCGGCGAAGAGGGGGCCTTTGTCCCGGATCGCACCATGCATCCCCGCGCAAGGCTGGGGTTTCACGCGCCCAGCCTGACCGTGGCCGATCGCAGCTATACCAAGGCCGAGATCGACACCGCCTATGGCATCGCCCTGATCGCCGTCTCCGAACTGATGCAGTTGCGCATCGACACGCAATTCGACTTTGCCGACGCGCTGATGCTGGAGATGCTGGCCACCCCGCCGCAATCGCTGCGCCATATCGAAACGGCGGTGGATGCGGCACAATGGAACATCGCCGTCTGGCCTTTGGCCTTGCCGGACGCCGCGGCCAAGACGCTGACCGAGATCGCCTGCCACAATGGCGCGGCGCAGATCTGGGACAACGGCCAAGGTGCGCTTCAGACCTTGCCGCAGGATTTCGTCAACGAGATGCGCAGCGAATACGGGACGCTGTCGCTGACCACCGTCTACGCCTATGCCGACAATGCCGCGCGCTGCCGCGTGCGGCTGTCGCCGGGCTGGGCCGGGCTGCACCGGATCGGCGACGTGTCCTTTCCCGATTTCGAGGACGGGCAGCGCGCCGACCTGCACACGATCATGTTGTACCCGCCAGAAACGCTGATCGCCGATCTGGCCCCCGCCGAGGTGCCGTTCGAGGCGATCCCCGTCCTGTTCACCACCGAGGTCATGTCCGCGCTGTCCTGTACCTTTCCCGATGACCGCGCCTTTATCGGCAACGTCAATGAATTCGTGAACATGCGCGCGGCCCCTAGCTTTGGCGCCGAAGTCATCCGCGAGGTCGGCAAGGGTGAGGTGGTCGACATCCTCGCCCCCTCGACGCCCCGTATCGAGCCCCCGGATGCCAGCGCCCGCGCGCGCTGCGAACAGGCCTGTGCCGAGCCCACATCGCCCGAGGCGCAACTGGTGCTTCAGCAATGCATCGACGACAACGCACTCTGGCACGAGGTCCGCACCACCGGCGGCACCGGCTGGATCTCGCGCCGCTTCCTGACGCGCCCATGATTGCCGGTTTCACATCGGGCCGCGCCGCGCCGAACGGAGTTGGGATCGCCTATGAGACGGGCGGCAGCGGCCCGCCCGTGCTGCTGTTGCACGGCTTTCCGCAGACCCGCGCCATGTGGGCGGCGATTGCGCCCGCGCTGGCGCAGGACTTCACCATGGTGGCCGCCGACCTGCGTGGCTATGGCGACAGCGGAAAACCTTCGGGCGTGGAGAATTACAGCTTTCGGGAGATGGCCGCCGACATGGTCGCTTTGATGCGCGATCTGGGGCATGACCGGTTCCACCTTGTCGGGCATGACCGCGGCGGGCGCACCGCGCACCGGCTGGCTCTGGACCATCCTCAGGCAGTCCAAAGCCTGACCGTGATGGACATCGTCCCCACCCACCTCTTGCTGACTGAGCTGACCCACGAGGTCGCCAAGGCCTATTACCACTGGTTCTTCCTCGCCCAGCCCGCCCCCTTTCCCGAACGGCTGATCGGCTCCGACCCCGACATGTTCTACGAAAGCTGCCTGCTCGGCTGGGGCGCGGCCAAGCTGTCGGATTTCGACCCCGACCAGCTGGCCGCCTACAGGCGGGCTTGGCACGACAAGGACACGATTCGCGCCATGTGCGACGATTACCGCGCCGCGATCCTGATCGACATCCAACACGACGCGGCCTCTCTCGGGCAACAGGTCCAGTGCCCCGCTCTGGTGATGTACGGGGCAGACGGCGCCATGGCGCGAGCCTATGACGTGCCCGCCACATGGGCCGAGCGCCTCTCGGACATGACCCATGCGGCGATCCCGGGCGGGCATTTCTTCCCCGACCAGTCACCGCAGGACACCACCGCAGCACTACGGGGCTTCCTCGGCGCGCAAGCCCCCATCGGATAGACCGGGGCCGGGCCCCGGCCCCTCTGGACCCCGTCGAAAATCCCCCCTAGCGTCACCCCATGCTGGGCTATCTGACCAAACGCCTGATCTCCCTGACCCTCAGCTTGGCCGTCGCCTCGCTGGTGATCTTCGCCGTGGTCGAAATCGCCCCCGGCGATCCCGCCGCCTACATGCTGGGCATCAACGCGCAACCCGACACACTCGCCGCGCTGCGCAGCGAACTGGGCCTCGACCAGCCCAAGGCCCAACGCTACCTGTCGTGGGTCACTGGCATGCTGACCGGCGATTTTGGCACCTCCTACACCTATCGCGCGCCCGTCGCCCAAATGATCGCCGAGCGCCTGTGGATATCGCTGCCCCTCGCGCTCTACGCGCTCGCGCTGGCGGCGCTGATCGCCTTTCCCGCCGGGATACTCGCCGCAGCCCGGCGCGGGCGCCCGGCCGATCTCGCGGTCATGGCCGGCACCCAACTGGGCGTCGCGATCCCGAATTTCTGGTTCGCCATGCTGCTTGTCCTGCTCTTCGCCATCAAGCTGCGCGTCATGCCCTCGGGGGGCTTCCCCGGCTGGGACGAGCCGCTTGATGCCTTGAAATCCCTCACCCTTCCGGCGGTGGCCCTTGCCCTGCCCCAAGCCGCCATCCTCGCCCGCATCCTGCGCTCGTCGCTGATCGACGCGCTGGGTGAGGATTACATCCGCACCGCCCGCGCCAAGGGCCTGACCCGCTGGCAAGCCCTGCGCCGCCACGGGTTGCGCAACGCGCTGATCCCGGTGCTGACGATCCTCGGGCTGCAATTCTCCTTCCTGCTGGCGGGGGCGATCATCATCGAGCAGGTGTTTTACCTGCCCGGTCTCGGGCGGCTAATCTTTCAGGCCATCTCGCAACGCGACCTGATCGTCGTGGAATCGGTCGTCATGCTCTTGGTCTTCGCCGTGATCGTGGTGAACTTCCTTACCGATCTCGCCTATGCCGCCGTCGACCCGAGGCTGCGCCGATGAAGCCCACCCTGCTCCTCGGCGCGGCCCTGACCGCGCTGTTCCTCGCCGCCGCCGCGCTGTCCTTCCTCTGGACCCCGGGCGATGTGCAGGCGATGAACATCGCCGGACGGCTGCAACCGCCGGGCCTGGACACCCTGCTGGGCACCGACCATTTCGGGCGCGATATCCTCAGCATGCTCATGGTCGGCGCGCGCACCTCGATCGCCGTGGCGCTGGTCGCCGTTGGGATCGGCGCAGGGCTTGGCGTGCCCTTGGGCCTGACCGCTGCCGCAACGCGCGGCTCGCTGCTGGACGAGACGATTTCGCGCGCGAATGACCTCGTCTTCGCCTTCCCCAGCCTTGTCATCGCGATCCTGATCACCGCCATTTTCGGCCCCTCCGCGCTGAACGCGATCCTCGCCATCGGCATCTTCAACATTCCCGTCTTCGCCCGCCTGTCGCGCGGCGCAGCCCTAAGCCTCTGGAAACGCGACTTCATCCTCGCCGCCCGGGTCGCGGGCAAGTCCCGCACCCGCATCAGCGCCGAACACATATTGCCCAACATCCTCAACCTGTTGATCGTCCAAGGCACCATCCAGTTCTCGCTCGGGATCCTCGCCGAAGCAGGCCTGTCCTATGTCGGCCTCGGCGCCCAGCCGCCCACCCCTAGCTGGGGCCGCATGCTGGCGGATGCGCAAACCATGGTCGCCATCGCGCCGCATGTCGCCCTGATCCCGGGCGCGACCATCGTGCTCATGGTGCTCGGGCTCAACCTGCTTGGCGACGGCCTGCGCGACCATCTCGATCCCCGCCTGAAGGTGCTCAGAACATGACCCCTGCTTCTTCTGGCCTGAAATACCGCGGGGGGTCAGGGGGGCAGCGCCCCCCGGCGGGTCGTCCCGGCGCAGCCGGGGCGAAACCCATCCTCACCATCGAAGACCTCACGCTCCACATTTACGACACCGAGATTCTCAAACCGATCTCTCTGCACATCAACGCCGGCGAAATCCTTGCGCTGGTCGGCGAAAGCGGCTCGGGCAAGTCCATGACGGCGCTGGCCACGATGGGCCTGCTGCCTTCGGGCAGTCAGACCACAGGTCGTATACATCTTGTCGACAAGGACCTTCTGGCGCTGAACGAAGCACAACTCTGCCAAATCCGGGGCGGCCGGATCGGCATGATCTTTCAGGAACCGATGACGGCGCTAAACCCTTTGCATACAATTGGTGCACAGATTGCCGAGGTCATTCGCATTCACGATCCCCAAGCCGATGCGCAGGCGCAGACCGTCCAAGCGCTGCACAAGGTCGGGCTGGATGTGCCGCCCCACCGCTATCCGCATGAACTCTCGGGCGGCCAGCGCCAGCGCGTCGTGATCGCCATGGCCATCGCTTGCGGCCCAGAATTGCTGATCGCCGACGAACCGACGACCGCGCTGGACGTCACCACGCAGGCGCAGATTCTCGACCTGCTCAAGGACCTCGTGCGAGAAGAGGGCATGGCGCTGTTGATGATCACCCACGACCTCGCCGTGGTCAGCCAGATGGCCGACCGGATCGCGGTCATGAAACAGGGCGGAATCGTCGAAAGCGCGGACACCGAAACCTTGTTTGCGACGATGAAGCACCCCTATACCCGCGCCCTCTTCGACGCCACGCGGCATCGCGCCGACCTGCCCGAAACACCCGCCAGCCAACCCTTGCTGCGCGTCGAGGGTGTCACCCGCAGCTATCCTCTGCCCCGCCCTCATCCCTTCGCCAAACGTCCGCACTTCACCGCCGTGAACGATGTCTCGTTCACCCTGAACGAAGGCGAACGCCTTGGTTTGGTTGGAGAATCCGGCTGCGGCAAAAGCACCCTGACCCGCGCGATCCTTGGCCTCGACCCGATCCAGTCGGGCGAGATCACGCTGGACGGCGTGCCGGTCACCCACCCGGACTCGCGCCGCCACATGCAGGTCGTCTTTCAGGACCCTTACGGCAGCTTCAATCCGCGTCACCGCGTCAGCCGCCTGATCACCGAGCCGTTCCACCTGCTGCCCGACCCGCCCAAGGGGGCCGAGTGCGACCGCGCCATAGATCAGGCCCTGATCGATGTCGGCCTGAAGCCCGAAGACAAGCACCGCCACATCCACGCCTTTTCCGGTGGCCAGCGCCAGCGCCTTGCCATCGCGCGCGCCTTGATCATCCGCCCACGCTTGATCCTGTTCGACGAGGCGGTGAGCGCGCTGGATGTTCGGGTTCGGGCGCAAATCCTTGATCTCATGGCAGAATTGGCGCGTGAATACCGCCTGACCTGGCTGTTCATCAGCCACGACCTGTCCGTCGTGCGCGGCATCACCGACCGCGTCCTTGTCATGCAGAATGGCCGGATCGTCGAGGATGGCCCCACGGAACAGGTCTTTGACCACCCTCGACACCCCTACACGGCGCAGTTGATCGCAGCCGCGCCACACCTGCCGGAGACCACAGATGTTGCCTGACCTGCCTTTTGACCCCGCCCATATCCTGATCGGCGGCGCGTGGCGCGCGACCGCCGACACCCTGCCGCTGGGCAATCCCTCCACCGGAGAGACGCTGACCCGGATCGCGCGCGGCACCGCCGCCGATATCGATGCAGGTATACAAGCTGCACACAAAGCATTGAACGGCGACTGGGGGCGCATGACGGCGGTCGAGCGCGGGCGCATCCTGTCCCGCCTGTCCACGTTGGTCCTGCAGCATGTCGACACATTGTCGACACTTGAGGCGCTCGACGTTGGCAAGCCCCTGTCTCAAGCCCGTGCCGATGCCGTCGCGCTGGCACGCTACTGCGAATTCTATGGCGGCGCGGCGGACAAAATCCATGGCGAGACCATCCCCTATCTCGATGGATACACGGTGTATACCTTACGCGAGGCGCATGGCGTCACCGGCCATATCGTGCCGTGGAACTACCCGATGCAGATCATCGGGAGGTCTGTCGGGGCGGCGCTGACCATGGGCAATGCCTGTGTCCTCAAACCCGCCGAAGAGGCCTGTCTGACCGCGCTCTACTTTGCCCATCTCGCCCAAGAAGCCGGTCTACCCGATGGTGCCCTGAACGTCATACCCGGTCTGGGGGCCGAGGCGGGCGCGGCGCTGTCCGGGCATCCCGGCCTCCAGCATCTCAGCTTTACCGGCTCGGTCGCGACCGGTGCTGCCGTGCAGATCGCCGCCGGGGCGAATGTGGTGCCAGTCACGCTGGAACTGGGGGGGAAGTCGCCGCAACTGGTCTTTGACGATGCCGATCTGGACGCCGCCTTGCCGTTTCTGGTCAATGCGGGGCTTCAGAACGCGGGCCAGACCTGCTCTGCCTCCTCGCGTATCCTCGTGCAGCGCGGCGTCTATGACGAGGTCGCCCGCCGGATGGGCGCCGCCTATCGCGCCAAGCGCATGGGGGCGGCGCTAGGCGACCCGGATATCGGCCCGCTGATCAGCGCGACTCAGAAAGCGCGCGTCGTCGATTTCCTGAACCAAGGCAAGGACTTGGAGATCATCGCGCAGACCGACACCCCGCAAAGCCCCGGCCATTTCGTGCCCGCCACCCTGTTCGGCAATGTCCCGCCCGACCACCCTTTGGCGCAGCAGGAAATCTTTGGCCCGGTGCAATGCCTGATCCCCTTCGACACCGAGGACGAGGCGTTGCAAATCGCCAACGGCACCGAATACGGTCTTGTCGCCAGCGTCTGGACCCGCGACGGCGCGCGGCAGATGCGGCTGGCGCGCAAGCTGCGTTCGGGTCAGGTGTTCGTGAACAATTACGGCGCGGGCGGCGGGGTTGAGCTGCCCTTTGGCGGCACCGGCAAGTCCGGGCATGGGCGCGAAAAGGGCTTCGAGGCGCTGTACGGCTTTTCCACGCTGAAAACCGTCGCCGCCTATCACGGCTGACTGACAGGGAGGAAGACCATGAGATTGCAGGGAAAACGCGCGATTGTCACCGGCGCGGGCTCGGGCTTTGGCGCAGGCATCGCGCGGCGCTTCATGGCGGAGGGGGCGCAGGTCCTGCTGGCCGATCTGAACCATGACGCCGCGCTCAGCATCGTCGAGGCGACCGGCAACGGCGTGGCCTTTCGCGCCGATGTTTCGAAGGCAAGCGATATCGACATGATGATCGCCGAGGCGCAGGAGCAGTTCGGCGGCATCGACATTCTGGTGAACAATGCCGGCTGCACCCACCTGCCCGCCTATATGGAGGACGTGACCGAGGAGGATTTCGACCGGGTCTTTGCCGTCAATTGCAAGTCGATCTACCTTGCCGCGCGAACCTTGGTGCCGATCCTCAAGGATCAGGGCGCGGGCGCGATCCTGAACGTGTCGTCCACGGCGGGCCTGTCGCCGCGCCCCAAGCTGAACTGGTACAATTCCTCCAAGGGCTGGGTGAACACGGCGACCAAGGCGATGGCGGTCGAACTGGCCCCGTTTGGCATCCGCGTCAACGCGATCAACCCGGTGGCCGGGGAAACACCGCTGCTGAAAAGCTTTATGGGTGAAGACACACCCGAGATGCGGGCCAAATTCCTGTCGACCATCCCGCTGGGTCGCTTTTCCACGCCCGAGGACATGGCCAACGCGGCGCTTTATCTATGCTCGGACGAGGCCAGCATGGTGACCGGCGTCTGCATGGAAGTTGATGGCGGTCGCTGTATCTAGCGACGACGCCTGTAGCCATGCTTGAGCACTTGATGTGCACCGATTGTATCCGATACGAAAGGCCCCCCGATGCGCCCCGGACCGCTGAACCTCATCACCGATATTCCCGGCCTTTACGTGGGCCAGTCGCAGGACGACCAGATCAAGACCGGGGTGACGGTGCTGACCGCCGATCAACCCTTTGTCGCGTCGGTCGCGGTGCATGGCGGCGCGCCGGGCACGCGGGAAACCGACCTGCTGGCGCCGGACAAGTCCGCGCCGGGCGTCGATGCGCTTGTGCTGTCGGGCGGCAGCGCGTTTGGACTGGCGGCGGCGCAGGGGGTTATGGATGCGCTGCATGCGCAGGGCCGGGGCTTTCCGGTGTTCTCGGCACGGGTGCCGATCGTGCCTGCGGCAATCCTGTTCGACTTGTTGAACGGCGGGAACAAGGATTGGAAATCCAATCCCTACCCGGTGCTGGGCGCACGGGCGCTAGCGGCGGCAGGGCAAGCGTTTGCGCTTGGTTCGGCGGGCGCAGGCACCGGCGCGCAGACGGCGCAGCACAAGGGCGGGCTGGGCTCGGCCTCACTGGTCTTGCCCGATGGCAGCACGGTGGGCGCCTTGGTGGCGGCGAACCCGATGGGCTCCGTGACCACCGCCTCGGGGCGGCATTTCCACGCCGCGCCCTATGAGGTGGGGGGCGAGTTCGGCGCGTTGGGCGTCGATCCCGTCCCGTCGATCCAGATGCGCCCCAGCCGACGGGTGACCGCGATGGCGCAGCAGGGCAACACGACGATTGCCATCGTCGCCACCGATGCGGCGCTGGACAAGGCGCAGTGTCACCGGCTGGCGGTCGCCGCCCATGACGGCATCGCCCGCGCTATCCTGCCCGCGCACAGCCCGATGGATGGCGATCTGGTCTTTGCCGCGTCGACCGGCGCGCGTATGGTCGAGGACCCGAGCCAATTGGCGCTGCTGGGCCATGCGGCCAGCCTGTGCCTTTCGCGCGCTATCGCCCGCGCGATCTGGGAGGCGACCCCGGCGCAGGGCGACACGCTGCCGACCCTGCGGCAGGATCTTGGCGTGGCGTGAACCAATCCCGCTCCGGCGCGTTGACCCCGTGTCAACCGACCGGAGCCCGAAATGCGCATAGCCCTGATCCTTGCCCTGACTGCCGGGCCCCTCGCCGCCGAAACGCTGCGCGGCCCCGACGCCTTTGCCGATATCGCGGACGAGACGGAACGCTCTGCCGCGATATTCGAGGAGATGGCCAAGGTCCTGACCCATCCGCGCTGCCTGAATTGCCACCCCGTGGGGGACCGACCCACGCAGGGCGACGAGATGACCCCGCACATGCCGCCCATCACCCGCGGCCCCGAGAACGAAGGTCCGGCGGGCCTGCACTGCACCGCCTGCCACGGCGAGGCGAACCGCGATTTCGTAGGCTATCCGGGCAGTTTGCCCGGACATGACCCATGGCACCTCGCGCCGGTGTCGATGGGGTGGCAGGGGCTTGCGGTTGGCGAAATCTGCGCGCAGTTGAAGGATCCCGCCCGCAACGGGAACCGCGATCTGGAGGCCCTGCACGAGCACAACGCCACCGACGGGCTGGTCGGTTGGGGGTGGGAGCCGGGCACCGGGCGCACGCCCGCGCCTGGCAGCCAAGAGATCTTCGGCGCCCTGACCCGCGCCTGGATCGACAGCGGCGCGGCCTGCCCCTAGCGCAGTTTCGGCGGCGCGTCCGGGTCCATGCCGGGCGCGAGAGGCCGGTATTCGCGCGGCGCCTCCGGTTCCGGCAGGTCAAAGCGCAACGCCACGCGCGCCAGTTCCGCCGCCAGCGGGTCGTCGTCGCGGATGAACGTCACGTCGAGCGCCCCCGCCTCGAGACCGGAAAACACCAGCGCCTCGTTGATCGCCCCGGCCAGCGCCGCCTCGGCGCCGGGCAAGGCCCCGGTCACGCCCAGCAGATGCCCGCGCCCGCCGCCTTCGTAGACGACCTGCGCCAGATAGGCCTTGCGCGCCAGTCCGGCTGCGGTAGCCAGCTTTGCGTCCAACGCGGTCACCAATGCTTCGGGGATGCGGGGGGGCAAGACCTGCTCGGGGCGCGCCTCGGCCTGCTGGGGCGCATGTCCGAGGGTTTCGGCCAGCCATGCCATGGCCTCGGCCGGCAGCAATTGCGCCGACGGCGCGACCTCGATATTCAGCGCCAGCCCGATCCGCTGCCCGGCCAGCATCCCCGCCAGCGCGCGCCCCGACAGGGCGACATAGGGAACAGGACGACCGGCAAAGGCCGACAGCCGTTCCTCCAGATCGAAGGCAAGGACAAAGGACTGGTCCTCGACCTCGAACACCTCCGGGTCGATGCGGTCCTCTTCCGCCTCGCGGGTCAGCATGAGAAACAGCTCGGCCCCCGCCAATCGGTCATAGAACCGCAGCCGCGCCGCGTCGTCGCCAGGGGCGGCGTCCATCGCGGCAAAAGCCTTGTCCAAAGCGGTCTGGGTCATCTCATCACCTCGGCGACACGGGCGCGGAGCGCAGGCACCAGCTCGGCCTCGAACCACGGATTGCGTTTGAGCCAAGCCGTATTGCGCCAGGACGGATGCGGCAAGGGCAGGATGCCGGGCAGATAGTCGCGCCAGCGGGCGACGGTGTCGGTGACGTTGCGGGTCTTCAGGTGCCACGACTGCGCATGCCCCCCGACCAGCAGGGTCAAAGGCACGGGCCCGAGCGCGTCAAGCAGCGGCGCGCGCCATGTCCGCGCGCAGATCGGCGGCGGCGGCAGGTCCGACCCCTTGCGATAGCCCGGAAAGCAGAAGGCCATCGGCACGATGGCAACGCGGGTCACGTCATAAAAGGTCTCTCGGTCGATCCCCAGCCAGTCCCGCAGGCGGTCACCCGAGGGATCGTCAAAGGGTAGACCCGACTGGTGCACGCGCATCCCCGGCGCCTGCCCAGCGACCATCAGGCGCGCGCCGGGCTGCGCGCGCAGCACCGGACGGGGGGCGTGGCGCGTCTCGGTCGCGGCGAAGCGGTCGGCGCACAGGCGGCAGGCGCGGATATCCTCGGCGATCTTCATGCCCCTTACCTGCCCGGTGGCCCGGAATTTTCAAGACATGCCCCGCCATTTCGACAAATTGCGAGACGGTCTTGCCGGACCGGCGGCAGGCTCACACACGGTCACTGTTTCGCGAACGCGAAACGATGTTCTGTCAAGTTGTCTTTGTTGCCGTCAAAGGCCATAATATGAACAAATTCCACGCGTAGACAGGCACCATCCCCGCTGACGCGTGGGGTGGTGTGGGCAGTTTCGGGGCAACCCAGATGTTGGAATTCGACATGGTCAGCAAGTCCTTCTGGACGGGGACACAGCGCAAGGTCATCCTTGATCGCGTGTCCTTTCGCGTTGATCTGGGGGAATCTCTGGGCATCCTCGCGCCGAACGGCACCGGCAAGACGACCCTGATCCGCATGATGGCGGGGCTTGAGAAACCCGATGAGGGCGAGATTCGGCGCGGCTGCCGCATTTCCTTTCCCTTGGGGTTCATGGGCGGTGTCGTGTCCAAGATTTCGGCCAAGGAAAACGCCCGCTTCATCGCGCGGCTCTATGGCCTCGACCCCGATTACGTCGACAGTTTCTGCCGTTGGCTATGTGATCTGAAGGAATATTACGACCAGCCGCTTGGCACCTACTCGACCGGGATGCGCGCCCGGTTTACCTTTGCGCTGATGCTGGCCTTGGATTTCGACATGTACCTGATCGACGAGGGCATGCCGAACTCGACGGATGTCGAATTCAACAAGAAGGCGGGCGACCTGCTGGCCGAGCGCCTGCGCACCACCACCATCGTGATCGTGTCCCACCAGCCCAAGACGCTGGAAAAATTCGCGAAAAAGGCGGCCGTCCTGATGGATGGCAAGCTGCATATGTTTGAAACCTTGGAAGAAGCGAAACAGCTCTATGACTACGAAACCCAAGGCTAAGAAATTTCGCATACGCCGTCCGTCCGACGAGCAGCCCGCCGAAAGCCTGACGCCGCGGCTCGATCAGGCGCGCGCCCCCCAGTCTGCGCCCGCCCAAAAGCCGCGCCCGGTGCCGCCCCCGCCCACGAACGCCGCACGCGCGCCCGCGCCGGAACAGCCCCCGCGGCCCCGCCCTGCGCCGCCCCCCGAACATTCCGCGGCGGCCCGAACGGCCCCGCCGCAGCCGCAACAGCAGCAACAGCAGCCCCAGCCGCAACCGCAGGCGGCCCGGGCCGGACAGGTCGACAGCGCAAGGCAGGTCTCTGCCGAGACCGATATGGACGCGATCAAGCAAGAGGGCCTGACCGGGCGCCAATTGCGCATGGCGCGCCGCGTTGCCCAGAAACACGGGCTTGCGCCCACCTCGGATTTCGACGCGGTCCGCCTGCTGCGCGCCCGCGGCATCGACCCCTTCCAGCGCACCAACATGCTGGAACTGGTCCGCCCCGAGCAAAAGCAGCCCGCGACCACCGAACCCCGGATGCAGTTGCCGCAGACCGTCGAGGTCAAGAAGGAAACCCTGCCCTCGACGCAGATGGCCTCGCCCGCCGAACGGCGCGCCGCCGAAATCCTCAAGATTCAAAAGGAACTGGCCTCGCGCCGCCGCAAGAAGATGGCGCTGCTGATGGTGCGGCTGGCCTTCTTCGTGCTGCTGCCGACCATCGTCGCGGGCTATTACTACTACGCCGTCGCCACGCCGATGTATTCGACCAAGTCGGAATTCCTGATCCTGAAGGCCGAAAGCTCGGCCGGGTCCATGGGCTCGCTGTTTTCCGGCACGCAGTTCGCCACCAATCAGGATGCGATCGCGGTTCAGAACTACCTGATTTCCAAACCCGCCATGCTGCGGCTGGATCAGGATGTCGGCTTCAAGGAGCATTATACACAGGACTGGATCGACCCGATCCAACGCCTGACCGAGAACCCGACAAACGAAGAGGCCTACAAGACCTACAAGCGCAATATCGAGATCGGCTATGACCCGACCGAAGGCGTGATCCGCATGGAAATCATGGCCGCCGACCCGCAGGTCGCCGCGAATTTCGCCCAGGCGCTGATCGGCTATGCCGAGGAAATGGTCGACAACCTCTCGGCCCGCAAGCGCGCCACCGCCGTACGTGACGCCGAAGCCGATCTGGAGAATGCGACCCAAGCCCGCTATGACGCGCAGGAACGGCTGGTGCGCATGCAACAAGAGGGCAATATCGTCGACCCCGAAGGCAAGATCGCCGCCCTGCGCGCCCAAATCAACACCTACGAGTTGCAGCTTCAGGAAAAATCCCTGCAATTGCAGGCCCTTCTGGATAACCCGCGCCCCAATTCGGCCAAGGTCGACGGGGCCCGTGGCGACATCCGCCGCCTCGAAGCGCTGCTGGCCGACCTGAACGGTCAGATGACCCAGGCCACGGTGGGCGAGGATTCACTGGCCGAAAAGGCGGTGCAGATCAAACTCGCCGAGGCCGACCTCGCCACCCGCGACCTGATGCTGCAAACCGCGCTGGAGCGTGTCGAACAGGCCCGCCGCGACGCCGACACGCAGGCGCGCTACCTGACCACCTCGGTCGAGCCGGTCGCCTCCGAGGACGCCGCCTATCCGCGCAAGTTCGAAAACACGATCCTCGCCTTCCTAATCTTCGGTGGCATCTACCTGATGATTTCGCTCACCGCCTCGATCCTGCGCGAGCAGGTCGCAAGCTGACCCGGTGCGCATCCGAAGCCCCAATCGGCCTCGGATGCGCGCCCAACCGTGACGGCCCGCGCATGCCCCTGACCTACCGTATCCTGCCAGCCAAGGGCTTGGTCTACGTGAAATATACCGGCCTCGTGACACCGACCGAGACCGCGCGGGTCTTTGCCGAATACGCCTCGCATCCCGACCGACGCCCCGGCCAGAAGCAACTGGTGGACCTGTCAGCCGTCACAGGTGTCGCGGCGGATTACCCCGACATCATGGCGATGCAGGCCCGCAAGGCCCAAACCTTCCTCGAAGGACCGGTCCCCGTGCTGATTGCCTATCACGCGCCCACGCAACCGGGCTGGCGCATGTCGGCGATGATCCTGAAATCCTGGGAAGGCCTGCCGGGTCTCGTCGCCCGCGTCTTTCACGACGAAGAGGCGGCGCTGGATTTTCTTGGTTTGCGCGAACGGAGTTTCGCGGCCTTATTGCAGACGGCATAGGGCCGCAGTCCGCCCCGCACTTTCTGTTCATCGTCGCGCGAAAAGCTGCTTGCATCCCGGTATGACAGTTTGCTAAACGCGGCCTCGGAGAGGTGGCCGAGTGGTCGAAGGCGCACGCCTGGAAAGTGTGTAGGCGGGGAACCGTCTCGAGGGTTCGAATCCCTTCCTCTCCGCCATTACCCTTTGATTTCACGATGCAATTGGCGGGTTTCGGTTCAACGCCCACCATAGCCCTGCCTGTCAGGTCTGTCGCTCGGCTCATGGCCGCAACATTGGCGTCTCCCTCCCCGTTTCGTCATAATCTCCGGACCGGCCCAAAAGCGGAAGCTGTCCATGCCGGTTTGAAGGATGTGGCGGCGGTCGAGGCGCATCGTGACGACCACTGCCCCGCAGCGTTGAAAATTTTCTGAAAGTTTTGAACCGGCAGCCCACTGCGCGCGACATACACCTGAAGCCATGTTCCAAATATGTACATCCCCATGTGCGAGTAACCGTGTTTTGGCTTCATGTAGTTGAGTGACGAGTTTCCTTGCAAAAGGAACTGTTTGGTCGGCCAGGGCCCTGCATATCCCATGATCGGGGTTCTGGCCGATGGCTTGGAAGTCATGGTCAAACCGGAGGCATGGTCCGTCATAAATCGCTTTTCGAAAAGGTGCCGTGACATTTCCACGGCTTTGCAAGGCCGACGCGCGGCAGACCAATGGCGGCGGCCTTCTGAAATGGCGCTTCCGGTCGTTGATAACGGAGTGAGTACGACAAGATGAGGGGTATCGCGCCATGTTGGCGCTTGCAGGAAAGGAACGATGCCGTGGGCGGCCTGTCGATCCGGCGGGACGATGCCTCCATTCAGGTCGTGTCGCGCCGTTTCCCGGAGCTTTGCATCCGGATTTCGACGCGCGGACAACGGGACACGATGCGGTTTCTGGAACTGTCCGTGGCCCATGGCAAGGTGCCCTTGGCGTTCGAGGCGCTCCATCTGGTCGACCGCCACGGGTACAAGCCCATCCGCGACGGCAAGATCGTCGTCGAAGGGACCAAACGCATCAGCGATCCGCAGGAGGACGTCCAACGCCATGATCGCATCACCGACATGCTGAAGGCGTTTCTCAAGCAAAAGGGATTGCATGCGCGGGACGCCTTTCTGCACCCCAATCGGGGGACGCTGGACACGGTCATCCTGATCGGACGCTAGGTCGATGTCCCAAGCCAGAGCCACGGTCGATTCGTTCCAACACACTCACGGAACACCGGTTCGGATCAAAACGCGACGCGGCACAATCATGGGTAAGGGATGAGGCAGACCTGCAATCGTGACGTGACAGCGAACCGGCAATTTCAGTCATTCCGCTGTCGTTTGGACCGGTGGGGCGCTCCCAAACGACAGCGGAACCTGATAACAGGTCCCGGTTCGGGGACCGGGGGCACCAGACCCGTGCAGTTCGGTGGCAAAATCCAGTCGGCAGGCAGTTGGCGTTATGAATAGGTACGGGGTCGGTGTCGTCATTTTGTCGGTGAGCCACTGGGCCGCCCTGTGCCTTCCCACCGTGGCCGTCGCGCAGGGCGCCGATCGCTACCAATTGGGCGTTCTCGATACCGGGGAGATCGTCGATCTTCCCCTGGACGCTGTGATCGCGCCCACCCGCCTGCTGGTGCTGGTGGATGGGGTGGCGACGACGGCGCCGTTCGCGGTGGCCGGCAGGACCTTGTCGCTTCGACTGCCCGATGAGTTGCCCGGGGCCATACACCGGATCGTCGTCTACGAACTTGTGCCCGAAGGCCGGCGCTACATCGGCAACTGGGAGTTCGAGACAACCACGGGCGGCTGGAGCGTGATCGGCACGGTGATGACCGAAGCCGGCATCCGCGGCACGAAAGACCGCAGCGAGACCTACGCCTCCGGCGGCGGTCGACTGGATTTCGACCTGAACGAGGGGCGGCTGCGCGGCGGCTTGAGCTTTGCCATGGACGAGCGTCTGAACCCGGTGACCGGCGGGCGCATTTCGGTCGGCGACTGGTTCATCGAGGCGCGCTCGGCCTTGGTCGGCGAGACGATGAAGCTGCGGTTCGGGACGCATTATTTCGACAATGACAGCCAGTCTTTCGATCAGGGATCGCGGCGGGGCGTTTCGGCCCGGATCGGCGACCCCTCGGGCAACCACGAGACGACCGTCTTCGCGATACAGGCGACACAGGCCAGCGGGGCGGAAAACCTGCTTGGCCTCGCGGACGCGGACGACCGGCTGGGCGGCTTCATCTCGACCTTTCGCCCGGTCGAGGGCGCGTCGCTGCGCGTGACGCTGGCGGGGTATGGCGGCCGCGATACCGATCTGCCGAATGGCCGCGCGGGGGCGGTCAATGGGCGGGGCCTTGCCGTGTCGGGCGCGCTTGGCAGCCGGGGTGACTTCTTGTTCGCGGTGGATGGCAGCCGGTGGCACGATGGGCAGAACTGGCGGCAGGGCCATTCGTACAGCCTCGACACCAGTTTCGACATTGCGCCAGCCGGGCTGCCGGGCGGGTTGGTCTTTGACCTTGCCTATGCGCGCACCGATGCCGATTTCCACGCGCCCCTGAACCGCGACCTCTTTACCGGCGAGGAAACCCTGACATTGGGCCTGACCCGCCACGGTTGGGATTGGGAATGGTCCGGCGATGTCACGGTCGGACGGACGAATATCGGCGGCGCCCCTGCCCTGCCGGTGGATCGCCTGATGCGGCTGGGCATGGACGTGACCTATTCCCCCGACGTCTTCACCGGCGGCTTCCTCAACGGCACCAGCTTTTTCGCCGGGGTCGACATGTCCATGCAGGACCGGATCGAAACGCCCGCCGGGGCCGTGGCGCCCACCGACAACACCACCTACGGCCTGTATCTTGGCCTCAGCCGGTTGCAGCGCGACCAAAGCCTTGCGCTGCTTTATACCCATGACAGGTTCGAGGATCGCACCGGCGCGCGGCAACACCACCGCATCCATGGTCTGGAGACCGTCCTGACCTATTCCCCCAGGGATTGGCTGGAAACGTCTTTCGCCTCGAAGATCGAACTGACCGACGGCCCTGCGGGTCGCGTGTGGACGGCGCGGGGCACGGGCGCCACGCGAATTGACCTGATCGCGGACCGGCTCGCCTTCGATTTCGAATTCGGCGTCGAGACGTCGACCGACCCGGCCGCCGCCGAGGGTGGCTATCTCGGCAACGCCTTGTCATGGTCCCTGTCAGACAGCCACAGGCTGGTGCTGAGCGCGGATTACGGCAGCGGCAGCAAGCAGCATGGCCTAATTGGCGAGGATGGCTGGATTTTCGGCCTCGCGCTGCGGTCCGATTTCGACATCGCGAGGTATCGGTGAGCATGCCCCGCCCGGACAAGGACCTGCGCGCGCTGCTGGCCGCCATCGGACAGCAGGACAAATCGGCCTACACGGCGCTGTATTCCGAACTGGAACGGCCCTTGTTCAGATTCATCAACCTGAAACTGAACGATCCCTTCCAGTCCGCCGACATACTTCACGATGTATTTCTGCACATCTGGCGAAATGCAGCTCAGTTCGAGGGTCGTTCGACCGTCAAGTCCTGGGTTTTCGGGATCGCCTATCGAAAGGTCATGGACGTGTTTCGGCGACAAGCGCGCACAGATTTGGTCGGGGACGTGCCCGAACAGCGGGACGATGCCCCCAATGCCGAAGCCTGTCTTGCCGCCGTGGAAGAGGCCGAACATGTGCGGCTGTGCCTCGAAGGCTTGAAGCCGCAGCAGCGCATGGCGGTCGAACTCGCCTTCTACGAGGACATGGCCTATCGCGAGATCGCGAAGGTGATGGACATCCCCGAAGGAACGGTCAAGACGCGGGTCTTTCACGCGAAACAGCTTCTCATGCATTGCCTCGAAGGGCGGCTGAGGATGGGAGTGAAGCGATGACACAGCCAATCGATGCCAAGGATATCGAGGCGCTCTTGCCGTTCTACGTGAACGGCACGCTCGATGATGACGAGCGTGAAACGGTTCGGCTGGCGCTGGAGCACGATCCCGCGCTGGACCGCGAGCGCGCGGCGCTGGCCGCCCTGCGGGACCGGATGCAGTCCGAGGCACCCGCCTTTTCGCCCGGTGCGTTCGGGCTGGCGCGGCTGATGCGCGACATCGAAACGCCGCCCCGACCGGCGCGGGCCAGAGCCCATGCCTATTGGATCGGGTCCGGTCTGGCGGCGGTCGTCGTGGCGGCGGCGATCCTCGTTGCGCAGATGGACCGCCCGCAGACGGAACTGTACGAACAGGCCTCCGGCGGCAATGGCGCGGGTGCGCTGATCGTGGCCTTCCGCCCGGATGCGCGGCAGGGGGCGATCGATGACCTCCTGTTGCAGCACGGCCTGTCGATCGTCGAAGGGCCGTCGGCGCTGGGGCTCTATCGCCTGACCTCTGGCGCGGGGGACGATCTGGACCAACTGATCGACCGCCTCGGATCGGCAAGCGACTTGGTCGAAAGCGTCGAAAGGGTGCAATGAAACAGATCGCCACGGTCCTCATGGCCGCCCTCGTCGCACTGTGCCTCGCCCAGATGGCGCAGGCACAGGGGCGCAACTGCCTTCTGCCCGGCGACACCGTCGAGGTGCCGACGCCGGGATACCTGCGCAATGCCACGCCGAACATCAAGGTCCGCACCGAAGGCGGCCTTGTTTCGGTGACGCTGCTTTCCTTTACCGTCAGCCGGATGCAAATCAGGCTGCCGTCTGTCGGGCTGCCCTACAACGAGCCGATCAAGTTCGTGCACGTGGAATCGAACGGACGGGAAAAGGTCGTGGCCAATGCCCGGATGTGCGCCGATCCGGCTGCCGGTACGGGCGACGGCGGAGGGGGCGGTGGCGGCACGCCGGGGACGGCCCCCGGCCAACAAGGCGACCAGACGGCGCCGGGGGCAAACGCCGCGCCGGGCGCACAGCTTCGCCAAGGGCTTTTGTCCCGCCGTGGGCCGGTAACGATCGACCAGGCCACCCGAAACGACGTCGCCGCGCCCAGCGGCGCGCCCGAATACCTGCTCGTCGGTTCGGCCCGTGACATATCGGCTGCGCAGGTCGTGCTGGCCCAGCGCGGCGTGGTGATCTTGCGCACTGTCAGCCTCGGGTCCCTGAACCTAGGCATGGTCGCGGTCGATCTGAACGGGCAGATCACACTCGCCCAAGTCCGCTCGCTTCTGGCGCAGCGCGGGATTTCCGCCACCGTCGACCGGCACGCGGTCTATGCCATGGCCGCAGGGCGGGTCTATGCCAACACGCTGGTCGGCCTGCCCGCGACCCAAGGCTGCAGCCTGACCCGACCGGTGCGGATCGGGTTGATCGACGGGCCGATCGAAAAGTCCAGTGACGCTCTGCGCAACGTTCCGATCTTCTCCAACTCCGTGCTTGGCACAGCCGAGCGCATAGGATCGGCGGATCATGCGACCGGAATCGCCGCGCTGATCGCCAGCCCGGGCGGGCCGGACACGCCGCCGGGCTTTGCCCCCGGCGCGCATCTGTATTCGGTCATCGCCTTTGCCCGGAACGGCGGTCGCGACGTCGCCCGGCTGGAAAACATCGCCAAGGCGCTGGACTGGCTGGTGTCCGAGCGGGTGGCGCTGGTGAACATGTCGCTGGCCGGGCGGTATAACGCCGCGCTGGAACATGTGATCGGCATGGCCGATGCCAAGGGCATCATCCTCGTCGCGGCGGCGGGAAACGACAGGCGGGCGGTGGCCTACCCGGCCTCCGATCCCCGGGTGATCGCCATCACCGCCGTCGACGCGGCACGGCGGCTGTATCGCAGTTCGAATTCCGGACCCGAGGTGGATTTCGCCGCGCCCGGCGTCGATGTGCTGGTGCCGTCACTGCGCGGCCCGGCGTATCGGTCGGGCACATCCTACGCGGCGGCGATCGCGGCGGGCGTGCTGGCCCGCGAACTGGCGCGCGGCCCGACAAGCCGCTCCGGCCTGATCGAGCGCCTGCGCGGCGGGGCCATCGACCTTGGGACGGCGGGCAAGGACGCGCTGTACGGCTGGGGGTTGATTCAGGCCACGGGCTGCTAGACCGGGCCAGCCGTCACGACAGGGCCTGCCCCATGACCTCCTGCATCTGTCCGACGGCCTGCTTGAGATCGGCGATGAAGGCGCGCGCGACCACCGACTGCGTGGCATAACCGGGCGTCAGGATCGAGACGCTGTTCGAGATCCGGGGGCGAAAGCGCCGGATCGCCAGACGCTGTTGCCCCTGCGCCAGATGCAACTGGCTGTAGGCCGTGATCATATCGCAGACCATCACGCACAAACCCGCCTCGACAAAGTGCAGACCGGGCAGAAAGGTCCGCAATTCCAGCCGCTTGTTGAAATGCCGCCCGGCCTCGCGAAAGGCGGCCTCGGTCTGGATCGCCGTTGGGTGATCGTCGAACAGCACCGCCATGGGTCGCCCGTCGAGATCCGCTGGCGTGACCAGATCGGCGCGGGCCAGCGGGTCGTCCTTCGGCAGGATGCAGACACATTCCAGATCATAATCCGCCTGCGTGATCGACGTCCGGGGCTGCGGCGTCTC
Organism: Tropicibacter alexandrii; assembly: GCF_003667315.2. GTDB lineage: Bacteria > Pseudomonadota > Alphaproteobacteria > Rhodobacterales > Rhodobacteraceae > Tropicibacter > Tropicibacter alexandrii. Next base: position 52,045 of record NZ_RCTZ02000007.1, on the reverse strand, counting down.
CGAGAAGCCCACATCGAATTGCTGCGAGGCGATAAGGTCTTCGATGACGTCGGAGGACCGCATGATCAATGACGCCTCCAGCGCGTCGCGCCCCTCCAGAAACCGTGTCATCAGGCGGGGCAGAAAGACACTCGACGCTGCGGGATGGCAGGCGACCTGCAACTTTCCCGATTGCAGGGCGCTGATCCGGTCCAGCGCGCGTTCGGTCCGTTCCACCCGGTCGAGGATGTCCTCGCATTCCTCCAGAAAGAAACGCGCCTCGGGGGTCGGGGTCAGCTTGCCCTGCGTGCGCACGAACAGCGCAAGGCCAAGCTGCGCTTCGAGGGTTTGCACCATGGTCGACACCGCAGGCTGCGTGCGCCCGAGGGTCCGCGCAGCTTGGCTGATCGAACCGGATCGCATGACTTCGCGAAAGGTGGACAACTGCCGCAGGGAGAGATGCATAGTCATAACCTTGGTTTATGAAGTCACAGATATTATGAAATTGATTTTATGATGCTTGTCCAGTGTCATGCCCCACATCGCAACATCACGGCGCGACCGGGCGGGGGACAGATGGACAGATTCGCACAATACCTGTTGACGGCGCTGATCTGCATCGTGGCCCTTGGCCAGTTCGTGCAGGTGATCACGCGCTACGTCCTGCAAGTGCCCGTGATGGGGCTGGAAGAGACGATGCTCTATCCGACCCTGTGGCTGTATATCCTCGGTTCGGTCAACGCCTCGCGCGAGAACACGCATATCCGCGCCAACGTGCTGGAAATCTTCATCAAGACGGATCGCGGCCATACGATCCTTGCCATCGTGGGCGAGATCATCAGCCTGATCGTCGGGCTGTGGCTGCTGAGCTGGGCGTGGGATTACACCCGCTACGCGTGGCGGGTCTGGCGCGAAAGCCCGACGCTGTACATCCCGACCTTCTATTCCGACATCGCGCTGCTGACGGGGCTGGGCCTGATGATGGTCTACACCGCGTGGCACCTGACGCGCCACATCCGCGCCCTGCGCACGGGAGAGCAAGCATGATCGAGATCGCGCTGATCGCCATCGCCATTCTGGTCATCACCCTGACGCTGGGCGTGCCGCTGCCCTACTGCTTTGGCGCGGCGCTGATGGTGATGTATTTCGTCGGCGACGTGACGATGAAGGGCATGATGCTGTGGGGGTTCCAGCAGATGGGCAACCCGGTGCTGCTGGCCATCCCGCTGTTTGTCCTCGCCGGAACGATCATGTCCGAAAGCGGGATTGCCGCGTCCTTGCTGCGCTTCGTCAATGCGTTCATCGGCCATGTGCGCGGGGGCTTGGGCGTCGTGGCGGCGGTCAGCTGCGCGGTGATCGGGGCGATCTCCGGCTCTGGCCTGACCGGCATCGCCGCCATCGGGCCGCTGCTCATCCCCGAGATGGAAAAGCGCGGCTACCCGCGCGAATACGCCACCGCGCTGATCGCCAATTCCTCGATCCTTGGCCTGCTGATCCCGCCATCGGTGACGATGATCGTCTATGGCTGGGTGACCGATACCTCGATCCTCGCCTGCTTTCTGGCGACGCTCGGCCCCGGCCTTCTGATCATGGTGGCGTTTTCGATCATCAACCTTGTGATGTCGCGCAAGTTCAACCTGATCCTTGACGACAAGCCCAGCTTTTCCGAACTGTCGGGCGAGGTGGCCAAGCGCGGCATCCACGCCTTTCCGGCGCTGCTGATGCCGGTCATCATCCTTGGCGGCATCTATGGCGGGGTCATGACACCCACCGAGGCCGCCGCCGTGTCGGTGATCTACGCCATTCCCGTGGGCTTCCTGATCTACAAGGGCCTGCGGTGGGAGAACTTTCTCTTCGCTGGCAAAGAGGCGGCCACGGCGGTCGGCGCGATCATGATGATGATCCTGTTCTCGATGATCCTGAGCCAGATGTTCGTCTATGAAAGCATCCCGCAGCAGTTGGTGCAGGGCATCTTTGCCATCACCGAGAACAAGGTCCTGCTGCTGATCCTGATCAACATCCTGCTGTTTCTTGTGGGGATGGTGGTGAACGACGTGACCGCTATCATCCTGATTGCGCCCTTGCTGCTGCCGCTGATGCAGGCGATCGGGGTCAGCCCGGTGCAATTCGCCGCGATCATGGGTGTGAACACCGCCATGGGGGGCGTCACGCCGCCTTATGCCTCGATCCTGTATCTCGGCGCGCGGATCGGCAAGGTGAAGGTGACCAAGGTCATCCCCCCCGCGATGAAGCTGATCCTGTTCGGCTATGTGCCGGTGGTCTTCCTGACCTCGCTCTGGCCGGACCTGTCGCTCTTCCTGCCGCGCTTCTTTGGCTACGACGTGGCCCCCTGAACCCCTGCCCAACTGAAACCCCTGACAATACGGAGGAAAGACCCAATGAAACATGCATTCCTGACCACGGCTGCCGCCGCCCTGATAGCCCTTGGCAGCTACGCCGAGGCGCAAAACCTGAAAATGAGCCATGTGCGTCCGCAGGACGCCACCATCGACGTGGAATTGCGCGCCTTCGCCGAAAAGGTCGCCGAGGCCACCGGCGGTGACGTGTCGATCAACCTCTTCCCGGCCTCGGCCTTGGGCGACTATACCACGGTGCAGGAACGCATCAGCGTCGGCGCCATCGACATGGCCACCCAGCCTGCCGCCACCGCCGCCGACCGTCGCATGCAGATCAGCTCCTTCCCCTATCTGGCGGGCAACTGGGGTCAGGCCCGCGCGGTCTATGGCCCGGGCGGTGTCGTGCGCGAGGTCATGGCGGACCTGTATTCCGAGCAGGACATCACCATGCTGGCCGCCTACCCGGTCTATTTCGGCGGCATCGCGCTGAACGTCGAAAACAAGATGGCCGGCTCGGTCGAGCCCAACGGCATCAAGGTCCGCGTGCCGGGCATCAAGTCCTTCCAGCTGACCGGCGAGGCGCTGGGGTACATCCCGTCGCCGATCCCCTTCTCCGAGGCGTTCACCGCCGTGCAGACCGGGGTGGTCGACGGTGTCATCGGCTCGGGGGCCGAGGGCTATTACGCCTCGTTCCGCGACGTGACCAAGACCTACATCCCCGCCAACACCCATTTCGAGGTGTGGTACATGATCATCTCGAACGAAAGCCTCGCCGGGCTGTCGGACGAGGACCAAGCGGCGCTGCGCGAACAGGCCGCCGCGTTCGAGGCCACCCGCTGGGAGGTCGCCGAGGCCGATCAGGCGCGCAACGAACAGCGTCTGGTGGACGAGTTGGGCGCAACCGTCGTCAAGCTGAGCGACGAGGACCTCGCCGCGATGGCGGCCAAGGCGCGCGCCGATGTCTGGCCCGCCGTTCTGGAAGACGTGGGCGCCGATTGGGGGCAGGCGATCCTCGACAAAGTTGCGGCAAGCGCCAACTGATCCCCATAAAGGGGCCGGGCGGTGCGTATCGCCCGGCCAACCCGACCGGAGCAGGACCAATGGAAACCGATTATACCCTCATCGGCGGCGGCGTCGTTGGCCTTTCGGTCGCGTGGGGCCTGCTGAAGCGCGGGCGCACCGTGACCGTTCTGGATGGCGATGACGGGTCGTTCCGCGCCAGCCGGGGCAATTTCGGGCTGGTCTGGGTGCAGTCCAAGGGCATGAACCAGCCGCGCTATGCGCAGTGGTCACAAGGCTCCGCCGCGCTCTGGGCCGATTTCGCCGCCGAACTGGGTGACGCCACCGGGCAGTCGGTGCCATTGGAACAAAACGGCGGCTACGACCTGCACTTCTCCGAGGAGAGCCTGCAAGAGACCGTCGACAAGTATAACGTGCTCAAGGAAAAACTGGGCGGCGACTACCCGTTCGAGGTTCTCGGCCACAACGCCCTGCGCAAGGAAGAGCCGCATATCGGGCCAAAGGTCGTCGGCGCGATCCTGCACCATCAGGACGGCCACGCGAACCCGCTTCAGCTGCTGCGCGCGCTAGCTGCCGATGTGCGCCGTCTGGGCGGGCGGGTGTTGACCGGCAAGACGGTGAGCCGCGTGAGCAAACCCGACAGTTTCCGCGTCACCTGCGAGGATGGCACCACCGTCACCTCGGCCAAGGTCGTGCTGGCCGCCGGTCTGGGGGCTGCGACGCTGGGGCCGTCGATGGGCTTCAAGGCACCGATCCGTCCGCAGCGCGGGCAGGTGCTGATCACCGAAAAGCTGCCCAAACTCATCAACCGCCCCTCGTTGATCGCCCGGCAGGTCGACGAGGGCGGCATCCAGATCGGCGCCACCAACGAAGAGGTCGGCCTTGACGACCGCGTCACGCAACCCGGCCTGTCCGGTCTCGCCGCTGATGCCATCGCGGCCTACCCGGCGCTGGCCAAGGCGCAGCTGGTGCGGTCTTGGGGCGCGCTGCGCGTGTTGTCGCCCGATGGTCTGCCGATCTACCAACACAGCGCGACGATGCCCGGCGCCTATCTGGTGACCTGTCACAGCGGCATCACCCTTGCCGCGGCCCATGCCCGCCTGCTGCCCGACTGGCTCGAAGGCACCGAGGCCGCGCCCGATCTGGAGGTGTTCAGTGAACAACGCTTCGCCGTTTCTTGAAACCGAGACCGCATCCCGGGTCACGGTCACCTTCGCCGGTGCGCCGCTGGACCTGCCCTTGGGCGCGAACCTTGCCGCCGCGTTGCTGACCGCCGGGGTGGGCGCTTTTCGGCAGACGCCGGTTTCCGGCGCGCCGCGTGGGCCGTTCTGCATGATGGGGGCCTGTTTCGACTGTCTCGTCGAGATCGACGGGGTCGCACGGCAGGCCTGCATGACCGAGGTCACCGCAGGCTTGCAGATCGACCGACCGCACGAGGGTGACCATGACGCGGGTTGATCTGGCCATCATCGGCGCAGGCCCTGCGGGCATGGCCGCCGCCGCCTTGGCCGCGCGGCAGGGGTTGCGCGTCACGCTGCTGGATGAACAACCGCGCGCGGGCGGCCAGATCTATCGCGACGTGGATCGCGCAGCGGCGTTGCGTGGCGATCTCCTCGGGCCAGACTACACCCATGGCGCAACCCTGACGGCGGCCCTGAAACACAGCGGCGTCGACCATGTCAGCGGCGCGGTGGTCTGGGCCATCGAAGAGGGCTTTGCCCTGTCCTACACCAAAGACGGGCGCGGCGCGCAGGTCATGGCGGATCGCGTGCTGTTGGCCACCGGTGCCATCGAGCGCCCGATGCCCCTGCCCGGCTGGACCCTGCCGGGGGTGATGACCGCCGGAGCCGGGCAGATCCTGCTCAAGCAATCGGGCGTGCTGGCCCGGCGCGCGGTGCTGGTGGGCACGGGTCCCCTTCTTTACCTGACGGCCGCGCAGATGCTGCGCGCCGGAACGCCGCCGCTGGCGCTGGTGGAAACCGCAACACGCAGCGATCTGCTGGGGGCGATGCGCCACCTCGGCGGGGCCTTGCGCGGATGGCGCTATCTGCTCAAGGGGCTGGGCCTGCTGGCCGAACTCAAGCGTGGCGGGGTGAAACGCCATGTCGGCGCCACCGGCCTCGCGATCGAGGGGCTTGCCCGCGCCGAGGCCCTGTCCTTTTCCGCGGGCGGCAAATCGCACCGGATCGCCTGCGACACGGTCTACCTGCATCACGGCGTCGTGCCAAACGTGCAGGCGGCGCGGTCGCTTGGGATCGCCCATGACTGGAACGCGGCGCAGGCCTGTTTCCTGCCACGGCTCGACATTTGGGGCCAAAGCGACGTGCCCGGCATCTACGTTGCCGGCGACAGCGCCGGGATCGGCGGGGCGAAAGTGGCCGAAGAGGCCGGTCGCCTTGCGGCCCTGCATGTCGCGCAGGCTGCGGGACGCATCACACAGACCGAGCTTGACCGGCAGGCCGCGCCCTTGCGCGCGACCCTTGCCCGCGAACGCGCCGTGCGCCCATTTCTCGACCGCGCCTATCCGCCCTGCCCCGAGGCACTGGCGCCTGCGGATGCGACGCTGATCTGCCGCTGCGAAGAGGTGACCGCGGGGGATATCCGAAACTACGCCAGCTTGGGCTGTGTTGGACCGAACCAGGCCAAGGCCTTTGGCCGCGCCGGGATGGGCCCGTGCCAAGGGCGCTATTGCGGCTTGACCGTGACCGCCCTATTGGCCGAGGCCAACGGGCAAACGCCCGATGCGACAGGATATTATCGCGTGCGCGCGCCGCTCAAACCGGTGACGCTGGGCGAATTGGCACAGATGGACCAGACCGCGCAGGACGCGGCGGAATAGGAGACTTCACATGATCGAACGCATCGAGACCGGCCAGCGCATGAGCAAGATCGTCAAGCATAACGGCGTGGCCTACCTGTGCGGACAGGTCGGCGATGGCGACACGGTGACCGAGCAGACCCGCGATTGCCTTGGCCGGGTCGACGCCCTTCTGGCCAAGGCCGGATCGTCGCGCGACCGCATGTTGCAGGTGGTGATCTGGCTTGCCGATATGGCCGATTTCGCCGAGATGAACGCGGTCTGGGACGCCTGGGTGCCCGAGGGCCATGCCCCCGCCCGCGCCTGCGGCGAAGCACGGCTCGCACGGCCCGAGCTGAAGGTCGAAATCATCGTCACCGCCGCCTGTTGACCCGCTGCGCAACGGGGCAGGACGGCTTCGATTTGCAAGCAGCGCAATGCCTTGGCGATTTTCGCAACCCGGATGAGGACGGAATCGCCGAAAGCTGCTAGGCTCCCTCTCATTGCACCGAAATTGATGGGGGACGTAAGGCGTGTCGAAAAGTTCTGACAACAACAGCTGCCAGACCATTTGCTGGCTATTGAGTGGACTGGCCGGGCTATGTGTCGCCGCGATCGTCGGCATCGCGACCGGCGGCATCATCGCGGCCATTGCCGGGGTGCTTGTCCTGCTCGGATGTGGCGCTTTCCTGCAACGCCATGTCTGCGGGCTGGCGCTGGATGACTGGGGTCCGTTCGAAGGGCTGAAGGGCGTGCCCGGCTGGGACGAGGACGGGCCGCATGACCCACCCGCCGAGGCACCGAAGCAAACTGCCGCCCCGGACGCCCAGATCGCGCCGGAGCACCGCGCGGCCCGGTCTGAACAGCCGCCGTCGACGCTGCTTGCTGGCGAGGAAGCCTTGGCAGCGAAAAAGGGCGAATGGCGCTACCAGCCCTGAGACGGTCCGCCGGGCGTCAGGTGCGCTCGGCGGAGACCAGCCCGCTGAGATGGGCAAGGTTCTTGAGCCCGATGCGCAGATGCGCCATCGGACGCGCGCGCACCAGTTTCTTGTTCATATAGGCCTCGAAGGTCAGCCGCTGCACGTCGATGTCATGGCAGAGCGACACGAACCGTTCGCGCCGGTCGTCCGACCGGTAATAGGCGTTCTGCATCGAGGCCAGCACGCGGAACACCATCTTGTGTTCGCGCATGAACAGGCGCCGCGCCAGCCGCAGGTCGCGTGCGCGCCCGGTCGTCAGGCAAGCCGCTGCCGCCGTGGCGGCGACGCGGCCACCGACCATGGCGTAATAGATGCCCTCGCCCGAACTGGGGGCGACGACGCCCGCCGCGTCCCCCGCCAGCACCACGTCGCGGCCATTGTCCCAACGGTCCAGCGGTTTGAGCGGGATCGGCGCGCCTTCGCGGCGGATCGTCTTGCAATCCGTCATGCCGCTGGCTTCGCGCAAAGCGGCGGTGGCCTGTTTCAGATCGACATCGCGCAGCATCGACCCCATGCCGACGCTGGCATGTTGCCCATGCGGAAAGACCCAGCCGTAGAAATCCGGGGAAATGCGCCCGTCATAAACCACGTCACAGCGATCCGGGTCATAGGGGCCACCGGCCTGCGGCGCGGCGACGATCTCGTGATAGGCGATGACGTAGGGGATGCGGTCGCCGCCGGGCACTTCGGCCCGCGCCACGACCGAGCGCGCGCCATCCGCGCCGATCACAAGCCGCGTGCGCAGGCTGCGTTCCGCCCCGCTGGCCTTGTCGCGGTAGATGACGCTTGGCCCGTCCGGGTCGCGCTCGATCCGCAGGAAGGTGCCGGTCAGGCGCGTCGCCCCGGCATGTTCGGCACGGTCGCGCAGATAGGCGTCAAAGACCTCGCGGTCGACCATGCCGACAAAGCCATTCTCGATCGGGATATCGACCTTGCGCCCGCTGGGCGCGATCATGCGCGCGGTGGTGATGCGGGCAACCAGCAGGTCGTCGGGAATGTGGAAATCCGCGATCAGCCGGGGTGGGATAGCGCCGCCACAGGGCTTGATGCGCCCATCGCGATCCAGAAAGGCCACGCGATGGCCGGACCGGGCCAGATCCTCGGCCGCGGTGGCGCCTGCAGGCCCGCCTCCGACCACGATGACATCAAGATCGGGCATGGCTCATTCTCCTGCGACAACAGTGGGTTGGACGGGGGCGCGGCGGGCTTCGATCACCCGCGCGGCCATGCTGGCCGCCAGCACGAACAGCAGCGCCTCGGCGATGAAGACGGCACCAAAGGCGGTGGCATCACTGGTCGCGAGCCGCCGCGTCACATCGACAGAGGCCGCGCCGAGCAGGCCGCCAAAGCCTGCCGCCAGCGCCTGCGCCGCGCCCCACAAACCCATGCGGGTGCCCTCGCGCCGCTCCGTCCCCTGCCCCGCCAGCGCCATCATCGCGCCGATGGCGGCGACGGCGAACATGCCGTTGCAATAGCCCAGCAGGACGACGGCGGGCAGCAGGGCGCTGGCACTGTCCAGCGCCGGAAGGGCGGCGATCAGGCACAGGCTGGCCGCCGAGCCGAGGCACCCGGCCACGACCCAGGCCCGCAAGCTGCCGATCCGCAGGCCGGTCGCGGCGATGCCGACGGTCAGCATGCCGAGGAAGACGCCTCCGTTTTGCGCGCCGCTCAGAGAGGTGGACTGGCCCGGCGTCAGACCAAAGACGAGGCCTGCATAGGGTTCTAGGATCAGTTCCTGCATGAAATAGGCCGTCATGGACAGCAGCACGAAGATGGTGAAAAGCCGTGCATCCGTATCGGCCCAGACATCCTTCAGCCCATCGACAAAGCGTGTTGCCTGGGCGGGTCTCTCGGAAATCGTCAGCCCTTTTTCGATGCCGAACACCGCCAGCGCCGTCATGGCAAGCGCGCCGAGGCAGACCATGGCCACGATCCTCAGCAGCAGCGCGGGGCTGTACGGGTCGAGCATCGCGCCGACGCCGCCTGCGGTCAGGGCGATCCCGGCGATCATCATCAGCCAGGTGATCGTGGCCGCCGCCGCGCGCCGGTGCGGGGCCGTGGCGCTGGCCAAAAGCGCCAGCAGGGAGGTGCCTGACGCCCCCACGCCCAGCCCGATCAAGGCATAGGACAAGATCGACAGCGCCAGCGCCGCAGCGATATGCGTTTCGAACAGCACCACGCCCAGCGCCGCGCCCATGGCGCCAAGCCCCAGAACCGCCATGCCTCCGATGATCCAACGGGTGCGCCGCCCTCCGGTGTCGGACAGGAACCCCCATTTCGGGCGTGTGATCTGGATGCCGTAATGCAACGCCACCAGAAGGCCCGGCAGAACGGCGGGCAAAGCCAGTTCCACCACCATCAGCCGGTTCAGCGTCGAGGTGGTCAGCACCACGATCGCGCCCAAGGCCATCTGCACCAGCCCGAGCCGGGCAATCGATATCCATCCTAGGGTCATGACGCCCCTCCCATTGCGCGCAGGGCAAAGGCGGCGACCATCATGCCCGTGACATACATCGTGACCCCGGTGGCGTTGTACCAAGGCGCCCGCGCCTTTGGATCGCGCAGCAGCACCTGCATGGCCCAGACCTGCCCGGCCAGCAGCGCGGCGATGGCCGCAGCGTGAAACGGACGGTCCCACAGCGCCAGAAGGCCGATCACGAGCACCTGCGGCAGCGCCATGACGATGCAGGCAACCCGCGCGGCCCGATCCGGCCCTAGCGTCACCGGCAGGGAATTCACCCCGGTTTCCCGGTCCCCCTGCAAGGCTTTGAAATCGTTCAATGTCATGATGCCATGCGCGCCCAGCGCATATAGCAGACCAACCCCGATCACCGGCCAAGACGGCAGGCCGCCGGACAGCACCGCCGCGCCGGTGAACCAAGGCAGGCCCTCGTAGCACAGGCCCACAAGGCCCGGCCCCCAGATGCCGGACCGCTTCAACCGGACGGGTTCCGCCGAGTAGGCCCAAGCTGCCAGCACGCCGAACACCGTTGCGCCGAATCCCCAAGGCCCGAGGAAGGCACCAAACACCAAGGCCAGCGCGCTCATGGCGAGCGCGATCCACAGGCCCCAGAGGCCCGGCACCTGTCCCGAGGGGATCGGGCGGTGTGGCTCGTTGATGGCGTCCACATGCCGGTCGCACCAGTCATTGGCGGCCTGACTCATGGCGCAGACCACCGGCCCCGCCAGCACCATGCCCGCCACGACCAAGCCCGGCGCCTGCCCCAGCGCGACGCCCGAAGCGACCGCGCCACAGAGGTACGCCCAGATCGGCGGAAACCATGTGATTGGCTTCACCAAGGTGAGAACGGCGCGGGGGCTGGGTGTGCGCCTGGTAGACTGTATGCTTATCCCGACACTCATGGTGTCAAGTAAACTATACACTCCTGCATTTGGAAAGGTCTAATTTGCCTGACAGTCGTCAGTTGCTGTCGGAATCGTCGATGAACCCGTGCTTGCGCAGCTTCACGTAGAGGCTTTGACGGGACAGGCCCAGCATGTCCGCCGCCGCCACCCGGTTGTTCGAGGTCAGCTGCAAGGCGGTTTCGATGCACATCTTTTCGACCACGTCCGACGTCGCCGAAACCAGTTCCTTGAGCGAGGCGGTGCCCACCAAGTCCATCATGTGCTTCATCGCGTCCTCGCTGATCACCAGCGGGCCGGCCTCGGCATCCAGCGAGTCGCGCCGCGTCACGTCGCGGATGATCAAGCCATACCCATAGGCGCCATTGCCCTGCCGCAGCCGTGCGGCGGAAATGTCGACAGAGGTGCGCGAGCCGACGGGGCTGATGACCTGCGTGTTGTAGCTGCGCAGGCGCGTGTCCTGATCCGCCGCTTCGAAGATCAGCTTCTGATCGATTGCGCCGCGCGACAGGAAATCGGCCAAGGGCTGGTCCCTGACATTCCGCAACAAGGCGGCGTCGGCCATCATCAGGAACGCCTCGTTGGCTTCGCGGATCAGCCCCTTGGAATCGGTGAGGACGATGGCATCGGTGCTGCCGGAAAACAGTTCGCCCAGAAAGAAGGTCGCATCGCCGTCTTCGGCGGTCTCGCCCGATCCGGCGATCCGGCAGACCAGAACCAGTTCGCTGGCAGCGCGGAAGAAGCGGGGATACAGGGTCAGCGGGCGGCCGGTCCGGCGGCAGACAACCTCGATTCCGCGCCCCTCGTCGCCCGAAGCGGCGGCTTGCAGCGCCTCGCCCAATTCCTCGCGGCGGCGGCCTTCGAAGCATTGCGCCAGAACCGACCCGTTCAGGGAGGCGGCAATCGTGCCCAGCAGCCCAGCCGCGACCCCGTTCAGGTCCCGGATTCGGCCCTGCTTGGGGTCGATCAGGACGATGGCGGTTTCCGACGTGTCCAGAACGACTCGGAAACAGGCCTCTTCGGCGCGCAGTTTCTGGTAGTCGCGTTCACGGGCCAGTTGCTCGCTCACGAGGCTGCGTTGCAACTCCGCCAAAGGCTGCATGTCGCGGCCAAGCAACAGGACTCCGCCATCGGGAATGCGGTGGGCGGAATAGGCGACGGGGAAGTCCCATGTCGCGTTGTCGACATGGTTGAGTTCCATCCGCATCGGCAGGCCGCTGTCATCGTTGCGCGCGGCGCTGATCCGGTCGCGGAACTTGATCCGGCTTTCCTCGGCCAGAAAGTCTTCGAACGGGCGCCCGACCCAGTGATCCAGACAGCCCAGCGAGGCCGCGACGGGATTGACCGCAATCGCGTTGATGGTCAGATCGGCATCCAGCGATACAGAGATATCCGCAGCGTGTTCCAAAAGGCCCGGGACGAGAGACGCATCGGGAAAAATCCCGGTACTGAACCACGCGGATTTGTCTCCTTGCCGTGCCAATGCATTCCTCCGTCGGGGGGGGGCGTATGCCCGGTTAGCTCGATTGCACGGCGTTCAAGGGTGTCGCCAGCGTCGCCAGACCGCATGCAGACGTCGCTTCGCGGGCCGTATTAACGGCATAGTCCGCTCCGCACCGCTGCGCAACGTTAATCGCCACGTCCACGACACGCCCACCGACGACGATGGGCGGCAAATGCTCAAGATTTTCCCGTAGATAGCCAATCAGGCCCGCAGCCGCGTCGAGCGAGTCGGCGGTCGCCAGCGACATTCCGATCATCGAGAACTGCGAGGCGGCGATCACCTGTCGCAATTCCTGCGCGTTCAAGCCGATGGCCATGTGCACCCAGACACCGTGACGGCGCAACTGATCCGCCGCCGCGAAGGCGCCCAATGAATGCGTTTCGAAGATCGGCACCACCATCAGGGCGGACTGGCCGAGCGGGACGGTCCGCGTTGGCCACCCGTTCAGGTTGATCCCGCCATGGTCACGGTAGAGCCGCTGCAGCCGTGCCGCACCGACGGTAACCTTGACGAAACTGGCACTGTCATCCAGCCACATCTCGCCCAGACGGCGGGCCGCCTCGGGGACATAGGTCTGCAAGATGTCGTCCTGGCTGATGCCGTTCGACACCATGGACGACAGCACAGACTGGCAGGACGTCTCCGATTCCGAGACCAACGCGGCACATAGCCGGTCGATCCAGTCCTCACGCGTTCTGGGCTGCTGCTGGGTGCGCTCGGATGCGACCTTGCGCACGGCCGATTCCACCAAGAGCCGGAGGGACGTATCCCGCGCAGATGTGGAACGGTAGGTATTTGGTCTCGTGGACATCTCCATGCCCCCTCCCAAGGTGCGATGGATGCGGTCCCTGTGTGACCTTAGGATTAAGGACTGCTCACCTGACAGCCTGCGCGTGCGCAGCTCAATTGTCAATTTTTATTGACATTCAAATCTCGTGATGCTGCCAAAACCCATGAATACTTGGGGTCTGGAGAGGGATCGGAATCTGAGACTCAGCAAAACTGCCGCTCGCGCGGATCATTCAGGCAGCCGTCCCCAGCGAGAAACCGACCGATCCTTGCATCAGAGTTGACGGCAAAAGTGTAAATTTTAATTGACAGTTTACGAGCCCACCTCTTAGCATCGAGGGTGTTTCCAGCGAATGCGAGGGGCACATGACGCCCGCAGCGACCCACCACCAAATCGGCTTTCGGCTCTATACCGATGACCAGCGCGCACGCCGCGACGGCACGGTCTGGACGCTGGTTCAGGGCATTCTAGCACCCCTGCAATTCGCGGTTTTCCTCGTCTCTCTCGGGCTTGTCCTACGCTACCTTGCCAGCGGCGAGGGCTATCAGGCGGCGACGGTTTCGATCTTGGTCAAGACCGGGTTCCTGTATCTCATCATGGTCACCGGGGCCATCTGGGAAAAGGTCGTGTTTGGGCAATACCTGTTTGCGCCGGCCTTCTTCTGGGAGGACGTGTTCAGCTTTGCGGTGATCGGATTGCACACGGCATACGTGTGGGCGCTGTTCGCCGGAGCCTTGTCCCCGGATGCGCTGATGTGGCTCGCGCTGGCGGCCTATGCGACCTATGTGATCAATGCCGGGCAATTCCTGCGCAAGCTGCGCATGGCCCGCCTGCAAGCGGCGGAACTGGCATGACGGACCCTGTCCCCACCACCGGTTGCCGCACCGCCCCCGTCCTGAAGGAACGCGGCCAGCACGAGGTGTTCTGCGGTCTGACAAGCATCCTGTGGCTGCATCGCAAGATGCAGGACGCGTTCTTCCTTGTCGTAGGGTCACGCACCTGCGCGCATCTTCTGCAAAGCGCCGCCGGCGTGATGATTTTTGCCGAACCCCGCTTCGGCACGGCGATTCTCGAAGAATCAGACCTCGCCGGGATGGCCGACCTGCACGAGGAGCTCGACCGCGAGGTCGCCCGCCTGCTGGCGCGGCGCGCCGACATTCGGCAGATCTTTCTCGTCGGCAGTTGCCCCTCCGAGGTCATCAAGCTGGACCTGTCCCGCGCCGCCGAGCGGCTGTCGGCGATCCATGCGCCGCGCGTGCGGGTGCTGAACTATTCCGGGTCGGGGATCGAGACGACTTTTACCGAGGGCGAGGATGCCTGTCTGGCCGCCATGGTCCCGGTCCTGCCAGAGACGGATGCAAAACAGTTGATCGTCGCGGGCGCGCTGCCCGACGTGGCCGAGGACCAGATGCGCAGCCTGCTGGCCGATCTGGGCATCGACAATGTGGCGATCCTGCCGACGCGCCATGCGGATGACGTGCTTGCGGTCGGGCCGAACACCCGTTTCGCGCTGACCCAGCCTTTCCTTGGCGACACCCATGCGGCGCTGGAGCGGCGCGGCGCGCGGCACATCCCCGCCCCGCTGCCCTTTGGCGAGGAAGGTACAACGCTTTGGCTGCAAGCCATTGCCGAGGCCTTTGGCGTGGATCAGGCGCGCTTCGACGCGGTCACCGCCGCCCCCCGCGCCCGCGCCCGCCGGGCCATCGCGCAGGCGGCCGAAACCCTTGCCGGAAAGAGCGTCTTCTTCTTTCCCGACAGTCAGTTGGAAATCCCGCTCGCGCGGTTTCTGACCCGGGAATGCGGCATGACCGCGCTTGAGGTTGGCACACCCTATCTGCATCGCGGCATTCTTGGCCCCGATCTGGACATGCTGCCCGACGGCACGACCCTGTCCGAGGGGCAGGATGTCGAGCGTCAACTGGACCGTTGCCGGGCCGCGCAACCTGACCTGACGGTCTGCGGCCTTGGCCTTGCCAACCCGCTCGAGGCCGAGGGGCTGCGCACCAAATGGGCCATCGAGCTGGTCTTTACCCCGGTGCATTTCTACGAGCAGGCGGGCGATCTGGCCGGGCTCTTCGCCCGTCCCCTGCGCCGGGCCAATGCGCTCAGGCTGGAGGCGGCGGAATGAAGCTGTCGGTCTGGACATACGAAGGCCCGCCGCATGTCGGTGCCCTGCGCGTCGCCACCGCGATGAAGGGCCTGCATTACGTGCTGCATGCGCCGCAGGGCGACACCTATGCCGACTTGCTGTTCACGATGATCGAGCGGCGCAACCACCGCCCGCCCGTCACCTACACCACCTTTCAGGCGCGTGATCTGGGGTCCGACACGGCGAACCTGTTCAAGACCGCCTGCCGCGAGGCCTATGACCGCTTTCAGCCGCAGGCGATGATCGTCGGCGCGTCCTGCACCGCCGAACTGATCCAGGACGATCCGGGCGGCATCGCCGAGGCGATGGGCCTGCCGGTGCCTGTGATCGGGCTGGACCTGCCCAGCTACCAGCGCAAGGAAAATTTCGGTGCGGACGAGACGTTCTTCCAGATCGTGCGCAGGCTTGCCCGTCCGTGCGAAAAGACAGCGCGCCCGTCCTGCAACCTGATCGGCGCGACGGCGCTGGGGTTCCGTCACCGCGACGACATCACCGAACTGACCGCCTTGCTGGGCGATATGGGCATCGACGTGAACGTCTGCGCGCCTTATGGCGCGACGCCCGCGGACATCACCCGGCTGGGGGCTGCGTGGTTCAACGTGCTGATGTATCCCGAGACTGGCGAAAGCGCCTGCCGCTGGATGACCCGCGAACTGGACCTGCCCTGCACCAAGACCATCCCGATCGGCGTCGGCGCAACCCGCGACTTCGTGGCCGAAGTCGCCGCCCTCGCCAGTGTCGCCCCGCGTCTGGATGAAACCCGCCTGCGCCTGCCGTGGTATTCGGCCAGCGTCGACAGCACCTACCTGACCGGCAAACGCGTGTTCATTTTCGGCGACGGCACCCATGTCGCCACCGCCGCGCGAATTGCGCGGGACGAGATGGGCTTCGAGGTGGTGGGGCTTGGCTGCTACAACCGCGAGATGGCCCGCCCGATCCGCGCGCTGGCCAAGGAATACGGCGTCGAGGCACTGATCACCGACGATTACCTCGATGTCGAGGACCAGATCACCAAGCTCGCCCCCGAACTGATCCTTGGCACCCAGATGGAACGCCACACGGCCAAGCGTCTGGGCATCCCCTGTGCGGTCATCAGCGCGCCGGTGCATGTGCAGGACTTCCCCGCGCGCTACTCGCCCCAGATGGGGATCGAGGGCGCGAATGTCATCTTCGACACTTGGGTGCATCCGCTGGTCATGGGGCTGGAAGAACACCTGCTGACCATGTTCCGTGAGGATTTCGAGTTTCACGACGCCGCAGGCCCCAGCCATCACGGCGGGCAGGCGACACCGCGTCCCGGGCTTGACCCGGGACCTCCTGCCCAAGCCCCCGGAAACATCATCTGGCTGGACGACGCCGAAAAGGAACTGCGCAAGGTGCCGTTCTTCGTCCGGGGCAAGGCTCGGCGCAACACCGAAACCTTCGCCACCGAGCGCGGCCTGAGCGAGATCGGCGTTGACACGCTTTACGAAGCCAAGGCGCATTATGCGCGATGACGGGTTCATAACCGGGGGCCCCGCCCCCTACCGGATCGTCATCCTGACGCTGGATTCGCACGCTTGCGCGGCCTGCGCCCGCGTCGCCAGCAGGCTGGGCACCGATTTCCCCGGTCTGGACCTGACGGTTCTGGCCGCCGCCGAATGGGGCGAGGACCCGACTGCGCTGGATCACGCCAAGGCCTGCATCGCCGAGGCCGACATCGTCGTCACCAGCCTTCTGTTCCTTGAAGACCACATCCGCGCCATCCTGCCCAGCCTCGCCGCGCGCCGCGACCAGTGCGACGCCATGGCCGGGATCATCGCCGATACCCAGATCGTCCGGCTGACCCGCATGGGCACGCTCGACATGGCCGCGCCCGAAAGCAGCACGATGCGCTTTCTCAAGACCCTGCGCGGCTCGGGCAAGCCCTCGGTCGACAATGGCGCGCGCAAGATGCGGATGCTGCGCCGCCTGCCCAAGATCCTCAAGCTGATCCCCGGCAAGGCGCAGGATCTGCGCGCGTGGTTCCTGATCATGCAATATTGGCTGGGCTCGTCTGACGAGAATATCGAGGCGATGGTGCGCTTTTTGATCTCGCGCTATTGCCGCCGCCCGGAATGGCGCGGGATCGCCGCCGCCGCGCCTTTGGAATACCCCGAAACCGGCCTCTATCACCCCGACCTGCCCGCGCGGATCACCACCGATCCCAGCGCATTGCCGCAGAACGGCGACAAGGGCACCGTCGGCCTGTTGATGATGCGCAGCTACGTGCTGTCGGGCGATACCGCCCATTACGACGCCGCGATCCGCGCATTGGAGGCCAAGGGCCTGAACGTCCTGCCCGCCTTTGCCGGTGGCCTCGACGGGCGCCCCGCCATCGACGGTTTCTTTCGCGATGAGACCGGCGCGAAGATCGACGCGCTGGTGTCCTTGACCGGGTTCAGCCTCGTCGGTGGCCCCGCCTATAACGACAACCCCGCCGCCATCGAGGTGCTCCGGGCGCTCGACATCCCCTATCTGGCCGCGCATCCGCTGGAATTCCAGACACTGGAGCAATGGGCGACTTCGCGGCAGGGGCTTGGTCCGATCGAGACGACCATGCTGATCGCCCTGCCCGAACTGGATGGCGCGACCAATCCCACGGTCTTTGCCGGGCGTCATGGCGAGGACGGCTGCGCAGGCTGCGCGCACCGTTGCCAGCCAGAGCAGCCCAAGGCCATGGCCCCCTGCCCCGACCGCATCGCACGTCTGGCTGACCGCACCTTGCGCGCCGCGACCCTGCGCCGTCAGCAGGTGGCGGACCGCAAGGTTGGAATCGTCATCTTCGGCTTTCCGCCCAATGCGGGCGCGGCGGGGACGGCGGCCTATCTGGATGTCTTCCAGTCGCTCTTCAACACCCTGCACGCCATGGCCGCGCGCGGCTATGACCTGACGCCGCCCGACACGGTCGAGGCGCTGCGCGACACCGTCCTGAAGGGCAATGCCGAGACCTACGGGCAAGAGGCCAATGTCGCCGCCCGCGTGGACGCCGATGCGATCGTTGCCGGGACACCGTGGCTGGACGAGATCGAAGGCCAATGGGGCCCCGCCCCCGGCAAGGTGCAATCGGACGGGCGCGGCGTGTTCGTGCTGGGGGCGCAATTCGGCAATGTCTTTGTCGGGTTGCAACCGGCCTTCGGCTATGAGGGCGACCCGATGCGCCTGCTGTTCGAGGGCAGCTTTGCCCCGACGCACGCCTTCACCCAGTTCTACCTGTACCTGCGCCGCACCTTTGGCGCGGATGTGTTGCTGCATTTCGGGATGCATGGCGCGCTGGAATTCATGCCCGGCAAGCAGACCGGCCCCGGCCCCGATTGCTGGCCCGACCGGCTGATCGGCGACGTGCCCAACGTCTATCTTTATGCCGCCAACAACCCCTCCGAGGCGACATTGGCCAAGCGTCGCTCGGGCGCGGTCACGGTCTCGCACCTGACGCCGCCGCTGGCCTCGGCTGGCCTGTATCGCGGGCTGCTGGAGTTGAAGGACAGCCTGACCCGCTGGCGCTCGATGGACGCCGCCGCGCCGGAGCGGCCCGAGTTGGAGACCCTGATTGCCGAGCAGGCCGAGGCGGTCGATCTGGGCGGACACGCACCCGGCGCGCTGTGGCTGCGCCTGCTGGAAACCGAGGATGCGCTGATCCCCGACGGGCTGCACATCGTCGGCCAG
Source organism: Tropicibacter alexandrii (assembly GCF_003667315.2). Taxonomy (GTDB): domain Bacteria; phylum Pseudomonadota; class Alphaproteobacteria; order Rhodobacterales; family Rhodobacteraceae; genus Tropicibacter; species Tropicibacter alexandrii. Next base: position 33,422 of record NZ_RCTZ02000007.1, on the reverse strand, counting down.
ACGATGAGCGATGCCGCCCGCGCCGACTACATGGCGCATGTGGCCGAGGATCATCGCGCCCGCACCGACGCCCTGCTGCAAGAGGATCACGAAATGCCCGCGCTCCTGCGCGCGTTGGATGGCCGCTTTACCCCGCCGGTGCCGGGCGGCGACCTGATCCGCTCGCCCGACATCCTGCCGACGGGCCGCAACATCCATGCCTTCGACCCGTTCCGGATGCCCTCCGAATTCGCCTGCCGCGAGGGCGCGAAACAGGCGCAACTGCTGCTGGATACGCACAAGACCACGCCGCGCAGCATTGCTCTGGTGCTGTGGGGGTCCGACAATATCAAATCCGACGGCTGCGGCATCGCGCAGGCGCTGGCGCTGATCGGCGCGAAACCGCGCTTTGACAATTTCGGGCGGCTGAGCGGCGCCGACCTGATCCCGCTGGCCCAACTGGGCCGCCCCCGGATCGACGTCATCATGACGCTGTCGGGGATCTTCCGCGACCTGCTGCCCTTGCAGACCCGGCTTCTGGCCGATGCCGCCTTGCAAGCCGCCCATGCGGACGAGCCGCTGCATCTGAACCACATCCGCGCCCATGCGCTGGCCCATGCGCAGGCCATCGGCTGCGATCTGGACACCGCCGCCTTGCGGGTCTTCTCGAATGCAGAGGGGGCCTATGGCTCCAACGTCAACCAGATGGTCGATGCCTCGGTCTTTGGCGACGAGGACGAGCTGGCCGATGCCTATCAGGCGCGGAAAAGCTTTGCCTACGGGACGAACGGCAAGCCGGTTCAGCAGGCCGAGTTGCTGCAACAGGCGCTGACCACCGTGGACCTCGCCTATCAGAACCTCGAAAGTGTCGAGTTGGGCGTGACCACGGTCGACCATTACTTTGACACGCTGGGCGGGATTTCCCGCGCCGTGCGCCGCGCCCGCGGCGGGACAGAGGCCGCCATCTATATCTCGGACACCACGCGCGGCACGGGCAAGGTGCGAACGTTGGCCGATCAGGTGGCGCTGGAAACCCGGTCGCGGTCGCTGAACCCCAAGTTCCATGAGGCGCTCTTGCGCCACGGGGCCGAGGGCGTGCGCCAGATCGAAAGCCACGTCACAAACACGCTGGGCTGGTCGGCCACGACCGGTCAGGTGCAACCCTGGGTCTATCAGCGGCTGTCCGAGACGTTTGTTCTGGACGCGGCGATGCGCGAACGCATGTCGGCGCTGAACCCCGCCGCCTCCCTGCGCATGGCAAACCGCCTGATCGAGGCCTCGGACCGCGCCTATTGGGCCCCCGACGCCGACACGCTGGCCGCGCTGCGCAACGCCGCGATGGATATCGAAGACCGGCTCGAAGGAGTCGGAGAATGACACGCAACCCCGAAAGGACAGGCCCGAAATGAGCCCGAAAGACGACATCCCGCAGCTGCGTGGACAGGACGGCGAAGGCTCTGTTCAGGTCCATCAGGACGCCGGTCTGAAGATCGAGGGGGCCAAGGTCTTTTCCGTCTATGGCAAGGGCGGCATCGGCAAATCGACGACCTCGTCGAACCTGTCGGCGGCCTTTGCCCAGATGGGCAAGCGCGTGTTGCAGATTGGCTGCGACCCGAAACATGACAGCACCTTCACCCTGACGGGCCGCCTGCAACCCACGGTCATCGACATCCTGAAGGAGGTCGATTTCCACCCCGAGGAACTGCGCCCCGAGGATTTCGTGACCGAAGGCTGGGGCGGCGTGAAATGCGTCGAGGCTGGCGGTCCGCCCGCCGGGACGGGATGCGGCGGCTACGTGGTGGGCCAGACGGTGAAGCTGCTGAAACAGCACCATTTGCTGGAAGACACCGACGTGGTGATCTTCGACGTGCTGGGCGACGTGGTCTGCGGCGGCTTTGCCGCGCCCTTGCAACATGCAGACCGCGCGGTGATCGTCACCGCCAACGATTTCGACAGCATCTACGCGATGAACCGCATCATCGCTGCCGTGCAGGCCAAATCGGCGAACTACAAGGTCCGGCTGGCGGGCTGCATCGCCAACCGGTCCAAGGATACCGACGAGGTTGATCGCTACTGCGCCAAGGTCGGCTTCAACCGCATCGCGCATATGCCCGATATCGACGCCATCCGCCGCTCGCGCCTGAAGAAGAAGACGCTGTTCGAGATGGACGCCGATGACGACGTCCTCGCCTGCCGGGCCGAATACCTGCGGCTGGCGCAGACGCTATGGGCCGGGACCGATCCGCTGGCCCCCGCACCGATGGAAGACCGCGATATCTTTGAATTGCTGGGGTTCGATTGATGCGCCTGACCGCTGCACATATCCCCCCCGTCCCGGGCTTGACCCGGGACCTCCACGCTGATCTGGCCCAGAGGCCCCGGGTCAAGCCCGGGGCGCGGAGCGCGTCATGACCTACGCCCGCACCCTCGCCCGGGTCGAGACCTATTTCGACCAGACCGCCGCCCGCACATGGGAACGGTTGACCAGCGACGCGCCGGTCAGCCGCATCCGTGAAACCGTGCGGCGCGGGCGGGACGAGATGCGCACACAACTGTTGTCGCGCCTGCCGGACGACCTGCACGGGGTGCGCGTTCTGGATGCCGGCTGCGGCACGGGGCAGCTTTGCTGTGATCTGGCCGAGCGGGGTGCCGAGGTCGTGGGTATCGACATCTCGCCGCAACTGATCGCCATCGCCGAGGCCCGCCTGCCCGCGCATCTCGCCCCCCGCGTGCGGCTGCAAAGCGGCGACATGCTGGCGACGCGGCTGGGCCGTTTCGATTTCACCATCGCGATGGACAGCCTGATCTACTACACGCGCCCCGATCTGGCCGCCGCGCTGCACGCGTTGCAGGACCGCACGGAGAACGCCACGGTCTTTACCGTTGCGCCGCGCACGCCGCTGCTGATGGTCATGTGGCGCGCGGGCAAGCTGTTCCCGCGCTCGGATCGCTCGCCCGTGATGGTCCCGCACGCCCCCGCCCCGCTGGCCCGCGCGCTGACGCAGCGCGGCATGCCGGGCACGTTGTCGCCGCTAAAGCGCGTGACGTCGGGCTTCTATATCTCCCAAGCGTTGGAGTTGCGTGCATGATCCTGCGCCGGGCCCATATCCAGCAGCTTGCCACCCGCTACCTGCCCTTCGCCGATGCGGCGAGCGAGGGCCTGCCGATGGCGCAATTGCTGCGCCTGTCGCTGTTTCAGGTCTCGGTGGGCATGGCCATGGTGATGCTGCTCGGCACGCTCAACCGCGTGATGATCGTCGAGCTGTCGGTCCCCGCCACCATCGTCGCGCTGATGATCGCCCTGCCGGTGCTGATCGCGCCGTTCCGAGCGCTGCTGGGCTTTCGCTCGGACACCTATCGCAGCGCGCTGGGGTGGAAGCGTATCCCGTACCTCTGGTTCGGCTCGCTGTGGCAGATGGGCGGGCTTGCGGTGATGCCCTTTGCGCTGCTGGTCCTGTCGGGCGAGACCGTGCATGACGTGCCCTTCGCGGGCGAAGTCCTTGCGGCGCTGGCCTTCTTGATGACCGGGCTTGGCCTGCACATGACCCAGACGGCCGGTCTGGCGCTGGCCACCGACCGCGCGACCGAGGACACCCGCCCCCGCGTCGTTGCGCTGCTTTATGTCATGCTGCTGGTCGGCATGGGTCTGTCTTCGCTGATCCTTGGCTGGCTCCTGCGCGATTTCTCGGAAATCCGCCTGATCCGTGTGGTGCAAGGCGCCGCCGTGGTCGGCATCGTGCTGAACCTAATCGCCCTGTGGAAGCAGGAATCGCTCAAGCCCATGACGCGCGACGAACGCGCCGCACCACGCCCCCGCTTTGCCGAGGCCTGGGCCGACCTGATGGCCGGCGGGCAAGCCGGGCGGCTGCTGGCGGTGGCCTTCATCGGCACCATGGCCTTCAACATGCAGGACGTGCTCTTGGAGCCCTACGGGGGCGAGATCCTTGGCCTGACCGTGGGGGCGACGACCGCGCTGACCGCGCTGTGGTCGGTCGGTGCGCTGGCGGGCTTTGCGCTGGCCGGGCGGTTGCTGGCCAAGGGGCAAGACCCGATGCGGCTGGCCGCCTATGGCATCCTTGCCGGGGTCGCCGCGTTTTCCACCGTGATCTTTGCAGCCCCCGTGCAATCGGCGCTGATCTTCCGCGCCGGGGCCGTGCTGATCGGGTTCGGCGGCGGGCTGTTCGCCGTCTCGACCCTGATCGCCGCCATGACCCTGCCCACGCAAAACGCAGGCAACGGGCTGGCGCTCGGCGCTTGGGGCGCGGCACAGGCCACCGCTGCGGGGCTTGCCGTCGCACTTGGCGGCGCGCTGCGGGACGGGATCAACACCCTCGCCCTGAATGGCCAGTTGGGCGAGGCGCTTGCCACCCCCGCCACCGGCTATTCCTTTGTCTACCATTTCGAGATCGGCCTGCTGTTCCTTACGCTGGTCCTGCTTGGTCCGCTGGCCCGTCGCCGCGCGCCCGTGCAGCCCAGCCGCATGGGCCTTGCCGATTTCCCAACCTGACCCCCGAGAGGAGCCTACAATGACACAGACATTCTTTGCTCAGGTCGATCTGGCCAGCCTGTCGCTTTGGCTGTTCTGGATCTTCTTCGCGCTGCTGATCGTCTACATCCAGCGCGAGAACATGCGCGAGGGCTATCCCCTGACCGACGAAACCGGCAAGGCGATCCCCAATGCCAGCACCTTTCCGCTGCCCGATGACAAGACCTTTCGCCTGCCCTATGGGCGCGGCGAGGTGACGGTGCCCTCGGGTCAGAATCCCGAACGTCCCGGTCTGGCGCTTGCCAATGATCCGGCGGGCGGCGGCTTTCCGGTGACGCCGACCGGCGATCCGATGGTTGACGGTGTCGGCCCGGCCTCTTGGGCGGCGCGCCGCGACGTGCCCGAACTGGATGGCAAGGGCCACCCCAAGATCGTGCCGATGGCCGCCAATGCGCATTTCTCGGTCTCTGCCGGGCGCGACCCGCGCGGCATGCCGGTCGTGGCCGGTGACGGTGCCGTGGTCGGAACCGTCACCGACATGTGGATCGACGAGCCGGAACAACTGGTGCGCTACCTCGAATTCAAGCTCGACGGCGCGCTTGGCTCTGGCACGCGGCTGGTGCCGCTGCCCATGGCCCGGATCAAGTCGGACCGGGTCAAGGTCAAGTCGCTGTTCGGTGGCCAGTTCGGCGGCGTGCCGCGCCATGCCTCGGCGCATCAGGTGACGCTGCTCGAAGAGGACAAGATCAGCGGCTACTACGCGGGTGGTCTGCTTTATGCGAGCGACGCGCGCCAAGAGCCGCTGCTGGGCTGAGGAGACCGCCATGAGCCACGATGATTTCGCCGTCGAGCCCGTCAAGGGCCTGCCAGAAACCCCGCCCGAGGGCGAGCGCATCCTCTGGCAGGGCCGCCCCGATGCTTGGGCGCTGTCCTGGCAGGCGCTGAGCCTGCCTTGGGTCGCGGGATATTTCGCGGTTCTGGCGGCGTGGCGCTTTGGCGCGATCATCGACACGGTGCCCTCTGGCGCGGCGGTGGCCGCGTCCAGCCCCTTCCTGATCCTTGGCGCGGTGGTCTGCGCGCTGTTGTGGCTGGTGGGCTTCGTGCAGGCGCGCGCCACGGTCTACACGATCACCAACCGCCGCGTGGCGATGCGCATCGGCGCGGCGTTGACCGTGACGCTGAACCTGCCCTTCAGCCAGCTGCGCAATGCCGAACTGGACCTGCGCGGCAACGGCACGGGGACGATTGCGCTGGACCTGATGGGCGAGACGCGCCTGTCCTACCTTGTCTGCTGGCCGCATGTGCGCCCGTGGCACCTGCGCCGCACGCAACCCGCGCTGCGCTGCATTCCCGATGCCGCGAAGGTCGCGCAAATCCTGTCCGACGCCGCCGAGGCGCGCGTCAGCACCCCGCAAGTCACCCGCAGCGCCGCTGCTTTGGCCGCAGAATAAGGAGCGCCCGCAATGACCACCCAGACCCATTCGGTTGACCGCGAGATGATCCCCCGCGCGCTGCTGCGCGCCGTGGGTGTGCTGATCCTCGCGGTGCTGGCGCTGGTCACCTATGCGCGCGTCACCGACCGCCCGCTGATCGCCACGCCGCCCGACAGCCCCGTGGTGGCCGAGCGCATCGTCCACCTGTCCGGCGACCTGTCCGGCGCCGCCACCGTGCGCGCCGAGGATGGCAGCATCATTGCCGACCTGTCGCCGGAACAGGGCGGCTTTGTCTCGGGCGTCTGGCGGGTGATCCTGCGCGAGCGCAGCAATGCCCGGCTTGCCACCGACGGCCCCGTGATCCTGCGCCGCGATGCGGGCGGACGGGTTTCCATTCACGACCCCAGCACAGGCTGGCGCGCGGACCTCATGGGGTTCGGCGCGGACAACGCCAAGGCCTTTGCCCGGCTTTTGGCCCAATAGAGAGGATAGAACATGGGTTGGCTCACAAAGGATATCGAACGCGCCCCCTGCACGGTCGAGATCTCTCATAAATTCGAAAGCCTGCACGCGCATCTGCGCTTCAATAATGGGGCGGTCGTCTATCCCGGCGACGAGGTGCAGGTCAAAGGCCCCGAGATCATGGCCCCCTTCGGTGAGATCGTCATCGAGGACCGCGAGGCGATCATCGTGCGGGCCTCGAAGGTCGAACGGCTCTGGACCCGACTGACGGGGGATTTCGAGGTCATGGAGCTGTGCGAATTCTCGTTCTCCGAGGAGGTCACGCTATGAACGTCCAGAACCTGCACACCGCCGACGCCACCACCGCCGAGGAAGGTCTCGCCATTCAGGAGGAACAGGCGAAACTCGACTCGCGCTTCGCCACCGACGTGGCGATGCAGAACACCCTTCTGACGCCCCGCTTCTACACCACCGATTTCGACGAGCTCGACGCCATCGATGTCAGTTCCGTCCGGGGCGAATGGGACGGCTTGATCGCACAGATGGTCAGCGACCCGAACAAGGGCCACTTCAAGAAGAACGAAGATTGGGACCATGTCGATTGGGACGGGATGGACCCGCAGCTGCGCAAGGAGTTCATCGACTTCCTGATCTCGTCCTGCACGGCTGAGTTTTCCGGCTGCGTGCTGTACAAGGAAATGAAACGGCGCGGCTCGAACAAGGAAATCACCCAGCTGTTCCAGCTGATGGCCCGCGACGAGGCCCGCCATGCCGGGTTCATCAACGATGCCCTGCGCGAGGCGGGGGTGGCGGTGAACCTTGGCTTTCTGACGCAGAAGAAGAAATACACCTATTTCCGGCCGAAATTCATCTACTACGCCACCTACCTGTCCGAAAAGATCGGCTACGCGCGGTATATCACAATCTTCCGCCACTTGCAGGAGAACCCCGAGCATCGCTTCCACCCGATTTTCAAGTGGTTCGAGGAGTGGTGCAACGACGAGTTCAGCCATGGCGAGGCCTTTGCCCTGCTGATGAAGACCGACCCCAAGCTGACATCGGGCACCAATGTCTACTGGATCAAGTTCTTCCTGACCGCCGTTTTCGCCACGATGCACGTGCGCGATCATCAGCGCCCCGCGTTTCACGAGGCCTTGGGCGTCGATACCGACTGGTATGCGCAGGAGGTGTTCCGCAAGACGTCGGACCTGTCGAAGCAGATCTTTCCGATCACGCTCGACATCGACCACCCGCGCTGGATGCCCGGGCTGAAGCGGCTGCAAAAGGCCAATGCGGACCTTGCGGTGGCGATGACCCGAACCGGCCCTGCCGCCATGGCGGCGCGGCTGTCGGCGCGGACGCGGGCGGCAAGCGCCTTTGCCGGGCTGCTGACGATCCCGGCGGTGCGCCAAGACGTGCCCAAGCAAACACGGATGGAGCCGTGCTATTGAGACGGGTTTCGCCTCCTGCGGAGGCGACCCGCCGGGGGTTTCACCCCCGGACCCCCAAGGTATTTCGGGACCAAAGAAGGGTTTGGTGCCGGGAGGGTGAGACGTGATGACAAGCCCATGGATCGCTGCGCTTTTCGCGTTGTTTGCCTGGTGGTTTTCCACTGGGGCGATCCTGATGGCGGTGCGCTATGCGGACCGGGCGGGGGGGCGGGCGCGGACGGTCCTTACGCTTGCGGCGCTGCCGATGCTGGCGGTCGGCATCTGGGGATATGAGGCCAGCCTGCATCGGCCCGCGCCCTATGCCGCGTTCCTGTCGATCCTTGCGATCTGGGGCTGGATCGAGCTGTCGTTTCTGACCGGCGCGATCACGGGGCCGAACCGGCTGGATTGTCCGAGAGACGTGCCGGAATGGGAACGCTTCCTGCGGGCATGGGGCACCGTTGCCTATCACGAGATGCTGCTGACCGCCGTTCTGATCCTGATCTGGGCCTATGGCCAAGGGGCCGGAAACACCGTCGGTCTGTGGACCTTCACCGTGCTGTATTTCGCGCGCATCTCGGCCAAGCTGAACCTGTATTTCGGGGTGCCGCGCATCAATACCGAATTCCTGCCGCGCGTGCTGAGCCATCTGGCCAGCCATTTCCGCATCGCCAAGCTGAACTGGGTGTTCCCGATCTCGATCACCGCGCTGAGCTTTGCCACCGCCTGTTGGCTGGACCGGCTGGCGCTGGCCCCCGACGGGGTGGCGGCCACGGGCTTTGCCCTGCTGGCAGCGATCACCGCGCTGGCGCTTTTGGAACATTGGCTGATGGTGCTGCCTGTGCCTGACGCGAAACTCTGGCGCTGGATGCTGCCCGCGCCGAAACGACAAGACCCAAGACCGGAGGGACCAAATGGACTTTGACGCCGCTTTCACCGCACAGCTGGATACGCTTCGATCAGAGGGCAATTACCGCATCTTTGCAGAACTCGAACGGCAATGCGGCGCTTTTCCCCGTGCCCGCAGCCATGATGACGACGCGCCCGACGAGGTCACCGTCTGGTGTTCCAACGACTACCTTGGGATGGGGCAGAACGCGGTGGTCCGGCAGGCGATGAAGGACGCGATCGACGCCTGTGGCACCGGCGCGGGCGGCACCCGCAACATATCCGGCACGACGCGCCAGCACGTGGCGCTGGAGGCCGAACTGGCGGACCTGCACGGCAAGGAGGCGGCGCTGCTGTTCACCTCCGGCTATGTGTCGAACTGGGCGGCACTGTCGACGCTGGGCTCGCGCCTGCCCGACGCGGTGATCCTGTCAGATGCGGGCAACCATGCGTCGATGATCGAGGGCATCCGCCATTCCCGCGCCCGCAAGGTGATCTGGAAGCATAACGATCCCGAAGATCTCGACCGCAAGCTGAGCGCCCTGCCCGCCAATGCGCCGCGCATCGTCGCCTTTGAATCGGTCTACTCGATGGATGGCGACATCTGCCCGATGCAGGAGATCGTCGAAGTCGCCGAGAAGCATGGCGCGATGACCTATCTGGATGAGGTCCACGCCGTGGGCCTGTATGGCCCGCGCGGCGGCGGCATCAGCGAACGCGAGGGGCTGGCCGATCGCATCACCTTGATCGAGGGCACTTTGGGCAAGGCCTATGGCTGCATGGGCGGCTATATCGCCGGGTCCGTGCCGCTGTGTGACTTCATCCGGTCCTTTGCCAGCGGGTTCATTTTCACCACCGCCCTGCCCCCGGCGATTGCCGCAGGGGCGCAGACGGCGATTGCACATCTGAAGACCTCGGAGATCGAGCGGATGCAGCAGCGTCGTCAGGTCGCCCGCCTGCGCGCCGGGCTGAACGCACGCGGCATCCCGCATCTGGAAAACCCCAGCCACATCGTTCCGGTGATGATCAAGGACCCGGTCAAATGCCGGATGCTGGCCGATATCCTGATGCGCGATTACGGAATTTACGTACAACCTATCAATTATCCGACAGTCCCCAAGGGCACGGAAAGATTGCGTTTTACCCCCGGCCCGTTGCATTCGGACGCCGATATCGACCGGTTGATCGACGCGCTGACCGTGCTTTGGAAGCAATGCGCACTATCTCACGCGGTAGCGTGAAGAAGAATTGATCGAAAACAGACCCATTGGGAGGATCAGAATGAAACTTCAGACATTGACTGCGACCCTTGCAGCCGCCTTGCTCAGCGCCGCGCCGCTTGTTGCGCAGGACGAAGGCCCCACCGGCGATGCCGAGGCTGGCGAGCGTGAATTCAACAAGTGCAAGGCCTGCCACATGATCGAAGGCCCCGACGACATCATACAGCGCGGTGGCAAGGTCGGACCGAACCTGTACGGCGTCGCGGGGCGTCAGGCGGGCAGCTACGAGGACTTCCGCTATTCCGACCTGATGGTTGCGGCGGGCGAAAAGGGGCTGATGTGGAACGAGGCGGATTTCGTGGCCTATGTCGCCGATCCGACCGCCTTTTTGCGCGAGTATACCGAGGAAAGCTCGGGTCGGGGCAAGATGACCTTCAAGCTGAACAACGAAGAGGCGGCCGCCGATGTCTGGGCCTATCTCGTCTCGGTCGGGCCGGCGATGGAAGACGGCGCCGAAGCGACCAACTGATCCGCTGATCCACACGTGAAAAGGCCCGGCAGGTTGTCCGCCTGCCGGGCCTTTTTCGTTGTATCAGTTCAGACGGCGAAGGGGACGACCCGCCCTTGGCGCTGACCCAGTGCCGCCTTGGCGGTGGCGGCGATATCGGCAGCGCTCATGCCCGCATCGGCATACATGTCCTCGGGGCTGGCCTGCTGGATGTAGCGGTCGGGCAGGCAGACGGTGCGGATCGCAAGCCCCCGGTCAAAGACGCCCTGCCCGGCAAGCAAATGCAGCACCGCCGCGCCAAATCCCCCGGCGCAGCCCTGTTCGACCGTTATCAGCGCCGCGTGGCCGCGCGCCAGCCGCAAGATCAGGTCACTGTCCAGCGGCTTGGCAAAGCGCGCATCCGCCAGCGTGACGCTGTGCCCCTCGGCCTCCAGCATCCGCGCGGCTGCCCGGCATTCCGCCATATGCGCGCCGAAGCACAGCAGCGCGATTTCCTCGCCCTCCTGGACGATACGGCCCTTGCCGATGTCCAGCACCTCGCCCCGTTCGGGCAGGTCCACCCCCGTCCCCGCCCCGCGCGGATAGCGAAAGGCGATGGGCCCGGCGTCATGCGCGGCGGCGGTGGCGACCATGTGGACCAGCTCGGCCTCGTCGCCGGCGGCCATGACCACCATGCCCGGAAGCGCGCCCAGATAGGCGATGTCGAAGGCCCCCGCATGGGTCGGCCCATCCGCGCCCACCAGCCCCGCCCGGTCGATGGCAAAGCGCACCGGCAGCCCTTGTAGGGCGACGTCATGCACCACCTGATCATAGCCGCGTTGCAGGAAGGTCGAGTAGATCGCGCAGAACGGCTTCAGCCCCGCCGCGGCCATCCCGGCGGCAAAGGTCACGCCGTGCTGTTCGGCAATGCCGACGTCAAAGACGCGGCTTGGAAACCGGTCGGCCATGATGTTGACCCCGGTCCCCGAGGGCATGGCGGCGGTGATCGCCACGATATCGGGATCGCGGGCGGCCTCGGCCGTCAGAGCCTTGCCAAAAACCGAGGTATAGCTGGGGGCGCTGGCGGCCTTTTTGGCCTGCGCGCCGGTGGGGACGTCGAATTTGGTCACGCCGTGGCCCCGGTCGGCGCTGGTTTCGGCGGGGGCATAGCCCTTGCCCTTGACCGTGCAGCAATGGATCAGGATCGGGCGCGTCGCCCGCGCCCGCGCCGCGCGCAGCACTGGCAACAGCTGCGTCAGGTCGTGCCCGTCGATCGGGCCGACATAGTCGAATCCCAGATGCTCGAAGACCGTGCCTTGGGGGGACATGCCCGTCACCAGTTGCCGCGCGCGCCGCGCGCCTTCGCGCATTGGGGGCGGCATCGTGGCCTCGAACCCCTCGGCCAGCGCCTGCATCCCGGCAAAGGGCTGACCGGCGTAGAGACCGCTCAGATAGCGCGACATGGCACCCACCGGGGGCGCGATGCTCATTTCATTGTCGTTGAGGATGACGAACAGCCGCCGCCCCTCGGCCCCGGCATTGTTCAGCGCCTCATAGGCCATGCCCGCACTGATGCTGCCATCGCCGATCACGGCGATGCTGTCACCCACCGGATGGCCCATGTCGCGCGCCACGGCAAAGCCGAGCGCGGCACTGATCGAGGTGGAGGAATGCGCAGCACCAAACGGGTCAAAGCGCGACTCCGAGCGTTTGGTAAAGCCAGACAGCCCGTCCTTTTGCCGCAAGGTGCGGATGCGGTCGCGCCGCCCGGTCAGGATCTTGTGGGGATAGCATTGGTGGCCCACATCCCAGATCAGCTTGTCATGCGGCGTGTTGAACACCGCGTGGATCGCCACGCTGAGTTCCACCACGCCAAGGCCGGAACCCAGATGCCCGCCGGTCTGCGACACGGCGTCGATGGTCTCGGCGCGCAGCTCATCGGCCAGACGGGCCAGATCCCGGTCGGTCATCTGGCGCAGGTCGGATGGGCCTGCGACCCGGTCGAGCAAAGGTGTATGGGTGTTCATCGCGCGCCTCCCTTCGGCGTCAGCGCCGACGGCTTTGGGGCGCGGTCGGCGCGTGTGGTCCCCCGGGCGAAGATACGCCCGGGGGTCATCGTGTCACTCGTATGCGACCTCGCCACTGGTCGCGAGTTCCGGCCAGTCGCCGATCACGTTGGTGCCTTGCAGGGGCTTTTGATAGCCCTTGTGGCAGGTCGCGCAGGCGGCCTTCGGGATATCGCCGGTCGGCCCAAGCCGTTCCGGCGGCAACAGCCCGTCGAGCGAGATCAGGTAGTCGTTGTTCAACTCCTGCACCATGGCGATCCCGAGCGAGGCGGTGCCCCATTGCGGTGTCACCTGCGCGCCGTCGTAGAAGGCCCGCGAGTTGTGGCAGAACGTGCAGTTCACGTTCAGCGAATTGGCGAAGTAGTTCATCAGCGAATAGGTGCGCTCGGCGTTCTGGATGGCGGGATAGCCATCCTGCCCCGGCACGCCCTCGGCGCGGCTTTCCAGATCGTGGACCGCGATGGTCTCATAATCCAAGAGATAGGCGCGCAAAGCGTCAGTTGGTAGCGACGTGTACGAGGTCAGCGGGGTCACGCGGTTCTGCACCGCCGACCAGCCCTCGGTCGCTTTCAAGGGCATGGCGTCGAACCAGACATTGCTGGGAACCGGTTGGCCTTGGTGGCAGGTGTAACAGGTCACACCGACCTCGCCATTGGCATTGACGTGGCCATCCCAGTTCTCGTTGAGGTTCCTTGTCATGCCGATCATGATATAGCCGACCGTGGTCTGGTAGCTGTCGGGATCCTCGAACAGGTTCGGGATGCCGGTCCAGGCCTGCATTGCCGTCAGCAGCCGGTCGTAATTGTCGACCGTCAGCCCCTCCAGCCCGGGGGGCACGTTTTCACGCGCATCACCGGCCAGTTCCTCGCCGCCGGTGGGGATCACCGGGGCCGAGGTCGTGGCCTGAAAGCCCGGCACGCCCAGCCCGAGACCATTGGCCTCGGAGGCGAACTTGGTGACCATCATGGCAGTGCCGCGCGGCCCGGTTTGCAGGCTTTCGGTCTTAAAGGGTTGCCCCAGCAAAACCAGCGCGATCCCGGCAAACACGGCCGTTCCGACGGCACCGACGAGGATGGCGGGACGCTCGACATCGGTCGGGTTGTCCCGGTTCCATTTGTTGAACCACTTGGGAAGCATGGCTTAGTCCCCCTGTCCGATATAGGCGTCATAGCCGTATGAGCCGTCATACATCGGCGCAAAGTTGTGCTCTTGCGCCCAGATGAACCAGTTGTCGACCACCGTGCCGGTCAGCAGGATGCCGATGCCGCCAGTGATCGGGGTCAGCACCGCAAACCACCACGCCCAGCGGTGGATACCCTCCATCGTGGCGTTGAAGCCCATGGTCCAGCGCCAGAACAGCGCCGCACGTTCGCTTGCGGTGCCGCGATCCACGATCTGTTCCAACTCGCGGTCGCCGCCGAAACGGGTCACGGCCAGGATCGTCGCGCCATGCATGGCGAACAGCAGGACCGAGCCATACAGAAAGACGATCGAGAGGCAGTGGAAGGGGTTGTAATAGAGGTTCCCGTAGCGGATCGAAAACGCCGTGGTCCAGTCGAGGTGCGGGAAGATGCCGTATGGCACGGCCTCGCTCCACGATCCCATCAGGATCGGGCGGAACAGCCCCAGCACGAGGAACAGCCAGATGGCAGAGGCAAAGGCCCAGGCGACGTGCTTGCCCATCTTGTGCTGCTCGGCCAGCATGTAGGTGCGTAGCCACCATGTGCAGACACTGACCAGCAGCAGGAAACTGGCGATGATGTACCAGCCGCCATCCTGCAAGGGCGGGATCTTCAGCCCGTATTCGGGGCTGGGCGGTTCCAGCGCCAGCCAGAAGCCCTGACGCAGGAATTCCGGGATCGACCAGTTGACCTGCGCCAGCATGTTGATGCCGATGATATTGAGACACAGGATGAAGGTCGCCGCCGAAACAAGCCCGGTCCAGCCCAGATAGATCGGGCCGATCTGCGCATTGCCGAACCAGCCGACCAGACGGCTGTAGAAGGGCGTGATGATGCGCTCGTCCATCATGTTGTTTTCGTTGTCCATGCCCCATTCGGGCGGGCCCTGGACCTGAACTTGCGTGAATATGTTCTGATAGCTCGGCATGATCACATCCCCCCCGCCGACGTCATGTGGGATTCGGGCCAGAAGGGAAGCTCCAGCCACCAGTTCCACCATTCCGGCCAGCCCTCGGTCCAGACCGGACCGGAGATGATGATGCAGACCGCCGAGAAGAAGACCGCGTTGATCGCCAGCAGAAAGCCCAGCCGGTGAATGCCCAGCGTGCCCACCGAATAGCCGATGAAGTCGCGAAAGAACGTGTCCTCGTGATCGGGCGATTTCATCTCTTCGCCCTTTTCAGGATTGGCCGCCGACAGGATCAACCCGCCATGCAGCGCCAGCGCAAAGGTGGTCGCAAAGAACAGCGAGACCGCCAGCATATGCGCCGGGTTGTAATGGAAATGCAGGTAGGCGTAGCCGGTGTTCGACACCCAGTCGAGATGGCTGAAGATGCCATAGGGAAAGCCATGCCCCCACGCGCCCATCAACAGCGGGCGAAAGATCGTCAGCGTCATGTAGGCCAGGATCGCGAAGGCGAAGGCAAACGGCACGTGATAGCCCATGCCCAGCTTGCGGCAAATCTCGACCTCGCGCAGCGCCCAACTGATGAAGGCACCGGTGGCGCACATCGTGATGATCTGCCACAGCCCGCCTTCCATCAGCGGGGCCATGCCCAGACCATAGCTCAGGTCAGGGGGCGCAATGTTGATGAGCCACGGGTTCCACGTGCCCTGATGGGCCGCGCCCCAAAAGATCAGGATCGTCCCGAGGACGGCAAAAAAGATCGTCGTGACGCCGAAGAAGCCCACGTAAAACGGCCCGACCCAAAAATCGAAGAGATCGCCTCCGATCAGAGTACCGCCGCGGACCCGGTATTTTCGTTCAAAACTGAGCATCGCCATGTGCTACCTCCCGCAAACAGGCGGCCGGATGCGAAGGGAAAGGCGATCCGTGCCGGAAATCGGTTGGTCGCGGGCGGCGCGAACCGCCCGCAACCGAGAGCTTAAGGATGAGCCGTCTGGGCTCACTCGCTCGCGGCACGCGACGCAGCAGCGTTTTCGAACCAGTTGACGCCATTGGACAAAACCACAAGGTGGATCATCACGGCCAAAAGGAACAGGAAAACGCCTTGTGCCACGAACACACGGCGGGGATCGAAAATCAGCCAGATTTTGTAGAATTTGGACATTGTCGATCCTTCCTCAGAACCACGGGGCCCAGATATAGGTCGCCAGGTGGGCGACCACTGCAACAGCCACGAACAGCCAGAGGCCGCTCATATAGACTGAATGCAGCTCTTGGGCCTGCTCGTCGGTGAGACCTGTGAATGACAGGTCGGTGTTATCAGCCATGAACTTTCCTCCGGAACGCTAATGCTGACGCCGCATTCCCTGCGGCCGGGTCCCCGGTAGACCGGGGCATCTGTCCGCCCATGGCTGGACGGGCAGTTCTTGTGCTCGGTCAGACCGAGAAGATCAGGGGCGTGATGTTGTCCGCTTCGGACCAGGCACGCGCCAAGGGCCCGCGCAGGTTCAGCGTGCGATGGCGCCCCACGTCGCGCAGCCAGCCGATCAGGGCAAAGGGCAGCGCGAACAGGAAGATCAGGGTGAAATAGACGTTGAATTCCGCCGTGCGCCGACGGCCGGAGCGCGCCCTTGGTGGCGGGTTCGATGCGAAGTCGGTCATGGTCCTCACTCCTTTGTCAGGTATCACGGCGCAAGCGCGCGCACGGTTTCGATCACGACGCGCTCGGCGCCGTCGCGCAGGGCGGCCTCCTCGGCCGCGTCGCGCAGGGATTTGGCAGCGGAAATCCGGGTCAGCACCGGATGCGAGGCGACGATGCGGTCCAGTTCGGCGGTGGCATCGGCATCCCACGGGAAGTCACGGCGCAGCGGGGTGGGCGTGGCGGCGGTCTTGTCCATCTCCGAGCCCAGCGGCAGGATGTGGAACAGCGCGTCGAACAGCCCGTTGCAGACCTCTTGCAGCAGATAGGTCGCGCCCGCATAGCCCATGAAGGGCGTACCCGTGGCCCGCCGGATCGCGGCACCCGGGAAGCTGGCGGGGATGAAGGCCGGGCTTGGCCCGTGCCCGCCCTTTTGCTCGGCGAGGTAGATTTTCTCGTTGATCGACCCCATCAAGATCAGCGGGCGGTGCTGCGCGATCATCGCGCGCACCTGGTTGTTGTCGGTCTTTGTCCCGGCCGTGCGCGCCACGGCAAAGCCGCAGGGCAGGCCCAGATCGCCCTCTAGGTAGTTGCGCACACCGCGCGCATAGGTTTCGTTCGCGACGATGCCGAAACTGGCGGTGGCAAAGAAATCCTGCGTGACCGAACGCCACAGATCCCAGACCGGCTTGATGGTCGAATGCTTTTCCCGCTCGATGAAGGGTTCGGGGTCAAGGCCCGTCAATTCACCCAAGGTCCGCAGGAATTTCGTCGTGCTGTCCAGCCCGATGGGCGCTTGCAAATAGGGTTTGTCGAGCACTTCCGCCAGCCCGCGCCCAAATTCGCGATACATGCAGATGTTGACATCGGCATTCACCAGATCGCGCATCTCGGCCAGATGCGCGCCCAGCGGCATGACCATGTTGATCTCGGCGCCGATGCCTTCGACCAAGCGGCGGATCTCGGCCAGATCGGACGGCATGTTGAAGGTGCCGTACATCGGTCCAAGGATATTGACGCGCGGAGCGGCGCCCTCGTCGCGCTTGCGCTCCTTGGGCATCCGGCCCTTGGTCATGCCGAATTCGGTGAACAGCCACGTCATCGCACGGTCGGCGGCCTGCCACTGGTCCTCGTCGATGGTGCGCGGCAAAAAGCGCTGGATATTGGTGCCTTGCGGGGTGACGCCGCCGCCGATCATCTCGGCGATGGAGCCTGTCACCACCACGGCAGGCAGCGCCGGGTCGAGCGTTTTCCACGCGCGGCTCATCGCCTCTTCGGTGCCCGTGCGGCCCAGTTCCTCTTCGCCCAGACCTGTGACCACGATGGGCAATTCATGCGGTGGCAGCGCGTCGGTGTAGTGCAATACGGAAGTCACCGGCAGGTTCTCGCAGCCCACGGGGCCGTCGATCACCACTTGCAAGCCTTTGACCGCGCAGAACGCATAGACAGCGCCCCAATAGCCCCCGGCCCGGTCATGATCCTGAATCAGCATCAGATCATCTCCTGTGCCTTGGCGGCGCGGGCGCGCTTTTCCAGTTTCTTCAGGTTCATGGCGCGGAAATCCGGACGCAGGTTCGGATCGCCTTCCCAGACGCCCGCCGTGTCCGCCACGCCGACCCCGTCGAAGAAACCGCGCATCCGCTTCATCCGGTCCTTGCCGTCGATGGCCGCCTTCACGACCTCGGCCAGCGACCCTGCCCCGGCGACGCCCATCAAGGGCCGGGCCGAGATCAGGTTGGTGAAATAGAGCGCGGGAATGGCCAACTCCTTGGCCTTCTGAACAACCGGAGTCGTCCCGATGGAGAGGTCAGGACGGATCGCCTCCATCGCCGCGCAATCGTCTTCCAGAGACGCCCGGAAGACGACCTTGGTGCCCTTGGCCTCCAGCCACGCGGCATCGGCGGCGGACCACGGGGTTTTCGGGCAGGCGGTGCCGACATAGGGAATGTCCGCGCCGCTTTCGATCAGCAGGCGCGCAACCAGCAACTCGCTGCCCTCATAGCCCGACAGGGTGATGGTGCCGTCGATCCGCGCGCCAGCCAGCGCGCCGGTAATGGCGGGCAAAGTCGCGTTCTGCGCCTGCGCCACCTTGTCGGCGGCGATGCCGAAGGCGTCACCGACAGCGGCCAACCAAGCGGCGGTGCCGTCGCGCCCCACGGGCGCACTGCCAAGGATCGGGCGGCCCGCCGCCTGAAACTCGCGGATCGCAGAGGTATAGAACGGATGGATCGCCGCCACTGCGCCACAGTCGAGCGCCGCATACAGCTCGCGCCATTCGCGGCAAGGCACGACAGGCCCGGCAGCCAGTCCCATGGGGGCCAACATCTGCCCGATCATCACCGGATCGGCGGGGAACATCTCGCCCAGAAGGGTGACGGTGGGCCGATCCGACACGCCGCCCACCGGCGCGGGGACCGGCCCCGCCGCGACCTCGGTCCGGGCATAGGCGAGCATGGCGCCCGCCAGCACATCCTTGGCCTCGGCATGGGTCGGGATGCCAAAGCCCGGCACGTCGATGCCGATGATGCGCACCCCGTTGATATCCTTGGGCAACAGCCGCAGCGGCACGCCCGAGGCGGTCGGCACGCACAGGTTCGTCACCACCACCGCATCATAGCGGTCGGGATCGGCCAGTTCGTGCACTGCGTCGCGGATGTCCTCGAACAGCTTGCCCGTGACCAGCGATTCCGAGTTGAACGGCACATAGCCGACGGACCGCCGCGCGCCGTAGAAATGGCTGACGAAGGACAGCCCGTAGACGCAACAGGCAGAGCCCGACAGCACCGTCGCCACCCGCTTCATCCGCAGCCCCACGCGCAAGGACCCAAAGGCGGGGCACATGCTTTGCGGTTTGTCATGCGGCCCTTGCGGGTAATCGCGGGCGTATTGGTCGAGCAATTCGGACTGGCCCGCCTGTTCGGCGGCCTTCTTCAACTCCGCCTTCGATGTGCAGGCGCCCACCGCGTCCCGGGCTTGACCCGGGACCTCTTGGTCCGTTTCGGCCACAGGCTCCGTGACCTCGACCTGACCTGCGTCGTCATATGTGATTTCGCCGCTCATGTCAGATCACGCCTCGTCATAGATCACCTCCAGCGACGCCTTCGGCGCGGCGTTCTTGCCTCGCATGTCGGCATCGGTGGCGGGTTCCAGAACGATCCCCTCGCCGGTCTCGGACCCATCAAAGAGCCCCAGCAATTCATCCTGCGTCAGCGGCGTCGGGCGCACCGGCGGTGCCTCAGACACGTTCACGCCCAGTTCGGCGAACAGCTGCCCCCAGACCGAGGCATCGGTGCCGACGATCTGGTAATTGGCGGATTTCTTGCGCAGGTCGTCATCCTGCGGGATCGAGGCGAGCACCGGGATACCGGCGGCCTTGGCAAAGGCCTGCGCCTCGCCCGAATCGTCGTCCTTGTTCACCACAAGGCCCGCGACCCCGACATTGCCGCCGAGCTTGCGGAAATACTCCACCGCCGAGCAGACATTATTGGCCACGTATAGCGATTGCAGATCGTTCGAGCCGACCAAGATCACCTTCTGCGCCATGTCCCGCGCGATGGGCAGGCCAAAGCCGCCGCAGACCACGTCGCCGAGGAAATCCAGCAGGACAAAGTCGAAATCCCAATCGTGGAAGCCCAGCTTTTCCAGAAGTTCAAACCCGTGGATGATGCCGCGCCCACCACAGCCGCGCCCGACCTCGGGGCCGCCCAGCTCCATGGCAAAGACGCCGCCCCGCTTGAAGCATACGTCGCCAATGGCGACCTGTTCCCCGGCCAGGGACTTGGCGGTCGAGGTCTCGATGATCGTCGGGCAGGCCTTGCCGCCGAACAGCAGGCTGGTGGTGTCGGATTTCGGGTCGCAGCCGATCAGCAGGACACGCTTGCCCTGCTCGGCCATCATGTGGGACAGGTTCGCGAGGGTGAAGGACTTGCCGATGCCACCCTTGCCGTAGATCGCGATGATCTGGGTCTTCTTGGTGGGTTCCGCCGTAGCGATATCAGCCAGATCCTCTTGCGCCTCGTCGCGCAGTCGGGTTTGAAAATCGGACAGATTGGGCACGTCGCCGCGCTTTTCCAGCTCGTCTTTCATGCTGCGTCCTTCCAGTTGAGAATTGTCTTGAGGCAGGCGGGGTCCTCGAAAGCCTGTCGATAGGCGCGCGGCGCGTCAGAGGCCTGCGCGTGATGTGTGATCAGTCCCGACAGCGACAGCGCGTCCGCATCCAGCAGCGCACGGATGGCCGTCAGATCCGACGGGGTCCATTCGGCGGCGACGCGCAGGCGTGCCTCGCGCATGAAAGCCGGGGCAAAGGCCAGCCGCAGGTCCTCGGCGTAGAAGCCCGCCAGAACCAGTTCGCCACCCTTGGCCAGCCGTGCGATCAGGTCGTTCATGACCGAGGCGTTGCCCGATGCATCGAAGATGCAGCGATAGTCGCGGCGCGGGTCGTCCTCGGGGGCGATGACATCATAACCCTTGGCCCCGCCACGCCGGGTCGGATCGGTTTCCCAGACGGTCGGCTGACCGCCCGCGGCGATGGTCAGCCGCGCCAGCAGCCGTCCCAGCACGCCGTGACCGACGATCAATTCGGGCAGGTCCGCATGAACACCGGCCAGCGCATGGCGCGCGGTTGCAGCCAGCGCCAGCAACGCGCCTTCGGGGCCCATGCCCGCATCGATGCGGCACACCCGGCTGGCATCGGTCACCAGACGCCGCGCGGCCCCGCCAAAGAGGCCGAACGCCCCTTCGAAACAGTTGGCACCGGGCACAAAGACCGTCTCGCCCGTGCGAAACCCGCTTTCCGGGCGCGCCTCGACCACGGTCCCTGCGGCCTCGTAGCCCGGGACAAGCGGGTAGCCCATGCCCGGAAAGGGCGGCATCTGACCCGTCCAGAACAGCTTTTCCGTGCCGGTCGAGATACCAGACCAGTCGATGTCGACGATGATCTGACCAGCGGTCGGGGTCTTGAGCGTGAGGCAATCCACATGCAGATCACGCGGACCCTCAAGGAAGACAGCAGTGGCTTGCATGATCGGCTCTCCTTCCTGCGACAGCAGCGGTGCGCTTCTTTTCGTCGCAGTCAGTGCATGTTGTCAGTTTAAATTTACACTACTAATTGTCAATCAATATTTACATTTTGGAAGGTTTTGCGTCAGGCCAGACGGACAGCTTCGACCACGCGGGTGATGTAGGGACGCAGTGGCCGAGGGGTCTGGATGCGACCGAATCCCGCCTCTTCGCAGAGCGCCGCAATACGGTCTGCCGAGCGCACGCGCCCGGTGCCCATCGCCATGGTATAAAAGGCGAAATACACGTCGCAGACGGGGTCGGCGTGGCTCCCGCCCGACATCGGTTCAGAGACGATCAGCCGCCCCCCGACCGGCAGCGCAGCAAGGGCCTTGGCCAACAGCGCGCGCACCGTGTCGTCGTCGTGGTCGTAGAGCACCCGGATCAGGCAGATCGCATCGGCATCGCCCGGCAAGGGGTCGGTCCGGAAATCGCCGGGATGCAGCGTGACGCGCGGCATCAGGTCCGACTCGGCAAACCGGCGGGTGGCGTCCGGCATCACGGCGGGCAGATCGACCAACGTCCCGGTCAGACCCGGGCTGGACCGCAACGCCGCGCTCAGAAAGACGCCCGACCCGCCGCCGATATCCATGAGCCGCGAGACCCCCCGCAATGAGATCATGCGCAGCGTGTCACGCGCCACCAGCACTTGGCTTTGCGCCATCAGATCGGAATAGGTCGCGGCCTCTGGCGCTTCGACTGGCGCGTCGGCGCCGAACACATAGGGCCAGAATCGCTGCAAATGCGTTTCGCCCTCGCCGCGCAGCAAGGCGACCGGATCGGCCATATCGGCATAAAGCGCACGGTTGTGCCGGATCATCGGCAGCAGCCCCGGCACGCCGAGGATCGCCGCACCCTTGCGGGTCAGCCCGAATTGCCCGCGCCGTGTGCGTCGCAACAGTCCCAGCGCCACGCCGGCCTGCAAAAGCTGCTGCATGCGATCCGGGGCAATGCCGCTGTTGAGGGCCAGCGCCTCGGCCGATCCGTCCCGATCGAGCAGGCGTTGAAGGATGTCCAGTTCGACCAGCGCCGCCAAGACCTGCGAGGCGACGAAGCCTTGCAGCAGCCCAAAGATTTCAGCGCCGTCGCGGCGCGCCATGCCGGTTGCAAGGGGGACGCGTTCCACGAAGGCCTGCATCGAGGGGCGCGCGATCAGGCGGGTCAGCCATCTCGGCGGTCCGGGCAGAGCGATCCGCATGTCCCCGCCCCCGGTCAGACCGAGTAGCGCGCAGGCACGTCCGGCATGATGGCCTGCGCCTGCGCCCGCACCGCCTTGGCCAGCATGGCCTCGCCCGGGCAGGACGGGATCGAGGCAATCGCCCCCGCCAGAATGTCGGACAGCCGCGCCACCGCGCCCTCGACACCCCATTCCGCCACGGCGTTGGGGCGGCCATTCAGGCCGTCCTGACCAGCGGGTTTGCCCAGCGTGTCGCTGTCCATCAACTCATCGCGCAGATCATCGGCGACCTGAAACGCCTCGCCGATCAGCGCACCCAGATCGTGCCATGCCTCCGGGTCGTGCCCGGCGGCGATGGCGCCCATCTCGGTCGCGGCGATGAACAGGGCGGCGGTCTTGGACCGGTGATAGGCGACAAGGTCGATCTGCGGCTCGCTTTCCCAGCCTTGCCCGGCGCAGATGCCGCGCGGCATACCGGTGCGCTGCGCCAGCGACAGGATCAACTCGGCGGCCCGCCCCCGATCCGTCGCCGCGCTGCGGCCCAGAACCTCGAAGGCGAGAATGATCAGGCTGTCGCCGGTCAGCACCGCAAGCGGCTGCGAATAGGCGACATGGACCGACGGCTTGCCGCGCCGAAGGTCGGCATCGTCGAAACAGGGCAGGTCGTCATGGACAAGGCTGGCGCAATGGATCAGCTCCAGCGCGGTGGCTGCCGCATCGGTGATCTCGGGGTGGTCGTCGCCGCAGGCCGACGCCACCGACATCAGGATGGTGGGCCGGATGCGCGCGCCACCGGGAAAAGTGGCGTAGCGCAGGGCGCTGGCCAGTTGAGCCGGGGCGGGCTGCGCCTGCGCGCCCTCCAGCGCCCGTGTCAATGCAGCGTCAATTCTGGGCGCGAATGTCATGAGGGGCCTCCGAAACCGGGCAAGTGTCATCCATGGCGGACAACTTTACTGTAAATTACACTGGACACTTAACGGGCGCGAGTCAACACTGGACCCATGACAGCGCCGCTTGGAGCCCCCGGATCGCAATCCCCCGTCGCCATCATCGGCGCCGGGATCGGCGGGCTGGTGGCGGCAACGCTGCTGGCCAGGGCAGGCCGAAGCGTCCGCGTGTTCGAGCGTCACGACGGACCGGGCGGCAAGATGCGCACCGTGCCATCCGCCGCCGGGCCAATCGATGCCGGGCCGACGGTCCTGACCATGCGCGGCGTCTTCGACGAGGTCTTTGCGGCTCTTGGTGCCCGGCTGGACGATCACGTCACCCTTGTCCGCCAGCCACTTCTGGCGCGGCATTTCTGGCCCGATGGCAGCACGCTCGACCTGTTCGACGAAAGCGATCGCAGCGCCGAGGCCATCCATGCCTTTGCAGGATCGCGCGCGGCGCGGCAATTCAGGGCGTTCGACAGACGCGCCCGCGCGCTTTTTGCAGGATTCGACGGACCGGTGATGCGCGCCCCGCGCCCGTCCCTGCCCCGCTTGATCCGGCAGATCGCCCTGTCTCCGCGCCTGCTGAGCGACATGGCCCCCGGCAAAACATTGGCCGACCTGCTGACCCGCAGTTTCGATGATCCGAGGCTGGCGCAGCTCTTTGGACGCTACGCCACCTATGTCGGCGGCGCGCCACACCTGTCGCCGGGGCTTTTGTCGCTGATCTGGCAGGCCGAGGCGCGCGGTGTCTGGGTCGTGCGCGGCGGGATGCACCGTTTGGCCCGCGCGCTGGAAGAGCTTGCCAAAGCCCATGGCGCGCGCTTCGACTACGGCACCCATGTCGAGGCGATCAGCGTGCGGGATGGCCGGGTCACGGGCCTCGTCCTGGACGGAGGAGAGCAGTTCCGCGCCGAAACGGTGCTGTTCAACGGCGACCCGAGGGCCTTGGCGACCGGCTTGTTGGGGCCAGCCGTAACGGCGGCCGCGCCCGGCACGGACCGCGTGGCGCGCAGCCTGTCCGCCGATGTCTGGACCTTTGCCGCTAAACCGCACGGGCCGGACCTGGCCCATCACAACGTCTTTTTCCGCGCTGAAGCCCAGCCCGAATTCGACGCCCTGATGCGGGGCGAGCGCCTACCGGACCCGACCCTGTATATCTGCGCAATGGATCGCGGGACGGGCCCTGCCCCCGCGCTCGAACGGTTCGAAATCATCGCCAATGCCCCGCCGCTGACCCTGACACCCAAGGAGACCTCCCCATGCCCGGACCGCTGCTTTCCGACACTGGCGCGCTTCGGCCTGCGCTTCGATCCGCAACCGGGGCCGGAAACGGTGACGACCCCGCAGGGGTTCGAGACGCTGTTTCCGGGATCGGCAGGCGCACTTTACGGGCAGAGTCCGCACGGGATGCTGGCGGCCTTCCGCCGCCCGACGGCCCTGACACCGATCAAGGGGCTGGTGCTGGCGGGGGGCGGGACGCATCCGGGCGCGGGGGTGCCGATGGCGGCGCTCTCCGGTCGGCACGCGGCAGAGGCGATCTTGCAGCGCCGCATTTCGACCTTGCCGTCCCGCCGGACGGCTACGCGTGGTGGTATATCGACGGCCTGAGCGCCGATGGCACCCGCGCGGTCAGCATCATCGCCTTCATCGGCTCGGTGTTTTCGCCGTGGTATGCGTGGTCGGGGCGGCGCGATCCGGAAAACCATGTCTGCATCAATGTCGCGACCTACGGGCCGGGCGGGCGCTTTGCCATGACCGACCGGGGGCGCGCCGCCCTGCGCCAAAGCGCCGAGCGGTTTACCGTCGGGCCATCCTCGCTGCACTGGCGGGGCGATCGGCTGGTGATCGACGTGGATGAACGCGGTGCTGCGCCGCGCTTTGGCCATATCCGGGGGCGGATCACGCTGACACCCCACGCGGTCACCTCGGTCGAGCTGCCCCTGACGCAGGATGGCGCGCATGTCTGGCGGCCCTTTGCGCCATCAGCTGATATCGATGTCGATCTGGATGCGCCCGGCTGGCGCTGGCAGGGACATGGCTATTTCGATGCGAATTTCGGCACCCGCGCGCTGGAGGCGGATTTCGCCAGTTGGAGCTGGGGGCGCTTTCCACACCGCCACGGCACCACCTGTTTCTACGACGCCACACGGCTGGACGGCAGCCGGATCGGCGCGGCGGTCCGGGTCGAGGGGTCGGAGGCCCGGATGATCGACCCGCCGCCCGTGGCCCGCTTGCCCCGCACGCTTTGGGCGCTGCGCCGTGAAACCCGCGCCGATGCGGGCCACAGCCCGCGTCAGGTCCTGCCGATGCTCGATGCGCCGTTCTACTGCCGCTCGGCGGTGGAAACCCGCATCGACGGAGAGATGACGACCGGCGTACACGAGGCGCTGGACCTGCGCCGCTTTCGCCAGCCTTGGATGAAGCCGATGCTGGCGGTACGGGTGCCGCGTCGCGCCGGTTGGCCCTAGCCTTCGGCCGCGTCGGGATTGAGGCGCAGCACCGACCAGTTCAGCGCGCCCGCGATGCTGACCCATAGCAGGTAGGGCAGGAACAACAGACCCGCCAGCGGGTCCAACGCCCCCAGCGCAGCCGCCGACGCCGCCACGGACAGCCACAGCCCCCCCAGCACCACCAGCCCCAGCCGCATCTTGCGCAAGCCGAAAAACACCGGCGTCCACAGACCGTTGAGCGCGATCTGCAAGGACCACAGCGCCATGGCAATGCCATTGCCGGGGATCATCGCCACCCGCGCGCCCGCAAAGGCCATGCAGATGTAAAGCGTGGTCCAGACCACCGGAAAAGCCCAGTTCGGCGGGGTAAACCAAGGCTTGCGCAGGTTTTGGTACCACGGTCCGGGCGGAAACAGGCCACCCGTGGCTCCGGCGGCGAAGCAGGCGGCGAGGAAGAGGGCGAAGCAGATCCAGAACATGTCAGGTCAACTAGCGCGCGCGGGCGCAGCAATCAACGCCGCGCGGCGGTCGATGTCGCGGGCCTTGAGCCGCGCCAGCATATCCAGCATCTGGTCGCTCCAATCGGTGGCCTCGGCGGGGCGGTCGGCGGCGGCGTCGACGAGGAAGGCGGTTTCCGACAAAGCGGGCGCGTGGATCAGGGCGGAGCGTGGCAAGACCGTGCTGGCCCCGGCCCGAAGCGTCGACAGCGCCAGCCAGCCCAGCTTGCGCCCCTTGCCGGTGCGGGCGCGGGTGCTGATCGGGTCAAAACCGTTGCGCCGCACCGCCCCGCCGATCCCGGCATAGACATGGCGGGCGGCATAGATGCCCGGCCGACAGGGGAGCGGCAGCGCGGCGATGCCGGTTTCGGCGCGGGCATAAAGATGCCCCGCCTCGCGCAGCAGCCGCCGGACCAGCCCGGCCAAGGCAGGGGACATCTGCGGATCGGCCAGAAACGCCTTGGGGCACAAACCGGCCTCATCCATCCAGTCGGCGGGCAGGTACAGCCGCCCCTCGCGCGCATCCTCGCCCACGTCGCGGGCGATGTTCGTCAACTGCATCGCCACGCCCAGATCGCAGGCCCGCGCCAGCGCGTCGCGGTCGCGCACCCCCATCAGCACACACATCATCGCCCCCACGGCCGAGGCCACGCGGGCGGAATAGGCATGCAAGTCCGACAGCGTCTGAGGCCTGCGCCCCAGCGCATCCCATGCCAGACCTTCCAACAGCGCCTCCGGCAGGGCGCGCGGCATGTCGAAACTCTCGATCAGCGCGGCAAAGGCGCGGTCGGCGGGCGCATCCAAAGGCGTACCCGCATAGGCAAGGTCCAGCCGTTGCGACAGGCGCAACACGGCGTCCTCCTTGGCGTCCTGCAGATCGACCGCGTCATCGGCCAGACGGCAGAACGCATACAGCACCAGCGCCGGGTCGCGGACCCGTTGCGGCAACAGCCGCGAGGCCGCATGGAAGGACAGCGAGCCATGGCGGATCGCCTCGGCGCAGTGGCGCATATCGGCTTCGGCGATCATGGCGCGCACACCGGGACGGCGTCGGGGATCAGCTTGCCCAGCACCTCGGCGCTGGAAATCACGCCGGGCAGACCCGCGCCGGGATGGGTGCCCGCACCGACCAGATACAGGCCCTTGGCCTCTTCGCTGACGTTGTGGGGCCGGAAATAGGCGCTTTGCAGGATGCGCGGCTCGATGGAAAAGCCCGTGCCATAGGGGCTGAGATAGCGGTCGCGGAAGGTTTCGGGGGTAAAGACCATCTGCTCGGTCAGGTGCTGGCCAAGGCCCGGCAACAGCTCGCGTTCCAGGACGGCCTGCACCTTTTGCCGGTAGGGTTCCGCCATGGCTTGCCAATCGACCGGGTTGTCATGGCCCAGATGCGGCACCGGGCTGAGCGCGTAGAACGTATCGTCGCCCTCGGGGGCGACAGCCGGATCGGTGACCGAGGGGCGGTGGACATACAGGCTCATATCGTCGGCCAAGCGCCCGTTGACGAAGATATCGTCGATCAGCCCCTTGTAGCGCGGGCCGTTGAGGATCGTGTGATGCCCCACATCGCGCCACATGTCGCGGGTGCCGCGCGTGCCGAAATGCCAGACGAAGATGCCCATGGACCAGCGCGACCGCTTTAGCCGCGGCCCGGTCCAGCGCCGTTTGTGCGCATTGCGCAGAAGGTGGTCATAGGTATGCCCCGCATCGGCATTGGACACGACCACATCGGCGGATACCTCCTGACCGGAGACCAGCCGCACGCCGCGCGCGCGGCCACTGCGCAGGAGTACCTCATCGACCTCGGCGCCTTGCACCACGTGGCCGCCCTGCCCCTCGATGACCTGCCGCATCGCCTGTGCAATCGCGTCGACCCCGCCCATGGCGTAATGCACGCCGAACGCCTTTTCGAGATGGCTGACCAGCGCGTAGATCGAGGTCACGCGGAACGGATCGCCGCCGATGAACAGCGGGTGAAAAGACAGCGCCATGCGCAAACGCGGATCGCGCACGCGCCGTGCCGCATGGGCATGAATGGACCGATCCGCCCGGAACATGGCGAAGGTCGGCAGGACCTTGATCAGGTCCCACAGCCGATGCATCGGACGCCGCCCGAGGTTTTCAAAGCCAAAGCCGTAGCGCGCCTCGCTGTCCTTCAGGAACTGCTCATACCCCGCGACATCGCCCGGCGACAGCTGCGCCACCTTTTGGCGCATCGTCTCCGTATCGCCGTTGACCTGCAGCCGCGTGCCATCGGGCCAGCGCAGCTCGTAGAACGGGTCGAGCGCGCGCAGATCGACATCGCTGTCAAAGTCGCGCCCGCAGGCGGCCCAGAGCTCGCGGAAGGCTTGTGGCACGGTGACGATGGTCGGGCCAAGGTCGAAGCGGTGCCCGCCCTGCTCGATACTGGCGCCGCGCCCGCCGGGCCGGTCGAGCCGGTCCAGCACCGTGACGCGATAGCCCTTCGCCCCAAGCCGCATCGCCGAAGCCAGCCCACCCAGACCGGCACCGATGACCACCGCGTGCGGCACATTCGCCGGAACGGCGGCGGCCCATTGCTCGGGATCGAAATGTGTCAACATGATTGCAGGCTACATGTGTCCATAAAACTTTACAACACATCTGTAACCCTGTTTGATGAAGTCAAGACCCGCGCCTGTCCCGCCCTGCGGGGAAAGGAACCTGCCATTCAGACCGTCTCTCTCAGCTTTTATCGCTTTCCAAGGGTGCGCGACCGGATTTGGGCCTTTGCCATGATGGGGCTGGCCCGACCCGCCATCGCGCGCCTCGACGGGATCGGGTTCTGGAAGCTCTGCGGGGCCGGCACCGGCGAAGGGTTCACACCGGTGCCCGACACGGCGGTCTATGCCATCCTCGCGGTCTGGGACAGCGCCGCGCGTGCGCGCCAACAGACGCAGAGCGCCGCGATCTACCGACGCTACCAACGCCGCGCCAGCGAAAGCTGGACCGTCTACCTGACACCAACCTCGGCGCGCGGCGCGTGGTCGGGGCAAAGCCCGTTTCGCCCGGATGCCGCGTCTGACAGCGGCCCGATCGCCGCGCTGACCCGCGCCACCTTGCGCCCGCGCACGATGCTGCGCTTCTGGCGGCGCGTGCCCCGGATCAGCGCCGTGATCGGCGACAACCGCGACGTCGCCTTCAAGATCGGCATCGGCGAGGTGCCCTGGCTGCATCAGGTCACCTTTTCCATCTGGCCCGACGCCGGAACCATGGCCGAGTTCGCCCGCCGGGACGGGCCGCATGCGCAGGCCATCCGCGCCGTGCGCGAAGGCAACTGGTTCCGCGAAGAGCTTTATGCAAGGTTCAACGTGCAAGGCGCCGAAGGCACTTGGCAGGGCCGCCCTCCACTGGCCCGGATCGGAGAACAGACATGACCGCCCCCTTCCCCTTTTCCGCCATCGTCGGCCAGCACGAGATGAAGCTGGCGATGATTCTGACGGCCATCGATCCGGGAATCGGCGGCGTGCTGGTGTTTGGCGACCGGGGCACCGGCAAATCCACCGCCGTGCGGGCTCTGGCCGCGCTCTTGCCGCCGATCACCGTGGTCGAGGGCTGCCCGGTCAACGCCGCCACGCCGGAGGACTGCCCGGACTGGGCGCACGTCCAATCGCGCAGCCTTGTCAGCCGCCCGACCCCTGTCGTCGACCTGCCCTTGGGCGTGACAGAGGACCGCGTGACCGGCGCGCTGGACATCGAACGCGCGCTCAGCCTTGGCGAAAAGCATTTCGAACCCGGCCTGCTGGCCCGCGCCAATCGCGGCTATCTTTATATCGACGAGGTCAACCTGCTGGAGGATCACATCGTCGACCTGCTGCTGGACGTGGCGCAATCCGGCGTCAACGCGGTCGAGCGCGAGGGCCTGTCGATCCGCCATGCCGCACGTTTCGTGCTTGTCGGCTCGGGCAACCCCGAAGAGGGCGAATTGCGCCCGCAATTGCTGGATCGCTTTGGTCTGTCGGTCGAGGTCCGCTCGCCCACCGAGATCGCCGAGCGGGTCGAGGTGGTGCGCCGCCGCGATGCCTATGATACTGACCGCGCGGCCTTTCTGGCCAAATGGCAGGACGAGGACGCCACGATCCGCGCCGCGATCCTTGCCGCGCGCGACGCCTTGCCCAAGGTCGTGGCAGACGATGACATGCTGGAACTTTGCGCGCGGCTCAGCCTGACGCTGGGCACAGACGGGCTGCGGGGCGAGCTGACCTTGCTGCGCGCGGCCCGCGCGCTGGCCGCCTATGAGGGCGCGACCGCCGTCAGCGCCGATCACCTGCGCCGCGTCGCGCCGATGGCGCTGAGCCACCGTCTGCGCCGTGACCCGCTGGACGAGGCAGGATCGGGCGCGCGGGTCGCCCGCGCCGTGGACGAGGTGCTGGCGTGACAACCGCTTGGGCCAGCGCCTTGCGCGCGCTGAGCGCCGTGGCGGTGGACCCTGCGGGGCTTGGCGGCCTGACGCTGCGCGCCCGGGCCGGACCTGTGCGGCAAAGGTTCGAGGATGCCTGCGGTACGGTCCTGACCGCGCCGCTGCACCGGCTGCACCCGTCCGACCCGGATGAGAGGTTGTTCGGCGGACTGGATGCCGCTGGGTCGCTGGCCGCTCGCCGCGTGATCCGCACCAAAGGTCTGGCGGCGCAGCCCGCGACGCTGGTGCTCAGCATGGCCGAACGGGCAAGCGCGGGCTATGCCGCGCGGCTTGCGCGGCTGCTGGACGATGGGCGCGGACATGCCCTGATCCTGCTGGACGAAGGCGCAGAGCCGGACGAACAGCCCCCCGCCAGCCTGCGCGACCGTCTGGCCTTTGCCGTCGATCTGGGCGACGTGTCGTGGCGCGAGGCCGTCATCGACCTGCCGCCGTCCCAGACCCTTGCCCGCGCGCGCGCCACGTTGCCGCGCATCGTCATCGCCGACGACCACCGCGCCGCTCTGACCACCGCCGCCGCGCGGCTGGGGATCGACAGCCTGCGCGCGCCGATTCTGGCTTTGCGGGCGGCACGCGCGCTGGCGGTGCTGGACGGTCAGCCGGATATCACCCCCGCCCATCTGAACGAGGCCGCCGCGCTGGTCCTTGGACCCCGCGCGACCTGCCTGCCGGACGACGCGCAACCCGACCCGCCGCCCCAGACCGACGCGCCCGAGCCGGGCGAGAGCCCGGAGACCACGCCTTCGGACATGCCACCCGACGACATGATCATCGCCGCCGTCGCCGCCGCGCTGCCCGATGGCCTGCTGGAGCGTCTGACCCTGTCAAAGACCTCTGCCAGCAGCGGCAGCGGGGCCGGTGCGCAGCGCAAGGGCAACCGACGCGGGCGGTCCCTGCCCTCGCGCCCCGGTCGGCTGGACGGGCGTAGCCGGATCGACCTGATCGCGACGCTGCGCGCTGCCGCGCCGTTCCAGACCCTGCGCCGCAAGGCCCGCCCCGACAGCGCCGCCAAGGTCATTGTCACAGCACAGGACATCCGCCTGCGCCGCTTCGAGGACCGCTCCGACCGGCTGCTGATCTTTGCCGTCGATGCCTCCGGGTCCGCCGCGCTGGCGCGGATGGCCGAGGCCAAGGGCGCGGTCGAACTGTTCCTTGCCCGCGCCTATGCCAAGCGCGACCATGTTGCGCTGATCGCCTTTCGTGGCACATCCGCCGAAGTCCTGCTCAGCCCGACCCGGTCGCTGGTGCAGGCCAAGCGGCAGCTGGCCGCCCTGCCCGGTGGCGGCGGCACACCGCTGGCCTCCGGGCTTGAGGCGGCGCTGAAACTGGCGGACACGGCGCGGCACCATGGCCTGTCTCCGGCGCTGATCCTGCTGACCGACGGTCGCGGCAACGTTGCCCTGAATGGGCAACCGGGCCGGGCCGAGGCGCGCGCGGACGCTGAAACGCTGGCCACCGTGCTGGCGCGCGAGCAGATGCCCGGCGTGGTCATCGATACCGCGAACCGCCCGGCCGAGGATGGCCGCGCGCTGGCCGGATGGTTGAACGCACGCTATCTGGCCCTGCCGCGCGCGGACGCCCGGGCTCTGTGCCAGAGCGCCGAAGCGGCGCTTGGGACGTAGACCTTGGACTGGGCGCGCGATCTGAAAGACTGGCCCAACAGCCACCTGTCACGCCGCATCGACTGCGCGCGGCACCGGTGGCACGTCCAGGAGACAGGACAGGGACCGACCTTGCTTTTACTGCATGGTGCCGGGGCTTCGACCCATACTTGGCGCGCCGTGCTGCCCATCCTTGCCGAACACCATCACGTCGTAGCGCTGGACCTGCCCGGTCAGGGCTTTTCCCAGTCCGGCGCGCGCAACCGCCTGAGCCTGCGCGGGATGACCGAAGACATCGCGACCCTGTGCGATCAGGCCGGGTGGCACCCGACCGCGATCATCGGCCACTCTGCCGGGGCCTGCCTTGCGTTGACCCTGTGCCGGATCCTGACCACGCCACGGCAAACGCCGCCTGCGGTGATCGGTCTGAACGCCGCCCTCGGCCATTTCGAAGGCGTCGCGGGCTGGCTGTTTCCCCTGCTGGCCAAGGTCATGGCCCTGAACCCCTTGACAGCGCTGGCTTTCAGCGCCGGACCCGATCCCCTGCGCCGGGCCGAGCGGCTTCTGAAAGGCACCGGGTCCACCCTCGATCCCGAAGGCTTGCAGCTGTATGCACGGCTGATTTCGGATCGGCGCCATGTGGATGGCACGTTACAGATGATGGCCAACTGGGACATTGATCCGCTGCTGCGCGACTTGCCCCGGATCGACGCACGCTGTCTGTTGCTGGCGGCAAGCGGCGACCGCGCGGTGCCGCCCGATGTCTCGGAACGAGCCGCGCTTCGCCTGCCGCAAGCCACGCTTCGATGCGTCGAAGGCCTCGGCCACCTGATGCACGAAGAAGCCCCGGATCGGATCACCGGGCACATCCTCGACTGGCTGGCCGAAGTCGCGGACAAAGAGGGCGGGACGGTGGAGCCGGGTTAGCTAATGCGCACGTTCGGAGAAGAACCCGAGGTGTCTGGAGATTTTCTGGTTTTTTGTTTTGCGAACGACAAAAAGGCCGCTGCCCTGTTGGGTGCGGCCTGTTCTCTGTAAGTGGTTGCGGGAGTAGGATTTGAACCTACGACCTTCAGGTTATGAGCCTGACGAGCTAC
>NZ_RCTZ02000078.1 GCF_003667315.2 Tropicibacter alexandrii | reverse complement strand
CCGCCATAGAGCGTATCGGCCTCGATCCCGCCATTCAGCGTGTCGTTCCCATCCTGACCGGCCAGCGTATCGCGGCCCTCGTCGCCCGACAGCAGGTCGTTGCCGTCGCCGCCCTCGATGTCGTCATTGCCGAACCCGCCGGTGATCGTGTCCAGACCCTCGTCGCCGTAGATCTCGTCCCGGCCAAAGCCGCCGACGATGGAATCGTCGCCCGCATCCCCGGTCAGCAGGTCGTCGCCATCGCC
>NZ_RCTZ02000077.1 GCF_003667315.2 Tropicibacter alexandrii | reverse complement strand
ATCAAATCGGAGGAAATGCATCCCGCTGGCCGCATGGGCCAGCGCGCCCTGCGGCAGCCCGGCGCAATCCATCAGCGATGTTGCGCGATCCAGCAACTCTGTCATGCGGCTCTCCCTTCATGGACTTCGTAGCACAACCGAGGTTGATTTCGTGACCAAAAAATCTGTCCCACGGAGGATCAGGCAAGTATTTTGGACAATCGAGAAAGAACCGTCTCCCCGCGCGGAGTATCGTCATCCTATCAACAG
>NZ_RCTZ02000076.1 GCF_003667315.2 Tropicibacter alexandrii | reverse complement strand
AACGCTCCCCTTGAAGTGTCTCCAAAAAATACACGTTCCCTCGAACAATGCCGCATAATCGATAAGGACCTTCCCAACTAGGAGACCACTTACCGAACTCCCTGGATCGAGTACCCAAAGGCAAAACTGTCTTCCAAACCAAGTCTCCAACTTGAAACAACTTCACTTTCACCCTTTTGTGGTACGCCTTGGCCACCCTCTTCTTCTCTTTCTCTATCTCTTCCAAAGCCTTCAAGCGTTTGTCGATGACTTCATCAAGGTTGTCTCCCATCAAT
>NZ_RCTZ02000075.1 GCF_003667315.2 Tropicibacter alexandrii | reverse complement strand
CCGCTGTCATGGCCGTCGCCCCCGATGATCGTGTCGTCTTCGGTGCCGCCATACATCGTGTCATTGCCGATCCCGCCATCGAGATGGTCGGTGCCCGTCCCGGCGGACAGGTAGTCGTCATCGGCCTCGCCCAGCAGGGTATCGTTGCCGTTGTCGCCTTGGATGTAGTCGTTGCCCGCCCCGCCGAGCAGGCTGTCCTGATCGTTGCCGCCATAGAGCGTATCGGCCTCGATCCCGCCATTCAGCGTGTCGTTCCCATCCTGACCGGCCAGCGTATCGCGGCC
>NZ_RCTZ02000074.1 GCF_003667315.2 Tropicibacter alexandrii | reverse complement strand
GCAAGGCACAGGATCGCCATGACTTCGGACGCCACGGTGATGTCGAAGCCAGCCTCGCGCGGGAAGCCATTGGCCACACCGCCAAGCGACGCGGTGATCTGGCGCAGCGCGCGGTCGTTCATGTCGACGACCCGGCGCCACACGACGCGGCGCACGTCGATATCCTGCTCGTTGCCCCAGTAGATGTGGTTGTCGATCATCGCCGACAGCAGCGAGTGCGCGGATGTGATCGCGTGGAAGTCGCCGGTGAAGTGGAGGTTCATCTCTTCCATCGGCACGACCTGCGCCATGCC
>NZ_RCTZ02000073.1 GCF_003667315.2 Tropicibacter alexandrii | reverse complement strand
TTCGCGTCGGACCCGGACAGGCCGAAATAGACCTTGGACATGTGGTCGGGCGCGCGGTCCAGCACCATCTTGGCCAGCGTGATCGAAGCCTCGGTGCCGTGGCCGACATAGGCGTGGTAATAGGCCAGCTCGCGGGCCTGATCGGCGATGGCGTCGGCGATCTCGGGACGGCCATAGCCGACGTTCACGCAATAGAGCCCGGCAAACGCATCGAGCAGCCGATTGCCGTCACGATCCTCGATATGGCAGCCGGAGCCGCCGGTGATGACGCGATTGGGCAGGTTGCCGCGCGCGAA
>NZ_RCTZ02000072.1 GCF_003667315.2 Tropicibacter alexandrii | reverse complement strand
TCGACCTGGTCGACCTTGTTCATGAACACGACCATGGCGGGGATGCCCACCTGGCGGCCCAGCAGGATGTGCTCGCGGGTCTGCGGCATCGGGCCGTCAGCCGCGTTCACCACCAGGATCGCGCCGTCCATCTGGGCGGCACCGGTGATCATGTTCTTGACGTAGTCGGCGTGGCCGGGGCAGTCGACGTGGGCGTAGTGGCGGTTCTCGGTCTCGTATTCCACGTGCGCGGTCGAGATGGTGATGCCGCGGGCCTTCTCTTCGGGCGCGCCGTCGATCTGGTCATACGCCTTGAAGTCACCGAA
>NZ_RCTZ02000071.1 GCF_003667315.2 Tropicibacter alexandrii | reverse complement strand
ACACGGCGACAAGTTGCGGATGATCTGGGCGTTGGGCTTTCGACGCTGAACAAGTGGGTGAACGCGCACCGTGACGCGGATGTGGTATCCCCCGAGGATCGCGAGTTTGCGCGGGAGAACGAACGGCTTCGGCGCGAGAACCGCATCCTCAAAGAGCAGAGGGACATCCAAAAAAAACTCCCCCAGTTCTTTGCGAGCCAAAAGCCATGAGGTTTCGGTTTGTCCACTGCCCGGCAGTGCATGTTTACATGCACGAAAGGGGAAGAACATCGTGGGGCCTTCCAGATCAACCGGTTGTGTCAGGTTATGAATGTCAGCACGCGTGGATTTCGG
>NZ_RCTZ02000070.1 GCF_003667315.2 Tropicibacter alexandrii | reverse complement strand
CTGGTCACCGACAGCGACGGCCGCAACGCCAACCCCAACCTCTACCAGACGGATGCGGCGAATTACCTGCAGGATCATGCCCTTGGCGAAGAGGTCTTTGGCCCGCTGGGGCTGGTCGTGCGGGTCGATGGCGCCGACGAGATGGAGCATCTGGCGCGCGGCTTCGAAGGCCAGCTGACGATGACGCTGCACATGGACGAGGGCGACACCGCGACCGCGCGCCGCCTGCTGCCGGTGCTGGAACGCAAGGCGGGCCGGATCTTGGTCAACGGCTTCCCGACGGGGGTCGAGGTGGCGGATGCGATGGTGCATGGCGGGCCGTACCCGGCGAGCACGAATTTCGGCGCGACGAGCGT
>NZ_RCTZ02000006.1 GCF_003667315.2 Tropicibacter alexandrii | reverse complement strand
CGCACACTCATCACGCCACCTTCAAAGTGGCAACATTTTGCGCTGCCCTTTGGTCCAATTTTGCTCTGCCGTTGACAGAGCCCCTTGAACGGGTCCAAGCCGGCAGCATTCCACATGTCCAAATGCAGATCGGCCAAAACGAGCGCGCGCACCATCAACATCTCCTTGACTTCCAGCCCACGCAAACTGCTGAAACTCAAGCAGAAATACAAGTGCGTTTCATCTTGAAGCGGTTCGGATAATGGTCTCACGGGGAATATCCGGGTTGCCGGTCGCACATGCAAGAATGAGTAGACCATACAGAACACCAAGCAATTCTCGAGAACTGAAAAAATGAATGGCCCGACGCGATCCACGGGTTAAAAGAGGCCAGAACAACCGGCGGATGAGCATGGCCCAGATACGGAAACTCGACGTTCAGAATTTCAGGAGCATCAAGACCCTGTCCTGGTGCCCAACGCCGGGCATCAACTGCTTGGTGGGCCCTGGCGACAGCGGGAAGTCAACCATCCTCGACGCCATCGATCTCTGCATGGGGGCGCGGCGCACGATCCAATTTACCGACGCGGACTTCACCAACATTACCGTCGACGCACCGATTGAGATCACCGTTACCCTTGGTGCACTTTCGGACCGCCTAAAGACGTTTGACGCCTACGGCCTCTTTCTCCGCGGCTTCAATGCCGCAAGCGGTGAAATCGAAGACGAGCCGCGGGCCGGTCTTGAAACGGTTTTGTGCCTCAGGTTGACTGTAGGTCCAGATCTCGAGCCGATCTGGACGCTGGTTTCTGATCGAGCGGCAGCTCTAGGGAGCGAGCGCTTCCTTGCTTGGGCCGACCGGCAAGACATTGCCCCGACGCGGATCGGCTCCTTCTCGGATGTGAACCTGTCTTGGAGGCGCGGATCGGTGCTGAACAAGTTATCTGAGGAGAAGGCTGACGCATCCCAGATACTGCTCGCTGCGGCACGTGACGCCCGCGCGCAATTCGGCGGCACGGCAGATGCGCAGCTTGCGGCAGCGCTGGCAAAGGTCAAGGGAGTCGCAGATGAGTTGGGAATTGGAGACGGGAACGATCTGCACGCCGAACTTGATGCCCACTCCGTGTCAATGTCGGCTGGCACGATCTCTCTCCACAATGATGACGGCGTCCCGCTGAAGGGAATGGGTATCGGATCAACGCGCCTCCTGATTGCCGGTTTGCAAAAGGAAGCCGCGGCGGGCCCGGCAATTGTGCTGGTTGATGAGGTCGAGCACGGCCTCGAACCGCACAGGATCATCCAGTTCCTGAACGCGCTCGGCGCAAAAGATCCAGAAAAGTCTCTCCAGGTGTTCATGACCAGCCATTCTGCCGTGGTTGTCCGAGAGTTGGGGCTGATGCCTCTGACAATCGTGCGCCCAGGCAAGGATGGGCCCATCTTGAAGCGCGCAGGGGACCATCCGGAGCTTCAAGGGACGGCAAGGCTCTTCCCGGAGGCGTTTCTCGCCAAGTCTGTCTTGGTATGTGAAGGGGCGACCGAAGTTGGATTTGTCAGGGGCATAGACCAGTGGTGTGCCGATCGCGGGAAACCATCACTCCACGCCGCAGGCACCTGTCTCATCAGCGGCGGTGGCGATGAGATGTTGAAGCGGGCTTCGGCGTTTGTAGCGCTCGGCTACCGGACGGCACTTCTGCGTGATGACGACAAGCGCCCAGACCCCGACGAGGAGGCATTGTTCGAACTATCCGGGAAAGTCTTCAAATGGCAGGAGGGTCGGAAAATTGAAGCGGAGATCTTCGCATCAATCCCATCCGGCGCAGCCATCGCTCTCCTCGACTTGGCTCTGGAGGACCTTGATCAGCCGGTCTTGGATGCGCAACTTTCCTCTGCCTCGGGCAATCAGGTAAGTATCGCGTCAATACGGGAGGAGGCAAAGGCGGGTGAGCTTAGTCCTATCGCCCGAGAGGCCTTGGGGACGGCGTCGGGAAAGAAGTCGGGGTGGTTCAAGTCCGTGGGCGCAATGGAGCGCGCGGCGCGCGACATCATCGGGCCCAACCTCGTTGCAGGGGA
Source organism: Tropicibacter alexandrii (assembly GCF_003667315.2). Classification (GTDB taxonomy): domain Bacteria; phylum Pseudomonadota; class Alphaproteobacteria; order Rhodobacterales; family Rhodobacteraceae; genus Tropicibacter; species Tropicibacter alexandrii. The sequence goes on along the minus strand of NZ_RCTZ02000006.1, from coordinate 247,064 downwards.
ACCGTTCAGCTTAATGACAGGGAATATACGCCGCTGGACCTTGAATGCCTGACGACATTAATCTTTTGGACGTGGACCGGGGCACCGTGGAGGCACCAGCAGGCTGCGGTAAGACTGAACTGATCGTATCCGCCCTCCGTCGCCATACCGACACGAAACCCGTCCTAGTCCTCACACACACGAATGCGGGGGTCGCGGCGCTCCGGCATCGTTTGTCGCGACATCAGGTGCCGCAGGATCGATATCGACTGTCCACGATCGATGGATGGGCACTTCGCATCCTTAAGACCTTTCCGGCGCGGTCCGGCATCGCTCCTGCACACCTCGATCTCCAAAATGCCAGGCAGGACTACCCAGCCATTAAGGCGGCGATCGCGCGTTTTCTCGCGGGTCGGCACATCGATGAGGTGCTGTGCGCAAGTTACAGCAGGGTCATCGTCGACGAGTATCAGGACTGCGACCACAATCAGCATGCCGTGGTCAGTCACCTCGCGACCATTCTGCCGACCGTTGTCCTCGGCGACCCGATGCAGGAAATCTTCAACTGGCAGGGCCACCATCCTGATTGGGATCAGGACGTCGTCGACCAATTTCCGTTGGTTGCGGAACTGACTCGACCTTGGAGATGGGAAAATGCTGGCGCACATGATCTTGGAATATGGTTACTTGAGGCGCGTCGCATCCTGAAGGCGGGCGGTCAGGTCGATCTGCGAACTGCACCCGCAGACGTCTCTTGGGTTCATCTTGACGGCCTGAACGATCACGAAATACAGCGCCGTGCCTGCCTCACGCCATCTCCACGGGCCGGAGGAGAAGTCCTTATCATGACGGGTGGGACCCAGAAGGGACTACAGAGGAAGCTGGCAAAGCAGACTCCGGGCGCCGTCACCGTCGAAGCCGTCGATCTGACGGATGTTACGGACTTCGCACGAGAGGTCGACCTCGTCGCCCCAGGGAATCTTGAAGCTGCTCTCAATTTCGCCTTTGCGGTCATGACGGGCGTTGATCGGGAAGGCATTTCTGCCCGGACAGCAACAATCGCCGCGGGTCGGCACCGAGCACAACCCGAAGCGCATGAACTTGCGGCAATGCGATACCAGGAAGTTGGGGATGCCGCCTCCCTCATCGCCCTTTTCGAAGCACTCGAGGCCACACAGGGTGCCCGGACGTTCCGGCCAGAAATCCTGCGCGCCTGCATCAAGGCCCTCCAGTCGTCCGGCACCGATCTAAGCTTTCTTGAGGCTGCAAAGCGCATCCGTGAACAACAGCGCGTCCTCGGGCGTCTCCTGCCCAAAAAAGCCGTAGGAAGTCCGCTTCTCCTCAAGGGTCTCGAGGGCGATGTCGCAATCATTTTGGATGCGAGCGATTTCGACCGGGACGCAACCAAGAACAGGAAGAACCTTTACGTCGCGATGACCCGGGGCTCCAGGAAACTCGTGATCTGCTCCCCGACGCACCTCATAGGATGACGAGGCCGGGTAACAACGCGTTCGGGGCCGTCCGAAATGGCTGCCCCCTGAAATCCTGAAACCATAGCATCGCGGCTCGACGGTCAGGTTCGGTTGCTTGCAATACGTCCATGTCCGTCCATGACGGAGTGATCAAGTAGATTACTTTAATCCAACGAACTCAATCTGGCCGGCGCGATCCTGCTATGCCTCTCGGCACGATTGCAAGCACTGACGTGCCGAACCTTGACTATTGAACAAACTTCATGGTTTCGTGTCACAATCCAGAACAGTGGGTTGGCCAGGCCTTCTCGCGCCTGAAGCAGGTGACCGACGTCGGCGCCGGGACCATCGTTATTCTAGGTAGGTAACTTGTTATTAGCAGGTGTCCATTGGCAGCCCACTGAAATCCAACGCGTTGTCAAGGTGCTCGAGACCAGCACGAAACCCCTTCAGGTCTCAACCGACGCAGGATTGGCTATCGTAAAGTATCTTGGCAACCCCGCGGGTGCTGAGGCTCTAGTTTGCGAGATTATTGGTTGCAGCGCAGCACGTTTGCTCGGCCTTAAGACACCAGACTTTGCCGTTATGGACTTACCCGCCATGAATCTACCGAACCACCCTATGCTGCAGGTCCAATCCGGCCCCGCGTTTTGTTCAAAGTGGGAAGAGATGGCAACATCGCTGTCGCCGAATTCCGCGCTGCTCAAGAAGCTGAGAAGACCTGACGACATTGCAAAACTCGTGGTCCTTGACACTTGGTTGCGCAACAAGGACCGCTTCGCTGATGATGGAGGCAATCCCTTCGACGTCATGAACTACGACAACGTGTTGCTCAAGCAAGACAAGCGCAAGGTTGAACTGATGGCGATCGATCACTCACATGCGCTGGTGGAAACGACCCTAGACGATGAACTGGATCAAGCCTGGGTCGAAGAGCAAGTCGTTTACGGTCGGTTTAGTCAGTTCGATCACTTCTTGAATAGAAAGATGCTTGGCTCTGCCCTCGCGGCCGTCGAGCGGATTGACCGGACGACGCTTCGGCGGGTATGTGAGGGAGTCCCGCGCGCGTGGGGGATGACAGATGGGCTCAGCGAGCGCCTTTTTACCTGCTTGGACGAGCGCGCCCAGCGGTTGGAAAGTTGGCTTCCTGCCGCCATATTTGATCAGTATGAGCTACAGTTTGACCAAGGGGAGGCGGCAGATGAATGAGAACGAACTAGCTTACAGCATCGTTCAGTTTAGTCCCCGTCCTGAGCGGTTTGAGTTCGTCAACGTCGGCGTGCTTGTGATTGACAAGCGGCAAGGCTCCCTTGTGCGAAAGTTCAGCTCTGACTTCGCGCGAGTAAAACGGATTTTTGGGGATGCCAGTCCTGCGTTTCTGAAGTTGGCACTCGAAGATTTTGCAGAGCGTGTTGATTTCGAGTTTCGAAAGCGTGACTATTCAGTCTCTGCATCGGACTTCAATTCGAGGCGTGCCGGTATTTTTCAGATCACGCCGCTGCTGCCGATTTCAGGGAAGAGTGCGGCGCAAGCCGCCAACGATCTTTTCTCCGACTTGGTATCCGCAGAGACAAGAAATAGGCGTCAGGAACGCGTAAGCACGCGTCTAAAGCGTGCATTCGCGGACGCCGGGGTTCTTTCTCTACTTCAAATGCGCCCTCATGCTGTTGAAATTCCAAAATGGGGCGTGAGCGTCAAAGCTGACTTCGGCTATCAAAACGGAGTTTTCAATTTGATTGACTCAGCACGTTTTGATCAGTCGGAAAAGGGCCTTGCGGAAGCGGGTAAGCGAGTGCTTGAAGGGCGAGCACTTGCCGAGACACTTGATCACCGCCTGATCGTTGTGGGCGAGTTTGGCGATCAATCTCAGGACTATGTAGATAGCCTAAAGGATGAGTTTGCGAAAGCGCAGACTAAACTGTTCGCGTTGGAAGAGGTTGGCGTTCTGGCTCAAGAGATCCGGCGCACTGCGCACTAGACCGAGTTTGTTGAAGACTGCGATCTGACCCGCGACTTTCCGAACTCCGCTTCCTGCCAACTGCCGCCTATCACGGCAGGAATTGCGAGCGGCAGGTTTCTGCAATTTGCCGCGGATGCGACGCTGCAAGGTCACAAACCTTTTCTCGCCATTGGGCGGCTGAGGGCAGTCAGAATGGAACTGGGCCCGCGGCCTATATACAGAGTTTCTGAAACTCCTCAGCCGATCCCCCGATGGCAATTTGGATTGCCTATCCAAAAGAACCGAACGGTCAAGCCGCCATGCAGCCCGCGACACGCCTGTATTCCGTGTCGGCCACTCTCACCATCTCGGCATCCGTCTTCCGCACGCCCGTCAAGGAACCACTCCAAAGCCGATGAAGCGTGCCGGCACATGATCCGTGAGCCATACGCCGTTGTCAGCCTTAAAAAACACGTGCCCCGCTTCATGCATTTCGCGAGCAGCGACGCAAAGGATCACAGGCTTGCCGTGCCGACGACCAACATCGAGCGCCGTATCAGCGCCCCCTGATAGATGCACATGCCGGCGGCGTCCGGGAAGGAGGCCGGAGGCAAAGATCGCATCGAGGGAGTGGCTCGCCGTGCCGTGATAGAGCGTCGGCGGCGGTTCCAGCTGCGTCAAGCCTAGATCGACGTCCACAGAATGCCCTTGAGCCGCCCGAATGCGCTGGCCATCCGGGCTGATGGTAAAGCGCCTTTTGTCGTTCTGTTCAACGATTTCGAGGAGCTGGGCCCGGCTCAGGGGGCGACCGGCGCGCTTCATCGCACGAAGCAGTTCAGCGATGCCGACCCAGCCATGCCGGTCCAACTTCAGACCGATCGTTTCAGGTTGATGCCTCAGAACCAAGGCGAGGTATCGGCTCTCTCTGCTCATCGTCCGTAACCCCGGCTCACTGCAACCGGGGCCGGCTCTCCAACCCCTCCGCCCGCTCCAGCATGCGGACAACATCTCGCAAGCTGATCCCGCCCTTGACCTGAATGATGGCCTCACTGATGGCGTCGATCGACGCCACCTCAAGCCCCCGCCGTGCACCCTCACGCGTGGCAAAGGCGATCAGGTCGGATACGGTAATATCTCCCAGCGTGATCAGCACACAGCGGCTCATCAGTGGCGCGGGCAGGCCCTCGATGCCATTGGCCGTCATGACCCAAGAGATCCAGCGCATGTCGAATGGCACCCGGTAGAACGGGCAGGTCCAGGAAGCCGCCGTGCCCGGCTCCAAGAGCGACAGCAGCGCCTCGGTAAAGGAATAAGTATGTCCCTTCGAGGAGGTTTGATGCTGGGCCTTCTCGACCTCGTCAACGATCATAAGCGGGTTCGCCACCCGGTGGGTCAGCAGAGTTTCAATCGGGCGGCCGGGCTGGGCCGAACTCCAACCACGTTCCGTGCCCACCAATGCGAAACCGGCACCGCCTTTCGTGGCGTCGATGTCAGCGGCTGGCACATCGAGCGCTCCGGCCAGACGTCGTGCCCAGTGCGACTTGCCGATGCCGGGCGGTCCGAGCAGGATGACCGGCGGGATCACCACCGGCTCGCCACGGCGCGCCGCGCGACGCAGGGCGTGCCAGGCATGTTCCGTAGAGCGCGCCATCCAGGGCATCTCCTCGTGGATCGCGGCAGCGATCTCGTCGGCCCGGTGCTCGGTTGGGATTGTAACGGCGGCCACGTCGGGCATCAGCCCCATGACGGCCCGGCGCTCGTCTTCCCTCAAATGGCCGAGTCCCATGGATCGCCGGCGCGCCGCGACGAAGCGCCTGGCGCGGGCTTCGATACGGCTCTTGTCGTGATAGGTCAGTTCGTCGCCGTCAGACAGTTCGGCGGCAAAGGCGCTCATGTCGTCGACGTCAAACTCCTCGGAGCGCTCGTCGTCCCCGATGAGATCCTCAGCCAACTTCCGGGCGCGCAACGCCTTCAGGAAGGTCTTGAGGCGGTTCTGGATGGCGACGGTATCGAGATCCCTGGCAGGGCTCAGCAGCAGTTTCACGCGGGTGTTCATGGGGGCAGTCCTCTTCCAGCAGGGCATGTATCCCGGGCGCTTCTGGCCCGGGTCGATCAGGGCAAGGTCAGCCCCGTATGCGCTGGTGGTTCGGTCGCGTGTTCATCATGGGGTCGATGGAAGCCACGGAAACGCCCATGGGTCAAGTGCAGCGGCCTCGGTGACGCATGAAAGCACAACGCCGCCCCTTTCGGAGCGGCGTTTCACGCATTTAGAGATTTCAAAGACTTAAGCGAAGGTGGCAGAGATAGACCTGTCAACTGGCGGGTTTTTTGCCCGGTTTGGCAGATTTATCCGTGTCGTTTCAACACTTCTAGACAGACCGGCCTCACCCACACTTCGAGTGACCACAAGAACTGCAGGTCATGCAGCCCTCGACCATCATCATCGAGAACTGACCGCAGCTTGGGCAGGCCTTGCCGCGCGGGGTGTCCAGACCGACGACCTTGGCCGTCGGGTCGCTCTTCAGGCCCATCCCCTCGCCCTCAAGAAACCCGATCGCCACCAGATGCTGTTCGATCACACCACCGATCGCCGCCAGAATCGACGGGATGTACTTGCCCTGAACCCAGGCGCCGCCGCGCGGGTCGAACACGGCCTTCAGCTCTTCTACCACGAACGACACATCCCCACCCCGACGGAACACGGCAGAGATCATCCGCGTCAGCGCCAGCGTCCATGCGTAGTGCTCCATGTTCTTGGAGTTGATGAACACCTCGAAGGGACGACGATGGCCGCCCACGATAATATCGTTGATCGTCAGATAGATGGCGTGTTCGCTGTCATGCCATTTCAGCTTGTAGGTTGCCCCTTCCAGCGTCTGCGGACGGTCCAGAGGTTCCGACATGTAGATCACGTCGCCATGCGGGCGCTGCGGCTCTGCGTCGTCATTGGCGACCACTTCGGGCGCTTTCTTTTCCTCGGACACGGTCAGGACCGACCCGGTCACGTCGTTCGGGCGATAGGTGGTGCAACCCTTGCAGCCCTGTTCGTAGGCCTCCAGATACACTTCCTTGAAATCCTCGAACGAGATGTCTTCGGGGCAGTTGATGGTCTTGGAGATCGACGAATCCACCCATTTCTGCGCCGCCGCCTGCATGCGCACATGCTCCAGCGGGGCCAGAGTCTGGGCGTTCACGAAATAATCGGGCAGGTCCGCATCCTCGCCATGGCGCTCGCGATACATCTGCACGGCGTAATCGACGACCTCTTCCTCGGTGCGCGAACCGTCCTTTTGCAGGACCTTGCGGGTGTAGCTGTAGGCAAAGACCGGCTCGATCCCCGACGACACGTTGCCCGCGTACAGCGAGATCGTCCCGGTGGGCGCGATCGACGTGACCAGAGCGTTGCGGATGCCATGCTGGCGGACCGCCTCGCGGACATCCTCATCCATCGCCATCATGTTGCCAGAGGCGAGGTATTTGTCCGCGTCGAACAGCGGGAAGGCGCCCTTCTCCTTCGCCAAATCGACCGACGCCAGATAGGACGCACGGGCAATCGCCTTCAGCCAGTCCTCGGTCTGCGCAGCCGCCTCTTCGGAGCCATAGCGCAGCCCGCACATCAGCAGCGCATCCGCCAACCCGGTCACGCCCAGACCGATACGGCGCTTGTTCAGCGCCTCTTCCTGCTGCTGCGGCAGCGGGAAGCGCGAGGCGTCGACCACGTTATCCATCATGCGCACGGCAGTCGCGACGAGGTCGTTCATCTTCTCGACGTCCAGCCGCGCATCCGGGCCAAACGCATCCTCGACCAGACGCGCCATGTTGATCGAGCCCAGCAGGCAGGCGCCATAAGGCGGCAAGGGCTGCTCGCCACAGGGGTTCGTCGCGCAGATCGTCTCGATATAGTTGAGGTTGTTCTTTTCGTTGATGCGATCGATGAAGATCACGCCCGGCTCGGCATAGTCATAGGTCGCCTTCATGATCCGGTTCCACAGGTCGCGCGCCTGCACGGTGTGATACACCTTGCCGTCGAATTGCAGATCCCACGGGCCGTCCGCCTTGACCGCCTCCATGAAGGCGTCTGTGACCAGAACGGACAGGTTGAACATGCGCAGACGGGCGCTGTCGGCCTTGGCGGCGATGAATTGTTCGACGTCCGGGTGGTCACAGCGCATGGTCGCCATCATCGCACCGCGACGGCTGCCTGCCGACATTATGGTGCGGCACATCGCATCCCACACATCCATGAAGCTGAGCGGACCCGACGCATCCGCCGCCACGCCCTTCACCACCGCGCCCTTGGGCCGGATGGTCGAGAAATCATAGCCGATCCCGCCGCCCTGCTGCATCGTCAGCGCCGCCTCTTTCAGCATGTCAAAGATGCCGCCCATGCTGTCGGGGATCGTGCCCATGACGAAGCAATTGAACAGGGTCACGCTGCGGTCGGTGCCCGCCCCTGCGGTGATCCGGCCTGCGGGCAGGTATTTGAAATCCTCCAGCGCGTGGTAGAACTTGTCTTCCCACGCGGCGGTGTCCGTCTCGACGCTGGCCAAGGCGCGGGCGATCCGCCGCCACGTATCCTCGACACTGAGGTCGATGGCCGTGCCATCCGCCTCTTTCAGGCGGTATTTCATATCCCAGATCTGTTCTGCGATGGGCGCGGCAAAGCGGGTCATGGGCGGCGAATCCTTTTGTCGAGTGTTCGGGTCAGCAGGGGCGTTGGGTATCGCGTCCGGCTCCACAAATGAAGCCTTAATTTTGCAAGATTTCGGCAAGCAAGACGCTAGGGCTTGAAGACGGGAACACAAACCATACCATATAAAGCGTCTGAAGGGGACCAGATTCGTGACCAAGCTCTGCCATCTCGTAAAACTCTCCGCCGGCACCGACAGCGTCGAGAGCCTCGCCGCATGGCAGGACAGCGTGCGCGCGCGGTTCACGGACGGGCTGCCGCGCCATGTCACGCGCATGTGGCCAAAACGCGAGGCCGAGATTCTGGCAGGCGGATCAATCTATTGGGTGATCAAGGGCCAGATCCAGTGCCGCCAGCGCATCCTGCGGCTGGACGAGGTCACCGGCGAGGACGGCATCCGCCGCTGCGCCATCGGCCTCGACCCGCAGCTGGTCCGCACCGCGCTCGCCCCGAAGCGCGCCTTTCAGGGCTGGCGCTACCTGTCTGACGCCGACGCGCCGCCCGACCTGCCCAAGGGGCGCGAAACGGAAACACCCCTGCCGCCGGAACTCGCCGGGGCCCTCGCAGAGATAGGCGTCCTCTGACGCGCCCTGTTTCTTCTCTTTCCAAATACCCATTCCCCCCCTGACAGACCGCGCCGCCGATCCGTCAGGGGCGGGACGAGAAGCCACGCAGGAAGCGCGCCATCGCCGCGCCCAAACATTGCCCTGAATCAAGGTCAACCTCCCCAAGCGCGCCTAGACTCGGCATATGTCACCAAGGGAGGACTGCCCATGAAACGCCTTCTCACCGCTCTGGCCCTGCTCGCCTCGACCACGGTCGCACAGGCGGACAGCCTGATCGGCTCCTACGTCGCCTATATCGGCACGCAGGACCTTTATAATTCCAACGGCCAGCGCCTGAACGAGCCTTGGCAGGTGTTGCGGCAGGACCGGGCGAATTACCACCGCTTCGGCATTTCCCAACCCGGCGACGAATGGGACCCGTTCTTCGGCTCGATCGACAATCGTGCCGCGATGGAGCGGATGATCATGAATGGCTATATCGAACCGAATGCCGCGCGCACCCTGCTCAACGGCGGCGCAACGGTCTTTGTCCGGATATACGGCACCGGCAATACGGGGCGGTCCGTGGAGGTCACCGTCGTCCGATGATCCATAAAGTAGGATGGGTGATCACCCATCCTACCCACGCCGCACCAGCACCCACAAAAACGCGACCGCCTCGCGCAGGCGCAGCCGCAGCATCGGCCAAGTCAGGCGATAATCCCGCACCGGGCAATTGCTTGACGCCCGCAACCCGGCACGCCGCGCCAACAGTCGCGCGCGCGGCGCGTGGTAACCGTCCGTGACGATCACGACGGCGGATGCGCCAATCCGGTTCAGGATCGGCCGCGACAGGGCAATGTTCTCGCGCGTGTTGCGCGCCTGCGGTTCGAGGAAGACAGCGCCGTCGGGCACCCCCGCCGCGACGATGACCTGCGCCATGACCTCGGCCTCGGAAGGCGGGTGCAGCCCCACACCGCCCGACACCACGATCGCCCGCACCTGCCCCGCATGCCACAACGTAGCCGCGTGGCGCGCGCGCCGGCGTAACGACGGCGAGGCACGCCCGCCCTCCCAAACCGCGGCCCCCAAGACCAGCGCCACAGGATCATCCAGTCCGGTCATCATATCTGCACCTATGCACAGCCAGCGTGCGAATCCCAAGCCCCTCTGGCATTCCGCCTCACAATGCCTAATCTCCCCTCAAAGGAGACACGCATGACTGATACCTACACTCCGCCCAAGGTCTGGACCTGGGACAAGGAAAACGGTGGCCAATGGGCCTCGCTCAACCGGCCCATCGCCGGGGCCACCCACGACGCAGACCTGCCCGTGGGCAAGCACCCGTTCCAGCTTTATAGCCTCGCCACGCCAAACGGCCAAAAGGTCACGATCCTGCTCGAAGAGCTTCTCGCAGCGGGGCATGATGCCGAATACGACGCGTGGCTGATCAAGATCGGGGATGGCGACCAGTTCGGCTCGGGCTTTGTCGAGATCAACCCGAACTCCAAGATCCCCGCGCTGGTCGACCGCTCCGGCGGCGAGCCCGTCCGCGTCTTCGAATCCGGTGCGATCCTGATGCATCTGGCCGAGAAATTCGGTGCCTTCCTCGGCTCGAACCGCACGGAACTGCTGTCTTGGCTGATGTGGCAGATGGGCAGCGCGCCTTATCTGGGCGGCGGTTTTGGCCATTTCTACGCCTACGCCCCTTACAAGATGGAATATCCGATCGACCGCTTTGCGATGGAGGTCAAGCGCCAGCTCGACGTGCTGGACCGGCATCTGGCCGAAAACCGGTACATGACGGGCGACGACTACACCATCGCCGATATCGCGATCTTTCCATGGTACGGGCGCACGGTGCATGGCGAAAGCTACAACGCGGGCGAATTCCTGGATGTGAAAAGCTACACCAACGTGATCCGCTGGGCCGACGAGATCGCCGCGCGGCCTGCCGTGATCCGCGGGCGCATGGTCAACAAGGCCTCCGGTGACCCGGCCACGCAACTGCGCGAACGCCATGATGCGTCGGATTTCGAGACCAAGACCCAAGACAAGATCGGTTGAACGCGCCAAAAAGGTAGGATGGGTGATCACCCATCCTACTTGAGGTCAGCCAACGTTCAGCTTGTCACACAGCGCCTGCATCGCCGCGCGATCGCCGGGCTCCATCGCTGCCTTGCGCGACCGGAACAGCGTTGCCTGCGACCGCAAGACCGGCTCTTCTTCCAGAACTTTCAGATGGTTGGCGCGCAACGTCTCGCCCGTCGAAGTGATGTCCGCGATCGCCTCGGCGGTCAGGTTCTTCACCGTACCCTCGGTCGCGCCTTGGCTGTCGACCAGCTGGTAATCCGCGACCCCGCCGTCATGCAGGTATTGCCGCACCAGCCGGTGATACTTCGTCGCGATGCGCATCCGGAACCCGTGCCGCGCGCGGAATTGCGCCGCCGCCGCGTCCAGATCGTCCAGCGTATCCACATCCACCCAACAGGCCGGGACGGCGATGATCAGGTCCGCATGGCCAAAGCCAAGCTCGGCCAGCGGCTGCACCTTCTGATCCCATTGCACCAGTTTCTCGCGGATCAGGTCCGTGCCCGTCACGCCCAGATGGATGCGCCCGGCAGCCAGTTCGCGCGGGATTTCCCCCGCGCTCAGCAGCACCAGTTCGACCCCGTCGACCCCCTCGACCGCGCCGGAATACTCGCGATCCGAGCCGGTGCGCGACAGCGCCACGCCGCGCGCGCCGAACCAGTCAAAGGTCTTTTCCATCAGCCGCCCCTTGGACGGCACGCCCAGCTTGATGCTCATCGCTCCAACTCCACCAGCAGGCCGGCGCGGATGACACCGCCCACCGCCGGGATCTCGCGCCCCTGCCCCAGCTGCCGGGTCAACGCATCATAGCGCCCGCCACTGGCCACCAGCGGCCAATCGGGCCGGTCCGCCCGCGCAAAGCCAAAGACGAACCCGTCGTAATATTCCATCGACGAGCGGCCATAGCTGGCCTCGAAGGCCAGCTGGTCGACCGCCACGCCACGCCTGTCCATCGCCTCGCAGCGCCGGGCAAAGCGATCGACCGCCCCGGCAATCGCGGGCATGTCCACGGCGATGTCGCGCAACTGTTCCAGCGCAAAGGGACAAGCCTCGGACACTTTCAACAACTGCTCCAACATGGCGACCTGTTCGCGCGCCAGCTTGGGCTCGGCCTGATCGGCGCGCAGCGTTTCGATCCGCGCAAGGATATCGGTCTCGTCCCGCAGGCCGATCATGGCCCCGGCCAGCGCCATCGGCGTCTGCGATGCCAGCAGGGCCGCGCGCGACGCGGGCATCTCGGTCTTGCCCGAGAACCGGTCCAGAAGCGCCCGGAACCGGCGGGGCCGCCAGATATGGCGCATCAGGGCCGCCCGCCGCGCGGCGCTGGTCTCCAACCCCGACACCGCCGCCGTCAGGATGCCGATATCGCCGGTGACCGCGCGCAGCCCGTAGCCGTCCAGCGCCTTCGAGAACAGCGCAAAGACCTCGGCATCCGCCGCCTCCGGGTCCTCGCGGTCAAAGACCTCGAAGCCCACCTGCACGTATTCGCTGGCCCGGTCCGGGTGCTCTTCCTGTCGGCGAAAGACCTCGCCCGCATAGGTGTAGCGCGCCGGTTCCGCGCCCTCGGCCATGTGGCGTTCGACCACTGGCAGCGTGAAATCCGGGCGCAGCATGACCTCGCCCTCGACCGGGTCGCTGGTCACATAGGCCCGCGTGCGGATATCCTCGCCATAGAGCTCCAAAAGCACGCCTGCGGGCAACAGGATCGGGCAATCGACCGGGTGCGCACCCGCCGCCTCGAAGGCCGCCTGCAAGGCCGCCGCCTTGGTTTTCACCGCTGAAAGGGTCATTGGTACAGGTCCAGAATCTCGCGCACCTTGGTCACAAGGTCGCCACGCGGCACTTCGTACTGGCTGGGGCGGTCCTTCCATTCCTCAAGGCTCGCCTCTTCGGCGATCTTGGCGCCAAGGATCAGGTCCTTGATCTGAACCACACCTTTTTCGTGCTCATCCCCGCCCTCGATCACGGCCACCGGCGAGGCGCGTTTATCGGCATATTTCAACTGGTTGCCAAAGTTCTTGGGATTGCCCAGATAGACCTCGGCCCGCAGCCCCGCGCTGCGCAACTCGGCCACCATCGCCTGATAGTCGGCCATCCGGTCCTTATCCATAACGGTCACGACCACCGGCCCTTGCACATTGGACCCGATCCGCCCCTTTTCACGCAGCGCTGCCAGCAAGCGGTCCACGCCAATGCTGACACCCGTCGCAGGCACCGCTTGACCCGTGAAGCGTTTCACGAGGTCATCATAGCGCCCGCCCCCGGCAACCGAGCCGAATTGCCGCTTGCGGCCCTTCTCGTCGAGGATTTCAAAGGTCAGCTCCGCCTCGAAAACCGGCCCGGTATAGTAGCCAAGGCCGCGCACCACGGAGGGATCGATCACGATGCGATCCTCGCCATAGCCCTGTGCATCGAGCAGCGCCGCGATTTCCTGCAACTCGGCCACGCCCTCGGCGCCCACGGCGCTTTCGCCAATCGCCGCCTTCAAATTCACCAAGGTCTCGGCGTTCGATGCGCCCTTCGACGTCAGGAACGCAATCACCGGCTCGGCCTGCGCCTCGGCCAGCCCGACCCCGTCGATATAGGCCCCAGAGGCATCCAGCCGCCCCTTGCCCAGCAACTCGCGCACGCCGCTTTCACCGACCTTGTCAAACTTGTCGATGGTGCGCAGCACGTCCGCCGCCTGCGCCTCGTCGCTCACGCCCATCGCCTCCAGCACACCGTTCAGAACCTTGCGGTTGTTGACCCGCACCACGTAATCGCCGCGCGGAATCCCGACCTTCTCCAGCGTATCCGACAGCATCGCGCAAATCTCGGCATCGGCGGCCACCGACCCCGCGCCAACCGTATCCGCGTCGCACTGATAGAACTGACGATAGCGCCCCGGTCCGGGCTTCTCATTCCGCCAGACCGGCCCCATCGCATAGCGGCGATACGGCAGCGGAAGGTCGTTGCGGTGCTGCGCATAGACGCGCGCCAAGGGTGCGGTCAGGTCATAGCGCAGCGCCATCCACTGATCATCCTCGTCCTGCCAGGCAAAGACCCCCTCGTTCGGGCGATCCACATCGGGCAGGAACTTGCCCAGCGCCTCGACCGTCTCCACGCCCGAGCTTTCCAGCGCGTCAAAGCCATACTGATGGTACACCCCGGCAATGGTCTGCAGCATCTCGGCGCGCTCGGTGACTTCGGCGCCGAAATAGTCGCGAAAGCCCTTCGGCGTGGCCGCCTTGGGGCGCGGGGATTTCTTCTGTTTGGCCATGGGTGCGATCCGCCTTCCAAATCCGTCGCGCTTCCTCTACCCATTCCGCACCCCATGAGCAAGCGAACCGCCCCCGGCTTCTTCTGGCCCGAAATACCGTGGGGTGAATTGGCCGCAGGCCAAGAGGGGCAAAGCCCCTGCGACAGAAAGGCCCGACATGACCAACCCGATCGAAGAACGCCTCGCCCATCTCGAACGCACCGTCGACGACCTGTCCGACGTCGTGGCGCAGCAGGCCAAGGAAATCGACCGCCTCACCCACCGTGTCGCCATGCTGCTGGAACGCGAGGCCGCGCGTGAGGCCGAAGGTTCGGGCGGCGTCATCCTCGGCGATGAGCGCCCGCCACATTACTGATCCGACATCAGGTCACTTCATGTCCACGGCGACAACCGCGCCGTCATGCAGCAGGATGTTTTTCCAGCGCGGATTGCTGTCGAAGCGTTCGTACACGCTGACAAAGACCGTGTCCCGCGACAGCCGTGACATGGCCGACCCGCAAGGCTTGCCCTTGCCGACGCGGCACACGCGCGACTTCACAAGCTCATAGGCGGCATCGGTCTGCGCCTTGGGTTGTGCCTTGCCCGCAGGCCCGTAATGGATCTGCTCATAGCTTTCGGGCGAGCCGAACAGCACCAGCGCGGCGGTGAACTGGCGCGCGCACCCGTCCTTGAAGCCGGTCAGGTAATAGCTGCGCGGGCCGGTCTCGCCGGGGGCGCTGTCATACAGCATGTACTGCGCGCCGCGCTCGGGATAGCCACCGGCCCGCTTGCCCAATTGCCGCGCGGGCACGTCGCAGAGCCGCGCCACCTCGCCAAAGGGCAGCCGGGTGCCAAAGGCGATCTGCCGGGCATCCGGCGCATTCGGGTCCATCACCGGGGCTGAAACAGAGGGGCGTTCATCGCCGGCATCCCCGTCGAGAATGCGCCCGAACAGGCCACGTTTCGGGGCGGAACCGGGTCGCGCTTCGGCGAGTGGCGCGTCCGGCTCGGCCTCGGGGGCGACCATGGCCACCTGCTGCGGTGCCGGATCGGTGCCTGCGTCCCGCCCGGCCTCACCGCGCAGGATACGGCCAAACAGGCCGCGCCGGGGCGCGGGCGATTCGACATCGGACGCAGCAAGATCGGGCGCCTCGATTTCCGGGGCCTCGTCCGCCGCATCGACGGCGACGGGTGCCGCTTCGGCAGCGGCGCCCTCATCCGCCTTGCGTTTCAGGAAGCCCATGAGCCCGCCTTGCGGCGCCTCCGTTTCCGGGGCCGGGGCCACGGGCCGGTCCGCGCCCTCTTCGGGGGCGGCGATATCGGCCTGCCCCGCGGCCTCGGCGATCTCGACATCCCCCACGCGGGGCACGGATTTCAACGGATCACCGGCGCAGCCTGCCAGCAGGACGGCCAAGGTCAGGGCTGTGGCGATACGCTGCATGCGCCTCTCCGGTGGAAAACTCTTCCCGCCGTCATAGCCGCCAAGCCGGGGGCAGGTCCAGCCAAACCGCCCAACCCGGCAATTCGGCGCTTACAATTCCTCGACCGCCAGCACCCCGTCCAGCGACTTCACCGCGCCGCGGATTTCGGGCGTGACCGGGAACATTTCCTGCAGGTCGACCTCGACCTCGCCGGGCAAGCCGTGATCGTTCAGCGCCAATGTCACCGGCCCGCGCGGGGCCTTGGGCATCTGTTCGCGCGCGCGGCCCAGCACGGTGGCGATATGGCCCAGCGCGCCCGCGTTCTCGATATAGATGCGCATGCCCGCCGGGGTCCCGCTGGACGCCACCGAATCCACCGGCGCGACGGATCGGCCCAGCAGCTTGAGCTGGTCGCTTTCCATCGTCGCCTCGACGGTGACCACGACCTTGGACCCGGTTTCCAGATGCTCGCGGGATTTCTCCAGCGCCTCGGAAAACAGCGTGACCTCATAGGCGCCGGTCGGGTCGGACAGCTGGGCAAAGGCAAAGCGGTTGCCGCGCGCCGATTTGCGTTCCTGCCGCCCGGCGACCACACCGGCCAGTTTCGCGATACAAGGCCCGCGCATGGCCTTGCGCTCGACCTCTTCGAGCGTGCTGACATCTTGGCGTTTCAGCGCCGCCATGTAGTCGTCCAGCGGGTGGCCGGACAGGTAGAAGCCCACCGCCTTGAATTCCTCGGCCAGTCTTTCGGCGGGCAGCCAATCCGGCACCGGCGACATGCGCGGTTCCGGCAGGTCATCGCCCGCCTCGCCAAACAGCGACACCTGCGCGCTGGCCTTTTGTTCGAAGATCGCCGCCGAATAGGCGACCAGCGCATCGAGACTGTCGAACACCCGCCGCCGGTTGCTGTCGAGCTGGTCGAAGGCCCCGGCCCGCGCCAGCATCTCCAGCGGGCGCTTGCCGATCTTCTTCAGATCGACGCGCCGCGCGAAATCATAGAGCGTGGCAAAAGCCCTCTCACCACGTCCCTGCACGATCAGGTTCATCGCCTCGACGCCGACATTCTTCAGCGCGCCCAGCCCGTAGACCAGTTCCTGATCGACCACGTCGAACATCGCCAAGGACCGGTTCACGCAGGGCGGCACATAGGGCAGTTTCAACCCCTTGCGGACCTCTTCGAAATACACGGCCAGCTTGTCGGTCAGGTGGATATCGCAGTTCATGACGCCCGCCATGAATTCGACCGGGTGGTTCGCCTTCAGCCACGCGGTGTAATACGACACCACCGCATAAGCCGCCGCGTGCGATTTGTTGAAGCCGTAATTCGCGAACTTCTCCAGAAGGTCGAACACCTCCGAGGCCTTTTTCTTGTCGACCCCGTTCTTCTGCGCGCCTTCCTCGAATTTGGGGCGCTCCTTGGCCATTTCCTCGGCGATCTTCTTGCCCATCGCGCGGCGCAGCAGGTCGGCGCCGCCAAGGCTGTAGCCCGCCATGACCTGCGCGATCTGCATCACCTGTTCCTGATAGACGATGATGCCCTGCGTCTCGGCAAGGATATGGTCGATGGACGGATGCACCGAGGTGATCTCGCGGATGCCGTTCTTGACCTCGCAATAGACGGGGATGTTTTCCATCGGGCCGGGGCGGTACAGCGCCACGAGCGCCACGATATCCTCGATACAGGTGGGCTTCATGCGCTTGAGCGCATCCATCATGCCCGAGCTTTCCACCTGGAACACGGCGACGGTCTTGGCCGCCGCATACAGCTTATAGGTCTTTTCATCATCCAGCGGGATGAGGTTGATCTGGTTCTCGGCCCCCTCGGCGGGCTCATACAGCTGCACGCCATCGGCCGCGACATGCAAGGGACGCCCGGATTTGAAGATCAGGTTGCAGGCGTTCTGCACCACGGTCAGCGTCTTCAGACCGAGGAAGTCGAACTTCACCAGACCGGCCTGTTCGACCCATTTCATGTTGAACTGGGTGGCCGGCATTTCAGACCGAGGATCGCGGTACAGCGGCACCAATTCATCGGTGGGGCGGTCGGCAATCACCACCCCCGCCGCGTGGGTGCCCGCAGACCGCAACAGCCCCTCGACCTGCATGCCGTATTTCAGCAGCCGGTCCACGACCTCTTCGTTCCTTGCCTCCTCGGCAAGGCGCGGTTCGTCCTTCAGCGCCTTTTCGATGCTGACGGGTTTCACCCCCTCGACCGGGATCATCTTGGACAGGCGGTCCACCTGCCCATAGGGCATCTGCAAGACCCGCCCCATATCGCGCACCGCCGCCTTGGACAGAAGCGCACCAAAGGTGATGATCTGCGCCACCCGGTCATGGCCGTATTTGTCCTGCACATAACGGATCACCTCTTCGCGCCGGTCCATGCAGAAGTCGATGTCAAAGTCGGGCATCGACACCCGTTCCGGGTTCAGGAAGCGTTCGAACAGCAGCGAATAGCGCAAGGGATCAAGGTCGGTGATCGTCAGCGCATAGGCCACCAGCGAACCCGCACCCGAGCCCCGCCCCGGCCCCACCGGAATGTCATGCGCCTTGGCCCAACCGATAAAATCCGCAACGATCAGGAAGTAGCCGGGAAAGCCCATGCCCTCGATGATGCCCAACTCGAAATCGAGCCGTTCCTGATATTCCTCGGGCGTCACCGCATGGGGGATGACCGCCAGACGCGCCTGCAAGCCCTCATTCGCCTGACGCCGCAGTTCCGCGACCTCGTCATCGGCGAATTTCGGCAGGATAGGGTTGCGCCGATAGGCCTGAAACGCGCAGCGCCGCGCGATTTCCACCGTATTCTCGAGCGCCTCGGGCAGGTCGGCGAACAGCACCGCCATTTCCTGCGGCGTCTTGAGGTAATGCTGCGGCGTCAGTCGGCGGCGCGGTTCGGCCTGATCGACATAGGCCCCCTCGGCGATGCAGATCATCGCATCGTGGGCCTCGTACATCTCTGATTTGGGGAAGTAGACGTCGTTCGTCGCCACCAGCGGAATGCCCATGTCATAGGCCATCTCGACAAAGCCACGCTCGGTCAGCGCCTCCGCCTCGGGCGGCGTGCCATCCTCCATCGGGTGGCGCTGCAATTCGACATACAGCCGATCCGCAAAGATCCGGTGCAGGCGCGTCATCAGCTCTGCCGCAGGCCCGCGCTGGCCGTTGCGCAGCAGGCGTCCGACCGGCCCGTCCGGCCCGCCCGTCAGGCAGATGATGTCCTCGGAATGCTGCGCCAACTCGTCCAGCGTCACATGCGCCAACTCGCCATCGGTGCGCATATACAGGCACGAGTTGAGCTTCATCAGGTGCTCATACCCGGCCTCGGTCTGCGCCAGCAGCACCACCGGCGCGGGCGGCTTTGGGCGCTGGCCCGGCGCGGGTTCCTCATAGCGCAAGTCCATCTGGCAGCCGATGATCGGCTGCACCCCGGCGCCGCTGGCGCCCACGGAAAATTCCAGCGCGGCGAACAGGTTGTTGGTGTCGGTGACCGCGACGGCGGGCATCTCCATCCCGGCGATCAGGCCGGGGAGTTTCTTCAACCGGATGGCCCCTTCGAGCAGGGAATATTCGGTATGGACGCGCAGGTGGATGAATCGGGGATTGGACATGTCGCGATCCTAGACCGCCACCCGGACCGAGACCAGAGCCCCCGGTTTCTTCTGGCCCGAAATACCGCGGGGTCCGGGGCAGCGCCCCGGGTCGCTCCGCCTGCGCAAACGCCGCTCAGGCGCGCTCCCCCAACGGCAACTCCCGCAGCGCCATCGACGCCACACAGGCCACGGCAGCGGCCCCGGCCGCCAGCCAGAACACCGGGTGCAGCGCCTCGGCAAAGCCATCCATCACCCGGGCTTGGGTTTCGGGCGGCAAAGCCGCCACCGTCCGCGCCCCGATCGAGGACAGCCCCTGATCGGCATTCGGCAGCACCCCCGACAGCCGCGCCGCCAGCCCGACGCTGAACAACGCCCCGAACCCGGCGGTGCCCACCGACCCGCCGATCAGCCGGAACATGTTGGCGCTCGCGGTGCCCACGCCCATCTGGCTGGCCGGAATGGCGTTCTGGATCGCAGCGACACCGATGCTGAACACCGGGCCGAGGCCCAGCCCCACCAGCACCATCAAAAGTCCGATCACCCACAGCGCCATGTCCACCCCCATCTGGGTCAAGCCCAGCATGGCCAGCGCCAGCACGCCGGTCGACAGCACCGGCATCAGCTTGTAGCGCCCGGTGCGCGCCATCAGCTTGCCCGACACCATCGACGCCCCGATCAACCCCGCCATCATCGGCACGAGGAACAGGCCCGACGCCGTGGGCGAGACGCCTTTGACGATCTGCAGGAATAGCGGCAGGAAGGTGATCGTGCCGAACATCGCCGCCCCCACGAGGATGCCCACAAGGTTCACGACGACGAAACTGTTGTTGCGAAACAGGCCCAGCGGCAGGATCGGCTCGGCCGCGCGCATCTCGGCCAGCACGAAGCCCGCCAGCGCCAGCGCCCCCAACGCCATCAGCCCGCCCTTGGCCTCCGCGTTGGGCAGAAGCACGATCACCGACAGCAGGCTCGCCAGCATCGCCGCGCCCAGATAGTCCACCCGCCGTTTCTCGCGCGACAGGCGGCGCGGAAGCGCCATGCCCAGCACGACGAAGGCCACCGCCCCCACCGGCAGGTTCACGAAAAAGATCCAGTGCCAGCCCACGGTCTGCACGATGAACCCGCCCATAAGCGGCCCGATCACCGTCGACACGCCAAAGGCCGCGCCCATGATGCCCTGCGCCGCACCGCGTTCGCGCGCCGGCAACAGGTCGCCGACCACCGCCATGGAGGTCACGATCAGCGCCCCGCCGCCCGCGCCTTGGATCGCGCGACCGACGATGACCTGCGTCATGGTGCCCGCGATGCCGCAGACCACCGCCCCGACGACGAAGACGCCGATCGAGACCTGCAACACCGCCTTGCGTCCGTACATGTCGCCCAGCTTGCCCGACACCGGCGCGGCGATGGTCGAGGCCAGCAGATAGGCGGTGATCACCCAAGTCAGCCGGTCCATGCCGCCCAGATCGGCGACCATGATCGGCAGCGCCGTCGAAACGATCGTCTGACCGAGCGAGGCAAACAGCAACGTCACCGCCACCGCCGACAGCGTCAGCCGCACGGTCCTGCGGTCGGGTGGCGCGGCATAGGCTGCGCCAGTGGCAACGGGGTCTTCGGTTTCTGCAAGTGACATGCGCGCACTCTTCCATTAATCACGACACGCCGCCCGCCAACCGGGCTTGGCACCGGGCGGGGTTGGGGCATCTGCGTCCTTGTTATCTTGCCCCAAATATGTGAGCGAAGCATTTACATGTCAACAGCATGTAATTTGAGGAGTGAAAGCTTGGGTGATCGCGACGACCAACTGAAGACGGAACTGGCCAAAGTCGGCATCGACGATGCGCATGCACAGGCGGCGCTCGACATCGATGCCGTGTTGCAGGTTTGGCGCCGACGGGTCTTCAAACGGGAACTCGGGATTCGCGCGCTCAACGAGCTGGGGCTGGAACTGGACCTTGCGCAGATGGATGTGCTGATGGCCGTCTGGGCGCCTGACAACGAATTCGGCCCGGATGATGACGAGGCCGAGACCATGGTCTCGACCGTGGCCACACGGCTCAACATCGACCCGTCCCGCGCCAGCCGCATCACGTCGGACCTGATCAAGCGTGGGCTGGTGCAACGCGCGGTCAGCCAGCAGGATGCCCGCCGCGCCGTGCTGGAACTGACCGAAAGCGGCACGCGAATCGTCGAGGCGATCCGCCATTACAAGTTCCTCGTGCTCGGCTCTTACCTCAAGGATTGGACGATGGAAGAAATCAGCACCTTCCTGCCGCTGCTCGAACGCTTTTCCGCGTGGTCCGAAAGTGCCGCCTGCCCCGGTGCGCCCGTCACCGACGAAATCGCCCGCCTCAGGGACCAGCTGTCCGACATCTGACCCCGTGCAAAGCGGATTGGTTAGCCGGAAGGGAAAGTTTTCCTTGCGCAGACTCGCTTGGCGTGAAAACCTAGCCACATGGCTAACCAACTCGACAGCTTCTTTGCCGCCATGGCCGATCCGACCCGCCGCGCGGTGATCGAACGGCTGGTGACGGGGCCCGCCTCCGTCACCGACCTGCATGACGGGCACGAGATGGCCCTGCCCTCGTTCCTCAAGCACCTGACGCGCCTCGAACAGGCCGGACTGGTGCGCAGCGAAAAGGTCGGGCGCGTGCGCACCCTGTCGCTGCGACCGGAGCCGTTGGCGCGGGCCGAGGATTGGCTGGCCAGACAACGCAAGCTGTGGGAGGGGCGCACGGATCGCCTTGCCGCGCTGGCGGAACGGCTGGAACGCCCCAACTGACAGGAACGCGATCATGGACTTCAACCCCGAAACCGACCTCGAACTGCACCGCCACATCAAGGCCAGCCCGGCCAATATATGGCGCTGCTGGACCGAGCCGGACTTGCTCAAGGACTGGTTTGCGCCGAAGCCGGTGGAAACCACCCATGCGCGGATCGAGGCCTTTCCCGGCGGCGCCTTCGACACCGTGATGAACGTGCCCGGGCATGGCGAGATGGCCGGATCGGGTTGCATCCTCGTGGCGGAGCCGGGCGAAAGGCTGGTCTGGACCAACGTGATGACGGCCCGATTCCGCCCCGCCGGCCCGCAGGACCTGCCCTTTTCCGCCGAAATCACCATGACCGCCACGGAGGGCGGCACCGATTACCACATCACCGTGCGCCACCTGACGCCCGAGGCGTGCAAGACGCATGCGGATATGGGCTTTCACGACGGGTGGGGCACCGCGGCCAGCCAGATGGAGACCGTGGCCCGAAGCCTCTGAAATGGGCATAACGCGGGCCGTCGCCCCGAAACCGGGCATTTTTTCCTTGCGCACCCCCGCGCCCGCCCCCTAGCCTTGTGGGAATGACAGGGACGGGCGCGCCTTCTACGCCGCATCGAGGGCACGCAGATCGGGGACACCCGACCAGGTTTGGTAAGGCGGCGGGCATTTCACATGGATATCACGTTTCTTCTGAACGGAGAGAGCGTGGAGCTACGCGACGTGGACCCGACCACGACGCTGCTCGATTGGCTGCGCGAGGATCGCGGCCTCACCGGAACGAAAGAAGGCTGTAACGAAGGCGATTGCGGTGCCTGCACCGTGATGGTCTCGGGCGCGGACGGGGCGAAGGCGCTGAACGCCTGCATCCTGTTCCTGCCGCAGCTGCATGGCCGCGCGGTGCGGACCGTCGAGGGCCTGCAAGGACCACGGCGCGAGATGCACCCGGTGCAACAGGCGATGGTCGACCACCACGGCAGCCAATGCGGGTTTTGCACGCCGGGTTTCGTCATGTCGATGGCGGTGGCGCATCTGAACGGCGAGACGGCGCATGACGACGCGCTGGCCGGGAACCTGTGCCGCTGCACGGGCTATGCGCCGATCGTGCGCGCCGCGCAGGCGGCGGCAAACAGCCCCGTGCCGGACTGGCTGAAACGCGATCTCGATTTCCCCGGGCAACACGCGGACCCGAGCGCCGGGCAGGGTCCGCATCACGCGCCGGAAACGGCGGACGAGTTGGCCGAGCTTTACGCCCGCCACCCCGAGGCCACGCTGGTTGCCGGGGCGACGGATGTGGGCCTGTGGGTGACCAAGCAACTGCGCGACCTGCCCGAGGTGATCTTTCTCAACCGCTGCCGCGATCTGCAACGGATCGAGGACACGGAACAGGGCCTGCGGATCGGGGCCGGTGTTTCGATCGAGACGCTCAGAAGTAGGATGGGTGATCACCCATCCTACCGCGAGATGCTGCGGCGCTACGGATCGACGCAGGTGCGCAACGCGGCAACGATTGGCGGCAACATCGCCAATGGCTCGCCCATCGGGGACAATCCTCCGGTGCTGATCGCGCTTGGCGCCACGCTGCACCTGCGCTACCGCGAAACACGGCGCGAGATGCCGATCGAGGCGTTCTTCCTCGACTATGGCAAGCAGGACCGCCACCCCGGCGAGTTCGTAGAGGCCGTGACGATCCCGCACCAGCCCGACCGGCTGAAGGTCTACAAGCTGTCCAAACGCTTCGATCAGGACATTTCCGCCGTCTGCGGCGCGTTCAACCTGACCATCGAAGACGGCATGGTCAGCGCCGCGCGCATCGCCTTTGGCGGCATGGCGGGCATTCCGAAACGTGCCACCCATGTGGAGAACGCCTTGATCGGCAGACGCTGGGAGGAACCCGCGCTGGAAGCGGCTTGGGACGCGTGGGCGCAGGACTTCCAGCCGATGTCCGACATGCGCGCCTCGGCGGCATACCGTCTGACCGCCGCGCGCAACATGCTGACCCGCTACCTGCTGGAGGATCTGGGCGGCAGCACCTCGGTTCTGGAGGTGACGCCATGAGCGTGCGCAAGCCCCTGCCCCATGACGCGGCGCCCCTGCATGTGACCGGCGCCGCGCGCTATGTCGATGACATCCCGGTGCCCGCGAACTGTCTGCATCTGGCGTTTGGCCTGTCCGAACACGCGGCGGGCACCCTGACCGATCTGGACGTGTCCGAGGCCCGCAGCGCCCCCGGCGTCGTGCAGGTCTGGCGCCCGCGCGACCTGCCCGGGCCCTGCGACTGTTCCCCCTCGAACCACGACGAGCCGCTGCTTTCGGGCAAGCATATCCAGTATCTCGGCCAGCCGGTTTTCCTTGTTGCCGCGACCAGCCACCTCGCCGCGCGCAAGGCGGCGCGGCTGGGCCGGATGACCGTCACCCCACGCCCGGCCCTGCTGACCATCGACGACGCGCTGGCAGCCGACTCGCGTTTCGAGGACGGGCCGCGCATCTGGGAAAAGGGCAACGCCGCCAAGGCCATCGACAGCGCGCCGCATGTGCTGGACGGCGTGATCGAGATGGGCGGGCAGGAGCATTTCTACCTCGAAGGGCAGGCCTGTCTCGTCCTGCCGCAGGATAATGGCGACATGGTCGTGCACGGCTCGACCCAGCATCCGACCGAGATCCAGCACAAGGTCGCCGAGGCGCTGGGTCTGCCGATGCACTCGGTGCGCGTGGAGACCCGCCGCATGGGCGGTGGTTTCGGCGGCAAGGAAAGCCAAGGCAACGCGCTGGCCGTGGCCTGCGCCGTGGCGGCGCATGCGACGGGCCGCCCGGCCAAGATGCGCTATGACCGCGACGATGACATGATGATCACCGGCAAGCGGCATGATTTCCGGATTGCTTATCGCGTGGGGTTCGATGACGAGGGGCGTCTGTTGGGGGTGGATTTCACCCAGTACGCGCGCTGCGGCTGGGCGCAGGATCTGTCGATCCCAGTCGCCGACCGCGCCATGCTGCACGCCGACAACGCCTACCTGCTGGACAATGTCCGGATCGAAAGCCACCGGCTGAAGACCAACACCCAGAGCGCCACAGCCTATCGCGGCTTTGGCGGGCCGCAGGGCATGCTGGGGATCGAGCGGGTGCTGGACCATGTGGCCCATGCCGTGGGTCGCGACCCGCTGGAGGTGCGGCAGGCGAATTACTATGCCGATGCGCCCGTGGATAGGCTGGATACGAGGGGGCCGTCTGCCCCCTCGCGCTCCCCCGAAGGTATTTCGGGACCAAAGAAGCATGGGGTCGGGGAAGCGGAACTGGCCGAGGATATGGCATCGCGCGGGGCCGCTTCGGTTGTCCCTGCGGGGCCGATCCCCGACCAAGGGCCCGGTCAGACGACGCCTTATGGCCAGAGGGTCGAGGACTTTCTTCTGAATGAGATGACCGAGGCGCTGGCGACAAGCTGTGACTACGCGGCGCGCCGGGCGGCGGTGCAGGCGTGGAACGACGCCAACCCGGTGTTGAAGAAGGGCATCGCCCTGACGCCGGTGAAATTCGGGATTTCGTTCACGCTGACGCACCTGAACCAGGCGGGGGCGTTGGTGCATGTCTATCAGGATGGCTCGATCGCGCTGAACCATGGCGGCACCGAGATGGGACAGGGCCTGTTCCAGAAGGTGGCGCAGGTGGCGGCACAGATGATGGGCGTGTCGATGGAGGCGGTGCGGATCACCGCGACGGACACCTCCAAGGTGCCCAACACCTCGGCCACGGCGGCGTCGTCGGGGTCGGACCTGAACGGTATGGCGGTCCGCGCCGCCTGCGCGCAGATCCGGCGGCGGATGGCGGTGCATCTGGCCGAACTGTTCGAAAATGCCCCCGAGCACGTCGTTTTCGACGACGGGTTGGTGACGGTCGGCGGGCACGAGCTGAGCTTCGCCGAGGCGGCGAAGCTGTGTTACGAGGGGCGGGTCAGCCTGTCGTCGACCGGGTTCTACAAGACGCCCGAGATCACTTGGGACCGGATGAAGGGACAGGGGCGGCCGTTCTATTACTTCGCCTACGGGGTGTCCTGTTCCGAGGTCGTGCTGGACACGCTGACTGGCGAGAACCGCATCCTGCGCACCGATATCCTGCATGATTGTGGCGCCTCGCTGAACCCAGCCATCGATCTGGGTCAGATCGAGGGCGGTTTCGTTCAGGGCGCGGGATGGCTGACGACCGAGGAACTGGTGTGGGACGCGCAGGGGCGGCTGCGCACCCATGCGCCCTCGACCTACAAGATCCCCGCCTGTTCGGACCGGCCCGACATCTTCAACGTGGCGCTGTTCCACAGGCGCAACCCCGAGGACACGATCTATCGGTCCAAGGCGGTGGGCGAGCCGCCCTTCATGCACGGGATTTCCGTGCTGATGGCCTTGTCCGACGCGGTGGCGACCTGCGGCACCGGCTACCCGATGCTGGATGCGCCCGCGACACCGGAACGCTTGCTGGCCGCCGTGCAACGGGTGCGCGATGGGGTTTGATCTGGACGGATTGCGCGCGGCGGTGGCCGCGCATGGCCGCGTCGCGCGCGTGGTGATCGCCGAGGTCGTGGGGTCTTCGCCGCGCGAGGTCGGCGCGGCGATGCTGGTCTGGCAGGGCGGTCAATCCGGCACCATCGGCGGCGGCGCGTTGGAATGGCAGGCGGCGCAGGCAGCGTTCACGCGAACCGGCTTCAGTCGGCACGCGCTGGGGCCGGAACTGGGACAATGCTGCGGCGGGGCGGTGACGCTGTTGACCGAGGTTTTTGATGCCACGACCGTGCCCGAAGGCGATGTGATCGCGCGGGGGCCGGGCGACCGCCCGCTGGCGGTGCAGCGCGTGCTGGACCGGGCGCGGGCACAAGGCGCGGCCTCGGTGGCACAGATGGTGCAAGGCTGGTTCATCGAGCCCGTCCTGCGCCCGTCGCGGGCCTTGTGGATTTGGGGCGCGGGGCATGTGGGCCGGGCGCTGGTCGATGTGCTCAGCCCCTTGCCCGATTGGGCCATCACTTGGGTCGATACCGGGCCGGAGCGGTTTCCGGACATCCCCGACGGCATCACCGCCCTGCCCACGCCCGAACCGGCACGCGCCATGGCCTTGGCCCCGCACCACGCCCATCACCTGATCCTGACCTACAGCCATGAGTTGGACCTGGCCCTATGCCACGCGGCGCTGGAGCACGGCTTTGGATTCGCCGGGCTGATCGGGTCGGACACCAAATGGGCGAGGTTTCGCAAACGCTTGCGCGCTTTGGGACATGCCGACGCCCAAATAAACCGCATCTGCTGCCCAATCGGGCAAAAACAGCTGGGCAAGGCCCCACATGCCATTGCCATCGGGGTCGCGGCCCAGCTACTCACGCTTGCAAAAAGGGACGACAGAGAGTGGACACACCCCTCCTCAGCATCAATGGGCTGACCAAGGCCTATCCCGGCGTCGTGGCCAACGACTCCGTGTCGTTCGACATTGGCGAAAGCGAGATTCACGCGCTGCTTGGCGAAAACGGCGCGGGCAAGTCGACTTTGGTCAAGATGATCTACGGGCTGGTGCAGCCCGACAACGGCACGATGACGATGCGCGGCGCGGGCTATACACCGTCGAAACCCTCCGAGGCGCGGCAATCCGGCGTGGCGATGGTGTTCCAGCATTTCTCGCTGTTCGATGCGCTGGACGTGGCCGAAAACGTGGCGCTGGGAATGGAGACGCCGCCGCCCATGCGCGATCTGGCGCGGCAAATCCGCGAGGTGTCCGAAACCTACGGCCTGCCGCTGGACCCGTCGCGCACGGTGGGCACCCTGTCGGCGGGCGAGCGGCAACGGGTGGAGATCATCCGCTGCCTGCTGCAAGACCCCAAGCTGCTGATCATGGACGAACCGACCAGCGTTCTGACCCCGCAAGAGGTGGATATACTATTTGAAACGCTGCGGAAACTGAAGGCTGAGGGGACCTCGATCCTGTATATCTCCCACAAGCTGGAGGAAATCCGCGCACTGTGCGACCACGCGACGATCCTGCGGCTGGGCAAGAATGTCGGCACCTGCACCCCAAGCGAGACCACCGCGCGGGAGATGGCCGAGATGATGGTCGGCTCCAGCTTTGCCGCGCCTCAGGCGCAGAACAAGGTGCTGGGCAATGTGCTTTTGTCCGTCAAGGGGCTGTCGCAGCCGGCGCCGGGCAGCTTTGGCACGCCGCTGCGCGAGATCGGGTTCGATCTGCGCGCGGGCGAGGTGCTGGGCATTGGCGGCGTTGCGGGCAACGGGCAGGACGAATTGCTGGCGGCCCTGTCGGGCGAGCGGCTGTCCGAGACGGGCATGGTTAGGCTGAAAGGCAGCGATGTCAGCCGCATGGGCCCGAATGCGCGCCGCGAGGCGGGTTTGCTGTCGGGCCCCGAGGAACGGCTGGGCCATGCAGCCGCCCCCGATATGAGCCTGATCGAGAACGGCGTGCTGACGGCCTCTCGCCGGATGGGGCTGCTGTCGAACGGGTTTATCTCGTGGGGAAAAAGCCGCGCCTTTGCCGAGGACGTCATCGAACGCTTCGACGTGCGCACGCCGGGGCCGCATGTGGCGGCGCGGGCGCTGTCGGGCGGCAACTTGCAGAAATTCGTCGTCGGGCGCGAGATCGTCCAGACCCCCGACGTGCTGGTGGTGAACCAGCCCACATGGGGTGTCGACGCGGCGGCGGCGGCCTTCATCCGGCAGTCCCTGCTGGACCTTGCGGCGCAGGGGTCGGCGGTCTTGGTGATCTCTCAGGACCTCGATGAGCTGATGGAGGTCTCGGACCGGTTCGGCGCGCTGAACGAGGGGCGCCTGTCGTCCATCCGCCCGGTGACCGAGCTGGATATCGAGCAGATCGGCCTGATGATGGGCGGCGCGCATGACATGGAGGTCGCCCATGTGGACGGTTGAGACGAGTGCAGGAGGCCGCGCATGATCCGGCTTGAGAAACGCCCCGAACCCTCGCGGCTGTGGACGGCGACGACGCCGCTTCTGGCGGTGGCGCTGACGATGATCGTGGGCGGGCTGCTGTTCGCGGTGCTGGGCGCTGACCCGTTCGAGGCGATCCGCACGATTTTCTGGGACCCTCTCTTTCACCCGCAATTCGCCGCCTATTCGCGGCCGCAACTGCTGGTCAAAGCCGGGCCGCTGATCCTGATCGCCATCGGGTTGTCCATCGGCTTCAAGGCCGGCATCTGGAATATCGGGGCCGAGGGGCAATACATCATCGGCGCGGTCTGCGGCGCAGGGGTCGGCCTTGCCTTCTACCCGTCTGAAAACGTGCTGATCTTTCCGCTGATGATCGTCGCGGGGGCCTTGGGGGGCTGGGCATGGGCGATGATCCCAGCGGTGCTGAAGACCAAGTTCGGCACCAATGAAATCCTCGTGTCGCTGATGCTGGTCTATGTGGCGCAGAACGTGTTGATCGCCATGTCGACGGGTTTGCTCAGGAACCCCGAGGGCATGGGCTTCCCCGGTTCGCGCAATTTCAAGCAATGGGACGCGGTGCACAATGCCGAGATCGTCGCCAATACCGGCATGCATTGGGGGGTCGTCGCGGCCTTCATCGCGGTAATCGCCGCCTATGTGCTGATGAGCCGCCATATTCAGGGCTTCAACATCCGTCTCTCGGGCGAGGCCCCTCGTGCGGCCCGGTTCGCAGGCGTCAGCCCGGCGCGGATCGTCTTTCTGTGTCTGGGGCTGGCGGGCGCGCTGGCGGGTATGGCCGGGTTGTTCGAGGTCACCGGCCCCGCAGGCCAGCTGACCGACAAGTTCAACGCGGGCTACGGCTTTACCGCGATCATCGTCGCCTTTCTGGGCCGTCTGCATCCGGTGGGCATCCTGCTGGCGGGCCTGCTGATGGCGCTGACCTATATCGGCGGCGAGCTGGCGCAGCTGATGCTGGGCTTGCCGGGTGCCGCGATCCAACTGTTTCAGGGGATGCTGTTGTTCTTCCTGCTGGCGACGGATGTGTTCACGAACTACCGGCTGCGCTTCGGCGCAGGCGCGGCGGCATAAGGGGAAGCGGATATGGATTTCGGATCGATCAACCCCGCGCTGCTGATAGCCTCGATCATGATCTCGGCCACGCCGATCCTGCTGGCGGCCATCGGCGAGATGGTGGTGGAAAAGGCCGGGGTGCTGAACCTCGGGGTCGAGGGCATGATGATCACCGGCGCGGTGGTGGGCTTTGCCGTGGCGGTCACCCTGACCTCGCCGGGGTTCGGCTTTGTCGCTGCGGCCTTTGCTGGCGCAGCGCTCTCGCTCGTCTTTGCCCTGCTGACACAGTTCCTGCTGTCGAACCAAGTCGCCACGGGCCTTGGCCTGACATTGGCAGGGTTGGGCTTGTCGAGCCTGATTGGCAAACCCTATGAGGGGATGAAATCCCCCCCCATGCCGAAACTGGACATCCCGGTATTGTCGGACCTGCCCATCGTGGGCCGGATGCTGTTCAGCCATGACGCGATGGTCTATGTCTCGCTTCTGCTGGTGGTCGCGGTCTGGGCCTTCCTGAAATACACCCGCGCCGGGCTGATCCTGCGCGCGGTGGGCGAAAGCCACGACTCTGCGCATGCACTGGGCTACAAGGTCATCCCGATCCGCATCGCGGCGATCCTGTTTGGCGGGGCTTGCGCAGGCATGGGCGGGGCCTACCTGTCCCTCGTCCGCGTCCCGCAATGGACCGAGGGCATGACCGCCGGCGCAGGCTGGATCGCGCTGGCCATCGTCGTCTTTGCCAGTTGGCGCGCGGGGCGCGTGGCCGTGGGCGCTTACCTCTTCGGCGGCGTCACCGTGTTGCAGCTGAACCTGCAAGCCGCAGGGGCGAACGTGCCGGTCTCGCTCTTGTCGGCCTCGCCTTATATCATCACGATCCTCGTGCTTGTCATCATCTCGGCGCGCGGCGTGCATGGCGCACCTGCCTCGCTGGGACGATCCTTCCACGCAACCCATTAAGACACTCAACCAACAGGGAGTTTGAAAATGAAAAGAAGAACGCTTCTCGCCTCTGCCGCTCTGGCGCTGAGCCTCGGCACCGGCGCCTTCGCGCAGGACCCGGAGGTCACCGCTGGCTTCATCTATATCGGACCGCCGGGTGACGGGGGCTGGACCTACGAACACGATCAGGCCCGCCAGAAGATGGAGGCCCATTTCGATGGCCGCGTGAAGACCATCTATCAGGAAAACGTGCCGGAATCCGCCGATGCCGAGCGCGCGATCACCCAGATGGCGCTGTCCGGTGCGGACATCATCTTTACCACCTCCTTCGGCTACATGGACCCGACGCTGGCCGTGGCCGAGAAGTTCCCGAACGTGAAGTTCGAGCACGCCACCGGCTACAAGCGGGCCGACAACGTGTCGACCTATTCCGCGCGCTTCTACGAAGGCCGCGCCATTCAGGGCCATATCGCGGGCTCGATGACCAAGACCAACAAGATCGGGTACATCGCATCGGTGCCGATCCCCGAGGTCATCCGCGGCATCAACTCGGCCTATATCCACGCCAAGAAGGTGAACCCGGATGTCGAATTCTCGATCATCTGGCTGTACACGTGGTTCGACCCGGCGAAAGAGGCCGACGCCGCCCGCGCGCTGATCGAGAACGGCGCGGACGTGGTCCTGCAGCAC
Source organism: Tropicibacter alexandrii (assembly GCF_003667315.2). GTDB lineage: Bacteria > Pseudomonadota > Alphaproteobacteria > Rhodobacterales > Rhodobacteraceae > Tropicibacter > Tropicibacter alexandrii. The sequence continues at coordinate 215,708 of NZ_RCTZ02000006.1, read as the reverse complement.
ACCGACTCCACCGCGCCGCAGGCCGCCGCGAAAGAGGCGGGCAACGTCATCACCTTTGGTCAGGCGTCGGACATGGCGGAATACGCGCCCATGCCGCGCGTCTCGTCGATCATCGACGACTGGGCGCCCTACTATATCGACCGCGTGCAGGCGGTTCTGGATGGCACTTGGGAATCGACCGACACGTGGGACGGCATCGGCGCGGGCATGGTCGGCATCGGTGACATCACCGACGCGGTCCCCGAGGACGTGAAGGCCGAGGCGCTGGAACTGAAGGACAAGATCGCCTCGGGCGAGTACCACCCCTTCACCGGGCCGATCAACAAGCAGGACGGCTCCGTCTGGCTGGCCGAGGGCGAGACCGCGCCCGATGGCGACCTCTTGGGCATGAACTTCTACGTCGAAGGTCTGACCGCCGAAGTGCCGAACTAAGGCGACACCCGCCCCGGGCCTGCCCCGGGGCCTCCCGACTGAATAAACAGGGGCCGGCCCGCAAGGTCGGCCCCTTGGCGTTTCCGGCATCGTCAGGGGAACGGTATCGCCGACAATCGGTGTCCCCCCGCGTCAAGTGCGAGGACCCGGATGCTGCACATGGCCCGAATATCCGTGGGGCGCGGGCCGAACAGACGGCTACACATCGCTGCGCCGGATGAGTGCCAAAGCGCCGCCGAGGGTGATGAGCAATCCGCCACAGGTCCGGTCGATCCAAAGCGCGCCACGGGCGTTCAGAAACCGAATGGCCCTTGCCCCCAGCCCGGCATAGGCGGCCATCACCGCCACGTCGACGGCAATGAAGACGAGGGCGAGCAAGACGTATTGCATGAGCAGCGGTTCGGACGGGACGAGGAACTGCGGCAGGAATGCAGTGAAGAACAGGTAGCCCTTAGGATTGGTGACCGCGACGAGAAAGCTCTTGCGGAACAAGGCCCGCTTGGACCGGGATGCACGCGGGCTTTGCCCGGTTGGGTGCGCGGGGACCGCCTCCGACACACCCGAGGACCGCACCATCTGAAGGCCAAGCCACACCAGATACGCGACACCAACCCATTTCACGATGTTGAACAGAACGGCGGATGTGGTCAGAATCGCGCCCAACCCCAGACCGGCCGCCGCGATCAAAACGCCGTCGGACAGCGCCGCGCCTGCGATGCCGTAGCCTGCCGCCCCAAGGCCGAACCGGGACCCGTTGGACAAGGCCAACAGAACCGTCGGTCCGGGCGTCATCACCACGACCAGCGCCAAAAGGGCGAATGTCAGAAGGTGCACTTCCATCACGACGCCTCCGGGTGCAAAGAATAGATGGCAAGGCCGGTCAAAAGCAGGGCCAGCCCGCTGACGAGGGTTCTGAGCGTATTCCAGAATTGCCATGGCGCGGAATAGCCGTGCCATGTCTCGGCGGCCAAGCTCTCGTCCGTTGGCACGATCACCTGCGCAAGGGCATCGTTCATCGGCACGTTGACCAATGCGGTGACCAGCAGCGCGCCGGTGAAATAGACCACCGCACTGGCCGCAAACAACGCCGCTGACCTCCGGCAGTTTTGACGCGCCGCGATGAATGCGGTCAGACCAAGAATGACTGGCGTCAGGAAGAAGGCCGGGAAAAAGACCGGGTTGCGGACCGACGCGTTCATCGCTTGCATCGCTTTGATGGCAACACGGGGGTCGGTTGCGTCGAGGCCCCACATGGTCGAACAGACCCATGCATAGAAGAAGCCGAAAATCGCGCCGATGCTCAGCAGCGAAAGCATCGACATCGGCATGAGAAGGCGGGCCATCAGGCTTGCCCCGAAGACGTGGCCGCGATGTGGCCCGTGTCGCCCGCGTGGCGGGCTGCCTTCAGGACGCGAACGCAGATCACGAGCACCGCGACCTGGCCAAGGATCACGGCGGGCCAGATCAGGGTGAACTGCGCATCGAAGTATTTTTGCGGCCCGAACGACACCAGCGCCAACAGCGCCGCCAGCACGCTTAGTCCGCGCCCGACGGGGGTTGCAAGCGGCTGCACGATCATCGCCGACACCGCGACACAGACCGAGGCGCCAAGAAACGGCGCGATCCCGAAGAGCGGGGTCGCAATCGGCGGATGCGGCCGGATGCCGGCATAAAGCGCCGAAAGCATGATGAGTTGCAGCAGGATCAGCGTGGCCAGGGCTGCAAGGGCCTGACGGTCGTCATGGGTCATGGGTCATCTCCAAATGCGTACATTAAATTACGGTTGCAAATATCCGTAATTACAGTTACGGATATTGTCAACACGCAGGAGACGAGAATGCGCGAGGAAAAAAGATCGCTGCGGCAACAGCAGATCGAAGACGCGGCCTATGCGGTGCTGGAAGCCAAGGGCTACGGCGGCACGTCGATGCTGGGCATCGCGAAACACGCCCGCGCTTCGAACGAGACGCTCTACAACTGGTACGGGGACAAGCAGGGCCTGTTTCAGGCGCTCGTCACGCGCAATGCACAAGAGGTGAAAGAGCATCTCGAAACCGAACTGGAGAGCGACCACGATGCGATGTCCATCTTGGGCACGCTTGGGCCGAAACTGCTGACCCTGCTCACGGGCGACAGGGCCGTCGCGCTGAACCGGGCCGCCGCTGCCGACAGCAGCGGTGAATTGGGCGCGACCCTGTCCAAGGCCGGGCGCGAGGCGGTTTTCCCGCTTCTCGAACGGGTCTTGCAACGCGCCCGCGAGGAAGGCGCGCTAGAGTTCGAACAGACCGGGGAGGCCGTGGCGCTTTACCTCGACTTGCTGGTCGGCGACCAGCAGATCAGACGGGTCATCGGTCGCCTTCCGCAACCATCAAAAACCTATTGCCAAGAGCGATCCGAGCGGGCTGTCAGGCTCCTTCGCCAACTTCTTGGCTGACGACGAAACGACCAAAGGATTGCAAGACATGACCACCCTTCTCGCACCCGATGCCTGCCGGACCATGGCCGATCTCCGCGAACAGATCGACGCCATCGACGCGGACCTCATAGGCCTGCTGGTCACCCGAAGTCGCTATATCGACCGGGCCGTGGACCTCAAGAAAATCGAAGGCCTGCCTGCGCGCACGACGGATCGGGTGGCCGAGGTGCTGGACAAGGTCAGCACAACGGCGTCGGAACAGGGTCTGGATCCGGAACTGGCACGCACCCTTTGGGCCGAACTGATCGAATGGTCCATTCAGCGCGAAATCCGGGAGCTTGGCGAATAGCCAGACAGGAAAACCAAGGCTGAGTGTCGTTTTGACACCTTGGGAAAAGCCGACGCGACGGTCGACAACGTTGTGCCCTCGTCTCAGGCCAATCCGGATCGACCGGACCGCGCAGCAATCCCCTTGCGGCTGTTACCGCAACCGGGCACAAGCCTGTCATGCTTGAACCCAGTCTGTTGATCCTTGCCGCGATGATCGTCGGCATCTCCAAGGGGGGCCTGTCCTCGGTCGGATCCATCGCCGTGCCGATGCTGGCACTGTTCATGAACCCGCTGACCGCCGCCGCCACCTTGCTGCCGGTCTATATCGTCACCGATTGGGTCAGCGTCTGGCTGTATCGCCGCGATTTCTCACGCCCGAACGTGGCGATCCTTGTATCCGGGATGCTGATCGGCATCGCCATCGCCACGATCATCACGCCGTGGACCTCGGAAAGCCTGCTGCTGATCTTCACCGGCCTCATCGGGCTGTGGTACACGGCGCGCAGTTGGTTGCAGCGCAACATGGACATCGCCAAGACCGAGCCACGCTGGGGCATCGGCCTGTTCTGGGGCACGCTGACGGGGATCACGTCCTTCCTGACCCATAGCGGCGCGCCGCCCGCGCAGGCCTACCTGCTGCCGCAGCGCTTGGCGAAACTGGAATTCGCGGGCACCATCGCCCTCAGCTTTGCCGTCTGCAACGCCACCAAGATCCCTGCCTACTGGGCCATCGGCCAGTTCGAGGGGCTCAGCTGGTCGCTGGTCGCCGGGCTGACGGTGGCGGGAATCGTCGGCACCTTCATCGGGCGGCGCCTGACGGAAATCCTGCCCGAAGCGGTCTACATGAAGGTCATCAAGTCGATGCTGTTCATCCTATCCATCGTGCTGATCTGGCGCGGCGTGACGGACCTGATCTAGGGCATCACCGTCGTATAGCTGTCGGCCAGCCCCATCATCACGCGTATCGCAGGCAGCGCCGCGACGGCGATCAAGCCGACCACGGCACCAACGGCCAAGCGCACGACGGCCCGGCCCAGCCAAGGGCCGGCCAGCCCCAAGAGCCCACAAACCGTCGCGTAAAAGGCAAGCGATACCGGATCCATGCCGTAGCTTAGCACAAAACCGGGCGCAGGTCAGCTTGTCAGACGTGCCACCGCATCCGCCATCACCTTCAGCCCGGTGACCAGATCGGCCTCGTCCGTATCCTCGGCGAAATCATGGCTGATCCCACCAATCGACGGCACAAACAGCATCGAGGCGGGCATCAGCCGCGCCATGTTCGACGCATCGTGCAGCGCACCCGAGGGCATTTCCCGCCATGCGCCGGGCACCTGCGCTTCGGCGGCGGCGCACAGCGCGCGGCGGTGACCCGCATCCATCGCCACGGGCGGCACGCCCAGCATCGAGCCGAACTCCAGCCCCATGCCCTTCTCCGCTGCGATCTCGGCGGCGGTGTCGCGGATGATCTGCTCCATCCGGTCCAACCGGTCGGCATCGCCATCGCGCCACTGCATGGAAAAGGCGACCTTGCCCGGGACGACGGAATGCGCGTTCGGATGCAGCGCCACATGGCCGATTGTCCAGACCGTGGCGGGGGTGACGACGTTGCGGAAGCGCTCGTTGATGCGCTGGTTGAAGGCCGACAGCGCCTGAAAGGCGTCGGCGCGCATGTGCATCGGCGTGGTGCCCGCGTGGTTCTGCTGGCCTTCAAAACGGATCACCATGTCGCGAATGCCGACGATGGCCTCGACCACGCCGATCTTGCCGCCCGTCTGGTCCAGAAGCGGACCCTGTTCGATATGCATCTCCATGAAGCCGGTGAACCGCGCGGGGTCCAGCCAGTCGCCCAGCCGGTCGCCCATGGCGGCGCGCGCCTCGGCCAGCGTGATGCCGTCGCGGTCGACCAGCGTCGGGGCCGTTTCCCGGTCGAGCGCCTGCGCCCATGCCGCCGAACCGGTGGTCACGCCGAACCGCCCCTCTTCGTCCTGAAACGACACGCAGGACAGGGGCGGCCCGCCCGCCTCGCGCGCGGCACGGGCGATCTCCAGCGCGGCGATGACGCCCAAGGCACCGTCCAGCCAGCCGCCTTCGGGTTGGGTGTCGGAATGCGAGCCCATCAGGAAGGATTGGCCCGGGGCCAACCCGAAGACCGACCCCATCGGGTCCCAAGCGACCTCCAGCCCGGCCTCGGCAAACCGGCCCGCAAGCCAGTCGCGGGCGGCGATGTCGTCGGGGCTGTAGGCGGGGCGCACAACGCCCTTGCCCACGCCCGAGGCCCCGATGGCGCGCAGGGCATGCAGGTCGGCAAGGAAACGGTCGGGTTGGACGGGGATCATGGCGGCACCTCCTTGCCCGACCCTAGCATCCCCGGGCGCAGCCTCAAGTAGGATGGGTGATCACCCATCCTACCCTATGGACCTCCAACCGCCTTCGCCCTAGCCTGCCGCTAAAACGAGGGAGAGACAGATGGCCACCGGCACCAATATCCGCACCTATTTCGAAGGCCAGTGGCATGACGGCGACACCCCGATCATCCGCGCTGCCGATCACGGGGCATGGCTGGGCTCGGGCGTCTTCGACGGCGCACGGCAGGCGCACGGGCTGACCCCGGACCTCGACCGCCACCTTGCCCGCGTGAACCGCTCGGCCGAGGCGCTGATGCTGACGCCAACCATGACCGTCGAGCAGATGCTCGACATCGTCCGCGAGGGCCTGTCCGCCTATCCCAAGGACGCGCCGATCTACATCCGCCCGATGTATTGGGGCATCCACGGCGACAAGACCGCCATCATCCCGCAGCCCGAGGAAACCGGCTTTGCCATCTGCCTCGAGGAAATCCCCCTTGCCCCTGCCACCGCCACGACGACGCTGGGCTATACCCGCTTCCGCCGCCCCGTGATGGAAAGCGCCGTTGTGAATGCCAAGGCCGGGTGCCTCTATCCCAACAACGCCCGCATGCTGGCCGAGGTCAACCGGCGCGGCTTTGGCAACGCTTTGGTGGCCGATGCGATGGGCAATGTCGCCGAAAGCGCCACGGCCAATGTCTTCATGGTCAAGGATGGCGAGGTCTTTACCCCCATTCCCAACGGCACTTTCCTGTCCGGCATCACCCGCGCCCGCCACATCGCCAACCTGCGGGCCGAGGGCGTCACCGTGCATGAAACCGTGCTGACATTCACCGATTTCGAGACCGCCGACGAGGTCTTCCTATCGGGCAACATGAGCAAGGTCACCCCGGTCACCGCCATCGAGGACCGCCAGTATCAGGCCGGGCCGATCACGGCGCGCGTGCGCGAGATGTATTGGGATTGGGCGGCATCGACGGCATAAACCATGGACTTCAAGCTGATCGCGTTCGGCCTTGTCTTCGGCATCGCTGCGCTGGTCGTCTATGGCGCCGTCCGCGCCAACAGCCCGGAGGCGCGGCGCAAGGCAGGGCCGTCTCTCGACACACAGATCGGGACATTGGCCGAGATGGGGCTGACGCTATCGCCGGGGCTGACCCGCGACGACCTGCTGGCATGGGGGCCAGAGGAAACCTATCGCGCCGACCCGTGGCGGCTGATCCTGATGACCTATGCCAGCCCCGCCGATCATCTGGACGACCGCCCGTTTTGCCCCCGCGCCGCCATGATCGACATGGAAGGGGCCGACAACCCGAACAGCTACGCCCTGCTGGTGCAGGATCTCGCCCGCGTGGCGGGCCTGTCGGACCGCCTACACGACGTGACATCGGACGGCGAAAGCGTGACCTACCGGCTGGACGACACGCGCCACGCTCTGACGCCCAAGGCCAATGGCGACTGGTTCGATCCCGACACGCTCGACCGCATGGCCCGTGACCTTGAAACCCTGTTGCCCGACGGCACCCGCCTTTGGGCCTTGGACAACGGGCAGGCGCTGGCCGTCTTTCGACTCACGGACACCGATGCCGAAACCTTGAACGCCGAACATCCCGGCCTGCTCGCCCCGCTGATAGCATGACGCTGGACAGGGCCGCGCCTGTCGGTCAAAGTCCCGCAAGAAGTGGGAGAGACAATGCGCAAGTTCCTCGTCGTTCTCGATGACAGCCGCGAATGCCTGAATGCCATGCGCTTTGCCGCCATGCGGGCGCAGAAATCCGGGGGTGGCGTGACCATCCTGTCGGTCATTCCGCCGGATGAATTCAACCACTGGATCGGCGTCGGCGACATCATGCGCGAAGAGGCCCGCGAACGCATCCACGCGCATTTCGAGGTCTTTGCAAAGTGGATGCGCGACAAGCAGAATGTCGATCCCGAACTGGTGATCCGAGAGGGCGACCCGGTGGCCGAAATCCTCGCCTATGTGCGCGAAGACCCGGAAATCGGCATCCTCGTGCTGGGGGCTGCGGAATCGAAAAAGGGCCCCGGCCCGTTGGTCAGCCACATGACCAAGAGCTCGGGCAGCCTGCCCGTTCCGATCACCATCGTCCCCGGCGACATGTCCAAGGAACGGCTTGAGGCGATCACCTGAGACGCCGAAACGATGCACCTGCACGCCATCACGCTGGTCGTTCCCGACTATGATGCCGCCATCGCGTTCTATCGTGATGCCATGGGCTTCGACCTGATCGAGGACACGGACCTTGGCGGCGGCAAACGCTGGGTCTTGGTGGCCCCCGCCGGGGGTCAGACGCGGCTCTTGCTGGCAAAGGCGGTGACGGACCGGCAACGCGCGGCCATCGGTGCCCAAACCGGCGAGCGCGTGGGCTTCTTCCTGCACAGCGACGACTTTTCCGCCCATCATGCCCGGCTACAAGCGGCGGGCGTCGTGTTCGAGGAAACGCCGCGCCATGAACCCTATGGCACGGTCGCCGTGTTCCGCGATCCGTTCGGCAACCGCTGGGACCTGTTGCACCTGAGCCGCTAGATCACCCCGAACGCCGCCACCGCCTGCGCGACCTTGCGATACCCGGCGATATTCGCACCACGGCGGTAGTCCAGACGCGCCGCACTGCCCGCCTCGGCGCGGATCTGGTCATGGATCGTGCCCATGATGTCCCGCAGGGCGCGGCAGACCTCGACCGATGACAGGTAGCGGCCATGGGCGTTCTGGCTCATCTCAAGCCCGGAGATGGCGACCCCGCCCGCATTCGAGGCCTTGCCCGGCGCATGCAGCAGCCCCTTGCGGTCGGCCAGCGCCACGGCGTCGGCGGTCAGCGGCATGTTGGCGCCCTCGGCGATGATCCCCGCACCGGCGTCGATGGCAGCCGCCAGTGCATCGGCGTCCAGTTCGTTCTGGGTGGCGCAGGGCAACAGCACCTCGGCGTCGACCGCGCCCCAAGGGGCCTTGCCCGCGACGTAGCGCATCCCGCCGGGCGCATCGTCGATGGCCTGCCCCGCCGCCTTTTGGGCGCGCACCCAGTCGACATGGTCCTGCGTCAGCCCGTCCTCGGCCAGCAACACGCCGGTGCTGTCCGACAGGCTGACGACCATCGCCCCCTCTTGCAGCGCCATCTCGGCGGCATGGGTGGCGACGTTGCCCGCGCCGGAAATCGCCACGCGCACGCCATGCAGGCTGCGCCCCTGCACGCCCAGCATGTGGCACAGGAAATAGATCAAGCCATAGCCCGTCGCCTCGACCCGAAGCGCGCTGCCGCCAAAGCTTTCGCCCTTGCCGGTCAGGGCGCCGTGGAATTGCCCCTTGTGCTTCTTGTAGGCGCCAAACAGATAGCCGATCTCGCGCGTGCCGACATTGATGTCGCCAGCGGGCACGTCGTGATCCGGGCCGATATACTTGCACAGCTCGGCCATGAAGGCATGGCAGAAACGCATGATCTCGGCCTCGCTCCGGCCCTTGGGGTCGAAATCCGCGCCGCCCTTGGCACCGCCCAGCGGCAGGCCGGTCAGGGCGTTCTTGAACACCTGCTCGAAGCCAAGGAACTTCAGCACCGACAGGTTCACCGTGGGATGAAAGCGCAAGCCCCCCTTGTAGGGGCCGATGGCGTTCGAGGTCTGCACCCGCCAGCCACGATTGATCTGCACGGCGCCTGAGTCGTCCTCCCATGTCACGCGAAAGGTGATGATCCGGTCGGGTTCCGACAGCCGGTCGAGAACGCGGGCGGCGTGCAGGCGGGGGTCGTTCTTTTCGATGGTCAGCACGTCATGGGCGACCTCGCGCACCGCTTGGTGGAATTCCGGCTGCCGGGGCGTCCGGGCGATCAGGTCCTGCATGAAGCTTTCGGTCAAGGCGGTGCGGCGGTCGGTCATGGTCTCTCCTCTTCCGGGGTCAACCGGCCACCGGGCGCGCGGTTCCGACGCACAGTTTAGAATGGTTCCAATCCTTGACGCTGGCCCGTGCTGTGCGCATATATGGGACAAGCCACGAAAGGTGTGATCCAGATGTTCATTCAGACCGAACCGACCCCGAACCCCGCCACGTTGAAATTCCTGCCCGGCCAGACCGTGCTTGAGATGGGCACCGCAGACTTCCCCTCGTCCGAGGCCGCAGGTGGTTCGCCCCTTGCACAGCGCCTGTTCGGTGTCGATGGCGTCACGGGCGTGTTCTTTGGCAACGATTTCGTCACCGTGACGAAGGCGGATGCGACCGATTGGGATCACGTGAAACCGGCGATCCTCGGCGCGATCATGGAGCATTTCCAATCCGGTGCGCCGGTGATGAGCGATGGCAGCACGCAATCGGGCGGCCATGCGGAACATACCGGCGAGGATGCCGAGATCGTTGGCCAGATCAAGGAACTGCTGGACAGCCGCGTGCGCCCGGCGGTGGCACAGGATGGTGGCGACATCACCTTCCACGGGTTCGATCGCGGCGTGGTGTACCTGCACATGCAGGGCGCCTGCGCGGGCTGCCCCTCCTCGACCCTGACGCTGAAGATGGGGATCGAGAACCTGCTGCGCCACTACATCCCCGAAGTCACCGAAGTCCGCCCCGTCGCGGTCTGATCTGACACGCGCCCCGGGCTTGACCCGGGGCCTCCACGCCAGATCTGACCCAGAGGTCCCGGGTCAAGCCCGGGACAGGGGGCACGGCCGTCCCGAGGGGCGGCCTTTTGCGTTACCGTTCAGGATTTGATGGCGTATCGGTCCGGCTCGGCAAAGACATCGATGACCCGCGTGCCCGCCTTGATCCGCGCGCCGTGTTCGACACCGGCGGGGATGGAATAGCTGTCCCCTGCCCTGTATGTCCGGGTCTCGCCGCCGATGGTGAACGCGATCTCGCCCGCGACGACCGTCCCCCACTGGTCGCCATGGGCGTGCGGCGGCAGGTCCATGTCCTTGACGAAGGTGAAGAATGCCACGAGTCCGTCATCGGAACGGATCACCGCCGTCTCGACGACATCCTCGGGAAAGGGCACGTCGATGGCCGGAAAGGCCCGGATGAAGTCGGGAAATTGCATGGGGCTGCCCTCCTGAGGGTCGCTCGCACGGCATGTGCGGCCTGACCCAAGGTCAGCCTGCACCGCCGCCCCGCATTGCGCAAGCCCGGGTCACGCGGCATAAGGCGGGCATGATCCTCGCTTTCGACACCTCCTCTGCCCATGTCGCCGCCTGCCTGCTGGAGGGCGAGCGCGTGCTGACCCGCGTCGAAGAGATGGCGCGCGGGCAGGCAGAGCGCCTCATGCCGCTGCTCGAAGAGCTGCTGGCCGAGGGCGGTGCCTCTTGGGCCGACCTGACGCGCATCGGCGTGGGCATCGGGCCGGGGAACTTCACCGGCATCCGGATTTCGGTCAGCGCCGCGCGCGGGCTGGCGCTGGGGCTGGGGATTCCGGCGGTGGGCGTGTCGCTGTTCCAGACGACCCGGCACCTGTCGAATTGCGCACGGACGGCGGTTCCCGCGCCGCGCGATCAGGTCTACCTGATGGACCATGACACGATGCGCCCGCCGGTTCTTGCGCCCGGCATGCTCGGCAGTGCCTGTGCCCTGTCGACCGAACACACGATCACTGCGCATGTCGAGGTGATGGCGCGGCTGGCGGCGCAGTCCCCCGCCGATGGCGCACGACCCGCGCCGCTCTACGTCCGGCCTGCCGATGCCGCGCCCGGGCGCGATGCGCCACCGGTGATCCTGCCGTGACGCCAGACCGGCTGGCCGACATCGCGGCCCGCGCCTATCGGCATATGGCCCCTTGGACCGCGCAGGAGTTTGCCGAGACGCTGGCCCGCGCCTTCGTGCATCTGACCCATACCGAGCACGCCTTTGTCCTTGCCACGATCATCGTGGACGAGGCCGAGATTCTGGCACTGGCCTGCGACCCCGATGCCCAAGGCACGGGCGAGGCCAGCCGCGCCCTGCATGCGTTCGAGCGCGCCGCCGCTGGCCAAGGCGTCACCACCGTCTTTCTCGAGGTCGCCGCCGCCAATACCCCGGCCCGCGCCTTCTATGCCAAGCACGGCTACGAACCCGCGGGCCTGCGCAAGGGCTACTACCCGCAACCCGACGGCACGCGGGATGATGCCGTATTGATGCGCAAGACTCTGCCCTGACGTGACGACCCCGGCGGGAAGGTCCCAAAAACCGGTTGACCCTGCCCCTGCCCTACGTCTTTGATTGATTGATCAAAACCGAAAGGGCGCACCAACGCGCCCTTCAACTGGGAGTGTACCATGACCTTCATGACCAAGATCCTCGGTTCCGCCGCTGCCGTCGCGCTGAGCGCAGGCGCAGCGCTGGCCGACCCGGCCCTGATCTATGATCTCGGCGGCAAGTTCGACAAATCCTTCAACGAAGCGGCCTTCAACGGCGCGACCCGTTGGGCCGAGGAAACCGGCGGGTCCTTCCGCGACATCGAACTGCAATCCGAAGCGCAGCGCGAGCAGGCCCTGCGCCGCTTTGCCGAGGCCGGCTTCAACCCGGTCGTAACCACCGGCTTCTCCATGTCCTCGCCGATTGCATCGGTCGCGGCGGACTATCCCGACACCAAGTTCGTGACCATCGACGGATTCGTCGATCCGGCCGAGCATCCGAACGTCCTGTCGATCCTGTTCTCCGAACACGAGGGCAGCTATCTGGTCGGCATGATGGCGGCCATGGCGTCCGAAACCGATACCGTCAGCTTCGTCGGCGGCATGGACATCCCGCTGATCCGCAAGTTCGCCTGCGGCTATGCGCAGGGCGTCAAGGCGGTGAATCCCGACGCCACCGTGATCGCCAACATGACCGGCACCACGCCGGCCGCATGGAACGACCCGGTGAAGGGCTCTGAACTGGCCAAGGCGCAGATTTCCCAAGGCTCCGACGTGATCTTTGCCGCTGCTGGCGGAACCGGTCTGGGCGTGCTGCAAACCGCCGCCGACGAGGGCAAGATGGCCATCGGCGTGGACAGCAACCAGAACTACCTGCACCCGGGCTCAATGCTGACCTCGATGCTCAAGCGCGTCGACGTGGCGGTGTATGATTCCATGACGGCGGGTGCCGATCTGGAAACCGGTGTGAAGGTGCTGGGTCTGGCCGATGAGGGCGTGGGCTATGCGCTGGACGAGCACAATGAATCGCTGGTCGGTGCAGAGATGAAGGCCGCCGTGGACGAAGCCCGCCAGAAGATCATCGATGGCGAGATCATGGTTCACGACTATTCGGCTGACGACAGCTGCCCGGCGCTGGACTTCTGATCCGGCTTTGGTACGTGAAAGGCGGTCCCGATCTGGGGCCGCCTTTTGCATTTGGCGGGGGCAAGGCGCTTCGAAGCGCCTTGATCCAAGCGCCTTCGAAGGCGCTTGATACGCAAATTCGAATTTGCGTGTCCCAAGGCTTTTCGAAAAGCCTTGGCCCCCCGTTTTACCGCATGGAACTGATCCCGAAGATGTTGCCCTCCGTGTCCTGACACAGGCTGACGAACCCGAATTCTCCGATGGAGAATTTCGGCCTCAGAACCATCCCGCCCGCTGCGGAAACACGCCCCTCTTCCACCGCGCAATCCTCAGTCTGGAAATAGACCACCGTGCCGCCCGCGCCGGGCCCCGCATGGGGCGATTTCGAAATCGCCCCGCCCGCGCCATACCCCGTCATCTCAGTCGGAAAGGCCCGCATCTGCGTCTCGCCCGTCGGATCGCCGATCGCCTCCAGCGGACGACCGAACACGGCTTCATAGAAGCCTGTTGCCCGGTCCAGATCATCCACGAAGATATCGAACCAACCCACTGCATTCATTCCGGACATCTCGTTCACTCCTGTGTGTTTCCTGAGAGATGTCGTGACCGTAAGCGCCCCTTACGCCCCGGTATTGTAGATTTCAGACATCGAATTTCCGCGCATATTGCCCCGGCGTGTATCCGGTCGCCTTGCGGAAGGAATGAATGAAATGCGACTGGTCGGCATAGGACAGGGACGGCTCGCCCTTCAGCGATTGCTGCAGGCGCAGCACCTTAAGGAAATCATGCGGGGTGAACCCAGTGGTCTGCTTCAGCACCCGCTGCAACTGGCGCGGCGACAGGCCCACCACCTCGGCCATGTCGGCCACCGAAAACACGTCGTCCATCGCGGCAAAGATACGCTCTGTCACCGGGTTTGCGATCACCAGCCCCCGCGCCTGCAGGTCTTCGACCAACGCCACCAGAACCGCTTGCTTTGCGACGAAATCCAGACCGTCGAGGCGCTGATTCACATCCACCAGAGGCAAGTCGCCGCGATAGGCGCTGTCGATCTGCCCATGCACGCGCGGCCCCTGCCAGACGCCGGGCAGCAGGCGGATATTGGTGAAATGAAACGCGCGCCCAAGGTTCAACTCCTCGGCAGAGGCACGCAGGCGCGTGACGCCACACACATTCCGGTCCAATTGGTCGAACACCACGTAGGTGCAGGCATCGGGCAAGGCGTGGAACCGGTAATCGTGATCCAGCGCGCCCTCGGTTCGCAGGTCGAGGAACCGATGCACGATCCCGCGCAGGTGCATGGGCGGCTGCGCTTCGACGAAGCGCACCGTGTCGACGGCGCGGTCCCTGCCATTACCTTTCGGATCGTACATGTCGCGATGCTAGCCGCCCGCTCCTGATTTGCACAGGCCGTCGGTGCGACGCAGCGGCAAGACAGGTTTTCTCTGTTCAAGCCCGGTCTCCTCTGCAAATACTGACCACATGGTAATAAAGGACGGCTCCATGACGGCAGCACCCGCAATCGAACTCAAGGGAATTTCCAAGGCGTTCGGCCCGGTGCAGGCCAACAAGGACATCGCGATCCGGGTCATGCCCGGCACGATCCACGGCATCATCGGCGAAAACGGCGCGGGCAAGTCGACGCTGATGTCGATCCTCTACGGCTTTTACAAGGCCGATGCGGGCGAGATCTGGATCAACGGCACCAAGAAGGACATCACCGACAGCCAAGCGGCGATCGATGCCGGGATCGGTATGGTCTTTCAGCATTTCAAGCTGGTGCAGAACTTCACCGTGCTCGAAAACGTCATCCTCGGCGCCGAAGACGGCGCCATGTTGCGGCCCAGCCTCGCCAAGGCGCGCGGTGTGCTCAAGCAGTTGGCCGAGGAATACGAACTGAACGTCGATCCCGACGCCCTGATCGAGAACCTCAGCGTCGGCCACCAGCAGCGCGTGGAAATCCTCAAGGCGCTCTACCGCGAGGCCGACATCCTGATCCTGGATGAGCCGACCGGCGTGCTGACCCCGGCCGAGGCCGACCACCTGTTCCGCATCCTCGAAGGGCTGAAGCGCGAGGGCAAGACGATCATCCTCATCACGCATAAACTGCGCGAAATCATGGAGATCACCGATACGGTCAGCGTCATGCGCCGGGGCGAGATGACCGCCACGGTCAAGACCGCAGAGACCTCGCCCGAGCAACTGGCCGAACTGATGGTCGGGCGCAAGGTGCTGCTGCGGGTCGACAAGAAACCGGCCCAGCCCAAGGACACGATCCTCGAAATCCGCGACCTGCGCCACACCGACAGCGCCGGGGTCGAACGGCTCAAAGGCATCTCGTTGGATGTGCGCGCTGGCGAAATCGTCGGGCTCGCGGGCGTGTCCGGCAACGGCCAGACCGAACTGCTGCGCGTTCTTGGCGGCATGACCCATGCCACCGGCACGATCCGCGTCAACGGGCAAGAGATCGACCTGACCGGCCAGCATTCTGACGGCCAATCGCGGCGCGCGCGCGGCATCGCCCATGTCCCCGAGGATCGCCACCACGAGGGGCTGATCCTGCCGTTCAGCGCATGGGAAAACACCGTCTTCGGCTACCACCGCGATCCCGCGATCCAGAAAGGCCCGCTGATGGACAACGCCGCCATCAAGGCCGAGGCGCAGGCCAAGATGGACCGCTACGACGTCCGTCCGCCCAACCCGAACCTCGCCGCGCGCAACTTTTCCGGCGGCAACCAACAGAAAATCGTCCTGGCCCGCGAAATCGAGCGCGACCCGGATATCCTGTTGATTGGCCAGCCCACGCGCGGCGTGGATATTGGCGCCATCGAATTCATCCATCAGGAAATCGTCCGCCTGCGCGACAAGGGCAAGGCGATGCTGCTGGTCTCGGTCGAACTGGACGAGATCATGAGCCTTTCCGACCGCATCGCCGTAATGTTCGACGGCCAGATCATGGGCGAACGCCTGCCCTCGGAAACCGACCAGACCGAACTGGGCCTGCTGATGGCGGGCGTTACCGATACGCAAGGCAAACGCGCCATCGACGCGATCGAGGAAAACCTTCGGGCGAAGGAAGCGCGCGAGGCGTCAAAGCATGCCTGACCTCTGCCGTTTCTCGATCCAGACCGCCTCGCCGACGGCGTCCACCCGCACAACCATCCGAAAGTCAGCACCACATGGATAAGATGCCCGCCTGGGCCGATGCGGTCCTTGTTCCCCTGTTCTCGATCCTGATCGCCGCCTTCCTGTCGGCGCTGGTCATCCTTGCCATCGGCGAGAACCCGATCACCGCCTTCATGGCCATGGTCGACGGCGCCCTGATGAAGTCCACTGGCTGGGGGTACACGCTGTACTATGCCACGAATTTCATCTTCACCGGCCTTGCCGTCGCCGTGGCGTTTCATGCGCGCATGTTCAATATCGGCGGCGAGGGGCAGGCCATGCTGGGCGGGCTGGGCGTCGCCTTGGTCTGTCTTTACATCCCGTTCCCGCATTGGAGCGTTTCGCTGATCTTCACGATCGCGGCGGCGGGGCTGTTCGGGGCCGCATGGGCGCTGATCCCCGGTTACCTGCAAGCCAAGCGCGGCAGCCATATCGTGATCACCACGATCATGTTCAACTTCATCGCGGCCGCCTTGCTGAACTATGTTCTGGTCAACCTGCTCAAACCCACCGGCGCAATGGAACCGGCCACCGCGAGCTTTCCTGCGGCCACCCATCTGCCGACCTTCTTCGACATGTTCGCCTCTGATGGCAATCCGCTGTTCCGTGGATCACCGGCCAATGTCAGCTTTTTCGTGGCTGTTCTGGCCTGCATCCTCGTCTGGCTGCTGATCTGGCGGACCAAGCTGGGTTATGAGATCCGGGCGTTTGGACATTCGGAAACCGGCGCCCGCTATGCCGGCATCCCGAATGTCAGGATCACCGTCATTGCCATGCTGATCTCCGGGGCGCTGGCCGGGATGATGGCCCTGAACACCACGCAGGGCGAGGCCGAACGGCTGGTCCTGAACGCCCCCGAGGGCGCGGGCTTCATCGGCATTGCCGTGGCGCTGATGGGGCGATCGCACCCGCTTGGGGTCTTTCTCGCGGCGCTGCTGTTCGGGTTTCTCTACCAAGGCGTCGCGGAACTCGCTTTCTGGAACAACATCCCGCGCGAATTGGGCATGGTGATCCAGGCGCTGGTGATCCTGTTCACCGGGGCGCTCGACAACATGGTGCGCATGCCGTTGGAGAAACTCTTCCTCGCCTTCGGACGGGACAAGGCATGACTGCACGCATTTTAAAGCAAGACAGTGCCGATCTGGGCTTTGCCATGGCTGCCCTGTTGACGCGCGCCATCTCGCTGGCGGAGTTCCGCGACTGGGCTGACCACGTCATCACCCGCACACCGGCAGGGCAGATCCCCGATTGGTTTTTCGACCTCTCGATGCTGGACGACGACGCCCGCCGCGCCCTCGCGGTGCTCGAAATCGTGCCCTTCACCCCCTACGAACCGGATCTGGACGCCAATGGCCCCAGCGACGCGCTGGCCGGTATCGCCCATCTGCGGGGCCGACCTGCCCCGACCGATCATGACCCGGTGACCACGCCCGCACGGGCCGCTGCGGCGCTCGACCGTCACCCAGAGGTCCGGACCCGCTTCCGCGCCCTCTTTCCCTTCATCGAACTGCCGGAGCCCGCCTGATGGATTATGCCTTCCTGCTGCAAGTGCTCGACAGCACCATCCGCCTCTCCACCCCGCTCCTGCTGGCCTGCCTTGCCGGGCTGTTTTCCGAGCGCTCCGGCATCATAGATATCGGCCTCGAGGGCAAGATGCTGATCGCCGCCTTCTTCTCCGCCGCCATCGCCTATTCGACCGGCTCCGTCTGGATGGGCCTGCTGGCGGGCATCGTCTCCGCCATGCTGCTGTCGGCGGTGCATGGCCTTGCCTCGATCACCTTCCACGGCAACCAGTTGATATCCGGGGTCGCGCTCAATTTCCTTGCATCGGGCCTGACCGTGCTGATCGCGCAGGACTGGTTCGGCCAAGGCGGCAGAACCCCCGCGCTTCTGTCCGGCGGACGGTTCAGCGAACTGACCCTGCCGCTGGCCGAAACCCTGCGCCCCGTCCCGATCCTCGGCCCGCTCTATGCCGAGGTCATCTCCGGCCATTCGATCCTCGTCTATGTCGCCTTTGCCATGGTTCCGCTGACCTGGTGGATACTCTACCGCACCCGCTTCGGCCTGCGCCTGCGCGCCGTTGGCGAAGCCCCCGAAGCCGTCGACACCGCGGGCGTCTCGGTCGCGGGCCTGCGCTATGCTGCCATCGCCATCGCAGGTGTGCTCTGTGGCCTCGCGGGGGCATACCTCGCCACCGGCCTGCAGGCCGGCTTCGTCCGGGAAATGAGCGCCGGGCGGGGCTATATCGCGCTTGCGGCACTGATCTTCGCCAAGTGGCGGCCTTGGTACGCGCTTTATGCCTGCCTGCTCTTCGGCTTCCTGCAGGCCCTGTCCCTGCGCCCCGACATCGTCGAAGCCGTCCTGACCGTCTCGGTCCCGGTCCAGCTTCTCGACGCGCTGCCCTACATCCTGACGGTGATCATCCTCGCAGGCTTCATCGGCAAGGCC
The DNA here is from genome assembly GCF_003667315.2 of Tropicibacter alexandrii. Classification (GTDB taxonomy): domain Bacteria; phylum Pseudomonadota; class Alphaproteobacteria; order Rhodobacterales; family Rhodobacteraceae; genus Tropicibacter; species Tropicibacter alexandrii. The sequence continues at coordinate 197,345 of NZ_RCTZ02000006.1, read as the reverse complement.
ATCCCGCCCCGCGCGGGCGGCGACCCCTATATCAAGGAGCGCTGACCCGGCCCGAGGGCGCCCCTTCTTCTGGCCCCAAATACCGTGGGGGGAATGCGCGTCAGCGCAGGGGGGCAAAGCCCCCGAAACGGGGGTCTGGGGGGCCTGCCCCCCAGATGCAAGAGCGCGCCAAAGGCGCACATTTCGGCAACAGGCCGGTCGCGCTGCACTTGCAAACACCGCGCGTATGGGCCTACCAATATCCATGCAGATCTACCTCCCCATCGCCGAGGTTTCGGTCAACATGTTCCTGATCCTCGGCCTTGGTGGGCTGGTCGGGCTGTTATCGGGCATGTTCGGCGTGGGGGGCGGCTTCCTTTTGACCCCGCTGCTGTTCTTCATCGGCATACCGCCCGCCGTGGCCGTCGCCACCGGCGCCAACCAGATCGTCGCCTCGTCGATCTCGGGTGTGCTGGCCCATCTCAAACGCAAGACCGTGGACCTGAGGATGGGCACCGTCTTGCTGATCGGCGGCATCATCGGCGCCAGCTTCGGCGTGATGCTCTTCAATCACCTCAAGAGCCTCGGGCAGGTCGATCTGCTGGTCAACCTGTTCTACGTGGTCTTCCTCGGCATCATCGGGGCGCTGATGATGATCGAAAGCATCCGGGCGCTGCGCAAGTCCCGCCGCGGCGCGCCCCCGGCCCGGCGCAAGCACAACTGGGTCCACGGCCTGCCGCTGAAGATGCGGTTTCGCACCTCGGGCCTCTATATCTCGGTCATCCCGCCCTTGGGCGTGGGCCTGATGGTCGGCGTCTTGGCGGCGATCATGGGGGTGGGCGGCGGCTTCATCATGGTGCCCGCGATGATCTACATCCTCGGCATGCCGACCAAGGTCGTCATCGGCACCTCGCTCTTCCAGATCATCTTCGTCGCGGCCTTCACCACCACGCTGCACGCCGCGACCAACTACACGGTCGACATCGCGCTGGCGCTGTTCCTGCTGGTCGGCGGCGTGATCGGCGCGCAATTCGGCACGGTGATCGGCACGCGACTGAAGGCCGAGCAGTTGCGCGTCCTGCTGGCGGCGCTGGTGCTGGCGGTCTGCCTGAAACTGGGGCTGGAACTGCTGATCGAACCGTCCGAGCTCTACTCCATCGCCGAGGTGCAGTGATGCGATGGCTGCTGGCCCTTCTGACCTGTCTGGCCCTGCCGGTCGAGGCCGAAGAGGTGGTTCTGGGGCTGTCGCGCGATCAGATTTCGATCTCGACCGATTTCGACGGGTCCGAAATCCTGATCTTCGGCGCGATCAAGCGCGAGACGCCGATCAACGCCGAACCGCTTCAGGTCATCGTCACCGTGGCCGGGCCATCGGTGCCCGTCGACGTCCGCCGCAAGTCGCGTGTTGCCGGGATCTGGGTCAACACGCTGAGCGTCGAGGTCGACCGCGCGCCCTCCTTCTACGCCATCGCCACCTCTGCCGCCTGGTCCGAGTCGATCAGCCATGTCGAGGACCTGCGCCACAGGGTCTCGATCCCACAGGCGATCCGGTCGGTCGGTGCACCGATGGAAATCGCGGATTCCCAAAGCTTCACCGAGGCGCTGATCCGCATCCGCGAGCGCAACGACCTGTACCAACTGAACGAAGCCAGCGTGAACCTGCGCGAACAAACCCTGTTCGACACTTCCATCACCCTGCCCGCCAACCTGACCGAAGGCACCTACCCCACCCGCATCTTCCTGACACGCGGCGGCGCCGTGGTGTCGAAGCTGGAAACCGAGATCGAGGTGCGCAAGGTCGGGCTGGAACGCTGGCTGTTCACGTTGTCGCGACAGCAGCCGCTGGTCTATGGCCTGCTGTCGCTGGCCATCGCCGCCATTGCCGGCTGGGGCGCCTCGACCCTCTTCAGGATCATCAGACAGCAATGACACGCCCCGGCCCCGCCTCCCGCAGCGCCTATCGCGCCTTTCACGCCATCCCGACCCGGTGGAAAGACAATGACGCGTTGGGTCACATGAACAATGCCGAATACCTCTCGATCATCGACACGGCTGTCAGCCTGTGGCAGCTGGATCAGGGCCTGTCCATCACCGGCCCCGACAGCCTGCGCTTTGTCGTGGTGGAAACCGGCATCCGCTTCTTCGCGGAGGCCGGCTTTCCGGACATGATCCATGCCGGGCTGCGGATCGGCCATCTCGGGCGGTCGTCGTTTCGTTACGAGGTCGGACTGTTCCGCAATGACGCGGACACGGCCTGCACCGAGGGGTTCTTTACCATGGTCCTCACCGACACGCAGGGGCGCCCCACCCCCCTGCCGAAGGATGTGCGCAAAGCCCTGAGCACGCTTATGATGTAATCCGCGCGTGCAAGGCTTTTCGAAAAGCCTTGCGCGCCCGTCCCGCGTCAGAGCCGGTCGTCGAGGAAGCTCAGCAGCGCGTCCCAGCTGGCCTGATCTGCCGCCAGATCGTAGTCGCGCGACCCCCAGACGGTAAACGAATGCCGCGCCCCGCCATACAATTGGGCGTCATGTTCGACCCCGGCCTCCAACATCTCGCCGACGATCTGCGCCAGATCCGCCGGACCGGACACCGGATCGGCGGTGCCATGCAGCAGCAGAACCGGCGCAGCCGTTGCGCTGTAATCCTGCCCCTCCGGCGTCGGCAACCCGCCGTGGAAAGACACGAACCCGTCGATCTCCATGCCCGAGCGCGCCGCCTCGAGCGCCGCAGCCCCGCCAAAGCAATAGCCCATCAGCACCACGTCATCCGTCACACCATCGAGGCCGCGTGCGGCCTCCAGCGAGCCCGACAGGCGCGCGCGGAACATCTCGCGGTCGCCATATAGCTCGCCCGACCGGGCCCGGTTCTCATCCATGTTGGTGGGGCGGTTGTCCTTGCCATAGACATCGATGGCCACCGCCGTATAGCCCAGCGCCGCCAGCATGTCGGCGCGCTTTTCCTCGTATTCGGTCAGCCCGTCCCAATCATGGACGATCAGCACCGTGCCCTTGGTTTCGGGCAGGTCGGTGTTGCGGGCGACATAGCCCTGAAAGGTCGTGCCATCGACCTCGTATTCGAACGACTGGCCCATCAACTCGGCTGAAACCGATTGCCCAAAGGCCAGTGCAAGTACCGCGGCAGTCATGGTCGTCCGGATCATCATATGCCTCCCTGTCTGAACGATGCCCCTCAAAGGTAGAGCGGCCCGGCAGGTTTCAACGGCGCCGCACAACACATGCGGCGGGTTGGTGTTTCGCCGGGGCCTGCTAGGATGGCTGCGGCCCACATCCTGCACGCCACACGAGGAGACGCCCGGCATGACGCAGCGCAAGCTCTATCTCGGTCCGCTGACCGACAACCGGCGGTGGGACAGGGTGGCGATCCGACCCGATGACGTGATCGTCGCGACCCCGCCGAAAAGCGGCACCACGTGGATGCAGACGATCATCGCGCTGCTGCTGTCCGGCAATCCGGAGGTCGATCCGCAACTGGCGCAGAACATGCCTTGGGTCGACATCCGCCTGCGCGCGGTCGACGACCTCGCCAAAGGGCTCGACGCCCGCAGCGACCGTCGCAGCATGAAGAGCCACACGCCCATGGACGGCCTGCCCGTTCACGATCAGGCGCAGTACATCTGCGTCTTCCGCCATCCGCTGGACGTCCATTTTTCCTTTCGCAACCACACCCGGATCGTGCCGATGCCGGTCTTCAAGGCGTGGTATCCCGAGGACGACCCCAACGGCGCCACCTTCCGCCATTTTCTGGACGGTGGCCCCGAAGGGTTCGACGGCGACCTTGCGCCCCTCGCCCATATCCTGCGCCATTATCAAGCCGCCAAGGCCTTGGCGGACCGGCCCAACGTGCACCTGTTCCACTATGCCGACATGTTGCGCGACCTGCCCGGCGCGGTGGCGCGTGTCGCCCGGATCATGGGCATCACCCATCCCGACGACCTCATGGCGCAGCTTGTGCAGGCCGCGACCTTCGACAACATGAAGGCGCATGCGGACCGCTATGTGCCCGCCGCGCGCAAGGGTGCGTTTGCCTCGGAGAGCGACTTCTTTCACCGCGGCACCTGCGGGCAATGGCACGATGTGCTGACACAGGCGGAGGTGGCCGCCTATGACACGATGATGAATGCAGAACTGACCCAAGCGGACCGCGTCTGGCTGGAATTCGGCAGCGCTGGCGCGCCTTAGCCCTTTTCGTGGAAATGCGCGTAGATGCGTTCGGCCAGCGCCTCTGACACGCCCTCGACCGCCGTCAGGTCGGACAGGTTGGCGCGGCTGACCGCCTTGGCCGAGCCGAAATGGGCCAGCAGCGCGCGTTTGCGCGAGGCGCCGACGCCGCTGATCTCGTCCAAGGGGTTGGCCATCTGGGATTTTGCGCGTTTCGCCCGGTGGGTGCCGATGGCGAACCTGTGCGCCTCGTCGCGCAGGCGTTGCACGAAATACAGCACCGGATCGCCGCGCCGCAGGGCAAAGGGGCGCTCGCCCAGACGGTGGAATTCCTCCTTGCCGTGGTCGCGGTCCACGCCCTTGGCGACGCCGATCATCGGCACGTCCGTGACGCCATGCTCGCGCATGATCTCGGCAACCGCGCTGACCTGCCCCGCGCCGCCGTCGATCAACAACAGGTCGGGCCACAGCCCCTTGTCGCGGTCCGGGTCCTCTTTCAGCAGGCGCTTGAAGCGGCGGTTCAGCACCTCTTTCATCATGCCGAAATCGTCGCCGGGGGTCAGGTCGTCGCCCTGAATGTTGTATTTGCGGTACTGGTTCTTCATGAAGCCCTCGGGCCCCGCGACGATCATCGCGCCAACGGCATTGGTGCCTTGTATATGCGAGTTGTCGTAGACCTCGATCCGCTGGGGCGGATTGTCCAGCCCGAACGCCTCGGCCACACCGCGCAGCAGTTTCGCCTGTGTCGCGCTTTCCGACATCTTGCGCGCGAGGCTTTCCTTGGCGTTGCGCAGGGCCCCATCCACCAGCTCGGCCTTTTCGCCACGCTGGGGCACGTTGATCTCGACCTTGCGGCCCAGCTTGTCGGACAGGGCCTGCACCATCAGGTCCTCATCCTCGATACCGTGGGACAGCAGCAACAGCCGCGCCGGGTCCTTTTGGTCGTAGAACTGGCCGAGGAAGGCCTCCATCACCTCGGGCGCGCCCACATCCTCGGCCACGCGCGGATAGAAATCGCGGTTCCCCCAGTTCTGGTTCGCCCGGATGAAGAAGACCTGAACGCAAGCCTGCCCGCTTTCCATATGCAGCGCGATCACGTCGGCCTCGGCGGTGGTCTGCGGGTTGATGCCTTGCGCCGTCTGCACCTGTGTCAGGGCGCGGATGCGGTCGCGCAGGGCGGCGGCGCGCTCGAACTCCATCGCCTCGGAGGCCTCGACCATCTGGTCCTTCAGCTTGGCCTGAATTTCCGTCGATTTGCCCGAAAGATAGCGTTTGGCATCGGCCACGCTGCGCGCGTAGTCCTGCGGGGTGATCTTGCCCACACAGGGCGCAGTGCAGCGCTTGATCTGGTATTGCAGGCAGGGGCGCGTGCGCGTCTCGAACTGGCTGTCGGAGCAGTTGCGCAGCAGAAACGCCTTTTGCAACTGGTTGAGCACGCGATTGACCGCACCGGCGCTGGCGAAGGGGCCGTAATAGCTGCCCTTGTCCTTCTTCGCGCCACGATGCTTGGTGATCATCGGAAAGTCGTGATCGGTGACAAGGATGTTCGGGAACGACTTGTCGTCGCGCAAGAGCACGTTGAACTTGGGCTTGAGCTGCTTGATGAGGTTCTGTTCCAGCAACAGCGCCTCGGTCTCCGTCCGGGTGGTCAGGAACATCATGCTGGCAGTCTCGGAAATCATCCGCTCGATCCGCCGGGAATGGCCCGTGGGCCGGGCATAATTCGACACCCGCGCGCGCAGGTTGCGCGCCTTGCCCACATACAGGACGCGGCTCTGCTCATCGAGCATCCGGTACACCCCCGGAGAGCTGTCCAGCAGGCGCAAATAAGACTGGATGACCTCGTGCCCCTTGGGCTGCGGCTGGGTGCTGTCCACCTCTGTCATCGCGGTATTCCCTTACCTTGCGTCAGTGTCCGATTCCCGTGTTTGGCTGCAATGCAGCAGCGCCGGGATCAAGCGGGATTACATCCACGCTTTCTGTGGATAAGTCTGTAGGTACATTCTTGGCATCCGGTTTTTTTCCTTAAGTTTTCGCCACTTCGCCGGATTGCACAATTTTTGGGCAATCCTATAAGCACCTGATTACATTAATGAAAAAATCACGCGAAGTGCAAACCCTTGGCTTTCTTAGCAAATTTGTAACGGGTTTGTTAAGACTTCGTGACCGGTGCAAAACTTGCGCCGCCCCCGCATCATTCCACGTCCACCACGTCCGGCGTCTGCCAGTTCAGGTGCTGTCCGCCATCGACACAAAGCAGCTGGCCGGTGATCGCCGGGGCGCCAAGGAAATAGCGCAGGGCGGCGCAGATATCATCCGGATTGGCCCCGCGTTCCAGCACCGTCGCCGCGCGCTGGCGGGCGAATTGTTCCTCGCTCTGGCGGCCGCCGCGCAGCGTCGGGCCGGGACCGATCCCGTTGACCCGAACGCGCGGCGCCAGCGCCATCGCAGCCGTCTGGGTAAAGGCCCAAAGCCCCATCTTGGCAATCGTGTAGGTCATGAATTCCGGCGTCAGCTTGCGCACCCGCTGGTCGATCATGTTGACCACCAGCCCCTGCGCCACAGGCTCGCCGCGCGCGTCCCGCGCAGGCTCGGGGATCTGCTCCGCCAAGGCCTGCGTCAACACGAAAGGCGCGCGCAGATTGCTTTCGATATGCCGGTCCCAGCCCTCTCGCGTGGCCGATGCAAGCGTATCGTGTTCAAAGATCGACGCATTGTTGATCAGCACATGGATCGGGCCGCCCAGCGCCTCGGACGCGGCGGGCAGCAAGGCCTCGACCTGTGCCTCGTCCAGCAGGTCGGCCTGCACGGTCACCGCCTGCCGCCCCAGCATGGCGATCTCGCCAGCGGTGTCGCGCGCCTCGGAAACCGAGCTGCCGTAATGCACCGCCACGTCATAGCCGTCCTCGGCCAAGGCCAAGGCCATGGCCCGCCCCAATCGCTTGCCGCCGCCGGTGACCAGCGCCCTCTTTGCCTCGCTCATGCAACCTCTCCTAGATCAATACGAGGATCACATAGCCCACATAAAGCGTCGACAAGAGCGCGCCCCAGACGCGACCCAGATCGCGCCCGAAATAGACGAAGGGGATCAGGATCAGCGATGCGCCCAGCATGACCCACAGGTCGAATTCAAGGAATTCCGGGTCGACCGGCATCGGTGCGATCAGCGACGCAATGCCGATGATCGCCAGAAGGTTGAAGGTGTTCGAGCCGATCACGTTGCCGATGGCCACATCCGCCTGCTTGCGCAGCGCCGCCATGACCGTCGTCGCCAGTTCCGGCAGCGAGGTGCCCACCGCCACCAGCGTCAGGCCGATCACCGTGTCCGGCACACCATACATCAGCGCGATCTCGCGTGCGCTGTCGACCAGCAGATCGGCGCCCAGCGGCAGGCCGATGAGACCCAGCGCGAGAAACAGGATGATCTTCCACCACGGCATGTCCGGGTCGGCGCCTTCGGGCTCTTCCAACTCGGCATCGGCCTTGCCCGCGCGCCGGTGCGCCAGCGCCTCGCGCAGCTGGGTGAACAGGATCCACGACAGCGCCGCCAGCAGAACAAGCCCCGCCATCCAGTCAAAGACGCCCCGAAAGGCCAGCACGATGAACAGCAGCGTGCCGACGATCATCTGGGCATAGCTCTTGCGGGTGTCGCAGGTGCTGGTGTGCATGACGGTGATCAGCGCCGGGATGCCCAGCACCAGCAGGACGTTGGCGGTGTTCGACCCCACCACGTTGCCCAGCGCGATGCCCGGCACGCCCTCCGTCGCCGCCTTGACCGAGATCAGAAGCTCCGGGGCGGATGTGCCAAAGGCCACGATCGTCAGGCTGACGATCAGCGCCGGAATACCGACGCGCAGCGACAGGTTCACCGCGCCCTTCACCAGCGCATCCCCCGCCAGAAGCAGGATCAGCAGACCGATCACCGCGTAGACAAAGACCATTCCTAGCCCCTCTTGCCGCAGTCACACGGCCCTTTGCCAATCGAATAGCGCCCGCATTTCGGGCATTTGCGCGCATCCAGCGTCTTGCGCTTCATTGCGTTCAGCGCGTCCTTGCCGGGCATGCGCCACTTGCCGAACATGCCCAGCACCGCGATGACCGCGAGAAAAATGAAGACGATCTTTGCAATCACGTCAGAGCCCGAACCGCGCGAATTCCGCGCGTTCCTCGATCTCGCCCAACGCCCCCTGCACCGCCTGCATGCCCAGCCGTGGCAGCAGCGGCTTCTTTGCCTCGAAGCGGCGGAAGCTGACCTTGTCGCCAAATCGCTTCTTCATCATCGGCACCAGATGGCCCACACCATCGGCCAGCCCGACATCGACCGCCGATTGCCCGATCCAGACCTCGCCGGTGAACAGGTCGGGGTCATCCGCCAGCTTGTCGCCACGCCGCGCCTTGATTTGCGCGATGAAGGTCGCGTGCAGCTGTTCCAGCAGGCGGTTCAGCCGCGCCACGTCCTCTTCGGTCTCGGGGCGGAACGGGTCGAGCATGCTTTTCGACTTGCCCGCCGTGTGTACCCGCCGCTCGATCCCCTGCCGTTGCAGCAGCACATGCGCGCCAAAGCCCGAGGAAATCACCCCGATGGACCCAAGGATACTGGACGCATCGCCCCAGATCTCATCCGCCGCCGACGCGATCCAGTACCCGCCAGACGCCGCCACATCCTCGCAGAATGCGTAAACCGGCACGTCCTTCTCTTCGGCCAGCCGTCGGATGCGCGCGCCGATCAGGGAGGACTGCACCGGCGAGCCGCCGGGCGAGTTGATCTCCAGCGCGACGGCATCCGGTTTGCCCTTGAACGCCTTTTCCAGCATCGGCGCCACGGACCGGTCGCTCATGGAACTGCGCCCCGGCGCACCGATGGCCCCTTGCAGGCGCACCACATGCACCCGGGGGCCGCTTTTCAGGAAAGGGATCCAGCGTTTCATGTGCCTGCATGTAGAGGCGCCCCAACGGACAAACAAGCCAAACGCCGAAATTGCGCCGCACCGTGACCTACAAACCCGGCGTCAGGGCTTCTTTGGTCCACAAATACCTCGGGGTGAGGCCGCAGGCCGAGGTGCAGAGCCCCTTTTGCCCGTCAAAAGAAGCTTTGCGGGTCGATGTCGATCTGCAAGCGCAGATCGCCGGTCAGCCGGACCTGCCCTGCCCACTCGGCCAGCGCCGCTTGCAGCGGTGCGCCCTTGTCGGCGCGCACCAGCAGCCGCACCCGGTGGCGCCCGCGCACCCGGGCGATCGGGGCCGGTGCCGGGCCATAGACCACCGCGCCGATGCGGCGCAGCGGCACGTCCTTCTTCGCCAGCACATTGCCAAGGTCAAAGACCTTCTGCACGTCCTCGCCCGACAGGATGATCCCCGCCAGCCGGCCATAGGGCGGCATGCCGGCCACGCGACGCTCATCCGCCTCGACCGACCAGAAGGCCTCTTCATCGCCCGACAGGATGGCGCGGAGCACCGGGTGTTCGGGCTGGAATGTCTGCAACAAGGCCTGCCCCGGCTTGTCCGCCCGCCCCGCGCGCCCGGCGACCTGCCGCATCAATTGAAAGGTCCGCTCTGCCGCGCGCAGGTCGGTGCCTTGCAGGCCCAGATCCGCGTCGATCACGCCCACCAAAGTGAGCTTGGGAAAGTTGTGTCCCTTGGCCACCAGTTGCGTGCCGATGATGATATCGGCCCCGCCCTGCGCAATCGCCTCGATCTGCGCCTTGAGTTCGCGCGCCGTGCCGTAGAGGTCCGAAGACAGCACGGCGATCCGCGCGCCCTCGAACAGGCTGGCCGCCTCTTCGGCAAGGCGTTCGACACCGGGGCCAACCGGAGCCAGCTTGTCCTCGGCTTCGCAATGCGGGCAGACGGTGGGGATCGGTTTGCTCTCACCACATTGGTGACAGACCAGCCGTTTGAGGAAACGGTGCTCGACCATGCGCGCGTCGCAGTGGTCACAGCCGATCTGCTGGCCGCAGGCCCGGCAGACCGTGACCGGCGCATAGCCCCGCCGGTTGAGGAACAGCAAAGCCTGCTCGCCCTTCTCCATCCGCGCCATGACGGCGCGGCGCAGCGTAGGCGAAATCCAGCGCGAGGCGGGCAGGTCCTCGCGCCGCATATCGATGGTACGCATCTCGGGCAGGATCGCGGGGCCATAGCGGCTGGTCAGGGTCAGACGTTTATACTTGCCCGCCTCGGCATTGGCCCAGCTTTCAAGGCTGGGCGTGGCGGTGGCCAGCACCACCTGCGCGCCAAGGATCGACGCGCGCAGCACGGCCATGTCGCGGGCGTTATACATCACGCCCTCTTCCTGTTTGTAGCTGGTATCGTGTTCCTCATCGACAACGATCAAGCCCAGCCGCTGGAACGGCAGAAACAACGCGGAGCGTGCGCCGACGACGACCTGCGCGTGGCCCTCGGCCACCATGCGCCAGACGCGGCGGCGTTCGGTCATGGTGACGCCGGAATGCCACTCGGCGGGGCGCGCGCCGAACCGCGCCTCCAGCCGCAGCAGGAATTCTCCGGACAGGGCGATTTCCGGCAGCAGGACCAGCGCCTGCCGCCCTTGGCGGAGCGCTTCGGCCACGGCTTCGAGATAGACTTCGGTCTTGCCCGAGCCGGTCACGCCCTTCAGCAGGACGGTTTCGTAGTCACCGGCGCGCTGGCCCGCGCGCAACACCTCGGAGGCGGCCGCTTGATCCTCTGTCAGGTCCTTTGCGCCGTATTCGGGGTCGAGCAGCGGAAAGGGCGTGTCGCGCGTGGACTCTTCTTCGCGAATCGCGCCGGAGGCCAGCAGGCCCTTGACCACGGATGTCGTCACCCCGGCCGCCTCGGCCAGTTCCGCCAGTGTCAGGGCAAGCCCACCCATCTCTTCCGAGGCGTCGATCACCCTGCGGCGCGCATCTGTCATCCGGTCGGGCAGGCCCTCGCCCCGGCGATAGACCTTGCGCATCGAAGGCGGATCGCCCAAGCCCGGCGCGCGCGTTGCCAGCCGCAGCATCGCACCGGGGGGCGTCAGCGTATACGCGCCGCATTTGTCCAAAAAGCTGCGCATTTCCGCGCGCATGGGCGGCGCATCCAACACCCGGATCGCGCTGCGCACCTTGGACCGGTCGAAATCGCCCTTCCCTGGCCCCCAGACCACGCCCAGCACCTTGCGCGGCCCCAAAGGCACCTCGACGAAAGCGCCCTCGAAACAGCCACCCTCGGGCGCCTTGTAATCCAGCACACGGTCGATCGGCTGCGTCGTCAACACGCCGATCAAGTCCCCATGTGCATAGAATGACTGCATCGCTGCCCCTGAACTCCGGGCTTTCGGGCGGCCCTTCTTTCAGGTAAGACACGCCGCATCGAATGCCAAGCTGATAGCCCGGAGGCCGCCCCCATGAAATTCTTCGTCGACACTGCCGATATCGATGCAATCCGCGAGCTCAACGATCTGGGCATGGTGGATGGCGTAACCACCAACCCCTCGCTCATCAAGAAGTCGGGTCGCGACATCATGGAAGTGACCAAGGAAATCTGTGATCTGGTCGACGGCCCGGTTTCCGCCGAAGTGACCGCCACCGACGCCGAGACGATGATCGCCGAGGGCCGCAAGCTGGCCGAGATCGCCGACAACATCGCCGTCAAGGTGCCGCTGACCTGGGACGGATTGAAGGCCTGCAAGGTGCTCGCGGACGAGGGCAAGATGGTCAACGTGACGCTGTGTTTCAGCGCCAATCAGGCGCTGCTGGCGGCCAAGGCTGGCGCAACCTTCATCTCGCCCTTCATCGGGCGTCTGGACGACCTGAACGTGGACGGGCTGGAACTGATCGCGGATATCCGCGAGATCTATGACAATTATGGGTTCGAGACGCAGATCCTTGCCGCGTCGATCCGCACCGCCAACCACATGAGCGAATGCGCCAAGATCGGCGCCGACGTGGCCACCGCCCCGCCCGCCGTGATCAAGGGCATGGCGAACCACGTGCTGACCGACAAAGGCCTTGCCGCGTTTGTCGCCGATATCGAAGCGGCAGGCATCAAGATCCTCTGATCCGGGGTTTGAACGGCTTTTGGCAGGGCGGGGTTCATCCCCGCCCTACTTTGTTGCAGCGTGTTTGACATCTGTTTACCCTGCCCTGCTAGGCACGTCCCCGGGGGAAAGGAAAAGGTCGCGCGTGATCGTCATCTTCGATTCCGAATGCGTCTTGTGTTCGCGCTGGGTGCAATTCCTGCTGCGCCATGAGACCCGCCGCGAAACGCGGTTCCTGTCGGCTTGGTCGCCCGAGGGCACGGCGCTCGCCAAGCAGCACGGGATCAGCCAGCGGATGCTGGACCGGACGTTTGTCGTGGTCGACGGGCCGCGGGCCTTGACCCGGTCGGATGCTGCGCTGGCATTGGTGAACACGCTGGAGGCCCCTTGGCACCACCTGCGCAAGCTGCGTTTCGTCCCGCGCCCCTTGCGCGACATGGTCTATGACCTCGTGGCGCGCAATCGATACAAGTGGTTCGGACGCAGGGATTGTTATGTGCCGCCTGCGCAGGATCGCGAAAGGTTCATCCTTGCCTCCAGACCCGCAGCCCCGCCCCGCAAACTGAACAAACGGGTGTGACCGGGGGTAGGATGGGGTTAACCCGATCCTATTTCAGGTTCGGCTCTCCCTGAAGGCCCAAGAGCTTGCGGAACCCGGTCCAGTAGCCCGGCAGGCGCGGCGGCTCTTGCATGCCGGACAGCGCGGCATCCGCCCATGGCGCCATCTCGCGCCTTGCGAAGTCGCGCCCCCAGTCGAGGTAGGCGTGCGCATCGGCAGGCCGCAAGCGACAGGCCGAGCCCACCAGCCCCACCAGCGTCTCTGCCGGATCGTACCATTCGTCCTGAATGCCGGTCACCTTGCGTTTCAAGAGCGGGCCCACGATGCGCATCAGCCGCTTGTCCGAGAAGGTCAGCAACATCTGCCCCATCTCGTCGCGCGAATAGTGGATCAGCGGCGGGAAGGTGTCGAAAAACCGTGCGGTCCCATCGACATAGGCGAAATTCCGGATCGAGGGATGAAAGCCGATACGCCTCTCCTGTCCCTCGGCCCAGTGCCAGAACCGCGCGATCACCGCGCCGGCGGCCTCCATCATCTCAAGGGTCGTATCCAGAGGTTCCGATTGCATCAGCGGGCGCATCAGACGATCCGTCCGCAGGGCCGCCTGCACGATCACCGGCACCCGTATCCCGTCCATGTCCAGCAGGTGAAAATCTGTCTCGGGCAAGCCCACATCCGCTGCGTTCAGCGCCTCGACGTAGTCGTCGTGACAGGTCTTGAGCCGGTCAAGAGCCGCGGCATCGCGCAAGCCGCGATAGACCTTGATGACCCGGTCGGCATACGGCCCGTCTTGCGGCTGGAAGGGCGCGCAGAAATAGCCCAGCTTGGAAATGGTCTGGCCCCGCGCGCTGGCGTCGCGGCGGATCAGGTCGGACAGGGCGGCAAGATCGGTCATCGGCGTCTCCTTCGCGGCGACCCTTAAACCTTTGCCAGCCGGTCCGCCACCTCTGCCGTCAGGGCGATGACCTCGTCGCGGCCCGGCCCCTTGGGCCCCTCGGTCACGCCGCGCCCGCGTCCCATGCTTTCGGCATAGCCGACGCGGTTGGCCAATACGGTGTCCGCCAGTTCCGCGCCCAGACCGCGCGCGGCCTCGGCCACCTCGGCCCCCAGACGCGTGCCCGGACGGGCCCGGTTCAGCACCAGCAGCGCTGCCTTGTTTTCCCGCTCGGCAAGGTCCAGCACGCCCTCGGTGGCCCACAGGTCCACATGCGAGGACGCCACAGGCACCAGCACGAGATCCGCCACCCGCAGCGCCGGGCGCAGGTCGCTATCCGCCTTGGGTGGCGTGTCGACGATGACGATATCATGGCTGGCCACCAACTTGCGGCACTCGTAGGAAATCCCCCAAGCCGAGGACGTGGCGAAATCCATGGCCTCGCACAGCGACGGGTCGTCTTCGAGCCGCATCATGAACCACCGGCCCAGCGAGCCCTGCGGGTCGAGATCGACCAGCGCGACGCTTTGCCCGCGCGCCCGAAAGCCCAAAGCCATGTGCACCGCCAGAGTGGTCTTGCCAGATCCGCCCTTCTGTTGCGCGACAGTAATCACTTGACCGGCCATGAATCGTCCCCCTGCGTCACCCGCGCCACTTTGCACCCGCAGCATGGAACAATCCAGCCCTTCGCCGTGCCTATGACCTTGCTTAACGCGCTCTTAACCTTCTTCGGGCGACATTCGGACATCATGACGCGCATCCTGGCCTTGTTCCTGACGTTTCTCGTCGCCGTTCAGGCGCAGGCGGGAGCATGGCCGCGACAGAAGGGGGCGGGCTTTGCCTCCTCCGCGGTGCGGCTGTCATGGCCCCAGGACGTGTCGACTTGGGTCTCGGCGGAGCCGACCTCGAACTACTATACCACCTATCTCGAATATGGCCTGACCGACCGCCTGACCATCGGCTTCGATCTCGGCCACGCCGTGTCCGGTTCCGGCAAGAAGATCGCCTTCTTCCAGCTGCCCTTGCGCAACAAGGATCGTGGGCCGGTGGTCTCCGGGCAGTTGGGCTTCGGGCAGATTTCCGGCGATTGGGTGCTGCGCCCCGGTGTGTCCTTTGGCTGGGGGCGTCCCAATGGCTGGGTGTCGATCGACAGCGTCGCCGAAATCCACCTTGATCGCGGCACCACCGATTACAAGCTCGACGTCACCTGGGGGCGAAACCTGCCACGCGACCGCAAGTTGATCGTCCAGATCCAGACCGGGGAAACCGCGCTCGACCCGGCCTTCGTGCGCCTCGCGCCGTCGCTCGTGACGCCCCTTGGCCGCAGAAAGCGGGTCAAGCTGGAAACAGGCGCGACCTGGGGCCTGACCGGGGATACGTCCATGGGGCTC
The DNA here is from genome assembly GCF_003667315.2 of Tropicibacter alexandrii. Classification (GTDB taxonomy): domain Bacteria; phylum Pseudomonadota; class Alphaproteobacteria; order Rhodobacterales; family Rhodobacteraceae; genus Tropicibacter; species Tropicibacter alexandrii. The sequence continues at coordinate 182,308 of NZ_RCTZ02000006.1, read as the reverse complement.
AAGATGGGGGTCTGGCTGGACTTCTGAACACGCAATAGGCCGGTCCCCCGCACGGGAACCGGCCACACCGACCACCGGCCAGTGCCTTTGAACGCTTACTTGTCCATCCGCACGACGACCGTCACGTCGCCGACCATCGGCTCGTTCCAGACGAGATGGACCTTGTCCTTTTGCCCGCCCTGTTCGGTCAGGGTGTAGGGCATGTCGAACTTGGAGACGTTCGACGGGTTGCGCGGACGCGAGCGGGTGACGACGCTTTCGACATCCAGCGCGTAGCCCTCGAACGGCAGACGGTAGAGCGTGTCGACTTCCCAGGTCGCGTCATGGCTGTTCTGCGAATGCTGGATTCGCAGCGGGTTTTCCCCGCCCGAGACGATGTTGTGATAGGTGTTGCCCTGAAAATTCACACCGCGCATCCGGGTCAGGTCAAGCGGCGCATAGGTCGTGTCGACGCGCTCGGCGCGGTACATCGTGGCCTGCACGCAGCGGAAGGTGTTGCCCGACACGTTCATGCCGTTGACGAAATGCCCCGAGCCATAGGGCTTGATCACGATATGGCTGAACCACGGCGCAACATTCGACGCCAGCATCACGTTGTTGGTGACCGACAGGCCCGCGAAACCGAAGCCGCCAGTATAGTCCGGTTCCGGCTCGCGCTCGTTCGTCCATTCGATAAAGGCGTTGTCGATGTAGTTGCCGGTGATCTGCGTATTGCAGGCCCGCGTGGTGATCACGATCCCCGCCGAGCGCGTCCCGTTCGAGGCATCGTCCCCTTGGAAGAAGTGGTTGCCGGACAGGATGTTATGCGCGCCACTGATCACCGCGAAATGGCGGAACTGCGAGGCCCGGCAATTGCGGATCTTGACGTCGTTGGCGTTGGTGTTCAGGCCGATGCTGGTGCGGTTCTGGCTCAGCAGGCCGCCTTCGTTCGACAGGAACTGGCAATGGTCGATCAGCATGCCTTGGCAGCCATCGCCGATCGAGGTGATGCCGCGATCACCGGGCCGGTTGAAGACGCAGTTGCGGATGACGTTGATCGCGCCCAGCGGCGGCAGAAGGATGCCGGAGGCGACGGCGTTGCACTGGAACTCGATGCCTTCGAGTTCGAACACGTTGAGACGCTCGAAATTGCTGAGGTCCAGCATGTATTTGAAGCGGGTAAAGGTGTAGGTCTGCCGCCCCACCGCATCGGACAGGGGCTGCGACAGCGTCACCTCCTGCGCCGAGACGTTGACGGACCGCACATAGACCTCGCGCCCGACACCTGCCCCTTCGACAAGGCTGCCGACCTGAATGTTGGCGGCATTGTTCACCTGCGTGAGCTTGCCATCGTTCGAGGCCGAGTAGGTCGCCGCCGAGGTGACGACGTCCTTGTCCCAAGCGGTCGTGCCCTCGGCGCGCAACTGGCCGTTCCGGATCACGCGGCGCTGCGCATAGAACAGCCGATTGGGTACAGCCGCCTGAAGGTCGAGCGGCTCGGTGATCGACACGCGCCGACCCGCCATGTCGAGGCTTTCGTGATCGGCACCGTTCATCAGCGACTGAACGGCCTTCTTGAAGGCAAGCTCCTCGTCGCCGCCGAAGGCATCGATATAAACCGGCAGGCTGAAATCCTTGGTCAGCGACAGGATCGCGTCGGTCGGCATGGTCAGGGTGCCCTCGAACACCACTCGGCTGTTCATGGTCACCGATTGCGCCAGGCGGTAGGTGCCCGCCGACACCAGCACCCGGCGACCGTTCGCGGCATTGTCGGCAGCGACGAAGGCAGCCGTGTCATCGGTCGACCCGTCACCCTTGGCCCCGTAATCGCGCACGTCGACCCAACCCAGCATGTCGCGCAGGAAAACGCCCGTGACGTCCTCGATCTCGATGTCGTCGATGCGGACGACGCCGCCATTGGGGCCGGTCAGATCCAGACCGAAATGGCCATAGATCGGTTCATTGCCCCACACCATATCGACGCCACCACGGTCGCCCGCGCCGACGATGGCCGTGACCTCGACGATCTCACCATAATTCTGGAGCGTGACCTGCGGGCCTGTCAGGTCGATCCCGGTCACCGCGTTGCCACCGGCATTCCCGGCCCAGGCCGCGATACGCACCGTGGGCAGCGCACCGCCTGTGCACTTCACCCGCGCGGTGATGCGCAGATAGCAGCCGGTCGGCAGCGGCGTCTGGCCCATGTAACGCAGCTTTTGCGTGCTGGTGGTCTTTTGGATCTCAAGGCAACCGCCAAAATCCTGATCCGCCGGGACGAACGCCGCCGAGGGCAGGCTTGCATAGGTGTCGGAGCCCGGCGTGCCATCGCCGCGCGACCATTGCCCCAGGGTGTCCACCGCAAACTGCGGCGGCATGAAGACCAATCCGTCGGTAATCGCCTTGTTCATCGAGATCCCTTTCCTCGCATCGGGCCATGTCGCCCCGCTCGGGAAAGGGAAGTATCAACGGAGTCCTAACGCTCTGGAACCGCACCGCGCGCTGCGCGTCGGCGGCGCGCAACACCCCGGTCAGGCTGCGACATCGGGCGCGCGCACCATGGTGACGCCATCGATCCGCCATTCACCATCATAAAAACCCATGCGATAATCCAGAACATGGGTCATGCCCTGCGCATCCTGCACGATGATCCGCTGCATCAGCGCGCCGCGCTCTTCGCGCAGGTCGCCAAAGCGCAAAGATTGCGGCCGCCAGACCATCGGATAACCGCCGCGCACCATCGCGCCGAAATTCTCGGGCGAGCGGAACATCCCCTGAATGCCGGGGCCGGCAAAGGTAAAGGCCCGCCCGAAATCATCCGCTTTGAAAGCCTCGATCTGGTCGCCGATCACGCCTTGGATCGCCGCGCCGTCTTCGGCCGACTGGGCCATGACCGTGCCGGTCATCACCAGTGAAAAAATCAGTGCCAATCCCGTTCTGCGCATGAGCTTCTCCTCTCTCATTTCAGATAGGCCTCGCCCGGCTTAGGTCAAAAGCGTGGCAAATTCTCACATTCAGGGTCTTGAAAGGAATCGCGTGCTAAGCCCGTTCAATCCCGCGCTGCATTGGCGGGAGTGACCAGTTCGATCGCTTGACAATCAGGGACACGCAACATGCCAAGGGCCTATCCGAATTACCCCTACACGGAGCCGGAAACGCCCGGCTACACAGACGGGGAAATCCATTCCATCATAGACGACCTTCTCGCGCAAAACCCGCAAATGTCGCTGAACGACGGCGGGCCGCTCGACTCGCTGTGCCGGGCGTTGAATGTCGACGTGGAATATTCCGACAAGCCGAACGAAATTCTGCTGGACGTGCCGCTGGACCGGCGCGCGGTGATCTGGCTGCCCAAGAACGGCAAGCCCCGCCATGACCGACTGGCCACCGCCTGTGGTATCGGGCATTGGCTGCTGCACGTGCCGCATACGCGCGACGCGCAGCCGGGCAAGGGCATTCAGGCGCTCTACGCCGGCAATGACGACATCGTGCAAGAGGCGCGCCGCTTCGCGTTTGCCCTGCTGATGCCCGCCGACAAGTTCCGCAGCCTCTGGTACGAGGGCCGCGCGCAGCTTTGCGCAGAAACCCTGAACGTCCCGACGCAGGCGGTCTACGATCGGGCGAAGTGGCTGACCCTGACCCATGCCGAGGAATTCGCGCCCCCGCCCGCCTCAGCGCCAGAGGAACCTGCGCGCCCAAGCGGTCGCATCACCGTCGGACGGCGCATCTGACGCAAAAGGGCGCCCGCAACGCGAACGCCCTTTGCAAGTTCGTTGGCTGTATCAGCCCAGTTCGCCGTTCAGGCCTCTTTCGATCAGCGCAACGGTCTCGGCCACGCCATACAGCGCGATGAACCCGCCGAACCTCGGGCCCTGCGACTGGCCAAGCAGCACTTCGTACAGCGCCTTGAACCAATCGCGCAGGTTCTCGAACCCATGGGCCTTGCCCACGGCGAAGACCATGCTTTGCAAGGTTTCATCATCCGTGGCGCCGTCATGGGCGCGCAATTGCTCGGCCAAATCCTCCATCGCGGCACGCTCCTGTGCGTCCGGCGCGCGGAACGTCTTGGTCGGCAGCACGAAGTCCTCGCAATATTTCACCGCATACCCGGCGGCAGCATCCAGATCGGCATGCGTCTCGGCGGTCGCATCGGGCGCGTAGCGGCGGATGAAGCCCCAAAGCGTCTCCTTGTCATGCGCGCCCGCCGCACTGGCTAGGTTCAACAGCATCGAGAACGGCACCACCATCCGGCTTTCGGGCACATCGCCGTTATGGATGTGATAGACCGGGTTGTTCAACTGCGCGGTCAGATCCTGCTTCGGATAGGCCCGCAGCTGCTGATGGTATTCATCCATCGCCTTCGGAATCACGTCGAAATACAACCGCTTGGCCGTCTTCGGCTTGCCGAACATGAAATATGACAGCGACTCGGTCGACGCATAGGTCAGCCATTCGTCGATCGAGATGCCGTTGCCAGAGGACTTCGATATCTTCTGCCCCTGATCGTCAAGGAACAGCTCGTAGGTGAAGTGCTCAGGCGCGCGTGCGCCAAGCGCCCGGCAAATGCCATCATAGATCGGCGTGTTGGTCGAATGGTCCTTGCCGTACATCTCGAAATCGACGCCCAGCGCCGCCCAGCGCGCGCCGAAGTCCGGCTTCCACTGCAGTTTCACGTTGCCCCCCGTCACCGGCAACGTCCATTCGCGCCCGTCCTCGTCGTCAAAGGTGATCTCGCCCTTGGCGGCGTCGACATTCTTCATCAGAACGTACAGCACACGCCCCGTCTCCGGGTGGATCGGCAGGAAAATCGAATAGGTCTGACGGCGCTCTTCGCGCAGCGATTTCAGCATGATCGCCATGACGTCATCATACTTTTCAGCCGCGCGTAGCAGGATCTCGTCGAACTGGCCCGACTTGTAGAACTCGGTCGCCGAGTAGAATTCGTACTCGAACCCGAACGTGTCGAGGAACCGCCGCAACATGGCGTTGTTGTGATGGCCGAACGACTCATGCGTGCCAAAGGGATCGGGCACGGAGGTCAGGGGCTTTTGCAGATGCTCGCGCAGCATGTCCTGCTGCGGCACGTTGCCCGGCACTTTGCGCATGCCGTCCAGATCGTCCGAGAAACAGATCAAGCGCGTCGGAATATCGCTGATCACCTCGAAGGCACGCCGGATCATCGTGGTGCGCAGCACCTCGCCGAACGTCCCGATATGCGGCAGGCCGGACGGGCCGTAACCCGTTTCAAACAGGACGTAACCCTTCTCGGGCGGCTTCTTCTCATAGCGTTTGAGAATCCGGCGCGCTTCTTCGAAAGGCCAGGCCTTTGCACTCATCGCGGCGTCGCGCAGTTCGGACATCTCAAGACACTCCTGTAGGGATGGACGCGCGCTTCCTATTGTGCGCGGGCTCCCGCGTCAATAAATTGCAGCGAATGCCGCAGATGCGAAAGGCCGCAAGATGCAAGACACCGCCCATCCGCTTTCCCCTCAGGACTGCCTCGTGGCCCTGATGATCGCCATTTCTGCCTCGGACGAGAACGTGCGCACCGTGGAACTGGTCAAGATCGATTCGGCGGTAAACATGCTGCCGATCTTTGCGAGTTACGACACCGACCGAGTGCGTGTCGTCTCGGCGCTGGTCATGGACCTGTTCGAGCAGGAAGACGGACTTGACGCGCTGTTTGGCCTGATTCGCGACAACCTGCCGGAACGCTTGTTCGAGACCGCCTACGCACTGGCCTGTGACGTCGCCGCGGCGGATGGCACGCTTCAGGAAACCGAACTGCGCCTGCTCGAAGAGATTCGCTATGAGCTGAACATCGACCGCCTGCACGCCGCCGCGATCGAACGCGGGGCTCGGGCGCGCCACCTGTCGCTGTAATAATCGGCAAAATTGCATGGAAAAAGCGTCCCGCTGGCTGCCGGGATGACCCAAACCCGTGCAATCATTGCAGGATTGTCACAATTCGTGCAGCTCAGGGTCAGGATTCCCGGACTCAAATTTTCAGCATTGGCTAATATTGTTTCAGTAGAAAAACGTCCGCTGCCCTTTTGGACGCAGAACCTACCTGGAGGGACATTAATGAACCGATTTTTGACCAGTGTTCTGGGCGTGGCCGCCCTGTGCCTGATGCCGCTGGCAACGCTCGCCGCGCCGCTGGTGGCCAAGGTGGACATTTCCACCCAGACCATGACCGTGATCTATAACGGCAAGGTGGCGTATAACTGGCCGGTGTCGACGGCCCGGTCGGGCAAGTACACGCCACGCGGCACATGGACGGCGAAGTGGCTGTCGCGGCATCACAAGTCGAGCCTGTATAACAACGCGCCGATGCCCTACTCGATCTTCTTCAACGGGAATTACGCGATCCACGGGACGAATCAGATTAGCCGGCTCGGGCGTCCGGCCTCGGCTGGCTGCGTGCGTCTGCATCCGGAACATGCTGCCGTGCTGTTTCGCCTGACCCAAGAAGTGGGCAAGCAGAACATGCAGGTGGTGATTCAGAACTGACGGTTCACCCGGAATAGAGCGCGCCCCAGCGCTCGATCAGGCCTTGCTGCAGCGTCTTGGCACGAATGTTCCAGGCGCTGCCGCCTTCGGGATTTTCCCGTTCGGCATCCGACAGCTCGGCGCGCCGGTCGTGGTCGGCGGTGAAGATTGCGAAGACCAGTTCGGTCCCGTCGGGCAGATCGATGAAGCCCGCAAGACCACTGACGAAGTTCAATGTCCCGGTCTTGGCATGCACTTTCAGGGGGTGGTCCTCGATGACGCGACGCTTGGCATCGCGCATGGGGAACGCCTTGAGCAGCGGCTTGAGCCCGAGGCGCTTGCGCAGCTTCCCGAGCGCCATCATCATTTCGGCGGCACTGATCCTGCTATCCTCGCCCAGTCCGGAATGGTCGACCAAGGCAATATCGCTCAGGCCAAGCGTCTCGCGCGCCCAGCGGTTCATCTCATCGGCCGAGGCCCTGAGATTGGCAGGCGTCGCGCCCATCCGCGCCCGCGATGCCGTCAAACCAACCACCTCTGCGGTCAGGTTGGTCGACCATTTCAGCATGTCACGCAGGATCACCCGCAAGGGCGCGCTTTCATGCGTCGCCATCAGCCTGCCCTCTGGCAGATCGGTCACAAGCTCCGGCGGAGACAGGGAAATCGCGTAGGCCTTGGCCAAGCTCTGAAACACCTCTCCCGCGTAGAGGACCGGCTTGCGCACCGGCAACCAGCGCGCGCCGCCATCGCCCAATGCGCCTTTTGCGACCGTCCACTCATCGCGGCCCCCGCGATCGACATAGGTGTAAACGGGCAAGCTGCGCGGGACGACCTCCATACGGGCCATGTTGACCGCTGGTCGGTAGGCGGCGGACCGGGCCTCCATCGTGACATCATAGGCCCCGCCCGCGCGACGCCATTCGAAATGCACGCGATTGTAGTTCAGGTTCAGCCCGGACACCGCAGGATTGTAGCCGACATGGTCGGGCTGCAACGGATCGATATCCCGCATTTCCGGCAAGGCACCGCCCCAGACTAGGAAGCGTCCCTTGACGCCGGTCACGCCCGCCTCGGACAGCTTCGCCGCCAATCCCGCCAGCGCGTCCGTATCGAGGGTCGGGTCCCCACCCCCGGCCAGAATCAGGTCCCCCTGCACGACGCCCTCGACCACGCCACCGGTGGCGAGGATACGGGTTTCGAAGTGGAAACCCGGCCCCAGCGTTTCCAGCGCATAGCTGGCGGTCAGCGCCTTGGCGACACTGGCGGGGGGCAGACCGGTCTCGGCACCATGCTCTTCGAGCACGGCGCCGGTGGTCACATCGGACACCGCAAAGCCCACCGTGCCGTTGAGCCGGGCCTTGGCGATCAGTTCGTCGACGGGTGTCTGGCTCAGCTTGAACAGGTCGGCGCCGCGCGCCACGGGCCGCAGCGAGGTCTCCGGTGCCGCAGCGAGGGCCGGACCGACCGAAAGGCCTGCAAGCGCGCCGGCGCCCGCAAGGAAAAAGCGTCTGGAAATACGGTTCGTCATGCTGCGATCTAAGCGAATCCCATGAGCGCGTTCAACAGGACTCTGAGGCATTTTGATCACAACTTCGCAGCCACCCGGGACCAAGCCCCCTCGGCGCGCAAGGCTGTCGAACTGTCGGCCCGCATCGGCATGTTGACAAAGCACCAAGCGGGCGCTTGCGCCCCGCCCAGCGCGGTCGAGGCGCTGGCTGGCAAACGCGCCTTGGAAAAGACCCGGGCCATTTTGGCATTCAGGCCTTTCTGACGATGTCCGGGGCGCGCGACGATACCGATCGGCACGCGCGCAACGATGTCCTGCCAGTCGCGCCACCTGTGGAACTGGGCAAGGTTGTCCGCCCCCATCAGCCAAGTGAAACGCACCTTGGGATGGCGATGCTGCAACGCCCGCAGCGTTTCCGCAGTGTAGCGGGTGCCCTGTCGCTCCTCGAAGGCGCTGACACAGATCGCCGGATGATCGATCAGGGCTGCGGCGGCCTGCATCCGGCGCGACATGGCGGCAGGCGCATCGGGTTTGAGCGGATTGCCGGGACTTACCAGCCAGACCACGCGGTCGAGACCAAAACGCTTCAGCGCCTCAAGCGACAGGTGCAGGTGCCCGGTATGCGGCGGATCGAAGGACCCGCCCAGTAGCCCGACCCGCAGACCGTCAGTTCCGGCCAGACATCGCTCCGTCGTCACGCGGCACCCCCTTGTCGTCCTCCGACAGGCTTAGGCGCTTCGGGGACCGGCATCAAGAACGGGCACCCGAAGGTGCCCGATCCGCGGTCAGAAGTCCTGCCAGAGCGTCGATCCGCCTTTGGCATGGGCAGCAGGGGGCAGCCCACCGATGGCCGCAGCGCCGATGCCTTGGCTGGCTATGGGCTGCGCGTCTGCGCTGTTCCAGCCCAAGTCGGATGTGTCCGCATGCGGGCTGGGCCGGTGGTCCGTGGCCTTGCGGGCCGGAACGGTCGCGCTTGCGTAGGCACCACCGTCCATACGGAAGCGCGCGACCAGCGAACGCAGCCCCGTCGCCTTTTCCCGCAACGCCCGGCCAGAGGCCACGCTTGCGTTGACCATGGCGGCATTCTGCTGGGTCACTTGGTCCAGCATGGCGATGCCGTTGTTGATCTCGGCCAAGCCGGTCGCCTGATCAGATGCCCCAGCTGCGATATCCTTCACCCGGTCGGACACGGAGACGACTTCGCCCAGTATCTTCTCGATCGCCTCTCCCATCTCGGAGACGAGTTGCACGCCATTCGTCACGTTGGCGTTGGAATTGACGATCAGGCTGCGGATCTCGGCGGCACTGTCGGACGAACGCTGGGCCAGCGAGCGCACCTCCGAGGCGACGACCGCGAAGCCCCGGCCGACCTCGCCCGCGCGGGCCGCCTCGACCCCGGCATTCAGCGCCAGCAGGTTGGTCTGAAAGGCGATATCCTCGATGACCTGAATGATCTGGCCGATCTCCTTGGAGGACGACTCGAGCTTGCTCATGGCCTGCACCGCCCGGCTGCGGACCTCTTCGCCGCGCTGCGCCTCGTCACGGGCAACGGAAATCGCCTCGACGATCCGCTGCGCTCCGTCTGCGGTGGAGGTGACGCTCGATGTGATCTCGTCCATGGCGGCGGCGGTCTCTTCGAGGGTCGCGGCTTGGTTCTCCGTCCGCTGCGACAGAGCGTCAGCGCCGTCATTCATGTCGCGAGCATCCGCATCGATGGCCTCCGCGCTGGCGCGCAATTCGCCGATGATCACCCCAAGTGACTGGACTGTTTCATTGAAATAACCGCGCAACGCGTCGTATTCGGCACCCATCTTCTCGTGGATCTGGCAATTCAGATCGCCTTCGGACAGGCGTGCCAATGCGCTGCGCAGCGTCTCGACGACGGTTTCCTGATGCCGGGCCCGCGACTCGCGCTCTTGTTCGGCGGCCTTTGCCTCGGCCAGCCCCGACTTGAAGCTTTCGAGCGCGCGGGCGATGCCCCCAATCTCGTCACCTGTCCGGGCCTGTGGATTGGCCGCGCCGAAATCCCCGTTTGCGATGGCCGTCACCGTGCCCGACAGCGCCGCAATCCGCCCGGTCAGCAGGCGGGCCACCAAGAACGCGACACCCAGCACCACCAGCAGCACGACGACCGACTGGATCAGCAAGCTGTTGAACATTTCAGCCTCGACGGCCATGGCCTCGGCCCTGTCCTGTTCGAGGATGAGATGCCAGTTGGTCCCGTCGATCGGTTCGCTGTGCGAGCGCACCACCGCCACTTCGCCCCGCAGCCCGATGGCATCATCGAGGGAAATTTCGCCGCCCTCGGCCAGCAAGGCCGTAAGATACGGCTTTGGCGGCAGCTTCTGGAACGCCGCATGGCCGCCCTCGAACCGCGCCGGGGTCAGCGCCAGCCTATCGTCGTTCATGACATAGACCTGCCCGGTCTCGCCCAGCAACTCGTTGTCGCCGATCAGGCTTTTCAACCGCGCAGTCGAAGTCTCGAACGCGACGACACCGATGGTGCGCCCTGTCTGGTCGTGGACCGGGGCGCCGACGAAACGCGCCGGAGCGCCCCCCCTTGCCAGATAAGGTTCGAAGGCGGTCGCGACATACGTTCCGTCCTCGGCCCGCAGCGCGTCCCGAAACACCTTGCCCAAGCCCGAAGAGGCGTAGGGGCCGGTGACGAAATTCGTGCCCAGATCGGCTTCGGCAGCGACAGAGTAGACGACATTGCCGGCCAGATCGAACAGGAACACGTCGTAATATCCCCGCGCGTCGAGAAAGCGTTTCATGGTGTTGTGATAGTTGATATGCGTCTGCCGCCAGACCGATGTCGGGTCGGCCAATTCCTCGGCCAGCGTGACGGACTCTGCCGAGGCGATTTCGCGGATACGGTCGCCCGCCCCCTCTCCGATCCGCTCGAACGCCATGGTGAACAGCTTGACCGCCTCGACCACGGTCCGGTCTTCGGCCTTGAGCAGCAGGTCCTCGACCGTCTCCTCTTGCAGGGTTTTCAGCCCGTGGGAATATTGGTGCAGCGTCGACTCGAAGCTTGCCTCACGGCGTTCGTCCAGCGCCTTGCTCGCCTGAAAATAGCTGAACAGCGAAACCGCAACCGCGATGGCCAGCGTCGGGACAGCGATCTGGATGGGCATCTTCCAGTTCAGCGTAAGGCGGCTCCAGAAATTGGTGGAATTGCGCGGGGCAGTTTGGCTCATCTCTCGAGTCTCCGATCCGTTCTCGGCAAGCATTTCTCGTTACTGGCAGCAAGTCATGAACCGGACAGGTTTAGATCAAATTAATCGCAAATCCGATTTTCAGGGGCCAGGCCGTCGCCGGGGCGGCAAAATCCCCTGCCCCCAGCCGCTTGGCCGAAGCGGCAGCCCAACGGATTGCACGACACAGTTTTTCAGGCGGACCAGCGGCCGCTTGCGACGCGGGATGCTGCCGCCCGCCATTGCACGGACGCACCAGACACGATAACCCGCATCAAACGTCTTTTTCCGGGAGCGAAACGATGGCCTCTTACCAGTATGTCTATCACATGGACGGTGTCTCCAAGACCTATCCGGGCGGCAAGAAGTGTTTCGAGAACATCCGCCTCTCCTTCCTGCCGGGGGTCAAGATCGGCGTGGTCGGCGTCAACGGTGCCGGTAAATCCACCCTGCTGCGCATCATGGCCGGCATCGACAAGGATTTCTCCGGCGAGGCCTGGGCCGCCGAGGGCGCGCGCGTCGGCTACCTGCCGCAGGAACCGCATCTGGACGAAAGCCTGAACGTCCGTGAAAACGTCATGCTGGGCGTCGCCGCGAAGAAGGCCAAGCTGGATCGCTTCAACGAACTGGCGATGAACTATTCCGACGAGACCGCCGACGAGATGGCGCAACTGCAGGATCAGATCGACGCCGAGAATCTCTGGGATCTCGACAGCCAGATCGACGTCGCGATGGAGGCCCTGCGATGCCCCCCGGATGATGCGGATGTCGCCACCCTGTCGGGCGGTGAACGCCGCCGCGTCGCGCTGTGCAAGCTGCTGCTGGAAGCGCCCGAGATGCTGCTGCTCGACGAACCGACCAACCACCTCGACGCCGAAACCATCGCATGGCTACAAAATCACCTGATCGAGTACAAGGGCACGATCCTCTGCGTCACGCACGACCGCTACTTCCTTGACGACATCACCGGCTGGATTCTGGAATTGGACCGCGGCCGCGGCATTCCCTACGAGGGCAACTATTCCGCGTGGCTCGAACAAAAGGCCCAGCGACTGGCGCAGGAAGCGCGCGAGGACAAGGCCAAGCAAAAGACGCTGGAACGCGAACTGGAATGGATGCGGCAGGGGGCCAAGGCGCGCCAGTCGAAATCCAAGGCACGTATCGCCGCCTACAACGAGATGGCGGGCCAGTCCGAGCGCGAAAAGCTGGGCCGCGCCCAGATCATCATCCCCAACGGCCCCCGCCTTGGTGCCAAGGTGATCGAGGTCGAGGGCCTGAAAAAAGCCATGGGCGACAAGCTGTTGATCGAGGGGCTGGACTTCTCTCTGCCCCCCGGTGGCATCGTCGGTGTGATCGGCCCGAACGGCGCGGGCAAATCCACGCTCTTCAAGATGCTGACCGGTCAGGAACAGCCTGACGAGGGCACGGTGGACTTCGGCGACACGGTGAAACTCTCCTATGTCGACCAGTCCCGCGACGATCTGGACCCGAACGCCACGGTGTGGGAGGCGATCTCTGGCGGGGCCGAGATCATCAAGCTGGGCGACGCCGAGCAGAACTCCCGCGCCTATTGCGGCGCCTTCAACTTCAAGGGCGGCGACCAGCAGAAGAAGGTCGGCCTGCTGTCAGGCGGCGAACGCAACCGCGTCCACATGGCGCGCCTGCTGAAGGAGGGCGGCAACGTCATCCTGCTCGACGAACCGACCAACGATCTGGATGTCGAGACCCTCCGCGCCTTGGAAGACGCTTTGGTGGATTTCGCCGGCTGCGCGGTGGTGATCTCTCACGACCGTTTCTTCCTCGACCGCATCTGCACGCATATCCTTGCGTTTGAGGGCGAGGCACACGTAGAGTGGTTCGAAGGCAACTTCGCCGACTACGAAGAGGACAAGAAACGTCGGCTGGGAGCAGATGCGCTGGAGCCGAAGCGGGTGAAGTTCAAGAAATTTGTGAGGTAGCCGATTTGCTAGGGTGGCAGACTTTAACGATTTATGCAGTTTTAGTTTTCGCCCTATCATTTCTACTGGGCCACTGGACCAGTAATTCAGCAAAGTGGGATAGGGTCGACCTTTTATATATTCCCTTGGCGGCGATGGGCATCTTGCTCATATCCTACAATCCGGCACCGTTTGACGAGGAGAAGGTCAAGCAACTCGCTGAACGCCGAGCCCAAGAAGCATTCCGAAATAGTGCAACTATTTCGGTTAGTGCCGACGCGGGTGAAATCTCGTTTCCTGTGGAACTCAGAAAATCCTTAGGTAGCCTACTAAGAACTGTAGAAGAGGCGAATGCACTCTGCCCATCTGCAAGGGTGTCCCAGTACTGTCGAGCGACAGCTGAAATGGTGCAGTATACGAGCAAGGTGAGCCCTGTTTTTGACCAACAATTTGAAAATGATGGCGATGCGGCCACTGCAGTCTGCAGGGGTTTCTCTCAAGAAGTCGGAAAGATGATAGAGGCCGGTGGAGTAATTGGCTTCATGGCACGTGACATGAGGCGCGAAATCGCAAAAAATTCAAATCGATACACGAGCCGAGCAGACTCCATAGTTGTACGCGAACAAATTCGAAGTTTCAGAGATAGACAACTGAGATCTTGGACTCGCCACACAACCTCTGAAGAATACGAGAAGATCGGAGCTTACATCGGAACAGCCGCAGAGCATATGCAGAGTTTTTATTATTCTTCGTTTGTTTGCACTTTCCTGAAACCAGTTAAGCCACACACATTCAACCCAGACAGCTACGCTCCAAGAATGACCTCGGAGCAAAAGAAGTATGTTGCGAATCTGATCGCAAGGGACAAATCACGCGCAGAGAGGGCGCAGAGGATTGTTGACTTTCGAGATAACCTCTGGAAATTTATTCTACTTTTTGCACTGGCGCTAAAGTTTGGCGCGGCACGCGCAAAGACACGACATTTATAGAGGGTGTCGCGCAGGAAGGCGGTGTTCTTCTTGCATCACCCCACCAACGCCACTACCCACATCCCGAACCCAAACACCGTATGGGCGACCAAGCCCATGCCCCGCGCCTTCCACGGCTTATCGACCTTGGACAAGGCCCAGCCCAGCCCCAGTCCCGGGTGCAGCAGGAACCAGCCGCCCGAGATCGTCACGATCCCCCACAGCCACGCTTGCCAGAACGTCGGGTCTCCGAACCACGCGCGCCCGACGATCAGCGCGAACACCACGCCATAGACCACACCCACAAAATAGTGGAACGCCCAGCCCAAGGCGACTTCGCCCCGCACCGGGGTCGCCGCGGCGATATCGTCGTGGAACACCCGCCCCCGGAACAACCAGCCGACCCAGCGCCCGACGTTGCCCCAGTTCGGCAAGCCCTGCCCGAACACCCGGTTCAAGACCAAAGCCCACAGGTCCATCGCCACCGTCCCGCCGATCCCGATCAGCACGCCTGCCCAGATCAAACCCATCGTCCCCTCCCGTTTTGAGTCAACCTGTCCGGAAACAACCGACAACGCAAACACGATTATCCTTGTGCCGACTCGGCACACCTGTCATGTGCGGGGGGCTACAGTTACCAGACTCGCTTTCCTGTCTCCCTCATACGGCGACAGAGCACCGGATTTGCTCTGACCTACGCCGACCCGCAGCACTTCCGCGTGCGGATATTTGACAGGAGACATCACGATGGCTAACGGCACCGTGAAATGGTTCAACAGCACCAAAGGCTTCGGCTTCATTCAACCGGAATCGGGCGGCAAGGACGTGTTCGTGCACATCTCTGCAGTCGAGCGTTCCGGCCTGACCGGCCTCGCCGACAACCAGAAAGTCAGCTACGAGCTGCAGACCGGCCGTGACGGCAAAGAGTCCGCAGGCAACCTCGAACTGCTCTAAGCAGCGCCTGACATGACCGGACCGGGCGGCCTCCGCCCGGCCAAACCTGCGCGATCTTCATACAACGTTAACGCAATCGTTCTTGCCCAGAATCACGCAATCTGCGATACGGGATGCGCTAAAGTTACCACTATCGCCTACCTGTCTCCCTCATCCGGCGACAGAGCAACCGATACTGCTCTGACCTACGCCGAGCCGCTGCACTCCCGCGAGCGGTAATTTACAGGAGACTCCACGATGGCCACTGGCACCGTGAAATGGTTCAACACCACCAAAGGCTACGGCTTCATTCAACCCGACGCAGGCGGCAAGGACGTGTTCGTCCACATCTCCGCCGTGGAACGTTCGGGTCTGACCGGCCTCGCCGACAACCAGAAAATCCAGTACGAACTGCGTGAAGGCCGCGACGGCAAGGTCTCCGCTTCGGATCTGGAACTGCTCTGAGCGGTTTCCGGGTGGGGCCTCGGCCCCGCCCACCCTCTTGCGCTGAACGCAAGAAACGTCTCTCCTGCCGCGCAGGAGGACACCATGCTACGAAACATCCCATCCATTCTCTCGCCCGACCTGCTCTGGACGCTGCGCGCCATGGGGCACGGCGATGAAATCGTCATTGGCGACGCGAATTTCCCGGCGACGTCCATGTGTTCGCGCGCCCACAGACTGGACGGGATCACCGCGACGGATGCGCTCGATGCGATCTTGACGCTCATGCCGCTCGACAGCTTTGTGCCCGACCCGGCCTTGGTCATGCAGGTGGTGGGCGATCCGAGCGCCACGCCGGAAATCGTCACACAGTTCCAGAAAATCATCGACGACACAGCCGACCATCCCGCCCCAATTGCCAGCCTCGAACGCTTTGCCTTTTACGACCGGGCGCGCACGTGTTTTGCCGCCGTGCAAACCGGGGAATCGCGACTGTATGGGAACATCATCCTCAAGAAAGGCGTGATCGGGTAAGGCATACCGGACCCGTCCGGAATACCAGACTGCCCGGTTCAGTTTAGCGATGGCACGCTGGGGTCAAAGGAGAAAGCCCATGACACCCCAGCGCAAGATCCACACCGCCGCCCCCAAGACCCCGCAGCCCGGCACGCGCAAGCCGCAAAGCTGGCGCTTTACCGATTGGGCGGCGTTCTAAAGCCCGTTCATCTCGATCAGGCGGGACACGATCTGATCGACCCCCTCACCATGGCGCAGAGCGGCAAACTGGAATGGCCGCCCGTCGCGCACCCGCGTTGCGTCCCGGTCCATCACGTCAAGATTCGACCCGACATAAGGCGCAAGGTCCGTCTTGTTGATGACCAGCAGGTCCGACCGCGTGATCGCTGGCCCTCCCTTGCGGGGGATTTCCTCACCGGCTGCCACGTCGATCACGTAGACGGTGAAATCGGCCAGTTCCGGCGAGAACGTCGCCGACAGGTTGTCGCCACCACTCTCGATCAGGACGATCTCGACCTCGGGATGCCGCTCGACCATCTCGGCCACAGCCGCCAGATTGATCGAAGCATCCTCGCGGATCGCCGTATGCGGGCAGCCACCGGTTTCCACGCCAATCACCCGATCCTGCGGCAGAATTTGCATGCGCATCAGCGCCTCGGCATCCTCTTGCGTGTAGATGTCGTTGGTGATCACCCCGATCGAGTATTTGTCCTTTAGCCGTTCGGCCAGCCGCGCGGTCAGGGTCGTCTTGCCCGCGCCGACAGGGCCGCCAATGCCCACACGCAGCGGGCCGTTCATCTTGGTCATGATTGGAAAAGCCTCGGTTCCAGTGTTTCGTGTTGCATCGCCGCGATGTCCGAAAGGAAGGCATTCGACCACGGCTCTGCGCCCTCGGCAGCGACCGCCACGCGCTGGCAGACCGGCGTCAACCCGGCCAGAACCGCCTGTGCTGCCGTCTGTCCCAAGGGCATCAGCCGTTGTGCGACCTGTACCAGGTTGCCCACAAACCCATGCAGGTAAAGCGCCGCGACCGTCTCTGCCTCCATCTGCATCAAGTGGGCCGCGCGCCCCAAGGCGACCGGCAACAGCATGTCGGGCAGGTCCAGCCCCCAGACCTCCCGCGTGACCCGGGCAAAGGCTGCGCCCTGCCGTTCCGCTTCGCGCAGGCGTTCGAAAGACGGCTGGAAGGCGCGCGCCAAGGCGTCGACCTCAACCGCGTCGCCATGAAACGCCCGCCAGATCCAGATCGCATCAATCCGGCCCGACCCCTGTTCCAGCACGTCGGTCAGCCAGTCGCGCAGGCTGTCGGCATCCGACACCCAGCCCCGCGCCACGGCGGCCTCAAGCCCGTGCGAATAGCTGAACGCGCCCACCGGATAGGACGGCGACAGCCATTGCGTCAGGGTCAGCAGGCGCGCGTCAATGGGCATGGTCGTGCGCGTGCTCGTGCGCATGGGCCGAAGCCCCGTGCTCGTGCGAATGGGTGCGGCCATGGCCGTAGGCGCCGCCCTCGGGGGTAAATGCGCGATCTGCTTCGATAATCTGCGCATCCAGATGTTCCAGCATGTGCCGGATCACCGGGTCGCGCTGAATCAGCAGATGGTCCGCCTCGATCTGGCAGGGCGTGTGACGGTTGCCGATATGCCAGGCCAGCCGCGCAAGGTTCGTCCCGCGCACTTCCAGCACCGCCTCCGCCGCCGCGACGATCTCGACCAGACGCCCGTCGCCCAGTTCCAGAGCATCCCCGGCATCCAGCGATGTCGTCTTGTCCAGATCGACCACGAATGCCTCGCCCGAGGCCGCGACCAGACGCTTGCGCCGCAGGAACCGTCCTTCGTAGTCCAGCGTCACGCTGTCGGCCGCGCCGGTCCAGTGACCCTTGCGATGCAGAACCTGCGCCACGGGCAGAGTTGTCATGCGCCTTACTCCTTGATCTTGTAGGTGTATTCGTCTTTGGACCCGTCGAATTCCGACCCGACCCAAAGCGAGATGCCCAGTTCTGGCAGGTACTCCATGAAGTCCTTGCCGGTGGATTGCCCATCCTCGAAATACTCGATGGTCGAAGGCAGCGCGATGAAGGGGCATCCGCCGTAATCGCGCGTCTCGAAATCGCCAAAGACATGCAGTTGCTGCTCGGGCACCACGCCGAAATCATCGCTGCGCACCACGTCAAAGCGGTGCTCGGCCAGCGGTTCGGGATCAGGCAGGTCGGCCGCGGCGCCGGGATAGGCATAGGTCATGCGGCTGTCCGGCTGCAAACTGCCGTCAGCATCATAGGTCACCGATTGGACCCAGTAATAGCCTTTGACGTAGAGGGATTTGGACACTTCCCCGCCACCGTCTGCGCTTTCATAGGCGGATTCGATCACCGTCGGGCTGATACGGGTGAAGGTCTCGGTGTCGGCGTCATTGACAGTAAAGGCGATGCCTCGATCCAAGGAAACTGCCGTCGGGCAAGCTGCGTGGGTGGCAAAGGGCAAAGCGGCAAGAACAGCAGCATATCGAAGCATTACGAAGTCCTCATGTGTCAATTCGGACCCACGTTAACGCGGATTTCACCGACCGGCGATAGGCAGGAGCCATGCCAGACCCGATCCTTGCCAGCATGATCGACGAATTGGGGGCGCTGCGCGCGCTGACGACCCAACTCAAGGCGCGCGAGGCGCTGTTGCGCGACCGCATCCTTGCCATGCGCCCGAATGGAACCGTCAGCGGCCAGACCTATGGCTTGACGATCCATCGCAGCACGCATCGCAGGTTCGACCGGCGGCGCCTTCCGGACGAGGTGCAGGCCGATCCGGATTACTGGGTCGAGCGTGACGTGACCAAGGTCAAGACCGAACCGCTCCCCGCCCCGCCCGAGCAGACCGATGTGATCGAACGCGACATGCATCAGAACAGGAAATAGCGCTGCGCCATGGGCAGTTCGGTGGCGGGCTGACAGGTCAGCAACTCGCCATCGGCGCGCACCTCGTAAGTTTCGGGGTTCACCTCGACCTTCGGCAGGGCGTCGTTCAGCTTCAGATCGCGCTTGCCGATGCCACGGGTGTTTTGCACCGCGATGGTTTGCTTGGCGATGCCCAGTTGCTTGCCGATCCCCTCGGCCTGCGCCGCTTCGGACACGAAGACCACGGCGGAATTTTCCACCGCCCGTCCATAGGCCCCAAACATGGGTCGCGAGTAGACTGGCTGGGGCGTCGGGATCGAGGCGTTCGGGTCGCCCATCTGCGCGCAGGCAATGGAGCCGCCGATCAGCACCATCTCGGGTTTGACCCCGAAAAACGCCGGGTTCCACAACACCAAGTCGGCGCGTTTGCCTTCCTCGATGCTGCCGATCTGGTGGCCGATCCCGTGCGCAATCGCCGGGTTGATCGTGTATTTCGCAATATAGCGACGCACGCGGAAGTTGTCGTTGTCGCCCTGCTCCTCGGCCAGCCGCCCGCGCTGCTTCTTCATCTTGTCGGCGGTTTGCCAAGTGCGGATCAGCACCTCGCCCACGCGGCCCATGGCCTGACTGTCCGACGCGATGATCGAGAACGCGCCCATGTCGTGCAGGATATCCTCTGCGGCAATCGTCTCGCGCCGGATGCGGCTTTCGGCAAAGGCCACGTCCTCGGGGATCGATTTATCAAGGTGATGGCAGACCATGAGCATATCGAGATGTTCTTCGATCGTGTTCACGGTGAAGGGCCGTGTCGGGTTGGTCGAGCTGGGCAGCACATTGGCGTCGCCACAGATCTTGATGATGTCCGGCGCGTGACCGCCCCCCGCGCCCTCGGTGTGGAAGGCATGGATCGTCCGGCCCTTCATCGCCGCAACGGTATTCTCGACAAAGCCCGACTCGTTCAACGTATCCGTGTGGATCATCACCTGTACGTCCATCGCATCGGCCACGGTCAGGCAGCAGTCGATGGCGCCGGGCGTGGTCCCCCAATCCTCGTGCAGTTTCAGCGCGCAGGCCCCGGCCTTGACCTGTTCCTCCAGCGCAGCGGGCAGGGACGCATTGCCCTTGCCCGCAAATGCAAGGTTCATCGGAAACGCATCCGCCGATTGGATCATCCGCCCGATATGCCACGGCCCGGGCGTGCAGGTGGTGGCCAGCGTGCCATGCGCAGGCCCGGTGCCGCCGCCCAGCATCGTGGTCAGGCCGGAATGCAGAGCATCCTCGATCTGTTGCGGACAGATGAAATGGATGTGGCTGTCAAAGCCCCCGGCGGTCAGGATGCGCCCCTCACCCGCAATCGCCTCGGTGCCCGGTCCGACAATGATGTTCACGCCCGGTTGGGTATCGGGGTTGCCCGCCTTGCCGATCTTGTGGATGCGTCCGTTCTTCAGCCCGACATCTGCCTTGTAGATACCGGTCCAATCGACGATCAGCGCATTGGTGATGACAGTGTCGACCGCGCCTTCGGCGCGCGTCACCTGTGACTGCCCCATGCCGTCACGGATCACCTTGCCACCACCGAACTTGACCTCCTCGCCATAGCCCAGCGCGTTGGCGCCTGTCCCACCGGTACGGGCCGCGCCGACCGCCTCTGCGGTCAGGTCGCGCTCGACCTCGATGATCAGATCGGTATCGGCCAGCCGCAGCCGGTCGCCGGTGGTGGGGCCGAACATCGCGGCATAGTCAGAGCGCTTGATCGTTGCGGGCATCTCGTCTCTCCTGTCAGGCGAACCCGTATCGGGCCGGTCTGAAAAATGGTCTCTATGGCTTGCGCGGGCCGCTGCGTGTCAGACGCCGCTGATTGGCCCGGGCCGTGCGCCGGGCGGGGCCAAACCCCTCCAGCATGATGATCTCGGCTGATTTGCCCTCCAGAGCCGCGCGGATCGCAGCGGAGCCGCCGCGTGCAAAGGCCAACTGTTTCTCGCGCACCATCCGCGTGCCTTCATGAGGCGACACGGCCCACAGGCCCGTCACCCCAAGCATACGCATCCAGATCACCGCGCTTGCCTCCATCGCGAGCGAGCCGAAATAGATCTGCATGCGCAAGGTACGAAACGGATCGGGCCACGGCAGGTGCATCGCCTACAGGTCCCCCATGACCTTCTGGTTGAACCCGAATATCCGCCGCGCACCCCCCACGGGGATCAGGTTCACCTCGCGGCGCTGGCCCGGCTCGAACCGCACCGCCGTCCCGGCAGCGATGTCCAGCCTGCGCCCGCGCGCCGCGTCGCGGTCGAAATCCAGCGCCGGGTTGGCCTCGGCGAAATGGTAATGCGAGCCGACCTGCACAGGTCGGTCGCCCGTATTGGCGACCATCAGGGTGATGGCTTCGGCACCTTCGTTCAGCACAAGCTCGCCCTCGGCGGGGAACAACTCGCCGGGGATCATTTGCGCGACACCGCGACCAACCCCGCCGCGCCGATCAGCACAAGGGCGATGACAACGTTCAGCCAATTGCCCGCCCCATGCGGATGCAGATGCGCGCCCTCATGCGCCCAAGCCGGAGCCGCGCTTGCGCACCCGACAAAGACCATACCAAACCGCTTCATCATTTTCTGACAACTCCCTGTTTCTTCTTGGTAAAAAATACCCAATTCCGCACCATCCACCCGCGCTCAGCGGATGGGCTCATGCACTGTGACCAGCTTGGTCCCGTCCGGAAACGTCGCCTCGACCTGCACTTCGTGGATCATCTCGGGGATGCCCTCCATGCATTGGTCGCGCGTGATGACCTCGGCGCCCGCCTGCATCAGGTCCGCCACGGACCGCCCGTCCCGCGCGCCTTCGACCACCGCGTCGGTGATCAGGGCGATCGCCTCCGGGTAGTTCAGCTTCACGCCTCGGGACAGCCGCTTGCGGGCCACCTCGGCTGCCATGGCAACCAGCAGCTTGTCTTTTTCGCGGGGGGTCAATTGCATCGTTCAAAGTCTCCAGGACGTCGGCAGTGTATCGGCGCTGAGCCTGTCCAGCACGGGAACGAGGCTGCGGCGCAGTTCGTGGGAATCGGCGGCAAGAAGGCGCAGCGCCAGCACGTCCGACCGAAGCAGGGAGGCTCCGCCGGTCGCAGGCAGCAGGCCGCGCAGCGCCGTCAGGTGTGAGTCAGCATCGGGCGCGACATACAGAACGCTGGCCATCGCACCCGCCCCTGCGCCGGTGGCCCGGCGCGCCATCAGCGCCAAGGCGTCACCGTCCAGATGCAGCGCGTCATGATACAGCGGCACGCCCTCGCGATTGACGGAAATGCGGTCGTCGAAGGCCACGGCGCGCAGCGTTTCGCCCATGGCCGCGCGGCCAAGAACGATCGGCTCGACCAGCAGCAGGCGTGCATCGGCGGCAAGGGTGCAGCTCAGGCGGCGACGCAGCGAAGCGCCCTCGAACAGGATCAGTTCCTGTGGCAACCAATGCATCACCGCTCCGGACTCGACCGAAAGCTCGGTTTCCATCCGGGCGAAACCGCTGGCCGCGCGATAGGCGCGCTCGGCCGCCTGCGTCGTGACGCTCAGCCGTGACCCGGCTCCGGCACGCGCGTTGATCTCGAGGTGGTCGCCGCCGGTCAAACCGCCCGCAGTATTGATGGCAATCGCTTCGACGCGGCCGGGACGACGGGGGAAAAGCGCCTTCATGCTGCCGATGCTGCGCAGACGGTCGATCGCGCTGACCGTGCCGCGCGCTTTCGTGCTCAGGTCCAGACGCCCTTGCGCACGCGGCTGTGCCACGGCGCCCGCCTCTGGTTCCTTGCGCAATTGCAACATCTTGCCGGTCGCCCCGCTGTCCCTGTTTCGCCTCTTCATTCAGCATGTGAGCACCAAAGGCACAACGATTCCGCCAAGATCCGCCATCCAGCCACGGCCGTGCGTCCAAAAATTAATCAAAATCGAGAAAATACGATCAATAATTAATCAGACCATGCCATTCCCACGCCCCTCCCCCGCAGAACGTTGACCAAAAGGAAGCATCGGAGAATGACTCGACCTGCCCGCTCCGCTCGCCATGACGGCCTACTGGACAAGGGTGTGTGACGACCCGACGAATTGGACCTCGTGAACCGGGCCGCCACACGGGATGCAACATAAGTTGCGGAAGGAGTGCTACGCGCCAAGACCCGTTGGCGCAAGAGGCACCTTGCCTTCCGCGAGGAGACAGGAATGACCAAACTGACCAAGATGCTCGCCAGCGCCGCCTCCATGGCCCTGATCGCAGGCGCAGCTTCCGCCGCCGACTGCCCGATCAAGGTGGGCGTGCTGCACTCGCTGTCCGGCACCATGGCGATCTCGGAAACGACGCTGAAAGACACGATGGAGATGCTGGTCGCGGCCCAGAACGAAAAGGGCGGCGTGCTGGGATGCGAGCTTGAGGCGGTCGTGGTCGACCCGGCCTCCGACTGGCCGCTGTTTGCCGAAAAGGCCCGCGAGCTTCTGACCGTGCACGAGGTCGACGTGATCTTTGGCAACTGGACCAGCGTGTCGCGCAAATCCGTGCTGCCGGTGATCGAGGAACTCAACGGCCTGCTCTTCTACCCGGTGCAATACGAGGGCGAGGAATCGTCGAAGAACGTCTTCTACACCGGCGCCGCGCCGAACCAGCAGGCGATCCCGGCGGTGGATTACTTCCTAGAGGAACTGGGCGTCGAGAAATTCGCGCTGCTCGGCACCGACTACGTCTATCCGCGCACCACGAACAACATTCTCGAAAGCTACCTGAAGGACAAGGGCATCGCGGCCGAGGACATCTTTGTCAACTACACCCCCTTCGGCCATTCCGATTGGGCGACCATCGTGTCCGATGTCACTGCGCTCGGCGCCGATGGCAAGCAGGTCGGCGTGATCTCGACGATCAACGGCGACGCCAATATCGGTTTCTACAAGGAACTGGCCGCTGCCGGCGTGTCCGCCGATGACATCCCCGTCGTCGCCTTCTCGGTCGGCGAAGAGGAACTGTCCGGTCTGGATACCTCGAACCTCGTCGGCCACCTTGCCGCGTGGAACTACTTCATGTCCGCCGACACGCCCGCCAATGCCGAGTTCATCAAGCAGTGGCACGCCTTCATCGGTTCCGAGGACCGCGTGACCAACGACCCGATGGAAGCGCATTACATCGGCTTCAACATGTGGGTGAACGCGGTCGAGCAGGCGGAGACCACCGATGTCGACGCCGTGCGCGAAGCGATGTGGGGGCAGGAATTCCCGAACCTGACCGGCGGCATGGCCGTCATGGGCACCAACCACCACCTGTCCAAACCGGTGCTGATCGGTGAAATCCGCGCCGATGGCCAGTTCGACATCATCTCGTCGACGGACCCGGTGCCGGGTGACGCATGGACCGACTTCCTTCCGGAATCCGCAGTGCTGGAATCCGATTGGAAGGACCTCCAGTGCGGCATGTACAACACCGAGACCTCGACCTGCGTGCAGATCAAGTCGAACTACTAAGCTGACCTTGGGTAGGATGGGTGATCACCCATCCTACTTCCCCCACTCTCCCCGAAAGACAGGTCCCTAAATGCTCCGTGTCCTTCTCACGGCCCTGGCTCTGCTGTGGCTGCCGCTGGCCAGCCTTGCCCAAGACCTCCAGTCCATCCTGCAAGAGCATCAGGCCGAGGTCGCCAAGCCCTCGCGCAGCAGTGTCGGCCCGGTTCTGGAGGCCCTCACCGCGTCCGGCCTTCCCGGCGTTCCGGCTTTCCTGAACAATTGGCAGGACAAGAACGTGCACGTCAGAGAAGAGGACGGCCTGTTCTTCCTCGTCGAAGAGACCGGCGACACCGTGACCCTGCTGGACATCGCCACGGCCGAGCCCGTTGCCGAAGGCGTCGACCCCGGCACCCTCGACCAGATCCGCCCCAATGGCGGCGTGCGTCGCGCCATCTCCGAAGCGCTCGTGCAGTTCCAATTGTCCGACCCCGACATCACCCGCCGGATGGAGGCGCTGGACGCGATTTCGCGCAACCTCGACCCCGACCAGCTTGGCCCGCTACAAGGCTCCATCGCCAACGAGCCCGACCCGGCGCTCAAGCTGCGCAAGCAACGGCTCGCCAATTACCTGATCGCGCGCTTTGGCGAGACGCGTGATGACCGCATCGAGGCGATCGACGCGCTCTCGGACGATCTCTCCGTCGATGGCCGCGCCGTGCTGTCGCAAATCCTAACCACCCGCACCGAGATGGCGCAAGAGATCCCACAGGACGTCAACCTCGCCCGCATCCTCGACCTGCCCCGCGAGGAGGCCTACGCCATGATCGCCGCGCAGGCCGACCTGCCGCCGCTGCTGGACGAAAATGCGCTGCGCAGCACGTTGGAACCGCATGTGGAAAACGGTCGCGTCGGCGGCATTCCCGTGGGCCAACTGGCCACGACCGAGGCGCGCCTGATGGCCTATGACGCACTCGCCGCGCAAGGTACGCTCCCGCCCCGCGCCCTGCCCCGCCAGATAGATGAGACGCTGGCCAACTGGACCATATACGAGGCCTATGACGAGCCAGAAACCGCCATCACCGACGCCGCATTGGCCGCGCAAAAAGGCGTGCAGACCCGTGTCGCCGCCAGCCAGTTTGCCGATATCTCGCTGGATGCGCTGTCGCTGGCCTCGATCTACTTCCTCGCCGCCATCGGGCTGGCCATCACCTTCGGCGTGATGGGCGTCATCAACATGGCCCATGGCGAGTTCATCATGATGGGCGCTTATACGGGCTACGTGGTCCAGCAATTCGTGCCCAACTACACGGCGTCTCTGATCGTCGCCCTGCCGCTGGCCTTCCTCATCACCTTCGCCGCCGGTGTGGCGATGGAACGTCTGGTCATCCGCTGGCTCTACAACCGCCCGCTGGAAACCCTGCTGGCGACTTTCGGCATCTCCATCGCGCTGCAACAGCTGGCCAAGAACATCTTCGGCACGCAGGCCCGCCCGCTGACCTCTCCCGGCTGGCTGGACGGCGCATGGCAGATCAACGACGTGATTTCCATCAGCTACATCCGCATCGCAATCTTCGTCCTTGCGCTGCTGTTCCTCGGCCTTCTCCTGTTTATCCTCAAGAAGACCCGCCTCGGGCTGGAGGTCCGCGCCGTCACCCAAAACCCCCGCATGGCCGCGTCGATGGGCATCAACCCCGACAAGATCAAGATGATGACCTTTGGCCTCGGCTCCGGCATCGCGGGCATCGCCGGCGTCGCCATCGGCCTTTATGCAAAGGTCACCTCGGAAATGGGCGCCGACTACATCGTCCAAAGCTTCATGACCGTGGTCGTGGGCGGCGTCGGCAATGTCTGGGGCACGCTCGCGGGCGCAGGGCTGATCGGCATCCTGCAAAAGGGCATCGAGTGGTTCAACCCGTCCAACACGCTGGCGGCCCAGACCTACATGATCCTCTTCATCATCCTGTTCATCCAGTTCCGTCCCAAGGGCATCGTCGCCCTCAAGGGCCGCGCCGCGGGGGATTGATCATGCATCCGCCCTGCCCCCCGCCCCATGCTTCTTTGGTCCCGAAATACCTCGGGGTGAATGCGCGCCAGCGCAGAGGGGCAGCGCCCCTTTCCCCCGCCGCCAAACGCGGAGCCGTCTCATGAGCACACCCAATCGCAGCTTCCTTGCACAAAACCCCTCGGTCCTCTGGTTCCTCGGCTTTCTCGGCCTGTTCACCCTGCTGGTGACGGTCTTCTCCGAGGCGACGGGCACCGGCGTCATCTCCACCTCCTTCGTCAAGACGCTGGGCAAGATCCTGTGCCTGTGCCTGATCGCCATCGCGATGGACGTGGTCTGGGGCTATTGCGGCATCCTCAGCCTTGGCCACTTCGCCTTCTTCGGGATCGGCGGCTATGCGATCGGCATGTGGCTGATGTATGCCCGGACCGAGGGCATCGTGGCCGACAGCCTCGCCGCGCAGGCCATTCCCCCCACCGCCTCCGAGCTGTCAGATGCCGTTGCCAGCCAGATCTTCGGCGTGGTCGGCGCGTCCGAATTCCCGCCGATCTGGGCCTTTGCCCATTCTCTGCCGCTTCAACTGCTGATGGTGGTGCTGGTCCCCGGCCTTCTGGCGCTGGTCTTTGGCTGGCTGGCCTTCCGGAGCCGCGTCACCGGCGTCTACCTGTCGATCCTGACGCAGGCCATGACGCTGGCCCTGTCGCTGTGGCTGTTCCAGAACGACTCTGGCCTGCGCGGCAACAATGGCCTCTCGGGCCTGCAAAACATCCCCGGTTTCGAGGAAACCCCTCAGGCGCTGATCTCGATCTGGTTCTTCTGGGCCTCCGCCGCGGCGCTCGGCCTTGGCTACGTGCTGTTCGCCTGGGTCGTGTCGGGCAAGATGGGCAGCGTGATCCGCGCCATCCGCGACGACGAGGCGCGCGTGCGCTTCCTTGGTTACCATGTCGAAAGCTACAAGCTGTTCGTCTTCACTCTGACGGCGATCGTCGCGGGCATCGCGGGTGCGCTCTATTACCCGCAGGCGGGCATCATCAACCCGGCGGAAATCGCGCCCATTGCATCGATCTACCTTGCCGTCTGGGTCGCCATCGGCGGGCGGGGCCGCCTTTATGGCGCGGTCCTTGGCACGGTCTTCGTCACGCTGGCCTCCAGCTGGTTCACCGGCGGCAGCGCGCCGGATGTGAACCTTGGCGTCTACACGATCAAATGGACGGATTGGTGGCTGGTGCTGCTGGGCGTGTCCTTCGTCGCGGTCACGCTGTTCGCGCCACAGGGCCTTGGCGGGCTGGTCGACAAACTCCGGAGGAAAGCATGAGCACCCTACTCGAACTGTCCGGCGTCTCTGTCTCTTTCGACGGGTTCAAGGCCATCAATAATCTCTCATTTCAAATCGGGGAGCCTGAACTGAGGGCCATCATCGGCCCCAACGGCGCGGGCAAGACGACCTTCATGGACATCATCACCGGCAAGACCAAACCGGATGAGGGCCGCGTGATCTGGGGCGACAAGAACATCTCGCTTCTGGGCCTCTCCGAAAGCCAGATCGCGCGTGAGGGCGTCGGCCGCAAATTCCAGAAACCCACCGTGTTCGAGGCGCAGACCGTGCGCGAAAACCTCGCCATGGCGCTGAAAAACCCGCGCGGGCCGTTCGACGTGCTGTTCTACAAAAAAACCAAGCGCGGCGCCGAGCGGGTCGAGGCTATCGCCGAACAGATCGGGTTGACTGACAGCCTGACCCGCCTTGCGGGCGAGCTGTCCCACGGGCAAAAGCAATGGCTGGAGATCGGCATGTTGCTCGCACAGGAACCGCGCCTGCTGCTGGTCGACGAACCCGCCGCCGGCATGACCCCGGCGGAGCGCGAGAAAACCACCGAGATGCTGGTCGAAGCCGCCAAGACCCGCGCCGTCGTCGTGGTCGAGCATGACATGGAATTCGTCCGCCGCCTGAATTGCAAGGTCACGGTGCTGAACGAGGGCTCGGTTCTGGCCGAGGGGTCGATCGACCATGTCACCTCCGACCCTCAAGTCATCGACGTCTATCTGGGGCGCTGAAAACATGTTCATGATCAAAGACCTGACCCTGCATTATGGCCGCAGCCAGATCCTGTACGATATCTCGATGCAGGCCGCGCCCGGCGCCGTCACCTGCCTGATGGGGACGAACGGCGTGGGCAAGACGTCGTTGCTGAAGGCGATTTCCGGCACCCATCCGCGCTCGGGCGGCGAGATGGCCCTGAACGGTCAGGAGATGCCGCAAAACATGCCCGCGCATCAGCGCGCGCAACTGGGTGTGGGCTACGTCCCGCAGGGGCGCGACATCTTCCCCTTGATGACGGTGAAGGAGAACCTTGAAACCGGGTTCGCCTGCCTGCCCAAGTCAGAGCATATCATCCCCGACGAAGTGTTCGAGCTGTTCCCGATCCTCAAGGACTTCCTCGCGCGGCGCGGCGGCGACCTGTCAGGCGGGCAGCAACAACAGCTGGCCATCGCCCGCGCGATGATCGCCAAGCCGAAATTGCTGCTGCTGGACGAGCCGACCGAGGGCATTCAGCCCAACATCATCAAGCAGATCGGCGAGGTCATCAAATACCTGCGCGACAAGGGCGACATGGCGATCATCCTCGTCGAGCAGTTCTTTGACTTTGCCTTCGACCTCGGGGATCACTTCGTTGCACTTGAACGCGGGGCGGTGATCCACGATGCACCGAAGGCAGACACCCCCCGCGAGGTGCTGCTGAAGAAGGTGTCGGTCTGAGCCAACACGCGCCCCGGGCAAAGACCCGGGGCCTCCACCTTGGTTCCGACCCAGAGGTCCCGGGTCTTTGCCCAGGACGGGTTACAAGGGCACGTACTCGAAGCGCGAAAACTCGGCTGGCATACCCTGCCCCGTCAGGTCGAAGGCCGCCATACCGACGAAATTGCCGGTAAACGACCCATGCGCCCCGCGCCCCCCCTCGTCCGACAGGACGGCGGCGTCCAGCTCCGGGCCGAACTTCTCCCAGTCCTTGCCCTGCCGGATCCAGAACTGCTGCAAGGCGTTCTTGGTCACCACCGACAGCTCGATCGGCCCGTCTCCGATGGGCATCGGCGGCACGGGAAACTCCAGCTTGCCGTCCGGATGGTCCCCCGGACAGGACAGGATCGTCACGCACCGCCCCATGCGCGGTTCCAAAGTGACCGCGAGGAAGTGGAACTTGAACCGGTTGTAATAGGTCACGAGCCCCGCATTCTGCTGGTAGGTCGTGGGCTCAAACGCCGTCAGGACCGTTTCGGCGCGATAGGACAGGTGTTCCTGCCGCCGCGCAACCAGCGCCTGCTCGAACCACGAGCCGATGCTTTCACGCGCGTAGAGACGCAGCGCCTTGCCGGTCAGTTCAAAAATCCTGTCAGGCTCGGGCGTGCGCAACCACTGGAATTCCGGCGGCAGGGTCCGTTCGTTGAAGATACGATGCGTTGCCGGGGCGGGGCGCGTCTCGGCCTCGTGCGGTACGTCGACCCTCGGGACCTCTGACCCGGTTTCCGGGTAGAGCCAGCCATCCCGCCAGACACAACGCTCGATCCCCGTCTCGCGCCCAAGCGGCGAGAAGCCGGGCGCGCGCCTGCGCCCTAGCTTGTCGATGGGGCGCGAGCACAGGAAGGTGTGATAGGTCTCGCCCTCGGGCGTCTCTACGATCTGGCCGTGACCGACACGCTGCAAGGGGCTGGACGGTGTCTCATTCGCGGTGAACAGATGGACGTCCGGGTGCATCTCATAGGGCCCCAGCACGTTGCGACTGCGGGCCATGGTCACCGCGTGGTCATAGCTGGTGCCGCCCTCGGCGGTGGTCAGGTAGTACCAGCCGTCGCGCTTGTGCAAATGCGGCGCCTCGGTCAGCCCAAGGGGCGAGCCCGCAAAGATGTTCTTCGGTTGCCCGATCAAGCCGTGTTCAGGGTGCCATTCCTGACAAAGGATGCCGTCGAAGGCGGGGTGTTTGGGGCTGCCGCCCACGGACTGGCTGCGGTGGTTCCACTGCATGTTGACGAACCACTTGCGCCCGTCATCGTCATGGAACAGCGACGGATCGAAACCGGACGAGTTCACATAGACGCGCGGCGACCAATCGCCGTCGATCGTCGCGCAGGTGGTGATGTAGTTGTGCGCGTCCTTGAAGTTACCGTCATAGCGTTTGACATCCGTGTAGACCAGCCAGAACAGCCCGTCCGCATGGGACAGACACGGCGCCCAGATGCCGCAACTGTCGGGATTGCCG
This sequence comes from Tropicibacter alexandrii, assembly GCF_003667315.2. Classification (GTDB taxonomy): domain Bacteria; phylum Pseudomonadota; class Alphaproteobacteria; order Rhodobacterales; family Rhodobacteraceae; genus Tropicibacter; species Tropicibacter alexandrii. The sequence continues at coordinate 151,734 of NZ_RCTZ02000006.1, read as the reverse complement.
CGCATGTCCAGCAGGTCGGGGCGGTTCAAGGGACGGGCACACAACTCCCAGTTGGCCAGATCGGTCGAACGGAAGATTTGCACGCCCGGATACCATTCGAAGGTCGAAGTGGCGATGTAGTAGGTGTCCCCCACCCGGCAGATCGACGGGTCGGGGTTGAAACCGGGCAGGATCGGGTTGCGGATCATTCTGGTAGATTTCCTGATGTCGGATCGTGGATGTCCCATCCTAGGCATGAGCCACGCGGATATGCACGCCCCGTTTGCGCGAATTCGGCGGATGAAACCGAGGCTTTACCTTTGTCGCGCTAATGTCGCGCCAACAAAAGGAAAAGCATAGATGAAACTTGGATTCGTATCCGACAGCCTTGCGCATCTGCCCCTGCCCGAGATGCTGGATCACGCGGTCAGGATGGGCGTCGGCGGTGTCGAGATCACCACTGGCGGCTGGTCCGCCGCACCGCATGTCGACCTGCAGGCCCTGCGCGACAGTGCGGCCGCGCGGCGCGCCTTTCGGACGGAATTCGAGGCGCGCGGACTGCAACTTCTGGCATTGAATGCCATCGGAAATCCCCTGCATCCGAACAACCGCGATCATGCCGACTGCCTTGTCGATACCTTGCGCGCGGCGGGCGAACTGGGCGTGCCCAGGGTGTGCTCGGCCTCCGGTCTGCCGGGCGGCGGGCCGAACGACCTGACGCCGAACTGGATCGTCACCAGTTGGCCACCGGAAACCCGCGACATTCTGCACTACCAGTGGGAGGAATGCCTGATCCCGTTCTGGAACGGCATCGCCATGGTGGCCCGCGACGCGGGAGTCGATCAGATCGCGCTGGAATTGCGCGACAACCAATGCGTCTACAACGTGGCCACCCTGATGACCCTTCGCGAGGAAATCGGTCCGCTGATCGGCGCGGCCCTCAACCCCGCGCAGCAGGTGTGGATGGGTGCCGATCCGATGGCGGTGGCAGGGGCGCTTGGCGAGGCGATCTATCATGTCCATGCCAAGGATACGATGCTCAATCCCGCGGTGCAGGCTGTCTCGTCGCTGCTGGAAACCGGTTCGCTGATGGATGTCGGTGCCCGCAGCTGGAGCCATGTGACCATCGGGATCGGTCACGGTGCGGACTGGTGGCAAAGGTTCTGCTATCACCTCCGCGTCGCGGGCTATGATGGCTGGCTGTCCATCGATCACCGGGACGTCGTTCTGGGGGCGGTCGAGGGGTTGGAAAAATCCGTTCAGCTTCTGCGCGGCGTTCTGCCCGTCGACCCGCCGGAGGAAGCCGCCCAAGCGTACTAAGCGCCCCGCCCCCAGTGATCGGGCACCGGCAATCCGCTGTCGCGCCGAGGCCGAGCATCCTGTACGCATGATGACGGGACCGCCGGACAGTTTCGCCGGCCAAGCGACCATGGGAGGACGGCAGGTGGAAATCGTCGATGCACATCAGCATTTCTGGCATCCGGCGCGGGGCGATTATGGCTGGATGCCGGCCAACGATCCCGTGCTGTCCCGGCCCTACGGCCCGACTGACCTCGCACCGGCCCTGAGCGCGGCGGGCGTGTCGCAGACCGTCCTCGTGCAGGCCGCGCCCAGCCTTCACGAGACGGAATACCTGCTTGGAATCGCCGACGCGACGCCGCATGTGGCGGCGGTGGTCGGCTGGATCGACTTCGAGGACCGGGGGCAGCTTGCGGCCTTGCAACGCCTCGCCCGCCACCCAAAGCTGAAGGCGATCCGCCCGATGATTCAGGACATTCCCGACGATGACTGGATGCTGCGCGACGATGTGCAATGGGCGTTCGAGGCGTTGATTGATCTCGACCTGCGCTTTGATGCGCTTGGATTTCCGCGTCATATCAGCCGGTTCCAGACGCTGTTGACGCGCCACCCGTCCCTGCGCTGCGTGATCGACCATTGCCTGAAACCACAGATCCGCGATGGCGCCTTTGACGACTGGGCCGAGGGTCTGCGCGCCCTCGCCCGCACCGGCGCCTTCTGCAAACTGTCCGGCCTCGTGACCGAGGCCGGCCCCGGTTGGACGCTGGACGAGCTGCGCCCCTATGTCAGCCACGTGCTCGACATCTTCGGCCCGCAGCGCGTCATGTGGGGCTCTGACTGGCCGGTGCTGCGCCTGCGCGCGGAGTATCAGGACTGGCTCGACGCGGCGCAGACCCTGACCGCGCATCTGGACGCGACCGACCGCGCCCGTGTATTCGGGGGCACGGCACGCGCGTTCTACGGATTGGAGCCCTGAGATGAAAAGATACGCCCTCGGCAAGACCGACCTCGACGTCACCGAGCTGTGTTTCGGGGCATCGGGCCTTGGCGACATGCCCGACACCTACGGCTATTCGGTGGATACGGAACGCGCGCTTGCCACGATCCGGGCGATCTTTGACGGGCCAGTGAATTTCCTCGACACGTCGCGGATTTACGGCATGGGCCGGTCCGAGGAACGCATCGGCGCGGTGATCCGCGAGCGCGGCGGCCTGCCCGACGGGTTCGTCCTGTCGACCAAGCTCGACCGTTGCCCGGAGACGGGGCGCTTTGACGCGGCGCGGGTGCGCCAGTCGGTCGAGGAAAGCCTGACCGCCCTCGGACTGGACAGCATTCCGCTGCTGCACCTGCACGACCCAGAGCACGCGCGCGACCTGCAGGAGATCACCCGCGAGGGCGGTGCATTGGACGAGCTGTTCAAGCTGAGGGAAGAGGGGATCGCGCAGGCGGTCGGCCTCGCCATGGGGCGGCTCGCCCTGATGGAGCCGATGGTGCGCGCAAACCCGTTCGACGCCATCGTTTCGCACAACCGGTTCACCTTGCTGAACCGCTCGGCCACGGGGCTGTTCGAGTATTGCTACGATGCCGACATCGCCGTGCTGAATGCCGCGCCCTATGCGGGCGGCGTGCTGGCCAAGGGCGCGACCGAGATGCCCCGCGTCACCTATATGGACGCGACCGAGGATGCGCTGGCGCCGGTCCGACGCATCGAACGCATCTGCTCGGACTGGGGCATCGCCCCCGGCGCCGCTGCGCTTGGCTTTTCGCTGCGCGATCCGCGCGTGACGGCGACCGTCATCGGCGTGACCAAGCCCGAGCGCGTCCAGCAGACGTTGGACTGGGCGGCGACATCGCTCCCCGCAGGCCTTTGGGACGAATTGGACGCGCTGCCCTTCGAGATGACCGACCCAGAGGCGAACCGCGTCTACCGGCCCGGCTGAACGCGGACGGCCCCGAACCACCGCTGCGCCCAAGCCATTTCGGAAATTGACAACCGCCCTGCGCCTCGCAACTCTGGCGGCGACTCAAACAGGGGGCTGACATGAAGTTTCTGACCACGACGGCGATCGTACTGACATTGGCAGGCGGCGCGCAGGCGCAAAACGACTGCGCGGCGGGCCAGACCCTGCGGGACGGCACGCTGACCATTGCCACCGGCAACCCGGCCTTCTTTCCGTGGGTGATCGACGACGCCCCACAAAGCGGAGAGGGGTTCGAGGCGGCCGTGGCCTATGCCGTCGCGCAGGAGATGGGCTTTTCGCCCGAACAGGTCGAATGGGTGCGCGCCTCGTTCGACCAGTCGATCCAGCCGGGCGCGAAGGATTTCGACTTCAACCTTCAGCAATTCTCGATCACCGAAGAACGCGAGCAGGTGGTTGATTTCTCGGACCCGTATTACACCTCGGCCATGGCGGTCCTGACCACGCAGAAGGTGGTGGACAGCGGGATCGAGCCGAGCGTCGCCAGCCTCAAGGGCCTGCTCTGGGGCGCTGATGCCAACACCACCGCCGTGCCGATGCTGACCGACCTGATCGGCCCCGACAAGCAGCCCATGCTCTATGGTGACAATGTCGACGTGACGGCGGCGATGCAGGCGGGCCAGATCGACGCGGCGCTGTTCGACCTGCCCACGGCGCTGTATCTTGCGGCGGTCGTGGTCGAGGGCGGCACGATCCTTGGGCAGTTTCCGGCGGATCGGTCGGAGAACCCCGACCAGTTCGGCCTGCTCTTCGAGGATGGCAACCCGCTGAAGGACTGCGTCAACGCCGCGCTGGCCAATCTGAAGGACAGCGGCAAGCTGGCCGAGATCGAGGCCGAGTGGCTGCAACAGGCGACCTCCGTGCCGGTGATCGAATGACGGATCAAAGTAGGATGGGTTCAAACCCATCCTACCCACGCACCAAACGTCAGATCTACGAGGCCCGCCAGCGCCGCCGCGCCAACCTGATCGGCGGGCTGTCCACGGCCGCCGTCCTGATGGCGATCGTCCTGCTCGTGCCGCTCGCGCCCGGCTGGGCGGCGGTCAAGCGCGTCTTCTTCAATGGCGAGGTCTTTGCCAAGACCTTTCCGGGCCTGCTGAACGCCTTCCTTCTGGATATCGCGATCTTCCTGTGGTGTGCGCCGTTGATCGCGGTGCTGGGTCTGGCCTTGGCCATCGCCCGCGATCTGCGCACGCCGGCCCTCACGCCCTTGCGACTGGCGGCAGTGGGGTTCATCGACGTGTTTCGGGGCCTGCCCGTGATCCTCGTGATCTATCTGATCGGCTTTGGCATCCCCGGCCTTGGCCTGCCCCGCCCGTGGAATTCGCCCTATCTGTGGGGATCGCTCGCCCTGATCCTCGTCTACGCCGCCTATGTGGCCGAGGTGATCCGCTCGGGCATCGAAAGCGTGCATGACAGCCAGCGCAATGCCGCTCTGTCGCTGGGGTTGTCGGGGTCTGACGTGATGCGCTTCGTCGTGCTGCCACAGGCCATCCGTCGGGTCGTGCCCGCCAACATGAACCTGTTCATCGCGCTGCAAAAGGACGTGGCCTTGCTCAGCTTCATCGGCCCGGTCGAGATCTTCCGGCAGGCCGGGGTCTACAAGTCGCTATACGCGAATTTTACGCCTTATCTGGGGGCGGCGCTGATCTTTCTGGCGATCACCATCCCGGCGACGCGCTATGCGGATCACCTGATGAACCGGCAACGCAAGGCACGGTCATGACGCTGGTGCTGGAGAATGTGCAAAAGGCGTTTGGCGATGTGCCGGTGTTGCGCGGGATCGATCTGACGATCGTGCCCGGGCAGATGATCTGCCTGATCGGCGCGTCGGGGTCGGGCAAGTCCACGCTTCTGCGCTGCATGAACCTGCTGGAGCCCATCGACGACGGGCGCATCCTGCTCGATGGCGTCGAGATTTCCGAGCCGGGGCACGATCCGCAGCCCGTGCGCCAGCGCATCGGCATGGTCTTTCAAAGCTACAACCTGTTCCCGCACATGACCGCGGTCGAGAACGTGATGTTGGCCCCGCGCCGGGTGCATGGGCAAAGCCGCGCCGCACTGCGTCCAAGGGTCGAACCGCTGTTTGCTCGGTTCGGGCTGGCGGACCGGATGGAGCACTATCCCGATCAGCTCTCGGGCGGGCAGCAGCAGCGCGTGGCGATCATCCGCGCCTTGGCGATGCGGCCCGAGATCATGCTCTTTGACGAGATCACCTCGGCGCTGGACCCCGAGCTTGTGGGCGAGGTGCTGGACGTGCTGCGGCATCTGCGCGGCGAGGGCATGACGATGGTGTTGGCCACGCACGAGATGGGGTTTGCGCGGGAACTGGCGGACACGGTCTGTTTTCTCGATCAGGGACGAATTCTGGAAGCCGGTCCGCCGAGCCAGATCTTCGAGACCCCGCAAGAGGCACGAACTCGCGCCTTTCTGTCGCGCGTGCTTTGAAAAGTAGGATGGGTGATCACCCATCCTACCTCAGGTCAACTGCTTCAACGCAAAGGCCAGATCGTGGAACCGTTGCTGCACGGGCTTGAAGCGCACCGGCTCAGGGCGGGTCAATGGCAGAGGCAGGGTCGCCGGATCCTCCCCGGCCAGCACCCGGGCCAGCGCCGCGCCGAACAACGTGCCGGTCGTGATCCCGCGCCCGTTATAGCCAATCGGCGCATAAACCCCGGCATCCAGTTCCAGAATGCGCGGCAAGTGGTCCGGCGTCATCGCGATGCATCCGTGCCAGACACGCTCTATGCCCACTTCGCCCAACTCGGGGAACCAACGGCGCAGCAGTCGCGCGGCCCAAGCCCGGCTGACGCGCCCCAGATCCCGCCCCATCGTACCGAGAATCACCCGCCCCTCGGCGTCCCGCCGAAGCGAGCGCATGATCATGCCCGTATCCCACAGCCCCTGCCCCCCGGGCAGGATATGCGCCGCGCGATCCCCCAAGGGCTCGGTCGCGATCTGCATGAAATGAATGTCGCTCCAGCACCTCGCCAAGCCGGGCCAAAGCGCATCGGAATAGGCATTCGCCGCCAGCACAACCGCCCGCGCCTGCACCGCGCCCTGCGCGGTCTGGACCAGCCAGCCGCCGCCATCGCGCCGCAGCCCGGTCACGCGCACGCCGGTCGAGACCTTCGCCCCTTGCGCCCGCGCCACACGCGCCAGCCCTCGCGCATAGCCCATCGGGTTCACCGTGCCTGCCCGCGCGTCCAGCAGGCCGCCCGCAAAGGCGCGTGTGCCGGTCAGCTCCGCCGCTTCACCCGCATCCAACAGCCGAACCGGCGCGCCGCGCCGCTGCCATTCCTGAAACCGACCACGCAGATCGGTCATGCCCGAGGCCGCATGCGCCGCATGGATCGTCCCCTCGCGGCGCGCCTCGCAGCGGATCTGGTGGCGTTCGATCAGGTCGAAGACCCGGGCAGGCCCGTCGCTGAACTCGGCCAGAAAGGCCTCGCCCCGGTCGCCCAGCGCCTTGACCAGCTTCGATGGCGGCAGCCACAACCCGGCATTGACCAGCCCGACATTGCGCCCGGACCCGCCAAAACCCACGGCTTCGGCCTCCAGCACATGGGCGCTCAGCCCGGCCTGCGCGCAATGCAGCGCGGTGGACAGGCCGGTATAGCCGCCGCCCACGATCGCCACGTCACAGGGCGCAAACTCCGCCACATCCAAGACCGGCTCTTCGGCCGCCGTTTTCCACCAGATCGCATCCATGCGCGCAGCCTTGCACCGCCGCGCGGACGTCGTCAATCTGGCCCGCAAAACCGGAGGACCTATGCCCAAACTCACCAAGACCGCAGCCCAGCTCGTCGCCGAGGCCCGCGCCCGCATCGACGAAGTCGAAACCGCCGACCTGATCGCCCGCCTCGACGACCCGGACACGGTCATCGTCGACATCCGCGACCCGCGCGAACGCGAGCGGCAGGGCTTCATCCCCGGTGCCGTCCACGCCCCGCGCGGCATGCTGGAATTCTGGGTCGATCCCGACAGCCCCTATTTCCGCGAGGTCTTTGGACAGGACAAACGCTATGTCCTGCATTGCGCCTCGGGCTGGCGCAGCGCCCTTGCCGCCGCCACGCTGAACGACATGGGATTCCCTTGCGCCCACCTGCGCGAAGGCTTTTCAACATGGGAAAAGCAGGGCGGACCGGTGGAATTTCCCGCTTAACGCGTGCAAAACCAGATATTTAACCCCACCTCGCCTCGCGGGGTCGGGTTTTCCTTCGTTGACTCGAAAGGCCCGGGTGACCGACAGTAAACCTGTCATTTTGACATGTCATTTCGACCCGGAGGACAAACCAGTGCGGTTTTCAGCGATCACGGCGGCTTTTCTTGCCACGCTTGCCATCGGCCCGGCGCCCGTGCGCGCACAGGATGACCTCGTGGGCTTCGACCGGGCCAGCTTTGGCAAGGCTGTCCTGAACCGCAAACAAGCCGCGGGCGCGGGCGGCAATGGCGACATGGTGTTTGAGCTGTCGGTCGGCGATTACAACAACGAGCCGATCACCACCTATTCCCGCGAAAGCGTCTTTGCCAAGATGGGCCTGTCGGTCGGGCGGCTGGACATCCTGACCGATAACGGCGTGTTCCCCTGCACCGCCTTCATCGTCGACAAGAAGCACATCCTGACCAACTACCACTGCGTCCCCGGCATTCTCGACAACGAACGCGCCGGCGCCACGCGCATCGACAGCGTGATGTTCGTCGCCGGCTATATAGAGGCCGGGATCGAGGAAAACACCAAGAAATACACCGTCATTCCCACGCCGGTCGAGGCCTATGAGGATCTCGACTATGCCGTGCTCGAAGTGATCGGCAACCCGTCCTCGGAATACGGCACGCTCACGCTAGCCGCGCATACGCCCGCCGATGGCGATCCCTACTGGGTGATCGGTCACCCGATGGGGGAGGCGCAGCGCATCAGCCGCGAAAAGTGCCGCGCCAACAAGCCCGCCCTGTCGGGCCATCAGCTGTTGCACACCTGCGATACCCTGCCGGGCAATTCCGGCTCGCCCGTCATCGATGCGTCGCTGCGCGCTGTGGTCGGGCTGCATCATGCGGGCAGCCGCAAGGATTCCGTCAACTTCGCCATTCCCATGACCGAAATCCTGAACAGGTCCAAGGTGCTGGTCGCCGCCGTGGGCGATGACGGCCCACGCCCCGATCCCGGTCCCAATCCCGGCCCCGCCCCGGCCCCCGAACTGGCGATCTGCGACGAGATGTATACCGAGGCAAAGTCGCTCGACAGTTGCCCCGCCTACGAGGTCTACCTGTCGCAATGCGGCGAACACCGCTATGCGCCTTTTGCGCAGGCCACGCTGAATGCCCAATGCACCGCGCCCGATCCCGGCCCGGAGCCCGAACAACCCCAGACCGCCGATCCGCTGCGCCCATGGTGCGTCAGTTCGTTCCTGAGCGATGCGCAAAAGACGATCTGTGCCGATGCCTATCTGGCCGGTCTGGATGAAGAATTGCAAAGCGCATACGAGGCCCAAAGCCATGTCGGCAGCGCCGAATTGCTGACTTGGGAACGCGAGGGGCGCGACGCCTGCGGCACCGATGGGCGCTGCCTGAGCCGCGAGATGGTGGATTACATCACCTATCTCGCGACACCGCCGCAGGTCGACCCCGATCCCGAGCCGAACCCCGACCCGACGCCGTTGATGCGCCGTCCGTGGTGCGCGTCGAACAACCTCAACGCCACCGAATACGCGATCTGCGACAGCGCCTACCTTGCCGGGCTCGATGCCGAGATGGAGCGCGTCTATGGCGGGCAATCACACGCCTCGGCCAGCGACCAGCGCGCGTGGTTGACGACCCGCAATGCCTGTGGAAGCGACAGCAGCTGCATCAGCCGTGCGATCCTCGACCGCATCGCCTATCTGCAAAACCCGCCCGCCGATCCGCAGCCGGAAAGCGGCTCGCAGCGGGTGCCGGGCAGCTACACCCTGTCGTCGAACCAGTGCTATATCGTCACCGCCTCGCGCCAGACCCTGACCGAAGCCACGGCCTTTATCCGCGACTGGTTCCCGAACCGCTCGGGCGTGCGCATCTTCCAGTCCAGCAATGGCTGGTACGGCATCGTCGTCGCCACCGTGTCGAAGGCGGAATCCGACTGGCGCCTGAACGACTTCAAGGCGCGGCGCGTGATACCTTCGGACAGCTATTGCTCGCAGGGCGAACGCTTTGTCGCCGAGATCATGCGCAGCAGTGTCGGGGGTGGCGATGGCGGCAGCACCCGCACCATGTATGTGGGCGACCGCGTCAATACCGGGCTGAACCTGCGAACCGGGCCGGGCGGCGGCATCATCACCGAAATCCCGCGCGGCGCACAGGTGTCGGTCCTGCAAGTCTCGAACGGTTGGGCGCAGGTGCGCACCAGCGGCGGGCAGACCGGCTGGGTCAGCTACAGCTACCTGTCCGCGTCCAAACCCCGCGCCGTCCAGCAAGCCAGCTGCACCGCCTATGTCACCAACCTGCGCCCCTATAGCAGCGCCACCCGCGCCGATGGGTCCGGCTTCCTGAACATCCGCGCCAGTGCCTCGGCCCGATCGCAGATCCTGTCGGAAACCTATCTGGGCGACCGCATGCAGGTGTTGTCGCAATCGGGCAACTGGGCGCAGGTGCGCTGCCTGTCCGGCCAATGCCAGACCCCCTATCGCGGCAGCGCCGGCGCGACGGGCTGGGCGTCCAAGAAATACCTTTCCATCCGGTGCAACTGACCGATCCGATATTTCCCCGATTTTCCAAGGAGAAACGCGTTATGAAACCAAGTGATCTGATAAAGGCGGCGGCTTTGGCCGTGGCGGGGTTGTCTGCCCCGGCACTGGCGAATGACGCCATGCCGCTGCCCGCCGGGGCTTCGGACCTCGATACCCAAGTCTACGAAGTGCTCGACAAGCATTGCGCGCGCTGCCACCAGGACGGCGCGTTGAAAGAGGGCATGACCCAGCCAAAATCCGGCTTTGGTCACGTGCTCGACCTCAAGCGCCTCGCGCAGGACACCAAGTTCGTCATCCATGGCAAGCCCGTCGGGTCGAAGCTGTATGACGTGATCGGGCAATACAGCTTCCCTGCGATGCCCGACGACTGCACCGAGGCCAGCTGTTTCCCCACCGACGCAGAGATGAAGGTCGTCGCCGACTGGATCACCGAGCTGGGCAATCAGGCCCCGCCCGAGCGCGTCTTTGTCTCGCTCGAAGAGATGCACAAGATGGCGCATGACGACCTGCAAAAGCAGCCGACCAACCGCCGCGACCGCATCCGCTATATCTCGATGCGGCCGATCTGGAACAACCCGGACGTGTCCGAGGAGAACTATACCGGCTACACGCAGGCGACGGTCAAGCTGATCAACGCCCTGTCGTGGAACCCAATCCCCTACAAGTTCGAACAGGTCGACCCGCACGGCATCCTGATGCGCGTCTACCTGCCCGAGATCAACTGGGACGCGGACAAGTGGCACCTGCTGGAAATGCAGTACCCCTACGGGATGGAAAGCGACACGGACCCCTATCTTGGCCCGCTTCAGCACCTGTCTGGCACCCAGATCCCGATCATCCGCGCCGACTGGTTCGCCTCGACCGCACCGGTCTCTCCGCTGTATTACGACCTGCTCGGCCTGCCCGACACGGTCGCCGGGCTTGAGGACCTGCTGAACCTCGACATCGTCGGCAACATCCAGAACGAGCTGGTGGTGCGCGCCGGGTTCCAGAACTCGGGCGTCAGCACCAACAACCGCCTGATCGAGCGTCACCCGCTGCAAACCGGCTTCTTCTGGACATCCTACGATTTCGCCGGGTCCAAGGGGCGCCAAAGCTTCTTCGAATATCCGCTGGGCCCGATCGAGGCCTACGGGCCTGAACTGGCCTTTGAACATGACGGCGGCGAGTCGATCTTTACCCTGCCCAACGGCTTCCACGCCTACTACCTGAACACCGCCGATGGCGCGCGCCTGAATGTCGGCCCGACCGAGATCGTCCGCGATGACGACTATCCCGATGGCACCGGCGAGGTGGTCAACGGCATTTCCTGCATGTCCTGCCATTCCAAGGGCATCCGCCGCAACGAGGACAAGGTGCGCGACGTGGCGATGGGCGACTTCTCCCTGCCGCCGGATGCGCGCCAGACCATCGACGCCACCTATCCCGGCAACGAGACGGTCGTCGAGTATTATGAACAGGACGAAAAGCAGTTCCGTGGCGCGATGGAAAGCGCAGGGCTGAACCCCGACATCACCGCCGGCGGGCTGGAGCCGATCCGGGGTCTGTTCGTCTACCATGTCGATCGTTTCATCGACTTCAAGCAGGCCGCGAATGAGCTGGGCCTGACCGAGGACGAGCTGAAATCGCGCGCCGGGTTCGTCGGTGTCGATCTGGCCTCGATGATCAACCGCCTGCAAATCTCGCCGATTGCGCGCGATGAATGGGCCGTGGCCTATCCGGTGATGCTGGAAAAGATCACCGAGTATCGCCCGATCAAGGCGGCCAAGCCCGTGCATGCGGACCTGTCCTATTCGACGCAAAAGGTCGTCGCGGGCACGGATTACGCCCCCGCACCCAAGCCCAAGGCCCTGCCCCCCGCCAAGCAGGTGGTCAAGCCGACCAGCTATGCCGATGCGGCCAAGGCCCCCGCCTATGACCCGACCCAACATTCGGTCAACGCCCAGTCGCATCTGACGGTCTATACCGACAAGCCCACCTACAAGGTCGGCGAGGGGCTGAAGGTCTTCATCGAGCCGCGCCACGACTGCCGTCTGACGCTGATCTCGATCGACGATCGCAAGCGGTCCTGCGTGCTCTATCCCTTCCCCGGGCTGGAGGACATCGTGATCCCCGGTGGCTCGCAATACATCTTCCCGCCGCGCGGCTCGCTGAAGACGACCGAGGCCGGGCTGGAAACGATCCTCGCAATCTGCAACGCCTCGGATCATGCGATCAGCACCGAACGGGCGGGATATGAGCCGGTGTCTTGCGCCGCCGGTGGCCATACGGGCAACTACGAATCCGTGGTCAACGAGGTGCTGGCGCTGGATCTAGACGACAATGCGCCGGACAAGCAGACCCTCGCCGGGGCCGATTACAAGGCCGTCTCCGACCACAACCCGCATGTGACCAAGGCGCAGATCTCGGTCGTCGTGTCGGACTACTAAGGAGGTATGGCGATGCGTATCCTTGCTCCTATTGCACTTTGTGTGGGGCTGCCGCTGGCAGCCCTCGCACAGGAGGGCGAGATCTTCATCCCCGGTGCCGATACCGGCGCCGCGGTCGAGGTGAAGCCACAGGCGCAAAGCGCCCTCGCCCGCTGCCTTGCCAACCCCAATGCCGGGAATTGCGCCGGTGTCGGGGCCGAGGGCGACGGGCTTGCGTTCGAGAGCGCAGGCGGCGTCGAATACGAGACGCTGGTGCTGGACCTCGACGAGAAAAAGGTGGTGGTGTCCAAGGCCCCCCCGCCCGAGCCGCCGAAATATGACGAACCGGTGCCGCCGACCAAGGGCAAGGTCGCCTACCCGTCGGTGGCGATCACCATCGAGTTCGACTATGACAGCGACCGCATTCGCGGCGACCAGATCGGCAAGATCATGGAACTGGTATCGGCGCTGAACGACCCGGCCTTGCAGGGCACCTCCTATGCCGTGATCGGCCATACGGATTCGGTCGGCAGCTTTGGCTATAACTGCGACCTGTCGCAGCGGCGCGCCCGGTCGGTCACGGACACGCTGACAGGCGCGAATGTCTACGTGCCGCTCTACCCCGTGGGCTTTGGCGAGCACGTTCTGAAGGACACCTACAACCCCAAGAGCCCGGCCAACCGCCGCGTCACCTTCATGCGGCTGCCCGATACGCCGGGGGCGGTGCTGCAAACCGCCGGGGCGGTGTGCCGATAGCCCCCTCCGCCACCCGGGGCCTGCGCCGAAATCGGCGTGGAGGTCCCGGGTCAAGCCCGGGACGGGGTTGCAATCCAATGGGCTTTTGACGAAGCATACGGGCATGCGCCTAATCGATGTCCAGGTCCCGTTCTTCATTCCGCTGTGGCGCCGTGTCGCCACGGTTGGCCTGTGTCTTGGCTGGGCAGGGTTCGAATTGTATCTCGGAAATACCGGCTGGGCCGCAGCGTTCGGGGCGATCGGCGTGTATTGCGCCCACCAGTTCTTCATCGCGTTCGATCCGGCCGAGCCGCCGGATGACAGGTAGGGACGCCTCCGGCGGGGGTATTTTGACCAAGAAGAAGCCAGCCTGCCCCCTGTCCAAGCCGAGAGGCCTGTCCGTTCTTGCGGTACCATCGCCACGGGCGCCCGCCTGAGGCCTTCGAGCGTAGCGAGGGGGCCGAGGTGTCTGTGCGCGTCAGCGCCCCTTTGGATCAGTCCAGGTCCGGGATCAGTTTGCCGGGGTTGAGGATGCCCGAAGGGTCCAGTGCCGTCTTGATCGCGCGCATCATGTCGAGCGCAACAGGGTCCTTGCGCCGCCGCATCGAGCCCAGTTTCGACACGCCGATCCCGTGCTCGGCCGAGAAAGAGCCGCCCAGTTCCTGCACCACATCCTCGACCGCCTCGGTCACGGCGTCGAGCGACACGCCCTCGGAGGGCCAGACCACGTAGTGAATGTTGCCGTCGCCCAGATGCGACACGATCATCGTGTCATAATCAGGGGCCAGAGCCGCCATGCGTGCGCCGGCCTTCTCCAGAAACTCCGCCACCTGGTCCAGCGCGACGGCCACGTCGCTGACCACCAGCGGCCTGCGCGACAGGGACAGTTCAGCCGCCGCCTCGCGCCTGGCCCACATGGCGCTGCGTTGCGCGTCGTTCTGCGCCACCACCGCGTCCAGCACCGCGCCCTGTTCGAGCAAGTCGCCAAGGACCTCTTCGAGATAGGTGGCGATCGGCACAGAGCCATCCGGTCCCGGCGTCACGTCGCGCGGCGCGGTCGCGCCCAGTTCGACCAGAACGTTCACGGCGTATTCGCGGTCGAAGACCGCCTGCGCCTGCGGGTGTTTCGCCTCATATTCGCGCATGTAGCGGGCGGGCATGAACTCGAACGCCTCGACCGCGCCTCCGGTCACGTCCTGCAACCGGTTCAGCAGGTCCAGTGCCTCGGGCAGGGCGGCCAGCGCCACCATCGCCGTGGCATGGGCACGCGGCGCGGGCACCAGTTTCAGCACCGCCGCCGTGATCACGCCGAGCGTCCCCTCGGACCCGATCAGCAGGTGGCGCAGGTCATAACCGGTGTTGTTCTTGTGCAGCTCGCTCATCAGGTCGACGACGCGGCCATCGGCCAAAACAGCCTCGACCCCCAGCACCAGATCGCGCGTATTGCCGTAGCGCAGCACGTTCGAGCCGCCCGCATTCGTCGCCAGCAGCCCGCCGATCCGGGCCGAGCCGCGCGCGCCGAAGGTCATCGGAAAGCTCAGCCCCTGTGCCGCCACCGCATCGTGCAGGTCCGACAGGATCACGCCCGCCTCGACCACCGCCAGCCGCGCTGCGCCACGGATTTCGCGGACGGCGTTCATCCGGTCGAGCGACAGCATCACCGCGCCCTCGCCCTTTGTGCCGCCCGACAGGCCCGTATGGCCCGAGACCGGCACCACCGGCACGCGCGCCGCATGGCACAGGCGCAGCACGGCCGAGACCTGTTCGGTCGAGGCCGGGCGCGCCACGCAGAGCGGCGTCCACGCGTATTGCCCCGTCCAGTCCTTCGCCCATGGCGCGCAATCCGCGCCGGTCAGAACCGCCCCCGCGCCCAGAACGGCGCGCAAGTCTTCAATCATTCAGGTACCTCGAAAGTCAGCGACGCCCAGACGCTTTCCCAAGCCGGGCCATCGGGGCCCTCGTCCACTTCGCGCAGTTCGACGTGATCGACCAGATGAAAATGCCCCGGCGTGACGTCGATCATCGCGCGCCCGTCTGCGTCCGTCCGGTACAACCGCTGCTCCACCGCGCCATCCGGGGCCTTGTCGAAGACCTCGACCTGCGCATCCGCCAGCGCCGCGCCCTGATACATCACCTGCACCGGGAACCCGCCCGAAAGGTCGTCGGTATAGGGGTTGGCCAGCGCCACGATCTCGACCTCGAGACCAAAGGCCCGGTCGGCGCCCTGCCCGTCGCCCACGGCGATCAGGCTCTTGCCATAGCGGATGTAGCGTTCCGTCACCTTGTCCCGAGAAAGGCCGCGTTCGACATGCCGCGCCTGCGCCCATGTGAAATCCTTGTGCTGGGTGAAGTTCGCGAACTTTTCCCAGCGGTCATAGGTCAGGTCATAGTCGCGGGTGACGTGGATGACCGTAGCCAGCCCCTCGCCCTCGACTGCCATGTTCAGCGCCGGGCGGTCGCCCATGCGGCCCTCGACCGGGATCAGCCGGTCACCGAGCGCGATCTCGAAGCGGCGGAAGTTCTTGGGGAGATAGCTGTAATTCGCCCCTTCCAGCATTTCGCCCACGCGGATCTGCGCCACCAGCGGCGCACCTTCGGGCACCTGCCCGTCAGCCGGTTCGATCCAGAATTCATGCGCCGAAACCGGCGCGGCCAGCAGTGCCAATATGGCAATCAGGTGTTTCATCACGCTCCCCTTTGCCCGCAAACTAGCCCAAGGCCCGCCACGCGCAAGCAGTCATGCCTGCCGTTTCAGCTTGTCCTCGAGATCCTTGGCCAGCCCGGCCATACGATTGCGAAAGCGTTTGTCCACGCCGCCCTTCGCCAGCTTCAGCGACTGCACCAAAAGGCGCGCCGACAGGGTCTTGGGCTTGAATTCGGAGGCCACTGCGACGCGCGTGCGGGTGCGTGACAGCGCAACGAGGTCAATCACGGTTTCCAGTTCGAGACCGCCGGACACGCTGGTAAACACCATGCGTTCGGGCGGGCTGTATTCCGACAGGGTGATGTCCGCGTTGCGCATCTTGCCGCGAAAGGTAAAGCCCGTGGCCCATTGCATCCCCGGACCCTTGCCAGCAACGCTATCGACGCGCTGCACCTCGATGCCCCGCCGCAGGGCCTGCCGTTCCACCGTCTCGAAATCCGAGAGTTCCGCGAAAACCCGGTCGAGCGGGGCCTCGATGTCTTCCCTTGCGGTCAGCTGCATGTCTCTGCCTCGATAGCGTTAATATTTTGTTAACCGGATTATCCACAAGGATACGACAAATCCAGCCTCAATCCAACGTATCTGCGACCCAGTTTTGTAGCAAAAACTGCGCAATCGCCCCTTTGCGGGCGGGCAGCAGGCCTTCGCGATTGCCGGCCATCGCCTCAAGGATATCCTCGCGCGTGACCCACATGGCATCCTCGATCTCGTCGGGATCGATGGTGATCTGATCCGACAGCGCCTCGCCATGGCAGCCGAACATCAGCGAGGATGGAAAGACCCAAGGTTGCGAGGCCAGATAGGTGACCGGACCGACCTTCACGCCCGCCTCTTCGAAGACCTCGCGGCGCACGGCGGCCTCGATGGTTTCGCCCGGTTCGACGAAGCCCGCGAGGCAGGAATACATCCCCTCGGGCCAGCCGGGCGAGCGCCCCAGCAGGCAGCGATTGCCGTGGGTGATCAGCATGATGACCACCGGATCGGTGCGCGGAAAGTGATGCACGCCGCAAGCCGGGCAGACCCGTTCCCAGCCCGCCTTGTGCATCTCGGACGCCGCCCCGCATTTGGCGCAAAAGCCATGCGTGGCGTGCCAACCAAAGATGCCCTTCGCGACCGAGGCCAGTTCCGCGTCGCGCGGGCTGAGCCGCGTCATGATCATCCGCAGTTCGGCGAAGTGCGCATCAGAGGCGGCGGGGTGGACCTGTTCTGACTTGTCGATGAAGGCGCCGACCTCGCCCATATCCTGCGCCTGCGGGTCCCAATGGGAAATGTCATGGGCAAAGACCGCGCCGGTCTCGCGGCCCAGCAGGATAGGCGGGGTCCGGGCCTCTGCAAGCAAGGGGTGGTCCATCGGCAACCGCGCCAGCGCATCACCTTGGATCAGGACCTTGCCGCGCCAGACGAAGATGACCCGCGCCTCGGGCGTCTGCATCGCCGCCGCCAGCGCCGGGATATCGCCGCGCAGCTCGGCCGCGCGGTCCAGCCCCGATCCGCCGAATGTCACCTGTTCCGCATGTTTCATATGCACCGTCCCGCCAATCCATCGGCCACACCCTGCCGTCCCGCAACGGCAGGCGCAACCGCGCTTGGCAGATGCCCTGAAATTTGACCAAATGGTTGCACAACCCAAACGATTCTGCCCGCCGCTGTCATGCGTCTGTCGCGTGGCAAGACTAGGCGATGGTGGAACGACAACCCGACAGGTGGGACCATGACCAAACTGACCCTCAACCGCCGCCAATTCCTGACCAGCACCACGGCCGGTGCCGCGCTGGTGATCCTGCACCCCTATTCGGCGCGCGCACAGGCCAATCAGGCGCATTTGCGCATTCTGGAGACGACCGACATTCACGTCCATGTCTGGCCCTATGACTACTACGCCGACCGCGAAGTCGACACCGTGGGTCTGGCCCGCGTCGCCAGCATCATCGACGAAATCCGCGCCGAGGCGACGAATACGCTGACCGTGGACAATGGCGACTTCCTTCAGGGCAACCCGATGGGCGACTACATCGCCTATGAGCGCGGCATGAAAGAGGGCGACATGCACCCGATCATCACCGCGATGAACACCGTGGGCTATGACGCCGCCACCATCGGCAACCATGAATTCAACTACGGTCTGCCCTTCCTCGACAAATCCATGGCCGGGGCCGAGTTCCCGGTGGTGCTGGCCAATGTGGTGAAGTCCGAAGGCAGCGACCCGACCAAGGACGAGACCCTGTTCAAGCCCTACGTGATCCTCGACCGGATGCTGAAGGACGGCGCGGGCAACGAGCACCCGATCAAGGTGGGCATCATCGGCTTTACCCCGCCGCAGGTCATGAACTGGGATCGCAAGCATCTGGAAGGCAACGTCACCGCGCGCGATATCGTCGCCACCGCGCAGGCCTATGTGCCGCAGATGCGCGAGGAAGGGGCCGAGATCATCCTTGCCCTGTCGCATTCCGGCATCGGCTCGGCGGATCACGAGGACGGCATGGAAAACGCCTCCGTGCCGCTGGCCGCCGTCGACGGGATCGACGCGCTGGTGACGGGGCATTCGCACCTTGTCTTCCCCTCGCCCACCTATGAAGGTTTCGCCGCCGTCGATGCGGAAAAGGGCACGATCCACGGCAAGCCCGCCGTGATGGGCGGGTTCTGGGGCTCTCACCTTGGGGTGATCGACCTGCTTTTGGAGCGCGAGGGAAATGAATGGCGCGTGGTGTCCACCACCTCGGAAACCCGCCCGATTTCGCAGCGCAACGAGGATCGCTCCATCACAGCACTGGTGCAAAGCAACGAGGCTGTGCTGGACGCAACCCGTCAGGAACACGAGGAAACGCTGGCCTATGTGCGCACGGCGGTGGGCAAGACCTCGGCCCCGCTGCACAGCTATTTCGCGCTGGTCGCCGATGATCCCTCGGTTCAGATCGTGTCCCAAGCGCAGGAATGGTATATCGGTCAGATGATGCAGGGCACGGAATACGAAGGCCTGCCGATCCTCTCCGCCGCAGCCCCCTTCAAGGCCGGGGGTCGGGGTGGCCCCGAGTATTACACCGATGTCGCGCCGGGCGATGTGGCGATCAAGAACGTCGCCGACCTGTACCTCTACCCCAACACCGTCCGCGCGGTGAAGGTCACGGGCGCGCAGGTCAAGGACTGGCTGGAACGCTCGGCGGGCATGTTCAACCAAGTCGAGCCGGGGGCCACGGATGCGACCCTGCTGAACCCCGACTTTCCGTCGTATAATTTCGACGTGATCGACGGGGTAACCTATCAGATCGACCTCAGCCAGCCCTCGAAATACGGGCCGAAGGGCGAGGTCGAGAACCCCGATGCCAACCGGATCACCGACCTGCGCTACAATGGCGAACCCATCGATCCGGCGCAGGAATTCATCATCGCGACGAACAATTACCGGGCGTCGGGGGGCGGCAATTTCCCCGGCACGGGTGACACCATCGTGTTCGAGGCGCCCGATACCAACCGCGACGTGATCGTGCGCTATATCGTCGAGCAGGGCACCATCAACCCGTCGGCGGATGCCAACTGGTCGTTCAAGCCGATGGAAGGCACAAGCGTTCTGTTCGAGACCGGCCCCAAGGCGCGCGATTTCATGGACAGTGTCGAAGGGGTGAGCATCGAGGATGCGGGTGAAGCCGAGAACGGCTTTGCCAATTTCCGCATCAAGCTCTGAACCAGCGCGAGCAAGGCCCTTCGAAGGGCCTTGATCCAAGCGCCTTCGAAGGCGCTTGCACGCGAAAATTCGAATTTTCGCAAGAAAGGCGCTTCGAAGCGCCTTTCCCCCCGCAACCGGCATGCCATGGCCTGTTCTTGCGCGGGTTTCCCGCTAAAGTCCCCTTGGAACCGACCGGAGGGACAAGATGAGCATGATCGCCAAAGCAACCAATATCGTCGGGGGCACCATCGCCGCGATCCGGCGCATGAATGCGCCCAGCCATCAGGCCATGGGCACCGCACCCGAGATCCCCGAGGCCCGGGCGCAGGGCATCATGACGCTGAAAATGCCCGCCGCCGAGGGCTGGAAGAATGGCCGCCTGCCGACCTGCGCGCCGGGGCTCAAGGTCAACGCCTTTGCCAGCGGCCTCGACCACCCGCGCTGGATCGAGGTGCTGCCAAACGGCGACGTTCTGGTGGCCGAATCCAAGGAACAGCCCGGCCCGCCCAAGACATTCATGGACCACGCCGCCCAGGCCACCATGCGCCGCGTCAAGGCCATCGGCAAAAGCGCCAACCGCGTGACCCTGTTCCGCGATGCGGACGGTGACGGGGTGGCCGAGCATTCCGAGGTCTTTGTCCAGAACCAGAACCAACCCTTCGGCATGGCGCTGGTGGGCGACCGTTTCTATCTGGGCAATACCGATGGCATCAAGGTGTTCGACTACACCCCCGGTCAGCCCTTGCAGGGCGACGGCGAAAAGCTGGTCGATTTCAAACCGCACGGCCATTGGACCCGCAGCCTGTTGGTCTCACCCGACCAGACGAAGATCTATGCCGGGGTCGGCTCGCTCACCAATATCGCCGATCAAGGCATGGAGGTGGAGGAAGGCCGCGCCGCGATCTGGGAACTGGACGTGGCCAGCGGACAGGCGCGCGTCTTTGCCACCGGATTGCGCAACGCCGTCGGCATGGCGTTCGAGCCTTCGACAGGTGTGCTCTGGACGGTGGTCAACGAACGCGACGGGCTGGGCGATGAGACCCCGCCCGATTACCTGACCTCGGTGCAGGATGGTGGCTTCTACGGCTGGCCCTATTGCTACTGGGATCGGGTCGTGGACGACCGTGTCCCGCAGGACGCCGCCAAGGTCGCCAGTGCGATCAAGCCCGACTACGCGCTGGGGGGGCACACCGCCTCCCTCGGCCTGTGCTGGCTGCCCGAGGGCACCCTGCCCGGCTTTGGCGAGGGCATGGTGATCGGCCAGCACGGGTCGTGGAACCGCTCGAAACTCAGCGGGTATCGGCTGATCCATGTGCCCTTTGCCGATGGCAAACCCAGCGGCCCGCCGCGCGACATCCTGTCGGGCTTCCTGTCCGACGATGAAAAGCTCGCCTATGGCCGCCCGGTCGGCGTTACGCTCGGACATGATGGCAAGTCGCTGCTTATGGCGGATGACGTGGGCGACGTTATCTGGCGGGTCACTGGGGCCTGAAGCGCATCTAAAATGTAGGGTCAACATGCAAGTCCAGCCTATCGGTGACGTGTCAGTCTGGCTGTCGCAGGGCATCCTGCGGCGCTATAAACACGAAGATCCGCGCGCCGCCACTGCGCGGCGCAGCGACCGCCCCGCAGTGGCGCAACCATCCCCTGAGGCGTGATGAAATGACCCCACACCTGCGTATTGCCCGACCGACGGATGACATCGCCGCGCTCTTGCCGTTCTACCGTGACGGTTTGGGCTTCGCGGTCCTCAGCCAGTTTGCTGACCATGAGGGGTTCTATGGCGTCATGCTGGGCCATCCCGATGCGCCTTGGCATCTGGAATTCACCCACGCCCAAGGCCACACGGTTGGCCACGCCCCAACCCAAGACAACCTTCTGGTGCTCTACCTGCCCGATCCCGACGACTGGCAGGCGGCCACGTCACGCATGGCACAGGCGGGCTTTGCCCCGAAACCCGCCTTCAACCCCTACTGGGACCGCAACGGATTGACCTACGAAGATGCCGACGGCTACCGGGTTGTCCTGCAAAACGCCTCTTGGACCTAGGGTCCGCAAGGTAACCGCCATGCGCTTCACCTACACGATCGAAGATGATCGGATCATTCACGACGATGCCCACGACCCGTTTTCCGACAAACAGCGGGCCAGTCTGTACGAGACGTTCGAGACCTCGCGCACGCCTGAAGCGAAACCAGAGATCACCTGCGACATCGACTGGCCCGGGGACTTCACCCCAAAACTGGTGCAGCCATGGGTTGGAGACTTGATGCTGGTCGATCCGGACTGGGCGATGGATCGCAGCTTCACCCTGCCCGAGCCCTGCAAAGCCGGATGGCTGTCGACCTCGCGCGGCAGGTTTGCCGTGTTTGACCTGCGCCCCTTGGCACAGGCCTTTGAACGGGCTTTGATCTTCGAAAGAACCGAATTCATCGTGGTCAAACACTTCTCGTTGGAAACCGGGAAGGGAGTGCGCGTGCTCGACACGTGCCGCGATGCCCGGAACATGGCCCGGCTGCACGACCTGCGACCCGGCAGCCAGCCTTTGCGCCCATGGGTGCCGGTCCGACCCGCCTTGCGCAGCGCGTGGCCGTGGTCGATACTCTCGTTCGACGGCTGTCTCTGGATCAGCGACATGATCGACTTGACCGATAGCGGGCGGGTCCGCACCCATGCCGAGATCATCCTGCAGGACCCCGCCTGACCACCCCTTCCCCTTTGTGCCAACATCGCCTATCCCAAACCGACACCAAAGGGATGGTGGGTGGGGCGCCTTCGAGCGAATGCTCGAACAACGTCCGGGCCAAAGGCCCGGCCCACCTGCCATGACAAGGAGCCGGAATGCTGAAATTCCTCGCAGGCATGCTGACGATGGCCGCCCTGGCCGCGCTCGTCACCAAACCCTCGCCCATTGATGCCGAAACCGAACTGCGCCGCCAATTGGCCGAAACGATCGCAGCGCAGGATCTGGCCGGGGCCAAGGGCCTGGATGCCGCCGCCCTGATCGCCTGCCGTGTCGACACCGCGACCTGCCTCGACCTGCTGCGGGCCGGGCTAGACGTGACCTACGAAGACCGCATCCTTTACGCCCGCGTGACCGTGACCGGCTTTGACCGCCGTGTTGCCTGCTATGGACTCTATACTCGGTTTACCTGCCCCGGCGGGCTGCAACCGCAATGACATATGCCGCAGTCCTCTTTGACCTCGACGGGACCCTGCTGGATACCGAGCGGCTCGCCATGGCCGCCGGGCGCAAGGCTCTGCGCGACCTTGGGCACGACCCGGAAGACGCCCTGTTTCACCGCCTGATCGGCACCGATCAGGACACCGGCATGCGGCTCTTGCAAGACGCCTTGGGCGAGATCGACATGCCCGCCTTGTTCAAGGCATGGCAGCGCGAGGCGAAGGCGCTGTTTGCGCAAGGCGTCGATACGATGCCCGGTGCGCTCGATCTGGTGCAGCGGCTTGCGCAGGCCCAGATGCCGATCGCAATAGCCACCTCCTCGGGTCGGTCCAATGCCATGGCAAAGCTGGAGAAAAGCGCGCTGGCCGGGCAGTTCGAGACGCTGGTCAGCCGCGATTGCGTGACCCATGCCAAGCCCCATCCGGAACCCTACCTGATGGCGGCGGACCGGCTTGGTGTCCGTCCAGAGACCTGCCTCGTATTCGAGGACAGCACCCCCGGCGCGACCTCGGCCCATGCGGCAGGCATGACCGTCGTGCTTGTGCCGAACTTTGCACCCGACGGCGCGGCGCCCGCCCATTTCCGGGCAAGGTCACTGATGGACGGCGCACAGCGTGCCGGGCTTTTCTCACAGTAGGATGGGTTCAAACCCATCCTACCCGATCCGCGCCTGATACAGCTTGACGCTCAAGCCCCCGAATGCCACCGGGGGGCCGGCCTCCAGCGCCAGACCAGTTGCCTTGGCCAATCCGCCATCGCTGGTCACCATGCCGAACCGCCAGCCCTGAAAGCGGTCGCGCATCACCTGGCCCAAGGCACCGTACAGCGCGAACAACTGCTTGCGGTTGCCGATCCGCGCCCCGTAGGGCGGGTTGACGATCACCAGCCCCGGCGCCCCTCCGGGCCGCTGCAGATCGCTGACCGCCGCGCGTGTGAACTGACAGATCCCGGCCACACCGGCCCGTTCCGCATTCGCCAGCGACGACCGGATGGCGCCGTCATCCCGGTCCGATCCGTAGAACCGCAACTGCGTCGGTCGGGGCTCCGCGCCGCCCACCCTCGGAACGTCCAGGGCCAAATCTTCGAACGCAAAATGCCGTGACCGTCCCGGCATCAGCCCCGCCGCGATCTCTGCGGCTTCCAGCACGAAGGTCCCCGATCCACACATTGGATCCACCACGGTTTCCTGACCGTCATAGCCACAAGCCCGCAGGAACAGTGCGGACAGCGTCTCACGCATCGGCGCCTTGCCGACCGCCTCCTTGTGGCCGCGCCGATGCAGCGGTTCACCCGACGTGTCCAGCGAAATCACCACGAGGTCATCCTCGATCCGCACCATGACACGCAAAGCCGCCTCGGCCTCGATCGGCGCGCCGACCGTCTCCCGAATCGCCGTCTCGACCCGCTGGCGTGCAGCACGGTCATGGTAGATCTTCGAGTTCCGGCAGGTCACCTCGACCCGAACTGGCACATCCGCGCGCAAGACCTCGCTCCAGGGAAACTTCCGCGACCGCTTGTCCAACTGTGCCAGATGCATCGCCCGAAAGCTGCCGATCCGCGCCAGAACCCGCCCCGCCCCGCGCAAGCACATATTGGCCCGCGCCACATCGGCCCAACCGCCACGAAACACAACGCCGCCCGGCACCGCCGCAGGCGCGGCAAAGCCAGCCTCGACCACCTCCGCCAGCAAAAACGGCTCCAAGCCCGGCGGGGCGCTCGCGAATATCTCGAATTCCTGATCCATCCGGACCTCCTACAGCGACGATCCGCCCGCGAAAAGAAGACTCTGCGCCCCCATTGCAAAACGGTGACAAACCCCCTACATCCGAAGTCGAGAGGTTGTGCGGGCAGGCGCCTCGCCAACCTGGTCAGGTCCGGAAGGAAGCAGCCACAACGAGTCCCGCCTGGGTCGTTTCAGCCTCTCACCCATCCCCTCAGTTTGATAATGTCGAACCATCGCCACATGCGCGATGGGGGTCTGGGGGGCACCCCCAGGGCCTGCGTGGCCCGAACGCAAACCCACCTGCGCGGACATCGTCCGCACCGGCAGGTCACGCCTATCTGTGTCGGACAAAGACCGCGGGTTCGCGCGGCGCCTTGCGCGCCCAATCGACCTGCGCCTCCGATCCGATCGCCGGCAGATGCACGGTCGACAAGCGGGACAATGCCTCATCCGGTGCCTCGCCCGCTTCGATCATCAAGCGCAGAACCACCATGCCGGCCCGGCCCGCCCCCTCGGGCGATTGCACCACGACGCGGCCCCCGCCCAACAGCGCCTTGCGCGCCCGCACGCTGGCCTCGGGCCATGCTTCCTCGACCTGCGGCGCCGGAACGCCACCTTTCGCCACCGGCACATGCAACCAGCGCGCGCCCTTGTCCTGCACCTTCTGGCCAAGCGTCTCGGCCCCCGCCGCCGCAAGTTCCGCCTGCTCCAGCACCGCGATCACCATCGCCGGACGCCAACTGACGAGATGCTCCATGTCACCGGCGAAATCGCCGCCCGCCCCCGGCACCGCAGACAGAACGACCGTGCCGCCGCCGACCGGCAACACGTGAAAAACCACCGGATCAGAGCCGGGCTGCCCCGAAGGTGTCACAGTCATCGATATCTCCCCCTTCATACCCGCGGGCAAACCAGCGCGCCCGCTGCTCGGACGTGCCATGGGTGAACGTATGCGGCTGCGGCACGCGCCCCGCCCGCCGCTGCAAGGTGTCATCGCCGATCTGGCGCGCCGCGTTCAGCGCCTCTTCGAGATCGCCGGGTTCCAGCAGGCCATCGACGCGGCTCGCATAGACCCCTGACAGGCAATCCGCCTGCAATTCCAGCCGAACCGTCAAGGCGTTGGCCTCGGTTTCCGACGCGCGCTGCCGCAGGGCGTTGACCTCGGGCAGAATGCCCGTCTCGTTTTGCACATGATGCGCGACCTCGTGGGCAATGACATAGGCGGCGGCGAAATCGCCCTTGGCCCCCAGCTGCCGCAAGGTCGCAAAGAACGCGGTATCGAGGTAGGCCTTGCGATCCGCCGGACAGTAGAACGGCCCCGTGGCCCCGCTGGCCCCGCCGCAGGGCGAAGACGTGGTCCCCGAGAACAGCACAAGCACGGGCGGGCGGTAGGATGCGTTCAACTGGTCGCGGAAAATATCGCTCCAGACGCTTTCCGTCGTGCCCAGAACGGCCGCCGAGAAATCCGCCGCCTCTTCCTCGGCGGCGGTGGGGGCCTCGAGGCGATTGTCACCGCCCCCGGACACCAGCGGCGTCAGGTCGATGCCGGTGAAGTAGCTCAATGCCAGCACGGCAAGAAAGCCCACCGCTCCGACCTTCATTCCGCCACTGGCCATACCGCGCCGATCCTCGACATTGCGGCTGCGCCGTACCCCTCTGAGTTTCATAGCCGTTCTCCCGAACCCGACGTGATGATACACAAGCCCACGCATAGGCCTAGCCCTTACCTATCGCGCAAGGCGCGGGGCGGTTCCGCAACACGCCAAGTTTCGCAATCATAGGGCTGAGGCAGGGGATGCCGGACATGGGCCATACCGGTCTTGCCGACACCGCCGCATGGAACATGTCGGCATCGGACCGAAGCTTTGGTACCCGCGACCGGACTCGAACCGGTACGCCCGAAGGCTGGGGATTTTAAGTCCCCTGTGTCTACCATTCCACCACGCGGGCCAGCAGGGCGCAAACTAGGACCTGCGGCGCAGCGTGAAAAGCGGTTTTCGCGGCTCAGAGGATGAAATCATCCGCGTCGAAGGTCTGCTGGCCGAGCATCGTAATCATCATGTCGGTCGTGCCGTTGCCATCGGCGTCAATCAGCAAGCGGCTGTTGTTGTTCGCCAGCAGTTGCACGCGGATTTCGGCAGTGCCGCCCCCGGTGAAGGCGCCGGTGCCGATAAAGGCGGGATTGGTGAGAAAGGACATGTCGATCCGGTCCACGCCATGTTCAAAGCTTTTGATGATGTCCGCCGTGGCGCCCGTGGTGCCGCTGTCGCTGACCGCCTCAAAAACAAAGATATCCGCGTCGGCGCCCCCGTTCATCAAGTCCTTGCCGCCGCCCCCGACGATCTCGTCATTGCCGGAACCGGAATACAGGATGTCATCGCCCGCGCCGCCTTCGATCGTGTCGTCCCCATTGCCGGACCGGATCGTGTCGGCCCCGTCGCCGCCGCCGATGCCATTGGCCCCGAAATTGCCCCAGATCTTGTCATCGGTCGCGCCGCCATCGACGCTGATATCGGCCGAGCCATTGAGGAAGATCGTCTCGAACCCGCTGGCGACGACCCGGTCGCCGGTGACGATCAGCGTATCGTTGCCCGCCCCGCCGTCGATCACGAGGTAGTCCTGATCGACGCGCGCCAGATCATCGCCGCCGCCCATGTCGATACTGCCGGTCACGGTGCCGCCCTGCCCGATATAGCGGTCATCGTGGGCGCCCATGTTCACGTTGCCCTGTATCGAACCAGAATTCGTCACATGGTCGCTTCCGTCCCACAGGTCGACATCGCCGACGATCAGCCCGTCATTGGTCAGACGCGTTTCCCAATCCCCTGCGAAATTGATCCGGCCCTCGATCACGCCGCCTTCGAGATTGTTCAGGACCCAATTGCCCGCAAACGCATAGATCGCGTCATCGTTAAGGCTGGCGATGCGGCCCGAATTGTTCAGCAGCAGGGTCTCGTTGTTGTTGGCGTTGGCATACAGCCGCAGACCCTCTCCGGCAGTGCCGATGATCTCTCCCGTGTTGAACAACACGAAATCCCCGCCATAGGACGCGAGTTGCTGGAAATACACGCCGATCTCGCCGGAAATCGTGCCGCTGTTGTCGATATTGTAATGCGCCGGCATCGTCAGAAGCCGGACCGCTGCGGAATTGTTGTTGTTGTATTGGTCAGGCAGAACGGTGATCAGCCCGGAATTCTGGAGCGAGACCAAGTTGTCCCCGGCCGGGATCGGCGTTCCCACCGGGACGCCATAGGAGTTGACCTCGAACCCGCCGATGATCTGGCCATTTGGCCCGTTCGTCAGGGCAAAGGCCGCGTCCACGTAATGCGCATTGAAGCTGACCGCGCGGGCCGAATAGGCGGACCCGGAGGCAATGATGCCATCATTGTAGATGCTCCCGCCATCGGCCAGCCATTCGACCGCCTCGGTCGCATTCGTCACCAAGGTCCCGTAGTTGATCAGGGACGGAGTATAATCGCCGCTGGACGTGTCGATCGCAGAGCCCGTCGTGACCATCACCGAGGCCCCGGGCGCGATGAACAGATCATTGTGAAAAGCGATGGTTTGTTGGGTGGTTTCGTTGTTGGTCAAAATGGGCATGGGAAAAGCTTTCTGAATGGGGCGAGATGCGTGCCCTCTCAGTCTGGTGCCCATGGCCACCGGTAAAAGTCCGGAATACCCGATCTTAACGCAACGTTAACTTATGGGTCGCGTCACAGCTCTTCGCCGGGTGCGTCCTTCAGCATGTGCCGCTCGGACAGCCACGGGTTGACGTCCAGCGCCGCGCGCAACGCGGCTTGCCCTTCGGCGTCGCGGCCCATCTGGATCAGCGTCAGGGCCTTGCCCGACAGCGCCCCGATATGGCGCGGGTTCAGCTCCAGCGCGCGTTCCAGATCCGGCAGCGCCGCGGCGTAATTTCCGCTGATGAAATTGACGAAGGCGCGCTGGTTGTAGCCTTCGGCGTAGAAGGGACAGTATCCCACCAGCGCATCGAACCGGTCCAACGCGTTCAGGAAGTCGTAAGACGCGCGGTATCGCATGCCTTGGTCCAGCATCGCCTGACTGGCCTCGTCAGGCGCATTGTCCCAATAGCCCCACATCTGGTTGGTGATCGCGCGCGCCGCCATCTCGTTCGGGGCGGTTTGCAACGCCTCGTAAAGCGGCGCAAGATCGGCGCTGTGGTCGGGGGCCTCGGGGCAGCCATCCGCACAGACCGGACCCGCCACCAATATCAGAGCAAGAACATTCTTCATGATCCAAGAATGACTCAGCCTGCCCATGGGTCAAGTCACGTCTGCGAAACCGGCCTCCTTCACGGCCTCCATCGCGACGAAGGTCGAGGTCGAGGCCACCCCCGGCAGAGTCGAGACCTTCTCGGCCAGTACCCGCCTGTAGGACGGCATATCCGCCGTGCGCACCTTGAGCAGGTAGTCGAAATTGCCCGCGATCAGATGCGCCTGCTCGATCTCGGGGATTTGGGTGACGGCCTGATTGAACCGCGCCAGCGTGGCCTCGCGCGTGTCGTTCATGCGCACCTCGACAAAGGCGACGTGATCCAGCCCCAGCCGGATCGGATCGAGCATGGCGCGGTAGCCCTTGATCACGCCGTCCTCTTCGAGTTTTCGCAGCCGCGCCTGCGTCGGCGATTTGGACAAGCCGATCCGTTTGGCCAGTTCGGTGATGGAAATCCGACCGTCTCCGGCCAGTTCCGTGAGAATCGCCCGGTCGAAACGGTCCAGAAAGGAATCGTCACTTTGCATAGGCTGTCCCCTCAAATGAAGTCACTTAGATAATCATTCAGGCCCTATGCGGTCAATCCGCCCGCGCAGCCGCGTGTATACTGGTCCAAACTCCACACGAGACAGCAGATGCCCAAAGACAGCATGCCCGATCTTCGCAGCCAAATCGACGTTTTGACCTATGCCAACGAGGCAGAGCGGCTGAAAGTGCTTCGCGAAACAGCCGATCTGACCACGCAGGACCGCAGCGCGATCAGCGCGCGCGCCGCGCAACTGGTGCGTGACATCCGCGGCACCACGCGCCCCGGCCTGATGGAGGTGTTCCTTGCGGAATACGGTCTGTCCACCGATGAAGGCATCGCGCTGATGTGTCTGGCCGAGGCGCTTTTGCGCGTGCCCGATGCCCGCACCATCGACGCGCTGATCGAGGACAAGATCGCGCCGTCGGACTGGGGCAAGCATATGGGGCATTCGACCTCGCCGCTTGTGAACGCCTCGACATGGGCCCTGATGCTGACCGGCAAGGTGCTGGAGGACACGCCGCCGGGACCGGTGGCGCATCTGCGCTCGGCCGTCCGCCGCTTGGGCGAGCCGGTGATCCGCACCGCCGTCGGCCGCGCGATGAAGGAGATGGGCGCGCAATTCGTGCTGGGTGAGACGATCCAGTCCGCGATGAAGCGCGGATCCAAGATGGAAGCCAAGGGCTACACCTATTCCTACGACATGCTGGGTGAGGCCGCTCGCACCGAGGCCGACGCGCAGCGTTACTTCAAATCCTATGCCGACGCGATCACCGCCATCGGGGCAAACGCCAAGGCCAGCGACATCCGCGACAATCCCGGCATCTCGGTCAAGCTCTCGGCCCTGCATCCGCGCTATGACGAACTGCTGCGCGACGGCGCCAAGGCCGCGCTGTGCCCCCGACTGCTGGACCTGTGCCAGCGCGCCAAGGCGGTGGGCATCGGTCTGAACATCGACGCCGAAGAGGCCGATCGCCTGTCGCTGTCTCTGGACATCATCGAAACGGTTCTGGCCGATGCGTCCTTGCGCGGCTGGGACGGTTTCGGCGTCGTCGTGCAGGCCTATGGCCAGCGCGCCGGGTCCGTCATCGACTGGCTGCATGCGCTGGCGGAGAAGCATGACCGGCGGATCATGGTCCGCCTCGTCAAGGGCGCCTATTGGGACACGGAAATCAAGCGCGCTCAGGTCGCAGGACTGCCGGGTTTCCCGGTTTTCACCCACAAGGCCGCGACGGATGTCAGCTATATCGCGAATGCCCGCCGCCTGTTGCGCCTGACCGACCGCATCTACCCGCAATTCGCGACGCATAACGCGCATACGGTGGCCGCGATCCTGTACATGGCGACCGACAAGGGCGCATTCGAGTTCCAGCGCCTGCACGGCATGGGCGAGACCCTGCACGAGATCGTCCATAAGAACGAACAGACCCGCTGCCGCATCTACGCGCCCGTGGGCGCACATCGCGACCTGCTCGCCTACCTCGTGCGCCGCCTGCTGGAAAACGGCGCGAACTCGTCCTTCGTCAACCAGATCGTGGACGAGGACGTGGCGCCCGAAACCGTCGCCGCCGATCCTTTCGATACGGTCTTTGCCGCAGACACCGCGCCCCGGGCGCAGACCCGGGGCCTCACGGCTGGGCCGGATCTGTTCCAACCCGAGCGCACGAATTCTCGGGGTTTCGACCTGCGCCACCGCCCGACGCAGGCGGTGATCGAGACCGCCCGCGCCCCCTTCCGCCATCACGAATGGCACGGGACACCGCTGACGACCGCCACGACCCATGGCGCGACCGAGCCTGTCGTGAACCCCACCGATCCCGCCGATCAGGTTGGCCACATCACTTGGGCCAGCGCGGACACCGTCGCGCAGGCGGCAGAGGCCGCGCGGCCTTGGGACGTCCCCGCTGCCGAGCGCGCCGCCGTGCTGAACCGCGCCGCCGACCTGTATGAGTCGCATTTCGGCGAGTTGTTCGCCCTGCTGCACCGCGAGGCGGGCAAGACCCAGCTCGACGCCGTGGCCGAACTGCGCGAAGCGGTGGATTTCCTGCGCTATTACGCCGCCGGGATTTCAGACGCGGATGCCCCGCCGCGCGGCGTCTTTGCCTGCATCTCGCCGTGGAACTTCCCGCTGGCGATCTTCACCGGGCAAATCTCGGCGGCTTTGGCCACCGGCAACGCGGTCCTCGCCAAACCCGCCGAACAGACCCCGCTGATCGCATGGCGCGCCACGCAGTTGCTGCACGAGGCCGGCGTCCCCCGCGAGGCCCTGCACCTGCTGCCCGGCGCGGGCGATGTGGGCGCGGCGCTGACGCGCCAGCCGCAAGTCGCGGGTGTGGCCTTCACCGGCTCGACCGAGACGGCGCAGATCATCCATCGCAGCATTGCCGAGCATCTGGACCCCGGCACGCCCTTCATCGCCGAAACCGGCGGGCTGAACGCGATGATCGTCGACAGCACCGCCCTGCCCGAACAGGCCGTGCAGGCCATCGTCGAAAGCGCCTTCCAATCGGCGGGCCAGCGCTGCTCGGCCCTGCGGTGCCTCTACGTGCAGGAAGACATCGCCGAGGAATTCACCAAGATGCTGACCGGCGCGATGGATGCGCTGGTGGCGGGTGATCCGTGGCACCCGGCGACCGACCTTGGCCCGGTGATCGACGCCGAGGCGCAGGCGGGCATCCAAAGCCATATCGACGCCGCCGGGCAGCGCCTCCTGCACCGCGTCGCGGTGCCGGACACGGGATATTTCGTGCCGCCCGCACTGATCCGCGTAAACGCGATCGAAGATCTGGAACGCGAGATCTTTGGCCCCGTCCTGCACATCGCCACCTTCAAGGCCAAGGATCTGGACAAGGTGATCGACACGATCAACGGCACCGGCTACGGGCTGACCTTTGGCCTGATGACCCGGATCGACGACCGCGTGCAGCACGTGTCCGACCGCATCCATGCGGGCAACATTTACGTCAACCGCAACCAGATCGGCGCGATCGTCGGCAGCCAGCCTTTCGGGGGCGAGGGTCTGTCGGGCACCGGGCCAAAGGCCGGGGGGCCGCTGTATCTGGACCGGTTCCGCCTGCACGCCGCAGACCGGTCGACCGGGGTATTCGCCGAAACCGGGCCGACCGATCTTGGCAAGGCTCTGCTGGCGCATCCTGCCCCGGCGAGCGAGACGCGCGACCTGCCCGGCCCGACGGGCGAGGCCAACCAGTATCGGCAGGAAGCCCGTCTGCCGGTGCTGTGCCTCGGCCCCGGCGAGGAGTCCGCCAAGGCTCAGGCTGCCGAGATCGAGGCACTTGGCGGACGCGCACTGGCCGCCACCCGGGCCATCTCACCCGAGGAACTGGGCCGTCTCGACGGGTTTTCCGCCGCGCTCTGGTGGGGGGACGAAACCACGGCCCGCGCCTATCGCCGCGCATTGGCCGGGCGCGACGGCCCGATCCTGACCCTGATCACGGCACGGCCCGACAAGGGCCACGCCATGGCAGAACGTCACGTCTGCATCGACACGACCGCCGCCGGGGGCAATGCCGCCTTGCTGGCCGGTCAGGACTGACCCGAGGTAGGATGGGTGATCACCCATCCTACTTTACGCCGCCCGTGACAGCGCCTAACTCTAGCGGATGTTTCCGATCCGCGATCACAACCCGTCCAGCCGGGTGCCCTTTGTCACCTACGCGCTGATCGCGGCGAACATCCTTGTCTTTCTGTCGACCTGGCACCTCGAATCCTCGCCCCGCGCCTTGCTCGAACTCTATGCGAACTACGCGCTCGTTCCCCGTTTCCTGACCGAAGGCTACGGCTATACCGGGCTTGTGACCTCGATCTTCCTGCATGGCGGGGTGATGCATCTGGCGGGCAACATGTTGTTCCTGTTCATCTTCGGCGACAATCTCGAAGACCGCATGGGCCATGCCCTTTACGCGCTGTTCTACCTTGCCTGCGGCGCCGGCGCGGGTCTGGCGCAGTACCTGTCCGAGCCGTTTTCGACCGTCCCCACCATCGGCGCCTCCGGCGCCATTGCGGGGGTGATGGGCGGCTACCTGCTGCTGTTTCCCAAAGCGCGGGTCGATATCCTGCTGTTCCTCATCGTCATCATCCGCGTGATCCCGGTGCCCGCTTGGCTGATGCTTGCGCTCTGGTTCGCCATGCAGGTGATCGGTGGCTGGAGCGCCCCCGCCGCAGAAGGCGGCGTCGCCTACTGGGCGCATGCCGGGGGCTTTGTGATCGGGATTGTGCTGGCGTTCCCGACCTGGCTTTGGCTTGGCGGGCCACGTTTCTGGGCGGTGACCCATGGACATCCGCCACACCGCGCCACACGCTACAGGTCCGTCACCCGCATCCCGAGGATTCCCAGACGATGAACGCCCCTGTGAAAACCACCTGCCATTGCGGCGCCGTCGAACTGCGCGTCACGCTGAGCGACGGGCTGAACACGGCGCGCCGGTGCGACTGTTCGTTTTGCCGCAGGCGTGGCGCGCCCGCCGTGTCGGCCCCGTTGGGCGGGATCGAGGTGGTCAAGGGATCGGATGTGCTGACCACCTACAGCTTCAACACCCACACGGCCAAGCACCATTTCTGCTCGGTCTGCGGCATCTACATGTACCACCAGCGGCGGTCCAACCCGAACGAGTATGGCGTCAACGTCTATACCATAGAGGGGGTCTTGCCCGCAGATGTCGAGCCGGTCAGGTGGGTCGACGGGGTCAATCACCCCTCCGACCGGCAGGGATGACGGGCGCGCCGTAGGCGCAGGTCAGACCTCGCGCAGCAACTTGGCCAGCGGCTTGAACAGTTCGCCATTCGCTGCCAGAACCGAGCCGTTCTCGAACGGGTCCTGGTCTTCGCGAATGCCTTCGATGAGGGCGCCCGCTTCCTTGGCGATCAGGTGGCCGGCTGCCATGTCCCAAATCTGCAATTCACGCTCCCAGTAGCCATCGAAGCGGCCAGCCGCGACATAGCACAGGTCCAGCGAAGACACGCCCCATTGGCGCACGCCAGCCACCTCGGGCATGACGCGGGCGAGGTCCTTGAACGTGGCGGGCAGGGTCTTTTTCGCGGCGAACGGGACCGGGGCCGCGAACACCGCCTCGATCATGCGGCGGCGACCGGAGACGCGCATGCGCAGCTTGTCGTTCAGCCAAGCGCCCGCGCCGCGCTCGGCAAAGAACATCTCGTCCTTGGCGGCGTCATAGACGACGGCCGACACGATCTGCCCCTTGTGCTCCAGCGCGATCGAGACGGCCCAATGCGGCAGGCCGTGCAGGAAATTGGTGGTGCCGTCCAGCGGGTCGACGATCCAGCGGCGGGTCGGGTCCTCACCGGCGATCTCGCCGCCCTCTTCGGCCAACCAGCCATAGGTCGTGCGGGCGCCAAGCAGTTCTTCCTTCAGGATTGCCTCGGCGGCGATGGCGGCCTTGGCGACGAAATCGCCTGCGCCTTTCATCGAGACCTGCAGGTTCTCGACCTCGCGGAAATCCTTCACCAGCGAGCGCCCCGCCTTGCGCGCGGCTTTCATCATGATGTTCAGATTCGCGGTGCCCTGCATGGGTCTGCCCTTTTCGGTCGATCAAAAGAAATCAGGCCGCGCGTATACGCGGCCTGACCGGAAATGCCAAGGGGCCTTGCCCCCGCAGGGTCAGCGATAGACGACGCCCTTTTCGCCCTCGGGCGTGTAGTACCGCTTGGTCGGCTTGTAATGCGCCTTGCCGGGGCGGTCGACATAGTGCCCGGCATTGGGCACGCCGCAGCAGATCACGCCGCCCGCCAGCACGGGCTGCAAGCCCTGCGGGCAATAGTTCGTCGCGTTGTAGCTGTGGACAAGGAAGTTTGAATTGGGGTCGTTGGTGCCGTCCCCCATATACATGTCGCCCCAGGCAAAGGCCGAACTGCCCGCAAGACACAGCGACGCAGCGGCCGCCATCCGAAACATGTTACGCATGATAATCCCCCGTGGTGAAATCGAAATTCCGTCTGTCATCAAGCTACCAGCGCGACGGCCCGAGTCAATTTATTCGTGTGTGGATATGCGGAATTCCCGAACAATTCCGGGTATTTCCGACGAAATCCCCGGCGCCGGACGCATCGTTTACGCCGCAGCAAGGAATCGGGCGCACGATTCGGCCCACCCGAAAGGAGCCATCATGTCCCCATTCATCGCCCTGCTGAGCCTGTATTACCTGTGCGATCAAGGCGCCGCCTTGCGTCCGCTGCCCCCGTCCGACGCGCAACGCTGCGCGCGCCATTATGAACAGGTCAAGCTGACATTCCTCGACGAAACGCCCGCACCTTCGGGCAGCGAAGCGAGGGCGGCCCAGAATCTGGCGGCCTATCGCAAGTTCAAGGCGTGGGAGGCCGCCAACCCGGCGCTGGTCGAGGGCCTGCGCAAGACCGCGCGCGCCCATCTCGGCCAAGGCTGACGGGGGCGGGGTCGGACCCCGGCCGCCTTATTTCTTCATCAAGCGATCCGCCTTCTTGCGCACCAGCACCGTCCGCAGGTCATGCATCGCCAGCAGCAGATCGTCGGTCACGGCGTCCAACTGGTCATCGGTGGCCTTGGACTGCACCCATTGCGTGGTCGTGTTCAGGTAATCGACCGCCCTGTGGATGTCATCGATATCCCGCATCGCCAAAAGCGCCTTGCGCCGGGCCATCCACGCCTCGATCTCGGCCTTGTCCCGATCCGTCAGGTCGCGCCCGCCATGCGGCTTGATCTCGCCCTTGTTGAGGTTGACGACGGCGATCTGGTCCATCTCGATGCGACGCTGCCGATTTTCGGTATCGACCAGAAACACCAGCGCGCCGTTTTCGCGCACGCGGTAATAATATTCAGGCAGATCGGTCATCTGACCTCCTTCGGGGCCAAGCTTGGGTAGGATGGGTGATCACCCATCCTACTTCAACGCAATCCTTCACAGAAGCGTTTGATCCGGGCACAGGCCTCGGTCAATGCCGCGTCCGACGTCGCATAGCTGACGCGGAAATTCGGCGACAGGCCGAAGGCCGCGCCAAACACCACCGCCACCCCCTCTTCCTCGAGCAGCGCCTTGGCAAACGCCTCGTCATTCTCGATCAAGGCCCCGCCCGCCGAGGTCTTGCCGATGCAGTCCGCAATCGACGGGTAGACGTAGAACGCCCCCTCGGGCGTGGCGCAGTCGATCCCCGGACAGGCGTTCAGCCCCGCAACCACCAGATCGCGGCGGCGCAGGAATGCATCACACCGCTCGGCCAGAAAATCCTGCGGCCCGTTCAGCGCCTCGACCGCCGCCCATTGGCTGATCGTGCTGGGATTGGTCGTCGACTGCGATTGCAGCTTGCGCATCGCCGCGATCAGGTGTTCGGGGCCTGCCGCGTAGCCGATGCGCCAGCCGGTCATGGCATAGGCCTTGGACACGCCATTCACCGTCAGCGTCCGGTCGTACAGCCCCGGTTCGATCTGCGCGGGTGTCACAAAGTCGAACCCGTCATAGGCGAGGTGTTCGTACATGTCGTCGGTCATCACCCAGACATGGGGGTGCCGCATCAGCACATCCGTCAGCGCCTTCAACTCGTCGCGGTTATAGCCCGCGCCCGTCGGGTTGGACGGCGAGTTGAAGATGAACCACTTTGTCTTCGGCGTGATCGCCGCCTCCAGCGCGGCAGGCGTGATCTTGTAGCCCAGCTGGCGCTCGCCCTCGACGATCACCGGCTCGCCCTGCCCCAGCCGAACCATATCCGGGTAGGACACCCAGTAGGGCGCGGGAATGATCACCTCGTCGCCGGGGTTCAGCGTCGCCAGCAGCGCGTTGAACAGCACCTGCTTGCCGCCCGTCGACACGCTGACCTGGCTGGGCACGTAACCCAGCCCGTTCTCGCGCTTGAACTTGTCGCAGATCGCCTGTTTCAGTTCGATGATGCCATCTGGCGCGGTGTATTTCGTTTTCCCGGCCTCGATTGCCGCAATCGCCGCAGCCTTGATGTTGTCCGGCGTGTCAAAGTCCGGCTCACCGGCCCCCAGGCCGATCACGTCCCGGCCCTGCGCCTTCAGCTCTGCCGCCAGTTGCGTCACCGCCACGGTGGGCGAGGGCTTTACACGGGCGAGGGTCTCGGACAGGAAAGGCATTTGGGGTCACCGTTTGTAATTCTGCGCCCCCTGTCATAAGTTGCGATGCGACCGCGTGACAAGCGCCATCGGAGGAAGATCGACATGAACGAGACCACGACCGACTGGTATGGCCCCGACGCGGCCACCTTCGGCGACCGGCTGGCTGCGGCACGCGAAGCCGCCGGCATGGACCAAGCCACGCTGGCCAAACGCATGGGCCTCAAGCTCAGCACCGTCCAGAAATGGGAAGACGACCTCGCCGAGCCGCGCGCCAACCGTCTGCAGATGATCGCGGGCATGTTGAACGTGTCCATGGTCTGGCTGATCACCGGCGAAGGCGAAGGTGTGTCGGAACCCGAATCCGACCCGATCTCGGCCGATATGCACGAGATCCTGATGGAGATTCGTGGCCTGCAAGCCCAGTTCAAGTCCCGCGCCGAAAAGCTCGGTCGCCTTGAGAAAAAACTGCGCCTGCTGCTGAAGACCGAGGCCTGACATGACCGAATCCCGCGAGACGCGCTTGAAACGGCTTCACATGCGCTCCATGCGGCGCGGCACCAAGGAGATGGACATTCTCCTGATGCGCTATTCCGCCGCGCGCCTCGCGGACCTGACCGACGACCAGCTGGACGCCTACGAGGCGCTGCTGGATGAGAACGATCAGGACCTGTATCAGTGGATCTCGGGGCAGAAACCCGCGCCCGAGATCCACGCACCGATGATTTCAGAGATCACGCAGGTTGCAGCCAACGGTTGAACGCCGCCCCTGCGTACGGTGCTCTAACCCCAATTTCACACTTAAATAGCTCTAATTTTCGCGGTCTTCGTGGCGGTTTAACGGGATATTGGGTTTTTTCCACAAATCTCCGTTCAAATGAAACAGGCGGAGAACACATGAAATGAGCATTCATTCGTCCATGACCAACGGCTCGGATACGGGCTTCATGGCGAGCTACCTCGAAGCACTCAGTCTGGTGGAGCGGCTGCACCGTCTCTTGCTGGATGTCATCAAGGATGAGTTCGAGAGGCTCGGCATTATCGACGTGAACGCGGTGCAGGCGCTGCTGCTGTTCAACATCGGCGACAACGAGGTGACCGCTGGCGAACTGAAAAGCCGTGGCTATTACCAAGGCTCGAATGTCAGCTACAACCTGAAGAAGCTGGTCGAGATGGGCTACATGCACCACCAGCGCTGCGAGATCGACCGCCGCTCGGTCCGCGTGCGCCTGACCCAGCGCGGCCGCGAGATCCGCGACATCGTCACCGACCTGTTCGGTCGCCATGCCGAGGGTCTGCAGACCAAGGCCGTGCTCAGCAGCGAGGGGATCGACGATATCACCACCGCGCTGCGCCGCGTGGAACGCTACTGGACCGATCAGATCCGGTACATCTACTAAGACGCGTTACCGCTGCCGCGAGCAGCCTGGGGCAGAAGTCCCGACGCACCCCGCTCGACCGACCGCCTCGCCAGAGATGCCGGACAAGGTCAGCACCAGCAACTCCCTCTTCAGTTTTCGGACCATCGCGGCCTCGTAGTCGTCAAACCCCAATGCGGTTTCGACGAACGCATCCGGCCCTTGGATCACGTAGGCCCCGAAATAGGCGGCCAAGGCACCGATCCCGTCCGCATCCGCGCTTTCGCCAATCACCAGCCCATTGATCGTGACACCGTCGGGGCGCACCTCGCCCGGCCTTGGCCCGGTATTGGATTCGCCATCCCCCGACAGGTCCAGCACCCGCCGCCAGCACCCGGCCTGCTGCGCCAGCAGCCGCGCCCCGAACGCTTTGGCCGCACCGATCGCCGTCGAGGGATCGCCCTCGACCCGGGCCGTGCCGCGCAATCGCGCCGCCACCTGCACCAGATCGGCCGCGCTGCTCACCACAACCCAATCCTGCACCACCCGCTGCGCCAGCGCGCCGCTCCAGTCGTAGACCGCCAGCACCACCGGCGCGTCCGGCATCTGCAAGAACGCCTCGATCACCTCCGGGTCGGTCAGCGCCGCGGCCAGCCCGTCCATCTGCAACCGGTATTCCTGCGCATCGACCGATCCCGACACGTCCAGCCCCAGCGCCAGCGCCTGTCGGCAGGCCGCCTGCGCCATCCCGGCCCAGATCACCAGCGCGATGCTCAGCCAGACCTTCACCCGGCCTCCTCCGGCGCGGCATCGCGCCCGCCGACGATGCGATTCTCGATTTCGCGGTACAGCTTGCGTTCCAT
This sequence comes from Tropicibacter alexandrii, assembly GCF_003667315.2. Lineage (GTDB taxonomy): Bacteria > Pseudomonadota > Alphaproteobacteria > Rhodobacterales > Rhodobacteraceae > Tropicibacter > Tropicibacter alexandrii. The sequence goes on along the minus strand of NZ_RCTZ02000006.1, from coordinate 112,286 downwards.
CGCGCGGCGGAAGCCCTCGTAGCCCTGTGCCGTCTCGACAAAGGCACCCTGCCCGCGGATCACCTCGAATTCATAGTAATCCTGCACGCGCGGGTCCGCGCCCAACACCGCCAGCCCGTTCACGATCACACCGTCGAAGGGGAAATTCGCATAGGCTTGGTACGGCTCGAATCCGTCATTGTTGATGCCATCGCCGGACACGTCGATCACCCGGCGTTCGCAAACAGGCGCGCGCCGCAGCATCGTCGCCCCATAGCCAAGCGCAAAGCCCATCGAGGTCGGAAAGCGCCGAAACGAGCGTTCGGCGCTGGCGATCCGGGCGGCGGCGGCCTCGATATCGGCCATCGTGCGCAGGGCGACCCAGTCCAGCACAATGCTCGACTGGCGCCGCCCGCTCCATTCATAGACCCCCAACGCGACATAGCCACCGCTGCCCAGGATCGCCCCGGTCACGTCGTCGGACAGCAACGCCGCCGCGACCCCGTCGCGTTGCAGCACGTATTCGGCCTCATCGACCGATGAGGACACGTCAAGCGCCAGCAGGAGCGCCAGTCGGCACTCCTGCGCCGTGGCCCAGCCGGGCCACAGCAACACCCAAAGGGCGAGCGCCCTTACCAATGACCGGTATTGCCCATGCTCGCCCACGGCTCCTGCGGGGGCAGTGCATCGCCCTCTTGCAGCAACTCGATCGACACGTTGTCGGGCGAGCGGACAAAGGCCATGTGGCCGTCGCGCGGCGGACGGTTGATCGTCACGCCCGCATCCATCAGCGTCTGGCACATCTCGTAGATGTTCGGGACGGTGTAAGCGAGGTGGCCGAAATGGCGGCTGTCCGAGGGCAGGCCGTCATCGCCGTCCCAGTTATAGGTCAGTTCCAGATCCGCATGGCCATCAGCCTGATCCGGCGGGCACAGGAAGACCAGCGTAAAGCGGCCCTGCTCGCTTTCCTTGCGCTGGCGCTCGATCAGGCCGAGCATCTTGTAGAATGCGATGGATTTTTCCAGATCCTTCACCCGGACCATCGTGTGCAGATAGGTGATCCCCATAGTGCCTCCCTTGTGGGCGCGGGGACGGGGCCCGGCGCCTCAGAATACGGATTTGAGCCCGAGCTTCAGTTTCGCGCCGCGGCTCTCGTAAGGCACATAATTGGAGCTTCTGTCGCGGAAGGAAACCCCGATTTCCGGCGCGAACCCGCGGAAGGACCAGCCCGGAATGGTCGCGTCGACCGCGACTTGCCATTCGGCATCGCGCCTTTCGTCCAGCCAGATCGGCAGCCACGCCCGGTCAAAGCGGGTCTCTTCGTAGCTGACCGTCAGGCTGGGTCGCAGGGCCAGAACGGGCTGCGCCAGATGATAGCTCAACGCGGCGCGCGTCTCTTCGCGGGCGGTGACGGGCGACGCGGACATCACGTCGGTGGCCGCGACCGACAGTTTGACGACCCCATGCGCCCCGCTGCGGGACAGGCTGAGCCCGATATCGCGGCTGTCCGCATCGGGCAGCGATTGATCCAGCCGCGTTTCGCGTTCGAAGCCCAAGCTCACGGTGCCTGTCAGGGTCTCGCCCAGCGCCCGGCCATAGCTCAGGTCAAGGCGGGTGATGTCGGACAGCGGATCACCCGCCAGCAAGACGCGCATCTGCGACAGTTGCGCCGTGGCCAGCCATCGGCTGTCGGCGGCCCGTCGTTCGTATCCTGCGGACACACCCAGCACATCCACCGCAAAGTCCCGGTTCTTCGCGGTCGGATCGGTGGCGCGCGCATCGCCCGACAGCGACACGCGCTGCATCTGGTACAGCGCGCCAAGCGTGATCCGTGCGTTTTCCGACAAGGCGATTCGATAGGAATAATCGACCTGCGCCCTCGTCTCGACGCCGCTCAGGGGGCGCGCCAGTTGGTTGACGAAGGGGCCCCAATACATGACCTCGCCGCGCGGCGCATCGTTGAGGTTGTCGGACGGGTTGACCGACAGGTTCAGGCGCAGGCGTGCGGGCGTGATGCGCCGCACCAGACGGAAATCGTTGATGGCAGTGGCGCGCAGATGATCGTCCGGGGCCACATCCGCCGCCCGCCGCAGCCAGTATTGCGCAACAAGCCCCTGCCGACCCGAGCTTTTGGCCTGCGCCATGGCGAGCGCGGCAAAATATTCCTCTCGCGCGGTCGTGGAGCTGTTCAGGGCCGCGCGCGCGGCGCTTCCGGCCTCATCGGTGCGGCCAAGGTCACGCAGCGCGCGGCTTTTCAGCAGCAGCGCCTCGACATCGCCGGGCGCGCCCAGCAGCACACCCTCGGCCAGCATCAGCGCCGCATCGGGGCGGCCTTCCATCAGGAACCGCGCCGCCGTCCCGCGCGCTTCGGGCAATGTCAGCCGAATCTCGGCGGCTGCCGCCGTGGCGCTGCCGGCCAGCACCAGCGCCATCGCCGATGCGCGCAGAAAACGGAGCACGCGCATCCGGTCAGCGCGTCGCGATGAAGCCGCCGGTTTCGCGGACGTCGAGAAGGATATAATCGCCCGTGGCCGGGTCGATGCCCACCGGGCCCTCCCCTTCCATCACGACGATGCCCGCGACCTCTTCGCCGTTCGGGCCGGTGAACAGCCCTTCCCAAGTGCCCGATGCCCCGGTCTCGCCCCGGACCACCGAGGTCGCCTGACTGGACATGATCGTCCAGTCGCTGAAATCGATATCCGCCGTGGCCAACGAGACGAAGTCGGCATTGTCCAGCGATGCGATGCGCACGCCGTTCTCGTCGAAGAAGCGGCGATCCACGATCACCCCCTCGACCGCGCCGGAGACATCGAAATCCTGAATGTCGACATCGATCTCGACGGTGCCCGCCACGTATTGCACCTGCGTGCCGGTGGTCGGGTCGTCGACCGTTCGGACCGCCGCGTATTCGCCGGTGAACAGGTAGGCCTGATTGGCGTTGGGCAGGCGGCCATTGCCGCGAAGGCGCTGCGCCGACACGCCGCCAAAGCCGAAGCCCAGATAGCGATCCGTCGCGGCGGCGCCAACTTGCGAATAGCCCGAGTCGCTCCGGCGGAACACGGCATAATACGAGGCGCGCCCGTCGACATTGGTATAGACATCGAAGCTGGACCCACCGGCCTGCAGACCCGACGACAGGGCAGCATCGCGGGTATACAGGTTGTCGTCGCCGTCAAAGGGCAGGTTGTTGAGAACCAGTTCGCCCGTGGCCGGATCGAACTTCATGTCGTTCATGGTCAGGTCCGCGTCGGCCTCATCGCCGTAGACATTGACCGGGCTCCGATCCCCGAGGGGCGTTTCCGGGGCGATGTCGTCCTGCGATTCTTCCTCGGTCAGCGGCTGGGTGCCGGTGCCGATGCCGACGCCCTGTTCGACGGTGGGGGCCGCGCCCTCACAAGCCGAAAGAACGCTCGCGGCGGCGAGCGCTAGAAAGATGCGATACATGTGACTGCCTCAGGTCTTGCCCGTTTATATTTTGTCCAAACGGTGGCCGGAGTTGGGCCGAAAGTCAATTGCAGCGGCAGTCCGCAGAAACCGGATGAGGCAGATTTGCCCCACCATTCGTGGACGGTTGCCCGGCGCATCCTACTGTATCTTGGGGTATTTCCTCTATATCGTGGTCATGCCCGATCACGAAGAGCGTGGAATTATCCACAGGGCCGGACCGGCCCGACCGGAACAACGAGGTGAAGATGACCCAGACAGACCGCGTGATCCTCGTGTCGCATGGACAACCCTCGGACCCGCAAACCGGCGAGACCGAGATCCGCGCGCTGGCCGAACGCGTCGGCGCCCACCTGCCGGGCGTGCCCGTATCCGGCGCGACGCTGGCCGCTCCCGGCGCTTTGGAGGCGGCGCTGGAGGGTGCCCATGCGCCGGTGGTCTACCCGTTCTTCATGGCCGATGGCTGGTTCACGCAAAGCGCGCTGCCCAAGCGGCTGGCCGGAACCGTTGCGCGCCAATTGCCGCCCTTCGGGTTGGATGCCGGGCTGCCCGGCTTTGCCGACCGCTGGCTGACGCAGGTGCTGGACGCGCAGGGCTGGACCGCCGCCGACACCACGCTGTTCGTGGCCGGGCATGGCTCGGGCCGCAGTCCGCGCCCGGCCGAGGCCACCCGCGCATTCGCCGCCGCGCTGACACTGGGCTTCGCGGATATTCGGTGCGGTTTCGTCGAAGAAGCGCCCTTTCTGGTCGAAGCGGCGCACGGCCTGCCGCCACAATCCATCTGCCTGCCCTTCTTCGCGTTGAAGCGTGGTCACGTGCTGGAGGACCTGCCGGAGGCCTTGCAGGAGACCGGCTTTGCAGGCGTCCTGCTGGAACCGTTCGGCCTGCATCCCGACCTGCCCGCCTTTCTGGCGGCACGGATTTCGGAACAGGCAGGCGAGGTCTGACCCCGCCCAGAAAGCCATCAGAACCGGGTGATGACCGTGGCGCCCGGATTGGTGAACCGGTCCATGGTGACCAGCGCCTCGATCGACTCGTCCAGCGAAATTTCGCGGCCGATCAGCTTGTCGGGGGCCAGAAGCCCGCTGCCGATCATGCCCAGCATCGCGTCATAGCGATGGGCCTGTATACCGTGGCTGCCATAGATTTCCAGTTCCCAGCCGATGACGCGCGACATGGGGATCGGCGGGTCGGCGTGATCGCCAAGCATCAGGCCGACCTGCACATGCCGCCCACGCCTGCGCAGGCAGGCGATCGCGTTCCAGCAGGTTTGCCTTGCGCCCAGCGCGTCCAGCGCCACATGCGCGCCGCCCCCCGTCAGGTCGCGGATCGCTTCGGGCACGTCCGCAGCGCGCCCATCGACGGTGGCCTCGGCCCCCATCTGACGGGCCAGCATCAAGGCCGCGTCGCTGATATCCACCGCGACGACCCGCGCGCCCAGCGCCTTGGCAATCATGATCGCCGACAGACCGACGCCGCCGCAGCCATGCACCGCCAGCCATTCGCCCGCACCCACGCGCGCCTGATCGACCACCGCGCGGAACGCCGTCGCAAACCGGCAGCCGAGGCTGGCGGCGGTGGCAAAGCTCATGCCTTCGGGCAGGCGCACCAGGTTCAGATCGGCCTGATGCAGGCCCACATATTCGGCGAAGGACCCCCAATGGGTGAAGCCGGGCTGCATCTGCGCCTCGCACACCTGCTGGTGTCCGGCATGACATTCCGGGCAGGTCCCGCACCCGGCGACGAAGGGCACCGTCACCCGGTCGCCCTCCTGCCAGCGCGTGACCTCCGACCCGACCGCGACCACCGTCCCCGCCAGTTCGTGCCCCGGCACATGCGGCAAGACCACGTCGCTGTCATGCCCCATCCAGCCGTGCCAATCGCTGCGGCACACGCCCGTCGCACCGACCTGCACCACCACCCCGTGCCGCTCCGGCACCGGATCACTGACGGTCTGCACCGATGGCTGCCCGCCGAATGTCTCAAACACCACTGCCCGCATCATTTCCTCCGATCTTTCCCGGCAGACTTAACCGCGCTACACCAAGCCAAACAAGGGGGACGCCATGCACCAATACCTCGACGCGCTGCGCACCGTGCTCGACCACGGCTTTGACACGACCGACCGCACCGGCACCGGCACGCGCAGCTATTTCGGCCTGCAATGCCGCTATCCGCTGGCCGAGGGCTTTCCGCTGGTGACGACGAAGAAACTGCACCTGCGCTCGATCATCATCGAGCTTTTGTGGTTTCTGAACGGCGACACCAACGTCAAGTACCTGCAAGACAACAAGGTTTCGATCTGGGACGAATGGGCGGACGCCAATGGCGACCTTGGCCCGGTCTATGGCCATCAGTGGCGCCACTGGCCCGGCCGCGATGGCGAGATCGACCAGATCAAGACCCTGCTCGACCAGATCCGCAACAGCCCCGACTCGCGCCGCATGGTCGTGTCCGCATGGAACCCCGCCGACGTGCCCGACATGGCGCTGCCCCCCTGCCACACCCTGTGGCAGGTCAAGATCCTCGGCGGCAAGCTGCATTTGCAGCTGTACCAACGCTCTGCCGATATGTTTCTGGGGGTGCCCTTCAATATCGCCTCTTATGCGTTGCTTGCGCATATGCTGGCGCATGTGACCGGATATGAACCGGGCGATTTCATCCACTCCATCGGCGATGCGCATATCTATTCCAACCATATGGATCAGGTGCGCGAGCAATTGTCCCGCACCCCGCGCCCCCTGCCCCGTCTGGAAATAAAGCGGGACGTAACGGACCTGTTCGATTTCCAATACGAGGACTTTGCCTTTCCCGGCTACGACCCCCATCCCGCGATCAAGGCGCCGGTGGCGGTATGATTACGCTCATCGCAGCCCGCGCCCGCAACGGAGCCATCGGTCGTCAGGGCGACATCCCGTGGCACATCCCCGAAGACCTTGCCTTGTTCAAGCGCGAAACGCTGGGCGGGGCGATCATCATGGGCCGCAAGACGTGGGAGTCGCTGCCCTTCAAGCCGTTGAAAAATCGCCTGAACATCGTGGTGACGTCGCAGGCGGACCTGTATGAGTTCACCGCCCCCAGCATCTCTGCCGCCATCGGTCTGGCGCGGGCCGAGGGGTATTTTCGGATATATGGCATCGGCGGTCAGGGGGTTTACGAGGCGATGCTGCCGATGGCGCATCGGCTTTTGCTGACCGAGGTGAACACGGTGGTCGAGGACGCCGACGCGTTCTTTCCCGAGTTCGATGAGAGCGGCTGGCGCGAAGTCAGCAATCAGGGTCTGCAAAGCGATGGGCTTGGCTGTGTCGTAAGGGAGTTGGTGACGGCATAGCCGCTCACCGGCCCGTCACGGAAACCCCCAACCCCGCCTTTGCTCCCACATTTTTTCTCCTACGCGGCAATCGGTCGGGTCAAAGCTGACCGGGACAGGCTCCGGCTGGGCAGGGCGCGAGGCGATCTCCATCACCAGCTTGCGGCGCACCGCGTCCGCGAAGTCTTGCCAATCCAGAACCGGGATCACGAAGGAGCCGGGACCGCCGGTCACGCAGCTTCGGTAATAGACGTCGAGATCATCCAGATGCCATTGCGAGCCCATGCCCTCGCGGGTCATCAGCGGCAGGCCGTTGATGATGATCCCCTGCGACAGCACCTGATCGCGCATCGTCACCACGTCGCGCCCGGCATTGTTCGGCCCGTCGCCGGAAATGTCGATCACCCGCCGCAGCCCGAGATAGGCGTTGGCGTTGATCGTCTCGGCGCCAAAGGCCAGCGCCTCGGCAATCGAGGTGCGCCGCAGCGCCGGGTTGAACGAGGTTTCAAGCGTCGCGGCAAAGGCGTCCAGATCCTCGCGGGTCTGGAGCAAGGTCCAGTCGACGACGACCTCTTGGGTGCCCGCCCATTCGACATACGTCACGGCGACGCTTTGCAGCAGGCCCGATTGCACAGCCGCATAGACCGAGTCGGAGCGCAGCGCGGCGGCATAGCCCTGACGCTGGATGTCCAGTTCGTTCTCGGTCATCGAGCGCGAGACATCGACCATCAGAACCAGCTCGACATCGACTTCGATCGGGTCGGCCATGGCGGGCGTGGCCAGCCAGACGGCGGACAAAAGGGCAATGGATCGCAGCATGATGGGATGGTCCGCCAAACGCCCCGCCCCGGTCAAATCACAAACGCCTTATCCAAGGGCGCGCGCGGGGCGGCTGCATGCGTTGTGCCGGGGCGGCGCACATGCCATACTGCGCGCCAATCAACAGACAAAACCGAGCATGCAGATGGCCGACGATCTTCTCTTCGACAGCAAGGAACCGACCTATGACGCCTCCTCCATCGAGGTGCTCGAAGGGCTGGAACCGGTGCGCAAACGCCCCGGCATGTATATCGGCGGCACCGATGAACGCGCGTTGCATCACATGGTGGCCGAGATCCTCGACAACTCCATGGACGAGGCGGTGGCCGGTCATGCCAACCGGATCGAGGTGATCCTGCACGCTGATTATGCTGTGGAAATCCGCGACAACGGGCGCGGCATCCCGATCGATCCGCACCCCAAGTTTCCCGGCAAATCGGCGCTTGAGGTGATCCTGTGTACGCTGCATGCGGGCGGCAAGTTCTCGGGCGATGCCTATGAGACCTCGGGCGGTCTGCACGGTGTTGGCGCGTCGGTGGTGAACGCGCTGTCGGATTCGCTGGTGGTGCAGGTCGCCAAGAACAAGGAACTGTTCGAACAACGGTTTTCGCGCGGGATTCCTTTGGGTGGAGTCGAAAAGGTCGGCGCCGCCCCGAACCGGCGCGGGACCTCGGTGACGTTCCATGCGGATGAGGAAATCTTTGGCCATCACAGGTTCAAACCCGCGCGCATGTTCAAGATGGTGCGCTCGAAGGCGTATCTGTTCAGCGGGGTCGAGATTCGCTGGAAGTCCGAGATCGACGATGGCGAAACGCCTTGCGAGGCCACGTTCCACTTCCCCGGCGGGCTTGCGGATTACCTGACCGAGACGCTGGGCAAATCGATGACCTACGCGGACCGGCCCTTTGCCGGGGTTGTCGACTTCAAGGAAAAGTTCAACACGCCGGGCAAGGTCGAATGGGCGATCAACTGGACGCCGTCACGTGACGGGTTCATACAGTCCTACTGTAACACCGTGCCGACGCCCGAGGGCGGCACGCACGAGGCCGGGTTCTGGGCGGCGATCCTCAAGGGCATCCGCGCCTATGGCGAGCTGGTCAGCAACCGCAAGGCCAGCCAGATCACCCGCGACGATCTGATCACCGGCGGCTGTGCGCTGGTGTCTTGCTTCATCCGCGAACCGGAATTCGTTGGCCAGACCAAGGACCGCCTTGCCACGGTCGAGGCGCAGCGGCTGGTGGAAAACGCCGTGCGCGACCATTTCGACAACTGGCTGGCGGCGGATACCAAATCCGCCGGTGCGATCCTCGATTTCCTTGTGCTGAGGGCCGAGGAACGTCTGCGCCGCCGTCAGGAAAAGGAAACCGCGCGCAAGTCGGCGACGAAAAAGCTGCGCCTGCCCGGCAAGCTGACCGATTGCACGGCCAAATCCCGCGAGGGCACCGAGCTGTTCATCGTCGAGGGCGACTCGGCCGGTGGCTCGGCCAAGGGCGCGCGCTTCCGCGAGACGCAGGCGCTGTTGCCTTTGAAAGGCAAGATCCTCAACGTGTTGGGTGCGGCGTCGAACAAGCTGACCTCGAACGCCGAAATCCGCGACCTGTGCGAGGCCTTGGGTGTGGGGCTGGGGACGAAATTCAACCTCGACGACCTGCGCTATGACAAGATCATCATCATGACCGACGCGGATGTCGACGGTGCGCATATCGCCTCGCTGTTGATGACCTTCTTCTTCACCCAGATGCGGCCCCTGATCGATCACGGGCATCTGTACTTGGCTTGCCCGCCGCTGTACCGGCTGACGCAGGGGGCAAAGCGCATCTACGTGGCGGATGACGCGGCGAAAGAGGTGGCGCTGGCCAAGGGCTTGGGTGGCAAGGGTAAAATCGACGTGCAGCGGTTCAAGGGTCTGGGCGAGATGGACGCCAAAGACTTGAAAGAGACCACCATGGACCCGGCCACGCGGACCCTGATCCGCGTGACCATCGACGAGGATGAACCGGGCGAAACCGGCGATCTGGTGGAACGGCTGATGGGCAAAAAACCCGAGCTGCGTTTTCAATACATTCAGGAAAACGCCCGCTTCGTCGAGGAACTGGACGTCTGACGACAGCGCGGGCCGGTCTCAGGCCGCGCGCCCGACCTCGATCCCCTCACCAGCGATGGCGCGCTGCACCGCGGGGCGTTCCAGCATCCGGTTGTGATGCGCCGCGATATTGGCAGGCATGTCGATGCCCTTCAGCAGCGCCCAGCGGGTCATGTAGAACATGGCCGCATCGGCAATCGAGAAATCGCCCATCAGGTACGCCTTGTCCCCCAGCATCTCGGACAGATTGCCGAACCCGGTGGCAATCTGCGCCGTGCCATGCGCCACGAGTTCCGCTTGGAAGTCGGGGTTTTGCGTGAACTTCCCCGGCACGATCACGAAGGTGAAGCCGCGCATGTGGACCGACCCCACCATGTAGTCGAGCACTTCCATGACGCGCAGCCGTGCCTCGGCATCGGTCGGCAGCAGGCGCGCCTCGGGATGGGTGTCCGCCAGCCAAAAGGCGATGGCCTGAAATTCGGTCAGAACCGATCCGTCCTCGCGCACCAGCGCAGGCACTTTCGTCTTGGGATTCACAGCGCGGTAGGCGTCGTTCAGGTGCTCCTTGGCCGCGAGATTGAACAGCGTCGCCTCGAACGGGGCGCCGGTTTCCTCCAGCAGGATGCGCATGCCGATGCCGCAGCTGCCGGGGGAGGAATAGAAATGCATCATGGGGTTACGCCTTTTTGACGATCCGGTTGTCTGATGCCTGGCCTTGCGGCTTTGACATCCGCTGTGGGGCGCAAGACCCGGCCTGACATGGCTACAGCGTCACACCGCGCGCCGCACCTTTTTTCGTGTGCAAAATCATATGACTTGTCTACGCGGATCACCGCCCCGCCAGCCGTTCTGGCCCGCCAGAAGGTGGTGGCCGAGACGGGCATCCTGATCGGCTGTTGCGACGAGGCGGAATAGGGACCGGGTTCGTGTCAGCCTTGGATGCGCATCAGGATCATGACACCGGCCCAAGCGGAAAAGCCCGTCAGCACCGTGCCCCAGATCGTGTCCGTGGCGACCATCGCCCACGACCAGTTCTTCATGATAGACATCGAAGTGAATTCGTAGGTTCCGTAGGCCATCGCGCCGATCACCGCACCGTGGAGCGCGGCGCGCTCCGGGGCTGCGTCGCGCAAGGCAGGCGCCGAGACGAGAAAGACCAACCCCGCGACATAGGCGAGGTAGAACAGCCCTGCCGGGGCCAGCATCGGGCTGTCGCGCATCGTATCGCCCAGGTGACGGGTGAACAGCGGCTTCATCACGGCGCTCAACATGACCGCGTCGATGACAAGGAAGAGAACGGCGGTGACGGCGTACAGGATCATTTCGGCTCCGGATCTGGGGTTTGAAGACCAGATAGCGCCATTTTCCGCTTTGCCTATGCCCGTCCGATGGTCGCCGTGGTCAACACACCCCTGCGCCGGACGACGGGTATTGGCGTGGGACCAGCTGGCCCTAGCGCGGAAGCGACTTGATGGCCCGCGACGGGGCGGGATGCGGCACCCGGTATCTGGCAAAGAACTGCTGGTGCGGCGGCACGTCGGACTTGTGTGCATAGGGGCGCGCGGGCGGGCCATAGGCCTCATGCCCGCGATGCGACAGGATCTCGGGGCGGATGCGGGCCAAGGCCCGGCGGGCCTGCAAGCTGAGGCTGGCGATGGCCTGCGGCCCCGGATAGAAGCTTTCGGCGGCGGCCCCGTTGGCAAACAGGATCTGGTGGCGCTCGAACATCAGGTTGACATAGGTCACGCTGCGGCAGCCCTGCGCCACGCGGGCAAGGCCGCCCTTCGTCTCCGAAAGGTGGCCCGCGCGGTAGAGCCGCTGATCCTGACCGAGATTCAAGAGGATGCCGTGCTGCGGCGACACGCGCAGCGGCTGAAAGCCGCCGGTCAGCGCGGGCGCCAGCACGACCGGTCGCAGGTTCGGCGCATTCATCAATTGGGCATGATTCAACCGGCGCTGCGTCACCCAGATCACCGGCTGAGCCCCGTTGTCCAAGGTCTGGACAAGATCGCCGGGGCGCAAAGTCTCGATGCCGACTTGCCCGGTCGGGGTGCGGATCAGCGTCCCCTTGGCGAAACAGACCACGCCGGTATTCTCGATCGTGAAAAAGCTGCTGTCTGCGCTCGCCCCGGTGAAGGTCAGCCCGTCGCCCGCCAGAAACTGGGTATTGTCGGAATAATCGACCGCCTTGCCCGTGCTGCCAATCGTATTCGACTGGTTGAGGATGCCATCGTCGGCTTGGTCCGCGTACAGCTCCCATATGTTGTCGTAGAACCCTGAGAGGTCGATGGAATCGTTGTTCGTGGCGTCGCTGTCCGACAGGGTGCCGCCATTGCCCGCGTTGAAATCGGTGATCGTGTCGCTGCCGTCTCCGGCCGCGTAGACAAAGACGTCGTTTCCCAGACCTCCGGTCAGGCGATCCTGATCGATGCCACCGACCAGCGTGTCATTGCCATCGCCCCCTTCCAGCGTGTCATTGCCTGCGGAGGCCACGATGCTGTCATCCCCGGCCCCGCCCACAAGGCTGTCATCCCCCGCCGCGTTCATCAGCGTGTCGTTGCCGTCGCCGCCGATCAGCGTATCCTGCCCGAGCCCCGTGGACAGGAAGTCATCGCCCGCGCCGCCATCGATATAGTCGTTGCCGTCGCCACCGGTCAGGCTGTCATTGCCAGCCCCTCCGTCCACGGTGTCGTCGCCGATGCCGCCGAGGAAGGTGTCATCGCCAGCGCCAGCCGCGATGCTCATGGCGCCGGTCCCGGCGGTGACATTGTCGCCAAAGCCGGTGAGCACCAGGTGCTCCACCTCGGAAAAGCTCAGCGTGTCGAAACCGTCGGTGGCAGTCCCGGCCTCGGCCCCGCCGCCGGTGACGGTGATGCCGCCGCCAAGCGCGCCGAAATCCAGCACGTCCAGATCGGTCCCGCCCTCACCGCCAAGGATCGTGTCATTGCCAAAGGCATCCTGCACGAGGAACCTGTCCGCGTCATTCCCGCCCAGCAGCGTATCCGCCCCCTCGCCGCCGGTGATGGTGTCATTGCCGTCGCCGCCGGACAGGGAATCCGCCATGGCATCGCGATAGGCTCTGACGGCGAATTGCGCGGCCCCGAAGGTCGTCGTGCCGTCGTGATAGATGTCGAAGGTCTGCGTGGCGCCGCTGGCATAGGTCAGGATGACCTGATGATGGCCCGTGGCGATGAAGCTCTCGCTGTAGCCGGTCCATGCCTCGCTGACGAAGATCGTGTCGTCGCCGAGATCGAACCCCTCGACCCGCAGGGTCGATCCGTCGCCTGCCCCCTCGACATAGATCGCCTCGTCATGGCCGTCGGCATCGTTGGCGGTGCCCGACCCGTCGTCGAGGATGATCGTGCTGCTGTCACCGGCGGCCCCGGTCCAGACGAACAGGTCGGTCGCCATCGTCCCGATGATCGTATCGCCATCCCCGGCGCGCAGATGCGCCGCCGTGGTGCCGCCGGAAATGACATCGTCCCCGGCGCCGCCCGACAGCGTGTCGGACAGTCCGGCCCCGGTCAGCGTGTCATTGCCCGCGCCCGCATCCACGGTGTAGCCGGACTGATTGCCCACCCCCGGCAGGGTCGCGCCCGAGGCATCGAAGCTGTCGGCATTGCCGCTCAGGACAAAGACCTCGGCGGCATTCCAGTTGGTTCCGACGATGGTGACGCTGTCCCCACCCGACATCACCACGCCCGCCGACCCGGTCATCGTGGCCGTCACCGATTGCGTGCCGAGCCCGCTGAAATCGAACGTGTCGGTTCCGGTCGAGATATCGACGGTGTCGTTGCCAAAGCCATCCTCGAACAGGAAGGTCTTGTCACCATTGATGCCCGACATGACATCATCGCCCGCCCCGCCGGTGATGACCGCGTGGCCATCTGCCGAATAGATGGTGTCATTGCCCGAGCCGCCGGTGATGACATCGTCGTTGATGCCGTTATATGACCCGTCCCGGGTCGAGATGGACACGCCCCCGGTGCTGGCGGACGCATCGATCGTGTCGCCGCCATAGGTCAGCTGGAACACCTCGATCCCCGATCCGGTGATCGTGTCCGCGCCATTGGTGAAGGTGAACCCGGCATCGGTGATCGTACCGGTCAAGCCGGTGTCGAAATCGGCGTAGTTCAGCGCGTCCATGTCCAGCGTGTCCGCGCCGTCGCCGCCGAGAACCGTATCGACCCCGAAGGGCGAGGGCACCGCCCAGCCGTAATCGATCGAGTCGTCCCCCGCCCCGAGTTGGATCAGGTCATCGCCGGCATTGCCAAAGACCCGGTCCGCCCCCTCACCCGCAAGGACGGTGTCCTGCCCGGTCCCCAGCCGGATGGTGTCGTCGCCAAGCGCGCCGTCGATGCTGGCCCCCAGCGTGTCGTTGCGCAGGTCGATGCTGTCGTTCTGACTTGTGCCGGTGACGGCCTCGATCTCGCTGAAGGTCAGCGTGTCGCCACTGGCGGTGACCGTTCCGATCCCGGTGCCGGAATAGGTCACCGTGACGCCGGTCGTCACCGGCGCGAGGAAGAGCGTGTCAAGGTCTGCGCCCGAGGTGACCCCTTCGCCGCCGATGATGGTGTCACCGCCAAACCCGTCCCCGACGTGGAACAGGTCGGCATCGTTCTGGCCCAGAAGCAGGTCCAGACCGGCCCCGCCTTCGATCGTGTCGGCCCCGTCACCGCCGAAGACCGTGTCATTGCCGGCCTCCCCCCACAGCGCGTCATCGCCGGACCCGCCAGTCAGTTGATCCGCCCCGTCGCCCGCATAAAGACTGTCATCCCCGGCGCCGCCCGCCACCGTATCCGCGCCGCTCTCGGCATAGACCACGTCATTGCCGGACCCGCCGGTCACGGTATCATCCCCGCTGCCGCCCCACAGGGTCAGGCCGCCCGAATCCGCCGCCGCGTTGATCGTGTCGTTGTGCTGGGTGCCGTAGATGCCCTCGATCTCGGCAAACGTGCCAAGCCCCGCGGTCGCCGCGAACGCATAGGTGCCAAAGCCCGTCCCGCCAAAGGTGGCGCTGACGCCGCCGGTGCTCGTGACATCCCAAAACGCGATCTGGTCGAAATCGGTGCCGCCCGACCCGCCGTCGATGGTATCGCCGTCATGATCGTCCGAGATGGCGAACAGGTCCGCCCCGTCGCCGCCAAAGAGCTGGTCGTTGCCCGCGGCCCCCGAGATATAGTCGTCACCGGCATCGCCAAACAGCGTATCGGCATCGCTGCCGCCGATCAGGCTGTCATTGCCGCCACCGCCGTAAAAGACGTCAGCGCCGGTCGATGTGCCCCAGTCGCCGATGGAATCCGCGCCGTCGCCGCCCCGGATCGTGTCGTTGCCGCTGCCGTCACGGATCAGATCCGAACCTGACCCGCCGGTGATCGAATCCGCGCCGCCTTGCCCCTCCAGCACCATGCCGCCAGTGTCGAGCGCGGCATTGACCGTATCGGCGCCCTCGGTGCCGCGCAGCACCTCGAACTGGCTGAAGGTGCCGGAATTCGACCCCATCGTGTAGCTGCCCGCCTCGTCGCCGGAAAAGGTGGCCGAAACGCCTGTCGTGCCGACGAAATGCAGAATGTCGGCGTCACCGGCGCTTTCGCCGCCGCGCAGGACCTCGACCCCTGCGGCACTGCTCGTCTCGATCATGTCCGAGCCAGCACCGCCATCGACCGTATCGTTGCCGAACTGCCCCTGAATCGAGTCGTCACCGGCCCCGCCAAGGATCGAGTCATTGCCGTACCATCCCAGCAGCGTGTCGTTGCCCGCGCCGCCGTCGATCGTCTCGGCCGAATTGTCGCCCCACCAGTCATCGTCGCCGCCCGTGCCGACGAGGCTGAAGAAGGACAAGACGGTGGTGCCGCCCAAACTGGCATCCATCGGCGGCCCGGCATAATTGTCATCCGTGACGACAAAGGACGTTGCCCCGTCGGACATCGTGAACATGTCGGTCGTCGGATCGAAAATCAGGTTGAAATTCGACGGCAGCCCCGAGAAGTCCAGCACGTGCCCGCCGGTGGTGACGTTGATCGACGACCAGAACGCGGGGCTGTTCCAGTTCGATGTCGTAACAGCGAAGACCGTCATACCCTGCGTTCCATCTTGCGCGGGCACCACCTTTTGAAACCTGCCACCGTCCGGGCTGTGCCTTGATCGGGCAGACGCAACCGGACCCTGCGGCATCCATCGAAGCGCAGCATCCCACCTCGATGCCAAAAACTGTTTGATTTAGTGTGAATACGTCTCTTATCGGTCCGGGATCCGATGGGAACCGCCACGCAGGCCATGCCTCTTGCAGGGCCGAGGCTGGGCAAAGGGTCCGTCAGACGAACCGCGCGCGGCGAGTTGATGGCAAGGTCACATTGACCTACCTGTGTCCTCCGGACGCGCTTTGGCGGACGCTGCACAAGCCGCGGACCGCAAGAGGTTCAGCGACTTGGTTTGAAGCGAGGAACGCCAAATGGCTGAACGTACTCCGACCGAAGCGGGTCGCGACGCGGTCATCACCCACGGGATCGTGACGGACAATCCCGAAGGATTGCTGCGCGGCACCGGGTGGCAGGCCGTCTGGGGCGTGCTCCGCGAAGCCGGTCTGCGCCTGTGGAGCGACGATGCCTTCGGGCTGGCGGGCAACGTGGCCTTTCGGGTGCTTCTGGCCGTCTTTCCCTTTCTGATCTTTACCTCGTCCATGACGGCTTTCGTCGGCAGCCGCAGCATGGCCGAAGACCTGATCTCCTTCCTCATCGCCATCGTTCCGGCGGCGTTGATCGAACCGATCGTGTCAGAGGTCCAACAGGTGATGACGGTGCAGCGCGGCGGCGTGCTGTCCGCCGGTATCCTGCTGACCATCTGGTTCGCGCTTGGCGGGGTCGATGGCGTCCGGGTGGGGCTCAACCGGGCCTACGGTGTCCGAGAGACCCGTGCGTGGTACGTGCTGTATCCGTTGATGGCGCTGATGGTCGTGATCGCCAGCCTCGTGCTGGTTCTGGTCGGATACCTGCTGGTGCTGGCCCCGCGCGCCGGATCGTGGCTGCACGTGCTGGTGCCGGGCTTCGATCCGGCGTCGGTGACGGTGCGCTTTGTCCGCTATCCGACGGCGGCCTTCATCCTCGTGTCATCGCTGTTTTTGGCGCATGTCTTCCTGCCAGCGCGCCGCACGCGGTTTTCGTCGATCTACCCCGGCGTCCTGTTCACGACCGGCGCGTGGATCACGCTGACGGCGGCGTTCTCTTTTTACCTTGCGCATTTCGCCACCTATTCAAGCTATTACGGCGGGCTCGCGGGGATCATCGCGGCCTTGTACTTCCTCTATCTCGCTGCGCTGGTCCTGATCTTCGGCGGAGAGCTCAACCGCGCAATCCGTATCCGCCGTCTATCCCGCGCCATGCGTGGCGACGGCAAGCGGCAAACCTGACCCGTCGCGCACGTCCCGATCAGCCAGACGCGGACCCGGTCGCGCCCCAAGACGCACAGGAAAAGATCGAGGGAGTGGCGAGCCGTGGAGGACTCGAACCCCCGACCTGAGAATTAGAAGTTCCCTGCTCTAATCCAGCTGAGCTAACGGCCCGTCCCTGAGGGCTTGGTATCAGACAATCGGCCCGACTTGTCAACGTGCCAGCCTGCCGGCGCGGATCATGACAGTTGCACCGCGATATCAACATCTTGCCCCAAGAAGGCCGCAGGCGGAAAGGCGGTGATGTCTGCACACCCGCCCTGTCAGGCGGCTGGCAGGACTGCTGCGCGCCTACAGCGCCCGGGTCATGAAGACGCTCAACGGATCTTCGACATAGTCGCCGAAGGGCGGGCACGGCACGAAACCGGCCTGTTGGTACAAGGCGCGCGCCGCGGCAAAAGGCTCCGCCGAGCCGGTTTCCAGCCATGCCGACGCGACGGTCATGTCGCGGGCCTGCGCCAGCATATGGTCCAGAAGCGCCCGTCCCAAGCCCTGCCCCCGCCTGTCGCGGTCGACATGCATCGATTTCAGTTCTACCCCTTCCGGTCCAAGCGGCTTCAGCGCGCCGGTGGCGACAAGCCTGTCCTGCTCGAACAGGCCGAACACACGTGCACCGCTGGCCCGCAGGGCCTCGGCCGACAAGACGTGGCAGCTGTCTTCGGGGCTTTGCGACCGCATCAACTGCCAGTGGCGGGTCAACAGGTCGTCAAGTCCCGGCAGCCCGTCCGGACCGGCTTCGCGGATGGAAATCGTCGTCATCGCAAACCTCTGAAATCTGGCACAGATCGTGACCTGCGTTGAACCCGACCGCAAGGAGGCTTTGTCCTTGTCAGCACCCGAGACACACCCCGCCTGCATTGCGTGCGCGTGAACCCGCCGTTGCGTAAGGTTTCATCGGACTTGCGCTCCGCACCGTTTTGCCTGAAAATGCCGCACCCGGGCGTTTTGAACGGCTGGAAAAGAAACAGGCTTGGAACGTTGCACATTCCGCGATTGCGACGCGTCGCCGCTGGGGCCGGGAAGGCCGCAGCAGGACGTGTCCGGGTCGCGCTGCACTCCTGCAACGGACGACGTTCGTGACGCCCCGCGTTTCTTTTCGCAATTCGCACGGGGGAAGAGACGGCTTGGGAGAATATGAGTGGCAATCAGGGTTTTTCGGTGCAAGTGCAATTATCACCTGCGATACGGCGTCAGCCAATGTCCCTACTGTTTCAGACCGACGCCGTGGGCCAACCGAATCTGGACCCCGATCGTACTGCTTGCCGTGCTGGCGATTGCGGCCTACGCCATCGCGTATACGTGACCGGCAAAGGCGCGGCACGGTTGCCCGCCATCTTGCCACTGGTTGGACGCTCGCGTTAGCCTTCTTGCCAAAACGGCAGAGGGGCCATCATGCAGCTGACACGACGACACTTTGGCCTCGGGCTTGCGGCGGCGAGCCTGTCGGGTTGCGTGGCTGGCACGACCGCGCCGCGGGTTGCGCGGCCCGATCCCACACTGGACCCCGGCCTGCGCCCACAGCCCAATCCCGCCTATGATGCATGGGTTGCGGCCTTTCGCGAACGCGCAAAGGCGCGGGGCATCACCGAGGCGACGCTGACCGCCGCCTTTCGCGGGCAGGGGTTCCTGCCCGGCGTCATCGAGCGCGACCGCAACCAGACCGAGTTCAAACGCTCGCTCGAGGACTATCTCGCCATCGTGGCCCCGGACGAAAAGGTGGTGTTCGGCCGTCGCGCCTATGCCGCCCAGAAACGCGCCTTGGCGCAGGTCGAGGCGCGGTACGGCGTATCGGCCGACATCCTCGCCGCGATCTGGGGGCTGGAAAGCTATTTCGGCACGAAGCGCGGCAAGATCCCGGTGATCTCGGCGACCTCGACCCTCGCTTGGGAAGGGCGGCGCGGCCGCTTCTTCGAAGCGAACCTGATGGATGCGCTGCGCATCGTGCAAACGGGGGATGCCCGCCCCGATCAGCTGGTCGGCAGTTGGGCCGGGGCCATGGGCCACACACAGCTGATCCCCAACGCCTACCAGCAGCACGCGGTGGATTTCGACGGCGACGGCAAGCGCGACATCTGGTCAGATGATCCGATCGACGCCTTTGCCACGACGGCGCGGTTCCTGTCGAACGCAGGCTGGCGGCGCGGCCTTCCTTGGGGCTTGGAGGTCCGGGTGCCTGACGGCTATTCCGGCCCCGTGGGACGCAGCGCGCGACGCAGCACCAGCGCTTGGCGCGATGCCGGTTTCCGGGCGGCGACAGGCGGCGGATTGCCCGACCTTGGCAATGCGGCGCTGCTGGCACCGATGGGCCTCGACAAGCCGGCTTTTCTGGTCTCGCACAACTTCGATATGATCCTGCGCTACAACCCGTCCGAGAATTACGGTCTGGGCGTGGGCTACATGGCGCAGCGTCTGGGGGGCGGTGGACCGCTGCGCGCGGATTTCGGGCCTGATCGCCACGGTCTGACGCTGGAGGATCGCAAGGCCCTGCAACGCGCGCTGACGCGGCGCGGATTCGATGCCGGGACGCCCGACGGCGTCATCGGCAAGAAGACCGAGGCCGCGATCCGTGCCTATCAGGCCGCCCAAGGGCTGCCGGTGGACGGGATACCCTCGCGCGCGCTCTTGCAGCGGTTGGGCTGAGGTAGGATGGGTGCGCACCCATCCTACTTGCGGTCACGCATCGGACAAAAGCTGCGCCTGGTAGGCCTTCAGCGACATGCGCGCCGAGGCATATCCCCGCCGCCCACTGGTTTCGGACAGGTCCGGGAACAGGGTCAGCAGTTCGCTGCGCTGATCCGCGTCGAGGCCCGCCAGCGACAAATCGCCCGGCTGGAAGCTTTCGGTCCACGTCCCGTCCGACATCACCAGTTCATGCCGGTCGAACATGAAATGCACGTAGGTCACGCCCTCCTCCGGGCAGATCCGCGTAATGCCCGGTCGTCCCACGAGATAGGTCGCCGCCACCAGAACCTCGTCTTCGCCGAACAGCAACTGGATGGCCGCGTTCGACATCACCACCCGGTGTTGCGACGAGACGACCATGTCCCGGTCCGGGATGCCGCGCCCCAACGCCCCAGCCTCGATCCGCACCGGGTGTAGTGCCGCATTGGCCTGCAATTGCAGGCCCGTCAGGCGTTTCGCCCCGGCCCAGCGAACCGTCTGGTAGCCGTTGTCGCGGGTCAGGACGATATCCCCCGGGGTGATCTCGGCCGCGTCCCGT
This sequence comes from Tropicibacter alexandrii, assembly GCF_003667315.2. Classification (GTDB taxonomy): domain Bacteria; phylum Pseudomonadota; class Alphaproteobacteria; order Rhodobacterales; family Rhodobacteraceae; genus Tropicibacter; species Tropicibacter alexandrii. The sequence goes on along the minus strand of NZ_RCTZ02000006.1, from coordinate 91,987 downwards.
TCGCCGATGGCGGTCTTGATCAAGGTGCCCGGCGTGAAGCAGGGCGTATAGTTGATGGTCTCGATCTCGGAGAAGGTCAGGACAGAGCCGTCCAGCCACGTCACCGTGCCGGCCTCGGCGCCGGTCATCGCGATGGTCGCCGGTCCGGTGATGTTCAGCGTGTCGCCGACCGTCTCGCCGGTTTCGCCGCCGGTGATCGTCAACGCCGCGCCGTTCATATCAGCTGCGTTCACGAAGAACGTATCGTCGCCATCCTCGCCCAGCGCCGTATCACCCGAACCGACGGTCAAGGTGTCATCCCCGGTGCCGCCGGTCAGGCTGTCGGCCCCTGCCCCGCCGGTGAGGCTGTCCGCATCCGCGCCACCGTCCAGCGTGTCGTCGCCGTCGCTTCCGGTCAGCGTGTCGCTGCCCGCACCGCCAAGCGCCGTCACTCCGGCACTCGACGCGCCACCATCGAGACTGTCGGCGCCCGCGCCGAGCTGCAGCACCTCGATCCCCGCGAATGTCGCGCTGTCGGTGCCATCGGTGACCGTGCCGGCCTCGTCCCCGCTGAGAGTGACGGAGACTGCCGCCGTCAGCCCGCTCGTGTCGAGCGTGTCGCTGTCGATGCCCGTCTCGCCGCCTGTGATGGAATCCGCGCCGAATCCGTCGGTCAGAACGAAGAAGTCCTCGTCCGCGCCGCCGTCCAACGTATCGGCCCCGGCATCGCTGGTCAGGGTGTCGCGCCCGTCACCGCCGGACAGGCTGTCATCGCCCGCCCCGCCACCGAGCGAGTCATCGCCCGCCTCGCCGAGAATGGTGTCGTCGCCCTCGGCGGCCAGCACGGTGTCATCGCCTGCACCGGCGGTGATGCTGTCGCCGTCCGACCCTCCGATGCCATCGCCATTGTCGACGAGATCGCCGTCCGGGTCGCCCAGATAGGTGGCGTCGATCAAATCGCCCGCAGCCGTGCCCTCGACGATCAGGTTGCCGGTGAAAAGCGGAATGCCGATCGCCTCCAGCTGCGCCGGGTCCGAGACTTCGGCGGGCGGAACCCCGACAAGCGTGATGCTTTCGCCATTGGGGAAGGTCAGGATCGCATCGCCGGACCCGTCGCCGACGGTGTCCGTAACGGTCACATCCTCGGTCGTGACCGGATTGCCCGCCAGATCGGTCAGGCCGCTGACATCCAGCAGGTCGTTGCCCGCATAGGCCCCGCCACCCAGATCGGTGGGGGATTCGAACCCGTTAACCGTGTCGTTGCCGTCGCCATCGCGCAGGATGACGAGGTCGCTTTCGCCATCGCCGATGCCAAGGTCGATATCGTCATTACCTGCGCCACCGGCCACGGTATCGGCGCCGGTCGAGGTGACGAGACTGTCATTGCCCGCCCCGCCTTCGACACTGTCGCTGTCGAAGCCGGAGAAGATCGTGTCGTCGCCGCCCCCCGCAAGGATCGTGTCGCTGCCGAAATTGCCGATGATGTGCTCGGACCCGTCGGAGCCTGTGACACTGTCATTGCCGGTCCCCATCTGGAACCGCTCGATTTCCTCGAAGGTCGTGGTGTTGGTGCCATCGCTCAGCGTGCCGGTTTCGGCCCCGCTGAAGGTGATGGTGATGTCATCCGCCACGGTCGAGAAGTTGATCCGGTCGCCCTGCGTCTCGCCGCCTTCGCCACCGACGATGCTGTCATTGTCGAGCGTGACATCGATGAAGATCTCGTCATCGCCGTCGCCCGCGAGGATGGTGTCGTCGCCAAGCCCCGCATCGATCGAATCGTCGCCCGCACCGGCCACGACCCTGTCGGCGTTCGTGCCATCGGAATGGTCGAGATTGTCGATCAGGTCGCCTTCGGGATCGCCGACATAGCCGGTGTTGATCACATCCGCGCCCGCCGTGCCCTCGACCACGAAATTGCCCGAAGCCGGGAGCGGGATGCCGATGCTGGCCAGTGCTGCCGGGCTCGACAGCGCAGCCGGAGCGACGCCCATCAGCGTGATCGCCTCGCCCCCGGCAAAGGTCAGCACGGCATTGCCGCTGCCATCGTCGGTGACGGTCACGTCATCGGTGGTGACCGGCGTGGTCCCGCCATCGCTGGTCAGGCCAGAGACGTCGAGCTGGTCATTCGTCGTGCCATCGCCTGAGTCGCTCATGTCGAAGGCGCTGACCGTATCCGTGCCCGACCCGTCGGCCAGAACCAAAGTGTCACGGCCCCCGCCCAGCGTGATGGTCTCGATCTCGATGAAACCGGCGGTATCGGTGCCGTCGCTGACACTGCCGGTCTCGGCATTGGCATCGGTCAGGTCGATCGTCGTATCGACGGTCAGGTTCGACAGGTCCAGCGTGTCGCCCGTCGTCTCCGTCGTCTCGCCGCCGGTGATCGTGTCGCTGCCAAAGCCATCTTCCAGCACGATCCGGTCGTCCCCGCCCTGACCGTGCACCCGGTCGGCCCCGGTGCCGCCGCGCAGTGTGTCGTCGCCATCGCCGCCGCGCAGGATGTCGTCACCGCCCAGACCCGAGACGGAGTCCGCCCCGGCGCCGGATTCGATGAAGTTGGCCTCGGCGCTGCCGCTGATCGTGTCGTCGAAGTCGCCGGTATCGACATGTTCGATATCGCTGAGCGCCGCCGCTCCGCCCGTATAGCTCGCCGTACCTGCATCGAGGTCGACCGACACCGCCGAGCCGGTGGCATCGAAGTTCACCCAGTCGCCCTCGACCCCACCATCGAGGCCGCCAGCGATGGTATCGCTCCCACCCGTGACGTAGACGTAGTCGTCCACGGAATCGCTGCCGATGATCGAGTCGTTGCCCGACCCGCCGCTGGAATAGATGTAGGGCAACCCTTCGGACGAGGTGACACCGGACACGTCGATCGTGTCGTCCCCGGCCCCGCCGTAATAGTATCCTCCGGTGCCGGTCAGGCTGTCATTGCCGTCCCCGCCAAACACCGTGTCCTGCCCGGCGCCACCGTCGATCGTGTCGTTCCCGGTCCCGCCGATGATGCTGTCATTGCCGCCATAGCCATAGATCGTGTCGTCGATGCCATCGGCACCGTCGATGATGTCGCCCTGCGCGTCCGTATAGCCGACGCCCATGACATCATCGCCCGCCGTTCCGTCCACCGGCCCATCGACAAAGGTGATGGCATCGAGGTCATAGGTGGCGTTGCCCTGAAAGTCAGAGAGCGGACCGATATCAGAGGTATCGGACAGCGACAGGATTTCCATCGACTGGATCGTCTCGCCCTCGATCCGGTCGAGGAAATCCCCGAGATAGAAATCACCATTCACAAGCTGGTAGGCGATGACGCTGGTCGTGGCCGTGCTGCCATCCGGATAGGTCAACCGGATCGTGGCCAGCATGATTTCGTCGATCTCGCTCGCCACGCCGTCGACGATCAGGTTTTCCACCGAGGCCGTGAGATGGTCAGCCGCAAAGTTGCCGTCCCCGTCCGCATCATTGTACGAGAAGGTGACGACATTGGCATTCGCCGCCGAGCCGCTCAGGGTCGTTCCCACGATCGGGGCCGTGCTGCCCTCGAACCCATCCACGCCCTCGTCCGTGTCCAATTGCGCGAAATTGCCGAAATAGATCAACTGGGACAGGTCGGCATGGGTCGCCGGGGCGGCGGGCGGGATGCCGATGCTTTCCAGCGCCGCCGGGCTCGACAGCGCAGCCGGAGCGACCCCCATCAGCGTGATCGCCTCGCCCCCGGCAAAGGTCAGCACGGCATTGCCGCTGCCATCGTCGGTGACGGTCACGTCGTCGGTGGTGACCGGCGTGGTGCCGCCATCGCTGGTCAGGCCAGAGACGTCGAGCTGGTCATTCGTCGTGCCATCGCCCGAGTCGGTCATGTCGAAGGCGCTGACCACGTCCCCGCCAGAGCCATCCGCCAGAACCAGCGTGTCACGGCCCCCGCCCAGCGTGATGGTCTCGATTTCGTTGAAGCTCAGCGTCGATGTCCCATCGCTGACGGTGCCGATCTCGGGATCGGCATTGGTCAGGTCGACGGTCAGATCGTCGGTGACGGCGGACAGGTCCAGCACGTCGCCGGTGGTTTCGTCCACGCCCTCGGCATCGACCGTGTCATTACCAAAGCCGTTCTCGATGACGAAGGTGTCGTCGCCCCAGCCGCCCCAGAGATAGTCGTCACCCGCACCGCCGTAGAGAATATCGTTGTCGAACGAGCCGCGCATCCAGTCGTTGCCATCGCCGCCGACCAGCGTGTCGTCGCCCTCGTTGCCCTCGACGGTATCGTCACCGGTGCCGCCGTCGACATAGTCGTTGCCCGCCTCGCCATACAGGCTGTCGGAGCCATCGCCGCCGGACAGGCTGTCGCCATCCTCGTTGCCGTATATCTGGTCATTGCCGGTGCCGCCGCTGATCGTATCGGCACCAAAGCCGCCGCGCAGCGTGTCGTTGCCGGCATCGCCGCTGATCGTGTCCGCGGCGGTCGAGCCGATGACGCTGTCATCCCCGCCAAGCGCCGACACGTCCACCGCCTGCGTCGACACGAAGGCATCGACCGTGTCGTCGAATTCGGTGACGGTGACGGTTTCGATCTCCGAGAAGGTGACCTTGGTCAGGTCATTGGTCGCCGTGCCCGCCTCGTTGCCGGAATACAGCACGTTGAACCCCAGACCATTGGTCGAGATCAGTTCCAGCGTGTCGCCCGCCGTCTCGCCCGTCTCGCCACCGACGACGATGTCATCCCCGCTTTCAGAGCGGAACTGCAAAAGGTCGTCCCCGGCTTCGCCCAGCAGGCTGTCATTGCCCGCGCCACCTTCGAGCGTGTCGCTGCCATCGCCGCCCAGCAGCGTGTCATTGCCGTCGATGCCGTAGACCAGATCGTCGCCCGCGCCGGCCAGCACGCTGTCATCCTGGCTTTCGGCCGATGTCGCGATGGTGGTGGGCGGGTTGGTGAAGGGGGTGTCACTGACGCTGTAATTCGTCCCCACCCCGCGCGAAGTGATGACGAAGACCAGCTCGTGCTGGTTGGTATAGGTGAATTGCGCCCAATGGTTCTGGTCGAAATCGCCGGACGAGGTGGCGTCGGAGGCGGCGGTGATCTGCTCGCCGGTATCGGTCACGGTCAGGTTGGTCGCGGGCGACGACGAGACCGAGACGCTGTCCACATCGGATGAATAGGCCGTGACGCTTTCCGCCGAGGTGTCGATGTCCTGAAAGGTGAAGGCCCCGTTGATCTGGACGGGCTCTCCGGTCGCCTGATCGAAGAACTCGATGGACAGGCTGACACCGGTGCCGGAAACGGCCTCGCCGGAGGCGTTCAGGTAGACCACGTTGGTGCCAAAGGTCAGGTCGATGCCGGGATCGTCGGCGTCGATGACGGTGATCCGGGCTTGAATGACCACGCCCTGATCGGTTGTGCCGACATTGTCGTAGACAGCGAACTGGCCGATGGTCCCGGTCCCGGTGTCGCCATTCGCAGAGATCGTGGCGAAGCTGAAGCTGGACAGGGTGCCGGCAAACGGCCCCGTATCCGCGTCATCGCCGTAGATCGTGTCGTTCCCGGCGCCCCCGTCGATCGTATCCCGGCCCGAACCGCCCACCACGAGATCGGCGCCGTCGCCAGCCGCGATGCTGTCCGCCCCGGTGCCACCGCCGATCGTGTCGTCGCCGCCGCTGGCGGTGAGGACATCGTCGCCCAGACCGCCCTGAAGCTGATCGGCACCGGTGTCCGAACTCAGCGTGTCGTTGCCCTCGCCCCCGAGGATCGTGTTGTTGCCGCCGGTTGCCGCGACGGACTCGTCGCCCTCCCCGAGGCTGATGAAATCTGCGCCGTCGACACCGGTGATCGTGTCGATGCCGGTGCCGCCCACGGCCATGTCCGCGCCGCCGCCCAGCTCGATGGAGTCGTTGCCCGCCTCACCGATCAGCGTATCGTTGCCGCTGCCGCCGATGACGGTGTCGTCGCCCCCATCGGCGAAGATCTCCAGCCCGACCATATCGGCCCCGGCATTGATCGAATCCGCTGCACCGGTGGCATCGATCACCTCGATGCCGGTGAAGGTCCCCGATCCGGTCGCACCGTTATCCGAATAGGTGCCCGCGCCCGACCCGGTCAGGATGATCTCGGCCCCGGCGGTAAAGCCGACATGCAGGGTGTCCTGCCCCGCCCCGCCCTCGACCGTGTCGATCCCGTCATTGTCGCCAACGAAGATCACGTCGTTGCCGTCCCCCGCAACGATGCTGTCATTGCCGCCTGCGGCGTAGACCGTGTCATCGCCCGTCCCCGCGTCGAGCGTATCGTTGCCCGCGCCGTCATACAGGATATCGGCGCCGTCCCCGGAGGCGACGCTTTCATCGCCGGTGCCCGAGGTGATGGTGTCCCCCGCGGCAGAGCCGATCACCGTATCGAAATACTCGACCAGCGTCGCGCCGCCCAGCGTGGCATCGTAGGGGCCGCCGGCAGCCCCGGTATCGCCTATGCGAAACAGCGTGGCCCCGTCCGAAAGGGTGATCTCGCCCAGCGTTTCATTGAACGTGACGGTATAGCCCGCCCCCAATGCCGAAAAATCAAGCGTATGCCCGCCAGCGCTTTCGGTGATCCCGCTCCAGAAAGCGGCGGAATTCCAGTTCAAGGACGTGACCGTGTACGTTGCCATTCCAGCATCCCTTACCAATTAACGAAGCACGATCCACGAGACGGACGCAGCTGTGCCGTTGTTGAGGCAGACCGCCCCGATGGTTCAAAGACACGATGATTGTGGCGTGGTTAGGGACGAAAAAAGGTGAACTCTGGCTTAGACCGCCAGCGCGACCCTTGGCTTCGCAATGGCGCGGCGCGCGTAAACAGGTTTGCAACCTTTTGCAGGTCTTATCCCTGACAACACGAGACCGCCCTGCGCGCCCATCGGCGCGGACCTTGGGGGGCAATCCTGACAGGTTTAATGGTGCTGCACGGGTGCAGTCACCCGTGCGTGTCACGAGTGGGCCGGGGCCTGTGCGGCTCCGGCCTTTTGGTCCTGCCCTGACCGGCTTTTGCGTAAATTTTACGCGCCCAGCCTGAAATCACCAGAATTTCCGCCATGCTTTCACGCCCGGTTTGCGCTGCTTTTGCGCTGCGATCACACCGTGTGCGCATGCTCTGCCTAGCGATTGGTTAACGTGCGCCGGGTTTAAGGCGAAGAAAAGCGACATGACTCCGAGGGCACCGCAATGCGGACAGGGACAATTCAGGAAACCAGATTCAAGGTGATCGAGGGCGGGGGGGCCGGTTGCTCCGGCCTGCCGGACCTTTGCCCAAGACCGGCCCCGCGCCGCTCCGTGGCGGAACAGGCCGCCGAAATGGCCGAACTGTTCTTTTTCGGGCTGGTGCAGGACCTGCATCCGGACCAGTTGACCGATCCGCATGCACAGGTGCGGATCGACCGGCGTACTTCGGTCAGCCTGCACGAATTGCTGTGCGAATTGCGCAACCTCCCTTGGTATGGTGCCGCTGCCGCGGGACGTGGGCTGACATCCGACGTCGCCGCCCGGCGCGCCGCCCGCCTGAACGGCGATGACCAGCTGGTGCTGCGCAGGCTCGCGATCCTTGGACTGCACGATGACACCCCGACGGGCCTGTCCAGCCTTGTGACGCAGGACCACGCGGTCGGTCCCGGCGGCACCATCGACATACCGCTGCCCGGTCGCGACGCCCCGATGTCGCGCTGGCTGGGCTGGTGCGCGGCGCGCAGTGGCGCCGGGCTGCGCCTGCCCGGACAGCCGCCCACCGGTCCGACCGTGTCCCGCTGCACCGATCTTGTCCGGCACCTGCAAAGGACGCCCCCGGCGCGCATCTTTCACAACGCGGCGCTTGCGGCTTTGGCGCGCGGCGCGGCGCTATCCCCCGGCCTGAATGGATGGCGCGGCGGCGATCTGTTCGCGCTGATGGCCGAGGCCGAACGTCAGGCGATCCACCTGTCGCTGCTGCAGGCGGGACGTCAGGACCGGTTGACCCGCCCAGCGGTGACCAGCGCGCGCCTGTCGGTCGCGCTGACGACTGGCCCCGGCACCGTGCCTAGCCTCGACGCCGTGGCAGAGATGCTCAACGACCATGCGCCGGGGCTGGTGCATTGGATGACGCTGGCCAATCGGGCCCGGCGCGGCCCGCAGCGGACCGAGGTCAGCCTGTTCCTGCCGCTGTGCCCCGCAGGCACCCTGCCGCCGCTGCCCGCGGATCTGGCCTTGCACCTGACCGTGGCGGCCGCACTTGCCACCTTGGTCAAGGCGGTCTTCGACACCGTGCCACGCCCGGTGCGCATCGCCGGCAGCCGCCCCGCCGAGGTCGACCTCGCCCGGCAGGCGGATCTGGCCGTGGCCAATATCGCGCTCGCGCGGTTGGCGTCTGGCGGCTACTATCCGTCCGAGAACCTGCGCGACATGCGTGCCGGGCAGACCATCGCCCTGCGCCTGCTTCGGGAGGTGCTCGAAACGGACAACATGCCCGCCGATCTCGGCCTGACCGATTTCGACGGGCAGGCGCTGCGCCTGCGCGCGGTGGACCGCGCCGGGGGGCGCGGACATGCCATGCTGTCCGTGAACGGCGAGATCCGGCGCTGGCCACAATCCGGAGGCGCGCCGCACCCGCACCTGACCGCCGTGGTCTGACTTGATACCGATCAAGGTGCCTGCGCCGTGCGCGTGCAACCCTGACGCGGAGCGTTCAGGAGGATCACGTGATGCGTCGATGGATTGCCTTGGCCATGCTGGTCGCCAGCCCCGCCCTTGCCCAAGACCCCGATATCGGCGCGGCGCTCTATCGCACCCACTGCGCCACCTGCCACGGGCTGGAAGCCACCGGCGAAGGCCCGATGGCCGGTGCGTTGGTGATCAAGCCGGTCAACCTGACCGAGTTGGCAGCGCAGAATGGCGGTGAATTCCCCCTGATCCGCGTGATCAAGCGCATTGACGGGCGCGATCCACTGGTCAGCCACGGCTCGCCCATGCCGGTCTATGGCGACTATTTCGAAGGCGTGTTCGACGTGCCGCTGAAATCCGCCTCGGGCCAGCCGGTTCTGACCTCACGCCCGGTGGTCGACCTCGTCGCCTACCTGCAATCGATCCAGCGCTCAGAGCCCGACTAGCGGCAGATCCCCTCGGTCTGCACTCCGCGCCAAGGCACGCGGATTTCGGGCGCGTCCAGCGCATCGTCCAGCGACTGGATGGGCATGTGACGCCCGATCATGTCGCGCAGGCGGGACGTGCGCGGCGCCTCGGGGTCGAGCAGGCGACAGCAGACATATTCCTCGACGATGCTGCCCTGCTGCTCGTACCCGTAATCGAGAAAGCCACGGGTGTTGTCCGGGTCGAACAGGTACGGATCGGCCTGCCCGGCATGCTCGCGCAGGGCCTTGAGCGGGGTATAGCCGGTCCGCGCGCGGTTCTGCCATTGCCAGACATGTGTCATCTCATGCGCGAACAGCATCGCGTCCAGCAAGTCGACCCGATCGGGATAGCCGTCCAGAAAATCCGCCCGGAACAGGTCTTCGCGCACGAGGACCGTGTTGAACAGCACCGTGGCAGCGGGTGCAACGGTGATGGTGCGCGCCCCGTCCATGGGCGGCCATATCCGTTCCTGACAGGTGGTGCGCGGACGCACCGGAATCCGGTAGGTCACGGACCCGGCAAAATGCCCGTCGACGATGCGAATTCTTTCGGGATTGGTCTGCGCCCCTTGCAGGTCGGCCAGATAGGCCCGTTCCGACGGGGTCAAGGGGCGCCCGCAGGCCGCCAGCAATAGCAAAAGGATCATCACGACGCGCATGGCCAAAGCATCGCCCGGCCCCACGATCTTGTCCAGCGCTTCCACCGTCCCCGGCTTTCGAGCCAAGACTGCGAAGGAGCACTATCGCCCCTGCCCCTCCGCAACTTGCAGGAGTGGCGGAAACGTGCTGCGCACAGCCCTTCGCATACAGGGCGTCCAAAGGGCGATGAGGCCCGGAATTCCATGAATTTTCAGGGAGAGTGGTGAGCCGTGCAGGATTCGAACCTGCGACCCACTGATTAAAAGTCAGTTGCTCTACCAACTGAGCTAACGGCCCACTCTGTCCCGTCGGCAGCGTGTCCGCTGCGTCGGTGAGCGGGTTCCTAATCAGAGGGGGCGGGGGGGTCAAGCGGAAAACTGAAAAAAACGCACGCTTTTTCGCCAAGGCCCGGCGCGACCTGCAAACCGGCCTTTAAAGGCCCGTTGCGGCGGCGTATATCCGCGCCATGGAACAACTGCGCGAATCCGGTGTGCCCTTCATGAAAATGCACGGGCTGGGGAACGACTTCGTCGTGATCGATACCCGTGTGACCCCGATCGAGGTCACGCCTGCTCTCGCCATGGCGCTGGCGGATCGGCACAGGGGTGTGGGCTTTGACCAGTTGGCGCTGATCGGGCATGGCACCGGTGATGCTCATCTGACGTTCCTGAATTCCGACGGCAGCGGCTCTGCCGCCTGCGGCAATGCCACCCGCTGCATCGCGCGTTTCCTGATGGAGGAGACAGGCAAGGACCGCCTGACCCTCACCACGGATCGCGGCGCGCTGACGGCCGTCGATGCCGGGAGCGGGCTGACCTCGGTCAATATGGGTCCTCCGCAGCTGAAGTGGGACGAGATTCCGCTGGCCGAGGAAATGGACACGTTGGAACTGCCGATCGAAGGGACGCCCACTGCAACCGGCATGGGCAACCCGCATTGCACCTTTTTTGTGCCCGATGCCGAGGCGGTACCGCTGGAGCAATTCGGCCCGCGCTATGAGCATCACCCGCTTTATCCGCAGCGCACCAATGTGCAGGTCGCCAGCGTCATCGGCCCCGATCACCTGCGGATGCGGGTGTGGGAGCGCGGCGCGGGGCTGACGCTGGCCTCTGGCTCGTCCTCCTGCGCGACCGCCGTGGCCGCCGCGCGGCGCGGCCTGACCGGGCGGCAGGTGCGCATCGATCTGGACGGCGGCACGCTACATGTGGACTGGCGCGAGGATGGCGTCTGGATGACCGGCCCGACCGCCCATGTCTTTTCCGGCGTGCTGACGCCCGCATGGCTGGCCGCGCTATGACCGCGCCCAAGTTCACCACGCTGGGCTGCCGCCTGAACGCCTATGAGACCGAGGCGATGAAGCGTCTCGCCGACGAGGCGGGGCTCGACAATGCCGTGATCGTCAACACCTGTGCGGTGACAAACGAGGCGGTGGCCAAGGCGCGCAAGGAAATCCGTCGCCTGCGCCGCGACAACCCGAATGCCCGCGTAATCGTCACCGGCTGCGCCGCGCAGATCGACCCCGACAGCTTTGCCGCGATGGATGAGGTCGACCACGTCATCGGCAACACCGAGAAGATGGCGCCCGAGACATGGCGCGGTCTGAACGCGGATTTCATCGGCGAGACGGAAAAGGTGCAGGTCAACGACATCATGTCGGTGACGGAAACCGCCGGGCACCTGATCGACGGCTTCGGCACGCGCAGCCGCGCCTATGTGCAGGTCCAGAACGGCTGTGACCATCGCTGCACCTTTTGCATCATTCCCTATGGCCGGGGCAATTCGCGCTCGGTGCCCGCGGGGGTCGTGGTCGATCAGATCAAGCGCCTTGTGCAGCAGGGCTATAACGAAGTCGTTCTGACCGGGGTCGATCTGACCTCTTGGGGCGCAGACCTGCCGGGAGAGCCGCGCCTTGGCGATCTGGTCATGCGCATCCTGCGGCTGACCGATGTACCGCGTCTGCGCATCAGCAGCATCGACTCGATCGAAGCCGACGACAACCTGATGACGGCAATCGCGACCGAGCCGCGCCTGATGCCGCATCTGCACCTGTCGCTTCAGCACGGGGACGACCTGATCCTGAAGCGGATGAAGCGCCGCCATCTGCGCGACGACGCCATCCGCTTTACCGAAGAGGCGCGGCGCTTGCGCCCCGGCATCACCTTTGGCGCCGACATCATCGCCGGCTTCCCGACCGAGACCGAGGCGCATTTCGAAAACTCGCTCAAGCTGGTCGAGGACTGCAACCTGACCTGGCTGCACGTCTTCCCCTATTCGGCGCGTCCCAGCACGCCCGCCGCACGCATCCCGAACCGGGTCGACGGCGCCACGATCAAGGACCGCGCCGCGCGGTTGCGGGCGGCGGGCGATGCCGCCGTGGCCCGCCATCTGGCCGCGCAGACCGGGCAAGAACACCGCATCCTGATGGAATCCCCGGAGATGGGGCGGACGGAACAGTTCACCGAGGTGAGCTTTGCCACCGCCCAACCCGTGGGCCAGATCGTCACCGCGCGGATCACCGGCCATACGGCCACGCAGTTGCGGGTGTGAGATGTATCCGACACCGATCTTTCGCCGGACCGACAGTCGGTTTGCGCTGGACTTTGCCCGCAAGCGCGCCTTTGGCGTGCTGTGTGCCTCGACCGACACCGCGCCGATCCTGAGCCACGTGCCTTTCCTGCTGGCAGAGGACGGGCAGACCGCCGACATGCACCTGCTGCGCTCCAACCCGATCTGTGCGGCAGGCGGGCCTGTGACGCTGATGGTCTACGGCCCGGATGGCTATGTCTCGCCCGATTGGTACGGGATCGACGATCAGGTTCCGACATGGAACTACACAACGGTCCACCTGACAGGCCGGCTGGAGGCGCTGCCCCCCGGCACGATGCGCGACATGCTCGAACGCCAGTCGGCGTTTTTCGAGGCGCAGGTTCCGGGTAAATCACCATGGACGCTCGACAAGATGTCTCCCGACGCATTGAACCGCATGCTGCGCATGATCCTGCCCTTCCGCCTGCATGTCGACGACGTGCAAAGCGTCTTCAAGCTGAACCAGAACAAGACGGACGACGTGCGCCTGCGCGCCGCCGATCACATCGCTGACGGCTTCGGCAATGATCTTGCGGCGCTGGCCCCCATGATGCGGGACCTGCCGCCGGAAGGCTGATTGCACAAAAAGTGGAAATGGGCGAAGACAGGCAGATGAAGATTCAGACCCAAGCCCTGCTCGTCCACCTGTTCACCGCCACGGGCGCCGTGTTTGCCATGCTGGCGATGCTGGCCGCCGCCGAAGGCAAATGGCCGCTGATGTTCCTCTGGCTGGTCGTGGCCTTCATCGTCGACGGGATCGACGGGCCTCTGGCGCGCAAATACGAGGTCAAGACCAACGCACCTCGGTTCGACGGCGTGCTGCTGGACCTGATCATCGATTACCTGACCTACGTCTTCATTCCCGCTTTTGCGCTGTTTCAGAGCGGGCTTTTGCCCGGCTGGACGGGCTGGTTCGCGATCATCGTGATCACGTTCGCCAGCGCCATGTATTTCTGCGACAGCCGAATGAAGACCACGGATAACAGCTTTCAGGGCTTTCCGGGATGCTGGAACATGTTGGTCCTTGTGCTGTTCGCGGTCGAGCCGGATTTCTGGGTCATCCTCGGGCTGGTCGCCGTGCTGGCGGTGGCGATGTTCCTGCCGCTGAAATTCATCCACCCGGTGCGGACCGAACGCTGGCGCAGCGTGTCGTTGCCGATTGCACTGGCATGGACCTTCTTTGCCGGATGGGCGGCATGGGTCGAGTTCCATCCGGAAAGCTGGGCGCATTGGGGGCTGATCGCGACCTCGGTCTACCTGATCTCGGTCGGCGTCGTGCAACAGCTCATCCCCGCACGCACCTGAAGTAGGATGGGTGATCACCCATCCTACCCAAGTCTGCCCTAGACGAACCGGTTGACGTAATTCTCAAGGCGCTCTTGGCGACCGGAGCGGGGCTGCGGGTCGAGACCCTCTCGCAGAACCTGCGCCTGCAAGCTTTCCAGATCGGACGCCAGAATGCCTTGTCCGCGCTCGGTCTGCCAATCGGCATAGCGCCCTGCCAAGGCATCTTCCAGACCGCCATCCTCCAGCATGGCAGCCGCCGCCTTCAGACCGCGCGCGCAGACATCCATGCCGCCCACATGCCCCGCAATCAGGTCAACCGGGTCGATCGACTGCCGCCGCAGTTTGGCGTCGAAGTTCGTACCGCCCGTGTCGAACCCACCGGCCTTCAGCACATGATAATAGGCCAGCGCCACCTCGGGCACGTTGTTCGGAAACTGGTCCGTATCCCAGCCCGACTGGTAGTCGTTGCGGTTCATGTCGATGCTGCCCAGCATCCCCTCGGAAGCCGCGACCGCCAGTTCATGCTCGAACGAATGCCCGGCCAGGATCGCATGGCCTTGTTCGAGGTTCAGCTTCACCTCGTTTTCCAAGCCATACTTGCGCAGGAACCCGATGCAGGTCGCCGCGTCATAGTCGTACTGGTGCTTGGAGGGTTCCTGCGGTTTGGGTTCGACAAGGATCGTGCCCTTGAAGCCGATCTTGTGCTTGTAATCGACGACCATGCTCAGGAAGCGCCCCATATGGTCCAGTTCCTGCCCCATATCGGTGTTCAACAGCGTCTCATAGCCTTCGCGCCCGCCCCACAGGACGTAGTTCTGGCCGCCCAGCTTCATGGTCGCGTCCATGCAGCCTTTGACGGTCGCCGCAGCATAGGCAAAGACCTCCGGATCCGGGTTGGTCGATGCGCCCGCCATCCAGCGCCGATGGCTGAACATGTTGGCCGTGCCCCAAAGGCAGCCCAGATCGCGCCCTTCCATCCCGGCACCGATATAGTCGGTGATCTCGTCCAGCGTCGCGAGGTTCTCGCCATAGCTGCCCTGCTCGGGCCGCAGGTCAGCATCGTGCCAGCAGAAGAACGGCTGGCCGAGGATGTCGAACATCTCGAGCGCCACGTCGGCTTTCAGCTTTGCATTGGCCATGCTGTCCTGCGGGTGCCACGGACGTTCGAACGTCAGCCCGCCGAACGGGTCGCCACCTTCCCACGCGAAGGAATGCCACCACGCGCAGGCAAAGCGCAGGTGCTCCTCCATCCGCTTGCCAAGGATGACCTCGTCGGGGTTGTAGTGCCGATAGGCCAGCGGGTTGTCGCTGTCCGGCCCCTCATAGCGCACCTTGTCGATGCCGTCGAAAAATCCTGTAGTCATTTTAGGGTCCTCACTCCCGGGTAAATCTCACGCCACCGCTGGTAGGCGTCCTCATAGGCGGTGCGCAGGTCGGCGACAGGCTCGATCGTCTCGGCCACGGCGGGCCGGGTCATGATGTCGTCCACGCTGCCCGCGCCCGAGCCGACCATCGCCAGACGCGCCGCGCCCAAAGCGGCACCAAAATCGCCCGCCTCCGGCAAGTCCAGCGGGGTGTCCAGAAGCGTGGCGATCGTTTGCACCCAAAAGCGCGAGGCAGCCCCGCCGCCAATCGCCAGCAGGCTTTGCAGATCGGCACCGGTCGAGCGCAGCGCCTCGGCGCTGTCGCGCAGCGCAAAGGCCACGCCTTCCATCACCGCCTGCGTCATGTCGCGGCGCTCATGCGCCACTTCGAGGTTCAGGAAGGCGCCACGGATGGCGCTGTCATTATGCGGCGTGCGTTCGCCCGACAGGTACGGCAGAAAGCGCAGCGATGACGGGCCGTTGACTTCATCCAGTTCGCTGGCCAGATCGGCGGGCTTGGTTCCGGTGATGCGGCTCAGCCAGTTCAGGCTGTCGGTCGCCGCAAGGATCACCCCCATCTGATACCACTGCCCGGGCACGGCGTGGCAGAACGTATGCACCGCGCTTTCCGGCAAGGGCGCGTAGCCATCGCGCCCGGTCAGCAGAACGCCGGAGGTACCAAGACTGACGAAGCCAGTCCCCTCGCTCATCGCGCCCACACCGCAGGCGGCCGCAGCATTGTCCCCTGCCCCGCCAACCACGACGCAGGATGCGGGCATCCCCCAACGGTCGGCCAGATCGGGACGCAAGGTGCCGCCAACCTCGCACCCCTCGACGAGATCCGGCATCTGGTCGGCGCGCATGTCCCCCGCCGCCAGCAGCGTATCCGACCAGTCCCGCGCGCCCACATCCAGCCACGATGTGCCGGCACTGTCGGACATGTCGGCGAAATACGACGCGGTCAGGAAGAAATTCATGTAGGCGGCGGGCAACAGGACCTTGGCCACCTTCTCGAAGACCTCGGGTTCGTTGCGTTTCACCCATAGCAACTTGGGCGCCGTGAAACCCGGGAAGACGATGTTGCCCGACAGGGCACGCACCCCGTCGATGGCATCCAGTTCGGCGGCCTCCTCGAAACTGCGCGTGTCGTTCCATAGGATGCAGGGGCGCAAGACCTCCCCGGCGGCATCCAGCAGGGTCGCTCCGTGCATGTGACCGGACACACCGATCCCGCGCATGGCGGCCATCCGCTCGGGGTGGTCCGCCTTGAGTTTGCCCAGCACGAGATCGACCGCAGCAACCCAATGGGCCGGGTCCTGCTCGGACCAGCCGGGATGCGGATGTGCCCCCGCATAGGCATGTGATTCCGACGCGATCGGCGCTCCGGCCTCGTCCACCAGAAGGGCGCGCAGCCCCGAGGTTCCCAGATCCAGTCCCAGATACATGGCATACTCCCTTGTTGGCGCAAACATAGCCAGTCGCTGCGCCCTCGGAAAGGTCGGATGCCTCCGGCGGGGGTATTTACACCAAGAAGAAACCAAGAGCGCCCAAAGGGATGGTGGGTGGGGCGATTTGCGCAGCAAGAGCGTCCGGGCCGAAGGTCCGGCCCACCCACCTATCCCGGAAAGTGGCAGGCCGCCTTGTGCCGCCCTCCCTCGAGCACGGGCGGGATGTCGCGACAGATCGCCTGCACCTTGGGACAGCGCGCGGAAAACGCGCAGCCCGCAGGCGGGGCAGTGGGGCTGGGCGGGTCGCCCTTCACCGCCATCGGTCGCTGAAAACCCCGGGACTTGCGGCGGGTCATGCTCGGCGCAGCCGAGAGCAAGGCCTGTGTATAGGGGTGGCGCGCCCCAGCGAACACGGCCTCGGCCGGGGCGATCTCGACGATCTGGCCGAGATACATCACCGCGACATCGTCACAGACATGGCGGACCACGCCCAGATCGTGGCTGATGAACAGGTAGGCAAGGCCCATTTCCGCCTTGAGTTCGGCCAAAAGGTTCAGGATCTGCGCCTGTATCGCGACATCGAGCGCCGATACCGGCTCGTCGCAGACCAAAAGCTTCGGCCCCGGCGCCAGCGCCCGGGCGATCGAGATGCGCTGGCGCTGCCCGCCAGAGAACTGGTGAGGAAAGAGACCAAGCTGATCCTCGCGCAGACCGACACGGGCGAACAGTTCGCGCACCCGGGACTCGCGGTCCTTCCGTGTGCCCATGGCAAGCAGGTCGAGCGGTTCGCGCACGATGTCGCCCACCCGGGCACGCGGGTTCAGCGAGGAATACGGGTCCTGAAAGATCAGCTGGATTTCACCGCGCCGGGCCCGCATCCGGTCGGGTGAGAGTTTCAACAGGTCATCGCCGCGAAACAACACCTGCCCGCCCGTGGCCTCTTCCAGCCGGATTGCCGCCATCGCCGTGGTCGTCTTGCCAGAGCCGCTTTCGCCGACGAGGCCCAGCGCCCGCCCTTCGGCGACGTCAAAGCTGACACCGCGCACCGCCTGCAACACCGGTCGCGGCGCAAAGGGGCGGGGACGTGGCAGGGCAAAATCGACCCGCAGGTCGCGGACTTCCATCAGGCTCATGCCCAGCCCTCCTGTGCACCGAAACAGGCGACGCGGTGCGCCGCGCCGCGCAGGACAGGCTGCCGCGCCCGGCAGGTTTGCCGGGCAAAGTCGCATCTCTCGGCAAAGGAACAGCCTTCCCCCAGCAGGTGCAGCGGCGGCACGACGCCGGGGATTTCCTTGAGCGCACCGGCATGGTCGAGCGAGGGGATGCAGCCGATCAGCCCCCGCGTATACGGGTGGCGCGGATGGTCCAGCACGTCATCGGCCAAGCCCTCTTCGATCACCCGGCCCGCATACATGACGGCGACCCGATCCGCCATTTCGCTGACGGCCCCCATGTCATGCGTGATCATCAGGATCGCCGCCCCGAAATCGCGCTGGATCTCGTTGAGCAGATCAAAGATCTGCGCCTGCACCGTAACATCCAAGGCCGTGGTCGGTTCATCCGCGATCAGCACCTTGGGACGACACGACACCGCCATGGCGATCATCACCCGTTGACGCATCCCGCCCGACAATTCATGCGGGTAGGCCTTGGCACGCTCGGCCGCCGATGGAATGCCGACCCGGTCCAGCAACGCCACGGCGGCGTTCCACGCCGCATCGCGCGTCACGTCCTGATGCAGCAGGATGGCCTCGGCGATCTGGTCGCCCACGGTAAAGACCGGGTTGAGCGACGTCATCGGCTCCTGAAAGATCATCGCGATCTCGGCCCCGCGCAGGGCGCGCATGCGCGCCTCGGACGCTTTCGTCAGATCCTCGCTGTTCAGACGGATCGCGCCCCCGACGATGCGCCCCGGCGGCATCGGGATCAGTCCCATGGTGCTCAGCGCGGTGATCGACTTGCCACAGCCCGACTCACCCACGACACACAGGGTCTCTTGCGCGTTCAACGTCAACGACACGCCGTCCAAAGCCGTCACCGCGCCGTGGCGGGTCTGGAACGTGACCTTGAGCGCGTCGATTTCCAGAAGGCTCATCGCGACCTCAACTTCGGATTGAAGGCGTCGTTCAGACCGTCACCGATCAGCGACACGGCGAAGACCGTCAGGAAAATCGCAAGGCCGGGAAAGGTCACGGGCCACCACGCATCCAGAATATAATCCCGGTTCGCCCCGATCATCAGGCCCCAGCTCATGACGTTGGGATCGCCAAGACCCAAAAAGGAAAGTCCGGCCTCGAACAGGATCGCCACCCCGACGGTCAGCGTCGCCGAAACGATCAGCGGCGGTGCGGCATTGGGCAGGATCACCGTCCACATGATCCGCCCATCCTGCGCGCCGATGGCGCGGGCGGCGGTGACGTATTCCAGTTGCTTGATCTTCAGGAACTCGGCCCGAGTCAGACGCGCGGTCTGCGGCCAGCTGACCACGCCGATGGCGATGGCGATGGTCCACAGGGACGGCGAAAACAGCGTGACCAGAACCATGGCGAACAACAAAGCGGGCAAGACCTGAAAGAATTCCGTGATCCGCATCAACAGGTTGTCCACCCATCCCCCGAAATACCCAGCCAGTGCTCCAAGGCTGATGCCGATCCCCATGGTGATAACCGCCGCCGCGGCACCGACGGCCAAGGTCGGCCCGCCCCCGGCCAGAAGCCCGGCCAAGATGTTGCGCCCCAGATAATCGGTGCCAAGCGGAAACTCCGGCGTCACACCGGGCGGCTCATGCGGCGCCCAGACGATCTCGAACGGATCACCGCCGTAGAACAAGGTGCCGTAGAGCACCGCCAGAACGATGCATATCAGGATCAGCAGCCCGCACACCGCCGGGATATTGCGGCGAAACATCCGCCATGCCTCGCGACCGGGGCTCTCGGCCTTGGGGGCGCGTGCGGCACGCCCGATCATCGCGCGCGGGGTCGGGTCCTTCATGCGTCCGCCCCTTCTTTGGTCCCCAAATACCTCGGGGGTGTGGGGGCTGGCCCCCACTCCGACAGATGCCACAGGATGCGACACGCGATCATGCGCGCCCCCGCAGCCGGGGGTCCGCCAGACGATAGCTGAGATCGGTCAGGATATTGGCGACGACCACCATCGCAGAGGCAAAGAACAACACCCCCATGATCGTCGGATAATCCCGCCGCAGGATGGAATCGAAGGCCAGCCGCCCCATGCCGGGCCAGTTGAACACGGTTTCGACCAGCAACGCACCAGAGATCAGGTTGCCGAATTGCAGCCCGGCCACGGTCAGGATCGGCAGCGCGGCGTTGCGCAGCGCATGCCGAAACAGGACGGTCCGCTCCTTGGCACCCTTGGCACGGGCCGTCCGGATATAGTCTGCCCCCAAGACCTCCAGCATCGAGGCGCGCGACAGCCGGGCATATTGCGCAAGGTAGATCACGGCAAGGGTCACGGCTGGCAATACGAGGTGGTGCAGGACATCCAGCACTTTGATGTACCACGCCGCCTCGCGCAGCTTGACGCTCGACATGCCCTCGACGGGGAAGACGGGCAGAACGCTTGCAAACAGGATGATCAGCATGATCCCGGTCCAGAACACCGGCACCGCATAGCCGATGGTCGCGAACACCGAAACAAAGGCGCTCATGGCGCCGTTCGGCTTGCGTGCCGCCAGCACACCAAGGAAGATCCCGACGACGATCGACAGCACCTGTGCCGCGACGACCAGCAGGATCGTCGGCCCGATGCGCTGGCCAATCAGATCGACGACCGGCTGGTTGAAAAAGAAGCTCTCGCCCAAGTCCCCGCGCAACACGTTGCCAAGGTAGATGCCCAATTGCACCGGCAAAGGCTTGTCCAGACCGTAATCGATGCGGATCGCCTCAAGGACCTCTTCGGTCGCCCCGCCCATCTCCCCCGCGATCACCACCGCCGGGTCGCCCGGCGCGAGCCGGATCAGGAAGAAGTTGAGGACGACGACTCCCAGCATCAGGAGCGCGCCGTAAAAGATGCGCCTGGCCAGAAAACTGCCCATCACTTACCCCTCGAGGTGCAAGGCCCTTCGAAGGGCCTTGCAAAAGTCTTGCAAGACTTTTGCGCGCGCATCACTCGCCCCAGGAAACCGTGTCCATCGGGTGCATGGTGCCCCAGATCCCCACGGGCACATTCCGAAGCCGGGTGTCATAGGCGGTATGATAGGGCGTCGCATTGATCCAGTAGACCGGCATGTCCTGCGCCACGATCTGCTGGAACTCGGCATACAGCGCCTTGCGCGCCTCTGCATCCATCTCGACCGCGGCCTTGTTCAGGATCTCGTCGACCCGCTCGTTGCAATAGCTCTGCGTGTTGGACCAGATCACCCCCTGCACGATGTTCGAGCATAGGTAGGTGCGGTGGACGCCGATCACCGGATCGCCCCAGTTGAACACAAGGTCCATCGTCATGTCGAAGTCGTGGCCGCTGACACGGCCCGCCCAAGTCGGGAAATCCGGCGCGGCGCGGACCGTCACATCGATCCCGATCTTCTTGAGCTGGGATTTCAGGTATTCGGCGACGCTTTGCTGCTGCTCCTTGGGACCGGGGATGTAATCCACGGTCAGCTCCATCCCGTCGGCATAGCCCGCCTCGGCCATCAGCGCGTTGGCCTTGTCCAGATCGACGTCATAGGCCGGGATCGAGGCATCGAAGAACGGCGAGCTTTCGATGATCGGCGACCGCTGCACCTGCGACACCCCGCGATGCAGCGCCTTGGTGATGAAGTCGCGATCGACCGCATAGGCGATCGCCTGCCGCACCCGAACATCGCTCAGCTTTTCGGATTTCGTGTTGAAGGCCAGCCAGTTGATCGGGCCGATGCCCGCATAGCCCTGATCCGTGATGGCGAGTGTGTCGACCTTTTCCAGACGGCGGATTTCCTGCGACCCGGCCATGAACGGATACATGTCCGCCTCGCCGTTCTCCATAGCGATCAACAGGGCGGACGGGTCCTTGATGATGCGGATGATGATCTCATCCAGCACGGGGCGGTTCTCGATGAAGAAATTCGGGTTCTTCTTCAGCACGATGCTTTCGCCGGGATTGAATTCCTCCAGCAGGAAGGGGCCGGAACCGACGGGCGCAGAGTTCGCCGGATGCGATTTGATGTCCTGACCGTCACCGTAAATGTGTTTCGGGATCACCGGCGACAGCGCGGGCGAAAGGGCCAGCAAAAGCGCGGGATGCGGCTGGCTGAGCCGGATCACGGCCGTGTTCGGATCGGGGGTCTCGACCGTTTCGACCGGGGCGAACATCGACTGGAAGGGGTGGTTTGCCTTCGTCGTCATGATCGAAAAGGCCACATCCTCCGAGGTGATGGGCTGCCCGTCATGGAACGTCGCGCCCTCGACGAGGTTCAGGGTGACGCTCAGACCGTCCTCGGCCACGGTCCAGCTTTCGGCAAGATAGGGCTGCGGCTCCCAGTTCTCGTCATAGCGCAGCGGCGAGGCGAATATCTGGGTCGAGGGCACACCGGTGGCGATCCCCGATTGCACTGCACCGTTCAGGTGACGCGGCACCTGCGACGAGGCGATGATCAGGCTGCCATCGGCAAAGGCCGCCGGGGCCATCACTGCGGTGGAGGTCAGGGCCGTGGCGCAAAGCGCCGCCGCCCGCAAGGCGCGCGTCACAATAGTCATCGTCTTCTCCCGGTTGCTTTTGTTGTTACCCAAAGCCTAGCCACGCACGTAACTACAGAAAACAGTGTTTTCTGTTCCCGGAAAGATTACTTTGTGGTGCTTTCAGGCTCTGCCAACAACAGCGACGCAAAGGCCCCGCGTTGCGCAATTTCACGGCAGGTCGACAGAACCGACTGGACCAGCGCCGATTTTGCCGAGGCCGCCGTGTAGGCGACTCCAAAACGCGGACTGTCTATTTCGCCCCGGATGGGACGCGCGATATAGCCGCTGGAGCCGTCCCGATCCTGCACACCACAGATATTGAGCAGCGAGAACCCGAACCCGGCCCCGACCAGCCCGCGCAGCACAAGGCTTGACTTGGTGGTATGGGCCACATCGACCCCAAGACCCGCATTCTCGAACAGGCCTTTGAAATAGCGGCGCGTTCCCGGCAGATCGAGCAGGATCATCGGCAGCCTCGACAGTTCCTCCAGCGAGACGGTGCCATGCTCTGCAAGCGGCGAGGGCCAAGGCAAGAGCGCCCAAGGCGGCGCGCGAAACATCGCCTCGAAGGGCTGTTTTTCGGGAGTTTCACGGCGATAGGTCAAGGCCACATCCACCTCTCCCTCGGCCAGCATCTGGTTGATGCGGTGCATGTCCCCCTCTTTCAGTTCAATGCGGATATCGGGGAAATCCGCCCGGATCGCCTTGAGGATCGTTGGAAGGACATGCGGGGCGGTGGGGGCATAACAGCCCATGCGCAGCACGCCCGCGGGCCGCCCCGTCATGCTGAGCAGATCGGATTCCAGCACACGCGCCTCATCCAGAAACGCCTCCAGCCGCGCCCCGACGCTCGCCCCCAGATCGGTCGCCACTAGCCCTCTGGCCGGAATGCGCCGGAACAGTTGCTGGCCCAGCTCGGCCTCGATCTGGTCGATGGCCGCGACGATCGAGCTTTGCGAGATGTTCAGGCCCTGCGCCGCCCGGGCGATCGACCCCTTGTGCAAAACCGCCGTGACATAGCGCATCTGCTTCAGTGTCAGGTTCATGGCATAACCACATTTTCTAATTCTTACTCGCACAGTAAAAACATTTTATCACGGAACAAGCCCAGTTTACGCCTTTGGCCACAAGTCCAGAGGTGCCCATGACCGCCATCACCGTGTTTTCCGCGCAGAAAATCGTCACGCTCGACCCGGATCAGCCGCAGGCAACCCACGTCGCGGTAAAAGACGGGCGCATCCTCGCCTTGGGCGATGCGTCCTGCGCCGATCAATGGGGTGCGGTCCGCCACGATGACAGTTTGTCGGACTGCATCCTTGCCCCCGGCTTCGTCGAGGGGCACGCCCACATGATGGCCGGGGCCATGTGGCAATACGTCTATGCGGGGTATCACGACCGCGCCGACCCGAACGGCAAGCTCTGGTCCGGCCTGTCCACGCTGGACGCCGTGGTGGCCCGCCTCAAGGACCAAGAGGCGCAGCTGCCCGAAGGCCAGCCCTTGGTGGCTTGGGGCCTCGACCCGATCTTTCTGCCGGGCGAAAGGCTGTCCAAGGTGCATCTCGATCAGGTCAGCACGACCCGTGCCATCATGGTCATGTTCTCGAACTTCCACCTGCTCTGCGCCAATTCCGTCGCGCTCGACATGGTCGGCTATGGCGCCCACACCAATGCCGAGGGCGTGGTCAAGGGCACCGATGGCGAACCCACCGGCGAGTTGCAGGAAATGGCGGCGATGTTCCCGCTGATGCGCCGCCTCGGCGCCGATTTCCGCGCGCTGTCGATGACCGATGACGCCGTCAAAAGCTATGCGCAGGTCTGCAACCGGGCGGGCGTGACCACCGCGACGGATCTCTATTCGACGATGGAGGAACGTGACCTCGCGCGGTTGCTGGCCCTGACCGGCGCCGACGATTTCCCGCTGCGGCTGGTGCCCGCGCTCGGCGCGAATGCTGCGCCCGAGACCATCTCGGCGCGCGCTCTGACATTGCGCGCGCACTCCACCGACAAGCTGCGCATGGGCGCGGTCAAGATCATGACCGACGGCTCGATCCAAGGGTGGACGGCGCGGGTGCGCTGGCCCGGCTATGTCGGCGGCCAGCCCAACGGGATCTGGAACACCGCCCCCGACCAGATCCGCGCGCTCTGCCTTGAAATGCAGCGCGCCGGTCTGCCCATGCATATCCACGTCAACGGCGACGAGGCCTCCGAGGTCACGATCGAGGCGCTGGCTCAGGCCAAGGCCGCCCATCCCCGTCCCGGTCTGCGCCATGTGCTGCAGCACGCCCAGATGATGGATGCCGCGCAATTCGCGCGGGCGCGCGAGCTTGACCTTTGCGTCAACCTCTTTGCCAACCACATCTGGTATTTCGGCGACCAGCACGCCGCCCTGACCATAGGTGAGACCCGCGCCGCCCGCATGGACGCCTGCCGCGCCGCGCTGGATGCCGGGGTCGGCCTTTCGATCCATTCCGACGCGCCGGTGACGCCGCTCGGGCCGCTGTTTACCGCGTGGTGCGCCGAGACACGCAAGACCATGTCAGGCCGCACGTTGGGCGCCGCGCAGCGCATCACCCGCGGTCAGGCGCTGCACGCGATCACCATGGGACCGGCCCACAGCCTTGGGTTGGACGCCGAGATCGGCTCGATCACCCCCGGCAAGCGCGCGGATTTCGCGCTGCTGGATGCCTGCCCGCTGACCACGCCCGACCTGCGCGACATCACCGTCAAGGGCACGGTTCTGGGCGGGACAATCTTCCGCACATGAGCCGCCTGCCCCTGACCGTCATCGGCGGCTATCTCGGCGCGGGCAAGACCACGCTGATCAACCGCCTTCTGGCCGGGGATCACGGTTTGCGCCTGATGGTACTGGTCAACGATTTCGGTGCCGTCAACATCGACGCGCAACTGCTGAAGACGGCGACCGAGGACCGGATCGAGCTGACCAATGGCTGCGTCTGCTGTACCATGGGGGCAGACCTGTTCATGGCCATCGGCGACGTGCTCGACCGACCAGAGCGCCCCGACCATCTGCTGATCGAGGCCTCCGGCATCGGAGATCCGGCCCGCATCGCGCAAGCCGCCCTGACCGAGCCGGACCTCGCCCATGGCGGCACCGTGACGCTTGTCGACGGGCTGACTTGGGACACCTTGTCCACCGATCCCCAGATCGGCCCGCAGATCCGCGCCCAACGGGACATGGCCGATCTGGTTCTGACGACCAAGACCGCCGCCTTGCCCGGCACGACCGGGCTGGACACGCTAACCGACCCAGCGCCGCTGCTTCTGGGCCTGCGCCCGATCACCACCCCACGGCAAGTCTCTGCCCCGCACCCGGCCTATCGCAGCTGGACCACGACAACGGCCGCACCGATGGACCTCTCTGCCCTGCGTGCGCATCTCGCGGCACGGCCCCCCGGCCTCTTCCGGCTGAAGGGTTGGCTGCCCGCCCCCGGCGCGGGCTGTTGGGAAATCCATTGCGTCGGGCCGACCATCGACATACGCCCCAGTGACCCGGCGCCGACCCGGTTGATCGGCATCGGCCTCGCCACGGCCCTTTCGCCGCAAGAGGCCGACCTCTGGTGGCAGGGCGATTAACCGACTCTCCCCAAATGCAGCGAATCGGCTACAGTGAGGTCACTTTCAACCTTGGGAGAATTTCAATGACCATTATCAAGACCGCCCTTGCGGGCGCATTCCTGCTGGCCGCCTCGACCGTGTCGGCCAGTGCTGCGGGCAAATACAGCATCTGTGACAAGCACAATTGCTACACCCCCGGCTGGCACTACTACTCCGGCAATTACAGCTACCTGACCTGCAAGGACCCGATGAAGCGCCTGACCTTCGTCAAGGGCCACCTCGCCTGCGTGCCGTGGAACGCACCGAAGAAGAAGTGACGAAAACGACCCCGGACCGACTGCCACGGCCCGGGGTCCCATCCAACCTCGACAGATGCACCAAAGCGGCACGGGCCGGTGGGGGGGCGCTTTTCGGCGAAGCCGGAACAGAGCCTCCCGCCGGCCTGCCGCTTATTTGTTCTCCAGCGCCTCGATCCGCGCCAGCAGCGCCGCGTTTTCCTCGCGCGCCTTCTGCGCCATGGCACGAACCGCGTCGAATTCCTCGCGCGTGACGAAATCGCGATCGGCCAGCCAGCGATCCACCAGCCCCTTCATCGCGTTCTCCGCCTCTGTGCGGGCGCCCTGCGCCACGCCCATGGCATTCGTCATCAGTTGGGAAATATCGTCGAAAACCTTGTTGCGCGTTTGCATGGGTCACTCCACCTTTGCGTTCACAGCCTATATGGGCGTCACGACACAATTCCTCAAGGTTGACTTCCCCCGATAACCAGAGGCAACAGGACGCATGCAGGCTGTCATCCCCTTCCCGAACCTTTCGCCCGAACTGTTTTCCATCAGCCTTTTCGGCATGGAGTTCGCCCTGCGCTGGTATGCGCTGGCCTATATCGCGGGCATCCTGATCGGCTGGGCCATTGCCCGCCGCGTCATCAGCCGCCCCACCTTGTGGCCGGGCGACACCGCCCCCATGACCCGCGCACAGCTCGAAGACCTCGTCACTTGGGTCATCCTCGGCGTCATCCTTGGCGGCAGGCTGGGCATCGTGCTGTTCTACCACCCGGGCTACTACCTGCAAAACCCGGCAGAGATCTTCATGATTTGGCGCGGCGGCATGTCCTTCCATGGCGGGCTGTTGGGGGTTGTCCTTGCCGCTTGGGTCTGGACCGGGCGGCAGGGCGTGCCAAGACTGCCCACCGCCGACATGATGGCGCTGGCCACCCCGCCCGGTCTGCTGCTCGGGCGGCTTGCGAATTTCATCAATGCCGAACTCTGGGGCCGACCCTCGGACGCGCCCTGGGCCGTGATCTTTCCCGGCGAGCGCGCGCAGGATTGCGGCCAGCCGCTGGGCGAGCTCTGCGCCCGCCACCCCAGCCAGCTCTACGAGGCCGGTCTCGAAGGTCTCGCCCTCGGCCTGATCCTGCTGGTGCTCCTGAGGCGCGGCGCGCTCAAGACCCCCGGCCTGATCGCGGGCACCTTCATCGGTGGCTATGGCGTTGCGCGCTTCATCGTCGAGTTCTTCCGCCAGCCCGACGCGCAATTCGTCTCCGAAGGCAATCCGCTGGGCCTTGCCCTGCATCTGGGCGGCTACGGCCTGACCCAAGGCCAGATCCTGTCGCTGCCGATGATCCTGATCGGCCTCGTCCTGATCCTCCGGGCACGCCGATGACCGCGCTGGCCGACATCATCACGGCACAGATCAAGGCCACCGGCCCGATGCCGCTGGCCGAATATATGACCCTGTGCCTCAGCCACCCGCAGCATGGCTACTATATCACCCGCGACCCGCTGGGCGCGGCAGGTGATTTCACCACCGCGCCGGAAATCAGCCAGATGTTCGGCGAGCTGATCGGACTGAGCCTTGCGCAGGCATGGCTGGATCAGGGCGCGCCTTTCCGCTTTGCGCTGGCAGAACTCGGCCCCGGGCGTGGCACCCTGATGGCCGACATCCTGCGCGCCACCGCAGGCGTGCCCGGGTTTCACGACGCGGCTCAGGTACATCTGGTCGAGACCTCCCCGGTCCTGCGCGACGCGCAGGCACACCGGGTGCCCGGGGCCATCTGGCAGGACAGCGTCGAGACCCTGCCCGACCTGCCGCTATACCTCGTGGCGAACGAATTCTTCGACGCCTTGCCGATCCGGCAGTTCCAACGCGACGGCGCGGGGTGGCGAGAGCGGGTCGTGGGCCTTCAGGACGCGCGGCTGACGCTGGGCCTGTCCGATGCCAGTCCGCAAACCGCCCTGACCCACCGGCTCGACGATACGCAGGACGGCGATCTGGTCGAAACCTGTGCCCCGGCGCAGGCCATCGCCGCCGAGATCGGCGCACGCATTGCCGCTCACGGGGGGGCGGCGCTGATCATCGACTATGGCGACTGGCGCAGCCTTGGCGACACGTTTCAGGCGCTGAAAGCCCATGAAAGCGTCGATCCTTTGGCCTCCCCCGGTGAGGCCGATCTGACCGCGCATGTGGATTTCGAAGCCCTCGCACAGGCCGCTGCCCCTGCCCGCCACAGCCGCCTGACACCCCAAGGCGTCTTTCTGGAACGGCTGGGCATCACGCAGCGCGCGCAGGCGCTGGCGCGGGATCTGCGCGGTGACGCGCTGCAAAGCCATGTTGCCGCACATCGACGGTTGACGCACCCGCAGGAAATGGGTTCGGTATTCAAGACACTTGCCCTTTACCCCGAGGGCGCTTCGCCGCCGCCGGGGCTGGAACCATAGGCCCGCATGACACTGGAAATCATCACCTCGGACAGTCTTTCCGCCTTCCGCCACGGGTTCTTTACCCGGCGCGGCGGCGCGTCATCGGGCATCTTTTCCGGGCTGAATTGCGGGGCGGGGTCCTCGGACCAATCCGAGATCGTGCAGATCAACCGCGCCCGCGTGGCCAGCGCGATGGAGGTCGACTCCGCGCAACTGGTCGGCGTGCATCAGGTGCATTCGCCCGATGTCGTGACCGTCAGCGGCCCGCATGACGGCACCGCCCCCAAGGCCGATGCGCTGGTCACCGCCACGCCGGGAATCGCGCTGTCGGTGCTCACGGCGGATTGCCAGCCGGTGCTGTTCGGCGACCCGGAGGCTGGCGTGATCGGCGCAGCCCATGCGGGCTGGCGCGGGGCCGTCGATGGCGTGCTCGAAGCGACGGTCGAGGCGATGCTCGCCCTCGGCGCCAAACGCGACAGCATCCGGGCCGTGATCGGCCCGACCATCAGCCAGCGTGCCTACGAGGTCGGACCGGAGTTCTTCGACGACTTCATGGCCGACGATCCGGGCAATGCGCGGTTCTTTGGCAATGGCGACGGCGACCGGATGCTGTTCGACCTGCCCGCCTTCGGCCTCGCGCGCCTGCGCGCCGCCGGTGTCGAGGCGGAATGGACGCGGCACTGCACCTATTCGGACCCGGAGCGGTTCTATTCCTACCGTCGCGCGACGCATCTGAAAGAGGCCGATTACGGGCGGTTGATCGCCGCGATCCGTCTCTGACGGCGCGGAAACAATCAGGGGCGTGACGCAGCATTATCCCATTACCGTCACAAGCCTGCCCCAATTGACCGCCAATTTCATCTTCACGACAGGCAGCAAGCCCGAGCAGAGGATGACAACATGAAAACCCGGTTCATCAAGTCGATCAGCGACTCCGCCAAGGCCACCGAGATCCGCATGCCTTTCGAGCGGGGCGCGCCCCGCGCCGCGATGATCGCCCGCCGCAAGGCCGAGGCGCAGCCGCAAGCGCCGCTCAAGCGCGCGAGCTAAGCCGTCCCGGGCAGATTTCCCTGCCATCAACAATGCCGCCGAATCGGTGCCGACCGGCGCAAATGTGGCAAAGACGTCGCCCAACCGCAGACAATCCGCCCCATCCGGGCGGATTTTTCATGTCTGACCGGCGGAACTCCGCGGATTTTGACGCAAGCCGAGAACAAGGGCTTAACTGTGGGCAGCAGAAAGTTGCGACCAGTTCCAAAGTCCTTCTGTCGTTGTTGGTGGGGGCCAGCACGGATGTGACCTTCATTAGAGGGTACCCACATGACCAGTCTCCGCCCCGGCCTTCTTGCCGAAAATGCATTGACCCAGCCGATCCCGCCGCGCCGCGCGCCGGAAACCGGTGATGTCCCCGCCCGACGCCCCGGGTCGTTGATGCGCAAATACGAGGCCGCAGCGCTGCTGCCCGACCTGACCGTCAGCTTCAAGACCCATGTCGCCCCGGCCACCCCGATCTTCGAGGAAGCGGCCAGCGCCTTTGCCCGGGGCACGCTGATCCAGACCGTGAACGGCGCCGTCGCGATCGAGGACCTGATGCCCGGCGACTACGTCGTGACGGCCAACGGATCGCAACCCGTGACGTGGATCGGCTCGACCAGCTATGTGCCGGGACGCTCGAGCGAACAGACCTCGCTTGCGGGGCTGACACGGATCACCGCCGATGCGTTCGGTTTCGGCAAGCCGTCCATGGATGTGCTCGTCGGACCGGCCGCGCGCCTTGTCGTGCGCCACGAAAAGCTCCGACGCCTGCTGGGACAGGAAGCGGTGCTGGCTCCGGTCCATGACTACGAGGACGGCGACCGCTTTCTGCCGGTGACACCGGGCGGCACGGTGCAACTGTACCACTTGATGGTGCAGCGTCACACGCTGATCGAGGTCGGCGGCATCGAGATGGAAACCTACCATCCCGGCAAGACCGTGGGGCAGGCCTTGGGTCAGAACATGCGGGCGCTGTTCCTGTCGATGTTCCCGAACGTGACCAGCCTCGATGATTTCGGGCAGGTCAGCCTTACGCGCACCCAGCGCGAAGTGATCGACTCGCTTCTGGATACGTAATGATCGCAGTAGGATGGGTTCAAACCCATCCTACCCAAGGTCACGCAGACCGGCTCAGGCGTTCCTCGAGGATGTCGAAGGGCACGCCGGGTTCGTCCTTGGCCCCGCGGATCACCAGCGACGTCTTGACGCTGGCCACGTTCGGCGCGGTCAGCAGGTCGCCGGTCAGGAAGGACTGGAAGGTCGACAAGTCCGGCGCCACGCATTTGAGGATGAAATCCACCTCGCCGTTCAGCATGTGACACTCCCGGACCAGCGACCACGCGCGGCAGCGCGCCTCGAAGGCCGACAGGTCTGCCTCGGCCTGACTTTGCAGGCCGACCATCACGAAGACCTGCACCTCGAAGCCCAATGCCCGCGAATCCACGTCGGCGTGATACCCCCGGATAAAGCCCTGCTCCTCCAGCACGCGGACCCGGCGCAGGCAGGGCGGAGCAGAGATTCCGACCCGCTTGGCCAGTTCGACATTGGTCATACGCCCGTCCGCCTGCAGTTCGGCCAGGATCTTGCGGTCGATCTCGTCCAGCCGGTGTTGCGCCATCGGGCTTCTCCTCTGCCTTGTTTTGCCGATTGTTATACCATTGCGCGACGCACGCGCAATAATCTTTCGCAATTGCGCAATAATCTTAACGCTCCTGCGATGCAAGGACGTGCATCGCGGTGCCGATTGCACCTACCCCTCCGGTTCCTATATCCAAGGGGAAACCAAGATACACATTCAGGAGCCGGAACATGTCCGACACGCGCCACACCAAGGTCCTCATCATCGGCTCTGGTCCGGCCGGCTACACCGCCGGCGTCTATGCCAGCCGCGCCATGCTGGAGCCGATCCTCGTGCAGGGGATCGAACCCGGCGGCCAGCTGACCACCACCACCGAGGTCGAGAACTGGCCCGGCCACACTGAAATCCAAGGCCCCGACCTGATGGTCAACATGGAGGCCCATGCCCGCGCCATGGGCACCGAGATCATCGGCGACATCATCAACAAGCTCGACCTCGACACGCGCCCCTTCGTCGCCCACGGCGACAGTGGCACGACCTACACCGCCGACGCGGTGATCCTTGCCACAGGTGCGCGGGCGAAATGGCTGGGCCTTCCGTCCGAGGAGGCGTTCAAGGGCTTTGGCGTCAGCGCCTGCGCCACCTGCGACGGCTTCTTCTATCGCGGCAAAGAGATTGTCGTGATCGGCGGTGGCAATACCGCGGTCGAAGAGGCGCTGTTCCTGACCAACTTCGCGTCCAAGGTGACGCTGATCCACCGCCGTGACGAGCTGCGCGCCGAAAAGATCCTTCAGGATCGGCTGCTGAAGCACGACAAGATCGAGACGCTCTGGTTCCACCAGCTTGAGGAAGTCATCGGCGACGACATGCCCAAGGGCGTGACCGGCGTGAAGGTCAAGAACGTCAAGACCGGCGAGATCAGCCAGATCGACTGCGCCGGTGTCTTCGTCGCCATCGGCCACGCGCCTGCCAACGAGTTGGTCAAGGACGTGCTGGAAACCCATATGGGCGGCTATGTCGTGACCAAGCCCGACAGCACCGAAACCTCGATCCCCGGCGTCTTTGCTGCGGGCGACCTGACCGATCACAAGTACCGTCAGGCCGTTACCTCCGCCGGGATGGGCTGCATGGCCGCCTTGGAAGCGGAACGCTGGCTGGCCGAGCAGGACGCCGCAGGCGAACCCGCGACCGATGTCGCCAACGAACCCGAAAGCGCGTGACGCATCATGTCCCATGACTTTGCCGCGCAGCGGGCCGAAACGCAGGCCGTCTACACCGATCTTCAGGATCAGCACGGCCTGCCGGACGAGGCCGATGTGGATTACTTCCTTGTCCCGGACACGGCGGACAGCGACTGGCGTCCGCTGGCCGATGCGCTGTCGCGCGAGGGCTATGACTGCCAGTGGGACGAGAAAGAGGGCTACCTGACCGCCACCCTGCCCGATCAGATCGTCTCGGCCGATGGCATCTGGATCGGGGAAGAGGTCGCCACGCGCCTCGCGCTGGAGCACGGCTTTCACCCCGATGGCTGGGGCCTGATGGGCTGAGGCAAAGACACCACGACACCGATTTGAATGTAGGGGCTACTCGGCCTCTGCATTTTCAGCGGCCCAGCTCGTCGCGTCTTCCACCGCGACGATCGAGGCCGAGGGCACGAGATTGACATAGGCGTCCGTCTCGGACACCGGCGTCGCCTCGGACTGGGACATCCGGTACAGCCCGTAAAGCGTGATCGCCAAAAAGGTCACGCCGATCACCGCCCAGAACGCGAACGGGCCGACCCTATCCATGGCAAACCCCACGGCAAGCGGCCCGATGATTGCGCCAAGCCCGAAGGTAAAGACCAGACCGCCGGAAATCGCGGGCATGTCCTCGGCCGGCACATTGTCATTGGTATAGGCCAGCAGAAGCGCATAAAGCGGTGTCGTCATGCCCCCGGCGAGGAACGCCGCCGCCATGATCGGGATCAGCGGATCGACCAGCAGCCAGCTGGGCGGGTCTTGCGCCATCATCCCCAGCCCGCAGGACAGCGCGCCAAGAAACGCCGTGCCGCAGATAATCTTGCGTCGATCGATCCGGTCGGACAGCCAGCCGATCGGCAGTTGCATGAAAATCGCGCCGCCGAACAGCATCGCCACGAACAGGGCGATCTGATTGGCGCTCAGGCCGATTTCGCTACCGAAGACCGCCCCCATCCCTGATTGGCTGGCATAAACGCTGCCCAGCAGGAAAATCCCGACCGTGCCCAGCGGAGAGGCATCGAACAGGTCCTTGAGCCCACCGGGCTTGGCAACTGTCACGGCGGGCGCGGGCTGGATCGACAGCAGGATCGGCGCGAAAGAGATCGACACCAGAATCGAGGCCCCGATAAACAACGCCGCATTGGCCGCGTCCCCCAGCGTCAGCAAGCCTTGCGCCCCGATGATGCCAAGCGTCTGCGCAATCATGTAGGCCGACAGCATCTTGCCGCGATTTTCATTGGTGGTGGCGTTGTTCAGCCAGCTTTCCGCGACGACATAGACCCCGGACATGCAAAAGCCGATGATGATGCGCAGGATCGTCCATGTCCACGGCTCTGCCCAAAGCGTGAAGGCGATCAGGGCGGCAGAGATAAAGCTGCCCAGCGCCGCAAAGACACGCACATGCCCCACCCGCTGGATCAGGACGGGGGTGAAACGCGCACCGGACAGGAAGCCCAGAAAATACCCGGAGGTCACGATAGACAGTTCGGCAGAGGAGAACCCCTCGATCCCGCCCCGCAGACCCATCAGGGTGAAATGCATCCCGTTGCCAAGCATGATCAGCACAATACCCAGCAGGAGCGCCCAGACAGAGGACAGCATGTTTATCATATCAGCGTTCCTATGGCGGTGAGGGCAACATCACTGGAAGCCTAGAGATCGCGATGCCGCCAACGCAATGCCGCGAGGCCCCAGACGCCCCGTTTGGCGGCATTCCGCGAACCTCCGGTGAAGAACTGGGCGCTACGCAGCACGACAGACACGCTCGTTCGAACGCGCCGCGGGCTGGCCAACACAGAATAGAACCGAATTTCGGCCAAGGCTGGGGGGTCTTGCGTTGCACAGGCAACACGCATCAGCGCAATCCCGCGCAAATTCGCGACAGGCCGGGAAAACATCTTTTCTCTGCCGACGAACGGTGACATGCGTTCAACCGTGAACACATATTGAGTCCTTTCCATGCCGACCCGCCCCGCCAAGATTGCCACGCCAGAGGACGACCAGCTTTTTCCGCTGTTGCGTCAGCTGGAAAAGGCACCCGAGGCCAGCCAGCGCAGCATTGCCGAGGCGTTGGGCGTGTCCTTGGGGCGGTTGAACGCGCAATTGCGCACGGCTGTCGAGGCCGGGCTCATCACTGTCACCCACCGCGAAGGTCCCGACCGCCGCCAGCGTTTTGCCTATGCGCTGACACAGGCCGGGATCGAAACCAAGGACCGTCTGGTCAAGTCGTTCCTCGCCCGGAAATTCGCCGAATACGCCGCCCTGCATACAGAGCTGACCGGCTCTGTGGGCGATCTCATGCCTTTGAAATACAGGAGCACCCTGATGCAATCCAACCTCGCCCCCATCCCGGAGCTGTACGTTTCGTATGACAGCGCCCAGAAGCTGAAGGTCGAAGCCGCCGAGCTGACCTCGCACGATCTGACCCCGCGCCAGATCTGCGATCTGGAACTGCTGATGAACGGGGGCTTCAACCCGCTCAAGGGCTTCCTGTCGGAAGAGGATTACAACTCGGTCGTCGACACGATGCGTCTGGCCGATGGCACCCTGTGGCCGATGCCGATCACACTGGACGTGTCCGAGAAGTTCGCCGACACCGTCGAAATCGGTCAGGACATCGCCCTGCGCGACCAAGAGGGCGTGATCCTCGCCACCATGACCGTCACCGACAAGTGGGAACCGAACAAGTCGCACGAGGCGGAAAAGGTCTTTGGCGCCGATGACAGTGCCCACCCGGCGGTCAACTACCTGCACAATCAAGCGGGCAAGATCTATCTGGGTGGTCCGGTCACCGGCATCCAGCAGCCCGTGCATTATGACTTCCGCGGTCGCCGCGACACCCCGAACGAACTGCGCGCCTATTTCCGCAAGCTGGGCTGGCGCAAGGTCGTGGCCTTCCAGACCCGCAACCCGCTGCACCGCGCGCATCAGGAACTGACCTTCCGCGCCGCCAAGGAAGCACAGGCCAACCTGCTGATCCACCCTGTCGTCGGCATGACGAAGCCCGGCGATGTCGATCACTTCACCCGCGTGCGCTGCTACGAGGCGGTTCTGGACAAGTACCCCCAGTCGACCACCACCATGTCGCTGCTGAACCTTGCCATGCGCATGGCCGGCCCGCGCGAGGCGGTCTGGCACGGCCTGATCCGCGCCAACCACGGCTGCACCCACTTCATCGTCGGTCGCGACCACGCCGGCCCCGGCAAGAACTCGGCTGGTGAGGATTTCTACGGCCCCTACGACGCGCAGGACCTGTACCGCGAATACCAGTCCGAAATCGGCGCCGAAATGGTCGACTTCAAGCACATGGTCTACGTGCAGGAACGCGCCCAGTACGAGGCGATGGACGAGATCGAAGACAAGGACAAGATCACCATCCTGAACATCTCGGGCACCGAACTGCGCCGCCGCCTGCAAGAGGGTCTGGAAATCCCCGAGTGGTTCTCCTTCCCCGAGGTGGTCAAGGAACTGCGTCGCACCAAACCGCCGCGGTCCAAGCAGGGCTTTACCGTGTTCTTCACCGGCTTCTCCGGTTCCGGCAAGTCCACCATCGCCAACGCGCTGATGGTCAAGCTGATGGAAATGGGTGGCCGTCCGGTGACGCTGCTCGATGGCGATATCGTGCGCAAGAACCTGTCCTCGGAACTGGGCTTCTCGAAAGAGCACCGCGATCTGAACATCCGCCGCATCGGCTATGTCGCAAGCGAGATCACCAAGAACGGCGGCATCGCCATCTGTGCCCCGATTGCGCCCTATGCCGCCACCCGCCGCGCCGTGCGCGAGGATGTCGAGCAGTTCGGTGCCTTCGTCGAAGTCCACGTGGCCACCAGCCTCGAGGAATGCGAGCGCCGCGACCGCAAGGGCCTGTACAAGCTGGCCCGTGAAGGCAAGATCAAGGAATTCACCGGGATTTCCGACCCCTATGACGTGCCGCAGAACCCGGAACTGTCGGTCGAGACCGAGAATGTCGAGGTCGACAACTGCGCGCATCAGGTGATCCTGAAGCTGGAAAGCATGGGTCTGATCGCCGGGTCCTGATCCGCGAGACATGAACCGAAAGGCCGGGCCACTTGCCCGGCCTTTTGCATTTTGCGGCCCAGTCGTCTGTGGTCGTGATGACACGCGGGCGCAGCGATGTCCCGAGGCAGGCTTCCCAGGCGACCTTGCGGAGGTTAACCACAGGTAAACCATTTTCGGAACAGTCTGCTGCCATGTCTTTCCGCGCCCTGATCACCGCCACTGCCCTGTTCGCCGCGTCACATGCGCAGGCGCAAGCCGCATTGACCTGCGCCACCGTGGGCGGGGCTGGTCCGTTCACCGCGCCGACCGGCGTGGCCGTGGATCTGGCGGCGGGAGAGACGCTGTCGATCTCGACCCCCAATCCCGCCACCCTCGCGATCTCGATCGAATTCGGCGGACAAGGCGGCACCGATGACAGCCTGTGCAACCCGGCCTTTCCCGGCAGTGCCGCCTGCGACGGGTTCAGCCACACCGCGACACAGACGGGCATGTATCTGGTGGACGCGTTCAACCAGCCGGGCGACAGCTTTACCCTGTCCTGCGGGGCCGGTGGTGCCACCCCCGGCGGCGCGAGTGCGGGCGTGACCGGGGCGCAGACCTCTGCCGCATTGGTGGCGGCGCAGACGGCGACCGGCGCCATCGGTGGTGCCGTCGCCTCGGCCAGTGCCGGAACGCAAGCCGCCGTCACCCGCGACGGGCTGTTCCTGTCGACCAGCGGCGCCAGCACGGCATTGCAAGCTTGGCTGTCGCTTCAGGCGCGCAGCTATGATGGCACGGTTGACGGGCAGTCGCACGAATTCACGCTGGGGGCGGATTTCGAGGTTGGGGCGCAGACGCGGCTGGGCCTGCTGCTGTCCTCCGGCAAGGCCGATCTGGACGTGGGCGGCCTTGCCGTCGACGTCGATGCCCTGTCCTTTGGCCCGTATTTCAAGACGCGTTTCGGTCAGCATTACGAACTCACCGGCTTCTACGTCTTTGCCCGCCCCGAATACGATATCGCAGGAACCAGCTATCGCGCAGACCGTCAGGCGGGCGGCCTGAACCTGACGGCCTCCTATTCGTGGGGCGCGACCGAGATCGACAGCTTCCTTGGCCTGTCCGGCTTCGCCGAGGATCACCCGGCTGCCGGTGCGCTCGCGGCACGGACCGTTTCGGGCCTGACCGGCTCGATCGGCACGCGTGCCACCTTTGCGCGGGGCGCCGCTTTGCGCCCCTATGTATCGCTCGGTGCAGATTTCTCGCAATTCGACGACGGGCTGGGGGCAACCGACACGCACGGGTCGCCGCGCCTCGGGACCGGCTTCACCTGGAACAGCGAAGGCGGCACGTTCAGCATGGACCTCAATGGTGGGCAAATCATCGAGGATACCCGTGACGTCGAATTGCGGATGAAATACAACCTGAACTTCTGACCCCGCTCGTGCGGCCCGCTGGCCGCACACAGGCGTCATACCGGCTCATCGGGACATCGGGCGCATCCGGTCGATCACGCCGTCCTTCAGCACGAACTGGTGAAACAGTGCCGCCGCCGCATGGCCGATGACCAGAGCCAAGGTCAGGTTGACGACGATTTCATGCGCCTCGCCAGCGGCTGCGATACCGACACCCCAAGCAAGGATGCCCGTGGCCGGGATCAGGATCAGGCCGGCATACAGCGCCCGGTGCCCCCAATGTGCGGCAAGGTCGAGCAGCCTGTGGCCGCCCTCAGGCGACGCAGGGGCGCCCAACCGCCAGCGAACCAACAGGCGCAACAGGCTCAGAACCAGAACGGCGATGCCGACCGGAGGATGCAGGGTGGCAACGAGGCCATCGGGCGTGCCCCCGGCCAGCTTGCTGCGCAGGGCTTCGCCCATCCCGTCCGAAACGACGTAGTTCAAGGCAAAGAGCACAGCGACAAGCCAGTGAAGACCGATTTGAAGCAGTGAATAACGGGAGGCAGTGGTCATGGGCGCAGTCCTTTCAGAGGTATCCATTCACCTCATACGCTGCACCGACGTCGCTCCGTCGACCAAAAACCGGCGCGACGCGCGACCCTGTAGAAAAAAGCCGGACCCTGTCCGCATGACAGAGCCCGGCCGAATGTTGGTCAACTCAGAGCTAAGCCCCGGCTTCGCTCTGGATCAATGCACCGTGACGGGGGCCAGATCGTTCTGCCGCGCCAGCGCAAAGGCCAAGCGACGGTCCTTGACGAAAGCCAGCCGCTCGCCGTCCTCGGCGCGGTGTACGGCATAGACAGCATCGCGCCCGCCCATCTGGCTGCGCACATCCTCGGGCAGGTCCGTTGCCTGCACCCGCTTCACGTAAACCACGCGGCCCGTGTCGAATTTCGAAAGATCGTATTTCACATCCATGACGCTCACCCCTTTCTGATTTTGATCGTCTGCACCACGGTTTCCGGTCGGCTCATGGTCAGATCGACATGCAGCAGGCCGTTTTCCATGCAGGCCTCGCCCACCTCAACGCCGTCCGCCAAGACAAAGCTGCGCTGGAACTGGCGCGCGGCAATGCCCCGATGCAGGAAAATCCGTTCCGCCCCGTCATCGCGCTGGCGCCCGCGGATCACCAGTTGCCGGTCCTCAACCGTGATCGACAGGTCCCCTTCGGAGAAACCAGCCACCGCGAGCGTGATCCTGTACGCCCCTTCGGAGCGCTGTTCGATATTGAAGGGCGGGTAACCTTCGCTGGACTTTGCGGTGCGCTCCAGAAGGCGCTCCAGCTGTTCGAAGCCCAGCATATGGGGATAGGACCCCAGGGTCAGTTTCGTCATCGACACGTCCTCAACTTCAAGCGACCGTCCATGCAGGGCCCCACTTTGGGCGACCCTACCGTTCAAATATGGGAAACACGAAAGGTCCGCGCAAGGGGCTATGCGCAAGCCACCAGAATCGCTATATTTCAGGTCTGCCCCGTCGGGGGCTTTCGCATGTCTGAAGGGGATCAGAGCATGAACGCGCCCAGCGATATCTCGATGAAAACCGATGAAGTCCTGCGAGTCGAGCTGGAGGTCTTCCGGCGCGAACACCGCGACCTTGACGATTCGATCCGCGCCTTGCAGGCCACCGGCACCGCCGACCAGATCACGCTGCAACGGCTGAAAAAGAAAAAGCTGCTGCTGAAGGACCGGATCGCCCTGATCGAGGATCGTCTGACCCCCGATATCATCGCGTAACCGCGCTCAGGACATCTCTGCCGTCAGCTCCACCGCGTCAAAACGCCCGGCGGACAGGGCATCCTGCGTGATCCAAATCTGCCAAAGCCCGCCCGAAGACGCCGGTGCCAGATGCGACCCAAAGGCATCGCCGATCTGAAGCAACAGCACGTCGCCTTTTTCAGCGCGGTCCCATGCCTCGTTTTGCAGGCAGTAGCCCATGCCGAACATCTGCAATGGAATCATCCCCGCACCGGCCAGCCGGAACCCGACATCCGCCGCCTTGGGCGCCGTCGTCCCCTCGATCACCGCCTCATCCCAGCTCGGCGGGGCGTAGCGATCCGGATCGAGAATGAACCAAAGGCGATGCACGATTTCGGACAAGACAGGTGCGGGAATATCCGGAAAATCCTCGGATGTGACTTGGTGATCGGCCCCCTCGGGATTGGCCATATGCGCGATCAAGTCCAGCCAAGCCGTCAGTTCATCTTTCGACGGGCGACCGCGCGCAAAGGCCGAAATCCCCATCCAGCCGATCAACGCAAGATCAAGCGGTTCGCCAACCTTCGGTCGCATCCATTTCATCCGCATCCACTGCTTGTAGAGCGGCTGGCTCTTGTCTTCGCGAAGGTAATGCCAAGCGCTTGCCTGAAACGCATCGATCTGCGCTTCCCACTGGTATTCGAACGCATCAGGGTCAAGACCGCTGGCCTCTTCCAGCGTCTGCCAAATCCCCTTTGTGACCGCCGTGAACATTGTATTGGTCAGGTCATTGATCCGCTGCCAGTCCAGATCCGCTTCGGTCAGACCATACAGGCTGCGCAGGCTGTCCGGCAGCGCCGCCTCGACCCAATCGCGCGACTCTGGCGCAACCGGCTGGCGCAGAATCGAGGCCAGCGGCATCGGGTTGTCGATCTCGGGCAGGTCGACGTGATGGATAGGCGCAAGCGTGGGCTCGCTCAGATATCCTTTGATCTGGGCGTATTGCGGCCGCAGGCAGGTGCCGCCGTCGAGCACCGCGCCCGGCATGACGACATCGTCGGCGATCTCCGGCAGGTCGTCCGGCAAGGCGCGCTCCGGCAGGTCGCGCACGTCCTCCGGGACATGGATCAGCACGGGGGGTTCGCCCTCCCACAGGGCACAGTCCGCCAGCGGCAAGAAAATGAACAGCCAGCCCGTGCGCGGCATATCGGGCAAGGACCGCCCCTCGACCCCGTCCGGCAGGGCCGACAGATCGATCTGCGCGTAGAAATGCAGCGGTGCGTCGTCACCAGGCCAGTCGATGCGCTGTGGCAGGTTCGGCCGCCCGCCGATGCGGATCGGTTCCTGTCCCGTGGCCTCGGCATCGGTCAACGGCATCCAGATCAGCGCCGGGGAAAGTAGGCTTGCGTCCAGCATTGCCGTATCTCCTGTTTCTCGCTGACGTGATAGCGCATCAGGGGCGGCAAAAATTTGACGCGCCATGGTTAATTTCAAGACGCGCGCAATTGCCCCCGAGGGCGCAATCACTATAGTTGCGCGCTCATCACGACGAGGGATTAGCGATGACAAAGGTCGGCATCATCATGGGCAGCCAGTCGGACTGGCCAACGATGAAAGAGGCGGCAGACGTGCTGGACGAGCTGGGCATCGCCTATGAGTGCAAGATCGTCTCAGCCCACCGCACCCCCGACCGGCTGTGGGACTATGGCAAGAGTGCCGTGGATCGCGGGTTGCATGTGATCATCGCAGGCGCGGGTGGCGCTGCCCACCTGCCCGGCATGATGGCGTCCAAGACCCGTGTGCCGGTCATTGGCATCCCGGTGCAGACGCGCGCCCTGAACGGCGTCGATTCGCTCTATTCCATCCTGCAAATGCCGCGCGGGTTCCCGGTGGCGACCATGGCCATCGGCGCGGCGGGCGCCAAGAATGGCGGGTTGATGGCGGCGCAGATCCTGTCGTTGCATGACCCGGATCTGGCGCAGCGTCTCGACCAGTGGCGCGCTGACCTGTCGGCCTCGATTGCCGACGAACCCGACCGCGACGCGATCTGAGAGGCAGACCATGACCACGCCCCTTCCCACCGGTTCCACCATCGGCATTCTCGGCGGCGGCCAGCTTGGCCGGATGCTGTCGGTCGCCGCCTCGCGCCTTGGGTTCAAGTCCCACATCTATGAACCGGGTGCCAACCCGCCCGCCGGGCAGGTCGCCGACCGCGTGACCACCGCCGCCTACGAGGATGCCGAGGCGCTGACTGCCTTTGCGCAGTCCGTCGACGTGGTGACCTACGAGTTCGAGAACATCCCGACCTCGGCGCTGGACATCCTGGAGGCGCTCAAACCGCTTTACCCCAACCGCGAGGCGTTGCGGATTTCGCAGGACCGCCTGACGGAGAAGACTTGGCTGACTGATCTGGGCCTCCAGACGGCGCCGTTCGCCGATGTCACGGATGCGCAGACCATGGCGCAGGCCGTTGCGCAGATCGGCACGCCCTCGATCCTGAAGACCCGCCGCTTTGGCTATGACGGCAAGGGGCAGGTCCGCCTCAAGTCACCCGACGAGGCCGAGGCCGCATGGGCCGACATGAACGATGCACCATCGGTCCTTGAGGGCTTCGTGAATTTCAGCCTCGAAATCAGCGTGATTGCCGCGCGGTCGCAGGATGGGCAGGTCTCGGCCTTTGACCCGGGTGAAAACGTCCATGAGGACGGCATCCTGCGGACCACGACGGTACCCGCCAAGCTGCCCGCGCGGTTCCAGACCGATGCGGTGCTGGCCGCTGGCAAGATCTTGAACGCTCTGGAATATGTCGGTGTGATGGGGGTCGAATTCTTCGTCACGCCCACCGGGCTGATCGTTAATGAAATCGCCCCGCGCGTCCACAATTCCGGGCACTGGACGCAGAATGGCTGCGCCATCGACCAGTTCGAACAGCATATCCGCGCGGTTGCGGGCTGGCCCTTGGGCGACGGCACGCGCCATGCGGATGTGGTGATGGAGAACCTGATCGGCGACGACATGGACCGGGTGCCCGCCCTGGCCGCCGAGGGCAACGTGGCCCTGCATCTCTACGGCAAGGCCGAGACCAAGCCCGGTCGCAAGATGGGCCACGCCAATCGGATCACCAAGGGATGAGACTGGCGCGCAAGGCCCTTCGAAGGGCCTTGCAAGCGCGTTCGAACGCGCGTGTCACCGCATGAAACGACCGGCGACCTGACCGGTCATATGCGCCACCTGACCACCCGCGATCACCGCCACGATTTGCCGGGTCTCGCGCGCCGTCACCAACAGATCGGCGCGCAACCCCGGTTCGATCCGCCCGCGAT
The DNA here is from genome assembly GCF_003667315.2 of Tropicibacter alexandrii. Taxonomy (GTDB): domain Bacteria; phylum Pseudomonadota; class Alphaproteobacteria; order Rhodobacterales; family Rhodobacteraceae; genus Tropicibacter; species Tropicibacter alexandrii. Next base: position 49,296 of record NZ_RCTZ02000006.1, on the reverse strand, counting down.
CCGTCAGCCCCAAGAGGCGCGCAGGCCCGTCCGAGACAAGCCGCCACGCGGCGGCTTCGTCCAGCAACCTAAGCTCGACACAGCGCCACGCCGCCCGCGCGGGCGACGGGTAGTGGTAGTCCGACGCGAGCGCGTCACAGCAGCCCGCTGCGATCAATTCAGCCGCCGCGACATTGCCCGCGTGGCTGGCACCGCGCACCACGTTGGGCGCGCCCAGCACCACGGGCTCACAGGCGGCGCGCGCCGCCTGCGCCGCCTCCAATGTCTCGGGGAATTCCGACACGCGCACCCCCCGCGCCCGCCAGACCGCGCGCGCCTCCGGCGTCCGGTCATCATGGCTGCCCATGATGACGCCCTGCGCGGCCAACCGCGCGCAGAGCGCGTCCAGCGCCTCTGGCACCTCGGCCCCGGCCTCGTGCAATGCGGTCATCAACGCCAGATGCGCCTCGGGCGAGCGACCCGATTTCAGCGCCTGCCCGGTCAGCCGCTGCGGCTTGCGCCCCTGCGACAGCCGTTCGTGCGGCAGGTGATCGTTGAAGACCACGTAGCCGATCCCGTAGCGCGCAATGGCCTCTTCGGCCCGTGCGAAACTGTCGAGGAAATGCGTCTCCAACCGCAATTGCAGCCGCAGATCCACCGGCACCGACGGGGCCACCAGCGACGCGCTCTCGAACACTTCCTCGGCGAAATCCGGGCCGCGCATGCCGCCTTCCCAACTCCAGAACTGGGCCAGCATCGCCGTGGTGATCCCGCAGGACGCCAGCTCCTGCGCCACCGCCCACATGCCCGCGTCACGCTCGCGCAAGGCGCCGCGACGCGGCGCCATATGCCGCTCGAACCCATCGCCATGGGCATCGACGATGCCCGGCAACAGGTCATAGCCGGACAGGTCGACCTCGCGCGCAGGCCCGTCGCCCAACCGTCCGTCCGCCACGGTCACCGCCGTCTCGGCCCAGCCTTCGGGCGTCATCACCCGCGCGCCCACCAATCGCCGCTCGATCATTCACAGCCCTCCAACAGGCAGCTCGCATCCATGCCGTCCAGCATGGTCCGCCACGATACCGAGCGATCAAAGCGTTCCTGTTCCACGAACAGGATCGCCTGCGCGATCACCTGCGGCGATTGCATCATGAAGGTATGCGTCACCGGCAAGACGATATGCCCGCTCATCCCCACGACCCGCGTCGAGGCGACCGAGACCTTGCCATCGTCCACCCCCGGTATGATCTGGCTGAACACCGGGTTCAGCGATTGCGATCCGGCAATCACGCCCAAGGTGAAGTCGACCACCGGCAGTTGCTTGGGCAAGTCCTCCGGCCCGGTCCCCAGCTGTCCGCCTGCGGGGCCATTGACCCACTGGAACAGCTCCCATCCGCCCAGCTCATCCACCAGCTCGCTGCCTTGATTGGGCGGTCCCAACATCACGACACGGCCCAACCGCGCCGGGCGGTGATCCGCCAGCCAGAAGCGCAACAGGATGCCGCCCATGGAATGGGTCACGAAATGCACGGTCCGGTCCCCACAGGCCGCGACCGAGGCGGGCAGGACTTCGTCCGCCAGCACCTGCACCCGCGCCTCCGTGGACGGATAGCTTGCCAGAACCGCGCGATGCCCCCGCGCCTCGAAAGCCGCCGCCATCAGCGCCATGCTGGCCTCGGTCCGCGCCAGCCCGTGTAACAGGATCACGCAATCGCCCGCCCTCACGGGCGCCGCCATCAGACAAAACAGGATCAAAAGGACACGCATGGCCGACCCAATACCCCCAAGTCGCGCCCTGCGAAAGGCTCAGCGCAGCTTCGGCCCCATCACCGACAGCGCCACGCCGCCAAGGATCACCACTGCCGCCAACGCGAACTTGGCCGTCAGGGCCTCGCCCAGAAACAGCGCGCCCCCCAGTGCGGCAATGGGCGGCACCGTCAGTTGCGCCACCGCCGCGACCGAGGCCCCCAGGCCAGGCAGCACCTTGTACCACAGCGCATAGCCCAGCCCCGAGGTCACCGCGCCGGACACCACCGCAAGCCAGACACCGCGCCCGCCCTGCATCACCTCGCCCACGCTCATGACCGACCCGGCCAACAACAGCCAGACGCCGGGAATGACTATGGCCGCCAGCAGGAAATTCGCCGCGGTATCCGCCAACGGATCGGCGCTGCCCCGCCCGGCCAGCGAATAGAGACCCCAGCCCAGCCCAGCCACGCACATCATCGCCACGCTGCGGAGGTTGTCGGAAATGTCGGACCACGGCCAGACCAGATAGACCAGCCCCGCCAAGGCCACCACGGCGCCCGCCACCCGCAGCACCGGTAGGGGTTCGCGCATCAGCACCGCCCCGGCAAACATCGTCACCTGCACCATGCCGAACAGCAATAGCGCGCCCAGCCCGGACTCCATGCCCAGATAGGCATCCGTGAAGCCGATGATATAGGCGGCCAGCCCGATCACGCTGACCCCGCGCCGCGCCGTGAAAAACGCCACGCGCCGCCCCGTGGCCAGACACAGGATCAACAAGACCAGCGCCCCGGCGCCAACCCGGATCATCCCGAACGCCGCGACATCCAGTCCCGCTCCGCCGACACCGGCGCGCGTCAGCACCGAATTCGCCGCAAAGGCCACCATCACCAGCGCCGTCAGCAGGACCAACCGCATTTCGCCCCCATGCTTCTCTTCTTCGAAAATACCCTGGGGGAGCCCGAAGGGCGGGGGCAAAGCCCCCTCACGCGACCAGCTTCTCGGCGCGTTTGAGGTCGACCGACACCAGCTGCGACACGCCCTGCTCCTGCATGGTCACGCCGAACAGCCGGTCCATCCGCGCCATCGTCACCGCGTGGTGGGTGATGATCAGGAACCGCGTCTCGGTGCGGCGGGTCATCTCGTCCAGCATGTCGCAGAAGCGGGTCACGTTGGCATCGTCCAGCGGCGCGTCCACCTCGTCGAGCACGCAGATCGGCGAGGGGTTGGCAAGGAACACCGCAAAGATCAGCGCCAGCGCCGTCAGGGTCTGTTCGCCCCCGGACAGCAGCGACAGGGTCGACAGTTTCTTGCCCGGCGGCTGGCACATGATCTCAAGGCCAGCCTCCAGCGGATCGTCAGATTCGACCATGACAAGGCTCGCCTCGCCACCGCCAAACAGGTGCGTGAACAACATGGTGAAGTTGGAATTCACCTGCTCGAACGCCGTCAACAGCCGTTCTCGCCCTTCACGGTTGAGCGACGCAATCCCGCCGCGCAGCGTCTTGATCGCCTCTTCGAGGTCTTCCTTTTCCGAGACCAGCGTGTCGTGCTCTTCCTGAACCTCCTTCGCGTCCTCTTCGGCGCGCAGGTTGACGGCGCCAAGCGCATCGCGCTGGCGTTTCAGGCGGCTGACATCCTGTTCGACCTGATCGGCGGGGGGCATGTCGGCTTCGGACATCTCCAACCGGGTCAGCAATTCCTCCGGCGCGCATTCCAGTTCTTCGCCGATGCGGTCGGCGGCAGCCTGCACCGTCTGCCGCGCGGCATCGGCGCGCGCCTGCGCCCCGGCGCGCAATTCCCGCGCCTCGCCAGCGACGCGCTCAGCGTCCCGCTCGGCGGTGATCGCGTCGCGCAGCACGGTTTCCGCGCGGGCCAGTGCCTCGGCGGCGGCATCCTTGCGGTCCTGCGCCACCTCGATCGCCTCGGTCAGTTCCTCGCGCTTGGCGGCCAGTTCCTCGGGGACCTGCGCGGCCTCTTCCAGTTCCTCTTCGGTCGCGTCCTTGCGCTCGGCCAGTTCGGCGGCGCGGCGCTCGGCGGTTTCCAGACGGTGACGCCAGCCCGACAAGTCCTTGGTCACCTGCTGGCTGCGACCCTTGCGCGCCTCGCCTTCGCGGCGCAGCTCGTCATGGGCCGAGCGTTTGGCCATCATCGTCATGCGCGCCGCCTCGACCGTCATCTTGACGTCCTCGGCCATGGCGCGGGCCTCGTCCAGATCGTCCAGCCCGGCCAAGGCGCGCTCGGCTTCCAGCAGTTGCGCGCGGGCGGTTGCGGCCTCTTCCTCGAACCGGCGGACGGACAGCTTGGCCGCCTCCAACTTGCCCTCGGCGATGTCGCGGTCGTTGACCGCGCGGTTGTGGGCGCGGGTGGCCTGCGTCAGGGCCTGATCCGCCTCGCGCCGCGCCTCGCGCGCCTGCTTGTCAGCGCGGGTCAGGTCGGCCAGCCGCGCCACCAGTGCGTCATGGGCAGCGCGGGTGCCGTCCAGATGGGCGGTTGCGGCGGCCATTTCCTGTTTCAGCGCTTCGAGCCGGTTAAGTTGCTCCAGCCGCAAAGCCGCCGCCGACGGTTGATCCTCGGCCCAGGCGCGGTAGCCATCCCAGCGCCATAGGTCGCCATCAAGCGACACCAACCGCTGGCCGGGCTTCAACAGCGGTTGCAAGCGCGCACCGTCCTCGGCGTCACACAGCCCGATCTGCGACATGCGCCGTTCCAGCACCTCGGGGACCGAAACGTGCTGGGTCAGCGCGGTCACCCCCTCGGGCAGCGCCTGCGTCGCGTCATATCCGGGCAGGACAAGCCAGCCGGTCGGGCCGTCGCCCTCGACCTCGGGCGCGCGCAGATCGTCGGCCAGCGCGGCACCCAGCGCCTTTTCAAAGCCCTGCTCCACCTGCAACCGGTCAAGGATCTGCCCGCCCTCGGCGGCATCGCGATCCAGCAGCCGCGCCAAGGCCGTCACTTCGGCGCGCAGGGCGTTCATCTCGCCCTCGGCCTCGGAGCGCTCACCGCGCGCCTCGGCCTCGCGCGCCTGCGTTTCCGCCCGCGCGGTTTCGGCGTCGGACAAGACACGCTCGGCGCGTTCGACCATCATCTGGGCGGCATCCTGATCGGTCTGGGCCTTCAGCGCGGCCTCCTTGGCCGCCTCCAAGGCCGCATCCGCCGCATGAACGGAATCATGCGCCTTCTCGGCCTCGGTCGCGTTGCGATCCGCCTGCCGTTGGCAATCGGCCACGTAGCGCTGTGCCGATTGGTGCCGCGCTGCCAAACGCGCCACGTCCTCGGTGTGCTGGGACAGTTCGGCCTCGCGTTCCTGCAAGATCGCGGCGGCCTCGCGGGCGCTTTCAGCCGCCTCTTCCAGCTTGTCGCCATGTCCTTCGGAGGCCTTCGCCAACTCGCGCGCCTCCCATTCGAGGCGCTGGATGGTCTCGCCCGCGTCGCGGTTCAAGCCCGCCTCGCGCTCCATATCCTGACCCAGTTGTTCGATGCGGCGGGCCAGCGTGGCGATGCGATCCTGCGCCTGCCGTTCCTGATCGGACAGCGTGTCGCGCTGCACGGTCAGCCGCTGAAGCACCGCCGCCGCAATCGCGTCCTCCTCGCGCAAGGGGGGCAAGTCCGCCTCGCGGGCCTCACGCGCGGTGGTCGTCGCGCGCGCTGCGGCCTCGGCACGCGCCGCGCCGGTCATCAACTCGCGCAGGCCAGTTTCAGCCGCCATGCGCGCCTCATCCGCCTCTTTCCAGCGGCGGAACAGCAACATGCCCTCGGACTTGCGCAACTCCTCGGCAATGGCCCGATAGCGCGCCGCCTGCCGTGCCTGCCGCGCCAGTTGCCCCAACTGCCCGGCCAGCTGTTCGATCACATCATCGACGCGCAGCAAGTTGGCTTCGGTGCTTTTCAGCTTCAACTCGGCCTCGTGGCGGCGCTGGTACAGGCCTCCGATCCCGGCGGCATCCTCCAGCACCTTGCGGCGGTTCTTGGGCTTGGAGTTGATCAATTCCATGATCTGCCCCTGCCGCACCAGCGCGGGCGAGGTCGCGCCCGTCGCCGCATCGGCAAACAGCATCTGGATGTCGCGGGCGCGCGTGTCCTTGGAGTTCACCTTGTAGGCGCTGCCCACGTCGCGGGTGATCCGGCGGGTGATTTCCAGCTGGTCGCTGTCGTTGAACCCGGCAGGCGCGAGCCGGTCGGAGTTGTCGATGGTCAGCGCCACCTCGGCAAAGTTGCGCGCAGGCCGCGTCGCCGCGCCGGCAAAGATCACATCCTCCATCCCGCCGCCGCGCATCGCCTTGGCGCGGGTTTCGCCCATCACCCAGCGCAGCGCTTCGAGCAGGTTGGACTTGCCGCAGCCATTCGGCCCGACCACGCCGGTCAACCCCGGCGCGATCACCAGATCGGTCGGGTCGACGAAGCTTTTGAAGCCGGTCAGTCTGATTTTGCTGAAGCGCAAGGTCGGGCCTTCCAAGTCCGGGAATGGCCCTCAAATTGGCCTTTTCAACGGTCCCGAGTCAACCGCACCGGACTGCATATCGGCCCGTGCCAAAACTTCTCCACAAGATAATGTGGGGTGACGCAACTACCCCTTGCTGCATTCCAACGTTCCACCGCGTGTCGTCACGTCGTAGAGGTCACAGAAGAAGACCTTGCTCTTGCGCGGTTTTGGAGGCGCCTTGCCGCCATCGCAACTTAGCCCGATCCACATCATCGACGGGTCCCCCACGACCCAAGCCGCCTTGCAGCCGGTTTCGATCTGCGCGGCGATGCCCGCCTTGCGCGCGATGGGCTGGAAACGCGGCAGCATCTCGGGATTGGTGCGAATCGCCTCGATCACGTTGCCTTGACGACGCAGGGTGAAACGGCTGCCGTCATAGTCACGGACCACCTTGTCAGCCCCGCGAAACCCCGGGCCCGCCGCATCGCAGGCAGCAAGGGCAAACAGCAACAGCAGAAGGGTCAGGATACGCATCCCGGATGCTTGGACGATTCCGGTTACCAAGTCGTTAACCCCCGAATGCCGAAGCAAGCGGAAACCTATTTACATTCCAATTTCCATATGTATATTACATTCCAATACTGGCATATTTAAGGGAGGCCATCATGGCTACCGCTCAAACCCGCCCGGCGGACGCATACGCGCCGATTTACTTCCTCGCCTCACTGGGGGCTGGCGGCCTTGCCGTCACCTTCTTCATGTTCCTGATGTTCTGGGTGCCGCATCCCAACGCGCCCGTCCCGGTCTTCGAGGATATCTTGGCCGCGTGGGCCAAGGGCCATGTCCCGCAGCAGATCGCCATCGCAATCGCCATGATCGGCATCGCCGTCTTTGCGTTTCTCAACATCAAGGCGCTGGTCTGGAACCTGACCGCCTTCAACGCCTACAAGTCGACCCCGGCCTACACGGCCCTGAAATCGTCGAACGCCGAATCCACCCTCCTCGCCATGCCGCTGGCGCTCGCGATGACCGTGAACGCGCTGTTCATCGTTGGCCTCGTCTTCGTGCCGCAGCTTTGGAGCATCGTCGAATATCTGTTCCCGATGGCGATGGTCGCCTTCGGCCTGATCGCGGTGCTGGCGCTGCGGATGATCGGGGCGTTTCTGGGCCGCGTGTTGTCCAAGGGCGGGATCTTTGATGTCACTGCGCACAATTCCTTTGCGCAGCTGACCCCCGCCTTTGCCGTCGCGATGATCGCCGTCGGCTTTGCCGCCCCCGCCGCCATGAGCACCAACCCGACGACGGTCGCCGCCTCGCTGGTCCTGTCGACCGTGCTGGCGGTGATCTCGGTCCTCTATACGATCTTTGCCGCCACCACCGCCGTCAGCTCGATGCTGCACTATGGCACCGCCCGCGAGGCTGGCCCGACGCTAATGATCATCGTCCCGTTCGTCACCGTCCTGTCGATCCTGCTTATGCGTCAGGACCACGGCTTGCACACCACGTTCGACGCCCATGCCAATGCCGGTGAGACGCTGGTCTTCCTGACGCGGATGATCTCGATCCAGATCACCTTCCTTGGCTTGGGTCTGGTGGTGCTGCGGGCGCAGGGGTACTTCAAGGACTTCGTCTTTGGCACCAAGACCTCGGCCGGGTCCTATGCGCTGGTCTGCCCCTTCGTCGCCTTCAACGTGCTTGGCTTCTTCTTCATCAACAAGGGGTTGGTGGCCGCGCAGGTGATCGAGAAGTTCGGCACCGCCTACTGGGCCTTCACCGCCGTCGCGCTGGCCTCGCAGGCCGTCGCCATCTTCCTCGTGTTCCGCCTGAACAAACAGCATTTCTCGCGGAGCGAGGCGGTTGCAGTCCCGGCTGAATAAGCCCCAAGCAAAACAGAAAAGGCCGGGTTTCGCGACCCGGCCTTTTTGCGTTCAGAAGCGGATTTCGACGCCGGGCAGTTTCAGCGCCTTCATCAGGTCGCGCAATTCCTGCCGCGCCGCGACGTTCGAGATGTTCAGCTGCTTGACGCCGATATCCTTGAGGTCGAGCAAGGTCAGACCGCGCGGAAACAGCTCGCGAAAGATGACCCGCTCGGAAAACCCGGGGGCGACGCGGAACCCGATGCGCTTCGACAGACGCTCCACCGCCTTTTCCATCTTGGCCTTGTTGACCATCTGCTGGGCGCCCAGACGGTTTCGCAGCACGACCCAATCGATGGGCGACAAGCCAGCCTGCGCCCGCAATTGACGCGCCGACCAGACCATCTCGGAATAGACCGAGGGGCCAAGGATCTTGTCCCCCTCGGCATCGACGCGGGCCAGCAGGTCGAAATCGACAAAGGAATCGTTGAGCGGGGTGACCAGCGTATCGGCGAGCGAATGCGCGACCTGTGCGAGGCGCGTATGCGATCCGGGGCAATCGATCACGATGAAATCGCTGGTCTGCTCCAGCTCGGCCACGGCCTTGGACAGGCGGTGGTCATAGGCGTTTTCGCCGGGGGCAAGCGTTGCGGCATCGGCTTCGGGCAGGTCCATGTAGACCGGCGAGGGCAGGTCGAGCCCGGATTTGCCGAGGAATGCCGTGCGGTTGTCGAGATATCGCCCGAGGCTTTTCTGACGCAAGTCGAGGTCGAGGCAGCCCGTGCGATGCCCGAGGCGCGCCAATGCGGTGGCCACATGCATCGATACGGTGGACTTGCCAGCCCCGCCCTTTTCGTTACCCACGACAATGATATGCGCCACGGTCTTGCCCCTTTGATGATCCCACATGTTCTGCTGTGGTTGATTGGCATCAACAGTATCTGGTGTGCCCCGTCAATAATATAAGACGACCAGAAGTAGGATGGGTTTAAACCCATCCTGCAAAAGAAAAGGCCCGACCGTGATGGCCGGGCCGCATTCTTGGGCTGCATGAACCGGACAGGTCAGTGCAGCTTTGCACCCACCGTGGCAATCGCCTCGTCGATCAGCTTCGACTGATCCGCAGCGGTCATCTGGTCGGCCACCACGTCCTTGGCGGCCGCAATGGCGACGGTGATCGCACTGTCGCGCACCTCCCGCACAGCCGAGGCCTCGGCAGACGCGATCTGGCTTTCGGCAGCGGCCAGACGACGGGCGATCGACTCTTTCATGTCGGCCTTGGCCTGCTCGGCGGCAAGTTCGGCCTCCTGCTTGGCGTGGGCAACGATGCGGTCGGCCTGATCCTGCACTTCACGCTGCTTGCGCTCGTACGAGGCCAGCAGGGTCTGAGCCTCTTCGCGCAGGGCCCGGGCCTCGTCGAGGTCGGACTGGATGCCGGCAGCGCGCTTGTCGAGCAACCCGCCGAGCAGGCCGGGCACCTTGAAGTAGACGAGCACGGCCAAGAACACGAGGAAGCCGAGCAGAACGATGAAGTCCGTGTTCCCGAGCGAAAAGAACGGCCCGGATGCCGCAAAGGCCGGGCTTGCGGCCAGAGTGGCGAGTGCGATCGCGGAAAACTTGCGCATGGCCTTATCCTTTCAACCGGTTCGAAACGGCGTTGGCGATCTTGGCGTCATCCGCCTTGCCACCCAGCGCAGCCACGAGGGCGGCGGCCGTTTCCTTGGCGACGATTTCGACGTTTTCCATGGCCGAAGCACGGATGGCAGAGATTGCCTTTTCCGATTCAGCCGCCTTGGCAGAGATTGCCTCGTCAGCCTTGGCCATTTCGGCGTCGAGATCCGCCTTGATGTCGTCGCGCGTCTTTTGCGCAATCGCCTGTGCCTGTGCACGGGCATCCGCTAGCGCCTGCTGGTAAGCCGCTTCGGACTCTTCAGCCTTGCGCTTCAGCTCTTCGGCTGCGGCGATGTCGTTTGTGATCGTGCCCTGACGCTCGGCCAGAACGGATGCGATGCGGGGCAGCGCGATCTTGGCGAGGATCAGGTAGATGACCACCAGAGTGATGACCAGCCAGAAAACCTGGTTGCCAATCCACTCGCCGCAAAGCTGCGGCATCCCAACGGCAGAGCCATGGGAATCCACACAGGCGCTGGCGGCAGCGGCCGCGTTTTCGGCTCCGTGAGTTTCGGTCGCCATGTTGTCCTCCGTCGGAACGTTTGTCTTTCGATCGGGCGGTCTGGCCTTGGCCGGACCGCCCGCGCGTAAGGATCAGTTGGTTCCGTGGATTAGACGGCGAACATCAGCAGCAGGGAGACCAGGAACGAGAAGATGCCCAGGGCTTCTGCGAATGCGATGCCGATGAAGAGAGTAGCAGTCTGCGAAGCAGCTGCGGAGGGGTTGCGCAGTGCGCCGGCAAGGAAGTTGCCCGCAACGTTGCCCACACCGATTGCGGCTGCGCCGGAACCGATTGCTGCCAGGCCTGCGCCGATGTGTGCCAGATCGCCTTCCATGATGAATCTCCTTACGATTTGGAAGTTGGGTATGTTGGGTGTCTTCGGGGTAGGATGGGTGATCACCCATCCTACTTGAACTCAGTGATGCGGATGCAGTGCGTCCTTCAGGTAGACGCAGGTCAGGATGGTGAACACGTAGGCCTGGATGAAGGCCACGAGGACTTCCAGACCGTACATCGCCGTGATCGCCAGAACCGAGATCGGCGAGATCGCTGCGATGGCGGCAAAGCCTGCGAACACCTTGATCACCGCGTGGCCTGCCATGACGTTGCCAGCAAGACGAATGGAGTGGCTGACCGGACGCACGAAGTAGGAGATCAGTTCGATGATCGCCAGGATCGGGCGCAGCGCCAGCGGCGCCGACGAGACCCAGAACAGGCCGAGGAACGACGCGCCGTTCTTGACGAAGCCAAGGATGGTCACCGTCAGGAAGACGGCCAGCGCCAGCACCACCGTCACGGCGAAGTGCGAGGTTGTGGTGAACGACATCGGGATCAGCCCGAGGAAGTTCGCCGTCACGATGAACATGAACAGGGTCATGATGTAGGGGAAATACTTCAGCCCGTCCTTGCCGGTCACGTCCTCAACCATCTTGTGCACGAAGCCGTAGGCGAGTTCGGCAACCGACTGCGAGCGGCCCGGAACCACGGCGCGGCGCGAGGTGCCCAGCACCATCATCACGAAGATCGCGAGGATCGCGAGCGCAAGCCACAGCGTCACGTTGGTGATGGTGAACATGCCCACGTCGCCATGGCCGAAGAGCGGCTTGACGATGAACTGGTCCATCGGGTGGAAAACCAGGCTGCTGCCCTCTGCTGCCGCCTCTGCGCCGTGCGTTTCAGTCGCCATTCTTGTTCCCCTCGTCCCCGCCTGTCTTGGGCGGCATTTCCGTCTGTCTCTGGACCTCTTTCGCGGTGCGCAACATGACGTTGATCCCCGCGGCGACGCCCAGCAATGTAAACAGCACCATGAGCCACGGGGTGGTGCCGAACAGCCAGTCCAGCCCGTAGCCGATGCCAAAGCCGATCCCGAGACCGGCCACCATCTCTGTCACCATCCGCCAAGCGATTTGCGCTTGGGAGTAGTGCTCTTCCTGATGGGCCTTGTCCGCCTTGTTGGCGGCCTTGTGTGCCGCCAGCTTTGCTTCCAGCTCTTGCATCTGTCGCTTCGGATCAGGATCGCTCACTGCAACAGGCCCCTTCGGAGTTCGACGCTTTGCTATGCGCAGGGAGCGTCCGAGTCAACAACGCGATAATCGGGCTTAATACATGCCTAAAAGATTGATAAAAAATGGCTTTTCATATGGCGCTCAGCCGCCGGCCATTCGGTCGCAGGCCGGTAGGAGGCTGATATCGCTGCATTTGCATATTCAACCAAGTGGTTGATGTTGACTCCGCCCTGCGAGGCGGTGCGGGATTCATCCAGCCTTTACCCGGAAATGTCATGCAAGGCTCGTGGCCCGAACATGGCCGCAAAAGCTTCGCCTTGCTGCCCAACCCCCGCCGGGTTTGCAAGTCAAGGCTGACGCGACAATCGACGTTAACCAACCGTTAGGAAGTCTCCGTGCCTGCCTTTGCGCCCCGTCGGGAACCGAACTGTCCTGCAACCGTTTATCCCGGGCATTTCACTTGCGGGACCTGCACCCAATGACGCGCGCTCTTGCCCTTCGCGGCTATCAATTCTGGCTTTGCGCAACCTTGGTCGCGCTGTCCTGCTATCTCTTCGCCGTGGCGCCGCCCTCCGGGCTGGAGATCTCCCTTGGCCTTTTGCCGAGCCTCGTGCCGACCTTGGTGGCGGCCATCGCATGTCTTCTGGCTGTTGAAAAGGTGCTGCGCCTTGTCGGTCTGCCGCACGCCCGCAATGTCGCCTTGGCGAGTGTCGCCGCTTTGGCCCTGCTGCCGGGCCTCGCCCTGCGTCCCGCCGCGCAGGCCGAGGCGCGCGCCCTTCAAACACAGGATATCCCGCCGATCGTGCAGCGCCCCGCCGCGCAGATCGCGCTGGTGGATGGGTCGACGGGCTGCGGATCCGGATGCCGGATGCTGCTGGAGGCCGGGGCCTATGCCGTCTTCGTCCCCGACAGCCGCGCCGAGGTCAGCACGCTGGCGCAGGACATGCCGGGCCGAAGCTTTCGTCTGGGCGTGTGTGGCGAAACCGCCTGCCTGACCGAGCGCCCCGCCACCTTGTCAGAAACCGATATCGCCCTGTGGACCCGGCTGGAGCAGGCAGATGGCGACTGGACCCGGCGCAGCCTGCGCACCTCGGTCCTGCGCCAAGCCGAAGGCGAATGGCAAGTGACGGCGCAGGACACGGCCGTCGAATACCGCCAACCCGGCCTGCCGATCCTGACCCGATCGGACCCGGCATCGCTGATGCCCGACCTCTTGACGCGCACCGCTTGGCTGCCGGGCAGGCTCGGTCTCGATCAGGTCGATCGCGTCTCCGGGGCGTTCGACCTGCGCCCGCAACTTGCGCGCTTGACCGCTCAGGATGCGGGGGATACGCCAGACGGGTGAGCCAGACCCTAGACATCGTCTTTGCCGCCCTCGCGGACCCGACACGCCGCCGCATCCTGTCGATGCTGCTGGAGGATGACATGGCGGTGACCGACGTGGCCGAGCCGTTCGAGATGTCGCTGGCGGCGATCTCCAAACATCTCGTCGTGCTGACCAATGCGGGCCTCATCAGTCAGGAAAAACGCGGTCGGGTGAAATGGTGCAAGCTAGAACCGGACGCGCTGCGCGATGCGTCCGTCTGGATGCAGGGCTTCGGTCAATTCGAGCCGGTGAACCTCGACGCCTTCGAGCGGTTCTTGGAACGGGAGCTGGCCGACGACGCGGAACGCGACATAAAGTAGGATGGGTGCGCACCCATCCTACCCTAGGCAACCGCGACCCTCTCCTCATCCTTGAGCAACATCAGCAGCGACAGCGCGGTTAGCGCCACACCGGGCAAGATCAAGGCCGGTGGCACACCATGGCCCAGCGCCACTTCCCACAGGATCACCCAGCTGGGCACGATATAGGTGTAGGCCATCACCTTGGCCGAAGGCAGCCGCAGCGTCGCGTAGCGCAGGCACATGAACGTCACCGCCGTCGCCAGCAACGCCACGTACAGGATCGTCACCCAGACGATACCCGGCAGCGCCGCCCAGTCCGTCTGCACCAGCTTTGGTCCCGACAATACGATCAGGATCACCGCGCCCGCGCTCAGCACCCCGGCGTTGAAGGCGAACGCGCCCTCCCCCCGGCTGAGTTTGCGCAGCACGGGCGAGTAGAGCGCATGCGCGATGCACCCCCAGAAATAGACCGCCTCGCCCCGCCCGACCTCGAAGCGCACGAGCGCCGACAGGTCGGCGTCGAAAATCACCCATAGCGCGCCCACCCCGCCGATCACGATCGCAATCGCCATGCGCGGCGTCGTCACCTGCCGCAAAAGGATGTAGCCGAACACCGCCGTCAGCGCCGGGTTCAGCGTGAACACCGCCGCCATGCTGACCGGCTCCGCCGTCTTCAGCCCCTCGAACATCGTGACGAAATAGATGGCAAACAGACCGGCCAGCACGAAATAGCGCCATGGCGCGTCAAAGACCGCCCGGCCGACCCCTCCGGTCGTCAGCGCCAGCCCCCACAACACGATCGCCCCGATGACGAAGCGCGCGGCGTTCAGCACCATCGGATCGATGTAGGGCGCAGCCATCCGGCCGAGCGAGAACGACCCGGCGACAAGAGCGGCAAACACCATCATCGCCGCGTGGCCTTTCAGATGCGGGCTTATGGCTAGCCCTCCTCGTCGGCAAAGGATTTGAGGTGCCGCACGAAGGCCTGAACCTTGGCGGTGCGGTGCAGATCCACATGGGTCACCAGCCATAGCGGCGACGTCCATTCGTCGCGCGGGGGCATGACCTGCACGAGATCGGGGTGCTGTGTCGCCTCGCGCACCCCGAAGAAGCCGATCCCCGCGCCCGCCAGCACCGCGGCCTCCATGATCCGCGTGTCCATCGCGCGGAACACGATCCGGTCGGGCGACACATGACCGTGCAACCAGCGCAAGAAGGGCGCGCGTGTCTCGGCATCGTCATGGCTGACGAAATGATGCTCCCGAAGCGCCTCTTCGCTGTCCGGCATCCCCATCCGCTCGACATAGGCGCGGCTCGCGTAAAGGGCGATCTGTTCGCGCGCGAAGGGCTGGACCACGTTGTCGGGTTCCTGCGGCGCCGCACCGGCGCGCAACGCCACATGCGCCTCGCCATATTGCAGGCGGAACAGGCGGTCGCCGGTTAGCAGACGGACGGTCACCTCGGGATATTGCGCGCGAAACGAGGTCAGCGCCGGCACCAGCAGCGGCGCGAAGGCCACGAGCGAGGTCACCACCAATTCCCCCGATACGTCGTTGCCGCGCCCCTTGATCCGCCCTTCGAGTTGGGCGAACTGGTCGTCGGTCGCCTGCGCCACGCGGAGCAGGTCCTGCCCGGCCTCGGTTGCGGTGTAGCCGCGCGCATGACGCTGGAACAGCTTGACGCCGAGCCGGCCTTCGAGCGCGTCGATATGGCGGATCACCGTGGCATGATGCACGCCCAGCGCCTCGGCCGCGCCGCTGACCGTGCCCAGCCGCGCCACCTGATAGGCGGTGCGGATTTCGTCCCAGTTGTCCATCACATCCTCTGTGCGTCACCTCACATATCCCGTTCATTCATCTGCATTGCGTTCAAAGATGCAAGAGCCGATCTGAAAGGCACACCCTTACGGAAAGGCTCCTTACCATGACACAGACCTTGCTGCGCATCGACGCGTCTGCCCGGACCGAAGGGTCCGTCAGCCGCGGTCTCGCCGACGACATCGCCCAACGGCTTAACCCCGCGCAGACGTTGACGCGCGACCTGTCCGGCGGCCTGCCGCAGATCGATGCCAACTGGATCGCCGCCAATTTCTCCCCGGAGGAAGAGCGCAGCGCAGACCAGCGCGCCACGCTGGCCTTGTCGGACGAGCTGGTGGCGGAGCTGAAACAGGCCGACACCCTGCTGATCGCCGTGCCGATCTACAATTTCGGCGTGCCCTCCGCGCTCAAGGCATGGGTCGACATGGTCGCCCGCGCCCGCCTGACCTTTCGCTACACCGAGAACGGCCCCGAAGGCCTGTTGACCGGCAAGCGCGCGATCCTCGTGATGGCTTCGGGCGGCACCGAGGTTGACGGCGCAATCGACTTTGCCACCCCTTGGCTGCGCCACGTGCTGGGCTTCATGGGGATCACCGATGTGCAGGTCGTGCGCTCGGACCGGCAGATGGTCGATCCGGATGCCTCGGCGCAGCGCGCCGCACAGGATATCGAGGCGCTCGCCGCCTGAGATCAAAGGCGCAAGGGGGCAAAGGCACGGGCCAGCACCCGCCCTGCCCCTTGCGTCACCGGCGGGCCATGGGCGATCACCAGCCGCTCGGTCGGCCAGCCGAGGACGGTGCGCAGGGCATCGCGCGCCCCGGGGCGCAACGCCATGCGAAACTTGCGCGGCATCTGCGGCACATCACCCGTCATATTGTCCAGCCGGGCGACCACGCCGCGCCAACCGGCATACCAATCGCGCGGCATCTGTTGCAGCAAGTCGCAGATCAACACCGTTCCGCTGGCGTGGTGAAAGAACACCGTTTCGTCGGCAATCCGGTTGGGCACGATCACATGCGAGATTTCCGCGCCGGGTGGCACGACGTCGAAATTCGGCCCCCAGACACAGGCCTTGGGATAGGCCGCCTGCCAATCCTTGATCCATGTGTCATGCAGAGGGGAAGGCTGGACGATATGCTGAACCTCACCCAAGGCCGCGACCGAGGCCTGCAAATCCGGCAGCGCCACCGGCGACCAGACCCACAGCCCGCCATCAGAAAGCCGGATCACCGCCATGCGCGTCGAGTATTGAAACCCAAGCGCCGCCGTGACGACCGGCCCGTCAAACAGCCAGACATTGTCGGCAAACTGTTCCATGCGCCCAGTTTGACAGATGGGGCGCGGCGCTCAACCCCATATTTCCTTGACTCATCGGTCTGGCTGGCGTAACTGCCGCCCAAACATCCGGAAGCGTCAGCCTTCCGGTCCCATGGCCATTGGCCGGGATCGCCCCCCGTCAGCGAGGATTCGCCCACGGGGGCCGCACCCTATTGGTCAGCCTTCGGGATTTGCGACACGCGCCGCGCCTCCTTATCTGGGGGGTATGGGAACCGATAGAAAAGGGGCACTGCCCATGTTCGAGAATCTGTCAGAACGCCTTGGCGGCGTGTTCGACCGGCTGACCAAGCAGGGCGCGCTGTCCGAGGATGACGTCAAGACCGCCCTGCGCGAGGTCCGCGTCGCGCTCCTTGAGGCCGACGTGTCGCTGCCCGTCACCCGGCAATTCGTCAAGGCGGTGGAAAAGAAAGCCACCGGCGCCGCCGTCACCAAATCCGTCACCCCCGGCCAGCAGGTCGTCAAGATCGTCCATGACGAATTGATCGCCGTGCTGGCGGGCGAGGGCGAACCCGGCAAGCTCAAGGTCGACAACCCGCCCGCGCCGATCCTGATGGTCGGCCTACAGGGCGGCGGCAAGACGACGACCACCGCCAAGCTGGCCAAACGGCTGAAAGAGCGTGACGGGAAAAAGGTCCTGATGGCCTCGCTCGACGTCAACCGCCCCGCCGCGATGGAACAGCTGGCGATCCTCGGCACCCAGATCGGCGTCGACACCCTGCCCATCATCAAGGGCGAGGACCCGGTCGCCATCGCCAAACGCGCCAAGACCCAAGCCGGTCTCGGCGGCTACGATGTCTACATGCTCGACACCGCCGGTCGCCTGTCGATCGACGAGGAACTGATGGCGCAGGTCGAGGCGGTGCGCGACGTCGCCAACCCGCGCGAAACCATTCTGGTGGTCGACGGCCTGACCGGTCAGGACGCCGTCAACACCGCCCAGAACTTCGACGACCGCATCGGGATCACCGGCGTCGTGCTGACCCGGATGGATGGCGACGGGCGCGGCGGTGCCGCCCTGTCGATGCGCGCCGTCACCGGCAAGCCGATCAAGTTCGTGGGCCTCGGCGAAAAGATGGACGCGCTCGAAACCTTCGAGCCGGACCGCGTCGCAGGCCGCATCCTTGGCATGGGCGACATCGTCGCGCTGGTCGAAAAGGCGCAACAGACGCTGGAGGCCGAGCAGGCCGAACGCATGATGAAGCGCTTCGCCAAGGGTCAGTTCAACATGAACGACCTCAAGATGCAGCTCGACCAGATGATGAAGATGGGCGGCATGGGCGCGATGATGCAGATGATGCCCGGCATGGGGAAAATGGCCAAACAGGCCGAAGCCGCCGGGATGGATGACAAGATCCTCAGCCAGCAGATCGCGCTGATCAATTCCATGACGAAAAAGGAACGCGCCAATCCGCAGATCCTTCAGGCCAGCCGCAAGAAACGCATCGCGGCAGGCGCGGGCATGGAGGTCGCCGACCTCAACAAGCTGCTCAAGATGCAGCGCCAGATGTCCGACATGATGAAGAAGATGGGCAAGATGGGCAAAGGCGGCATGCTGAAACAGGCCATGAAAGGCATGTTCGGCAAGGGCGGCATGCCCGCCGACATGGCCGGGATGGACCCCAGCCAGATGGACCCCAAAGCCATGGAAGCCGCCGCCAAACAGCTTGGCATGTCCGGAAAATTGCCCGGTCTGGGTGGCGCCGGTCTGCCCCCCGGCCTCTCCGGCCTCGGCAAGAAGAAGTGATCCCCGTTTCTTCTTGGCTCCAATACCCCCGCCGGAGGCATCCGGCCTCACCACCCGCAAAGGCCCCTGAACGACAGACATGCCCGCCCCGACGCTCCATACCCCGCGCCTGACGCTGCGCGCCCACGTGATGGCAGACCTCGAACAGCTCTGTGACCTGTTCGAGACGGATCGCGCGCGGCATATGGGCGGGCCGATCCCGCGCAAGGAAGCATGGCGCTGGCTGGCCTCCGAGGTCGCCATGTGGGACCTGATCGGCCACGGGGCCTGGGGGATCGAAACCCGCGACGGCGATTTCATCGGCCAGATCGGCATCCTGCAACCGCCGCATTTCCCGGAACGGGAACTCGGCTGGACGCTGCTGGACCACGCCGAGGGCAAGGGCTACGCCACCGAGGCCGCCACCGGAGCGCTGCACTGGGCGTGGGAGCAGGGGTTCGACACCCTCGTCTCCTACATCGATCCTGACAATGCCCGGTCCATTGCCTTGGCGACGCGTCTCGGCGCGCGCCGAGACCATGACGCTGCGCTGCCCATGGGCGAAACGCCTGAAGAAACCGCAGTCTATCGCCACCTGCCAGACCTCGACGGCAGCCCGGAGGCCTACGCATGAGCGCCCCGGTCCAAACCCGCGCCCAAGCGCCTTCGAAGGCGCTTGTCCAAGGCGCTTCGAAGCGCCTTGCCCCCTGTGGGAGGCCGTGCGCATGACATTGACGAACGCCCCGCGTCTGGAAACCAAGACCCTGATCCTGCGTGGCCCGCGCCGCGAGGATGCAGACGCCATCATCGCCTTCCTGCGCGATCCCGTGCGCGCGCACGGGTTTGGCCACTCGGAAACGCGCGGCGATGCATGGCGCTGGTTCACGCTGAATGTCGGTCACTGGCACTGGCACGGCTACGGGTATTTCATCATCGAAGACCGCGCCTCGGGCCAGCCCGCGGGCATGACCGGCATCTGGAACCCTGTGCCCTGGCCCGAGCCGGAACTCGGCTGGCTGGTCCTCGACGGGTTCGAGGGCAAAGGCGTGGCGTTCGAGGCCGCGACCCGCGCCCGCCTCTGGGCCTATCAGGACCTCGGCTTTACCACGCTGACATCCAATATCGTGCCGTCCAACGACCGGTCCAAACGCCTCGCCGCGCGGCTCGGCGCGCAGTACGAGCGCACCTATCACAACGAGCACATGGGCGAGGACGAGCTTTGGCGGCACCCTCCGGCATCGGAGGTGCTGGCATGATCCCGACCTTGACCACCGACCGGTTGATCCTGCGCGCCCCGGAGGCCAGCGATTTCGACGCGCTGTGTGCCTATTTCCGCGACCCGCGCAGCGCCTTCAACGGCGGCCCCAAAGAGCCCGTCGACGTCTGGACCATGCTGACCTCGGCGCTTGGCCAATGGCATCTGCGCGGCCACGGCCTGTGGTTCGCGCATCTGCGCGACACGGACGCGCTTGTGGGCTTTGCCGGGATTTTCCACCCCTTCGACTGGCCGGAACCGGAACTGGGCTATGGCGTCACCGCCGAGGCCGAGGGCAAGGGCATCGCCTTCGAGGCGGTGACCGCCGCGCGCGCCGGGGCCGCGCGGCTGGGCCTGACGCGCCTGCCCAGCTTCATCGCGCCCGACAATGCCCGCAGTCAGGCGCTGGCAACGCGCCTCGGCGCATCCTTCGAGACCGAGATCACCCTGCGCGACAAGCCCGCGCAGGTCTGGCGTCACCCGGAGGTGCGGCCATGAACGCCAAGGATGTCCTCGTGACCGCGCCCTGCGAAACGCACCGCCCCGGCCCCGGCGCACGCGCTGCCGCCCGGTTGGGCGGGCGCATCCCGCAGATCGACACGCGGCGTCTGCAATTGCGCGGGCCGCGCATCTATGACTTCGACGCCTTCGCCGAGATCATGACCAGCGACCGCGCCTGCTTCATGGGCGGGCCGTTCAGCCGCGAGCAGGCATGGGCCGAGTTCACGCAATACACCGCGCAATGGCTGCTGCACGGCCACGGGCTGTGGACCATCGACGCGCAGACGCGCCCCTCGGCGGGCTTCGTCACGCTGGGCTTCGAATACGACGACCCCGAGGCCGAGCTGGGCATTTTCCTGCTCGACAAGGCCGAGGGTCAGGGCATCGCCGAAGAGGCGATGATCGCCGCGCGCGACCATGCGTTTCGCGATCTCGACTGGGCCTCCGTCGTGTCCTACGTGGCACGCGACAACCAGCGCTGTCGCAAGCTGATGCGCAAGCTCGGCGCGAAACGCGACAAGGCCGCCGAAGAGGCGCTCGATGACGCAGAGACCTGCGTCTACCGGCATGTGAGGGAGGACGCATGACCGGCTTTGCACTCACGAAAAGGGAGCGCCTGTAATGGGACATCGCGACATCCCCGTCCTCACCACCAAACGGCTGATCCTGCGCGCCCCCGAGCCGCAGGATTACCCGGATTTCAAGGCCACGTTTGCCTCCTACCGCTCGCGCTTCATGGGCGGGCCGCTGAACGCCTACGAGACGTGGATGCTGTACGCGGCAGAGATCGGCCATTGGGAAATCCGCGGCTTCGGCATGTGGATGATCCACCTCGCCGAGACCGATGAGACCGTCGGCATGGCGGGCGGCTGGTGCCCCGCGAAATGGCCCGAGCGCGAAATCGCGTGGATCATCTGGCCGAACAAGGCGGGCAAGGGCTATGCGCTTGAGGCCACCGATGCCGTGCGCCGCTACTACTATGACGAGCAGGGCTGGGAGACGGCTGTCTCTTATATCGACCCCAAGAACCTCGACAGCATCCGGCTGGCCGAACGACTGGGCTGCAAGAAGGACCACGACGCGCCGTCCATCGATGGCAATGACGCGGTCTATCGCCACCCCGCGCCCGACGCCCTGCGCGGCAGCCAGACCGCCCACGGGATCGCGATGGAAATCGCGCATTACCAGGATCCCCTGTTCAAACCGAAAGGCTGGGCCATTGACTGAGACAGACGTGATTTCCCGCGCCGCGGAGCTGCTGAAAGGGCACCGCGAAAGCATCGACCGGCTTGACGCGATCCTCGTCTTCACGCTGGCCGAGCGGTTCAAGCACACACAGGCCGTGGGCGTCCTCAAGGCGCAGCACGACCTTCCCCCATCCGACCCCGCGCGTGAGGAAAAGCAGATCGCGCGGCTCCAGGATCTTGCGACCCATGCCGATCTCGACCCGGAATTCGCCAAGAAATTCCTGAACTTCGTCATTCAGGAAGTCATCCAGCACCACATGCAACACCAAGCCTGACGTAGGATGGGTGATCACCCATCCTACCCAAAGCCATCCAAAGGAGAACACACTCATGGCTATCAAGATTCGTCTCGCCCGCGGCGGTTCCAAAAAGCGCCCCTTCTATCGCATCGTTGCCGCCGACTCGCGCATGCCGCGCGACGGCCGCTTCATCGAGAAGCTGGGCACCTACAACCCGCTCCTGCCCAAGGACAGCGAAGACCGCGTTCAGATGGACGTCGAGCGCGTCCAGTACTGGCTGGGTGAAGGCGCACAGACCACCGACCGCGTCGCGCGCTTCCTCGAAGCCGCAGGCGTGACCGCCAAGAAAGAGCGCAACAACCCCAAGAAGGGCACCCCGGGCAAAGCCGCCCAGGAACGCGCGGAAGCCAAGGCTGCGAAAGCCGCCGAAGCAGCGGACGCCGAATGAATGTAGGATGGGTTTGAACCCATCCTGCTTCGGACGTCCCTCCCGGCGGGTGGCCCACCCGCCCGCCGGGGCATGACCTGATCGATGTTCCGCCTCATTCGCCTTGTTGTCCTGCTCGCGGCCACCTTCGTGGCCGGCATCGTCTTTGAACGTGGACAACAGCGCGAATCATGCGAAAACAACGGCATGATCTGGAACAGGGCGGGATATTGCTCCCGGTGACCAAATGAGCGAACTGATTTGCGTGGGGGCCATCGCCGGTGCCTTTGGCGTACATGGCGAGGTGCGGCTCAAGAGCTTCACCGCCGACCCGGCGGCCATCGCCGATTATGCGCCGCTCTGCACGGAGGATGGCGCGCAGGTCTACGACCTGCAACTCAGCCGCGAGATAAAGGGCGGCTTTGCCGCGCGCCTGACCGGCATCCGCACCAAGGAAAAGGCGGATGCCCTCAAGGGGCTTCGGCTGTTTGCACCGCGCGACCGCCTGCCCTCGCTGCCCGATGACGAATTCTACCACGCCGATCTCATCGGCCTGCACGTCGTCGATACCGGCGGCACCGAGCTGGGCCGGGTCAAGGCCGTGCACAATCACGGCGCTTCCGACCTGCTCGAACTGACCGTCCCCGGCCAGTCCAACACGGTCCTTCTGCCCTTCACCATGGACGTCGTCCCGACCATCGACCTGACCGCCGGTCGGATCGTGGCCGACCCGCCCGAGGGCCTGCTGGACTGAGCCGGCACAAAGCGACCCGACCGCATTGAGCAAAATCCGTCGACCAAGGCGCCTTCGGCAATGGGGCGCTCTCAGGGCGCGTGTCGAATCGAGACACCGCCGCAGACCGTCTGACCTAGCGTAAATCAGAAACAGTTCTTCGCGATGCGGCGGCACCCTCCCAAGGCGCGGGACAGTGGCGGCGATTTTGGGCGAAATCCACCATCATGGCGCCACATTTCCCGTCCAATTTTAGCCTCAATTGCTTAACTTTTACCGGGTTACCTGTATGCCGCATCGTTTGCTCCTCTCCGGCCTCGCAATTGGCCCGGCGCTTGCCGCGGTCGTCTTGCCCCTTCCGGTCTTGGGGACCGCCGTGACCGTGGCCATCGGCGGTGCCACGGGGATTTACGCGCTCGTCGCGTCGTTCAAGTCCACCCCCAACCCCAAAACGCGGCAGTCCCAAAGCCTTCTTCTGCCCGCAGCCCATCGGTTGGCCGATCTGCCCGATATCGAGGCCCAGCGCCGCAGTCTGAACGCAGCCCTGTCGCATCGCGACAAAAACCTCCACCTCGGCCCGCCGATCGACCGTAACGGCGCGATCGCCTGCATCTTGCGGCGCTTCCTTGCATCTTGGGCCGCCCGCGTTCCCGAAGTGCTGGCGCCCGACGAACTGGCCGATCTCTGGCTGCTCGACCAAGTGCTGCGCGCCAGCCCCGGCGATGCCGGGCGGTTGGCGCAGCTGTTCCTTGCCCCCGGTGCGATCCTCGCCCTGCGCGACGAAGTCGACCAGCTTGCCGCGAAAAGGGCGATATTCGACCGCGACCATGCCGCCTATCTCGCCACGCAGGCCCATTGGGAAAAGGTGCTGCGCGGCGACGATTCCGGATCGCTGCTGATGTCCATCCAGTCGCTCAAGGTGCCGGATATCGATCTGTGGCACCGCATCGTGCTGGAACACGATCCCGGCGATCCCCAGCAGCGGGCCGCTGCCCTGTGGTGCCTGCGCCAGCGTGGCTGCGACCGCGCGACGGTGGCCGCCTATCTGGCCTTCCTCGCTGCAGATGGCCGCCTTCAGGCCGCCGCGCGGCTTGGCGACGAGGTTTACCTCGACACGGTGCATGACATCATCGAGCGTTGGAATGCCGGGTTCTACCGGGTCGCCGAACTGGCCCTCAGCCCGGTCGATGCGGTGGCAGGGGATGCGCCACGCATGACCGCGACGCTGGACGAACTGGCCCGCCTGACCGGGCAGCGCCGCTGGCCCGACCCGCATGGGGTCTTTACGGACTATCCGGGGCGCGCCCCCGGTCTGCGCAGCAACTGGTCCTTGCGGGACGGCAGCCTGACCGAAGCCCCCCGGTTGCGGGATTATGTCGACCTGCCGGAGCGGGCCATCGCCCGCGCTTAGGGCTGGCTTCGGATGCGACTTCGCGCTATCTGCCGCGCATGAGTGACGACACGCCGATGAAATCCCACGGCCGCAAATCCATCCGGCCGACGCTGGTGCCCAGCGACCTGATGGCCGAGCGTCCGGTTCTGGCCCGCGCTTGGGCAGCGCAGGTCATCACGCTGTTCCCCGAAGCCTTTCCTGGCGTGCTCGGCCTGTCCCTGACCGGCAAGGCGCTGAAGGACGAGCTGTGGCAGCTGTCCACCGTGAACCTGCGCGATTTCGGCATCGGCAAGCATCGCAATGTCGACGATACCCCCGCCGGGGGCGGCGCCGGCATGGTGCTGCGCCCCGACGTGATGGGCGCCGCGATCGAGCATGCCCGCGCCCGCATGCCCGCCGCCGCCCCGCTGATCTACCTGTCGCCGCGCGGCGCGCCGTTCTGTCAGCCGATGGCCCGCGAATTGGCGACGCGCCCCGGCGTAACCCTGATCTGCGGCCGCTTCGAGGGGCTCGACCAACGGGTGATCGACCATTACGGCATCACCGAGGTCTCGATGGGCGATTTCGTCCTGACCGGGGGAGAATTGCCGGCCATGGCGCTTCTGGATGCCACGATCCGCCTGCTGCCGGGTGTGCTGGGCAATGCCGACTCGACCGAAGAGGAATCCTTTTCCGACGGGTTGCTGGAACACCCGCAATACACCCGCCCCGCAGACTGGAAGGGCCACGCGATCCCCGACGTGCTGATGTCGGGCCATCACGGCAACGTCGCCAAGTGGCGCCGCGCCCAGTCCGAGGCGCTGACCAAGGCCCGCCGCCCCGACCTGTGGGCGCAGCACCGGGACAAGGGCTGATTACTCGAACAAGCTGAGCAGGTGTTCCGGCGCGGCATTGGCGATCGACAGCGCCTGCCCCGCCAGTTCGCCCTGCACCTGCAAAGCCTGCTGCTGGGCCTGCGCCTCTTCCAGATCCGCGTCGACCAATGCCCCGATGCCCGATTTCAACGCATCCGCCAGATGCGAGACAAAGGCGCGTTGCGTGTCGATCCGGTTGCTGACGGTCCCGAACTCGGCCGCAGCCGCGGTGGCATGGTCGAGCTTGCGCTCGATGATATGCAGGGAGGCGCGCGCAAGCCCGGCATCGGCCACGCTGACATGGTTCAGAAGCGACAGCCGCCCCGGCACCCGCGTCTGCGCCGTGGGCGTGCCAAAGCGCACGATCTCGAGGTCCACATCCGTCAAGGTGATCGCCGTGTCCCCGGTATTGGTGGCATAGATTTGCGTGCCCGTCGCCGTGGTGCTGTAGTCGAAGGCAAAGGACAGCCCGAGCGCCTTTGCGGCAAATTCCATCCCGTCGCGAATGTCGCGTATCGTCTGCGCGTGATCGCCGCCATGGCCGAAGACGACGGGCCGGGGCAGCGGCAACCCGGCCAACCCGTTCATGCGAAACAGGGTGCCCGGCGTCTCGGTGTCCTGAACGCGCCCCAGAAGACGCCGATCCCCGGCAGCAATCGTCCGGCCGATTCCGGTGGTGTTCCAACCGGTCGCCTCCTCCTCGTGCAGCGAAAGGTCCTGCTTGGCCACGCTGATCCAGCGCGCCTCGACCCCTTGGACATCGCGGTCGAGCGAGGCCAGCAACGCGGTGTCCGCCCCCCGCTCGGGAAAGGTATGGTCGACGAGGTTCAGCCCGTTGAACTGCGCCGCCGCGACAAGCTGCGAGATCTGATCGCGCAGCGCGTCGATATCGGCCCCCAGCTTGGCGCGGTCGACATTCTCCTGCGCCCCGGCGATCACCTTTGCCTTCATGTCGGCAATCAGGTCGACCACGGTTTCCGAGGCCTGCCCGGCCACCGCAACCGTCGCCGCGCCCAGCGACAGCGCGTCATTGATCTGGTCGAAGGCCGCCGCATCGGACTGCATCACCTTCGAGATGGCCCAGACCGCGGCATCGTCGCGGGCGGTGGCGACAGCCATGCCCGTTCCGACCATGGACTGGACGTCATCCTGCGCGTCGCGCACATGCCGCAACACGCGCAACGCGGTCATCGCCCCTGAATTTGTCAATATGCTCGACATGCCATCGTCTCTCGTGCGCAGGGGCACCTTAGATCGGACTGATTAAGCAAGTGTTTTCATAAAACTGGATCGAACGGCTTCGGCGTGCGGCCATGGCGCCGCGCAGCCGCCTCAACGCCGGAAATGCCTTGATCACGGGGCGCAAGCAGCGTATCAGCCGCCCATCGGAAGGCATCGGGGCGACTCGGTGCCGTTTGATATTGGTGCCGGCCCTTTTCGGCCGTCATCGCAACAAAGAACAGCTGGCTACCCTTCGCACCAACCGGCGCCAAGGCACTGGGCAGACATCACCCGCGGGCAAACCGCGAGTAGCATAGGAGATGATCAGATGGACCTGATCGCACAGATCGAAGCGGAGCAGATCGCTGCGCTGGGGAAAGAAATCCCCGACTTCAAACCCGGCGACACCATCCGCGTCGGGTTCAAGGTGACCGAAGGCACCCGGACCCGTGTGCAGAACTACGAAGGCGTCTGCATCAGCCGCAAGAACGGCAAGGGCATCGCGGGTTCGTTCACCGTTCGCAAGATTTCCTTTGGTGAAGGCGTGGAACGTGTGTTCCCGCTGTATTCCACCAACATCGAATCCATCGAGGTCGTCCGCCGTGGCCGCGTCCGTCGCGCCAAGCTGTACTACCTGCGTTCGCGTCGCGGCAAGTCGGCGCGTATCGCCGAGGACTCGACCTACAAGCCCCTGAAAACCAAGTCGTAAGGAGAAGACGAGATGAAAAAGGACCTGCATCCCGACTACCACCTCGTCACCGTCCGCATGACCGACGGGACCGAGTTCCAGACCCGCACCACTTGGGGCAAGGAAGGCGACACGCTCGTGCTCGACATCGATCCGACCGTGCACCCGGCATGGACCGGCGGTACGGGCCGCATCCTCGACCAGGGTGGCCGCGTGTCGAAGTTCAAGAAGAAATACGAAGGCCTCGGCTTCTGAGCCACGCCGCTTCGGACTTTCAGGAAACGCCGTCCATCTGGGCGGCGTTTTCCGTTTCCGCCCCATGTGGCTGCACGACGACGCTGCCCGGCAGGTAGACCGCAACCTCTGTGCCGTCGCGCCCGCTGCTCAGCCACAGCCCGCCCTGCGCGTCGCGCGCAAAGCCCAGCACCATCGACAAGCCAAGCCCCGTGCCCTTGCCCGGCGGTTTCGTCGTGTAGAACGGTTCGAGCACGCGTCGCAGGTGCTGCTCGGGAATACCGCTGCCGGTGTCGGCCACGCCGATCCGGGCATACCGTCCCGGGGGCAGCAGGCTGCCATCCGCCATCGGCATGGGCTGCGCCACGATCTCGAACCGGGTCGAGAGCGTCACCGTGCCGGTGTCCTCGATCGCATCGGCAGCATTGCGGACAAGGTTGATCAGCGCCGTGGTCAGCTGCATTTCATCGACGCGAACCTCGACATCCATTCCCTCGGGCACGAACCGCCAAGAGATGCGCGCGGGTATGCCCCGTTGCGCCAGTTGCATGGTCCGCGCGACCGCCGCGTTCAGCAGCACCGCCCGCCGCCGGACCGGCGCCTTGCGGGCGTAGATCAGCAGGTGGCTGACGACGGCCTCGGCCCGCTTGGCGGCGGCATGGGCTTCGCGCACGACCTCGTCGCGCTCATCGGGGTCGGGCAGCGCCTCGTACAGTTCGAGATTGCCGATGATCGCCGTCAACACGTTGTTGAAGTCATGCGCCACGCCCCCGGCCAACTGGCCGATCGCCGCCATCTTTTGCTCCTGCGCGGCGCGGCGCGCGGCGGCCTCGCCCTCCAGCCGCACCTTGCGGGCGATGAACACCGCCTGAAACATGTAGGCAGTCATCGCCACCGTCACCAGCATCGTGGCAAAGACCGCCAATTCGCCCTCGATCACCGTCATCTTGGACAAGAGGACCCAGATGATCATCGCCGACAGGATCGCGACTTCACCAAAGATCATCCACAGCATCGTGTCCGAGCGCCGGATCATGAAGGCAAAGGTCGACGCGCCCAGCACGATCCCGGAAAACACGAGCGTCGCATCCTCGGTCGTGGCCATATAAGCCGGCATCCACAGGAACGACGCGTACAGCACGAGGAACAGCACGCCCCCGATGACGCAATCCGTCTGGGTCGCGGCGTCGCGACGGGCCCTGAGGAAGGCATAGTTGATGCCATGAAGCGCCACATAGCCCAGCGACCACAGCCACGCCGACGGCCAGCCGGTATAGATGAACAGCAGCACCCCCCCGAGGCACACCCCGGCCAGCCGCACCGCGACCTCGGGCATTTCCCCGTATTCGACGGTGAACAACCGTTGCATTTCCTGTGTGCATTCTGTCGTCATTGTGCAGGGCGCTGGACCGATGGGCGAAAGGGATGATGTTCAGATGTAACAGG
Source organism: Tropicibacter alexandrii (assembly GCF_003667315.2). Lineage (GTDB taxonomy): Bacteria > Pseudomonadota > Alphaproteobacteria > Rhodobacterales > Rhodobacteraceae > Tropicibacter > Tropicibacter alexandrii. The sequence continues at coordinate 20,827 of NZ_RCTZ02000006.1, read as the reverse complement.
CAACCGACGTCGGCGGATGCTAGACGCAGGGCAGCAACGAAACAATGACCGGGATGCCGACAACTCGGCCAATTTCCGCAAAGCGGTGACGCGCCTCACATGCAATGCAGGTCAGGGTTGTCGATCAATCGAAACAGAACCGTATCAGTGACATCTCCGGCCCCGGGAAGCCCGGCAGCCACAAGCGCCTTGCGCGTCGCCGTACCCGCGATTCCGTCAGCCGCCACGTCGCATCCGCGCAAGGAAAGCTCCGTCTGAACGCTGTAGACCGTCACCCGCAGCGCCAGTTCATCCGCCTCCGCCAGCATGGTTTCGCCGGGGCAAGAGGTATTGGCATGGGCGCGATGCGGCTGGATCAGGTGGGTCGGCACGCGGTAGGCCCGCTGCGCCTCGGACATCACTTGGATCATCGATAGGCGGGCGGCGGGGGTCAGGCTTTCGTGGTTGAAATCGCCCAGCGCCATCACGGCGAAGTGGCCCTCGAAATCCGCGCGCTGGCTCGACCCCCATTCGGTGGACATGGTGGCAGGCTTGTATTTCACGGGCCGCGCCTTGGCGATCTCGCCACTGGGCGCGACCACGTAATGGTACGCGATCATCCCCAGCCCGGCATCGGTGGCGTGATAGTGGTTGATGTTCAGCACGCGCTGGGTGATCGACTGCGTTTGCCGCGCCCGGCTGGCCTTGGCGAAGAGATCGGCATCGCTGCCCGCAAACCCTTCGTGGTGAAAGGTGATATGGGTGATCCGGTCATGTTCCTGCGCCCGCAGCGCACCCTGATCGATCGTCTTGATCCCCGGTGCGATCTCGCCCGCGACATGCAGTTGGGCCGGTTCGGCATGGGCCAGCCCGCCCAGCAGGCAAAGGATCATCATCAAGGCACGCATCGCAAGGCTCCCAAGGTCGGCCTGCGCAGGCTACCACGTGCGCACGGCATGCGCGCCGACTTTCGCACCGCGCGCCATATTCCGCCGAAACACTGGACAGGGGGCGCGCCCGCTGGCAATTTGATCAAAAGCCTGCCGCAGGAGTCGCGCCATGAAAGACGAGAATTTTCTCAAGGAAAACAATGCCCGCCAGTTGTGGCACCCGATGGGTCACCCGGGCGATGCACAGGCCAACCCGCCCAAGATCATCAAGCGCGCCTCGGGCGTGACCATCACCGATATCGACGGCCACACGGCTGTCGACGCGGTGGGGGGCTTGTGGTGCGTCAACCTTGGCTATTCCAACGACGTGGTCAAACAGGCCATCGCCGACCAACTGCAAGAGCTGCCCTACTATTCCGCCTTCACCGGCTCCACCAACCCCTCGGCAATCGAGGCCGCCTATGCCGTGCAGGAATTCTTTGCCGAGGATGGCATGGGCCGCGTCTTCTTCACCTCGGGCGGGTCGGACAGCGTCGAAACCTGCCTGCGGCTGGCGCGCCAATATCACCGCCTGCGTGGCGAACCCACCCGGACGAAATTCCTGAGCCTCAAGAAGGGCTATCACGGCACGCATTTCGGCGGCGCCTCGGTCAATGGCAACAACCGCTTCCGCACGAAATACGAACCGCTCCTGCCGGGCTGCTTCCACCTGCCCTCGCCCTATACCTACCGCAACCCGTTCCATGAAACCGACGGCGCGCGCCTGTCCCAAATGATCGCCGAAGCGATGGAGGACGAGATCGCCTTTCAGGGCGCGAACACCATCGCCGCCTTCATCATGGAACCGATCCAAGGCGCGGGCGGCGTGATCGTCCCCGATGCCTCTTTCATGAAACTGATGCGCGACATCTGCGACCGCCACGGCATCCTGCTGATTTCCGACGAGGTCATCACCGGCTTTGGCCGCACAGGCGACTGGTCCGGCGCGCGGCATTGGGGCGTGAAACCCGACATGATGAGCACGGCCAAGGGCATCACCTCGGGCTACTTCCCCGTGGGTGCGGCGCTGATCGCCGATCACGTGGCCGAGGTGTTCGAGAAATCCGATGCCGAGGGCGCGATCTATCACGGCTACACCTATTCCGCCCACCCGGTCGGCGCGGCTGCGGTCATCGCGACACTGGCCGAAACCCAGCGTCTCGACCTGAAAACCAACGCTGCCGCGCGGGGCACGCAGCTTTATGAGGGCGTCCTGAAACTGGCCGAGAAACACGCCATCATCGGCGATGTGCGCGGTGGCCACGGCCTGATGACCGGCATCGAAATCGTCAGCGACACGGCGGCCAAGACCCCGATGGACGCCGCCACAATGGCCCGCATTCACCAGACCGCCTACGAGGCCGGCGCGATGGTCCGCCTCGGGATGCACAACATCCTGATGTCCCCGCCCCTCACCATCACCGAGGCCGAGATCGACACGATCCTCACCGCGCTGGACAAGGGCTTCGCCGCAGCCTGAGCAAACCCCGCCCCTGCTTCTTTGGTCCCCAAATACCTCGGGGGAGCGCCGCAGGCGCGGGGGCAGCGCCCCCAACCGCGCGCGCAGCGCGCGCGGGTCGACCAGCGAATGCTGGGCGAAACCAAAAAGGGGCCACCCACCGGGCGGCCCCTCTCTCGTTCGAACCGTCAAGCTCACTCGGTGAACTTCTTGATCTCCCCCGACTGCAACCGCGACATGTAGCTGTTCAGCTCGCGCTTCACGATCGGCATCAGGAAATACAGCCCGATGATGTTCACCACCGCCATGGCAAAGATCGCCGCGTCCGAGAAGTCGATCACCGGGCCAAGGTTGGCCGAGGCCCCGATCACCACGAAAAGGCAGAAGATGATCTTGAAGGTCAGCTCCTTGCCCTTGCCCTCGCCGAACAGGTAGGTCCACGCCTTCAGCCCGTAATAGGACCACGAGATCATCGTCGAGAAGGCGAACAGGATCACCGCGATGGCCAGCACCGTCGGGAACCAGCTGAACGCGCTGCCAAACGCCGCCGCCGTCAGACCGACGCCGGAATTGCCGTCCACGGTCGCAATCGCCGTGCCCGCCTCGTTCAGCATATAAAGGCCCGTCGCCTCGTCGACCATCAGCTGCTGGGTGATGATGATCACCAGCGCGGTCATGGTGCAGATCACGACCGTGTCGATGAACGGCTCCAGAAGCGAGACGAAGCCTTCGGTGATCGGTTCCTTGGTGCGCACCGCGCTATGCGCAATCGCCGCCGAGCCCACACCGGCCTCGTTTGAAAACGCCGCCCGCTTGAAGCCCTGGATCAGCGCGCCGACCATGCCGCCCGCCACACCGAGCCCGGTAAACGCCCCGGCAAAGATCTGGCCAAAGGCCCAGCCGATCATGTCGGCGTTCATCAAGATGATGATCAGGGCGGTGCCGACATAGATCACCGCCATGAAGGGCACGACCTTCTCGGTCACGCTGGCGATGGATTTCAGCCCGCCGACGATCACCACGAAGACGATGACGGCAAAGACGATTCCCGTCCAAAAACCCGGATACTCCCCCAGCACCCCGGTCAGCGCCTGATGCGCCTGGTTCGACTGGAACATGTTGCCCCCGCCCAAGGCGCCAAGGATACAGAAGATCGAGAACATCACCGCAAGGAACCCACCGCCGGGCAAGCCTCGCTCGGCAAAGCCTTTTTTCAGGTAATACATCGGCCCGCCCGACACGTGGCCGTCGGGAAACTCGTTGCGATACTTCACGCCCAGCGTACATTCAGTGAATTTCGACGCCATCCCCATCAGACCCGCAAGGATCATCCAGAAGGTCGCCCCCGGCCCGCCGATGCCGATGGCCACCGCAACACCCGCGATATTGCCCAGACCCACGGTGCCCGACAGCGCCGTGGCCAAGGCTTGGAAGTGGCTCACCTCCCCCGCGTCATCCGGGTCGGAATAGTCGCCTTTGACCAAGGCAATGGCATGGCCCGCCGCGCGGAACTGGATGAAGCCGAAATAAATGGTGAAGACCGTCGCAGCCACCACCAGCCACGCCACGATCCACGGAAAGGACGTGCCCGGAAACGGCATGAAGATCAGGTTGACGAACCAGCCGGTGGCGCTGGCAAAGCCCGCGTTGATCTGTTCGTCGATGGACTGGGCCGCGGCGCCTTGCGCGGCCATCGCCAGCCCTGCCGCCACAGCGGTGTGTTTGAAAATGGTCATGAAAACCCCCTTACGGCACAATGGTGCAAGGCACCGGCGATGTCTGGACAAGCGACCCGGCGACCGATCCGAACACCCGGCTGCCAAAGGTGGAATGGCCGTTGCGGCCGATCACAACCTGTGTGGCGCCCTCCTTCTCGGCCAGCTTGCACAGCGTCTCGGCGATATGGCCGAATTTCAGCACCGTCTCGACCGGCACGCCCGCCGCCTCGACCGATGCTTTGGCCGGGTTGACGATGGCGGTTTCGGCGCGCGCCATTTCCTCGGTCCGGCGCTGGTGGCGTTCCTCGATCTCGGTGGGGGTCAGAAAGGAATAGGGCGACCATTCAAGGACATGCGCGATCAGCACGCTGCCCCCCTGCGCCTTGGCCCGGCTCGTGGCGAAATCCAGCGCGCGTTGCGCCGTATCGCTGCCATCGAAGCCGACGATGAATTTGTCGGACATTTGCGTTCTCCCTGTTGGTCCTGATCTGCCGTCAAGGCATAGGGACAATCTACCGCAGGGAGAGCGGGCAATTTTCCGGGAATCGTTACAAAACCGTTAAGGACCGCGCGAATCTTCGGCATTTTCCGAAATATTCGGGAACATCTTCACACGAAGTTCAGGTTTCCCCCGTTTTCGTGCGCGCCAAGGCTGCGACCGCATGGCACTTTAAATTCACAGTTCTGAATGTATATTGCCGTATACCGATTCCACAGCCGGAGGAGCGCGCGTCATGGAATTCAAGAGGATCAACGCCGACATCACCGTGTCGCCGCAAATCACCGCCGACGATATCGCAGACATCAAGGCGGCGGGCTATCGCTCGATCATCTGCAACCGCCCCGATGGCGAGGGCGCCGATCAGCCCGCCTTCGAGGAAATCCACGCAGCTGCCGAGGCCGCAGGGCTGCAAGCCGCCTATCTGCCCGTCGTCGGCGGCAAGGTGTCGGATGACGATGCCGACGCGTTCGACACGCTGATGCGCACCCTGCCCGGCCCGGTCTTTGCCTACTGCCGCACCGGAACGCGCTCGGCCACGCTTTGGTCGCTGAGCCAGGCCAAGTCCAAATCCCCCGCCGAAATCCTGGAAGCGACCAAGGCCGCTGGCTACGACATGGCAGGCGTCGTGCGCCGCATCGTCAATGGCGGCAAGACCCCCACGGATGAGGGCGACGCCAAGTTCGACATCGTCATCGTCGGCGGCGGCGCGGCGGGTATCTCTGTCGCCTCGTCGCTGCAATCGCGCCGGGCGGGGCTGAGCATCGCCATCCTCGACCCGGCGGATGTGCATTATTACCAGCCCGGCTGGACGATGGTCGGCGGCGGCGTCTTCGAGGCGAGCACCACCGCGCGGACGATGGGCTCGCTCATCCCCAAGGGCGTGCATTGGATCAAATCCGCCGTCGCCGCGTTCGAGCCGCAGAACAACGCCGTGATCCTCGATGGCTGCCGCGTCGTGAAATACGACCGGCTGATCGTCTGCCCGGGGCTGAAACTGAACTGGGGGGCCGTGGATGGCCTGGTGGAGACGCTGGGCAAGAACGGCGTGACGTCCAACTACCGCTACGATCTGGCCCCCTACACGTGGGAGCTGGTCAAGGGCCTGAAAGAGGGCCGCGCCCTGTTCACCCAGCCGCCCATGCCGATCAAATGCGCCGGTGCGCCGCAAAAGGCGCTGTACCTGTCGGGCGACCATTGGTTCCGCGAGGGTGTGCTGAAGAACATCGACATTCAGTTCATGAATGCCGGGGGCGTGCTGTTTGGCGTCAAGGATTACGTGCCCGCGCTGGAAAGCTATATCCAGAAATACAGCGCCGACCTGAACTTCTTCCACAACCTTGTTGCGGTCGATGGTCCGGCGAAAAAGGCAACGTTCAAGGTGGCCAAGCCCGGGGCCGAGCCGACCGAGGTCACCGTCGAGTTCGACATGATGCATGTCTGCCCGCCCCAGACCGCGCCGGACTTCATCCGCGTCTCGCCCTTGGCCGATGCCGCCGGTTGGGTCGACGTGGATCAAAGCACCCTGCGCCACAAGACCTATGACAATATCTGGTCGCTGGGCGACGTGATGAACGCCCCCAACGCCAAAACCGCCGCCGCTGCGCGCATTCAGGCGCCGATCGTGGCGGAAAACGTCGTCGCCGACATCAATGGCGGCGCGCCGCGCGCGGTTTATAATGGCTACGGCTCCTGCCCGCTGACCGTGGAGCGCGGCAAGATCGTGCTGGCCGAATTTGGCTATGGCGGCACGCTGCTGCCATCCTTCCCGACATGGATGATCGACGGCACCAAACCGACCCGCGCGGCGTGGCTGCTCAAGGAGCAGATCCTGCCGCCGATCTACTGGAAGGCGATGCTGCGCGGCAAGGAATGGATGGCCCGGCCCGAAACCGTCTCAGCGGGCTGACCGCGTTGACCAAATCGCAAGGCCGGGCGCATATCTTTGCCCGGCCTTGGCTTTTTCCAGTTTGCCCCTTTTCAAATTCCGATTTTAGAATATATACCGAACTGAATATACGAATCCGGTGAAGCTTTCACCGCCGAAATCAGGACAAGCCGATGCCACGTCCCATCCTTGACGGCTTCAGGCAGTATCTTCCGATCCTGCAATGGGCCAAGACCTACGACCGCGAAACCGCCACCTCCGACATCGTCGCGGCGGTGATCGTGACGATCATGCTGATCCCGCAATCGCTGGCTTATGCGCTGCTGGCGGGCCTGCCCGCCGAGATGGGGCTTTATGCCTCCATCGCGCCGCTGCTGCTATACGCCATCTTCGGCACCTCGCGCGCGCTGGCGGTGGGGCCGGTGGCCGTCGTGTCGCTGATGACCGCCGCCGCCATCGGCAATCTGGGCCTGACCGACCCGGCCAGCATCGCGCTGGCGGCCATCACGCTGGCCTTCATCTCGGGCCTGATCCTGACGGTTCTGGGCCTGTTCAAGCTGGGCTTTCTGGCGAATTTCCTCAGCCACCCGGTGATCGCGGGCTTCATCACTGCGTCGGGCATCCTGATCGCCACCTCGCAGCTCAAGCACATCTTTGGCGTCGAGGCGCATGGCCACACCCTGCTGGGTCTGCTGGGATCGCTGTTTTCGCATCTGGGCGAGGCCAACGGCACGACCCTTTGGATGGGGATGATCACGACGGCCTTCCTGTTCTGGGTGCGCAAGGGGCTCAAGCCGCTGCTGATCTCGCGGGGGCTCAGCCCGCGCATGGCCGATATCGGGGCAAAGGCCGGGCCGGTGGCTGCCGTCGCCGTCACCATCCTGCTGACATGGGGCTTTGCGCTGGACAAACAGGGCGTCAAGATCGTGGGCGAGGTGCCGATGGGCCTGCCGCCGCTGTCGCTGCCGTCGCTGTCACCCGCGCTGTGGTCGCAGCTGTTCATGTCGGCGCTGCTGATCTCGATCATCGGCTTTGTCGAATCCGTGTCCGTGGCCCAGACGCTGGCCGCGAAACGCCGCCAGCGCATTTCGCCCGATCAGGAACTGATCGGTCTGGGCACCTCGAATATCGGCGCGGCGGTGACCGGTGGTTTCCCGGTCACCGGGGGCTTTTCCCGCTCTGTCGTGAATTTCGACGCGGGCGCCGAGACCCCCGCCGCGGGCGCCTATACCGCCGTGGGCATCCTGATCGCGACGCTGGTCCTGACGCCGCTGCTGTATTTCCTGCCCAAGGCGACGCTGGCCGCGACGATCATCGTCGCCGTGCTGAGCCTCGTGGATTTCAGCATCCTGAAAAAGGCGTGGGGCTATTCCAAGGTCGACTTCGCCGCCGTCGCGGCAACGATCCTTCTGACGCTTGGGTTCGGCGTGGAAATGGGCGTGTCCGCCGGGGTGCTGATCTCGATCGGGCTGCACCTCTACCGCACCTCGCGGCCACACGTGGCAGAGGTCGGACTGGTGCCGGGCACCCAGCATTTCCGCAACATCAACCGGCACAAGGTCGAGACGCGTCCGCATCTCGTCACGCTGCGGGTGGATGAAAGCCTGTATTTCGCCAATGCGCGCTTTCTCGAGGATTACGTGCTGAACCGCGTCGCAGGCGACACGGCGCTGCGCCATGTCGTGCTGCACTTCGCCGCCGTGAACGAGGTCGACCTGTCGGCGCTGGAAACGCTCGAAGAGCTGAACAAGCGCCTGTCCGAAACCGGGATCAAGCTGCACCTGTCCGAGGTCAAGGGCCCGGTCATGGACCGGCTCAACCGCTCGCACCTGCTCAGCGACCTCAGCGGAGAGGTCTTCCTGTCGCAATACGATGCATGGGCCCGGTTGACGACGCCTGTCAGCGTCGCGTCATAGGGGCACGCGCCCCCGTTCGGTGAGGGTGAAGATCCCGCCCTCATCGAACACGGCGGCGGTCAGCGGGCGTCCATAGCCCGCCCCGCTGTCAAGGTTCACCCGGTTGATATAGCGTTCCGGTGCCTCCAGTGCGGTGTGGCCATGGACGATCAGCGCGCCATGGCTGCGCGTGTCGGACAGGAACGGCTCGCGAATCCAGAACAGGTCTTCGGGGTCCTGCATCCCCATCGGCACGCCGGGCCGCACCCCCGCATGGACAAAGATCTTGTCATCCTCTTCGTGCCACAGCGCGAGTTCCGCGAAAAACGCCCGGTGCTCTTCGGGCACGGCCGCGCCTACGGCACTCAGAACCTTCAGCACCAGCGCATCGGGCATGGGATCGAAACCAAAGCTTTCGATCGGCGGCGCGCCAAGGTCGTGCATCAAGGCCGTCATATCCAGATAGGAGGCCAGCGTGGTGTTGCCGCCCAGCGACGGGTGCAACCAAAGCTTGCCCGACTTGATATGATCGTCCGTCACCGTCCCGTCCGACAGGAACCGCTGGAACATGGCATCGTGATTGCCCTTGAGAAAAACCCAGTCCCGGCCCTCGTCCAGACCCTTCAGAAACCGGTCGACCACCCCGCGGCTGTCCGGCCCGCGATCCACGTAATCCCCAAGGAAAACAACGCGCGCGCGCGACCCGCCATCGGCGTCGATCAGGGCAAGCACCCGTTCCAGTTCGGCCAACTGGCCGTGAATATCACCGACTGCATAAATCATGGCGTGACCCTAGCTGATGCCGCGCTGCGGCGTAAGCCCCTCATCCAGCGGGCTGAGCAATCTTTGGATCTGTTCGCGCATCCAGCGATGCGCCGGGTTGCGGTCCGCGCGGCTGTGCCAGACCATGACGATCTGCGCCGGTGCGATCGGCGTCGGCGCCTCGTACAGGTCCAGCCCGATAAGCTCCGCCTTGGCCTGCGCCAGTGGCCTTGGCAACAGGGCGATCAGGTCGCTTTGCGACACCGCCGTGTAGACCCCGTGAAAGACGGGCATCGTCATCACCACCCGGCGCGTGCGCCCCACGGCAGCCAGCGCGGCATCGCCCATCGCGCCAAGATTGCCTTCGGGCGAGAACAGCACATGGCCCAGATCGCAGAACAGGTCGATGGGAATGGTCGCGCCCGGCGCAAGATGGCGCAGGCGGGGATGCCCCTTGCGCGCCACGGTCACGAAACTAGACCAGAACAGGTGCTGCTCCGAGATGAACTCCGGCACCTTCATGCGCGGGATCAGGGCCAAGTAGGCGCGGTCCCGGTCGATGATGCCGACATAACTGTCGGGCACGAGGTCGACGAGCTGCACGATCACGCCCGGCGCCCTGCGCACGCAGAAATCGGCAAGCTGCGGCATCAGCATGTCGGCCATGAAATCCGAGGCCGATATCTTGAAGCTGACCTGCGCCCGGGCCGGGTCGAACCTGTCCGGTCCCGCCAGCAGGGCCTGCGTTTCGTCCAGCAGGCGCCGCAGCGGATCGCGCAGGCTTTGGGCGTAATCCGTGGCGACCATGCGCCGCCCCTCGCGGATCAGCAGCGGATCGTCCAGCGCGTGCCGCAAGCGGCCCAGCGCGGCAGACACGGCGGGCTGGGACAGGCCGACACGGTCCGCCGCCTCGGTGGTCGAGCCGGTGCTGAGCAGCGCGTCGAGCACCTTCAGCAGGTTGAGATCGAAGTTCTTCAAATTCATGGCACGAATAATAGTAATACAAACAATCAATTTCTCATATATGCGAATTCCCGACAAACTTTGCCCAACGGCACATGCCGCGCCAAGCGGGCCGGCGTGCCTGATTACGGGAGAAAGCATGAAAGATCATATCCTTGGGCCCGACGACCCCGCCTGTGCCCCGCGTCATCCGGGCGTCACCGCTCCGTCCCTGACTGCGAAGGAGGCCGGACAATGAGAGGGCTATCACTTGGTTTCCTGCTGGTCGGCGTCCTGTCGGCGCTGATCGGCATGGCTTGGGGCATCCAGATGTCGGCCAGCGCCGATCACGGGCTGTCGCCCGCCCATGCCCACCTGAACTTGCTGGGCTGGGTCAGCATGGCGATCTTCGCCTTTTATTACCATCTGGTGCCCGAAGCCGCCGGGGGAGTTCTGGCCAAGGTGCATTTTGCTCTGGCGGTCGCCGGGCTGGTGCTGATCGTGCCGGGCATCGTCATGGCCATCCGCGAAACGAGCGAGCTGTTCGCCAAGCTCGGCTCGGTCCTGACGATCCTGTCGATGCTGGTCTTCGCGGTGGTGGTCGTCACCAACCGCAAATGAGAAAAGCCGCCCCGGCACATCGGGGCGGCGCTTGATTTCAAGACCTTAGACGACGTCGAAGACGAGCGGCTTGATCTGCTTGAACAGGCCGGTGGCCTTCAGGTCCTCGCGCGCGGCCGCCGGGATCGGCTCATCGACATAGAGCAGCGCGATGGCCTCGCCCTTGGCCTCTTTGCGCCCCAAGGTAAAGTTCGCGATGTTCACGCCGTGCTTGCCACAGGTCTGCCCCAGCGCCCCGATGATGCCCGGCACGTCCTCGTTGGTGGTGTAGACCATGTGGCGGCCCACCTCGGCGTCGATATTGATGCCCTTGATCTGGATGAAGCGCGGCTTGCCATCCGAGAACACGGTGCCCGCGATGGACCGTTCGCGCTGCTTGGTGACGACCGTGACCTTGATATAGCCCTCGAACGCGCCCGATTGCGCCTGATTGGTTGTGCTGATCTTGATCCCGCGTTCCTTGGCGATCATCGGGGCGGACACCATGTTCACGTCAGGGTTGATCGACTTCATGATCCCGGCGATGAGCGAGCAGTTCAGCGCCTGAAGGTTCATCGTGGACGCCTCGCCATCATAGAGGATGTTGATCGCCTCGATGGCCTCTTCGTCGGCCATCTGGCCGATGAAGTTGCCCAGATGGTCGGCCAGCTTGATCCACGGCCCCATGATCTTGGCCTCTTCGGCGGTGACAGAGGGCATGTTCAGCGCGTTTTCCACGGCCCCGGTGAGCAGGTAGTTGGCCATCTGGTCGGCCACCTGCAACGCCACGTTTTCCTGCGCCTCGGTGGTCGCGGCCCCAAGATGCGGGGTGCAGACGACGTTGGGCAGGTTGAACAGCGGGTTCTCGGTGGCCGGTTCCTCGGCGAACACGTCAAAGGCCGCGCCAGCCACATGGCCGGATGTCAGCAGATCGGCCAGAGCCTGTTCGTCCACCAGACCGCCACGGGCACAGTTGATGATGCGCACGCCCTTCTTGGTCTTTTCAAGGTTTTCGCGCGACAGGATGTTGCGGGTGCCATCGGTCAGCGGCACGTGCAGGGTGATGAAATCGGCGCGTTTCAGCAGGTCGTCCAACTCGACCTTTTCCACCTTCATCTTCTCGGCCTTTTCGTCCGACAGGAAGGGATCGTAGGCGATGACCTTCATCTTCAGGCCGATGGCGCGGTCGCAGACGATGCCGCCGATATTGCCCGCGCCGATCACGCCCAGCGTCTTGCCGGTCAGCTCGACGCCCATGAACTTAGACTTTTCCCACTTGCCCGCATGGGTGGAGGCGGACGCCTCGGGGATCTGGCGGGCGACGGCGAACATCATGGCGATGGCGTGCTCGGCGGTGGTGATCATGTTGCCGAACGGCGTGTTCATCACGATCACACCGGCCTTGGATGCGGCTTCCTTGTCGACATTGTCGGTGCCGATCCCGGCGCGGCCCACGACCTTGAGATTGGTGGCGGCAGCAAGGATGGTCGGCGTCACCTTGGTGGCCGAGCGGATGGCAAGGCCGTCATACTTGCCGATGATCTCGGCCAGCTTGTCCTTGTCCTTGCCCACCTCGGGCATGAAATCCACGTCGATCCCGCGATCGCGGAAGATCTGCACGGCGGCGTCAGAGAGTTTGTCGGAAATCAGAACTTTGGGTGCGGTCATTGCGATACCTGCCCCGGACCTGATCCGGGGCCTCCTGTGCGAAATTGGGGGAGAGGTCCCGGGTCAAGCCCGGGACACGATGTTTCAAGCGGCTTCGGTCTGCTCTGCGAGCACGGTCTCGAAGGCCCATTTCAGCCAAAGCGTCAGCTTTTCGACATCCGCGGCCTCGATCGTGGCCCCGCACCAGATGCGCAGGCCCGCAGGGGCATCGCGATAGGCGCCGATGTCATAGGCGGCGTTGTAGTCGTCCAGCTTCTTCGCCACGGCCTTGGCAAAGGCCGCGCCGTCCTTGATCCGCTCATCGGTGAACTTCAGGCAGACGGAGGTGTTCGACCGCGTCGCCGGGTCCACAGCGAGATTGTCGATCCAGTCATGCCGGTCGCAGAAGTCCCAGATCACCATGGCATTGGTGTCGGCCCGGGCCATCAGCCCCTTGAGCCCACCGACCGAACGCGCCCAGTCCAGCGCCACGAGGTAATCCTCGACCGCCAGCATGGACGGGGTGTTGATCGTTTCCCCCTTGAAGACGCCCTCGATCAGCTTGCCACCCTTGGTCAGGCGGAAGATCTTCGGCAGCGGCCATGCGGGGGTGTAGCTTTCAAGGCGTTCGACGGCGCGGGGCGACAGGATCAGCATACCGTGCGCCGCTTCGCCGCCCATCACCTTCTGCCAGCTGAACGTGGTCACATCCAGCTTGTCCCAAGGCAGGTCCTGCGCAAAGGCGGCGGAGGTGGCGTCGCAGATGGTCAGGCCCGCGCGGTCCGCCGGGATCGCATCGCCATTGGGCAGGCGCACACCCGAGGTAGTGCCGTTCCACGTGAACACAACGTCGGTGTCAAAGTCGATGGTGGTGAAATCGACAATCTCGCCATAGCCAGCTTCGCGCACTTCGGCGTCGATCTTCAGCTGCTTGACGACATCGCTGACCCAGCCTGCGCCAAAGCTTTCCCAAGCGACCATCGTCGCCTTGCGCGCGCCCAGCAGGGACCACATGGCCATTTCGACAGCGCCGGTATCCGAGGCAGGCACGATGCCGATCTTGTAATCGGCGGGAATGCCGAGAATTTCGCGGGTGCCCTCGATGGCGGCCTTCAGCTTGTCCTTGCCGATGGCCGCGCGATGCGAGCGGCCCAAGGCGGCATCGCTCAGCTGGTCGAGGGAGAATGTGGGGATCTTGGCGCAAGGGCCAGAGGAGAAACGCGGGTTCGCCGGCCGAGTTTCGGGATGGCGCGCGGACTCGCGCGACGCCAGATGGTCATTTGCCATATCTGCTAACCTTCCAGATAGATGCCCCTCGTTGGGGAGGGGTGTCCCGCGGATGGAGATACGCCGCAGCGCAGAGGCCCACAAGTCGGAAAATGCGCCGAAACGGTCGCGAATGCTTTTTCAGGTCGGCACGTTGGAGCCGATCGGAAACTTGCCATATTGCAAACGGGTCCGGCCCGGCTACGCTGGTGACGGATTTGAGAGGGAGATTACCCGGATGTTGCGTTTTCTCATGGCTTTGTGCCTGTCGCTGACCGCCGCCTCGGCGCAGGCGTTCTGCGGCTTCTACGTGGCCAAAGCCGATTCGAGCCTGTTCAACCAGTCCTCCAAGGTGGTCTATTTCCGCGAGGGCGATTTGTCGGTCATCACCATGGCCTCGGACTATCGCGGCGAACCGGCGGATTTCGCGATGATCGTGCCGACGCCCGTGGTCTTGCCCCGCCCCAGCGTGCGCACGGTGCCCGCCAAGACGGTGCAGCATCTCGACGACTACACCGCCCCGCGTCTGGTGGAATATCATGACGGCGGGCCGTGGTGTGGCGATATAGAGTTCGTCGTTGTCGAAGAGGCGCCCGGCGCTGCCCCCACCCAGCGCGAGCGCGCCCGCGCACAGGGGGTGACCATCGCCGCGAAATACGCCGTGGGCGACTATGACATCCTGATTCTCAAGGCCGAGCAATCCGACGGGCTGGCTACCTTCCTGACCGACGAAGGCTATACCCTGCCCGAGGGCGCGGCCCCCGTTCTGAACGATTACATCAAGATGGGGATGAAGTTCTTTGTGGCCAAGGTGAATCTGTCCCGCCACGCGGCGGGCGAAAGCCGCGACCTGCCGCCCCTGCAAATCCGCTTTCGATCGCGCGACTTCATGCTGCCGATCCAGCTGGGCAAGGTGAATGCCGACGGGCCTCAGGATGTGCTGATGTACATGCTGTCCCGCAAGGGTCGGGTCGAGCCTGTGAACTACAAAGCCGTGGACCTGCCCACCGATTTCGACGTGCCCGCCTTTGTCGAGAACCAGTTCCCCGCCTTCTACCGCGCGCTGTTCACCAAGGCCGTGCCCAAGGGCGGCGGCATCGTGCTGGAATACGCGTGGGACATGGGCTGGTGCGATCCCTGCGCCGCCGATCCGCTGACCGGGGCCGAGCTGCGCGAACTGGGCGTCACACGGCTGACCGGCAAGGAAGAGATGGTGCCCGAGATATACGTCACCCGCCTGCACGCGCGCTATGCGGCGGGTCAAATGACGCAGGACATCACCTTTCGCGAGACCGAGAACCGGCAGAACTTTCAGGGTCGCTTCGTGATCCGCCATGCCTATACGGGCGATTTCGATCTGGGCGACGATCCCACGGCCGAGGATCCCGCCTGCTTGGCGGACTATGTCACCGAGACCAAATCGCGCCTGCGGGCCGAGGGCAAGAGACTGGCCGAGGTCACGGGCTGGCCCCTGTCAGAGATCAACACGCGCCTGCTGCCGACCATCCCCGAGCGGTATCGGTGAGGGCAGAGGGGGCTTTGCCCCCGCCCGTTCCGGGCTCCCCCAAGGTATTTGGGGACCAAAGAAGCCGGGGGTCAGATCGCTGACAGGCCGCCCTTGACGAAATCGGTGGCAAGGGCGGCATAGTCCGCACGGCTCAGGCCCTTGCCGGGGCGATGCCACATGTAGAACCAGTTCAGGATGCCAAAGACGGTCATGGTGGCCGCGTGCAGACGGTCGCCGGACAGATCCGGGCGTTCGGTCTGGATCGCCTCGGACATGAGCGCAATCAGGCGGCGCTGAATGGCGATCAGCGGGGCCTGCATCTCGGGCGGGAGAGCACTGCGCAGGGCCTCCAGTTGCAGCTTGTGTTCGGCATCGGCATCCTCGTAGGCAGCAAGGATGGCGGCGATCAGGGCAGGCAGGCCCTGCGGCGCGGCGGCCTCGACGGTATCGAGCAGCTCTGACAGGTGGCCATCAAGGATGTCGTACAGCAAGGCCTCCTTGCTGTCGTGATAGTGGTAGAGCAAGGCCTTGGACACGCCGCATTCCTTCGCGGCCCCGGTCATCGACGCGCGGTCAAACCCGTTGCGCGCGAAATAGGCCGCAGCCCCCTTGCGCAGCGCGTGGCGTTTTTCGTCATGATCGCGAGCAACACCTCTTGCCATACGAACCTCCCGTGTGAACGTAGCGCCCAAAGGGATGGTGGGTGGGGCGCCTTCGGCGCAGCCGAACAGCGTCCGGGCCAAAGGCCCGGCCCACCCAGCCTCCCGTCACACCTTGGGCCGGTTGTCGACGATGCGAACCGCCTTGCCCTGCGAGCGCGCAACCCCACCGGGGGCAGCCACCGTGACGCGCACCGTGACACCCACCACCTGTTTCACCTTCTGCGCCAATTCCCGCGCGGCCACGTCACCGCCCGCCACCGTATGCGGCCACGGCTCGACCATCACGGTCATGACATCCTTGTGCTCGACCCGGTCCAGCTGGATCTGGAAATGCGGGGCGAGCGCCTCGACCGTCATCAGCTGTTCCTCGATCTGCGTCGGGAACACGTTCACGCCGCGCAGGATGATCATGTCATCCGAGCGCCCCGTCACCTTCTCCATCCGCCGCATCGACCGCGCCGTCCCCGGCAGCAACCGCGTCAGATCGCGCGTGCGGTAGCGGATGATCGGAAAGGCCTCCTTCGTCAAAGACGTGAACACCAGCTCGCCCAACTCCCCATCGGGCAGGACCTCGCCCGTCTCGGGGTCGATGATCTCGGGGTAGAAGTGATCCTCCCAGATGTGCAAGCCGTCCTTCGTCTCGACACATTCATTCGCGACACCCGGCCCCATGACCTCGGACAGGCCATAAATATCCACCGCGTGCATATCGAAGGCCTGCTCGATTTCGAGCCGCATCGCATTCGTCCACGGCTCGGCCCCAAAGATGCCCACCTTCAAAGGCGACTCGCGCGGGTCGCGCCCCTGCTCGGCATATTCGTCGATGATCGACAGCGCATAAGACGGCGTCACCGTGATCCCCGTCGCGCCGAAATCCTCGATCAGGCGCACTTGGCGCTGGGTCATGCCACCGGAAATCGGCACCGTCGTCAGCCCCAGCTTGTCGGCACCCAGATGGATGCCAAGCCCCCCGGTGAACAGCCCATAGCCATAGGCGTTGTGCAGGATGTCGCCCGGCTTCAACCCGCTCGCCCGCAAGGACCGCGCCACCACCGTGCCCCACGTATCCAGATCGCGCGCCGTATAGCCCACCACCGTCGGCTGCCCCGTCGTGCCCGAGGACGCGTGGATGCGCGCCACCTGATCGCGCGGCACGGCGAACATGCCAAACGGATAGTTGTCGCGCAGATCGGTCTTTACCGTGAAGGGGAACTTCGCCAGATCACTCAAGTCGTGAAGGTCATCCGGATGCACCCCCGCCTTGTCGAAACTGTCGCGATAAAACGCAACATTGTCATAGGCATGGCGCAGCGACCATTTCATGCGGTCCAACTGCACGGACGCGATCTCATCGCGCGAGGCGATCTCGATCGGTTCGAGGCTCTCGCGGCTCGGGGTCAGGTCTTCCATCTCGCTCCTCCCTTATTCTTCGTCAAACAAGGTGCCGCGCACGGTGCGCGACAGCCCCCGCATCAAGGCCACCTTGCGGCCATCCTCGCCCGTCACCACCACGTCATAGACGCCGGACCGGCCCGTCTTGGCCGTCTCGGTGCAGGTCGCAGTCAGGCGCTCCCCCGGCTGACCGGGCGCAAGGAAGGTGATCTGGTTTTCCTGCGCCACCGTCACCGCGTTGTAGGAATTGCAGGCAAAGGCAAAGGCGCTGTCCGCCAGCGTGAAGATGAACCCGCCATGGCAAATCCGGTGCCCGTTCAGCATCCAGTCCGCCACCTGCATCGACAAGACCGCGCGCCCCGGCGCGATCTCTTTGATCGTCATCCCCATCTTCTGGCTGGCCGTATCCGTGGCCCACATGGCCTCGGCGCTGGCCTTGGCCCGCTCCTGTGGTGTCATCGCGCTGTCCTCCCTAAGCGCATTGCTGCACAAACCCGACCGCGCGGTCAAGTCTGTTGATTTCCCCGGCGGCTTGGCTCAGGATGCGCGGCAAAGGGAGGAACGATATGCTGACACCTCAGTCTTATGCCTGCGGGCAATGGGTTGCGCCCGGTACGGCCGCGCGCGAGATTCACGGCCCCGTCGATGGGGCGCTGATTGCCCGCGCCGGGTCCGATCTGGACGTGGCCGCGATGCGCGACTTCGCCATCACGCGCGGCGGCCCCGCCCTGCGCGAGATGACGTTCCACCAGCGGGCCAAGATGCTCAAGGCGCTGGCGGGCTACATCGCCGACCGCAAAGAGGAGCTCTACGCCCTTAACCCGCTGACCGGTGCCACCCGCGCCGATGGCGGTGTCGATATCGAGGGCGGCATCATCACCATGACCGTCATCGCCAGCAAAGGTCGGCGTGAGATGCCCGATGGCCATGTCTACGTGGATGGCGGTGTCGAGCGCATCAGCCGCCGCGGCACCTTCCTCGCCCAGCACATTGCCGTGCCGCTGCAAGGGGTTGCGGTGCATATTAACGCTTTCAACTTCCCGGTCTGGGGGATGCTGGAAAAGCTCGCGCCGACCTTGCTGGCGGGTGTCCCGGCCATCGTCAAACCCGCGACCCAGACCTGCTACCTGACCGAGGCCTGCTTTCGCATGATCATCGAGTCGGGCCTTGTCCCCGAGGGCGCGGTGCAGTTGATCGTCGGCGGCACAGGCGACCTGCTCGACCGGCTCGGGCCACAGGACGTGGTCAGCTTTACCGGCTCTGCAGACACCGCCCTGCACCTGCGCGGCAATGGCAACCTGATGCGCAATTCCGTGCGCTTCATGTCCGAACAGGACAGCCTGAACGCCTCGATCCTTGGCCCGGACGTGACCCCCGACAGCGAGGAATTCGCCCTGTTCATCAAGCAGGCGGCGACCGAAATCACCGTCAAGGCCGGTCAGAAATGCACCGCGATTCGCCGGATCATCGTGCCGGAGGCGCTGCTCGGCCCCGTGGGCGAGGCGCTGTCCGAACGCCTGAAGAAAACCACCATCGGCGACCCTGCGGGCGACGCGCGCATGGGCGCGCTGGCCTCCGCCGCGCAGCGCGAGGACGTCGCCGCGAAGGCCGCCGTGCTGGCCTCCGAGGCGCGGCAGATCCTTGGGGCCGACAGCTTTGACCTGCCCGATGGCCCCGGCTTCTTTGCGCCGACGCTGTTCGTCTGCGACGATCCGGACGCCGCCACGCAGGTCCACGCGACCGAGGCCTTTGGCCCCGTCTCGACGCTCATGCCCTATCGCGACCTCGCCCATGCGGCGGCCTTGGCCAATCGTGGCGAGGGCTCGCTGGTGGCCTCGCTCGTGACCGCCGATCCCGCCGTGGCGCGCGACGTGGCGGTGAACAGCGCCGCATGGCACGGGCGGCTCTACATCACTGACCGGACCTCGATGAAAGAGGCCACCGGCCACGGTTCCCCCCTGCCCCATCTTGTTCATGGCGGCCCCGGTCGCGCGGGCGGCGGCGAGGAGTTGGGCGGCGTGCGCGGCGTGCTGCACTACATGCAGCGCACGGCGATCCAAGGCAGCCCGGATGTGCTGACCGCGATCACCGGCCAATGGGTGCCCGGCGCGCGCGAGGTGCAGGGGCCGGAACACCCGTTCCGCCGCACCTTCGAGCAAATCCAGATCGGCGAGACCCTCGTGACCGATCCGCGCGAGGTCACGCTGGAGGATATCGAGCATTTCGCCCAGTTCACTGGCGACACCTTCTATGCCCATATGGATGAGGCCGCCGCCGAGGCGAACCCCTTCTTCCCCGGTCGCGTGGCGCATGGCTACCTGCTGCTGAGTTTCGCCGCCGGGCTCTTCGTCCAGCCCGATCCCGGCCCGGTTCTGGCCAATACCGGGTTGAACGGCCTCAGCTTTCAAAAACCCGTCTCGCCCGGTGACAAGGTCCATGTCCGCCTGACCTGCAAACGCAAGACCGGGCGCACCGACACCTATGGCGAGGTCGCGTGGCATGTGACGCTGTACCAGCAGGACGGCGAGCAGGTGGCGGAATATGAACTGCTGACCATGGTGAGTTATTCTTGACAGGGGGGCGGGGCAGAGCCCCGCCCTACAGTGCGTCGGCGCATGAAAAAGGCCGCCCCTCGGGGCGGCCTTTTCTTGTTGACCGTGTGGCTCTCGGTATCTTTACGCAAAAAGGGCCACCCCGCGGGGTGGCCCTTTCTTATTCTACCGTGTGGCTACCGGCAGACTTTCTTGCAGAAAGTCGCCTGCCGCCACCGGAATAATTCGCGTTGCGACTTATTCCACGATCTTCGACACACCTCTCAGGCGCGTCTCGGGATCGTCGATTACTCGACGATCTTCGACACGACGCCCGAACCGACGGTACGGCCGCCTTCGCGGATGGCGAAGCGCAGGCCGTCTTCCATCGCGATCGGCGCGATCAGCTCGACCACGAACTTCAGGTTGTCACCCGGCATCACCATCTCGGTGCCCTCGGGCAGCTGAACCGTGCCGGTCACGTCCGTCGTGCGGAAGTAGAACTGCGGGCGGTAGTTCGCGAAGAACGGCGTGTGACGGCCACCTTCTTCCTTGGTCAGAATGTAGACCTCGGCTTCGAACTTGGTGTGCGGGTTCACCGATTTCGGCTTGCACAGAACCTGACCACGCTCGACCGCTTCACGGTCGATGCCGCGCAGCAGCGCGCCGATGTTGTCGCCTGCCTCACCGCGATCCAGCAGCTTGCGGAACATTTCCACACCGGTGCAGGTGGTGGTCTGCGTGTCCTTCAGGCCAACGATCTCGATGGTGTCGCCGACGTTGATCACGCCACGCTCGACACGACCGGTCACAACCGTACCACGACCCGAGATCGAGAACACGTCTTCGATCGGCATCAGGAAGGGCTGGTCCACGGCACGCGCGGGCTGCGGGATGTACTCGTCGACAGCCGCCATCAGTTCGCGGATCTTGTTCTCGCCGATTTCCGGGTTCTCGCCGTTCATCGCCGCCAGAGCCGAACCTGCGATGATCGGAATGTCGTCGCCGGGGAAGTCATAGGCGGACAGCAGTTCGCGCACTTCCATCTCGACCAGCTCGAGCAGTTCCTCGTCGTCGACCTGGTCGACCTTGTTCATGAACACGACCATGGCGGGGATGCCCACCTGGCGGCCCAGCAGGATGTGCTCGCG
>NZ_RCTZ02000069.1 GCF_003667315.2 Tropicibacter alexandrii | reverse complement strand
TGGGCGGAGCTTTCATACCCCACGCGAAACGCCACTTCGGACACCTTGGCATCCGAGCCACGCAGCGCGTCGCGGGCGTGCAGCAGGCGGAGGTCCTTCTGGTATTGCAGCGGCGAGGTGCCCGTGACGGCCTTGAAATGCTCGAAGAAGGCGGACTGGCTCATGCCGACGCGATCGGCGATCTCACCCACGACCACCGTGCGCGACAAGTCTGACTGGATCTCGCGCGTTGCCTGAAAGATGCGGCTGGCGGTGGTCTCGTGCCAGAGCAGTTTCTGCAACGCGTCGCCATGGGGGCCCAGCAGCAGCCGCGCGTGGATTTCCCGCCGGGTGATCGGGGCCAGCATCTGGCGCGTCTCGTCGCCCGCGCATTGGT
>NZ_RCTZ02000068.1 GCF_003667315.2 Tropicibacter alexandrii | reverse complement strand
CGCTGATGGATTGCGCCGGGCTGCCGCAGGGCGCGCTGGCCCATGCGGCCAGCGGGATGCATTTCCTCCGATTTGATGCGCCCAGCCCGCAGCAGGCCACCGTCTATCGCCCGCTTTTGTGCCTTGTCCTGCAAGGCGCGAAACAGGTCAGCGCGGGGGCGCACAGCCTGACCATTGCCGCGGGCCAATCGCTGATCGTCAGCCACGCGCTGCCGGTCGTCTCACGCATCACCGAGGCGCCTTATGTCGCGCTGGTCTTCCCGCTCGACCTCGACCTGCTGCGCGGCCTTGCAGCCAACGTGCCGACCGCGCGCGGCATGCGCAGCCACGACCCGTTCTCGATCACGCTATGCCCGACCGATCCGGCGATGCAAGACGCGCTGAACCGCTATCTC
>NZ_RCTZ02000067.1 GCF_003667315.2 Tropicibacter alexandrii | reverse complement strand
GTAGCTCGTCAGGCTCATAACCTGAAGGTCGTAGGTTCAAATCCTACTCCCGCAACCACTTACAGAGAACAGGCCGCCACAGCCGCCCTCAGGGCGGCTTTTTGCATCCAGGATAGCCAAATGCCAACAGCTTGCCATGGATCTCCAGGGTGACGAAGTCAGCCTCCTCGTCACACGCGAGGACCACCGTCTTGTTCAGCTTGTGCAATTCGTCAGCCGCCGGCCCCGCCACGGGTTCGTCCGTCAGCGTCCCCACTAGATCCTCGACGTGCTGCCGGTAGAGTACAAGAATATCATCGGGCAGTTCGATTGGCGCAGGGATGAGCGTATCGCGCTCGGCCCGGCTTGGACCTGTCTCGTTTTCGTGCCGCCCCAGGTGCTCGTTTAGGCCACTTTTCTCTCGAAAGCGACGGGGCTTTTCCA
>NZ_RCTZ02000066.1 GCF_003667315.2 Tropicibacter alexandrii | reverse complement strand
ATCGACGAGCGCGTCGATGCCTTCCTGACCCGGCCCATCGAGGGCGAATGGCCCTATCTGTGGATCGATGCCACCTACCTGAAGGTGCGCCAGGGCGGGCGCATCGTCAGTGTCGCGGTTACGATTGCCGTATGCGTCAACATGGATGGCCGACGCGAGGTTCTGGGCATGGCGATCGGTGCCTCGGAAGCTGAACCCTTCTGGACTGACTTCCTTCGCGATCTCGTTCGGCGCGGCCTGTCAGGCGTGAAGCTGGTCATCTCTGACGCTCATGAGGGCATCAAGGCGGCCACGGCCCGCGTGCTGTCGACCAGCTGGCAGCGTTGCCGGGTTCACTTCCAGCGCAATGCCTTGGCCCATGCCGGCAAGAGCAGCCGTCGGGTGGTGTCAGCCTTCATCGCCACCGCCTTTGCCCAGCCCGACCACGCGGCGGCAAAGGCCCAATGGCGCCAGGTCGCGGACCAGATGCGCCCAAAGCTGCCCAAGCTCGCAACGCTCATGGACGG
>NZ_RCTZ02000065.1 GCF_003667315.2 Tropicibacter alexandrii | reverse complement strand
TCCTCGCACAAGCGGCTGACCTGGCTCTTCGAGATGCCGGTCCCGCCCATGGCTTGCACGAGGTCATCCATGGCGCGGGTGGACACGCCGTGAACGTAAGCTTCCTGGATCACCGCCGTCAGCGCCTTCTCGACGGAGCGCCTCGGCTCAAGGAAAGACGGAAAGTATGAACCGGTGCGCAGGCGCGGGATCCGCAGTTCGACGCTGCCCGCACGGGTCTGCCAGTCACGGTCGCGGTAGCCATTGCGCTGCGCCAGCCGATCGCTGCTCTTCTCGCCGTAGTCCGCGCCGGTCTTGGCGCCGACCTCCAGCTCCATCAGCCTTTCGGCCGCGAAACCGATCATCTCGCGCAGCAGGTCAGCATCGGCACTCTTTTCGACAAGCGCACGCAGGTCCATCATGGGTTTGGTCATCGGGTATCGTCCTCGGTTCAGGTTGGTTCTCGCAACCCGACCCTACCGGGAAACCCGATGGCCACCGCCAGCTACACCACGCCCGGGGACGTCACCGG
>NZ_RCTZ02000064.1 GCF_003667315.2 Tropicibacter alexandrii | reverse complement strand
TGGACCTGTCTCGTTTTCGTGCCGCCCCAGGTGCTCGTTTAGGCCACTTTTCTCTCGAAAGCGACGGGGCTTTTCCAGCCCAATGCTGAGTGCCGTCGGCGCGGATTATAGAAACCATTGATGTACTGGAAGATTGCCAACTCGGCGTCTCTGCGCGTCAGCCATGACCTTCGCCAGATCAGCTCGGCCTTGATCGTTTTAAAGAACGTCTCAACGGCGGAGTTATCATAGCAATTGCCCTTACCGCTCATCGATACCTTGAACCCACGCTGGCGCAGAAGTTTCTGGTAGTCGTGTGAGCAGTATTGCGACCCTCGATCGGTATGATGAATGCATCCCTTGGGCGGCTGACGAAGCGCCACAGCCATCTTCAATGCTCGGATTGCCAGGTCGCGCTTCATCCTGTTACTCACCGCCCAGCCAATGACACGCCGGGAATGCAGATCAAGGATCACGGCAAGGTAGAGCCATCCTTCTCGCGTCCAGACATAGCTGATGTCACCGGCCCACTTCTGGTTCGGCTGATCTGCGCGGAA
>NZ_RCTZ02000063.1 GCF_003667315.2 Tropicibacter alexandrii | reverse complement strand
GGCGGGATCGGCAATGACACGATGTATGGCGGCACCGAAGACGACACGATCATCGGGGGCGACGGCCATGACAGCGGCTTTGGCGGCAGCGGCGATGACACGATCTCGGGCGGGGCGGACAACGATTCGCTCAACGGCGACAGCGGCAACGACACGCTGGATGGCGGCACCGGTGACGATACGCTCAATGGCGGCGGCGATGCCGATACGCTGACCGGCGGGGCGGGCGACGATTCGTTCTACGGGGCGTATTGGCAGCTCGATGGCGACGTGATCACCGATTTTGCCTATGGCGACCGGATCACCCTGCAAAGCTATCGCTTCACCGATGTGGACATCTCGACCAGCCTCGTGAATGGCGGGCTGGACACCCAGCTGATGATCGACATGGACGGCGATGGCGACATCGACACGACGATCACGCTGCAGGGCACCTTTACCGGGACCTGGGTTGCGATGCATGACGCGTCGCAGAACGGGGCGACGGATGTGTATCTTGTGCCGGTGGGCGGCTTCGGCAGCACGACGGTGGACCCGGATTTCATCACCGGAACCATCGGGGACGAGACCCTCTCCGGTGGCGTCGGCGACGACACGCTGGTGGGTCAGGACGGCAATGACAGCCTGACCGGCGGCACCGAGAACGACCTTCTGTATGGCGGGCGTGGCAACGACACGCTGGA
>NZ_RCTZ02000062.1 GCF_003667315.2 Tropicibacter alexandrii | reverse complement strand
TGGACGTGTCGCGGTTTGATGCCGCTCCTTTGATAGCATTTATTGCAGCAAAGGAGACGAACCATGGGACTGAAACGGACTGACGAATTCCGGGCTGATGCGGTGCGGATCGCGCTGACGAGTGGGCTGACGCGCAAGCAGGTGGCGTTAGATTTGGGTGTTGGCCTATCGACGTTGAACAAGTGGGTGACGACGCATCGCGACACGGATGTTGTGTCTGACAAGGACCTGGACCTTGCCCGTGAGAATGAGCGGCTTCGACGCGAGAACCGCATTCTCAAGGAGGAGAGGGAAATCCTAAAAAAGGCAACGCAGTTCTTCGCGGGTCAAAACCCATGAGGTTCCGATTCATCGAAGAACATCGTGATGCCTTTTGCGCGAAGCGCATGTGCGACGTCCTGGAGGTTGGCTCCCGCGGTCTGCGTGCTTATCGCAGCCGACCTGCCAGCCAAAGGCAACGGACTGACATGGTCGTCTTGGCCCACATCAAGGAACAGTCCCGTCTCAGCCTGGGCAGCTATGGCCGTCCGAGGATGACAGAAGAACTGAAGGAGCTTGGCCTGAACGTCGGCCATCGCCGGGTTGGCAGATTGATGCGCGAGAACGGCATACGGGTTGAGCGATCCAAGAAATACAAGGTGACGACCGATAGCAACCACGCTTTCAACATCGCGCCGAACCTGCTGAACCGGGACTTC
>NZ_RCTZ02000061.1 GCF_003667315.2 Tropicibacter alexandrii | reverse complement strand
TTCATTCTGTTATCGATGAGGTCATCGACGACGGTGGGGTCTGCGAGTGTGGATGTGTCGCCCAATGCGCCGTAGTCGTTCTCGGCGATCTTGCGCAGGATGCGGCGCATGATCTTGCCCGAGCGGGTCTTGGGCAGGCCGGGGGCCCACTGGATCAGGTCCGGCGAGGCGATCGGGCCGATTTCCGTGCGGACCCAGGTGCGGAGCTCCTTGCGCAGCTCATCCGTCGGCTCGACGCCGTTCATCAGGGTCACGTAGCAATAGATGCCCTGGCCCTTGATCTCGTGCGGGTAGCCCACCACGGCCGCCTCGGCGACCTTCTCATGGGCGACCAGCGCCGATTCCACCTCGGCCGTGCCCATGCGGTGGCCCGACACGTTGATCACGTCATCGACGCGACCGGTGATCCAGTAATCGCCATCCGCGTCGCGGCGGCAGCCATCGCCCGAGAAGTAGTAGCCTTTGTAATCGGCAAAATACGTCTTCTCGAAGCGCGCGTGATCGCCCCAGACCGTGCGCATCTGGCCCGGCCAGCTGTCGGCCAGCGCCAAGACGCCCTCGGTGGGCGACTCGCTGATTTCCTCGCCCGATTGCGGGTCCAGAACGACGGGCTTCACGCCAAAGAACGGCTTCATCGCCGCGCCGGGTTTCGTCGCATGTGCGCCCGGCAGCGGGGTCAGCAGGTGCCCGCCGGTTTCCGTCTGCCACCA
>NZ_RCTZ02000060.1 GCF_003667315.2 Tropicibacter alexandrii | reverse complement strand
GGCCTGGTCAGCGGGCAAAGGATGGCCATCGACGCCAGCCTGATCGAAGCCGATGCCAACAAACAGAACTCGACGCCCAAGGATGAATGGGACGCGACGCAGATCGATCCTGCCGAAGCGCCCCGCGCCGTTCGCGAGTATCTGGACACCTTGGACGAGGCAGCGTTTGGTGCTGCCAGCGAGGTGCAGCCGAAGTTCACGTCCCATTCCGACCCGGCCAGCCAGTGGACTGCTGCACGTAAAGGCCCGGCATTCTTCAGCTATTCCGACAACTATCTGATCGACACGGACCATGGCGTCATCGTGGATGTTGAAGCTACCAGATCGATCCGGCAGGCCGAGGTTGGCTCGACCAAGACCATGCTCAAGCGCGTGAAGGCCAGGTTCGACCTCCATCCCGAGCGCCTAATCGCGGACACGGCCTATGGCACGGCCCCGATGCTGGGCTGGTTGGTCGACCAACAGATTGCTCCCCACATCCCTGTCTTCGACAAGTCTGGGCGCAGCGACGGGACCTGGTCCCGGGCCGACTTTGAGTGGGATGCCGAGAACAATCAATACATCTGCCCTGAGGGCCACGAGCTGAAGCAGTTCCGCCGGAACTACTCCGATCCCAATCGCGGGCCGACCGGCAAGGGCGTCGCCAAATACCGGTGTTTGAAGCACACCTGTCAGGCCTGCCCATCAAAGGCGCGCTGCTGCCCGAACATGGACTTCCGGTCTATCACCCGCGAGGAACATGAAGATGCTCGGCAGGTCGCCCGCGACATTGCGAAGACCGACCAATACGTGATCTCGATGAAGCTGAGGAAGAAGGTCGAGATGCTCTTTGCCCACCTCAAACGGATACTTGGTCTGAACCGGCTCCGATTACGCGGCCCATGCGGCGCAAACGACGAATTCCTCCTCGCTGCAACCGCCCAGAACCTCCGCAAACTGGCCAAGAGCCTTCCTGCACCGCAGCAACCGAGAAACGCCTGACGACAAAGGCGCTCGCGCCATGTTCAGGCGTCGATATTCTGCGGCCGCGAAGGGTTGTTTTTCCACAGAATC
>NZ_RCTZ02000005.1 GCF_003667315.2 Tropicibacter alexandrii | reverse complement strand
CGTTTCAGTCCCATGGTTCGTCTCCTTTGCTGCAATAAATGCTATCAAAGGAGCGGCATCAAACCGCGACACGTCCAGAGCCTTTCGATGAAGACGTTGTCGCGCCATGCTCCCTTTTCTATTTTCCGATCAGCCCGGTCTCAATGTTCTCATCGTCGCCGTCGGACTTCATGGCGTCATCGATCGGGTGAGCGACCGTATCCTTGAAATAAGCTACCAGTTCCGCGTGAACGGCGCGGAACTCTGCGCCAACTGTCTTGTGAAAGGCCTCCGGACGGACCCGGACCATCACGGTGGTGCGTCGCTGTCGCGGATACCAGTCGATGCGCCGCGATGGATGTTGAATTGCCTGTTCGGTAGCGCCAACGGCTGATGCCAACCTTGTTGATCGTTCCCTGATGACCATGCGTAAGTGTCAGAGCATTCACAATGCACACAACCGGGCTTGCACGGGCGGCACACTTGAGCAATCAATTTGGGGCACAAGCTGGAATCCAAACGACAACCAACCGGAATCCCAGCGTCCTGTCCAATGAAATAAGGTGTTCCGAGCGCTGGCCTCCAGTCCCTACCGCCAGAGCCAAAATCATCTAAGTGGTTGATATAGATATAAAACGGGAAACGGCTCCGTTTACTTTCCCCCAAGCTGCGACCTTGGCACACGAGGGGCACACGCGGCTTACATCACGTGTCTTCTTCGTTTTTCACGACGGCTCATCCGCCGAGCGCTGTATGCAGTATGGCTGGACCTCGTGCCCCGGCGGCATGCAGCGGCTCGGAGCCACGATTAAGATGGGCAAGCGATCCTTGAGACGCCTTATGATCATTGGAGCCAACAACGTCATCATCAAACGGCACTTCCATCGGGAAGCGCAGCTTGGGACCTAGCGGGGCAGGATGCTGTCACGCAAACCTGTCGGCTGACTTACGATGCGCCTCGTGAGGGTGTCGGCGCCTACCTGAGGACTTCCCGGGTGACGGACAGCGGCGGGAATGCCCTACCATCTGCGTCCTCGGTGTGGGTTCCATAATTGAACCAGAACCGTTCTTCGCCAGTGTCGCGGCACCGCACGCTTTCGGGCAGATCGAGCGTCTCAAGCCCGGCGCGGGCGGAGGCTATTTTTATGATCCGCCGCATTGCATCGCGATCAAGGAAACCCGCAACATAGATCAGCCTGCCTTGGGACACCACCACGGCCTGCCCGTCTGTCGTGCTCTCCAGGACCTCGGCACCGGTGTCCAGCACCTCCCGGTAGCTTCGAACCGCGCCACCGCGTTCAAGGCTGACGGGCGTATCAGGTCGCAGGCTTTCGACATGGGTGACGGTGACGTCAAGACCCGGCACATTCGGCGGCAGAGGCACGGGGATGCGCATACTGCCATCCCGCGCGGCCGTGCGCGGGCCGACCAGCGCGATCGCGCCGCTTGCCGTCAAGGCGGCCTTCAATGCGTCCGGCATATGCACCAGCCCGGGCGCGACAATCAGTTTGTAGCCGTCCAGCGCGGCGGGGTCAGGCGGCAGAACATCCACGGACAGACCCGCCCTGCGTAGCGCGCGATAGGTCTCGAAGACCAGTTCGAAATAGCTGAGCCCCGCGCAATGCGGCTGGATCGCCCAGGCCCACTCTGCGTCATAGTCGAAAATCAGCGCGACGGGCGCGCGCGACGGGCTGACCTGCGGGGCGGCGGCCAGTTCGTCCGCAACCTGCCGCACCTCGGCAAGGCCCGGCGCCTCTGCACTGTCCGGGCGCAGCAACCCGGCATGCATCTGCTCTTGCGCCATGGGCGCCTGCCGCCAGCGGAAATAGCACACGGCCTCCGCCCCATGGGCAAAGGCTTCCCAAGACCAAAGCCGGACCATACCGGTTAGAGGTGCAGGGTTGTGCGGCGCCCAGTTCACCGGCCCCGGCTGTTGTTCCATGATCCACCAGCGGCCCCGCCCGACAGCGCGATAGAGATCGTGATGGAACGCCTGAAAATCCGGGTCCCCCTGACGGGCATAGGCGCGTTGCTGTTCGACACTCGCCGGAACACGGTCTTCGAGAAAGCCAAGCGGGTAGCTGTCCCATGATGCGATATCGAGGTCCGCTCCGACCTTGTAATGGTCGAAATCGGTCACCCGTCCCATGTAGTTATGCGCAATCGGCGCGCTTGAATGGGCGCGGATGATCTCGACCTGCAGGCGGTTGAACGCTGTGACCTGATCCGACGAGAAGCGCCGGAAATCGAGCACATGGCTCGGGTTCGGTTCGGTCACCGTCAGGTTGGGCAGGTCGATATCGTCGAAACTGCCGTAATCCATCGACCAAAAGACATTGCCCCAAGCCTCGTTCAAGGCGTGGATGTCACCATCGTTCGACGCCCCGGCATAGCGCACGCGCAGCCAGCCTTGAAAGGCTTTGCGCGCCGCATCGCTGTAAGAGATCGTGGTGTCGTGGCAGCCATATTCGTTATCCGTCTGCCAGGCTGCGACGTGTGGATTTTGGCCATAGCGTTCGGCCAGTCGGGTGACGATCTTGGCGCATTCCGCCTTGTAGCCTTCGTGGCTGAAACAATAATGGCGGCGCGATCCGAACTTGCGCGGGCGTCCCTCGGCATCCACCGCCAGCATGTCGGGATGCCGGTTGACCATCCAGCGCGGCGGCGTTGCAGTGGGCGTGCCCAGCACGACGCGAAGCCCGGCCGCGCCAAGCACGGCGATGGCCTCGTCGAGCCAGTCGAAATCATACCGTCCGGGCTCGGGTTCGATCCGCGACCACGCGAACTCTCCGATCCGGACCCAGGTGAGGCCGGCTTCGGCCATGCGGCGGGCGTCGTCTGCCCAGATCTCGCGTGGCCAATGCTCGGGATAATAGCATGTTCCGAGAGTGCGCTTCATGTCCTGTGCTCCGGCTTGCGAATACCGCTTTTCGCCCTGATTGCCATTCGGCCCTGTGGTCTTGCCCTGTCAGCGAATGCGGGCTTCGGTTTCCTTGTCGAACAAGAAGGCACGCGCGGGATCGAAGCTGAGCGACACCCGGCTGCCGGGGGCCGAGCGGTGATCGCCGCGTTCCTCGACGATCAAACGCTCGCCGGTATCGGCGTGGATGTAGTCGTAGGACACGCCGCCAAGGGCCTCTGTCAGTTCGATCGACATGCCGTCGCCCTCGGTGACATCCAGATGTTCGGGCCGGATGCCGAGGATCACCTTGGTGCCCTCTGGTGGCAGCGTGACCGGCACCGGGACCGTGGTCTTGAGCGCGGGAACGTCGACATTGCCGTCGCCTGTGACGGTGGCATCCAGAAAGTTCATGGCGGGCGATCCGATGAACCCCGCGACGAACTTGTTGTCCGGGTCGCGATACAGGTCAAGCGGCGCTCCGACCTGTTCGATCCGGCCCAGCCGCAGCACGACGATCTTGTCGGCCATGGTCATGGCCTCGACCTGATCGTGGGTCACATAGATCATCGTCGCGCCGATATCCTTGTGCAGCCGCGCGATCTCGACCCGCATCTCGACGCGCAACTCGGCGTCGAGGTTGGAGAGCGGTTCATCGAATAAAAACACCTCGGGCCCGCGCACGATGGCGCGGCCAATGGCCACGCGCTGGCGCTGCCCGCCGGACAGGGCGGCAGGCTTGCGCTTGAGGAACTCGTCCAGCTTCAGGATGCGGCTTGCCTCGGCCACCTTGGATGCGATCTCGGCCTTGGGGTGGCCGTTCATCTTCAGGCCAAAGCCCATATTCTCTTCGACCGTCATGTGGGGATAGAGCGCGTAGGTCTGAAAGACCATGGAAACGCCGCGCTCTGACGGGTCCATGTGGGTCACGTCGCGCTTGCCGATTTCGATACGCCCTTCGGTGGTTTCCTCAAGGCCGGCGACCATACGCATCAGCGTGGACTTGCCGCAGCCCGACGGCCCGACGAAGACGCAGAACTCGCCATCCTCGATCGTCAGGTCGATCCCGTGGATGACCTGCACATTGCCGTATCTCTTGACGACCTTGTTGAGCGTTACACCAGACATCGAAATCCCCCCATTTTGCGTTCTATCTCGTATTTCGATCCGGGAAGCGCCAATCGGCGGCATCGCGGGCAATATCCGCCGCCGCCTGCTGCATGTCCGGGATATGCGTCTTGAGCTGTTCGAGATCCGTCCGCCGGTCGCCGGAAAAGACACCGATCCCGCCCAAAAGCATCCCACCGGAAGACAGGATCGGCACGGCCACCGCGATCACACCGGGCACATGCTCGTCATCTTCGACGGCATATCCCTGCTCGCGTGCCCGTGTCAGTTCGGTCCGCAGCGTCTGCGCATCGGTGATGGTCGACTTGGTCAACGGATGAAAGCTTTGCATCGTCAAGGCGTTCTCGCGTGCCTGCTCCGGCAGGCTGGCCAGCATGGCCTTGCCGACGGCGGTGCAATAGGCGGGGTAGACCCGGTCGACATCCTGATAGACCCCGGCAATCACATCCGGCGTCCCGCGTTCGAGCGAGACACACTGGCCGCCATCCAGTTTCGACAGATAGGTCGCCAGCCCGATCTTTCGGGCAAGGGCATCCAGATGCGGACGCGCCACCGGGGCGATTTGAAAATTGCGCCACGCCACCTGCGCCAGCCGCACCAGACGCACGCCCAGAAAATAGACCCGACGGTCGGCATCATAGCTGAGCATGTTCTGGTCGGTCAGGGTCTGGAGAAAGCGGTAAAGCGTGCCCTTCGGGAGATTGCTGGCAGTCAAAATTTCCGAAGCCCGCACCGGCCGACCAAACTGCGCAACGCTGTCGAGAACGTCCAGCGCCTTGACGACAGTGCCAGAGCCATCGGCCTCACGCTGAGGCTTTTTGCTGTCTGCCATCTCCGTGACTTTCCCCCCGTCCCTTTGCTCGAAAATTGCATGATTGACTCATCTTATCTTTCGGCATACGTCTCAATAAATGGGATGTCAAACTCAATAAATGGACCATCTCGAACAAAGACTGGGAGGATATCGTGAAATCAAGGAAAACAACCGCCTGGATTGCGCTTTGCGCATCCACCTTGCTGGCCGGACCGGCCTTGGCCGAGTCTCATGGCATGGCGCTGTCGGGCGATCTCAGGATCATCTCGGACATGTCGAACCCTGCGCCGCGCGCCGTGATGGAGGGCATGGTCGCCGATTTCGGAGAGATGCATCCCGACCTGAACATCGAGCTGACCATCGTCGACCGCGAAGCGTGGAAGACCCAGATCCGCAACGCCCTCGGCGCGAACCCGCCGGACGTGGTGAACTGGTACGCCGCAAACCGGATGCTGCCTTATGTCAATGCCGGGCTCTTTGCCGATGTCTCGGACCTTTGGGAGGAACCGGCATTCGAGGCGCTGGCCTCGACCAAGGGCGCGATGACCATCAACGACGCGCAATGGGGCGTGCCCTACACCTATTATCAGTGGGGCATCTACTACCGTAAGGACATCTTCGACGAGCTGGGGCTGAGCGAGCCCACGACATGGGAAGAAGAAAAGGCCAATTGTCAGGCCATCCTCGACTCCGGTCGCAAGTGCTACACCATCGGGACGAAGTTCCTTTGGACCGCTGGCGGATGGTTCGATTACATCAACAGCCGCACCAACGGGTATGATTTCCACATGCAACTGGCCCGCGGCGAGATCCCGTGGACCGATGACCGCGTCCGCCAGACCTTTGCCAATTGGCGCGAGTTGATCGACATGGGCGCCTTCATCGACGATCACCAGACCTATTCCTGGCAGGAGGCGCTGCCCTTCATGGTCAATGGTGAGGCTGCCTCCTACCTGATGGGCAACTTCGCCGTGGCGGCGATGCGGGACGGCGGCCTGACCGACGATCAGCTGGACTTCTATCAGTTCCCCAAGATCGCCGAAGTCGACTATGCCGAGGACGCGCCGACCGACACCTTCCATATCGCATCGGGCGCGCAGAACATGGACGCCGCCAAGGAGTTCCTGCGGTTTGTCGTGTCGACCGAGAACCAGACCAAGATCAATGCCGGTGACGCCCTCGGACAACTGCCGGTGAACGCAAATGCCGAAATCGGCGACGACAAGTTCCTGCAGCAGGGGTTCGACATGCTGTCGAACAATGCCAGCGGCGGGATCATGCAGTTCTTCGACCGCGACTTCCCGGCGGAAATGGCCAGCTTCGGCATGGAAGGCCTGCAGGAGTTCATGGTCTTTCCGGACAATCTGGATGATATCCTGGCGCGTCTCGAAGACGCCCGTCAGCGCATCTACAAGTGATCCATTCCGGACGGGGGCGGTGTTCGGCCGCCCCCGGCTTTGCCTTTTGAACGGCGGACCGCCGCCGGTCTTCACGAGGGTCCGATCTGCATAGAGGGAAGCCTGATGTCCCACGCCACCGTCCCCGATACGCATCCACCGGCACAGCGCGGATGGTACAAACGCAACGAAATCGCGGTCACGCCGCTGCTGTTCCTTGCGCCCGCGATCCTGTTCTTTGCGGTCTACGTCATCATCCCGATCGCGCAGAGCTTCTGGATCAGCCTGCACGAATGGGACGGTCTGGGCGAGGCCACATGGGTCGGCACCGCCAATTACGAGCGCCTGCTGGGCATCGGTGACCAGAACATGGACCGCAAGTTCGAGACCTCGTTCTGGAACAACATCAAATGGCTGGTGCTGTACCTTCTGGCGATCCCCGCCGGATTGTTCATCGCCCTTTTCCTGAACCAGACGGTTCGGGGCATCCGCATCTACAAGTCGCTGTTCTTCTTTCCCTTTGTCATCAGCCAGGTCGTCGTCGGGCTGGTGTTTTCGTGGTTCTACCTGCCGCGCGAGGGGCTGTTGAACGCTTTGATCGGTCTCTTTGGCTTTGGTCCGGTGAACATTCTGGGCGATCCCAGCATGGCGACTTACGGCATCATCGCGGCGGGGCTGTGGCCGCAGACGGCCTATTGCATGATCCTTTACCTGACCGGCCTGAACGCCGTCGATCCCGAGCAGGTCGAGGCCGCGCGCCTCGATGGGGCCAAGGGCTGGCGGATGCTGTGGTATGTCATCCTGCCGCAATTGCGCCCTGCGACCTTCATCGCCTTCGTCGTGACGATCATCGGCGCGCTGCGCTCCTTTGACCTGATCTCCGTCATGACCAATGGCGGCCCCTTCGGGTCGACCCGGGTCCTGAGTTTCTACATGTTCGAGGAATCCCTCTCGGAATTCGGGTTCCGCATGGGCTATGGCGCCGCGATCGCCGTGATCCTGTTCATCCTCATGCTCGGGTTCATCGCATATTTCCTCTGGTCGATGTACCAGGACGAGAAAGGCGGACGCTGACATGTTCCCGACGCCCATCGAAAAGCGCTCTCGCGCCGCACAGCTCAGCTATCAGTCGCTCCTGCCGCTGGCCCTGATCCTGTGGCTCCTGCCGCTGCTCGCGGTGGCCAATTTCTCGATCAAACCCGAGTCGGACTTCGTGAACGGCAACTATTGGGGGCTGCCATCCTCTTTCGACCTGTTCGCCAATTATGGCCGGGTGTTCTTTGAATCGAACATGCCCCGCTACCTGCTGAACTCGCTGCTGATCACGATCCCCACGGTGATCGGCGCGGTGGCCCTGTCGGCCATGGCAGGCTTTGCGCTGGGGGTCTACAGGTTCAAAGGCAACCTTTTGATCTTCTTCATGTTCATCGCGGGCAACTTCGTTCCGTTCCAGATCCTGATGGTGCCGGTGCGCGATCTGACGATCGACATGAACCTCTATGACACCAAGACCGGGTTGATCCTGTTCCACATTGCGTTTCAGACCGGCTTCTGCACGCTGTTCATGCGCAACTTCATCCGCGCCCTGCCCTTTCCGTTGATCGAAGCGGCGCGCGTCGAGGGTGTCGCGGAATGGAAGATATTCTGGTACGTGGTCCTGCCCTTGATGAAACCCGCGCTTGCCGCCTTGGCCGTGCTGATCTTCACCTTCATCTGGAACGACTATTTCTGGGCCGTGGTGCTGACCCAAGGGCCCGACGCGCAGCCGGTCACGGCGGGCATCACCGAGTTCAACAGCCAGTTCCGCGCCGCCTATCACCTGATGAGCGCGGGCTCCATCGTGGCGGCGCTGCCGCCGGTGGCGATGTTCTTCCTGATGCAGAAGCACTTCATCGCCGGCCTGACGCTTGGGGCGGTCAAGTGATCCGATGCTGGCGCCTCGATGACGGTCGGCAGTCGCTTGTCCTTGGGTCCGGCAACGACCGCCTCGCCGAGGTGGTCTATTGGGGACCACGGCTGCCCGATGCAGAAGACCTCGTGACGATCTACCGGGCCAACGAGATCGATGTCACCGGCGGCATGCTCGACGTAAACCCCGAGCTTTCGGTCTGCCCGGAAGCGGCGCGCAGCTTTCCCGGACAACCCGGGCTGATCCTGCGCGACGGAACGGGGATGCCGTTCCTGCCCAAGTTCAGGTTCGACAGAGTCGATCAGGACGTCAACGCGCTGCGGCTGACCTTTCGCGACGCGACCCATGGGCTGACCTATGCCGCCTCGTTCCGTATCAACCCGATCACCCATGTCATCGAGGCCAAGGCCGAGTTGGAATGCGACAGTCCCATCCATCTGCACTGGCTGTCCGCGCCGGTCTTTCCCGCGCCGCAACTGTCGGACGAGATGATCGACTTTTCCGGGCGTTGGTGCGGCGAGTTCCAGATGAACCGCGTCCCTTGGTCGCCGGGTATGCGCTACCGCGAGAACCGCACCGGTCGCACCGGGCACGAGCACTTCCCGGGCCTGATCCTGCCATGTCGGGGCGCGACCAACGCGGCGGGCGACGTCTTTGCGTTCCACTATGGATGGTCCGGCGGGCACCGCATGGTTGCCGAGGAATTGCCCGACGGGCGGCGCCAGATCCAGTTCGGCCATGCCGCGCGTGTCGAGAACAACGCCAAGCAGCGCTTCGAGACCGGCGTGCTGTACGCCGTCTATTCCGATGACGGGATCAATGGCTGCGCGGTGGCCTTCCAGCGCCATTTGCGCGACGAGGTCGTGGATTTTCCCTTCCCCGAACGGCCCCGCCCCGTCCATTACAACTGTTGGGAAGCCGTCTATTTCGATCACAACCTGCCCGAACTGAAGGAAATCGCTGCGCTCGCGGCAGAGCTTGGGGCCGAGCGGTTCGTTCTGGACGATGGCTGGTTCGGAAACCGCGACGACGACACCCGCGCCCTGTCGGACTGGGAGGTCGATCCGCGCAAGTATCCCGACGGTCTGGCCCCGCTGATCGACCATGTTCATGCGTTGGGCATGACCTTCGGCCTTTGGTTCGAGCCGGAGATGATCAACCCGGACAGCGACATCCACCGCAAGCATCCCGAATGGGCGCTTGGCAGCGAGGACCAGATCCTTGGCCGTCATCAGAAGGCGCTCAACATGGCCCTGCCGGAGGTGCGGGATTTCCTGTTCGACCGCGTCGGCAGGATCCTCGGCGAATACGAGATCGACTACGTCAAATGGGATCATAACCGCGTGCTGCCTCTGCCTGACGCGGCCCAGACACGGGGCTCCTATGACCTGATCGACCGTCTGCGCGCCGCCTTCCCCAAGACCGAGATCGAAAGCTGTGCCTCGGGCGGTGGCCGGATCGATTTCGGCATCCTGAAACGCACTCACCGGGTCTGGCTGTCGGACAGCAACGACGCCATCGAACGGCTCAGGATGCAGCACAACGCCGCGATCTTCCTGCCGATGGCGGTCACCGGCTCTCATGTCGGTCCGCGCATTTGCCACACATCCGGTCGCACCATTGATATCCGCTTTCGCGCTTGGGTCGCGGCGCAGCGACATATGGGGTTCGAGATGGACCCACGCGAACTGACGGCGGACGAAGCCCGGATCCTGAAAGAGGTGACAGGGTGGTGGCAGGACAACCGTGACTGGATGGTCCAGGCCGATATCCTGCGCCTCGACAGCCCCGATCCGGCGGTGATCGCCGAACAGCATCTGGCGCAAGGCGGGGGGCGGTTTGTCGTCTTCGCGGGCAAGCAGGATACGTCGAAGCAGATCGCGCCCCGGCCCTTGCGCCTGACCCGACTGACCCGAGACGCCATGTATCGCGTCACATTGCGGAACCGTGCCGATGCGCCAACGCTTTCGCGCGGCACTCCGCTATTGAAGACGGACAGCATGACCGTCAGTGGAGGCTACCTGATGAGCCACGGCCTGACCCTGCCCTGGAGCTTTCCCGAAACCATTTGGGTGCTTGAAGGCGAATTGGTTTGATCCCGAGATGGTCTGGGGGCCGTCACCGCGCAGCACGCCCGCCGCATCTTCGCTATCTTCCCCAAGACCAAGACCCCAAACCCTGCGCCGTGATGACCTCGGGGGCATCACCCACATCCGTGTAAAGGGGGCATTATTGGACGCTTCAGCCTACCCACCGATACATCCAAGGCGCGTCCGAACGGCACCTCTGGCAAGGTCAAAAGACCCATCCCTACTCGGTGGGGCTTGATGATTGGCACGCTCGGCGATCTGGCCTAGGCTGAAGTTCGGTCGCCTTTCAACGGCCCTTACGGATTTCAGAATGACTTTCAAACTGGCCTTTCATCGCCCAGAGCCATCCGGGAGAACTCGATTTAAACACACCTTGTCCCTGTTGAGCGGCTTGCTCCTTCTGGCACAGGCAGCCCCTGCTCAGGATTTGCTGATGTTCGACGCCAGCACCTTCGGCAATGCCGTTCTGTCGCGCAACCAGTCCGCCCTTGCCGGGGCCGAGTTGGAGGCGCAGATCGGGGATTACAACAACGAGTTCATCTCGAACTACGGGGCGACCTCTGTCTTTGCCCGCACGGGGCGGCCTGTCGGGCGGCTGGATATCCTGACCGACAAGGGCCACGCGCCCTGCACCGCCTTTCTTGTCGACGGCAACCGATTGGTGACCAACCACCACTGCGTGCCCGGAATCCTCGACAACGACCGGCTGGGGGCCAGTGCGATCATCGCCGTCCAGATCCGCCTTGGCTACGTGCGCGACGGGATCGAGGACGGCACCCGCATGTTCCACGTCAATCCCGTCCCGCTGGAGACGAACAAGGATCTCGACTACTCGGTGCTGCAAGTGGTCGGCGGCGATGCCAATGCCGAATTCGGCGCGCTCGATCTCTCGGCAGCGCTGCCCGGTGACCGCGACCCGCTCTGGGTGATCGGCCATCCCATGGGCGAGGCGCAGCGCATCAGCCGCGAGAAATGCCAGACCGACAGCCCCGCCGTCGCCTCGGGGCGGTTGCGGCACACCTGCGATACCTTGCCGGGCAATTCCGGCTCTCCGGTGATCGATGCCGACCTCAAGCAGGTGGTGGCGCTGCACCATGCCGGATCGCGCGCGGGCGCGGTGAACTTTGCCGTGCCCATGGCCGATATCCTTGCCACCTCCAATGTGCTCAAAGCGTCGGCGCGGGCCGACGATGTGCGCGACGATATCGAGGCAGAGCGCGCGCGCCTCGCAGCGGAAAACGCGGCGCTGGCCGATGAAAAGGCGCGCATTCTCGCCGAAGCCGAGGCCGAGCGCCAACGACTGGCCGCCGAGGCAGAGGCCGCACGAGCCGCCGCCGAGCAGGCCGACAGTGCTGCCGCCCGCGCCACCGTCGCGCGTGAGAGCCGCGCCAACACCGCGCTGCTGGCCGCCTTGGGCATGGCCGATGGCACCGCCCGCGCTGCCGCCTTGCAACAGGTCATTCAGGACCACCCCGCCACCATGGCCGCACAGGCCGCGCAGCTGGCCCTGACCCAGCTTAACAGTCCTGCACCCGCGCCGCAGGCCCCCAAAACCGCGCAGACCGCCAAGCCCGAGCCCGCCCCCACAGCGGCGGACAACCGCTTTGCGGCCTTGCTGAACACGCCGGTGCCCTCGCCCGACACGGCCCCCGACCTGTCCCCCGAAGAGGCCGAGGCCGCGCTGGACCTGTCCCGCGAAGTATATCGCGACATCCAGAACACGCTGGACGCGCTTGGCTATGGGCTTGGGGAACCGGACGGGCTGTTCGGCCCGGCCTCACGCAGTGCCGTCCGCGCCTTTCAAAAGGAAAACCTGATCGAGGAAAGCGGCTATCTGTCCGCCAGCCTGCTGGACCGGATCGCCGACGAATACAACGGCGCGCCCGCCGCGCTGGATGGCACCTATCGCATCTTCATCCGCCGCCGCTGGGACGACGCCTATTTCCGGCGCAAGCCCGACCCGGCCTATCGCCCCGGCAAGATCGAGACGATCGGGTCGGTTGCAATCCGGGTGGAAAATGGCCGCACCGAGGTGCTGAGCTTTCAAGATCTGGCGCGCATCGAGAGCGATGCCTACAAGGACCTGCGCGTGTCGCTCTCGCCCGATGGGCGGCTGAAGCTGCGCTCGACCATCAACTTTTTGTTCGGCAAGCCACGCCCCAAGGTGCTGGACCTGAACGAACAACTGGCGAAACGCTGGACAACCGGCCGCGCGATCACCTTCGAGGATGGCGAATGGGACGAAGCCTTTCACATCAATATCCGGGTGATGCGGCAAGACTAAGTGCCTGATCTCGGCGACCTGTTCGATGGTCCGGGTGATGCGACTTGATCTGCTGGCGAGGTTTTCGGCGTGGCTGACGGCGACATCGGCGGAGACAAGGATGCATTCAATCGATGATCTGGAAGTCCTATGCGCGCGGAGTGTGCTGATCCATGGCAGCACACAGCCGGAGCACTTTCGGCACACAAACCCACCTCTCCGGCGTGAGAATTTGGGCAGGGCAGAACAGAATCAATGGTTTAACGGGTGTCGGCGAAAATAGCTCTGATCCCGATAAGTCGAAGCTAAAATCAAGCAAGCCGTTGATACGGAAAGAGAACGGAAGACAGCTCTATTCGCTTTCCCGGACCGATACGCCCGCGACGGTTGCGCCATCGCGGGTCGCGAGCGGTTCCCCCTTCTATTCGGTCACACCCTCCTCGGCAAACCGGCGGCGAACAGTGCATTCTTGGAGCCCGCCACCGGGTTGGGCCTTGTTGCGACAAAATGCCTGATTTTCGTTGCGCATTCGTGATTTGCAACGAATATTGAAACCCACGCGGTGCGGGCGCAGGGTTTCGAAGGGTGTGACATGCGGCAAATCAACAGATCCCGAGGGGCCAAGGCAATCCTGCAAACCCTTGCGGTTCTTGTCGCTTTCTTCCTGCACGCCGGTCTTTCGACAAGCTGGGCCGCAGAATTGGCAGCGCCCGGCGGCGACGTTCTTTTGACGGTGACGGGGCAGATCTCGCGGACCAATTTCGGCGATGTTGCGGAATTCGACCGGGACATGCTGACCGCCTTGCCGGCGCGTGTCGTGGTGACCAGCACGCCATGGACCGACGGCCCGACCGAATTCACCGGCGTCGCGCTGGCTGATCTGCTCGATGCCGTGGGCGCGCGCGGCAGTGTGCTCAATGCGCAGGCCTTGAACGGTTATATCGTCGACATCCCCGTCAGCGACGCGCAGGAGGCCGGGCCGATCATCGCCTATCTGCGCGACGGCAAACCGATGGGGGTCAGGAACAAGGGGCCGCTTTGGGTCGTCTATCCGTTCGACGACCTGACCGGCGGACAGGAACTGTATTTCAACCGCGCCATTTGGCAGCTTCGGCATATCGAAGTCCGCGGGGAGTGACGCGTTGATCGCCGGTGGACGAACCTTGGCTTTCCTAGAGCAAGGCGGCGGCAGGCTCTGGAACCTGCTCCGGGTCACGCTTGCCGCGGGGCTCCTGCTGTTGCTTTGGGCGGTGGTCATCCTTGCCATCGAGTTTCTCGAAACCGTCGAGATCGTCCAGAAGCGGAACTGGGAAAACCCGCAATGGACCGTGAACCATGCCGAAATCGAGTATCTCGAGTTTCTGCGCCAAGCGTCCTTGGCGCAGGTCGAGGATGGAGCCGACCTCGATGCCCTGCGTCTCGCCTTCGACATCTTCTACAGCCGGGTCGAAACCCTGAACGACGGCAAGATCACGGGACCGATGCGGGACAATCCCGGCTTTGCTGCGGAACTCGCGGAGATTACCGATTTCGCGACCGGCGCCACCGAGATCATCGATGCGGCCGACCCAGACTTGCGCGCCGCCCTGCCCGGCTT
The DNA here is from genome assembly GCF_003667315.2 of Tropicibacter alexandrii. Classification (GTDB taxonomy): domain Bacteria; phylum Pseudomonadota; class Alphaproteobacteria; order Rhodobacterales; family Rhodobacteraceae; genus Tropicibacter; species Tropicibacter alexandrii. The sequence goes on along the minus strand of NZ_RCTZ02000005.1, from coordinate 302,404 downwards.
TGCCGCGCGGGCCGCCTCGATCCGGGACAACCTGCGCCGCCTGAACATGATCACGCTTGAAAACTGGGCGAGCGAAAGCATCCGACGCCGGGAGGCCTCGATGCAGACGCTGGTCTTGCTGGCGGTGGCCTTGGCCGGGGCGTTCGCGCTTTTGCTGGCCGTGGTCGCGGGCCTGTGGCTGATGTACCGCGAAAACCTCAACCGCCAGTTCGCCCTTACTGAGGCGCATGACCGCACCCGCGCAGCCGAAGCCACCCTGCGCGTAAGCGAGGCCCGCCTGCGGGAAGCCCAGAAGATCGCCAAGCTCGGTGCTTGGGAGGTCAACTCCGAGGGCGAATTGTATTGGTCCGACGAGACGTTCAACATCTTCGGCCTGTCCCGGTCGGAATTCGACGGCACGATCGCCAGCTTCTTCAAGCGGTGCCACCCCGAGGATATCCCAAAGATCAAGATGGCAGCGCGTGAGGCGTGGGACACGCAAAGCATCTACGAGGTGACCCATCGCATCGAATTGCCAACCGGTCAGACAAGGACCTTGGTCGAGCGTGCCAAGCCGTCCCTCGATACCTCGGGCCGAACCACCCGCCTTGTCGGGACCGTGCAGGATATCACGGAGCAAACCATCGCCGAGGCGCAATTGCGTCAGGCGCAAAAGATGGAAGTCGTCGGTCAGTTGACCGGCGGTGTCGCCCATGACTTCAACAACTTGCTTGCGGTCATCCTTGGCAATCTCGAATTGATACAGGAACGGGCCGAGCCGTCCAATGACGCCGCGTTCGTTCAGGCCGCCATCACTGCGGCGGAACGCGGGGCCGAACTGACCAAGAACATGCTGAGCTTTGCCCGCCAGTCCCGGCTCGAACCCAAGGTCATCGACCTGAACAAGGTGGTGCACGAGACGAAATCGTGGACCTCGCGGGTCCTGCCGGAATCCATCGAGGTCGAGGTCTCCTTGCTGGCCGGTCTGTGGCGGGTCGAGGTCGATCCGTCTCTGGCCCAGAACGCCCTGCTGAACCTGCTGCTGAATGCACGCGATGCGATGCCGGAGGGCGGCAGGCTGACGATCGAAACCTCGAACCTGCGCATCGATCAGGACTATGTCGACCTCAACGGCGAAGAGGTCGAGCCGGGGCGGTATGTCATGCTGGCGGTCAGCGATACCGGCACGGGCATCGAGGCCCGGCAACTGGCGCAGATCTTCGAACCCTTCTACACGACAAAGCCGACAGGCAGCGGTTCGGGGCTGGGTCTGTCGATGGTGCAGGGGTTCATGCGGCAGTCCGGCGGAACGGTCAGGGTCTATTCCGAGCTAGGCGTCGGCACCACCTTCAAGCTGTATTTCCGGGCGTGCAGCGACGCCGACAGCCAGAAGACCGTCCCGCCGCAGCGGCAGGAAACGACGACGCCCGGCGACGCACGGATATTGCTGGCAGAGGATGAGCCTGCGGTGCTCGACGTGCTGACCGCGCATCTGTCGAGGGCGGGCTATTCGGTGACACCGGCGCCGTCCGGTGACGCGGCGCTCGAAATCTGGAAGTCGACGGACGATTTCGACCTGTTGATCACCGATATCGTGATGCCCGGAACCCTTCAGGGCACCCACCTAGCCAAGGAATTGCGCGCCCTTCGGACCGACCTGCCGGTGGTCTTCCTGTCGGGCTATGCCAATGAGGCGATGGTTCACGGCAACGGGCTGCGCAGCGAGGACATACGTCTGATGAAACCTGTCCGCCGCGCTGACCTGCTGGCCGCCGTCGAAACGGCGCTTGAAACGGCGGGTAAGCGCGAACGGACATGAGCGCCGCGCTCTGCCACTCCGGTCTTTGGTCGTCACACACGCCAAGGGACCCGTTGTGATCAAATTTTTCACCCATGGCTTGCCGTCGCCGTGGTAAAGTCTCCGTGAGGCGTGTACCATACCACCTGCATGAGGCAAAAAGCAGGAAGCGCAAAGCAAGTGTTACGCAGAAGGGTGCTGAGTTGCCTGCCGGCCGCTGCGGTCTTGTGTGCGATCGAGATTGCGCGATCCGGGCTGGGCACCGTCCCGATCCCGTTTCTGCTGTTGCTGGTCTCCGTGGGCTTTGCCGGGTTCAACGGTGGGCTCGTGTCCGGCGCGGTCGCGGGCGGGGCTGCGGCCCTTTACGTGCTCTACAGTCACCTTCAAGGCTTCGGTCCGGCCACGTTGACCGGCAACTTTGCCTATACGCTGGTGGGAATGATGCTGTTCGGTGCGGTGGGCACGGTGCTGGGCCGCCTGCGCGACGATCGGGATTCCTATTACGATGCCCTGCTCGAAGCCCAGCGGAAGGAACAGGAAGAACCGCTGAAGCTGGCCAGCCAGCTGGTCGATCTGGGATATTACATCTGGGACATCCGCCAGAACATCCCGATCGTCGTTTCCGACCAGCATATCCGGAACTACGGCGTTTCGCGCGAACGGTTCCTGTCCATGGTCTCGGATGTGGGCGGGCCGTTCCATCTGGTGCACCCCGATGACCGCGCCAAGGTCGATGAATGGTGCCGCGTGCTCAAGGCCGGCGAAGATGCCGAAATGGAATACCGGGTGCTCGGCTCGGACGGCGTCCGCTGGATAAGGGCCATCGTCCACCCGATACGCGGAGCATCGGGCGAGATCGAGAGACAGGTCTGCGCCTCTCAGGACATCACCCATTTCAAGGAGGCCGAGGCCAGACAGTTCGAGGCCCAGAAGATGGAATCCATCGGCCACCTGACCGGCGGCGTGGCCCATGACTTCAACAACATCCTCGCGGTGATCATGGGCAATCTCGAATTGCTGCGCGAGGATGAGGAGGACGAGAAACGCGCCGCCTTCGTCGATGCCGCCATCGCCGCGACCAAGCGCGGGGCGGGCCTGACGCGCAGCATGTTGTCCTTTGCCCGCCGCGCCCGGCTTCAACCCGAGGTGATGGACATCAACGTGGTGGTGCGGGATGCGGAAAACTGGATGCGCCGGGTGTTGCCCGCCTCGGTCGAGATTTCCACGGACCTGCAAACCGACGCATGGCCGTTGCGGCTGGACCTGTCCTCGCTGGAAAGCGCCCTGCTCAATCTTGCCCTGAATGCCCGTGATGCGATGAAGGGGCACGGCACCCTTGCGATCAGGACCGCGAATGTCCGGCTCGGGCCAGAAGATTTGGCTGTCCGCGAGGACGGCCTTTCACCGGGCAGCTACGTGATGCTGTCGGTGGCGGATACGGGCTGTGGCATCGCGGACGAGGTGCGCAGCCGCATCTTCGATCCGTTCTTCACCACCAAATCACCGGGCTCGGGTTCGGGTCTGGGCCTTTCGATGGTGCTGGGGTTCGTCAAGCAATCCTCGGGCGCGGTGCAGGTGGATACCGAAGTCGGCAAGGGCACGACGGTCCGGCTGTATTTTCCGACCAGCCGCGGCGGGCAGACGGAGACCGCGCCAGAGCCCACGCTGCTGGCGAAACACACCCGTACGAAGGCCTCGATCCTGCTTGTCGAGGACGAGGGCGATGTCCGCAACATCCTGCGCGCCATGCTGGAAGATGGCGGGCACCAAGTGACGCCTGCCGAGTCGGGCGACGCCGCGTTCGACATCTTCCGGAACGACCCGACCTTCGATCTGGTCCTGACCGATGTCGTCATGCCGGGGGCCATTCAGGGCCGCGAACTGGCACGGCAGATCCGCAAGATCCGCCCCGAACAGCCGGTCATCTTCCTGTCGGGCTATGCGCCGGACCCTGAAAGCGGCGAACGTCCCGCAGACCCGGGCGACATCCGCCTGCTGAAGCCGGTCCCGAAGGCAGACCTGCTGCGCGCCGTGGCCAGCGTCGTCGATCCCTCGACCGAGCGCTGAGCCGCGCAAAGCCCAAAGCTGCGCGTGGTCAGGCTCCCTGACAAAACAACGGCTGATATCCGGGAAATTGGTCGGGGCGGCGAGATTCGAACTCACGACCCCCTGTACCCAAAACAGGTGCGCTACCAGACTGCGCCACGCCCCGACCTGAGGCGGGGTTTAGCCGCCCCGACCGGCATTGAAAAGCGCAAAATTCAGCGGCAGCGCCACTTGGCCTGTGCGATTTCCGGATGGGCCAGTTCCACGCCCGGTGCCAGCCCCAGAAGACGGGACATACCACCATTGATTTCAAGCACATATTGCGCGGGTTCGCTGCTGGGAATCCCGGTCAGATCGCCCGGCACGGCGTTTTCGTGGATGTCCACCACGATGCCGTCTTGATCGATATAGAGCATGTCCAGCGGAATGAGCGTGTTCTTCATCCAGAAGGACAAGGGCCGTTCGGACGGAAACACGAACAGCATTCCCTGCCGCATCGGCATTTTCTCGACGAACATCAGGCCCTTTGCGCGTTCTTCCGGGGTCCGGGCCACGTCGACCGTGAACTCGGCCTTGCCGAAGGCACCGCGCAGGTGAACCTTGTCCTCGGCGCAGACCGCGGCATCCGGATCGACGCCCGCATCGGCCTCGTCCCCGATGGGTGCGATCGCGCCGCCGCCCTCGGGTTTGGCCCCCGGCACTTCGGCGGCGGCGACGTCGCCCGGAGACGACGCCTCGTCGGTGGCGCAGGCCGCCGTGGCCATCATGATGGCCAACAGCGCGCCTGTCCAAACCCGTGTCTTCAGCGCTTCAGCGCGACTTCCCATGCGTTCACTTCCATCGCCATGAGACCGCGCTTGCCATCGACCACGCGGATCGCCAAGGCCTCGCCCGGCTGAAGATCCGCGAGGCCCGACCGACGCAGGACCTCGATATGTATGAAAACATCTTCGGGTTTTCCGAAGACATTTGCAAACCCGAAACCCTTTGCCTTGTCGAACCATTTGACGCGCGCCGGTTCCAGCGGCGCATTGGCCATCGCCTCGGGATCGAGATCCTGAAAATCCGCGAGGGGAAGTGTGTCATTTCCCTCGGGTGGCTGGATGCTGATCACCTGCGTCGCCTGCACGCCCCGGTCGGTGCGTTGAACCTCGATCTGGATTCGCGCCCCGTCTGCGACGGAGCTTTGCCCGAAATTGCGCAGCACGTTGGCGTGCAGCAGAATATCCGGACCACCTTCGTCGGCGATGACGAATCCGAAGCCCTTGACCGGGTCGAACCACTTTACCTTGCCATCGACGATTACATTTTCTTCGTCTTCTTGTCTCAACTCTGATTCCAAACTGTACCGTCTATCCCCACCCAATGTCTGGATCATCCCAACCCGGTTGTTCAAGACGGGGGGATGTGGAAATTTTGTGTCAATTCAATTCACGTGGGGTGAACTGTGCGGAAAGAAGCCGGCAGTTGGGCGGAATTCGGCGATCAGGGATTCAGGCGGTTGACCTGCCATTTCGCGTCGAGCGAGTCGCGGCGCCAGCGAAAGCGGTCATGCAGGCGGAACGCGCCATCGGCCCAGAATTCGATCTCCAGCGGCTTGATCCGGAACCCGCCCCAGAACGGCGGGCGCGGCGGGTTTGGGCCCTTGCTGGCAGTGATGCGCGCGACCTCGGCCATGAGGGTCGCGCGCGAGTCGAGCGGTTTCGACTGGTCCGACGCCCATGCGCCAAGACGGCTTTTGAGCGAGCGCGAGGCGTAATAGGCGTCAGCCGCCGGACCGTCCTCGCGTTCGACGAGGCCGCGCACGCGCACCTGACGGCGCAGCGATTTCCAATGCATGACAAAGGCCGCCTTGCCCGCGGCGTCGATTTCCTCGGCCTTCTTGCTGGTGTAATTGGTATAGAACACGAAGGCCGCGTCCTCGATATCCTTCAGCAGGACCATGCGCGCATTGGGCAACCCGTCCGCATCGACGGTCGACAGGGCGATCGCGTTGGGGTCGTTGACTTCGGTCTTTTCCGCCTCGGCCAGCCAGTCGCGTGCAATCCGGAACGGGTCGTCGCCCGCGAAAATGCCTGTTCGGTCACTCATCTTTCGTCTTCTCCTTGGGACGCGGCAGGCAATGCCCACTTGATGGACCTTTGCCTATCGCCTAAACGACTTGCAACGAAAACTGGGGGACGTGGCACAGATGTCAAACCAATTGATGGCGGGAAAACGCGGGCTGATCATGGGCCTTGCCAATGACAAATCGATCGCCTGGGGCATCGCCAAGGCCTGTGCCGATGCGGGCGCCGAGCTGGCCTTCTCCTATCAGGGCGAGGCCCTGATGAAGCGCGTGGGACCGCTGGCGGCGCAATTGGGCAGCGATATCGTCCTGCCCTGCGACGTCGGCAACGAGGAGTCGATCGACGGCCTGTTCGCCGCTTTGGGCGAAAAGTGGGACAGCCTCGATTTCATCGTCCACGCCATCGGCTTTTCCGACAAGGGCGAATTGCGCGGGCGCTATGTCGATACGTCCAAGGCCAATTTCACCATGACCATGGATATCTCGGTCTACAGCTTCACCTCGGTGATGCAGCGCGCCGAGAAGATGATGAAGAACGGCGGCAGCGCCGTGACCCTGACCTATTACGGTGCCGAGCGGATCATGCCGCATTACAACGTGATGGGCGTGGCCAAAGCCGCGCTGGAGGCCTCGGTGCGCTATCTGGCCGAGGATCTGGGCAAGGACAACATCCGCGTCAACGCCATCTCGGCCGGGCCGATCAAGACGCTGGCCGCCTCTGGCATTGGCGATTTCCGCTACATCATGAAGTGGAACGAATACAACTCGCCCCTGCGCCGCAACGTGACCATCGAGGATGTGGGCAAGTCCGCGCTGTACCTGCTGTCCGATCTGGGATCGGGCGTCACCGGCGAGACGCATCACGTCGATGCGGGCTATCACGTGGTCGGCATGAAGGCGGTGGACGCCCCCGACATCACCAAGGGCTGAGCGCCCTGCCCGATTTTCAGGCGCCCCGGCCCCGCCGGGGCGTTTTGCGTTTGACCGGATGCGCGGCGCATGGCCTGATGCGGGCAACAGATCGGAGCGCGCCATGGACTGGACCCATATCCTTGCCTTCAACCTGACTCTTCTGGCGGCCATGGCGGCCCCCGGCCCCGCCTTGCTGTTCGCCTTGCGCCAGTCCATCGCGGGCGGCTTTGCGCGCGGGGCGGCGACGGGCGCAGGGCTGGGGCTGATGGCGGCGCTGTGGACCGGTGCGGCGCTTTTGGGGTTGGAGGTGGTCTTTACCCTTTTCCCGGCCGCGTTCATCGTGATGAAGATCGCCGGTGCGCTCTACCTGCTGCGCATCGCCTACCTGCTGTGGCGTGATGCGCGCAAGCCCGTGGCCGACAGCGTGACCGCCCATGGCCGGGCCTTCATGGACGGTATGCTGGTCAATCTGAGCAACCCCAAATCGGTGCTCTTCGCGGCGTCGGTGTTGGTGGTGATCTTTCCCGCCGGGCTGAGCCTTGGCGACAAGGGTTTGATCGTGCTCAATCATTTCGTTGTCGAGGTGATCGTTTACGGGGCGTTTGCCGCGTTGCTGTCGACACCGCCAGCCCGCGCCGGTTACCTGCGCCTGAAGCCCGCCATCGACCGGGGCGCGGCGGTGATCCTTGGGGCTTTGGGGCTGCGTTTGCTGATCAACCGCTAACGCGCTCTGGACAGCGGGACGGACCACGGCCTATGACAGCGCCCAAGCCGAGTGAAGGAGCCTGCCATGAACGATCTGCTGCCCCATGAAAAAGGGTTTCACGTCAGCTGGGACCAGTTGCACCGCGATGCCCGCGCCCTTGCGTGGCGCCTGCAGGGGCACGGCCCCGAAGAGGGCGGCTGGAAGGCGGTGGTGGCCATCACCCGTGGCGGCATGGCCCCGGCGATGATCGTCGCGCGCGAGCTGGACATCCGCACCGTCGATACGATCTCTGTCAAAAGCTACCATTCGGGCGGCGGCAAGGCCGATCAGCGCCGCGAGGCGGAGGTGCTGAAATCCCCCGACCCCGCGTTGATGGGCGATGGCACCGGCATCCTGATCATCGACGACCTCGTCGACAGCGGCAAGACGCTGGAACTGGTGCGCAAGCTCTATCCCAAGGCGCATGTGGCCACCGTCTATGCCAAGCCGATGGGCCGCGCGCAGGTCGAGACCTTCATCACCGAGGTGTCGCAGGACACATGGATCTTCTTTCCGTGGGACATGGCGCTGCAATACGTCAAACCCTATCGCGGCGAGGATTGATGTCTTGGGGGCGCTGCCCCCAAACCCCCGCGGTATTTGAAGCCAGAAGAAACCAGGGGCGTTCAGATGACGACACGGACCGAAGCGACCTTCTTTCCGCCCATCCCGGAGGCGCGGCGTTGGCTGAACGGCGTGACCCTTGCGCCTGACCGGCCCTTGCTGAACCTCAGTCAGGCCGCGCCCGCCGATCCGCCGCCGCCTGCCCTGCGACGGGCCATGGCCGAGGCTTTGGAGGTGGCGGATACGCACCTTTACGGGCCGGTTCTGGGACTGCCGGACCTGCGCGCGGCGCTGGCGCGGGATTGGGCGGCGCATTACGGCGGCGCGGTTGCGCCGGAACAGGTGGGCATCACCGCCGGGTGCAATCAGGCCTTTGCCGCCGTGATCTCTGCGCTGACCGATCAGGGCGACGAGGTGATCCTGCCCGTGCCGTGGTATTTCAACCACAAGATGTGGCTGGACATGAGCGGTGTGCGCGCCGTGCCCTTGGCCACCGGGCCGGACCTGCTGCCGGATGTGGACGACGCGCGTGCGCTGATCACCGACCGGACGCGGGCGATTGCGCTCAGCTCGCCCAACAATCCCGGCGGGGTGGAATACCCGGCCGACCTGCTTCAGGCGCTGTTCGACCTGTGCCGCGAAAAGGGCATCAAGCTGATCGTCGACGAGACCTATCGCGACTTCGACCAGCGCCCGGGCGCGCCGCATGAGATTTTGCGCGCAGGCGATTGGGATCAAACCCTGATCCAGCTTTACAGCTTTTCAAAGGCCTACCGGCTGACTGGCCATCGCGTCGGCGCGATTATCGCAGATCCGGACCTGCTGCACCAGATCGAGAAGTTTCAGGACACGGTGGCGATCTGCGCCCCCACCTTGGGCCAGAAAGCGGCCCTTTATGGGTTGGAGCACCTCGCGCAATGGAAGGCCGAGCAGCGCGACGAGATCCTCGACCGCAGGCAGGCCATCCTCGACCATTTCCCGCCGCTGGCCACGCAGGGCTGGCACTTGCGCGGGCTTGGCGCCTATTTCGCCTATCTCGAACACCCGTTCGCGGATGGGGCCGCCGTGCTGGCTCCGAAACTGGTGCGCGAGGCAGGGATCCTGATGCTGCCCGCCACCATGTTCACCCCGGAGGGCGACGCGACCGGCGACCGGCATTTCCGCATGGCCTTCGCCAATATCGACCGCGCCGGGATCAAGGACGCGCTGAACCGGCTGGCCATGCTTGACTGGCCCCTTGCAGCCCCCTGACGCGCCGATTAGACAGTCCCGGACCAAACCCGTGGGAGGACGACAATGGCGCGCGCCAAGAAGAAGACCACCAATACCCTCGTCTGGATCCTTATGGGGATGTTGATCCTTGGCCTTGGCGGCTTTGGCGCGACGAATTTCTCGGGCAATGTGCGTTCGCTCGGCACTGTGGGCGAGACGGAAATCCCCGTCAGCGACTACATGCGCGCGCTTCAGGGCGAAATCCGCGCGGTCGAGGCGCAGGCCGGACAGGCGGTGACCTTCCAGCAGGCGCAGGCGCTGGGTCTGCCGCAGCGGGTGCTGGCGCAGATGGTCGAAAAGGCCGCGCTGGAAAACGAGGCGGCGCAGATGGGGATTTCGGTCGGTGACCAGCGCCTTGCCGAAGACCTACGCAACGTCCGGGCCTTCCAAGGGCCCGATGGACAGTTCAGCCGCGAGACCTACAAGCTGGTGCTGGAAAACGCCGACCTGACGGAGGCCCAGTTCGAAGAACAGCTGCGCGCCGAAAGCGCGGCGACCCTGCTGCAGGGCGCGGTTCTGGCGGGGGTGACCCTGCCGGACACCTATGTCGACACGATCATAGCCTATACCGGCGAGCGCCGCGCCTTCACGTGGACCGAGATCGGCCCCGAGCGCCTGACCACCGGCCTGCCGACGCCCGACGAGGCGGAATTGCAGGCCTTCTACGAAGAGAACATCGACCGTTTCACCCGCCCCGAGACGCGCCAGATCACCTATGCTTGGCTGACGCCGGAAATGCTGGTGCAAACCGTCGAGGTGGACGAGGACGCCCTGCGCGCCGCCTACGAGGAACGCGAGGCCGAGTTCAACATGCCCGAACGCCGACTGGTGGAACGGCTGGTCTTTGGCTCGCAGGAGGCTGCGCAGGCAGCCGCCGACCGGCTTGCTGCGGGTGAGACGACCTTTGAGGAGCTGGTGGCCGAGCGGGATCTGCAACTCTCCGATGTCGATCTGGGCGATGTGACCCGTGACGATCTCGACTCCGCCGCCGAGGCCGTGTTTGCGGTCGATACCGGCGAGGTGGCTGGCCCCGCCGAAAGCTCGATCGGACCGGCGCTGTTCCGGGTGAACGCCGTGCTCGCCGCGCAGGAAACCCCGTTCGAGGAAGCCATTCCGGCGCTGCGCGACGACCTCGCGCTGGATCGTGCGCGGCGCTTGATCGAAACGCAGGCGCAGGGCTTCGACGATGAGCTTGCCGGTGGTGTCACGCTGGAGGAACTGGCCGAGACCACCGACATGGAACTGGGCACCATCGGCTGGACCGGTGAAAGCGACGAGACCATCGCCGGCTTCGACGCCTTCCGCGAGGCCGCAGGCCGTGTCACCGCCGATGATTACCCGGCCATCGAGCAGCTGGGCGATGGCGGTATCTTTGCCCTGCGACTGGACGAGGTGCAGGCGCCCGCGCCCTACCCCTTCGACGAGGTGCGCGATCAGGTGCAGGCGCTGTGGGACCAGCAGGCCACCACCGAAGCCCTGACCGCCGAGGCGCAGACGCTGGCCGACCAACTCTCCGAAGGGGCGACCTTCGAGGGGCTGACGCTGGCGCCCAACACTCAGGATGGGCTGACCCGCACCGCCTATGGCGCGGCGCTGCCGTCCGGGGTGCTGGAGGCCGTGTTCGACATGGAACCGGGTGACATCACCGTGGTGCCGGGTCAGGGGCGCGTGACCATCGTCCGTCTCGACGAGATCCTGCCAGCAGACATGGACAGCGATGCCGCACGGCAATTGGCCGAGGCGCTGAAGGGTCAGGCGGCTGGTGACGTCGCCAACGACCTGTACCGGGCCCTGTCCACCGACATCCAGCAGCGTGCCGGGCTTCAGATCGACCAGCAGGTCGTCAACGCCGTCCACGCGAATTTCCAGTAAGGCGGGCCCATGTCGCAGCTGACCCCTTCGTTCGATGACTTCGCCCGCGCCTATGAGGCGGGTCAGAACCAGATCGTCTATACGCGCCTTGCCGCCGATCTCGATACGCCGGTGTCGCTGATGCTGAAGATGACCGGCGCGGCCAAGGATGCCTTCGTGCTGGAATCGGTGACTGGGGGCGAAGTGCGCGGGCGCTATTCGATCATCGGCATGAAGCCCGACCTGATCTGGCAGTGCCACGGTGACACGGCGCGGATCAACCGCCATGCGCGGTTCGACCCGGACAGTTTCGAGGTGCTGGACACCGATCCGCTGACGGCTTTGCGCGCGCTGCTGGACGAAAGCCGCATCGACCTGCCCGAGGACCTGCCGCAGGCCGCCGCCGGGCTGTTCGGCTATCTCGGCTATGACATGATCCGTCTGGTGGAGCGCTTGCCGGACGTGAACCCCGATCCGCTGGGCCTGCCCGATGCGGTGATGATGCGCCCCTCGGTCGTGGCGGTGCTGGACGGGGCCAAGGGCGAGGTCACGGTCGTCTCACCCGCTTGGGTGCAGGACGGTGTCTCGGCCCGCGCCGCCTATGCGCAGGCCGCCGAGCGCGTCATGGATGCGGTGCGCGACATGGAACGCGCCATGCCGCAAGCCACGCGCGATCTGGGCGAGGCCGCCGATCTGGGCGAGCCGGTGTCGAATTTCACTCATCAGGGCTTTCTCGACGCGGTCGAAAAGGCCAAGGAGTATATCCGCGCGGGCGACATCTTTCAGGTGGTGCCGTCGCAACGCTGGACGCAGGATTTCCCGCTGCCGCCCTTTGCGCTGTATCGTTCCTTGCGCCGGACGAACCCGTCACCCTTCATGTTCTATTTCAACTTTGGTGGCTTTCAGGTGATCGGCGCATCGCCCGAGATCCTCGTGCGGGTCTTTGGCTCCGAGGTCACGGTGCGCCCGATCGCGGGCACCCGCCCGCGCGGCGCGACCCCCGAGCAGGACAATGCCTATGCCGAGGACCTGCTGGCCGATCCCAAGGAACGCGCCGAGCACCTGATGCTGCTCGATCTCGGCCGCAACGATGCCGGCCGCGTGTCGAAGATCGGCACCGTGCGCCCCACCGAACAGTTCATCATCGAGCGCTACAGCCACGTGATGCACATCGTCTCGAACGTGGTGGGGGAACTGGCCGAGGATCAGGACGCGCTGTCGGCGTTTCTGGCCGGGATGCCCGCTGGCACCGTGTCCGGCGCGCCGAAGGTCCGCGCGATGGAGATCATCGACGAGCTGGAGCCGGAAAAGCGCGGCGTCTATGCCGGGGGTGTGGGCTATTTCAGCGCGGGCGGCGACATGGATATGTGCATCGCCCTGCGCACGGCCATCGTGAAGGACCAAAAGCTGTATATCCAAGCCGGTGCGGGCATCGTCTATGACAGCGATCCCGAAAGCGAGTACCAGGAAACGGTGCACAAATCCAACGCCATCCGCCGTGCCGCGGCAGACGCCGCGCGCTTTACCGGAGACGGTAACCGCTGAGAGGTATCAGGGGCTTTGCCCCTCGCGCTACGCGCTCACCCCAAGGTATTTGGGGACCAAAGAAGCACGGACCCGCTCTGAAAACATCGACCAATTGGCGGTTCGGTCTCTGCCGCCCTGCACAGCCGGTGAGCCGGTCCACCCCTCGCGCTTTGTGGCCAGGCCCGCGGCGTCGAGGGGCTTCTCCGGTCGCGATCATCGGCTCCTCAGCCTGTACCGCAGGCCAATCGTGGAACAGCTTGGTTAAGGAACCCTTGCTTCTTTGGTCGGAAAATACCTCGGGGGAGGCCGCAGGCCGGGGGCAGCGCCCCCTACTCCGCCGCCTGCTCGCGAATCCGCTCGATCATGGCGCGCAATCCGTTGGAACGTTGCGCGGAAAGGTGATCGTTCAGGCCAAGGCGACCCAGTTCGGACCGCGCGTCCACCACGCCGACCTCTGCCACCGGAAGCCCGTCATACAGACGATGCAGGAGCGCGATCAGCCCCTTGACGATCAGGGCGTCGCTATCCCCCTGAAAATGGAACACACCCTGTTCCGGTGTCATGTGAAGCCAAACCTGGCTGGCGCAGCCCTCGACCTTCGTGGCCGGTACCTTCAGCGCGTCGGGCATCGGCGCCATGTCCTTGCCCATTTCGATCACCATGCGATAGCGGTCTTCCCAGTCCTCGAGAAATTCGAAATCCTCGACCACCTCTTCGAATGCCGGTTGCGCCATGCCTGATCTCCTTTTTCCCTGCAGGTAAGGTGCCTCGGGCCAAAGGTCCAGCCCTTCGCGCTTTTCAAGAGCGTCGGGATGCGGTAACCCAAGACAAGACGGAAAGAAGGGGCCGTTCCGCGATGAAGAAAACGCTTTCTGTGCTGGTTCTGTCCGCACTTGTCCTCAGCAGTTGTGGCGCCGTGCGCGACTCGCGCCTAAACCCGATGAACTGGTTCGGCCGCTCCACATCGGAACCGGTGGTCCAACAGGGCGAAGTCAATCCGCTGATCCCGCGCCGACGCTCGTCGATTTTCCGCGCCGAAAAGGAGAGCGCCTATGGCGGATGGCTGGTCGCCGAGGTCTCGGAACTCACTGTCGAGCGCCGTCCGGGGGGCGCGATCATCCACGCCACCGGCGTGGCCGATTACCAAGGGCCCTATGAGCTGAAGCTGGTCAAGCTGGACAGCGAAACGGGCGAAGGAGTGCTGACCTATGAACTGAAGGCCTACCAGCCGCAGGGCGGTGTCGGATCGGAATGGTCGCGCACCGTCAGTGCCGCCGTCTGGCTGACCGACAATGACCTCGCAGGCATCGGCACGATCCGGGTCAAGGGCGCCCGGAACATCCGCACCGCGCGCCGCTGAAAAGTAGGATGGGTGATCACCCATCCTACCCTTATTTCACAACTCGATCACATCGACAGTCTTGCCGCGCGCAGCCAGGGCGATCTTGCCCTCGCACAGCCGCAAGGCGTCATCGCCAAAGACCTCCCGCCGCCAGCCGCGCAGCGCGGGCACATCCCGCTCACCCGAGGCGATGGCATCGAGATCCGAGGCCGGTGCGATCAGCTTTGACGCGACACCGGATTTCTCGGTCTTGGCTTTCAGCAGCACCCGCAGCAGGTCTGCAAGGGCCGGGTTCACCTGTCCACGATCCGGGCCGTTATCGGCCTGAGGCAGGTCCTCCTTGGGGCAGTCCAGCCCCGCCTGCACCGCCGCGATGATCCCGTCGGCAATCGGCCCCTTGCGGGCCTCGCGCAACAGCAGGCGCGACCGGCCCAGATCCTGCATGTTGGCGGGCTTGGTCGAGGCGAGCTCTGCCAGCGCATCATCCTTGAACACCCGGTTGCGCGGAATGTTGCGCTCCTGCGCATAGGTTTCGCGGAACCGCGCGAGTTCCCGCACGATGGCCAGAAACCGCGGCGCGGCGGAGCGGGTCTTGACCCGTTTCCACGCATCTTCAGGTCGGGTGATGTAGGTCTCGGGATCGGTCAGAACGGCTATCTCTTCCTTGACCCAGCGCGCGCGCCCGGTCTCCTCCAGCTTGCGATTGAGGAATTCGTAGATCTGCCGCAGGTGGGTCACATCCGCCAGCGCATAGGTCTTTTGCGCTTCGGTCAGCGGGCGGCGCGACCAGTCGGTAAAGCGCGAGGACTTGTCCAGCTGCTGCTTGGCGATGCGCTTGACCAGCGTCTCATAGCCGACCTGCTCGCCAAAGCCCGCCACCATCGCCGCGACCTGCGTGTCGAACAGCGGCTGCGGGATCACGCCGTGATCGATGAAGAAGATTTCCAGATCCTGCCGCGCGGCGTGGAACACCTTGACGATGCTGTCGTCGCGGAACAGGTCCAGAAGCGGGTCCAGCGACATGTCATTGTCGATCGGATCGACCAGCACCGCATCGGCGGTGTCCGTGCCCGGCAGGGCCAACTGGATCAGGCAGAGCTTGGAATAATAGGTCCGCTCGCGCAGGAATTCGGTGTCGACGGTGATATAAGGCTGGCCTTTTGCACGCTCGCAAAAGGCGGCCAGGGCGTCGGTCGTGGTAATGGTCTGCATGCGCTGCCTTTTCTGAATAACCGGTAAGTGGCGCGTCTGTTGTTTTCGGCAGCTTAGCGCAGCCTTGCGGGAAAAGGAAACAGGTCTCAGCCGAGATCGATGCGGCCCCTGTCACCGGCAGCGAACCGGCGCAGGACCGCCGGGTAAAGCCGGTGTTCCTGTGTCAGGACGCGCGCCGCCAGCGTATCGGCATCGTCACCGGGCTGGACGGGCACACGGGCCTGCCCGAGGATCGGGCCATCGTCCAGTTCCGCCGTCACCTCGTGGACGGTGCAGCCTGCCTCCGTGTCGCTCGCGTCGAGCGCGCGCTGATGGGTGTGCAGCCCCTTGTATTTCGGCAAAAGCGACGGGTGGATGTTCAGCATCCGCCCCTCATAAGCTCGGATGAAGGAGGGCGTCAGGATGCGCATGAACCCGGCAAGGCACAGGATATCCGGTTCGCTCGCGTCGATGTGCTGGCGCAGCGCCGTCTCAAACGCCTCGCGGTCGCCCTTGAACGGCCGGTGATCCACGGCGGCGGTCGGCACGCCCATCGCGGCGGCTTTGCCCAGACCACCAGCCTCGCGATCGTTGGACGCGACCAGAACGGGCCGCGCCGGGTGGTCGCCGGTCATATCCTCGACCAGCTTGACCATGTTCGACCCGCCGCCCGAGATCAGGATCGCGACGCGCTTCACAGGGTTCCCTCGTAGGAAACCCCCGCGCCCTCGGTCACGGCGCCAAGGCGATAGACGGTCTCGCCCGCAGCAGCCAGCACGCGCGTCAACGCGTCGGCCTCGGACGCATCCACGACGACGATCATGCCGATCCCGCAGTTGAAGGTCTTGAGCATTTCGCCCGCCTCGATCCCGCCGACCTCGCGCATCCATTGGAACACGCCGGGCAAGTCCCATGCGTCCAGATTGATCGTTGCGCCGCAGCCTTCGGGCAGTACGCGCGGCAGGTTTTCGGTCAGGCCGCCCCCGGTGATATGCGCCAGCGCATGAACGCCCCCCGCGCGGATCGCCTCCAGCAGCGATTTCACATACAGCCGCGTCGGCGTCAGCAGCACCTCGCCCAGCGATCCCTCGCCCCACGGACAGTCCGCGTCCCAGCCAAGGCCCGACAGCTCGACCAGCTTGCGCACGAGGCTGTAGCCGTTGGAATGCACCCCGTCCGAGGCCAGCCCCAGCAACACGTCACCCGGTGCGACGCCCTCGGGCAACGCCGCCCCGCGCTCCATCGCGCCCACGGCAAAACCGGCAAGGTCGAAATCCCCCGCCGGGTACATGCCAGGCATCTCCGCCGTCTCGCCGCCGATCAGCGCGCAGCCAGAGCGCACGCAGCCCTCGGCAATGCCCTCGATCACGCGGGCGGCGGTGTCGGTGTCCAGCTTGCCGGTGGCGAAATAGTCGAGAAAGAACAGGGGTTCGGCCCCTTGGCACACCAGATCGTTCACGCACATGGCGACAAGATCGATGCCCACGCCATCCACATGGCCGGTGTCGATGGCGATGCGCAGCTTCGTGCCCACGCCGTCCGTCGCGCCGACGAGGATCGGATCGCTATAGCCCGCATCCTTCAGGTCGAACAGCGCGCCAAAGCCACCAAGGCCGGAGGCCACGCCCGACCGGTTCGTCCGCTTGGCCGCCGGTTTGATCCGTTCGACCAGCGCGTTGCCCGCATCGATATCCACACCTGCCTGCGCATAGGTCAGGCCGTTCTTGCCACTGGTCATGAATGAGGTCTCCAAAGCTTTGCGCCGCGATTATCGGATTCCTCCGTACTCTGCAACGTGCGCCTTGGCGCAGGGTGCTTGACCGGACTCACCACGCCGAACTACCATGAGGAGAGTATTTTCATGAAAATCCATTAAAGGAAGATCGCACATGCCCGATCCGGTGCAGATTCTCTGGCAACCCGCTGGCGTGACGTTGGATTCGCTGGGGACCAGCAAGCTGGTCGATATTTCCGACGGCGACACGCCCAATATCCGCATGTCCATTCGTATGCTGTCCATCGACACGCCCGAGACCACGGCGCGCAGCGCCAACGGGGCCGCCAATGTCGATGGCAAGTTCACCCAACTGGCCGAGTGGATCAGGCAGGACAAGGCCCCCGTCAGCCGCGCCTTTGCCGATTACATCCTGCCGCGCCTCGAAAGCGGCACGGCGGGCACGCTGCAATACGATCAGGGCGAGGCGGGCAAGGCGTTCTTCACCGACACAGTCGCCCGCCGCACCACGCGGCCCGATGGCTCGATGCGCAAACTGTTCCTGCGCGCCGCTGATGAGCGTTTTGACGGGTACGGACGCCTTCTGGCCTATGCCGCCCCGTCCTATTCTTGGAAAGAGCGGCAGGAGATGACCCGGCGCGAGCGCGCGACCTTCAACCTCGACATGATCGAAAGCGGCCACGCCATGCCCTTCGTGATCTTCCCCTCGATCCCCGGCGAACTGGACATGCCGATGATGGTCGCGGCTGCGCAAACAGCCCAGGACGAGGCGCGCGGCCAATATACTGACCCACTGTTCCTGCCCGCCTACGAATACCGCGCCTGCGAAAAGCTGTATTCCATCACGAAAAAGGTCGTCGAAGGCGAGGACCTGTCTTACCCCGACCGCCTGAAATGGCGCTCGCGCTACTGCGTCGACATGCGCGACCGGCTGATCTATGGCCCCGAAGGCTATATGGGCATCCCCCATCCCTACCGGTTGTTCCTGTGGCCTGACGACGTGCAACGCGCCATCGGCATGCTGAACCTGACACCCGCGCCCAGCCTCGTCGGCTGAGGCTTGACCACCCCGAAAGGTATGCTAGGGAAAGCGACACGGTGGGCCTGTAGCTCAATTGGTTAGAGCAGGGCGCTCATAACGCCTTGGTTGCGGGTTCAAGTCCTGCCGGGCCTACCAGTCATCATTCCAACAGGAAGTCATTCACGCTCAGGGTCAGTGTGCCATCCAGCCGGATCTCGAAATCGGCGGTGCCATCGGAATCCAGATCGGCCTGAACGATGGTGAAGGACCCGGCATGGGAATAGCGCACTTCGCCGCCGCCACCGCCCTTGGGGCCCAGAAAGGCGTCTGTCCCGATGAAGTCCATGCCCGCGACCATGTCGACCAGCACGATCTGATCGATCCCCACCTCGAAGTCGCGGATGATGTCACGGCCAGCGCCGACCGGGCTTTCGCTGGGATCGTTGAAGACGAAATAGTCGGTCTCGCCGTCACCGGGAAAGGTCCTGCCGCTGACGGGGCCGCCGATCAGGATATCGCGGCCCTCGCCACCTTCGAGCGTGTCGGAGCCGGTGCCACCGCGCAACTGGTCATTGCCGCTGCCTCCGGCAAGGAAATCATCGTCGTTGCCGCCGTCCAGCACGTCGCGGCCGCCATAGCCCCTGAGTAAGTCCTCGCCTGCGCCACCTTGGATATTGTCGACGCCCGAGCCCCCCAGAATGGTATCGTCACCGCCCAGCCCGATGCCGGTATTCGATCCGGCCCCGAGTTGCAGGATATTGTCGCTGGTCGAGCCGACGAAACGGTCGTTGAAATCCCCGCCGACAAGGTTCTCGATGTCTTGCAGGTCGTCGGTACCGCCCGCACCGGTATATTGCCCGCCGCTGGTGACGAGGCTGACGGTGATCCCACCGCCGAAGCCGGTGTAATAGGCGGTATCGATGCCGTCGCCGCCGATGATCGTATCATCACCATAGCCGCCGGTCAGATGATCGTCTCCATCTCCGCCATCTAGGCTGTCCTGCGAAAAGCCACCATCCAGCGTGTCATTGCCATGCCCGCCGGTCAGGGTGTCGGCGCCGCCCTCCCCCCGAAAGGTGATGTTCTGGGTCTCACCCGTGGCGTCCATGGTATCGCCAAACCCGCTGCCCAGAAATTCGACGAAGTCATGCACCGTCAAGGTATTCGAACCGCGCGTGATCTGGTTTAATCCCACATCGATCTGCACCGCACCGGCGATGGGCGAGAGGTCAATCGTATTGGTGCCGTCCCCCCCCAAAATAAAGCCGGCCCGCAAGTTCGTGATGATGTCGTCGACGATCAACAGATCGTCCCCGGTCCCCAAACTGACAATGCAAGACATGAAAACCCCGCGCACGGTATCATCGCCGCCGCCAGTCGATAGACTTGGAGCAGACCAGTAGATCGCCACATAGTCGTCGGTGTCGTTTCTCAGGTTGATACGGTGGATGTCGTTGAGTTCAAGGCTGCGTTGATCGGTGCTGGCCGTGCCGGCCTGCATGTCGATCGTCCAGCCACCTTCCGTGGCATCGCTTTCTATGACGACGTAGACGCTGTAGAGGGCACCGCCCGTGATCGTGTCGTCGCCGCCATTCGCCTCCAGAGTAACACTTGTCGGAGATTGGGCGATCACCAGATCGTCACCCTCTCCGGGGAAGACATCGTCCCCATCAAATCCATTGCTGCTGTCGACAGTGATCGTATCATCCCCGCCCAGACCGTAGATGGTGTCCTGACTGCTGGCGTCCGAGGTCAGGCTGTCATTGCCAGACGTGCCGGTGATAACGGGCATGGTGGTATCCTCTGTGTTGTGGCTGTTCCTGTGCGTTTGCGCAAGAAAGCCCGGGACTATTCATATCGCGTAGTTTTGCATACGGCGCAGATGTGGAACGCCCCTAGAGGATGAAATCCGCCGCCGTCAGGGTCAGCGTGCCATCCAGCCGAATCTCGAAATCGGCGATGCCGTCCGCATCCAGATCGCCCTGCACGATGGTGAAGGACCCGGCATGGGTGTACCTGACCTCGCCGCCTTCGGACTTGGTCGTTTGAAACGCATCCGTGCCGATGAAGGTCAAGCCCACCTGCATGTCGACCAGCACGATCTGGTCGATCCCCACCTCGAAGTCACGGATGATGTCGCGCCCGGCGCCGACCGGGCTTTCGCTGGGTTCGTCGAAAACGAAATAGTCAACGTTGCCATCGCCGGGAAAGCTCGTGCCGCTGACGGGGCCGCCGATCAGGATGTCGCGCCCCTTGCCGCCCGCCAGCGTGTCGGACCCGGTCCCGCCGCGCAGTTGGTCGTTGTCGGACCCGCCCACCAGCACATCGTCATCAGCGCCCCCGTCCAGTACGTCGCGCCCGCCGCTGCCGCGCAAGCTGTCCTCGCCCGCGCCGCCCTGAAGATTGTCGACACCGTTGCCGCCGATCATCGTATCATCGCCGCCCAGCCCAACCGCCACGTTCGATCCCGCGCCCATCTCCAGCCGGTTGGCGCCGGTCGAACCAACAAATCGGTCGTTGAAATCCCCGCCGACGAGGTTCTCGATCCCTTGCAGGTCGTCCGTGCCGCCCGCGCCGGTATATTGCCCGCCGCTGGTGACGAGGCTGACGGTGATCCCGCCGCCGAAGCCGGTGTAATAGGCGGTATCCACTCCGTCGCCGCCGATGATCGTATCGTCGCCATAGCCGCCAGTCAGGTGATCGTTGCCAAGACCGCCTTCCAGAAGGTCCTGCGAAAAACCACCATCCAGCGTGTCGTCCCCCTCGCCCCCGGTCAGCGTATCGGCCCCGCCCTGCCCGGACAGCTCATGCCCCAGCAGCATGCCCGATGCCGTTATCGTATCGCCAAAGGCCGTTCCCAGCACGGTCTCGAAGTCATCCACACTCCCGGTAAAGCCACCTTGGCTAAAGTCTTGGTTGGCGAGATCGACCGTCACCGCACCGGTGACGTTCGAGAAATCGATCGTGTCATTGCCATGCCAGCCGTCGAACCTGGAATTGTTGGCTGAGATCGTGTCGATCACGACCAAATCGTCGCCGTCCCCAAGATTGACATAGGACCAAATATCGATCCCGGTCACGGTATCGTTTCCGCCATCCGCATATATCTCGACTCGTCCCTGCGGGAACCCGGCGACATCGACCAGATCATCAGTCTCATTGTCGAAGCTTAGAGACTGGACGAAGCTCAAAGTGAGCGCGCGTTCGTTCGTGCTCGCTGTTCCTGCGGCCAGATCGACGGTCCAGCCGCTTTCCGTCGGACTGCTGGCGATGTAGGTCGTGACAAGATAGCCGCTACCGCCGTTGATCGTGTCGTCGCCGCCATTCGCTTCGAGAAATACACGTCCCGGACTGTTGACGTTGATGATGTCGTTGCCTTCGCCGGGATAGACGAAATCATGATCCAACCCCGACCCGTTGGACACGGTGATCGTGTCATCTCCGCCCAAGCCGTTGATCGTGTCGATGCTGGTATTGTCGGACGTCAGGCTGTCATTGCCGGATGTTCCATCGATAATGGGCATGAGGAAATTCCTTTGAAAAAATCAATATAATTTGGGCTAAAAAGCGCACCAAGCCGCTGAAATTCTGCCAAAGGCACAGGGGATCGGTCAACCTCGGGTCAAAACTGCCCTTACGTCAAGCGGTCCGCCACGCGGTGGCCTTGCGCTCCCAGCGCTGCACGATCAGGTATTCGATGGCCAGCATCACGGCGGTGAAGCTCAGTGCGTAGGCCATGACCGTGGCGGTATCGAACATCTGGAAATACAGGTGAATCTGGAAACCCACACCATTGCCACGCCCGAGGAATTCCACCACCAGCACAATCTTCCAGATGACGGCGAGCCCGTTGCGGGTGCTGGCGGCCACGAACGGCCCCAGCTGCGGCCAGATCACGTGCCGCAACCGCGCCAGCCACGACATGCGATAGACCTGGGCCATATCGGCCACCTGCCGGTCAAGCGCGCGCACGCCCTCGCGGATGGTGACCGTGACCATGGCGGTCTTGTTCAGCGACACGGCGACCACCGCGGCAACCTCGTTCAGACCGATCCAAAGGTAGCACAGAACGATGATCACCAGCGCCGGCAGGTTCAGCATCACCGTGACCCAAGGGTCGGCCCACCGGTTCAGCCGTGGCGACAGGCCAAGCGCCAGTCCCAACGCGCAGCCCACCGCCATGGCCAGACAGAAGGCCAGCACGACGCGCCACAGAGTCCAGCCCATGTGGAACCACAACTTGCCGCTTGCGCTTTCGCGCAGCACCACCTGCCCCACTTCCCACGGGCCGGGCAGCACCGACGGATCATTGCCCAGCCATGCCGCAACGGTCCAAAGCGCCAGCAAGGCCAGCAGCGACAAGGCCGTGACAGGTGTCTTCATCTGCGCTCCTCCTGACGGCAGGCTAGCCGCAAACCGCGCGCGACCCAAGCGCGGCGACCTGCCACCAAGGTCGCATTTCGCGCCGGAGCATCGCTGTTAATTTGCCCAAATGAGAGCACGTTTCTTGGCCAGTTTGTGGCTCTGGCTTGCCAGTGCCGTCGGTCTTTGCGCCGAAACCATCTCGGAAGCCGAGATGGCACAACTGGTGCGCGCGCCCATGTCGCTGGGCAAGCAGATCAGCGACGACGGCGTCTACGAGTTGCTCAATTCGGGTGGCGCCCATGCGGGATACGTTTTCCAGACGGAACCGATGGCGCCCCTGCCCGGCTTTTCCGGCGCGCCGATCAACATGCTGGTGGTGCTGGATCTGGATGGACGGTTTCTGGATGTCCTTCTGCTCGACCACAACGAGCCGATCTTTGTTTCGGGGCTTGGGCAAGCGCCCTTTCATGCCTTCATGGAGCAGTATCGCGGCCATTCGATCAGTTCGCCCATGGTGGTCGGCACACCTTATGGCGGTGGCTCCGAGGGGAGCGGGCTGGTCTATCTCGACGGCGTGACGAAGGCTACCGCCAGCGTGCGCATCGCCCATGAATCGATCCTTGCCGCCGCGCTGAGCGTGGCGCGCGAAAAGATGGGGGGCGTTGCCTCCGGCCCGCCCAGCTTTCCCGATCCGGCGGTCGACGAGGCGCTGAGCTTTCAGGATTTGCGCGATCAAGGGCTTATTACGCACAAAACGCTGACAAACGCGGAAATCGATGCACGATTTGCGGGCACGACATGGGAAGATGACGATCCCGAGGCGCGCGATTATCCCGACGAGGTCTATCTCGACCTTTGGGTGGCCGATCTCGGGCCGCAGAGCATCGCCCGGGCACTGTTGTCCGAGGATACGCTGGCCGAACTGGACCGGTTCAAGGAGATCAGCACCTTCGACGAGCCTATCCTCGTGATCGAGACGGCCCGGCATGGGTTGGTTTCGCCCGATTTCGTGCGCAACACGGCGCCTGACTGGCTGGGCGCGCAACAGAACGGCTTTCCGATTGCCCTGCGCGATGCCGACCTGTTCGTCGAACTGTCCGATGACGTCCCGGAGGCCTTGCAGGACGGCGTCGCCATGATCCTGCGCACGGATCGCCGTCTGGGGTTCGATCCGGCAAGCCCTTGGACGATGACGGTGCAAGCCGTGCGCGAACACGGCATGTTCCAGCCAGAAATAGGCTCGGTCACCATCGAGGCGCAGATCAGCACCGACGAACGCTTTTTCACCCGCCCCGGAGAGGTCGAGCGTCTGACCCCGTTCGAGGAGGCGATCCGCAACCGGCAAGCCGATCTCTACGTGCTG
Source organism: Tropicibacter alexandrii (assembly GCF_003667315.2). Lineage (GTDB taxonomy): Bacteria > Pseudomonadota > Alphaproteobacteria > Rhodobacterales > Rhodobacteraceae > Tropicibacter > Tropicibacter alexandrii. The sequence goes on along the minus strand of NZ_RCTZ02000005.1, from coordinate 278,625 downwards.
GCGGCGTTCCTTGCGGTCCTGCTGCCCACCCTGCTCTTTGTGCAATCCCGTCTGGCCAGTCTGCCGGTCTACACGCCGGTCCGGCTTGGGATTCTGGCATTCGTGCTGGGCTTCGTGGGCTGGTGGGGACAGGGTCAGCTGTCCATCGTCACACCGCTGGCGGCCTTGCAGACCAGCCTCGCTGGGGGCAGCTTTGCCTTCCTGCTCTACGATCCGTTTTCGCTGCTGATCTGGGCGGCCGTTCTGGCAGGTTTCGTGCTATGGGGGCGCGGTTTGTTCTGCGGTTGGCTCTGCCCGTTCGGCGCATTGCAGGAGTTCGCGCATCATATCGGGCGTTTCCTGCATCTTCCGCGCATCGAGCCGTCGCGCGCTTGGGATCAACGCCTGAAGGCGGTCAAATACGTGGCGCTGGCCGGGTTGGTCGCGGTCACGGTGTTTGCGCCGCAACACATGGACAAGGCCGCCGAGATCGAGCCCTTCAAGACGGCCATCACCACCTTCTTCGTGCGCGAATGGTACTATGTCGCCTACGCGGCGCTGTGGCTGGTGCTGGGGACCATGGTCTTCAAAGGCTTCTGCCGCTACCTCTGTCCGTTGGGGGCGCTGATGGCCATTGGCGGCGCGCTGCGTCTGCGGCGCTGGATTCCGCGCCGGGTCGAATGTGGGTCACCCTGTCAACTGTGCCGGGTGAAATGCAACTACGGCGCAATCAAGCGCACTGGCGAAATCCAGTATGACGAATGTTTCCAGTGCCTTGACTGCGTGACCATCCATGATGACGAAACCCGGTGCGTGCCCTTGATCCTGAAAACCCGCGAAGGGAGCCGGGCGCGCCGCACGGGGCATCCAAACGAGGTGCCTGCCGAATGAATCGTCGCCGCTTTCTGCAACTGAGCGCCGCCTTCGCCTGCGCGCCCCACCTCGCTACCGCGTCGACATGGCGGGGCCGTGCCTTGGGCGGAGAGGTCAGTCTGACCTTGCACGGCCCAAAAGACGCCGTTGCCCCTGTTCTGGACGCCCTGCCGGACTGGCTGGATGCGTTCGAGCAGGAATTCAGCCTCTACCGCCCGGATTCTGCCCTGACGCGCCTCAACGCCATAGGGTTTCATGCGGGAACTGCCCGTTTTCATACACTCATGGATCACGTCCAGAAAGCCTATGACCTCACGGGGGGCCTGTTCGATCCGACCGTGCAACCGCTTTGGAACGCGCTTGCGCAGGGGCAAGATCCCGTTATTCCCCGAACCTTGATTGGCTGGGACAAGGTGACCCACACACCGCAAGCGATTCAGCTTGCACAGCATCAGAAGCTGACCCTCAACGGCATCGCCCAAGGCTATGCGACCGACCTTTTGCGCGGGCAGCTGATGTCCCGCGGATTTGACAAGGCCTTGATCAATATCGGGGAATTCAGTGCTTTGGGCGGGCCGTTCCGGCTCGGTATCTCGGATCCGACGCAGGGACTGGTTGGCCAGCGCAGCCTCGACAACCGCGCGATCGCAACCTCGTCGCCGGAGGCGCTGCGGCTGGGCCGAACGGGGCATATCCTGTCGCCGGACGGCCGTCCTGCCCTGTGGTCCACCGTGGCAATCGAAGCCGACACCGCCACGCTCGCCGACGCGCTTTCGACCGCCGGTGTCTTCATGTCGCTTGACGAACTCGCGACGCTCAAGTCACGGGCGAACCTCCACCGCATCACCGTCGTCGATGCGGTCGGGAACCTGCGCACGCTCTGAATTTCGACACTCCCGAAATTGGCAACAAAAAACCCCCGGCCGCCAGGACCGGGGGTCATTTCAGATGTCTTCAGTTCAGCCGTTGGCTTGCGCCACCGCCCGCTTGGTCAAGACCGCCACCAGATGAGCACGGTAAGCGCCCGAGCCATGCAGGTCGTTGATCATGCCATCGGCGGACACGGACAGGCCATCCAGCGCCTCGGGCGCGAAGTTGCCATTCAGCGCCTCTTCGGCGGCGGTCCAGCGATGCACGCCCTCTTCGGAGGCGCCGGTCACGGCGACGCGCACGCCATCGGCCCCCTTGGACACAAACACGCCAACCAGCGCAAAGCGCGAGGCGGGCTGTTCGAACTTGATATAGGCGGCCTTCTCGGGGATCGGCAGCTTGACCGAGGTGATGATCTCACCCTCGTCCAACGCAGTGGTGAACATGCCCTGGAAATAGTCGTCTGCCGCGATCTCGCGAGTGTTGGTCACGATGGTCGCGCCAGTGCCTAGCGCCGCTGCCGGGTAGCAGGCCGCCGGGTCATTGTTGGCCAGCGAGCCACCGATGGTGCCGCGATTGCGCACCGCCGGATCACCGATATTGCCCGCCAGTGCCGCCAGCGCCGGAAAGCTCTCCGCCGCCTCGCTGGCCACGGTGGCGTGGGTGGTGCCGCCGCCAATATTGACCGCGCCGTCCTCGACGCAGACACCCTTCATCTCGGCAATGCCGGACAGGCTGACCAGCACCGACGGCGAAGCCAGACGCTGTTTCAACGTGGGGATCAGGGTCTGGCCACCGCCAAGCGCCTGCGCTTCGTCCTTGCCCAGAGCCGCGACCGCATCGGCCAGCGTCGTCGGGCGTTCAAAATCGAATGCGTACATTCTCTTGTCCTCCTTGGGCCAAAGACCCGATCAGGGTTTCTTCTGGCCCCAAATACCGTGGGGGTCCGGGGGCAAAGCCCCCGAACGCGCTCTCAACTCAGCCGTTCATCGCAGCCCAGACGCGCGACGGCGACAGCGGCATGTCGATATGCTCGACCTTGTGGCCCGCGCTGTTCAGCGCGTCCAGTACCGCGTTCACCAGTGCCGGCGGCGACCCGATGGCCCCGGCCTCGCCGCAGCCCTTCACCCCAAGCGGGTTGTGGGTGCAGGGCGTCGCGTTGGAATGGTCCACCTTGTAGAAAGGCACATCCGACGCGCGCGGCATCGCGTAATCCATGTAGGACGCGCTCAGCAGCTGGCCGTTTTCATCGTAGGCGCAGTTTTCTAGCAGCGCCTGACCAATGCCCTGTGCCAGACCGCCATGGACCTGACCTTCGACGATCATCGGGTTGACCACATTGCCGAAGTCATCCGCCGCGGCGAAATCCAGCACGGTGACCTTGCCGGTCTCCGGGTCGACCTCGACCTCGCAGGCATAGGCGCCCGAGGGGTAGGTGAAGTTGGCCGGATCGTAGAATGCCGTTTCCTCCAGACCCGGCTCGATATCTTCGAGCGGGTAGTTGTGCGGCACGTAGGCGGCAAGGGTCACGTCACCCCAAGCAACCGACTTGTCGGTGCCTGCCACGCTGAACTGACCGTCCTTCAGCTCGATATCGGCTTCGGACGCTTCCAGCAGGTGGGCGGCGATCTTCTTGGACTTGTTGATGATCTTCTCGGTGGCGCGAACCATGGCAGAGCCGCAGACCGCCAGCGAGCGCGAGCCATAGGTGCCCATGCCGAAGGGGATCTTCGAGCTGTCGCCATGCACGATGTCGATCATGCTTTCGTCAATGCCCAGCATCTCCGCGACAACCTGCGGGAACACCGTCTCGTGGCCCTGACCGTGGCTGTGCGCCCCGACCATCACCGAGATCGAGCCCGTGGCGTTCACCCGGACCGTCGCCGCATCGTACAGACCGGCGCGTGCGCCGAGCTGACCGACAAGGTTCGACGGCGCGATGCCGCAGGCCTCGATATAGCAGTTCACACCCAGACCGCGCAGCTTGCCGCGCGCCTCGGACTCCTTGCGGCGCGCCTCGAACCCGTCGCGGTCGATCATCTTGACCAGCGTGTCCATCGTCGCGTCGTAATCGCCGGTGTCATATTCCACCGCGACCGGGGTCGAATAGGGGAAGGACCGGATGAAGTTCTTGCGACGCAGTTCGATCGGGTCGACGCCCAACTCGCGCGCGGCCTTGTCGATCACGCGCTCCAGCTGGAAGGTCGCCTCGGGGCGGCCCGCGCCGCGATAGGCGTCCACCGGAACGGTCGTGGTGAACACGGCCTTGACGTTCACCTGCACCGCCGGGGTGGTGTAGTTGCCCGCCATCAGCGTGCCATGCAGCCAAGTCGGAACCGAGGATGCGAAGGTCGACAGGTAGGCGCCCATATTGGCGTAGGTGTCGGTGCGCAGGCCGATGAACTTGTTATCCGCGTCCAGCGCCAATTCGATCTTGGTCACGTGATCGCGGCCATGGGCGTCAGACATGAACGCCTCGGAGCGGGACGAGGTCCACTTGACCGGGCGATTGAGCTGGCGCGAGGCAAAGGTGACGAAGGCTTCTTCGGCGTAGTGGAAGATCTTGGTGCCGAAACCGCCGCCCACATCGGGGGCCACGACGCGCAGCTTGTGCTCGGGGATACCCAGCACGAAGGCGCCCATCAGCAGGCGGATGACGTGCGGGTTCTGCGAGGTAGTATAGAGCGTCGATTCATCGTTGGCGCGGTTGTACTCGCCCACGGCGACGCGCGGCTCCATCGGGTTGGCCACGAGGCGCTGGTTCTTCAGTTCCAGCGTGGTGACATGCGCGGCCTTGGAAAACGCCTCGTCGATGGCAGCCTGATCGGACCCGAACTGCCAGTCATAGCAGAGGTTGTTGTCCAGATCGTCATGCACCTTGGCAGCGCCGGATTCCAGAGCGACCTTCATGTCGACGACGGCAGGCAGTTCCTCGATGTCCAGATCGATGGCCTCGGCGGCGTTGCGCGCCTCTTCGAGGCTTTCGGCCACGATGGCGGCAATCGGATCGCCCACATGGCGAACCTTGCCCTGTGCCAGAACCGGGTGGGCCGGCTCCTTCATCGGTTCGCCGTGCTTGTCGGTGACCTGCCACCCGCAGGGCAGACCGCCCACGCCTTCGAAATCGGCGCCGGTGAAGATGCGCACGACGCCGGGCATGTCAGCCGCGGCGGAGGTGTCGATCTTGTTGATCTTCCCGTGCGCCACGTCGGAGCGCAGGAAATAGACATAGGTCTGACCGTAGACATTGATGTCGTCGGTGTAGTTGCCGGCGCCCGTCAGAAAGCGCACGTCCTCGCGGCGCTTCGGGCTTGCGCCGATGCCATGATCCTTCGGCATTGTGTTTCCTCCCTAAGAGATTTCGTGTCAGGCGCGCGCGGCACACGCGCACCCGGTTCGTTCAATCGTCATCCTCAGCCGAACCAGTCCCCCGGTTGGCGTTTGCGAATCTTGTGCGGCATTCGGACCAAGGGCGTCCAAAGGCCGTCCACAACCACGTTGAGTTCCGGCAGCCATGTGAAATACCCGGGCACCTTCACCATTTCGCCGCCCCGGACCGATTTGTGCGTCAGCGCGGAATAGCTGAAGGCGACATAGGAACAGTCGCCGATATCCAGCGCCTTGCGTCCCCTGAGCCGGAACTCGACGCGCCCCGGGCCGGACTCCGAAAAGGTGTCGGTCATGAGGCCGGTCGCGTTGTCCATCTGCCGGTAGCGAACGCTGCCCTCGAACGAAAAGGGTTCGTTCAGGTCCAGCGTGCGCAGTGCCGACAGATCGGCATCGAAGGTCCACCAAGCGATATGGCTGCCTGCCGTTTCGACAACGACAATGCCTTGCGGCTCGAAAATGGTCTCTCGTGTTCCGTATCCGTCCGTTCCCGAGGCGCTCAGGAAGCGTGCCCCGCGCCACATGCGCTGATCCGGCAAGCGCCGGACATGGTAGGACGAATACCGCTCTTCGTCGATCAGGACGAAGCCGTGGTCCAGATCGGCACGGGTCGGGCAGTCGCCCGCCATCACCGCCCCGGAGACAAGGCCCGCCGCCACGACAAAGAAGGCACGGAACACAGAGCGCACCGGCGTTACTCGGCCGCGATGGAGCTGACGTCCTGACCGGAGGCTGCCATGATCGCCTTGACGATGTTGTGGTAGCCGGTGCAGCGGCAGATATTGCCTTCGAGGTAGTGGCGTACCTCGGCCTCGGTGGGCTTGGGGTTGTCTTTCAGCAAGGACGCCGCCGCCATCACCATGCCCGGTGTGCAGAACCCGCACTGAAGGCCGTGATGGTCCTGAAAGGCCTGCTGGATCGCGCTCAACGTGCCATCTGCGGCGGCCTGCGCCTCGATCGTGGTCACTTCGGCACCGTCGGCCTCGCCTGCGAACATGGTGCAGGCTTTGACAAGCTCACCGTTCACATGGATGTTGCATGCCCCGCATTGCGAGGTGTCGCAGCCCACATGTGTCCCGGTCAGGCGCAGCTCGTCGCGGAGGAACTCCACCATCAGCGTGTTGCCCTTGACCGACTTGGTGACGGATTTGCCGTTCACCTTCATCGTCACTTCTGCCATTTCAATCCTCCCTGGATATCACTTTGTCACCTGCCCCGGGCCTGACCCGGGGCCTCTAGCTTTGGTCCGGCCTCAGCCGGTGATCTTTTTGAACCAGCCCTTCTTCTCGGGCTCGGCCTGCGCTGTTTCAGCTTCGCCCGTCTCGGAGGGGCCTTCAACAGCTTCCTGAAAATTCTGGAAGAACTGGTCGGCCATTTTCTTGGCAAAGCCGTCGATGATGCGGCTGCCCAGCTGCGCCAGCTTGCCGCCGACCTTGGCCTCGACATCATAATGCAGCAGCGTGCCCTCTTCGGCCTCTTCGAGCCGCACCACCGCGCCGCCCTTGGCAAAGCCAGCCGCGCCGCCCTTGCCCTCGCCTTCCAGCTTGACGGTGTTGGGCGGGTCCATTTCCGACAGGGTCACCTGCCCTTTGAAGGTCGCCTTCACCGGGCCGACCTTTTGCGTCACCGTCGCCTCGAATCCCTCGTCGGCCGATCCGGACATCTCGGTGCAGCCGGGCACGCATTGCTTGAGAACCTCCGGGTCCAGGATCGCCGCAAAGACCACCTCGCGCGGGGCCTTGATCGTGCGGGAATCGCTCATCTGCATGGGTGTCGTCCTTTCCTTGATGCGCAGCCTAGGCGCGCCGCCCCCCTCGGGACTATTAGACCAATGGCGTAATTGCCGTTTGCGCCCGACCCGGCCTTACCATTGCGGCGGCGTGTGGGTCAGACCGTATGTCGCGAAGATGTCGGCGATGCGACCATCGGCCAGACCTGCCGCTATGGCATCGCCCACTTCGTAGGACAGGGGCCGGTACGCGAAATGCACCGCTGTCCCCAAGGGCCATTTCGCCCTCGCCAAGCCGGGCAGCGGCGGTTCATGGATATCCACGCCCTCGCCCGCGAAATATTCCAGCTGCGCCCTTGGCCCCATGGCAGCCATGGTTTCCCCGGCGTTCAGCGCCTCCATCGCCTGCATCATCGTCGGATACCGTCGCACACCTGCCGCCGTCTGGCCACCGGCAAAGCTGGTCAGGTAGAAATCTGACAGCGAGTCGTTCTCGACCGCAACCGTATCGAAGCGGAAATAGGCCGGAACGGGCTTTTCCTCGGGATAGGCGTCGATCCGATAGGCAATGGCGATGCGTTCCTCTTGGTATTGACCCGGAAAGACCGCCTGCTCGACCCGGCATTTGAAGCTGCTGTCATAAGGGATGCGCATCATCACGTTCGAGACGGCGCCGCCGACGACCGGACCCTTCCAAATGTTGTTGCGCAGATCAGCCTCAAGGTTCTCGCCTGCCGCGACCAGCTTGAAGCGGGCCTCGACACCGATGAACTCGGCGATCAGCCGGGCGATGTCCACATCGACACCGGTGACCTTCCCGCCCTCATCGAAGGAATAAGGCGGGAAATCCTCGTAGAGCGCGAAGGTCATGTAGCCGCGTTCGCGGATCTGGTCGATGTCCTGCCCGACGATGTCGCGCGAGGCGTTCTGCGGCTTGGGCTGCGGCACGTAATCCGCACAGGGATCCGCCGCAGCCACGGGCGAGGTCAGCGCCAAAGCCGCCGCACCCGCCACCAAGAGCGTTCGCACGCTCTTGCAAATTTCTTCGACGAAATTTGCCCGCCCGGTCATGACCGTCTCACTCCCTCTTGCGCCAAGGTCAGTGTGCAGCCGACAGGCCGATGGTCAAGGCCTCGGCCGCGTGGCGCGTGCCGTCCCCCGTCCCGTCGAGCAACGCCGCCGCGCGGCTGGCCGCCGAATCCGCCACCGGCGCACCAGAGACCGTCTCGATCCCGTCGGCGATCTCCTGAAGGCGGACCTTCAAGGCATCCACATCGCCGTCACCGGCCACCAGTTGATCGCGGATGCCCTTCAACTCGTCCGACACCTCGGCCATGCTGTCATCGTCGGGGCGGGTCTCGACATAGGTGCGGATCGCCCACGCGGCCTCCTGCCCCAGAAGCTCGCCGAAGGCCGGCATCTTGGTCGTACCGTTCTGGGTATAGCCGTGACGGAAGCGTTCGATGAACCACTCGTCACCATATTCCTCGGCCTCGAGATAGCGCAGATCGGGCGCCAACCCGCCCGAGATCACCTCGAGCCCGTGGCAGCGCGCGCAGTTCTGGTTGTAGCCGGAGGCGCCGATCTCCACCGCCGTCGCCCAGACGTCTTCACCCGCAGCCTCGGCGCGGTAGGGGTTCTCGGTCAGCCATTCCTCGCCCACCGCGGGCAGGCCGGTCGTGTCGACGGCTTGGGGCGCCACGTCGCCATGGGCCATCAGCATCACCGGCACGGCGGCCGCGAGGATCGTCAGCATCGGGGTCTTCATCACGGGGTCTCCTCCCAGTTTCGGGTGTCTGTCGCGTTGACCCTTGTCTAGGCCAATGCCGCGCCGGGGTGCCATTGGACTTTCGTGGGGAAACCGGCGGCACGAGACAGACCATGGTCGTATTGAGCGCCGCTGCCCCGCACCCCACCTTGCTGCCGGGAGGACGAAGATGCGTATACTGACGGCAGCGCTGCTGGCGGGCGTGATGGCCCTTCCCGCGGCGGCACAGGAAATCTCGGTGATCTACCTGCGGCAGGCGGTTGCGCCGCCGCCGACCCTGTCCAACCTCGACCCCGTTCCCGAAGATCTTGGCTGGCGTGGTGCCGAACTGGGTTTGGCCGACAACGCCACCACGGGGCGGTTTCTGGGCCAGACCTGGACCCTCGAAGAGGTCACCGTGCCCGAGGGCGGCGATTTTCCCGCCGCCGCCGCCCGCGCGCTCGAACGCACGCCCTATCTCGTTCTCGACGCGCCCGCGACGCTGCAAACCGCCGCCGCCGACCTGCCGCAGGCCACAGGCGCGCTGCTGTTCAACGCTTCTGCCCCGGACACCCTGCTGCGCGCCAGCGGATGCCGCGCCAACCTGCTGCACACCCTGCCGTCACGGGCGATGAAGGCGGACGCGCTCATGCAGTTCTTCACCGCCCGCCGCTGGACCGACATTGCCCTGATCGAGGGCGAGGCCGCCGATGATCGCGCCTTTGCCACGGCGCTCGACGCCTCGGCCCGCAAGTTCGGACTGAAGATCGGCGCGCGCAAGACCTGGGCCTTCGATGCCGACATGCGGCGCAACGCGTCGCAAGAGGTGCCCCTGTTCACGCAGGATCTGGGCGACTACGATGTGCTTCTGGTCGCCGACGAGGCCAACGACTTTGCTCGCTACATCCCGTTCAACACATGGCGTCCGCGCCCCGTGGCCGGGTCCGAAGGCCTGACCGCCCATGCCTGGGACCGCGTGGTCGAACAATGGGGCGCGGCGCAATTGCAATCCCGCTTCGAGGATCTGGCAGATCGCCCCATGCAGGATATCGACTACGCCGCGTGGGCCGCCCTGCGCTCCTTGGGCGAGGCCGCCACCCGCACGAAATCCGACGACCCGGCCACCCTGCGCAGCTACATCCTCGGGCCGGATTTCGAACTGGCTGGCTTCAAGGGCCGCCCCCAGACCTTCCGCAGCTGGAACGGGCAGATGCGCCAGCCGATGCCGCTCACCCATCGCGGCGCGCTGGTGGCGCAGGCCCCGCTCGAAGGCTTCCTGCACCAGCGCACCGAACTCGACACGCTCGGCCTCGACCAACCCGAAAGCGGCTGCTCGGCCTTCGAGTGACCCTTGCTTCTTTGGTCTCCAAAAACCTCGGGGAGCGCGAGGGGCTGGCCCCTCGCTCCGACATCTCAACAAGGACCGCCATCATGAAACTGACCACCGCCCTTGCCACGCTGCTGATGATGACCCCGGCCTATGCCGACGAAATCTGGGTGACGAACGAAAAGGACGACACGATCAGCGTGATCGACATCGAAACCCTCGAAGTCACCCGCACCATCCCAACCGGCGAACGCCCGCGCGGCATCACCTTTTCTAAGGACTATTCCGTCGTCTATATCTGCGCCTCCGACAGCGACGCCGTGCAGGTGATGGACCCGGTCTCGGGCGAAATCCTGCACGACCTGCCCTCTGGCGAGGACCCGGAACAATTCGTCCTGCATCCGGACAACAGGCATCTCTACATCGCCAACGAGGATGACGCGATCACCACCGTGGTCGATGTCAAAACCCGGACGGTGGTCGAACAGATCGACGTGGGCATCGAACCCGAGGGCATGGCCGTCAGCCCCGACGGCAAGATCGTCATCACCACATCCGAGACCACCAACATGGCGCATTGGATCGACACCGACGAAAAGGCGATCTTTGCCAATACGCTGGTCGATAGCCGCCCGCGCCACGCCGAATTCCTGAAGGGCGGGACGGAATTGTGGGTCAGCTCTGAGATCGGCGGCACGATCTCGGTCTTCGACGTGGAAACGCAGGCGGAAAAGGCCAAGATTTCCTTCAAGTTGCCCAATATCCACCCCGACCGCGTCCAACCGGTGGGGTTCGAACTCGGCCCCGATGAAACCCATGCCTATGTGGCGCTCGGCCCGTCCAACCATGTCGCCGTGGTCAATGCCGAGACTTTCGAGGTCGAGGACTACATCCTCGTCGGCCGTCGCGTCTGGCACATGGATTTCAATGCGGACAAGTCGCTGCTGTTCACCACGAACGGGATCTCCGGCGACGTGACGGTGATCGACACCGCCACGAACAAGCCGATCAAGAGCATCAAGGTCGGGCGCTTCCCCTGGGGCGCGGCCTTCCGCCCGACGAACTGAACGCACGAGGAGAGAGACCGATGATGAAACCCCTGATCGCCGCGATGATGATGGCCGCCCTGCCCTTTGCCGCGGTGGCCGATGACGACGACGATGCCCCGCGCTTTGGCATGGCCGGGCTGCTGTCTGCCAAGAACAAAGAAGACCTGCCGCCGGTCATCCTGTCGGCGGGCATGCCCCTGTCGGACGCCCCTTGGGTGCTGAAATCCGGCACCTATTACGAATTCGAGATACAGGGCGATGGCAGCCAGGAACTGGCGCTGATCGGCCCGGAATTCTTCCGCGCCATCTGGATCGACGAGATCGTCGTCGAGGGTCTGGAAATCCGTCCGCTGGGTCTGGATTCGGTCGAATTCGACGAGGCGGGCGAGATGGAGATCGGCTTTATCGCGCTCAAGCCGGGCAGCTACTACCTGAAGGTTCCGGGCACGACCGGCGAAACCCAGCGGCTCGACATCACCATCGAATAGCGCCGCCTGCCACGGCAGAGACAAAGGCTTTTCGAAAAGCCTTGGCCGCGAAAATGCGAATTTTCGCCTCGAAGCCGCGTCGGACAAGGCGCTTCGAAGCGACTTTTCGCCCGAACGAAAAACCGCGCCGAGGCTTGCTCGGCGCGGTTCTTCATTGGAGTAGGATGGGTGATCACCCATCCTACCCAAGATCACCCGGGACAGCGCGCGGTTTCCATGCCGGGGAAACATTCCGGCCCCATCTGCATGTCCGGGATCCACAGCGACAGCTGCGGGATATACGTGACCATGATCAGGAACACGAAAAGCACTGCAAGGAAGGGCAGCGCCGCGCGCACCACGTTCATCATCGGCATCCCCGCCACACCCGAGGTGACGAACAGGTTCAAGCCAACTGGCGGCGTGATCATCCCGATTTCCATGTTCACCACCATGATGATGCCCAGATGGATCGGGTCGATGCCCAGTTCCAGCGCGATCGGGAAGACCAGCGGTGCGACGATCACGATCAGGCCCGAGGGCTCCATGAACTGACCGCCGATCAGCAGGATCACGTTCACCACGATCAGGAACATCACCGGACCAAGCCCCGCATCCAGCATCGCCGTGGCGATCTTTTGCGGGATCTGCTCGTCGGTCAGCACGTGCTTGAGGATCAGCGCGTTGGCGATGATGAACATCAGCGTCACGGTCAGCTTGCCCGCCTCGAACAGCGTGTTCTTGGTGTCGCGGTGGAAGAAGGCCGTGACCAGCGCGATGGGCTTGTCCAGCAGGTTGATCTTGCGCCCGTTCTTTTCCTCGTTCAGCGGCCCCATGTCGCGATAGACGAAACACGCCACGAGGAACGCATAGACAGAGGCCACGGCAGCCGCTTCGGTCGGCGTGAAGATCGCGCCGGTGACACCGGGGATGCCGTAGATCCCGATCATGATGATCGCGATCAGCATCAGGCCCCAGAACGCATCGGCAAAGCTCGATGCGATCTCGCCCCAGCCCTTCCATTCGCCCTTGGGCATGCCGCGCAGATGCGCCATGACATAGATCGTCACCATCAGCATCGTGCCCGCCAGCAGGCCCGGGATGATGCCCGCAAGGAACATCCGGCCAACAGACACATCCGTGGCCGAGGCATAGACCACCATCACGATGGATGGCGGGATCAGGATTCCCAAGGTGCCCGCATTGGCTATGACGCCGGCTGCGAACTCCTTGGTATAGCCCGCCTGCCGCATGGCCGCGATCACGATCGAGCCAATGGCCACCACCGTCGCCGGAGACGAGCCCGACAGCGCGGCAAAGATCATGCAGGCAAACACGCCCGAGATCGCCAGACCGCCGCGCAGATGCCCCACGCAGGCGATGGAAAACCGGATGATCCGCTGCGCCACACCGCCCGTGGACATGAAAGACGAGGCAAGGATGAAGAACGGGATCGCCAGCAGGGTGTAATGCCCGGCCATCGCCTGAAACAGCGATTGCGCGACCGAGGCCAGCGAGGCATCCGACAGCACCAGCAGGAACAGCGTCGACGCCAGCCCAAGCGAGATCGCGATGGGCACGCCGATCAGCATCAGGCTGATGACGAGGATAAACAGGATTGCGACTTCCATGCGCTCAGTCCTCGCGGTTCATGTGCTTGACGTCATCGATGGCGTCTTCGGCTTCGTGGGAGGCGATCAGGCCTTGGGCCTCGCCGGTCCAGATGCGGATCGTGGCCTGCACCAACCGGAACAGCAACAGCGCCATGCCGATGGGCAGGATCGCATAGGGGATGAAGCGCGGGATCTTCTCGTAGTGTTCGCCCTCGTTCATCAAGGGTTCGAGAAAACGCAGCCACTCCGGCATGGGCGTTTCCAGAACCTCGTACCAGCCGCGATAGGAGGTGCGCCGCATCTCCTCGAAGCCGGTCGGGAACCAGCGCCCGGTCGTCTGTGGCAGATTGGCAAAGTTGGCCCAGTAGTCCCAGGCCCCCTTCAGCAGCAGCACCGCGTAGATCAGGCACAAAGCGGCGGCGATCAGGGCCAGCGTCTTGCGCACATGCGGCGGGAAGACGTTGACCAGTGCATCGACGCCCAGATGGGCCGTGACCTTGACAGCATAGGAGATGCCGAACAGCACCAGCCAGGCAAAGAGGAACAGCGTCACCTCCAGCCCCCAAGTGAGGCCGGTGTTGAAGCCGTAGCGCAGCACGACATTGACAAAGGTGATGATCGTCATGGCGCCGAGGATCAGCGCGATCAGGGTCTCTTCCAGCTCGTTGACCGCTTGGCCAAGCATGGATGAGGGCGGTTTCGTGGACATGTCCCCCTCCCGGGCAATGCGACCGTAGGACCGAAAGGCACGCCCTTCCGGCCCGCGGGCGCAAAAGTTTTCGAAAACTTTTGGCAAAGTCCTTCGAAGGACTTTGCACCTCGCACCCCAACGGTGCGTGCCCGGCCCCTGACAGGGACCGGGCCTCTTCAAATCAGAAGTTGGCGTTGATCGACTGCGCGGCGTCGATGTTTTCCTGACCAACGTCCTCTTTGAACTGGTCCCAGACCGGCATCATCGCATCGACCCAGGCCTGACGCTGTTCGGCGTCCAGCTCGCGGATGGTCGACCCGGCATCCAGGATCGCCTGGCGCGCATCAGAATCGACCTGGCCCACGGCGGCGTTGCGCTCGGTGGTGACCTCTTCGAGGATGGTGGCCAACTGGGTGCGCACGTCCTCGGGCAGGCTGTCCCACCAATCGACCGAGGTCACGACCATGTAGTCGATAATGCCGTGGTTGGTCTCGGTGATGCCGTCCTGCACCTCGAAGAACTTCTGGCCGTAGATGTTGGACCAGGTGTTTTCCTGACCGTCGACGACGCCGGTCTGCAGCGCGCCGTACACCTCGGAGAAGGCCATCGGCTGGGGCGACACGCCGATCGCTTCCATCTGCGCCTTGATCACGTCAGACGGCTGCACGCGGAACTTCAGACCGGCTGCATCCGACGGCGAGTTCAACGGCTTGTTGGCCGACATCTGCTTCATGCCGTTGTGCCAGAACTGCAGGCCCAGCAGACCACGACGCACCATCGATTCCTTCATCGCCTGACCGGCATCCGAGCTTTGGAACGCGTCGACCGCCTCGATGTTCTTGAACATGAACGGCAGGTCGAAGATGCGGAACTGCTTGGTGAACTGCTCGAATTTCGACAGCGAGGGCGCGGCCATCTGCACGTCGCCGTTCAGCATCGCCTCGAGCACCTGGTCATCGTTGTACAGCGTCGAGTTCGGGAAGACCTCGACACAGGCCTTGCCGTTCATCTCTTCGTTGACGCGCTCTTGGAACATCGTCGCGGCGATGCCCTTGGGGTGCTTGTCGGTGTTGGTGACGTGGCTGAACTTGATGACGATTTCGCCATCGTCGCAGGCTGCCATGGCGCCGGTTGCGCCGGTCACGGCCAGTGCTGCCGCCGCGGCGGACATCAGAAACTTGTTCATGGGTATCCTCCCAAAGATACGAGTGTTTGGCCGAGCCCCTCCTCAGGGCCCCGGATGGCGACACGAAACCGTGTGGTGAAAATTCGTTCAAGCCCTATATGACCAAAAATCAGCCATCGCATTTTATTGTTATATTGCATTGCGTTATCATGATTAACGCATCCGTCGCATGAAGCTGCGCTGCGGCATTGTGCGAAATCTCGCACGGCTGTTAGCGCCCATTGTGCGGGAATCCGCACAACGCCGTCAGGCCAGAATCCCCCGCTCTGCCAGCGCCTGTGCCAGCGCGCCGCGATAGGGCACGATCTCCAGATGGGTGTGATGGCTCTTGCGGTGCGTAGCCTCGATTTCGGCGATGCGTGCCTTTGCGTCGGCCAGCGTGGCAAAGTCATACGGCGCGCCGATCAGCGCCGGCGGCCCCGATCCCGGCACGCGCACCACCATGAACCGTTCAGCCGTCACGGCGAAAATCCTCGGGTTTCAGCCCGTATTTCGTCAGCTTGTCGTAAAACGTCTTGCGCGGCAGCTTCAGCGCGCGCGCTGCGTCCGACGCCTTGCCGTTGTGACGCCCGAGCGCGGCAGCCAACAACGACCGTTCCACCTGCGCCATCTGCTCGGCCAGCCCAAGACCGCCCTGCCGGGACAGTTCCTCTGGCATGCCAAGGACAAAGCGCATGGCCGCCGACATCAGCGACCGAGCATTGCCGGGCCAATCCTGCGCCATCAGCCCGGCCAGATGGTCGGGCGAGATTTCCGGCGGCGTGATGCCCGCCTGCTCGGCCGCCTGCGCCACGTAATGCCGGAACAGGACGGGGATATCCTCGGGCCGCTCGGCGATCGACGGGATGCGCACGCGCGCAACCTCGAGCCGGTAGAACAACTCGCTGGAAAACCGCCCGGCAGTGACCTCTTCGCCCAGATCCTGCGTGGTCCCCCCGATCAGCACGGCGCCACCGCGATCGACGCAATCGGCCAGCGCCAGCTGGCTGTCACCGGGCAGGCGCCCGATCTCGTCCAGAAACAGGGTCCCGCCCGCGCAGGCCTCCCACAGCTCATCCAGCGCCCCGCGGTCCAGCCCGCCGGCTGCGCGTTTCTCGAACGGGCCCTTGGCGCGGATGGAACTGAGGTGGATCACCTCGGCGACCTTGGAAATCCCCGAGCCCGGCGCCCCCTGCACCAGAACCTCGCTGCCGCCGCGCGCCGCCGCACGCACCCGCGCGCGCAACTCCTCTGCCTTGGCGGAGCGCCCGAACAACATGCGCGCCGCAGGATCGCCGGTTTCCAACTGCGCCTTGAGCGCGCGATTTTCCAGCACATGGCCGCGCGCCTTGAGCGCCCGGCTGATCAGCGCCGTCAGGTCCGCCGCCGCGCAGGGCTTTTCGAGAAAGCCGAAAGCCCCCTTGGTCATGGCCCGCACCGCCATCGGGATATCGCCCTCGCCGGTCAGCAGGATCACCGGCAGGTCCGGATCCACCCCGCGCGCATAGTCCAGCAGATGGAACCCGTCGCGCCCGGGCATGCGGATGTCGGACACGATCACGCCGCGAAACTCCGGCCCGATCCGATCCTTGGCCTCGACGAAGGACCCCGCCGTGACCGGCTCGTACTCGGCCAGTTCCAACGTCTGCGCCAGCGCCTCGCGCACCGCCAGATCGTCATCCACCACGAGGACCAAACCGCTCATCGCCGCGCACTCCGGGTTTCTTCTGGCTCCAAATACCGTGGGGGAGGCGCGTCAGCGCCGGGGGCAAAGCCCCCTTCCCCGCTATCCTCCCAGCGCTCCAGCTCGACCGTGAACATCGCCCCCTCGCCGGTATTGGTTCCGCGGATATTGCCGCCAAAGCTTTGCACCAGACCATAGGAAATGGAAAGGCCCAGCCCCATCCCGTCGCCCACCTGCTTGGTCGAATAGAACGGCTCGAACACCTTTTCCGGGTCCGCGATGCCCGGCCCGGTGTCGCGCACCTGCACCGTCAGCGGCACCGCGTCGTGCAGCTCGATCACGATCCGCTTGTCGTCCTGTCCGGACATCGCATCGGCGGCGTTGTTGATCAAGTTGACGAAGACCTGCCCCAGCCGCACCTCGCCCCCTTTGACGAAGACCGGCCCGGCGGGGCGGGTCCACTCGAGCAGCACGCCATCGTCGCGCAGCCGCGTCTGGGTCAGCTCGATCACCGTGTCGATCACGGCGCACAAGTCCACCCGCCCCATCGGTTCGCTTTCGTTGCGTGCAAAGGCGCGCAGGTTGCGGATGATCCGCGCCGCCCGCGCCGCCATGTCCGCGATCCGGTCCAGATTCTCGCCCGCCCGGTCGGACCTGTCGCGCAGCAGGAAGGCCCTGCCGTTCTCGGCGAATTGCTGGATCGCCATCAGCGGCTGGTTCAGCTCGTGGCTGATGCCCGCCGACATCTGCCCCAAGGCGCTCAGCTTGCCAGCCTGCACCAGATCGGCCTGCGCCCGGCGCAGCGCCGCCTCGGCCTCCTCGCGCTCCGACACCTCGTGGCGCAGGGCGGTGTTGGTGGCCTCCAACTCCACCGTGCGCTCGCGAACGCGCGCCTCCAGCCGGACATTGACCAGCGCAAGGGCGCGACGGCGCTCCATCGCGAGGAAAAGCAGCGAGCCGAAGAACAGGCACAGCGCGACCACGACCGCCGCCTGCAAACCCGCCACGCGCCGCGCCGGGCCCGCATCGATCAGCGCCTCGCCCACGAGGTCGATCACCGGCAGGGGCTGGACCAAATGCAGGGCGTCTTCGGGCACGTAGGCGCTGATCTTCTGGCGCCAGATCTCGTAGTCGCCAACGCGCCGGGAGACCTGCGTGACCGCGCCTTCGGGGCCAACCAACCCGCTGGATTCGACGCGCCAGAACAGCAGTTCCGAGCGATTGGTGATGAACACCTCGCCGGTTTCGTCGCTGAACAACACCGCCGGGCGCGAACCGCGCCAGACCCGTTCCAGCAGTTCGACATCGACGAGGATCACCACCACGCCGCGCACCGCCCCCGACGGGCCGAAAGAGGGCGTGGCATAGTAGAAGGTGCGCTTGCCAAAGACATCGTCGATGCCATGACCGACCCCCAGCGCCCCGTCGAGCGCCCTATGGAACCAAGGCTGCGCGACCAGATCGTGCGGAACCTCCTCATGCGCCGAAGCAAGGACCTGCCCCCTCCGGTCGGCATAGACCGCCGTCATCGCGCCGGTCCGGTCGGCACTGGCCAGCAGCAGCCGGTCGGCGGTGATGCGCGATCCGCCGCCATGCAGCGCCTGCAGCGCGGGATGATCCGCCAACAATACGGCAACCGAGCGATAGCGTTGCAGCCCCGTCACCAGCCGGTCCGAGGCCAGCGCAAGGTCGGCCTGCCCGCGCGCCGCCACCTGCCCCAAGGCCTGCGCCAGCCCATAGCGCCACACGCCCCAGCCAAGCGCCGCCACGAGGCACAGGAACAGCAGCACCACGGTGCCGCGACGTTGCGAAAAACCTGCCATGCGTCTTCCTAGCGCGGTCTTGCGCCCGCTGCCAAGTCGCGGCAGGGTCGCGCCATGCAACGCGTCTCACTTTCTCCGACCGATCCGGCCTTCGTTCAGGACCCTTACACGGCCTATGCCGACTGGCGAACCCATGGCGACCTCGTCTGGTGGGAGGAATACGGCATGCCCTGCGCCGTGTCGCATGGGGCGGTACATGCGTTGCTACGCGACCGGCGTTTCGGGCGCGAATGCCCGGCGGATCAGGTCCCCGCGGTGCCCGACCACCTCGCGCCCTTCTACGCCATCGAAGCCCATTCCATGCTGGAACTGGAGCCGCCCCGCCACACCCGCCTGCGCAGCCTCGTGCTGCGCGCCTTTACCTCGCGCCGCATCGCCGCGCTCGGGCCAGAGATCGCCGCGCTCAGCCACCAGTTGATCGACGCCTTCCCCGAGGGCGAGGTCGACCTGCTGCCCGCCTTCTGCCAGCCGATCCCGGTGATCGTGATCTGCCGCCTTCTGGGCGTCCCGGAGACCATGGCCGACCAGCTTTTGGCCTGGTCCAACGCCATGGTCGCCATGTATCAGGCCCGCCGCGACCGTCAGGTCGAGGACGCCGCCGCCACCGCCGCGCGCGAGTTCGGCGATTTCATCCGCGGCTATGTCGAGGAGCGGCGTCAGACCCCCGCCGATGA
Source organism: Tropicibacter alexandrii (assembly GCF_003667315.2). Classification (GTDB taxonomy): domain Bacteria; phylum Pseudomonadota; class Alphaproteobacteria; order Rhodobacterales; family Rhodobacteraceae; genus Tropicibacter; species Tropicibacter alexandrii. The sequence goes on along the minus strand of NZ_RCTZ02000005.1, from coordinate 259,547 downwards.
CCTGATCACCCAACTGATCGCCGCCGAGGAAGCGGGCGAGAAACTCTCCACCGACGAGTTGATCACCACATGCATCCTGCTGCTCAATGCCGGGCACGAGGCGACCGTCCACACCATGGGCAACGGGATCAAGACCTTGCTGGAGACGGGAACACCGATCCCCCCCGAACGGGCCGAGCCCGTGACCGAGGAAATCCTGCGCTACGACCCGCCTTTGCACATGTTCACCCGCTACGCCTATGAGACGGTCGAGGCCTTCGGCCATACTTTCCAGCCCGGCGATCAGGTGGCGCTGCTGCTGGGGGCCGCCAATCGCGACCCTGCGGTCTGGCCCGATCCAGACCGCTTCGACCCCGCCCGCAAGGTCGTCCAGAACACCAGCTTCGGCGCGGGCCTGCATTTCTGCGTCGGCGCGCCTCTGGCCCGGCTGGAACTGCAGATCGCCCTGCCGATCCTCTTCGAACGCTGCCCCGACATGCGCCTGTCAGAGCCGCCGCGCTACGCCAATCTCTACCATTTCCACGGGCTCAGCCGCTTGAAGATCACCCGCTAAGCCCTTCTTCTTGGTCAAAATACCCCCGCGCGGAGCGCATCCAACCTCACAATGGCAGGGCCACGGTCGCCTTGATCTCTTCCATCGACAAAAGCGCCGTGACGTTGTGCACCTTCACCTCTGAAATCAACGCTTGGTAAAAGGCGTCATAGGCGCGGGCGTTCCTGACCCGCACCTTCAGGATATAGTCGATATCCCCTGCCAGCCGGTGCGCCTCCTGCACTTCGGGGCGCTCGCGCAGCGCCTTGAGAAAGCGGTTCTGCCACTCCGCCTCGTGTTCCGAGGTGCGGATCAGCACGAAGAAGGTCGCCTCGAATCCCAGCGCCTCGGCATCCAGCAGCACGGTCTGCGCGCCGATCACGCCCGCCTCCTTCATCTTGCGGATTCGGTTCCAGACCGGCGTCTTCGACGACCCGACCGCCTTGGCGATGTCGTCCAGCGACTGCGCCGCGTCGCGTTGCAGCTCGATAAGGATTTTCCGATCCGTGGCGTCGATCTTCACCGCTGTTCTCCTATTCCGGCAAAAGCGGAACACCCGGCCCGCTGACGTCGCCATTTAGAACATCATTCCTTATTTCCGCAAGGACCTAGCCCAGATGCGGAACAATTTCCTATATATCACTTCAGAAACGCGCCTTCGAAGGAGCCCCGCCATGATCCTGTCCCGCCTCACGGCCCGCCTTGCCCGCAAGCGCCCCGCGCGCGGCATGCATGTCTGTTTCGTGGGCTCCGGTCCCGGCGATGCCGAGTTGCTGACGCTCAAGGCGATCCGTGCGCTGGAAATTGCGCAGGTGGTGATCCATGACCGTCTCGTCAGCGACGAGATTCTCGCCCTCGCCCCGCAGGCGCGCCGGGTCGATGTGGGCAAGACCGGCTTCGGCCCGTCGGTGTCGCAGGACCAGATCAACGCGCTGATCGTCGAGCACGCCCGGACCGGCGCACGCGTCGTGCGTCTGAAGGGCGGCGACCCGACCGTCTTCGGTCGTCTGGACGAGGAAATGGATGCGCTCGACGCCGCCGGCATCCCGTTTGACATCGTCCCCGGCATCACCGCCGCCTCTGCCGCGCTGGCCGGGATCGGCCAGTCGCTGACCAAACGCGGCCGCAATGCCTCTGCCCGGATCATGACCGGCCACGACATGAAGGGCTTCGCCGACCACGACTGGCGCGCACTGGCCCGCCCGGGCGAGGTCGCCGCGATTTACATGGGCAAGAAGGCCTCGCGCTTTATCCAAGGTCGCCTCTTGATGCATGGCGCCGCCCCGGCGACCCCCGTGACCGTGGTCGAAAACGCCTCTCGCGCGGATGCCCGCCACATTGCCACTACGCTGGCCGACCTGCCCATGGCGCTTGACGTACACGAGGTTACGGGTCCCACCCTTCTGCTTCTTGGCCTCGCGCCTCGCGACGCCGTTCAATCCCAATTCCCGCGACAGGAGGTGTCCTGATGCCGAAACCCTTCACGCCCAAAGTGATCACCGCCAACGCCCTGCTTTCGGGTGAGGTCGTCTATCTGACCGCCGACGACCGCTGGTCCCCCCATCTGTCTGACGCCGACCTGCTGACCGACGAGGCCGATGCGCAGGTGCGACTGCTCGACGCCGAGAAACGCAGCCATGAGGTTGTCGGTGTCTACCTCGTCGACATGGTGCCCGGGGCCGATGGCCCGGAACCGACCCATTTCCGCGAGGCCTTCCGACGCACGGGGCCGTCCAACTACGCTCACGGCAAACAGGCCGAGCTGAAAAGGAGCGCATGATGTACAGCTATTCCGATTTCGACGCCGCCTTCGTCGCCGAGCGCAACCGCCAGTTCCGCGCGCAGGTCGAGCGCCGCATCGACGGCAGCCTGACCGAGGATGAGTTCAAGCCGCTGCGCCTGATGAACGGCCTCTACCTGCAACTGCACGCCTATATGCTGCGCGTGGCGATCCCCTATGGCACGCTGAACAGCCGCCAGATGCACAAGCTGGCCGATATTGCCGACCGCTGGGACAAGGGCTATGGCCACTTCACCACGCGCCAGAATATCCAGTACAACTGGCCGCAACTGCGCGACGTGCCCGACATGCTCGACGCGCTGGCCGAGGTGCAGATGCACGCCATCCAGACCTCGGGCAACACGATCCGCAACGTGACCGCCGACCACTTTGCCGGGGCCGCCGCCGATGAGGTCGCCGATCCGCGCCCGGTGGCCGAGCTGATCCGGCAATGGTCCACCGACCACCCGGAATTCCAGTTCCTGCCGCGCAAGTTCAAGGTCGCCGTGACCGGTTCCCCGAATGACCGCGCCGTGACCGCCGCCCATGACATCGGCCTGCGTATCGTCGAGCGTGACGGCGAGATCGGCTATGCCGTGCTGGTGGGCGGTGGCCTTGGCCGCACGCCGATGATCGGCAAGGTGCTGAATGACTTCGTGCCGCAGGCCGATTTGCTACCGTATATCGAAGCGGTCGTCTCTGTCTGGAACCTGCTGGGCCGCCGCGACAACAAGTACAAGGCGCGCATCAAGATCACGTTGCACGAACACGGCATCGACGAAATCCGCCGTCTGGTTGAGGACCGCTTTGCCGAGACGCGTCAGGCGTTCAACGGCGCGGACCTTGCCCTGTTTGATGCGATAAAGGCCCAGTTTGCTGCCCCTTCGTTCACAAAACGCCCGATTTCGGACTTCGAGCGCGCCTATGAGAGCGACCCGGTCTTCCGCTCTTGGGCCGATACTAACCTGTCCGACCATCGGGCCGAGGGCTATGCCATCACCGAGATCAGCCTCAAGGCGCATGGCGCAACACCCGGCGATGCGACCTCGGACCAGATGCGCGTGATCGCCGACATCGCCCGCGAATTCGGCCATGACGAGCTGCGCATCAGCCATGAGCAAAACATCGTCCTGCCGCATGTGCACAAGGCCGACCTGCCGGTGATCCACGCGCGCCTGAAATCGCACGGTCTGGCCACGGCGAATATCGGCCTGATCTCGGACATCATCGCCTGCCCCGGCATGGATTACTGCGCGCTGGCCACCGCGCGCTCGATCCCGATTGCGCAACAGATCGCGACCCGCTTCGACGAGTTGAAGCTGGAGCATGAGATCGGTGCGCTCAAGATCAAGATCTCGGGCTGCATCAACGCCTGCGGTCACCACCATGTGGGCCATATCGGCATCCTTGGACTTGATCGTGCGGGCGTCGAGAACTACCAGATCACGCTGGGCGGCGACCACCGCGCCGACATGGCGCTGGGGGGTCGCACCGGGCCGGGCTTTTCCGCCGAAGAGATCATCCCCGCCATCGAACGCCTGATCGGGGCCTATCTGGACGTGCGCGAGGGCAAGGACGAACCTTTCCTCGACACCTACAAGCGCGTCGGCATGGCGCCGTTCAAGACGGCGCTTTACGGCGCCGAGGACGCGAAACGGACAAAGGCCGCGTGATCCATGCAACCGCTTCTTCGTGAAGACAAACCACCCGAACGGCCCGCCCCTGATCTGGACGCCCTGCGCGCCCGTGTGGCCACGCTGAACGCGCGCTACCGGCACCACGGCGCGACCGCCGTGCTGGAAGGCGCGCTGCGTGACCCGGAGGCGGGCCGGATCGCCATGGTCTCGTCCTTCGGGGCCGAGTCCGTGGCGCTGCTGCACCTTGTCGCCATGGTCGACCGCTCCGTCCCGGTGCTGTTCATCGATACGCGCCTGCTGTTTGCCGAAACGCTGGCCTATCAACAAGAGGTGGCCGAGCGCCTGCACCTGACCGACCTGCGCATCCTGCGCACGGATGAGGCGACGCTGGCGCAGCGCGATCCTTATGGGGGGCTGCGCCTTGGCGACCCGGACGCGTGCTGTGCCCTGCGCAAGACGCTGCCGCTGGAAGCCGCGCTGGACGGGTTCGACGGCTGGATCACCGGGCGCAAACGCTATCAGGCCGCGACCCGCGCCGCGATGGAGTTTTTCGAGCTCGAAGAGGCGACGGGCCGGATTAAGGTCAACCCGTTGGCCCATTGGGGCCCCGAGGACGTGCGCACCTATATGGAGGAGAACCGCCTGCCAAAGCATCCGCTGGTGGCGCAGGGCTATCCGTCGATCGGCTGCGCGCCCTGCACGTCCAAGGTCGCCCCGGGCGAAGACCCGCGCGCCGGACGCTGGCGCGGACAGGACAAACAGGAATGCGGCATCCACTTCGTCGATGGCCGCCCCGTGCGCAACACAAAGTAGGATGGGTGATCACCCATCCTACCCCAGATCACAAAGGACCCGCCCCATGTCGATCATCGTCACCGATCAAGGCTTTGCCCCCGATACGTTCGCAGGCGCGATCCGCGACTTGCCCTCCGACACCGACCCGGCCACGCTGGACGGCCATACCAATGCCGAGATGATCCGCATTGCCTTTCCCAGCTTCGCCGATGGCCGTGGCTTTACCCTTGCGCGGCTGCTACGGCTGCGCGGCTATACGGGCCGTCTGCGGGCCGCAGGCCATGTGATCGCCGATCAATACGCCATGGCCCGCCGCGCCGGCTTCGACGAGGTCGAAATCTCGGACGAGATTGCGCAGCGCCAGCCCGAGGACCAGTGGCGCGACCGCGCCAACTGGCAGTCCCACGACTATCAGGCCCGCCTGCGGGGCTGAGTCGCGCCCCGACGCCCTTTCACCTGACACAGATCAAAGCTATGACGGAGGTGCCGGTTTAATCATATCGGCAAAGTGACATATGACAGAGATGACCCCCGTGACCGATACAGCCGCTGCCGCCCCCGCGCCGAAGAAGCTTGCCCTGCCCGACGCCCAGACCGTCACCGAGGTCAAGCATTACACCGACCGGCTGTTTTCCTTCCGCTGCACGCGGCCTGCCACGATGCGCTTCCGCTCGGGCGAATTCGTGATGATCGGCCTCATGCAGACCGATCCGAAGACCGGCAAGGAAAAGCCGCTCTTGCGCGCCTATTCCATCGCGTCGCCGTCTTGGGACGAGGAACTGGAATTCTACTCGATCAAGGTGCCCGACGGCCCGCTGACCTCGCGCCTGCAACACATCCAGCCCGGAGACGAGATCATCCTGCGCCCGAAGCCCGTCGGAACGCTGGTCCATGACGCGCTCTTGCCTGGCAAGCGCATCTGGTTCTTTGCCACCGGCACCGGCTTTGCGCCCTTCGCCAGCCTGCTGCGCGAACCGCAGACCTATCAGGATTACGACGAGGTCATCATCACCCATACCTGCCGCGAGGCGGGCGAGCTGACCTATGGGGCCGAGATCATCGAAAGCCTCAAGACCGACGAGTTGCTCAACGAGGTCATTGGCGAGGGATTCTGGAAGAAGATCAAGTATTACCCCACCACGACCCGCGAACAGTCGCCCAAGATGGGCCGCATCACCGACCTGATGCGCTCTGGCGAGGCCTTCGAGGATCTGGGCGTGCACCCGATCAATCCCGAGCATGACCGGGCGATGATCTGCGGCAACCTCGCCTTCAACCTCGAACTAAAGGCCATGCTGGAGGATTACGGACTGGAAGAAGGCGCCAATTCCGATCCGAAACAATACGTGGTGGAAAAGGCCTTCCTCGACTGAGGGCCACATCCTGGGCGACATCCCTGCCCCGGTCGCCTCTTACGAAAGAGCCCCGCGCGATCTCTCGTGCGGGGCTTTTCAATGACCTGACGGTCCAATCAGAGGTTGAGCATCTCTCTGAGTTGATCCAGCACCGCCTGCGGCGTCTCAGGATTGTCGCGCAAGGTCTCGGCCAGCTGCCGTGCGCCGGCCTTTGCGACCATGCCCAGCTCGGAATTGTCGATATATTCGACCACCTTGTCATAGTCAAAGCCATCCACCGTCAGCAATTCGGTGATGGCCGGGCTGTCTGCCGCGTCGGCCACCGCGTCGGCGGCAGGTTCGGCAGCCTCGGCGGCGGAGTCGACGGCGTCGCCCAACTGCTGGGCCATGTCGTCGATGGCCTGCTCGGCCTCTTCAACCGCCTCGGCACCGGCCTCGACCGCCTCGGCGGCTGCGGCTTCGGCTGCCTGCGCGGCTTCCTCGGCGGCGCGTGCGGCCTTTTCTGCCTCGGCTGCAGCGGCCTCTTCGGCGGCCTGCAACGCGGCGGCGGCTTCGGCCTCGGCGGCTTCGGCTGCGGCGCGGGCTTCGGCCTCTGCTGCGGCTGCGGCCTCTTGCGCTGCCTGAGCGGCGGCTTCCGCTTCGGCGGCGGCGGCTTCCTCGGCAGCCTGAAGGGCTGCTGCGGCCTCTTCGGCGGCCTTCTGGGCCGCGGCTTCCGCCTCTGCGGCAGCGGCCTCCTCTGCGGCTTTCGCTGCTGCCGCTTCTTCGGCGGCCTTCGCCGCCGCCGCTTCCTCGGCAGCCTTCGCCGCTTCCTCGGCGGCTTTTGCCTCGGCCGCGGCCTGCTGTTCGGCCACCAGCGCCGCCTCCTTGGCGGCCTGCTCGTTGCTGTACCAGAAATAGCCGCCCACGACGACGACAGCCGCCACGATGATCGCGATCGCCTTTTGCATCACTCGATCCCCCAAACCTTGAAATATCCACGAACCGGGCCAACCCCGATCCTGCGGTCAAGATGTGCGCCGCGCGCCAGCCAATCTCAAGCCCGAAAACGCCGCGATGCAGCATGAATCCCCGGTTTTGACGCTTGAAACCCGACTTTCCCCCGTTTACCTTGCGCTCTTGACGAAATTCCCAAAAGGAGCATTCCAATAGCCCGCCGTCCTCACAACGCGCCCCCCACGCGCGACACTGGCCCCCGCGTCAACGATCGCATCCGGGCCCCCGAAATCCGCCTGATCGGCGCCGAAGGTGAAAATGTCGGCGTGGTCACGCCCGCCCGCGCCATGGAACTGGCCGAGCGTGCCGGTCTCGATCTGGTCGAGATCTCGCCCAACGCCACGCCACCGGTCTGCAAGATCATGGATTTCGGCAAGTTCAAATATGAACAGCAGAAGCGTGAATCCGAGGCCCGCAAGAAGCAGAAGATCATCGAGGTCAAAGAGGTCAAGTTCCGTCCCGGCACCGACACCCACGACTACGATGTGAAGATGCGCAACGTCCTCAAGTTCCTCGAAAATGGCGACAAGGTGAAGGTCACCCTGCGTTTCCGGGGTCGCGAGATGGCGCACCAGGACCTTGGGCGCGACCTGCTGCAGCGCGTCGCCGAAGACGTCAAGGAAATCGGCAAGATCGAGAACATGCCCAAGATGGAAGGCCGCCAGATGGTCATGATGATCGGGCCGCTGCCGAACAAGTAATTCGGTCCGACAGATGTTTTTTTTCGAAACCCGCCGCAGTCCGGCGGGTTTTGTTTTGCGCCGCACAACCTATCTTTCCGGCATCAGGGAGGATGACCCATGTGGGATGAACGCTTCGGCACGAAGGAATACCTGTTCGGGACCGAACCGGCGTCCTTTTTGCGCGACAATGTCGGGCTTGTTCCCCCGGGCGCGCGGACGCTGTGCATCGCCGAGGGCGAAGGCCGCAACGCCGTCTTCCTTGCCGGTCTCGGCTGTCAGGTCACGGCCTTCGACGCCTCTGCCGTTGGTCTGGACAAGGCGCGCAAGCTGGCCGGCGCGCGCGGCGTGCAACTGGCGCTTCATCATGCCACGATCGAGGAGTGGGACTGGTCGCAGCCCTTCGACCTTGTGGTCGGGGTTTTCATCCAGTTTGTCGGCCCCGAGGGCCGGACTGCGCTGTTCGACGGCATCCGCCGGGCCTTGGGGCCGGGTGGGCGCCTGATGCTGCATGGCTACACGCCCGAGCAGGTGGCGCTTGGCACCGGCGGGCCGGGTCGGCGCGAGAACATGTATACCCAGGACATGTTGCGCGACAGCTTTGCCGATCTGCAGGTCCTGCGCCTTGCCAGCTACGAAAAGGTCCTGCGCGAAGGCACCGGTCATTCGGGCCGGTCTGCCCTGATCGATTTCATCGCCGACGCGCCCGCCTGAACCGGTTCAGCCGACCTGCAGGCGCAGGTTGCGCCGGACCGGCGAGGTGATGTCGGCAAAGGCGGCGACCCGCAGCCAGTCGGCCCCCTTCGAACCGCCCCTGCGCCGTTCGATACGGGCCTGTTCAACCAAGGCCTCGGCCTGCGCGCGTGACAGCATCGGGCGGGCCGGATCACGCGAGACCTGTCCAGCCGCCTGCCGCCCGGTGGCGCCATCTAGGGCGCGCAGCGCCATGGGTCCGGGATAGAAGCTTTCGGAGGCGACCCCTTCTGACGACAGGATCGCGTGCCGCTCCAGCAGCAGGTGGACATAGGTGACGCGCCGCAGCCCGTACATGACCCGCAGCCTCGGCAGGCCCAGCAAGCCGCAGACCGGCGCCAATTGGTCCCCCTCGGTGTCCAATGCAGGCCCGCTCAGCAAGACCCGATGCTGGGGGGACAGGATCAGGTCACGCTCTGGCACGCCGCTGCCAAAGGCATCCTTCGGACACAGGATCGGACGGGCCGGGTCATTGCGATCCTCAAGCCTGACATGGCTGTGCGCCACCCAGATCAGGGGCTGCGGCCCGTGATCGGCGGTCAGCACCAGATCGCCCGCCACGAGGCTGTCGGCGCGGCGGGCGCCTTCGGGCGTGGCAATCGAGGTCTGCGCACCAAAACAGATCACCCCGGAATAGGCGGTGTCGCTGGAAATGCCGTCACTGCTGGCCGCAGCGTCGCCATCGCGCGCCTCGACCGGGGAAAAGGTCACCCCGGCGGGGATCGCATAATACGGAACCTGTGGGGCAAAGCCGACATTCACCCCGCCGATGCGGATCACCCAGACCTCGGACCCGCCCGCATCGACAAGCGCGAATTCGTTCTCGACGATGGACCCGGCCGCGTAGGTCACGCCGGAGATCGTCACATCCTCGGCCAGCGTGGCGGGGGTGCCGGTTTCGACATAGCCGTCCTGAAACACGCCATCATCGTCGATGACCTTGATCGAGGTCGGGCTGCCGCCGAGATAGGTATAGGTGACGCCGGTCCAACTGGGCGCAGAGGGGTCGTAGCTGGGCTGCGACGGGTCGTTGCCATTGGTGTCGTTCGCGAGGTTGGCAGGCGTCAGCGCAGCCGGGGTGGAGACCTGCGTCCAGTCATAAACGGCAAGCTTGTACACGTGCGCATCCCCGTCCACCGAAAGCAGGCAGACGCTACAGGCCCCGTGTTAAACTGCGGTAAACACAAGAGATATCGTGCGGGTCAGCCTTCGCGCAGACGGCCCCGCGCGGGGATTTCCTTGAGCAGGCCGCCAACGCCCATGGCGGCAATGTCGCGCGGCGTGACAGGGACGCCGCAGAGCAGCCGTTCCAGCACCCAGTCGGCGCCGTTCAGGGCCGGGGCGCGGGCGCAACCCGGCAGACCAATCACGGGGCGCTCGCCCAGCGTGCCGTAGAACAGCAGGTTGCCGGGATCGACGGGCATGCCATAATACGTGACCTCTCCGCCCGCTTTGCGCACCGCTTCGGGCGCCACATCGTGCAGGTCGGAGGTGGCCGAGCCGGTCAGGATCAGCACGATTTCGGCTGTCGAGGCGCGGATCGCCTTGGTCAGCGGCTCAAGCCGGTGCGGCACGATATTGGGCGCGGCAAGCGCGCATCCCATGCGCGATAGGCGCGCCTCTGTCACGCGATGCCCCTTGTCGGTGAGCTTCTCGTTGTCGTCGACCGTGGTCTGGATCAGTTCGGCCTGCCTGCAGGTGACGGGCCGCAGACGCAACGCCCCCTGCCCCGCAAGACACGCAGCATCGAGCGCAGCCTCGGGCACGGCATAAGAGATGATCTTGACCGTCGCCACCATGCCGCGTGCGTCCATGCGCTGCCATTTCGGCACCGTCGCGACGGTGATCATCGGATGCAGCGCATTGAGCGCGTGGATACGGTCAGCAAGGATCTCCGCGACACCCGGCGCGGTCGCCGTGATGTTGACCCGGCCCGTTGCGGCGCGGCCCAGCTTCAGCCCGGCGCGCGCGGGGTCGGGGACCAGCGCATGGGCCAGACGCTCGGCGGCGGCGTCCTCTGCGATGTCGCCCGGTTCCAGTCGCGCGGCGATCACCTCGGCAAAGCCGGCAGCCTCCAAGGGTCCAAGGTCATCGGGCGTCAGCACCGTGCCCTTTTTCAGCCGTCCATCGGGCAGCGCGACGGAATGCGCCAGCACCGCGCCCACCGCCTGATCCAGAGGAACCGGGCCGAATTTCATGCGCCTTTCCTCAGCACGCGGGTCATTTCCGCAAGGATCGAGACGGCGATTTCCGACGGGCCGGACGCGCCGATATCAAGGCCGATGGGGCCGTGGATGCGGGCAATTTCGTCAGGCGTAAACCCGGCCTCTTCGAGGCGGGTGACGCGCTTGGCATGGGTCCGCGTCGACCCGAGCGCCCCGATATAGAACACGTCCGAGCGCAGCGCGCGCAAGAGCGCCGGGTCGTCGAGTTTCGGGTCATGGGTCAGCAGCACCAGCGCGGTGCCGGGATCGAGGCCCAGCTTGTCGATCGCCTCGTCGGGCCAGTCGTCAAGGATGGTCTCGCCGGGAAAGCGCGCAGCCGATCCGAATGTCTCGCGCGGGTCGATGATCACCGGGTCATAGCCCGCGATCCGCGCCATGGGCAGCAGGGCCTGCGCGATATGCACCGCGCCCACCACGATCAGCCGCAAGGGCGGGTTGTGGATGCAGACAAAGGTGCGCGTCTCTTCCTCGAAGCCGGAGCGGTCCATGCGGAACCGCTGCTGATAGCCGTCGCGGGCAAGGTGGCGCGCGCCGGTGTCCAGATCGACCACATAGGCCACAGCCTGCCGCTTGGCGCGGGCCTCGACCATATCGGCCAGCAGGGTCTCGGGCATCACGGCGCCCACGGGTTCGACGATCACCCGGATCGTGCCGCCACAGGCCAGCCCCACGGCAAAGGCATCCTGATCCGACACCCCGAATTCCAACTCGCGCAGCTCGCCCGCCTCCAGCGCTTCCAAAGCCTCGACGATCACCGCGCCTTCGACGCAGCCGCCGGAAACAGAGCCTTCGATCTCGGCATCGCCCGAAATCGCCAGTTGAGAGCCCACGCGGCGCGGCGCGCTGCCCCATGTCTGCACCACCGTGGCCAGAACCGCGCCCTTGCCCGCGCGGTGCCACTCCAATGCCTTTTCGGGAATCCCGTCTGCGATATCCATATCTCGCCTCCCTTTTGCGCGCACCCTAGCACGCCTGTCGGCGGTGTCTCCCCCGACTTAAGGGCGGGTCACGTCATGGGTATAGAGCCAGTCAAACTGGTGCAGCATCTTGTCCGGCGCCACGCGACCGATCAGGCCAAGACCCAGATGCGCGACGCCGCGGATCAGCGGGTTGCGCAGATGGTATTTCCACGCATTGCCATTGGCCGTCTCGATGGCACGGGACACGCGGGGGCGGCGGCGGGTCTGGTAGTCGTCCAGCCCGGCAGCACCGCTGCGCGCCAGAACATCGCCCAGCACCCACGCATCTTCGAGCGCCATATTCGCCCCCTGCGCCAGAAAGGGCAGCGTCGGATGCGCGCCATCGCCCAGCAGCGCCACGCCCTGCCCGTGCCAGACCTCGGCCACCGGATGGCGGAACAGGCCCCACAAACCCGGGTCGGAGACATGTGCCAGCAGCTCCGGCACCATGCCGCCAAAGCCCGCAAAGGCGCGGCGCAGGTTGGCCGCGTCATCGGTATGGGACCAGCCCTCGTCGACCCAGCCCTTGCGTTCCTCGACCGCGACGATGTTGACGAACTCACCGCCGCGCAGCGGATAGCTGACCATGTGGCGGCCCGGCCCCATATGAACGTGCGCCTCGTTCGGGTGGCCGACGGTGTTGCGCACCACGGCGCGCCATGCCACCTGACCGGTGAAGAACGGGTTGGCCGGGCCGTTCAGCACGGGGCGCAGGACCGAATGCAGGCCATCGGCACCGATGACCAAATCGGCATGGACGCTGTCGCCCGTGCACAGCTGGACCTCGGGGCGCGGGCCCGGCACGACGGAGCGCGCCTTTTGCAAGAGCCGGATCTGCACGCCCGCATCGCGCGCGGCCCCGGCCAGCAGGTCGATCAGGTCGGCGCGGTGCACGAAGCGGTATTCCTGCCCCGTGGCCAGCCCGCTCAGGTCCATGCGCAGCACTTCGCGCCCCGCCCGGTAATCGCGCAAGCTGACCGCCTGCCCCGGCACGGAAATCCGGCGAAAGCCCTGCCCCAGCCCCAGCGCCTCGAGCACGCGCAAGCCGTTGGGCGAAATCTGGATGCCGGCGCCGACCTCGCGGATCGCATCGGCCTGCTCCAGCACGCGCACATCCGCGCCGCGCGCCCGAAGCACCAGCGCCGCCGCCAGACCGCCGATGCCGCCGCCCAGAACGGCAATATTGAGACCATGCAACGCCATGCCGCCCTATGCGCAAAGAAAAACGCCGAAGGCAAGGCCTCCGGCGTTCCTATTTGATGCCAGCGTCGACACTCAGTCGTCGCGATGGACCTTTTCCCGGCGCTCGTGGCGTTCCTGAGCTTCGAGGCTCATGGTCGCGATCGGGCGGGCGTCCAACCGTTTCAGGCTGATCGGCTCGCCGGTCACCTCGCAATACCCGTATTCGCCCTCTTCGATGCGGCGCAGCGCGGCGTCGATCTTGGAGACCAGCTTGCGCTGGCGGTCGCGCGTGCGCAATTCGAGCGCGCGATCGGTCTCTTCGCTGGCGCGGTCGGTCACGTCGGGAATGTTCCGCGTGCCTTCCTGCAGCGTTTCGATCGTGTCGCGGCTGTCGGCAAGAATATCCTGCTTCCAAGCCAGCAACTTCCGACGGAAATATTCCGTCTGACGCTCGTTCATGAAGGGTTCGTCCTCTGCCGGTGTGTAGTCATCGGGCAGGAAGTTCTCAGGTTTCATTTCTGTTCCCTCGTGCTCGCCAATATCCATCATGTCGAAATTCCCTAGATATATGGCACCCCTAAGGGCGGCTCTTAACCCAACGATTACCCCTTGTCACTACACAATCCGGGCTGCGTCGCGGCGATTTCCCGCCATGCGTGAAACGAAATGTGACAAATGGCGCGACGCTGTCCGGTAACGACCTGTGAACGCGCCCTTGGCCACGGATTTCCGGTTCAGACAGGACGCTTGCTGGCTATCACGGCCCGCAGCGGCTGCCTTTAACCTAGATCAAATGTTTCACGCACCCTTGGCGCGGACCGTGCGCCGGTGCGCACAATATCCATATTTTGTCCAGTTTTGTTCTCATGTGCAGAACACCGTTTCGCGCGCGGCCCGCCGCCCCGACCGCCCATCCGGTGCCTGCGCGGCTTGCAATGCACGCGGGGGCGGCTTACCCCTGTGCCGCGACAGACAGGAGAGCATGCATGCGCTTTGACGGCACCGATGACTACGTTTCCACCGACGACCTGACCATGGCCGTGAACGCCGCCGTGACGCTGGAACGTCCGCTGCTGGTCAAGGGCGAGCCGGGCACGGGCAAGACCGAACTGGCGCGGCAGGTGGCCAAGGCGCTTGGCCTGCCGATGATCGAATGGAACATCAAGTCGACGACCAAGGCGCAGCAGGGGTTGTATGAATATGACGCCGTCAGCCGGTTGCGCGACAGCCAGTTGGGTGACGAACGTGTGCATGACGTCAAGAACTACATCCGCAAGGGCAAGCTGTGGCAGGCCTTCGAGGCGGATCACAAGGTCGTCCTGCTGATCGACGAGATCGACAAGGCCGATATCGAATTCCCCAACGACCTGTTGCAGGAACTCGACCGGATGGAATTCCACGTCTACGAGACGGGCGAGACGATCCGCGCGGTCAACCGCCCCATCGTCATCATCACGTCGAACAACGAAAAGGAACTGCCCGACGCCTTCCTGCGGCGGTGCTTCTTCCACTACATCAAGTTTCCCGACCCCGACACCCTGCGCAAGATCGTCGAGGTCCACCACCCCGGCATCAAGGACCAGCTTCTGACCACGGCCCTGACACAGTTCTACGAACTGCGCGAACAGCCGGGGTTGAAGAAGAAGCCGTCGACCTCGGAAGTGCTGGACTGGCTCAAGCTGCTCTTGGCCGAGGACATGGACGCCGAGGACCTCAAGCGTGACGGCGCCAGCGCCTTGCCGAAATTGCACGGCGCTTTGCTGAAGAACGAGCAGGACGTTCACCTGTTCGAGCGGCTCGCCTTCATGGCCCGGCGCGAGCGCTGAGTCACACGTTGCGCGCGGTCAGTTCCTTGCGCAACTGTCGGCGATGCCGCCACGACCGGATCTGCCGGGTCAGCACGTCTTCGCTGTCGAAGGTCAGGTTACCTTCGCTGCCGTGAATCCGATAACGTTTGTAGCCGCCCAGCAGCTTGTGTGCCTGCTGCGCGGCCACGATGACGGTGACCTCGACCTCGGAACAGTCTTCCAACTCGACGCCTTCGCCGAGGCAATGTTCGGCGCGTTGCAGGACGGTGCGGAACCCGCCGACATCGACCGCATCGCCCCCCGCCAAGGGCCCTTGCAAGGTGCGGTCGCGGAAATCCTCGTCATCGACGGGGCTGCGTTCGACCTTGTCCGTGACCGAGGCCGCCATCTGCCGGTCCCCACAGGTCAGGCGCACCTGCATCGCAAGGATGTAGACCGCCTCGCTGCCCATGTTCGATACGATCAACCGCGCGTCACGCCCGTCCTCGGCGGCGCGGCTGATATGGATGACCGCGCGGTTGGCGCGCTGGAAGGACATCCAGAACAGCTGAAGATACGCGCCCCAGACCAACAACATGACCGCGTTGAGCATCACGTTCAGCGCCGGGCCGTTCTGCTGTAGCCAGTCCCACATGACCGTTCTCCCTTCGGTCTTGGAACGCCCGTCACGACGACCCGTTCCGAGCGCGCTTGCGCCGCCCGACCGAGCGTGGTCTCTGGCAACATGCTGACGATCCTGACCCATGACATCCTGCCCGTCTTTTCCATGCTGGCGCTTGGCTTTGTCCTTGGGCGGATGGGCCGCTTCACCCGCGACGAGGCAGCAGCCGTAAACCGCGTGACGTTTCTGGTGTTGCAACCGGCGCTGATCTTTCCCCTGATCCAAGGGCTGGATTTCAGCGCCTTCCGGGCCGAGGCCATCGGCCTGTATGCCCTGTGCCAAGTCGCGACGTTCACCCTGACGCTGGGCCTCGCGCTTGGCGTGCTGAAGCGCGACCTGCCCGAGGCGTGGTTGCTGGCCATGGCGACCGTCTTCGTCAACACGCTGCTGTATATCTGGCCGATCTCGTTCCTGATCTATGGCGAGGCCGCCGCGCTGCCGATCACCGGAATCGTGGCATGGGACAGTTCGGTCACCTTCGGCTTCTTCATCGTGACGACCGGCTTGATCGCCCATCGCGGCGGGCGTCCGGGCGCGTCGCTGGCGCGCGTCGTGCAGAACCCGGTCCTGATCGCCATCGCATTGGGCGGGTTGACCCATGTGCTGCCGATCCCGGTGCCTGAACCGGTCCTGACCGCGATGCATTTCGCAGGTGCTGGCGCCGCGCCGCTGACCTTGTTCGCCCTCGGCGTGATCCTGTCGGGGCACAGCCTCGCCCCCTCGCCCACCATCGCCACCATCGCCGCGGTCAAGCTGATGGTCTTTCCGGCGCTGGTCTGGGCGGTGCTGCATATCGGCCAAAGACCCCCGGAATGGGAGACGCTGCTGGTGCTGGCAGCGGCGGGGCCATCGGGGGCCATGGCCTTTTCGCTGGCCATGCTGCACGGCATCCGCACCGACCAGATCGCCCCCGTCGTGATCTGGACATCGACCCTGTCGCTGATCTCGCTGGCGTGGCTCGCCTGAGGCCTGACGTAGGGCAAAGCGCCGCATTCACGCCACGCTTCGAGGGATTCATCAGGCGTTAATGTTTCCTAACATTGGGTAAACCCAAACAACCTTAAGATATTGTTGCATCTCGGCACCATGCAACATGTTGATTTTTAATAAAAGCTGATCGCTTTTTCCGAGTGCGGGAAAAATCTCGGCGGGCTTTGTTAACAGCTTGTCCAAAAAACTCAGTTATGCCCTATAGTGTCCTAACAGAGGACAGAAAAGCACCGGATGTTCATTCCATCCGAGTAACAACAAGCAGGCAGGCTTCTAACAGTGTCCCAAACGACGGCTCTCTCCGTGCGCGCGCTGCGTGCCGAGGATGAACAGGCATGGCGCAGGCTCTGGACGGGCTATCTGGATTTTTACGAATCCAGCGTGTCGGACGCTGTTTACACCTCGACCTTTGCGCGCCTTCTCGGCGACGACCCGCGCGACTACAACGCGCTGGTGGCCGAGTTGGACGGTCGTGTCGTGGGCCTCACCCATTACCTGTTCCACCGTCACGCCTGGAAAGTCGAAGAGGTCTGCTATCTGCAGGATCTCTACGCCGATCCGGATGTGCGGGGCATGGGTGTGGGCCGGGCGCTGATCGAAGGCGTCTATGCCGCCGCCGACTCGCATGGCGCACCGGCTGTCTACTGGTTGACTCAGGAGTTCAATGACACCGCCCGGCGGCTTTATGACCGGATCGGCGTTCTGACCCCTTTCATCAAGTACCAGAGACCGTGATGCGCAAAGCCAGACGTTACCTCTTGCCGTTCTACCTGCTGCTGGGCGCCTGCATGCCCGTCGGTCAGGGCGACACGCCGACCCGCGCCGCATCTAGCGTGGAAAGCGAGGCATCACTGCCGCCGATGAAATCCTTTTCGGTGCCGCGGCCGCAACCGCCGGTGGCGTCGAATTCCGACATGGCGCGCGATTTCCTGGATCTGGCCTTTACCTTGGAATCGGGGCGTCAATTGCCGGTCTTCACCCGGTTCGAGGGGCCGATCACGGTGCGCGTCACTGGCGAGGCGCCGGTTTCGCTGACGCCCGACCTCAAGCGTCTGTTGCATCGCCTGCGCACAGAGGCCGGCATCCAGATCGATCTGACCGGTGGGGCCAATGCCAATATCACCGTGCAGGCCGTCACCCGCTCCGAAATCCGTGACACGCTGCCCTCTGCGGCCTGTTTCGTGGTGCCCAACGTCTCGTCGCTGGCGGAATACCGCTCTGCCCGCCGCACCAAGAAGGTGTCGTGGTCGCAATTGCGCACCCGCGAACGGCTGGCGATCTTCCTGCCCAACGATTCCTCGCCGCAGGAGGTCCGCGACTGCCTGCACGAGGAACTGGCGCAGGCCATCGGGCCGCTCAACGACCTGTACCGCCTGCCCGACAGCGTGTTCAACGACGACAACGTGCATACGGTGCTGACCGGTCATGACATGACCATCCTGCGTGCCTATTATGATCCGGGCCTGCGCAACGGCATGACCCGCAACGAGGTCGCCGACCGCCTGCCCGCGATCCTTGCGCGGATCAATCCGCGCGGCGTCAATGTCGCGCCGCAGCGCCTGTCCAAGACGCCGAGGATCTGGATCGATGCGGTGCAGACCGCGCTTGGCCCCGGCGCGAACCCCGCGCAGCGCCGCAGCGCCGCAACAGAGGCGCTGAAGGTCGCCTCGGCCCTGGGCTGGACGGACCATCGCCGTGCGTTTTCGCACTACGCCATGGGACGGCTGTTGCAGGCCACCGATCCGCAGGCCGCACAGGACCATTTCGTTCTGGCGCAACGGTTTTTCGGCAAATCGCCGGACACCGCGCTGCACCGGGCCTATGTCGCCTCGCAACTGGCCGCCTATGCGATCTCGGCCGGTCGCGCCAAGGATGCGCTGGCCCTGCTGACCCCGCATCTGGACACCGCGGCGCGGCATGAAAACGCGGCCCTGCTGGCGACCTTGATGATGCTGCGCGCCGAGGCGCTGGAACTTGACGGACGTGTGACCGAGGGGCGCAAGGTGCGTCTGGACAGTCTGGGCTGGGCACGCTACGGGTTCGGCTCGGAATGGGCCGTGCGCGCCAAGCTGCGCGAGATCGGCTCGCTCAACCCCGCCAGACGGAGACGAGGCGCCCTATGATTGTCCTGACCGCTGCCCTGATCGGAGCCCTCCTTGGTGGGTTCAACGCCAAACGTCGCAAGGGCAACGGGTTGGACATCGCGCAATATGCCGCCGTCTACGCGATCGCCTTTGCCCTGCTGGGCCTGTTCGCGACGATCATCCTTGAAAAGACGCTGTGAAATCTTGGGTAGGATGGGTCTTAACCCATCCTACTTTCTTGCACCGGCCTCTTGCGGAACCTAGAACATCCCCATGTTCGTTCCCTTCTTCGAAACCCTCCGCTCCAACGGCGTGCCCGTCTCCTTGCGCGAATATCTCGCCTTTCTCGAAGGCATGAGCGCAGGCCTCGCCACCTATGACGTCGAGGCGTTCTACTTTCTCGCCCGCACGGCCATGGTCAAGGATGAACGCCATCTCGACCGCTTTGACCGGGCCTTTGCCGCCACCTTCAAGGGGCTCGACAGCATCACGCCCGAGCAGGTCCTGAACGCGCTCGACCTGCCCGAGGACTGGCTGCGCAAGATGGCCGAAAAGCACCTGTCCGAGGAAGAAAAGGCGCAGATCGAAGCCATGGGCGGCTTCGACAAGCTGATGGAGACGCTCAAGAAGCGGCTCGAGGAACAGAAAGGCCGCCATCAGGGTGGCTCGAAATGGGTGGGCACCGCGGGCACCTCGCCGTTTGGGGCCTACGGCTACAACCCCGAGGGCGTGCGCATCGGCCAGAACGAAAGCCGCCACAGGCGCGCGGTCAAGGTCTGGGACAAGCGCGAGTTCAAGAACCTCGATGACAGCGTCGAATTGGGCACCCGCAACATCAAGGTCGCACTGAAACGTCTGCGCAAATGGGCGCGCGCGGGGGCGGACGAGGAACTCGATCTGGACGGGACGATCCGCGCCACCGCTCATAACGGCTATCTCGACGTGCAGACCCGGCCGGAACGGCGCAATGCGGTCAAGGTCTTGTTGTTCCTCGACATTGGCGGCTCGATGGATCCGTATGTGAAGCTGGTCGAGGAACTGTTCTCGGCCGCGCGCGCCGAGTTCAAGCATCTCGATCACTATTACTTTCACAACTGCCTGTATGAAGGCGTCTGGAAGGACAACCGCCGCCGCTGGGATCAGCAAACCCCGACTTGGGAGGTGCTGAACACCTATGGCGCGGATTACAAATGCATTTTCGTTGGCGATGCCTCCATGTCGCCCTACGAGATCGCCTATCCCGGCGGTGCCAACGAACACTGGAACAAGGAGGCCGGACAGGTCTGGCTGGAACGGGCCCGTCGGCAATGGTCCAACCACCTTTGGTTGAACCCGGTGCCCGAACAGCACTGGCGCTATACCCAGTCGATTCAGATGATCCGCGAAATCTTCGAGGATCGCATGGTGCCGATGACCTTGGAAGGCATCGACCGGGGCATGCGCATTCTCGGGAATTGAGACGAATCCCACGTTAATCCTTTGAAAAGCTGCGTTACTTTTCCCTGACGCGTTTACCGCTGCGCAAGTCTTTCACCACATCCTGCGGGACGGGTGAAACTTGGAGCGGGTACATGTCTCTGCGGTACAGGATTATCTTTGCGATCATGGTCTGTGCCATGGTCTCGGTTGCGATGGCCACGATCCCGCTGTTTCTGGGCGCGCGCAAGCTGGCCGGCGAGGCGGCTGAACGGTCGCTGACCCAGTTCGAGGCACAGGTGCAGGAAGCCTTGGACAGCCGCGTCAACGCCGCGTTGTCCATGGCGGAAATCGTGGCAGCGATCCCGCGTGTGCAGCGTGCGGTCGAAAAAGCCGATACCAAGGGGCTGCACCGCCTCTTCGTCAAGGATTTCGAGGAATTCGCCCGCAAGACCGGTGTCGTGCATTTCGAATTCCATACGCCCGACGCGGTTTCGATCCTGCCCGTGCACGCCCCCGACCAATACGGCGATGACCTGTCGGGATCACGTCCCCTTGTGGTTGCGGCCAACCGCGACCACGCCTCGATGGCGGGGGTGCAACGCGATGCGGCAGGGCTTGGATTTCGCGGCATCGCGCCGGTCCGGGACGACGGCGAACATCTCGGCACGGTCGAGTTCGGACTGCCGCTGGACGCGGCCTTTCTGACCGAACTCGTCACCGGGACGCACCATGCGATCGAGTTGTACTTCTTGCCCGACGGGACTGCCGATGAGGCGACACGCCTGACCGTTCAATATTCAGGACCGCCTCTGATGGACCGGGGGGCGCTGGACGCGGTGCTGGGCGGCGCCACGCCGATCCGCGCCCTGACCATCGATGGCGCTCCGTTCGGCAGCAAGGGCTTCGTGGTCCGCGACTTCGCCGGTCAGCCGGTCGCCGTGGCCAATGTCATTCTCTCCGAGGCGCGCGCGCAGGCGATTTCCGACAGCATGATCCAGCGGACGGTTCTTGGCGCAGGCGGCGCGCTTGCGCTGAGCATGATCCTCGCGTGGATTTTTGGCCGCAACCTGACGGCCAAACTGCAAGGCCTGATCACGCGCATGAAACGGCTGGCCGAGGGCGAGTTGCGCCTGAACCTGACGGGAATGGACCATGAAAAGGCCGAGATCGGCGAGATGGTCCGTCATCTGCGCGTGTTCCGCGATGGCATAGATGAAACCAACCTCCTGCGCGACGAACAGGGCCGCAGCCAAGCGGCGCAGGCGCATGTGGTCGACGCGCTCGCCCGGGGCCTGCGCAAGCTGTCACATGGCGATCTGGATGCACGGATCGACGGTAGCTTCGAGCCTGCCTACACCCCCCTGATCGACGACTACAATACCGCCGTCGCGCAATTGACCGAGGTGATCGCGGCGATTTCCACGACGGCGCAGGCGGTCACCACCAGCGCCGCCGAAATCAGCCAATCCTCAGAGAACCTCTCGACCCGCACGGAAAACTCCGCCGCCACGCTGGAGCAGACCGCCGCTGCCCTGCAACAGGTGACCACCGCAATCGAGGACAGCAGCACAGGCGCGCGCGCCGCCGATGGCAGCGGGCAGGACGCCATCCGGAAAGCCCGCGCCGGGGCGGATATCGTCGCAGAAACCGTGAAGGCCATGACCGAGATCGACAATTCCGCGGGCGAGATCGCGCGGATCAGCGACATGATCGACGATATCGCGTTCCAGACCAATCTTCTGGCCTTGAATGCCGGGGTCGAGGCCGCGCGGGCTGGCCATGCGGGCAGCGGCTTTGCCGTCGTCGCAACCGAGGTCCGCTCACTCGCGCAGCGCACAACGGAGGCCGCCCGGCAGATTGGCACGCTCATCGCCACCTCGGGCGAGCGGGTCCAACACGGTGTTGCCCTTGTCGGTCAAACCGGCGGCTCCTTGTCGGAAATCCTGCAAGCGGTCGAGGATGTGACCGATCAGATACGGCGCATCGCGGAACTGTCCGCCGAGCAGGCGCAGGGACTGGGCGAGGTCAACGTCGCCGTGCGCCATCTGGATCAGGTGACGCAGGAAAACGCCGGGATGTTCGAGCAGGCCTCGGCGGCCAGTGCCGCCTTGCGTGCAGAAGGGGCCCGGCTGTCCGACTTGGTCGGGCGGTTCCGCTTGCCGGATCACGAGGCAGCGATGCCCGAACACCGCTCCGCAGTCTGAGCGACGCCCGCCCCGTTCGGGCGGGCGCCCATCCCCGGCGTGTCAGAGCACGAAGTCGGAGGTGTCCATGACCAACACGCCGTTCAGGAACACGTCGAAATCAGAATTCCCGTCGCCGTCCACATCGGCCTGCACGATGGTCGCAGCGGCGGTGGTGACGGCGCGCAACTCTCCGGCCGTGCCGCTGAAACCGGAACTGCCGATGAAGGTGAACGCATCATCGCCGGGCGTGCCCGTAATCGCGTCGATGGCCGACAGGTCCATGATGTCGAGCCCGTCCTCGAAATCGCGGATGATGTCGCGCCCGCCAGCACCGACCTGCGATTCCGTCACGTCGGTATAGACGAAGGTATCCGCCGCCCCGTCGCCGGGGAACCCACCCGCGACGAAGTCGCCGCCGATCAGGATGTCGCGCCCGACACCGCCATACAGCGTGTCCTCGCCATCGCCGCCACGCAACTGGTCGTTTTCGATCCCGCCGTCGAGGCTGTCATTCTCGGTGCCGCCCAGCAGCGCATCGCGCCCCGCGCCACCGATCAGGTGGTCCGCGCCAGAGCCGCCGACGATGTTGTCATTGCCGTCCTGCCCGTCCAGCGTATCGTCGCCGCCAAGCCCCAGCAGCGTGTCGGCGCTGTCGCCACCTTCGAGGATGCTGTCGTCGGGACGCCCGGTAAAGCGGTCGGCGTGGTCACCCCCCACGAGGTTTTCGATCCCGGTCAGGATGTCGGTGCCCGCCGCGCCGGTATACTGCGCGGTGCCATCGTTCAGGTTGACGGTGATGTTGCCGCCGAACCCGGTATAATCCGCCGTATCGCTGCCGATTCCGCCATCGATGCTGTCATCGCCATAGCCGCCAATCAACAGGTCATCGCCGCTGCCGCCTTCGAGCGTGTCGGCCGAAAAGCCGCCATTCAGCGTGTCGTTGTCATCGCCGCCTTGCAGCAGATCGTTGCCCAGATCGCCCTGCAGGGAGTCGTTGCCCGCGCCGGAAATCAACGTGTCGCTGCCAGAGCCGCCG
Organism: Tropicibacter alexandrii; assembly: GCF_003667315.2. Taxonomy (GTDB): domain Bacteria; phylum Pseudomonadota; class Alphaproteobacteria; order Rhodobacterales; family Rhodobacteraceae; genus Tropicibacter; species Tropicibacter alexandrii. Next base: position 236,472 of record NZ_RCTZ02000005.1, on the reverse strand, counting down.
ATCACCGTGTCGTCACCCAGATCGCTTTGCAACACGTTGCCATTGCCGTCACCGGTGATGGACATGTCGAAGTCGCCTACCAGCTGGACATTCTCAATGTTGAGAAGCGTGTCGAACAGGCTGGGATCGTCCGCCGGATCGTAGAAACGCCCGGCGACCAGATCGACGATTGGCAACCACGACTGCGCCGTGAAATCGGCGGCCAGATCGCGGTAGAACGTGTCCGTCCCGGTGCCACCATCCACCGTGTCGAAGCCGCGACCATCGGTCAGCGTGTCGTCGCCAGCACCGCCATCGATCGAGTCGTTCCCGAACCCACCGTCGATGACATCGTTGTCCGCGCCACCGCTCAGGGTGTCATTGCCCTCGCCGCCAAGGAGCGTGTCGTTGCCCGCCCCGCCGATCACCGTGTCGTCGCCCAGATCGCTTTGCAACACGTTGCCATTGCCGTCACCGGTGATGGACATGTCGAAGTCCCCCACGAGCTGGACATTCTCAATGTTGAGAAGCGTGTCGAACAGGCTGGGATCGTCCGCCGGATCGTAGAAACGCCCGGCGACCAGATCGACGATCGGCAACCACGACTGCGCCGAGAAATCGGCGGCCAGATCGCGATAGAACGTGTCCGTCCCGGTGCCACCATCCACCGTGTCGAAGCCGCGACCATCGGTCAGAGTATCGTCGCCAGCACCACCATCGACCGAGTCATTGCCGGTGCCGCCATTTATGACGTCATTATCCGCGCCACCGCTCAGCGTATCGTCGTCCTCGCCGCCATAGAGCGTGTCATTGCCCACACCGCCGATCAGCGTGTCATTGCCGCCAAGGCCAGAGATCACGTCATTGCCCGCATCGCCATCGATGCTGTCGGGATTGACCGTGCCGAAGAGGTTGTCATCCCCCGTGGTCGGTGTGGTGGACTGGCCCGCATCCATCGCGGCCAATTGCTCGGTCGAAAAGGTGCCGTCGGTCAGGCGGATGAATTCGACGTCGGTCAGCGAAAACACCGCCCCGGACCCGTCACTGTTGGACACGACGACCGTATCGCCGTTCACCGAAAAATTGGTGTTGTCGAGCAGGAAGGTCGAGCTGATGCCACGGATACGCGTGCCTGTATCGTCTTCGACCCAGGTGCGGTGCAGATCGACCTGATCCTGACCGTCACCGCCAAGGAATTCCCAGAAATTCGGCAACTCGTTGAAGCGGACCCGGTCATCGGTGCTGTCGCCTTGGATCAGCACATCGCCGCCCGATTGCGTGCCGAACTCGATCGAAACGCGCTCGATCTCGACCGCCGTGATGGTGTAGTCGACCGTCGCGCTGCCGGTATGGTCGGACCGCCCGACGATCTGGACCTCGCCCGCGCCGCCATGGGTGAAATCGACGAAAAGCGCGTCTGGATTGGTCGGGTCGTAGATCACGACATCGTCGAAATCCCCCCCACCGATCACCAGCGTGCCGTCGTTGTCACCGGTCACGACGATCCAGTCCTCGCCCGCGCCGCCATCCAGCGTGTCGACGCCGCCATTGCCATAGATTTCGTCCGCGCCGGCACCGGCCCCGATGGATTCGTTGGCCGACGTACCGGGAAAGGCGTCGTTCTCGGTGCTGCTGAAATAGCTGATATCATTAACGCTGATCGCCTGCCCTTCGGCAAAGGTCGTGCCAGCCGGAATGTCCCGGACGCCGGTGATGTGGTTGTCGTTGAAGTCCTGGAACTCGGCCAGCGTATTCAAAATCGGCAGAGGATCGCCGTCGAGGAAAAAGACGTATTCGCCGCCGGTCAGGATGTCGATCTGCAAAAGCGTCGTGGTCTTGGGCGTGCCAAAATCGTCCACCCAGCTGAGTTCGACCACATAGGTGTCGTTGTTGGTCGGGTCCAGCGGCGTCGTCGCATCCAAGATCGGGGCGAACAACTGCGTCCCCTGATTGTCGAACTCGACGGTCGTGGGCGATACACCATCCGGGGCGTAGTCATAGGTGTAAGACAGGGTCGAAACACCGTCGACCAGCGTGAAGGAGAAGGTCGCGGGCTGAAACTGCGTAACCGTGTTTCCTGAGCCAAATTCGTAGTAAACCCCGGCCAGCGTATATGTCGTCACGGTTCGATCTCCTTCGTGTTTCGCCTTTCACGCGACCGGGTGATGGTCACGCAACCTGCATACTTCCTTTGCAGGACAACATGTTAAGGGTTAGCGCAGTCGCGCCATCCGAGCAAGTCGCAAGGAAGTGAACTCAGCCGAAGAGCCGTCCTCGGGCGCGCAGGAGCGCAAGGCAGACCGTCGCCAGATACGCGACATCCAGCGCCACCAGCAGGTACCACGGGCGCGAAAAGCTGAGCCCGATCGCGATCACCACCGCGAAGAAGATCACCGCGACCAGCTTGCGCGGCACTTTGACCCCCTTGGGGGACAGCGTCTTGAGCTTGGAAATCATCAGGACCGCGACGAAGGCCATCCAGAGCGAGACAAGCACCGGCGCGCTGCCCGCCTCGAACACGTCGCCCAGCGACAGAAAGACCGGAAGCAGGCCCAGCATGGCGCCCGCCGGGGCGGGCACGCCGACGAAGTGGCGCTTTGGCCCGTCGTTTTCGTCGGCCTGTCCGGACATCACGTTGAACCGCGCCAGCCGCAAGCAGCAAGCCGAGGCAAAGACCAGCGCAAAGATCCAGCCAAGCCCGCCCGCGCCCAGATGCATCTGGTAGATCAGGATCGCCGGGGCGACGCCGAAGCACAGGAAATCCGACAGGGAATCCAGTTGCGCCCCCAGCGCGCTTTCGGCGCCAAGCCTGCGCGCCATCAGCCCGTCCAGCCCGTCGACCAGCGCGGCAAGCAACAGCAGGAACACCGCCGTGCCGAACCGCCCCTCAAGGGTAAAGCGGATGGCGGTCAGGCCAAAGCTCATGCCCATCAGGGTGATCATGTTGGGCACGAGGAAAAGCAGCGAGACGGGCGGCTGGTCGCGGTCGGGCTCGGTCATGGATCAGGCCTCGGCCACGGTGCCGGTCAGGTCGGCGATCACGGTTTCGCCCGCCACCATGGTCTGGCCGATGCGCACCAGCGGCGTCACGCCTTCGGGCAGGTAGACATCGAGGCGAGAGCCGAACCGGATCAGCCCGAACCGCTCGCCCATCGTCAGGTGGTGGCCTTCCTTCGACCAGCACAGGATGCGCCGCGCGACGAGGCCTGCGATCTGCACCACCCCATAGCGGCGGCCATCCTCCAGCACCACGGTCAGGCCGTTGCGCTCGTTATCCTCGGACGCCTTGTCGAGCGAGGCATTCAGGAACTTGCCCTTGCGATAGGCGACGGTTTCGATCGTTCCGGCGGTGGGCAGGCGGTTCACATGGCAATTGAACACCGACATGAAGACCGAGATCCGCATCATCGGCTCGGTCCCCAAGCCCAGCTCGGCAGGCGGCACCGCCGGTTCGAGCAAGGACACGATCCCATCGGCAGGAGAGACCATGACGCCCGGACGCGTGGGCTGGACCCGCTCCGGATCGCGGAAGAAGTAGTAGACCCAAACCGTGAGGCCCAGACCGATCCAGCCCAGCGGCTCCCAGATCACGAAAAGCACCAGCGCGATGGCACCAGCGATGGCGACGAACTTGCGCCCCTCGGGATGCATCGGCTTGACGAAGGTGGAAAGCATGGAAACGGACATGGGACCTCGTGTCTTCTGGGTCATCCCCTCGTAGACAAACGCGCGGGGGATGCAAATCAAACCTGTATCAGCGGCAGTGGCGATCAGGCAAAGATCGCGCCGCCATGCTCTTGCATGTAGATGCGCAACCAAGGCGTGTAGCGGTCGGGATGGCTGACCAGATCGTCGCGCAGGGCATCGCGGGTCATCCAGCGCGTCTCCATCACCTCGGCGGGATCGGGGGCCAGCGGCAGGTCGCGCGCGGTCTCGACGGTGAACACGTCGACCAGTTCGTGCTCGATCAGCCCGCCGCCCACATCGGCGCGGTATTCCAGCTGCTTGCGGAACTCCGGCCCCTGCCCCTCGAGTCCCAGCTCTTGGGCAAGGCGCCGGATCGCGCAGTCGCGCGGCGCCTCGTCCCACAGAGGGTGCGTGCAGCAGGCATTCGCCCATAGCCCGGGCGTGTGGTATTTCCCCAGCGCCCGGCGCTGCAACAAGACCTCGTCACCGGACAGCACAAAGACCGACACGGCCTTGTGGCGCAGCCCCAGTTGATGGGCCCGAAGCTTGTCGAAAGGGGTCAGCACCCCGTCGACCCATGCGGGGATCATATCAGGATCGGGACCGGCCCGACCTGTGCGCGAGTCAGAAAGCGACATCCGGACATCCCGTCGTAAAGCGATTGGCGCGGCGTAGCACAGCGCGACCGGAAATCAAAGCGCAGAGCGCCCCGCGCTCACCGGTCGTCCGAGGCCGCGGTCAGCAACTGCGCCTCGTCCTGCAACATCTTGCGCAGATCGGCCAGCGTCACGGGCTTGGCAAGGTATTTGCCGACTTGGATATCGCGCGCCTGCCCGATCAGCCGCGCGGCCAGCGCATTGGACATGGAGCCCCCCGTGACGAACCGGAACCGCAGCAGATGGCCGGGATCGGCCAGCGTGCGGATCACCTCGATGCCATCGACCTCGGGCATGTTGATGTCACACAGCACGAGCGCCGGTTCATCGAGATCCGACAGCAGCGCCAGCAATTCGCGGCCATTGCTGCACAATGCGACATTCCACCCTTCGCGGCGCGCAACTTCGGCGCACATCCGGCCGAATTCGACATTGTCGTCGGCAATGAAAAGTTTCATGCCTTCTCCCATCATGTCCGCGAGGGACCGCCTGAATGTTGACCCGAACGCCTCAGGCGACGCATCCGGATCGGTCCGGGCAGCGGTAGACCACCGAGCGGCGGGGCTCAAGTCGATTTCCCGCCGCCATCGGCCAGATCGCGCTGCAAGTGCGAAAGACCACCGAGCCCGGGCGCGGGCGATGGGTAGACAAGCGGCAATCCACGCACGTATCCGTCGAAGGTAGAATGCTCGCGCCGCAGTTCAATGGTCGCTTGACGCCGTTGAGCATCTTCGCGATCAAACAGACCTGCACGCGGCCCAAATCCGGACGCCGCTTGCCTTGGCGCGCAACTCGGCTCAGGAAGGGCGCATGGCTTTCTGTTTCATTCACACCTCCGACCTGCACATCGGACGCAAGTTCGCGAATATCCCGCAGCCGGCCGATGGCAATATCCGCGGTCGCCTGATGGAGGCCCGCCACGCGGTGCTGGGCAAGCTGGCGCAGGCCGCGCGCAGCAACGGGGCCGCGCATGTGGTGCTGGCCGGGGACACGTTCGACACGGCGACGCCCTCGGCCTCGGTGGTGCGGCAGGCGCTGGCCGCCATGGGCGAGGCCGCCGACGTGACATGGTGGCTGTTGCCCGGCAACCACGACAACCTGCGCGACGCAGAGCCGCTATGGGACATGATCGCGCGCGACGCTCCGTCAAACTTGCACCTGCTGACGGACCCCCAACCGCGGGCGATGGCTGCCGGCGCGATGCTCTTGCCCTGCCCCGTGGCCTATCGCGCGGCGGCTAGCGATCCGACGGATATCCTGCGCGAGATGCAGACGCCGGACGGCATGCTGCGCATCGGGCTGGCGCATGGCGGGGTCACCGACTTCACCGATTCGGGCGATGCCATCGCCCCCGACCGCGATCAAAGCGCGCGGCTCGACTATCTCGCCTTGGGCGACTGGCATGGACGGCTGGCGGTCTCTGAGCGGGTGCACTATTGCGGCAGCCCCGAACAGGATCGGTTCAAGCATGGCCGCAGGGGTGTCTGCCTGCTGGTCAGCCTCGAGGCCCCCGGTGTCCCGCCGCGCATCGACGAGATCGAGACCGGCAGCTTTCACTGGACGGATATCCCCCTCGCGCTGACCGCCAGACAGGATGCGGCAGCCGCCCTGCGCGCCGCCCTGCCCGCCTCGGGGCGGCGCGATGTGCTGGTGCGGGTCACCGCGTCAGGCTGGCTTGGCCTGCCGGAACAGGCCGCCCTGCGCGAGACCGCCGCCCGCGAGGCCCCGGATTTCGCCCATTTCGAACTGGTCACCGACGCGCTTGGCACGCTGTACGATGCCGCCGATCTCGACGAGATCGACCGAGGCGGTGCCCTGCGCATGGCTGCGAACGACCTCTTGGCCGAGGCGCAGTCCGGGGACCTGTCGCAGGCCGACCGGGACATCGCGGGCGATGCGCTTGCCCGGCTGCACGCCTATATCCGGGAGGCATCGGAATGAAGATCCGAGGCATCACCTTGCGCAACGTGCGCCGCTTTACCGGCACCGCCCGCGTCGAGGGTATCGGCGACGGGCTCAACGTCCTGTCGGAACCCAACGAACACGGCAAGTCGACGCTGTTCGATGCGATTCAGGCGCTGTTCTTCAAGCCCCACGGATCGAAGGACAAGGACATCGCGGCGCTGCGTCCCCATGCCGGGGGCGCGCCCGAGGTCGCCGTGGATGTCGAGACCCCCGATGGCGTGTTCCGGGTAACGAAACGCTGGTTGCAAAAGCCGCTTGCCACGGTGCATCGCGGCGATGTGCTCGTGGCGCAGTCGGACGCGGCCGAGGCGTGGATTGCCGACCTGCTCGGCACGGGCACCGGCGGGCCATCTGGTCTGATCTGGGTACGGCAGGGCGTGACCGACTTGTCCGGCGGCTCGACGAAGGAAAAGCAGGCCGCGCTCGAGGCGCGCCGCGACCTGATGACCGCCGTGGGCCACGAGGTCGAGGCGATGACCGGCGGGCGGCGCATGGACATGGCGCTGGCCCGCTGCCGGGCCGAGCTGGGCGAGCTGGCGACCGGGACCGGTCGCCCCAAGGCCAACGGCCCGTGGAAGGCCGCACAGGATGCGGTCGAGGCCCTGCAGGCCGAACATAACGAGCTGTACGCCACGGCCCGGGACCTGCACGCCGCCTTGGCCGAGCGCAAGCGCGCCCGTCGCGCGCTGGGCGATCTCGATACGCCCGAGGCGGTGCAGGCCCGCAAGGATGGTCTCGACCGGGCGCGTGCCGCCCATGCCGCCGCGCTGCGCCATGCAGACCTGCTTGAAACCGAGGCGCGCAAGGTGGCCATGGCCCGCCTTACGGTCGACAGCACGACCCGACGCCTGACCGAACTGCGGGCCGCCACCGCCGAATTCGAAACCGCCTCGGGCTCGGTTGCCAAGGCCGAGATCGAGGTCGCACAGAGCCGCGCCCGCCACGATGCGGCGCTTGGGCAGCGCGACGCCGCGCAGACCGCCTTGGCCGAGGCCGAAACCGCGCTGGAGCAGGCCGACACGCTCCGCCTTGCGGCGGCCAAGGCACAAGCCGCCCGCGATGGGGCCTCGCGGCGGGCCGATCTCGAAACCCGCATTGCGCAGGCAGACGCCACCCGGCGCGACATGGAAACCGCCGCCGCGGCAGCCCGCACCGGCCCGGATGCCACCGCCCTGCGGCAGATCGAAGACATGGCCAGCGCGCTGAACGCCGCGCGCGCGGCACGGGATGCGACCGCCACGCAGGTGATCGTTCACTACGCGCCGGGTCAGGCGGGTCAGGTGCGCGCCGGAGAGGATGTGCTGCGCGACGGCGAGCCGCTTGCGCTGACCCGCGCCACGCGTCTGACGCTGGGCGGGCTTGGGAGCTTGGACCTGCGCCCCGGCGACGCGCAGCCCACTGACCAAAAGGTGGACACGGCGCGCGCCCGGCTGCGCGAGGCACTGGCGCGGCTTGGTGCCGACAGCGTCGAGGCTGCCCGCGACATGGCCGCTGCCCGCAACGCAGCCGAGCGCCGCATGAGCGAGGCCCGCGCCGTGTTGGCCAGCCTTGCCCCTGACGGGATCGAAGCGCTGCGTACGGCGCTCGAAGCCATTCCCGTGGCGCAGGATCAACCCGACCTGCCAAGCCTCGCCGACGCCGAGGCGCTGCAATCCGAGGCGCGGGGCCGCCGGGACGCCGCGCGCATCGCCCGTGACAGCGCCAATGACAGCCTTGCCGAAGCCCGCGATGCCGCCACGCGCGCAGACACCGCGCTTGGCCAGTTGCGCGACCGGCTGGCGCGCGCCAAGGACAGCCTTGCCAAATGCGGCGACGCCACTGAACCCGCCCTGATGGACGAACTGGACCAACACACCCGGCATTTGGAAACCGCCGAGGCTGCCTATGCCGACAAGCTGCGCGATGCGCCCGACCTTGCCGCGACCGCAGCCGCGCTGGCCCGCGCCGAGTCGGTCGATAACCGCGCCCGCGAAGAAATCGCCGATCTCAGGCAGATGCTTGCCCGGCTCGAGGAACGCATCGACCGCTCGGCTGGCGACGCGGTCGAGGAGCGGTTGGCCGACACCGCTGAGCGCCTCGCCGCCGCGCGCGCCGACCTTGCCCGGATCGAGCACGAGGTCGCCGTTCTGCGGCGCCTCGAACAGGCGCTGGAACTGGCGCGAAACGCCGCCCGTGATCGCTATTTCGCGCCGATTGCACAGGAATTGCGTCCGCTCTTGCAGTTGCTTTGGCCCGGCGCAGACCTGACATGGGGCGAAGAGACCCTCTTGCCCGACACGCTGATCCGCGATGGGCGTCCCGAGCCGATCGACATCCTGTCTGGCGGCACGCAGGAACAGGTTGCGCTGCTCGTGCGACTGGCCTTTGCGCGCATGCTGGCGACCAGCGGCCGGGTCGCGCCGGTGATCCTCGACGACGCGCTGGTCTACACCGATGACGACCGCATCGAACGCATGTTCGACGCGCTGCACCGGCAGGCGGGCAATCAGCAGATCATCGTGCTCAGCTGCCGCCAGCGCGCCTTTCGCGATCTGGGCGGCCATGCCTTGCGGCTTGTCGACCTGCCGGATAGCGGCGCATGACGATGCGGCGATGCACCCCTTCGGGAGGCTGGTGAAAGTTTTTCCCGGATCGGGCCGAAAAGTCGGCGCGCGGCTCTGGACGGCGCTTTTCCGAGCGGCTATAGACCGCGTCATGTTCCGGCGTAGCTCAGCGGTAGAGCAGTTGACTGTTAATCAATTGGTCGTAGGTTCGATCCCTACCGCCGGAGCCAAAGACTTCAAGGGCTTAGCGTTCATTCGCTGAGCCCTTTTTCTTTCCGGGAACAGTCCTGTCGTGGCACTTGACCCGATTGCCCCTTGAGGGGCTTCAAGGCCCTGCGGCATCTCAACCATCCGACCGCTGCCAGTGCCGCGTGCCTCTCGACAGTCGCACCCATCTGCTCATGACCGCCTATCGCACGGCGAAATCGGAAAACCGCTGTGATCCCCGTCACATCACGCGTCGAAAACTCCTGACGGGAAAAGGTTAAAACTGGTTAACACGCGCGCCGCCCCCGGCTAGGCTGCGGGGCAACAAGAACGCAACGGAACGGTCAGGGGGCGCTAGATGCTGTCATGGAAAAAGGGAAAGCACCGCTCTCCTTGGCAAGAGGACAAGCGGGTCGAGACGGGGTTGATCTCCTATACCCCCAAGGCTCTGGCGGATTTGCAGGCGGCGATCGCGGGGCATGTGACCCAGCCGGGCTTTCCGGGGTATAATGACGACCGCATGGTCTTCATGCATACCTATCAAAGCTATCCGCAGCTGATCATCTACGCCACTTGCGAGACGGACATCATCGCCGCGCTGAAATTCGCGCGCCATGAAAAGCTGAAGGTCACCTGTCGTTCGGGGGGCCATTCCACCGCTGGCTACAGTTCCAACGATCAGATCGTACTGGACACGTCCGGCATCAATTACGTGCTGGTCGATCCAGAGACCCAGACCGCGCGTGTGGGCGCGGGCACCATGTTCGGCAAGCTCAACCGTGTGCTGCATCACTACGGGCTGCACGTCCCCGGCGGCGGCTGCGAAACCGTCTGCGTGGCGGGCTATATGATGGGCGGCGGTTATGGGTTTACCTCGCGGCTCTTCGGGATGAACGTCGATTCCGTTCTGTCGCTGCGGATGATCACGCCCAAGGGCGAGATCCTGCATTGCTCCGCCGATCACAACCCGGACCTGTTCTGGGCCGCGCGTGGCGGCACCGGCAACCAGTTCGGCGTGCTGCTGGACGTGACCTATCAACTGCGCCCGCTGGGCAAGATCCGCGCCTTTGGCCTGCGCTACCCTTTGCATGACGAGGCCGGCCGCCAGACCGCCGCGCGCGTGCTGCAATGCCTTCAGGAACAATACTCCAAGGACGGGCCGCCCAAGATGGGCCATCAGTCCATGCTGATGTATATCCCTGTCGAGGATAACAAGCCCGACCAGCAAAAACCCCACCTGCTGATCCGGGGGCTGTACGACGGCAGCGAGGCCGAATGTGAGGCCGCCCTCGGCCCCCTGCTCGATTTCATCGAGGATCGCGAAAGCCAGGTCGAGATCTGGACCAAGGGCCATTACCTGCATGTGAACGAAATCCTGCTGGAAACCGCGACCGAACCCAACATGGAGATGCCCAATGTCTCCATGAACACCAAGCCTCTGGTCGATAGCCGTCTGGTCGAGGACTATTTTCACGCCGACCGCTGGCGCGAATTGATCGACCATTTCCTTGATGCGCCGGACAAGACGATCTTTGTCGCCATGGAATGGTATGGCGGCGCGATCAACGAGGTCGCCCCGGACGCCACTGCCTATCTGCACCGCACGATCAGCGTCGACCTGTTTGCATGGGCCTTCTGGACCTTCGACACGCATCGTCAGGCCTCCGAAGATTGGCTGACCCGGTTTGGCGAGATCGCCGGGGCCATGTCGAACGGCCATCGCTACCAGAACTACCCGATCCGCGGGAACGAGGGCTATTTGCGGCAGTATTTCGGCGCAAACCTCGAACGGCTGGTCGAGGTGAAGGCGAAATACGACCCCGAGAACCTGTTCGAATTCGGCCAGTCGATCCCCACCGAGTTGCCACAGGCCGCAACCACCACCACGCCGGAGGGCACATGATGCACGATTGCTGTCATTCCGGGAACGATCACGCCCCATGGTGCGGGCGCGACGCCTCCGAAGGGCGTCTACTGGGCCTGTTCTTCGACCCGCCGATGGCGATTGCCCGCGTGGGCCGATCGAAGGAGCCGATGCCCGCCTACACTTGGGTCGTGGATGAAAACCCGCATCGCGGCGTTCAGACCATGATCCAGCCCGCGCCGACCTTGGTGCCGGTGTCCGAGCATGCCAATGGCCATCACCCGTGGCGGTTGACGGTCGAGCACCCCGACCACATCACCTTCAAGGACCACAAGGGCCGCGTCAAACCCGTCGCGCCGTTCTTTGAACTTTGGGCGCGGGTGCAATTCAAAACGGGCGAGGTCGTGGCCTTTCCGGTGACCGAACCCCTGCTCAAGACCTTCGGGGCAAGCCTGCAAACACTGGAATTCACCGTGACAGCCGCCAATCGCAAGGCCGAGGCCCGCACCGGGCACGCCGAATGTGCCGCCATCGCGCGCAAGGTCTTCAAGGCGGATCACTACAAACCCCACCACCTCGACGCCATCAGCCCCCATACCGAGGATCAGACCCCGCTGGTGCGCCCCGACGCGCCGCTGCCCTTGGGCAAGGTGGTGACCTTCCTGCCCAATCACGACAACTGGTCTTGCCAGACCCGGCTGGACCAGATCCGCCTGCGCTTCACCCCCGGCAAGGGCGACGCCTTCGGCCCGCCCGAGGCGGTGCAGGCCGTCGCCTCGCCGCTGCAACCGGGGGATTTCGAACCGGCGATGCCGGAATACGGCCGCATCCACAAGATGACCCGCCCGGAAAACCGCATCCTGTCGTCCGACACGCCTTGGCTGGGCTATGCTTTTGACGCCGACAACAAGCCCAAATGGCCCACGCCGATGGACAGCTATGACGGGGCGCGCGTCGGCAATGCTCGCAGTTGGGGCCTGATCGACGACACCTGCGACCTGTTGATCGAGGCGCGGCTTGCCGCCCGAGGCCATCTGCATCAAGCCAAGGCCCGCGCCTTCGCCGGGCCGCCGGATTTCGCCCCCGACAAGCGCCCGATGTATTCGATCACGGACGAGCTCGAAGACCGCGAACTGCCGCCCGCCGAGCTGGACTTCGACAAGACCCCGACCCAGATGCTCGACCTCTTCCGCCGGATCTTCGAGACCGCCAGCCTGATGAACCTCGACCAGCGCCGCGCCTGGGCGCTGGGCGGCAATGCCTCGATCCTCGGCGCGCAGGACAAGGACGACCCCGATTGGGATGGCGACATGTCCCCCCATGTCGGCCCCAAATCCATGCGCCGGGCGGATGCGCCCTATGCCGATCTGACGCCGGATTACACGCCCGGCCAAGGCGACACCCGCGTGCCTGTCTCGGGCGAGGATGACCGCCTGCCCTATACGATGGTGGTGCAGCAGGTCCATGCCCGCATGGCCGACAGCCCCGTGCTGCGCGCCTATATGGCCCGCAAGCCGGGGCGCGTGCGCGAATTGGTCCGCCCGCCCTTTGCCTCGATCAAGGAACTGCCGCGCAGGCCCGACATGACCAAACCGGCGCGCGTCCCCGTGGGCAAACATGCCGACGCGCCGATCCCGCCGACCCTGATCGACGGCGAGCCTTTGCGCTATCGCGACCCGCGCAACCAGAAGGACCAGACCTATGACATGCGCATGCCGCCCTTCATGCGCCATTCCATGGGCGTGCCGCTGACCATCACGCGGCGCCAATACGACCTGCTCATGGCTTGGCTCGACAAGCTGGAAACCGACCCCGCTTGGCGGGCCGATCCGGTCCGGGAGGATCACGCATGAAAGTCAAACCCGTCAACCAAAGCGCCAAATCCGGCCCTGCCTCACCCGCCTACCCGCAGCCCGTGCTTGGAAACCCGGCTGCGACCTTGATGGAATCCGGCGTTGGCAATTGCTTTCCGGGGCTGGAATTCGACCTGCGTCAGCTGGATGTGCGGTTCTTTCCCGGTCTGGTCTTTGCCTTTCCCGGCATTACCCAGAACGGCCCGGACGGCACGCAAGGCGCGCAGCTTGTCTATGTGAACACCGGCGACGACCCGATCTTCCTTGAGGATCGCAAGTGGATTCACGACCTCGCCAATACGCTGAATGGCGAACAAGGCGGCGCGCTGGGCGGTGGCCAATGGTATCTGCACTGGGTCGAACAGGGCGGCAACCGGATCGAGCTGTATGACAACATCATCTGGCAGAACACCGTCACCAAAACGCCCTACGAGGGCGAGATTGCATGGTGGATCATCCGCCTGATCCAGATCGACCCGGACCCGGATTTCGCCGACCTGACCATTGCCCTGACCCAGCGCGACGAAAACGGCCAGCCCTCGGGCCATCCCGTCGTGCTCAAGGGCAAACGCCGCGCCTATCTGGACGATGAGGGGATGATCCCCGATGTCTACCGCCCGGGCGAATTGACGGCGTCGATGTGTTCCCCATGGACCCATGATTTCCGCGATTGCGCCTGTCAATATTGGGCGTCGAACCATCCCGATGTGGCCTTGGGCGAGGTGCAGGACCCCCAGCAACTGGCCGATCATACCGACGATCTGGACGCCGCGCAGGCGGTCACCTTCCTCGACTGGATGCGCAGGCGGTCCGATCCGGCGCGCGATATCGCGGCACAGCCGACCATCGAACTGGCGCGCCCCATGCGCTACGATCCCTACGAGATCAACCTGCATTGGGAAGAGCTCGATTTCGTCCTACAGGGTCAGGAAACGAGCGGCACCTTCAAGCCTGACCGCGAGGACCTGAACGAAGACCCGTATCCCGATCTGGCCGCGCTGATCCACGATCTCAGCCACAACCTCGCCCGGTTCGAGTTCAGCCTTGCGATGGAATATCTCTATGCTTTTTTCAGCTTGCGCGCCCCGGATGACGTATCACCTGAACAGGAACGCGATTGGCCCGGCTTGACCAACGACCTGCGCGCGGCGCGCCAGTTGATCCTGTCCGTGGCGATATCCGAGATGACGCATCTGCGCTGGGTCAACCAGACGCTGTGGACGCTACACGACATGCACCCCGGTTACGGCCCGTATCTGCCCGTGGTCGCGCCCGCGCCCGGCGTCCCCGGCGAGGATGACGAGATCCGTCCAAGCCAGCTGCGCATCGCCACCCAAAAGGTCATCGGCGAATTCGTCGAGGTCGAACGCCCCGGCGGCGATCTCGACACCGAATATGCCAAGATGGTCCACTACATGCGCGAGCATCCCGGCCAGTTTCCCCCGGGTCTGGATCAACTGGCGGTGCGGATCGACAGCGACGGGCTGAACCACTACCAGAAGTTCCGCGACGTGTTGCGCATCCTCGATCCCTATTCCGGCTGTCCCGACGTCTATCTGCGCCCACTGACCGAGGCCGCGCCGGACGACCCGCGCGCGCAGCCTGCTTTGGCGCTGCTGGATGCCATCGTCGCCCATCTGCGCAGCGGGTATTCGGCCGAGGCGGCCACCGCCCAAAGCAATGCCGCGCGCCTTGCCTCGCAAGACGAGATCACCACCGCGCGCGACCTCATGCATCAGCTGTACGACGCCGCCGAAGTCCTTGCGCGGGACCACGATCTTGGCGTTCCCTTCTTTGCCCATGCGGGCCAGTACGAGGCCGCGTCTCGTGGCTGACGGCGGCAACAGACCCGGTCCCGAGGCGCATCTGGCAAGCAACCTGCTGCTGGTGGCCGAGACGGCGGGCATCTATGCGCTCGACCCGGATGATATGGCCGAGGTGGCCGGGCGCCTGAACGCCGGACTGCCGGTTCTGGCCGATCTTGGGCTGGACACTGACGCGCCATTGCCCGTGATCGCGCCCGGCCCGGTGCGCGCGCTGGCGCTGACGGTCAGCCAAGCCTGCAACATGGCCTGCACCTATTGCTACGCGGCTGGCGGCAGCTTTGGTGGGCCCGAAACCCGGATGACCGAAGCGACCGCCTTTGCCGCCATCGACCGGTTGATCGGGGATGCGCCCCCGGGTGGCGCGGTCAAGATCGCCTTCATGGGGGGTGAACCGATGCTGGCGCGTCCCCTGATCCTCGCCTCTGTGCGATACGCCCGTGAACACGCCGCGGCCCGCGCCGTTCAGGTCGGCTTTTCGATCACCACGAATGGCACATTGCTGACCGAGGCGGACGCGGATTTCCTTGCGGAACAAGGCTTTACCGTCACGGTCAGCCTCGATGGCGGACGTGAGACCAATGACCGCTTGCGCCCCATGCGCGGCGGCGCAGGCAGCTTTGAGCGGGTGGCAAACAGGTTGGCACCGCTTCTGGCGCGAGCCGATCGCATCCCTCTGACGGCGCGGGTGACCGTGACGCCCAAAAATATCAATATCCGTCAGGTGGTTGGCGATCTTTCCTCGCTTGGTTTCTCAAGTGTCGGGGTGTCGCCCATGCTGACCTCACCGACGGGTGACGGCGCGCTTAAACCGTCTGATTTCAGTACCTTGCTGGATGAAATGATCGCGACGGGTGAAGACTGGCTCGCCGCGACCGAGGCGCAGCAGCCACATGCCTTCTCGAACCTCGCCACGGCGGTGCAAGAGCTTCACAGGGGAAAGGCGCGCAGTCACGGCTGCGGCGCGGCGCGCGACTATCTGGCGGTCGATGCCAGCGGTCGATACAGCGCCTGCCACCGCTTCGTGAACGATCCCTTGGGGGCCATGGGCGATCTGGATGACGGCATCGACCACGCCGGTCGCGCCCGCTTCCTTGCCGAGCGCCGCGTCGAGGCCCAGAGCGAGTGCGCGCGCTGCTGGGCCCGCAAGCTGTGCGGCGGCGGATGTCACCAAGAAGTGCTGCATGTCGGGCGACCGGCGTGCGACTACGTGCGCGGCTGGCTCGATTTCGCGTTGCATGCCTACGGCCGACTTCTGGTCAGCCGACCGGACCTGTTCGATGCCTGAGGTTCTGGTCGCGGGGGCCGGTCCCGCCGGGTCCGTCGCCGCGCTGATCCTTGCCCGTGCGGGCCATCGGGTCACGCTGGTCGATCCCTGCCTGCCGGTCCGACACCGCGTCGAAAGCCTGCCCGCCCATGCTATGCCAATGTTGCACGGCCTGCGGCTTGGCAGCGTGATCCAAGCGGCGGAACTGGGCCGGGCGGTCGAGACCGAGCTGGCGTGGCGCGGTGCGCCCGAACATCGCCACCACGCGAACCCGCCGATCCTGTTGCACCGCCCGAGGCTGCATGCCAGCCTACGCAGCGCCGCGCTGGCCTGTGGGGTGCGCCTGCGTTCCGGTCGTCTCGGCATCCAGCCCGATGGCACCGCGATCCTGCGCGGCAACACGGTCGAAGCTCTGACGTCGGATGTGATCCTAGATGCACGCGGCCGCGCCGCGGGTGGGCTGCGTGCACTTGGTCCAGCGCGCATCGCGCTTCCCTTTCAGGCGCGCGCGCCTCGGACCATGCCGGACAGGATGCGCCTTGTGGCTGGTCCCGATGCCTGGATCTGGCTGGCCTGCCATTCCGGTGGGCAGGTCGACGGTGCCCTTCTCGCCGCACCGGAAAGCTTGATGGGCACGAAACCCGACACCAAACGACGCATGATCGTCGAAATCGTGCAGGATCTGACCGAAATCAGCCTTGGGCGCCCTTGCCCTGCGACGCTTGCCTGCGCAACGCCGTGGTCTGACGGGCCAGTGATCCGGGTCGCCGACGCGGCGCTTGCGCGCGATCCGATTGGCGCGCACGGGCTGACGCATGCTTTTCGGAGCGCGGTTCAGGCCGCTGCGGCGACCCGGACGCTGTTTGAGGCCCCGGATGACGCGGGCGCAGCCCGGGCCTATCTGGCCCATCGCCATCAGCTTGATTGCGAGGCCGCATGGCAGGCCACCTGTCGCGCCTATGCAGATCAGGCGCGCTACGCCACGCCGTTCTGGGACGGTCCCGCGCCTGCCCCGCAGCCCGATCTCCCCCGGCCGGAACCCACGCGCCGGTTGACGCTGAACACCCGGGCAACCCGGGTCCCGTGCCTGTCGGGCGGCCTCATCCGCTGGACGGACGGCATGACGCTGCCCGTGAGCGGGACACCGGCGGCGCATCTCGGCGGCGTGGCGGCGCCGATCCTGCTGGACTTGCTGAGCACACCCGGCTCGGCATCGGAAATGGCAACCCGCCTGTCGCGCGTCGCGCCGCGCGCCGCCGTGCCAGCCTTGCTCGATCACCTGTTGGCCGAAAGGGTCCTTGCGCCGATTGCCGAACCCGACGACATCAAGCGTCGATAGCGGCGCATGTCCCAGCCGTCATCATCCGACACGATCCGCGCCGCGACCTGCCGCAGCGCAGCAAAGTCGCGATCCATGCCCCGGAACTCGACGAGGTCGCAGGCGATCCGCAAGGCAAGGGTCACCGAGCCGATGGACGCCGCGCGATCAAAGGCCAATTCGGCCGCACGGTTGGCCGCGTCGACCTCGCCCCGGGCGCGCTGGATCGCTGCGCACAGCCGGTCCAGTTCCGGCGCAGTCCAGACTTCGCCAGTACGCTCTTGGTCTTCGAGTGCGGCGGCCACGCAGGACTCCGCGCGGTCGACCTCTCCGGCCTGAAGATAGACACGCGCCGCCAACCCATACACCGTGGGCCAGTAATTATACGGATTGTGACGGCGCAGCTCGGCCATATGTGCCTCAAGTGCCCGCAATCGTGCAGCATCGGGCACCTCGTTGCGGGCCAGCACCCGCGCCACCAGACCAAAGGTCAGCCCCGCGCCGCGCGCCAGCTTGATGTCGAACCGATCCGCGGTGTCGAGGGCATCATCTGCGGCCTGCACCAGATCGCCGTCATCCACAGCAAGCCCCGCCAACATGCCGCGAAACGCCTGCGCCTGTCCCAGAGAATGGGCATGGGCGATCTTGCGCGCGTGGTCGACGGAAAACCGGCTCATCTCGCGCGCCGCAACCAAGTCGCCCCGCATCCACAGCGCATAGGCAAGGAAGGCCGCGCTGATCTCGGCATGGTCGTACCCATGGGTGTAGGCAAGGACGAGGTCCTGTTGCTCGTCATACGCATCGAGCGCCGCGCGCAGTTCGGTTTCGGCATGTTCGAAACGCCCGACATGCAAGGCGACCTGCCCAAGCGCCCGGCGACTGATCATGGTGAAGACCCGCTCTCCGGTCCGGGAGGCAAAGGTCACCAGCGCCTCGGCCAGACTGTGGGCCCGGCGATAATCCGCGCCGACCAAAGCGTGCGCATAGAGCCCGGCCCGCGCCAAGAATTCCGCACGCGTGTCGCCCAGTTCGCAGGCAAGGGTCAGGGTTTGCTGGGCGAGGTCCCGCACCTCGTCATGGGCGATGCCCAGACGGCCCCGCTTGACCGCTGCAAGGCCGGTGAGGACGCGCATGCGCAGCCGCTTGTGTTCCTCGGTCCGGCTGCGGATGTCCAGTGCGGACAGTGCCGACATAGCCATTTGCAGGTAGTGATCCGCCTCGACCAACGCAGAGGCCGCAAGGAACCGCTCGCCCGCGCTCAGCGCCAGCGGCGCGGCCTGCCCCGGCGCCCCGGCGGCGGCGGCATGCGTGGCCAGCACGTCGGGGCTGCGCGTGCCCATGTCGAGCGACATCTCTTGCAAGGCGGCCATTGCGCGCCGATGCAGGTCGCGGCGATCGGCGCCGACGAGACGCTCGTAGACGACATCGCGGTACAGATGGTGGTGAAAGCGCATGGCGGCGCCGGTCTCTGTCCGGGCGACGATCCCCGCTTCGAGCAACTCGTCCATCCCGAGATCGACCTCGGTCTGCGGACAGCCCAGCATGCGCGCCAGCAGGTCGCGGTCGGCCTCGGCGTCCAGCACCGCCAGCGCCGAGGCGACGGGCCGCCCGGCACCGAGCGTGTCCAGCCGCTCCGAGACGCTTTCATACAAGGTCTGGGGCACGCTGACATCGCGGCCCAGCGTCCCTACCCGATCTTGGGAAAAGGCCCGCGCGAGGCTTTCCAGCATCAGAGGATTGCCCTCGGACAGTTGCAGGATGCGCTTGCGGATGGCGGCGGGCACCGGACGCCCGTCCAACTGCTGTTCCAGCAGGCGCGCCGCGGCGTCGGGCTCTAACGCGCGAAGACCAAGGCGCAGCCGCGCCGGGTCATCGGACCAGAGCGGTTCATCCTGATTGCGCGAGGTCGCGACGAACAGCACGCTGCGACCCTCGGCCCGGCTTGCGCAGGTTTCGAGAAGGTCACGGGTGGTCGCATCGCACCAATGAGCATCTTCCAGCACGATCACCACCGGTTGCCCGGCTGGACTGCGCAGCATCCAGTCGACCAGCGTCTCGATCAATTGGCCGCGCTGCGCGGCGGGCGGCATTGGCCGGTCGGGCTGGCCCCGGCTGGCATCCTCGAGCAGCAGCAGCCTTTGCAGCGGCGCCAGAGCCGTTTCCGGCAAGCCGCCCATCACATGCCGCAAGGCGTCCATCCGCGCCAGCGGCGTCGCGGCCTCGGCATCGCCGATCAACTGGTCGAACATCCGCACCACCGGCGCGAGCGCCGAATTCTGCGACAGCGCACGACAGCCGAGGAAGATCACCCGTGGTCCGGCCTCGCGGATCTCGGACAGGCCCTCGCGCAGGAGGGTCGATTTGCCGAGGCCGGCCCCCCCGGTCAGCACGGTCGTCCGGCGCGCGCCCTGCAAGACCTCGGACCACGCCTGCATCAGGGTCGCGCGTTCCGCCGCGCGCCCCACCGATTGGCCCGGACTGGCCGTCTTGGGCTGGGGACTGGCGCTGGCCCGCGCCCGTCGCACCAGCAACCCGAGGCCATCGACATTGTCGAAGCCCTTCAGCGCCACGTCGGGGCGGTCCTCGAACTCGAACAGGCCCTCGACCTCGGAGCGGGTCGGTCCGTCGACCATGATGCCCAGCGGCGGGCTGACCGTTTGCAGCCGCGCCGCACGATGCATCACCTGACCGACCATATGCAGCCCGTCCCCGGCCACCGCCTCGGAGGGGCGCCCGACCACCGCCGGACCGGTGGCCACGCCGATCCGATAGCTGACCTCGACCTGCCGCCCCGAGGGCAGCGCGTATTCCCGCACCGACAGGTCGTGCTGCATCGCCAAAGCCGCGCCAAGCGCGCGTTCCGCGTCACCCAACCGGGTGCGCGGATAGCCAAACAGCATGATCACGCCATCGCCCTGCAAGGAGGCAACATAGCCCCCGAATCGCCGGGCGAGCGCCCCTGCCGCAAGATAGAAGGACTGGAACAGGTCGTTCATCTCGTCCGGGCTCAGCCGTTCGGCCAGTTGGGTCGAGCCGATCATGTCCACGAAAAGCACCGTGAGGCGGCGCATCTCGAAGCCTTCGGGCAGCGTTTCGGACAGGTCGGGCTGCGTGCCATTGCCCCGGATGATCGAAATCACCTTCTTGCGCTGGCCCAGCGTCAGGCCGAGTTCCTTTAGGTCTGGCTCTTCGAGGGTCCAGAACAGGGCGTCGTCGATATCCTCGTCCCGGAACCGTACGATCAGATCGGCAAGGCCGATCCGCTGCAAGGCGGTTTCCATGTCCGGGCGTATGGCCACGCGCGTCCCCTGTCCTGACCAGACACGCCCCGGTTGGTCCGGGGTCATGTCAATGTTCCTACAGGGTATATTGCGCTGGCAGCCCGGCCTGTCCACCTCGCTTTCGTGACAAGTCAGGCTGCGACCGCTACCAACATGGCAAGATAGGTCAGGTGATGCGCCAACTGATCGAGCCCGACGGCCCGCCAATAGCCGTCCTCCTCGCAGGTGTGGCCCTTGGCCAGCGAGTAACGCGCCTTGGCCCAGTCGATGTGATAATGCACGGCACATTCGAAGACCGCGCCCAACAGGGCCAGCGACAGCGCCACGCCGAATGTTAGCATCAGCAGCAGGCTCATGCCCGCATGCAGCCCCGCATGTGCCAGCCCGCCCGGATGACCCCAGCGGCCCTTGTTCGCCAGCATCCAGGGCGTCTGCCACCAGAAATCCGCAAACATGTGCTTGACCTGCAATGCGGCCAGAAGGGCCAGAACCCATAAAACACTCAAACCGTCATCCCCTCGCACGCGGTCCGCCAGTCTCAGGCTTTCAACTCTGGCCGCAGAGGGAGCGGTTGACTGTGATCCACGTCACATCCGCCGGTTTACCACGCGAAACTGTTGCTGCGACGCCGATCTCACCCCTTGCGCGCGCCGAACAGACGCCTATATTCACTGTGTCCCTTCGGGGACTATGGGCATAAACGCGCATGTAATAAACGGATCGGACCCGGGGGCGGTACCCGGCGTCTCCACCAATATCCTTCGTTTGGGGAGCATGGGGACGAAATAGGATCGACGAACGCGTAAAGATGTAGCTTTGTCCCGGTGAGATACCACCGTTATCGGTTCACAAAGTACAATTGCAAACGACAATCGTGCTCCGGTTGCTCTGGCTGCGTAAGCAGTTCGAGGAATCGAAATCTAAGCCCTTGCGCCTAGCAGTGTAAGGCGGGGTTCGGAGGTACCTGGCAACAGAAACCTCCACTTCCCCCATCCCCATTAGGTCGTTGTTAATTGATGACGTGGCACTCCTGTTGCCATGACATACACCGCTGAAGATTTTTCCCGGATCGTCGATCGTCTCTTCATGAACGTCTGGAAACGGAACGACATGGGGGAAATCGCACATCTCTTCCATCCCGACTGCCGCGTTCACGGATTGGTGCCCGGGGAATCGCTCAATCGCGATGAATATCGCGAGGCGGTCGAGCAATATCAGCAGCTGGCGCGTTTGCACCGATATGAACTGCTCGACGTGCTGTTCGACGGCACCGATCGCGCGGCTGTCCGGCTGTGCCTGCATCTGACGGCCACCGTCGCCGGCATCACCGCGCCGCAGGATGCGATGATGTTCATCCGGCTCAAGGATCGGCAGGTGATCGAGGCGCATGTGCAGTTCGACACGCTCAAGTATTTCGAGCTGATCGGCGCCCTGCCCGCCAATTCCTCCTTCCTGCTGCTGGCCGGGCACGCGCTGACCTGAGCCAATGGCGAAGCCGTCCGGACCGCGGCCGCTTTCGCAAAGCATTTGAGATTCCTCCTTTCCCTCCCTCGCAAAACCAATATGCTGACCACAAAAGGCAAGGGGCTGCACATAATGTCCGATGGGATCGACTACGGCAAACTCATGCACCGCGCGATGCGCGGGCTCATCCAGGAAGTGCTGACCGGCGTCCAGGAACACGGCCTGCCCGGCGATCACCACTTCTTCATCACGTTCGACACTGCGCATCCGGAATCGGAACTGGCGGATTGGCTGTCTGATCGCTACCCGAACGAAATGACCGTCGTGATGCAGCATTGGTTCGACAATCTAGAGGTCACCGATGAGGGGTTTGGCATCACGCTGAACTTCGGGGACGCGCCGGAACGGCTGTATATCCCCTACGATGCAATCAAGACATTCGTGGACCCCAGTGTCGAATTCGGCCTGCGCTTCGAAAGCCAGGAAGAGGATGACGAGGACGATGTGCCGCCCGAACCCAACGATGACGGGCCCAGCGGCGGTGAAAAGCCCACGCCGGAACGCAAGGATGCCGAGGTCGTCAGCCTCGACCGGTTCCGGAAATAGCGTTTCTTGGAGCGGCGTTAACGGTATCCAACGGTATACCGTATTGTCATCCTGAATATCTGCGGTAAGACGGGAGCACCTTGTATCAGGAGGATGCCCCATGACCGCCACCCGCACCGAGACCGACAGCTTTGGCCCTCTCGAAGTGCCGTCCGAGAAATACTGGGGCGCGCAGACGCAACGCTCGATCATGAATTTCCCGATCGGCTGGGAAAAGCAGCCCGTCGCCATCGTCCGCGCGCTTGGGGTGATCAAGCAGGCCTGCGCGATGGAAAACAAGGCAACCGGCAAGCTGGATGCGCGTCTGGCCGACGCCATCATTCAAGCCGCCGGTGAGGTGATCGACGGCAAGTTCGACGACAATTTCCCGCTGGTGGTCTGGCAGACCGGGTCCGGCACCCAGTCGAACATGAACGCCAACGAGGTCATCGCCAACCGCGCGATCGAGATCCTCGGCGGCGTGATCGGGTCCAAGGACCCGGTGCATCCGAACGACCATTGCAACATGGGGCAGTCGTCCAACGACACGTTCCCCACCGCCATGCATATCGCGAGCGCCATGATGGTCCGCGACACGCTGTTGCCGGGGTTGAAGAAACTCGCCGAAGGCCTTGAATCCAAAGCAGAAGAGTTCAAGGACATCATCAAGATCGGCCGCACCCATACGCAAGACGCGACGCCTTTGACGCTGGGGCAGGAATTCTCGGGCTATGCATTCCAAATCCGCAACGGAATCAAGCGCATCGAGGCCGCGCTGCCCGGCATTTACGAACTGGCACAAGGCGGCACCGCAGTCGGCACCGGGCTGAACACCGATCAAGGCTGGGCCGAGGCCGTCGCCGCCCATATGGCCGGGATCACCGGCCTGCCCTTTGTCACCGCGCCGAACAAGTTCGAGGCGCTGGCCGCGCATGATGCCATGGTCTTCATGTCCGGCGCCTTGGCCACCGTGGCGGGGGCGATGTACAAGATTGCCAACGATATCCGCTTTCTGGGGTCCGGCCCGCGCTCGGGCCTTGGCGAATTGATCCTACCGGAAAACGAGCCCGGCTCGTCGATCATGCCGGGCAAGGTGAACCCGACGCAGGCCGAGGCGATGACACAGGTCGCCGCCCATGTGATGGGCAACGACGCAGCGATCAAGTTCGCCGGTAGCCAAGGCCATTTCGAGCTGAATGTCTACAACCCGATGATGGCCTACAATCTGTTGCAGTCGATGCAGTTGATCGGCGACGTGGCGGACAGTTTCACCGAGCGGATGCTGGTTGGCATTCAGGCGAACCGCCCCCGCATCCAGAAGCTGATGGAAGAAAGCCTGATGTTGGTCACCGCGCTGGCGCCCACGATCGGCTATGACAACGCCACCAAGGTCGCCAAGACCGCCCACAAAAACGGCACCACGCTGAAGGAAGAGGCCATCGCTCTGGGATTCGTCGACGCCGAAACCTTTGACGGGGTGGTGCGCCCCGAACAGATGATCGGCCCGAAGGAAACGTGAGCGCCCTTTCGGGTATTTGAAAAGAGAAGAAACACGGTGCGCGCGCGCGCAATCCAGTGGGCCGCTGCGAGATGCATCGATTGTGCATGGATTGTATCGGGTTTTCGGCTAAAGTTTCGCCATGAGCAAAGTCGTGAACCTGACCCGTTTTCGCAAACAGAAGGCCCGCGAGGACAAGCGCCGCGCGGGCGACGAGAATGCTGTGCGCCACGGCGTGAGCAAGGCCCAGAAATCTTTGGATCAGGCTCGCGCCGACAAAGACAGGCGCGATCTCGACGGGCATGAACTCGAATGACCGGCAGGCCAGTGAAACGCTCGCTGACGCTTCAGGGACATCGGACTTCGGTGTCTTTGGAAGATGCGTTCTGGAAGGAGTTTCGCCGCATTGCGACCGAAGAAGGAAAGCCGATCAATGCCTTGGCGGCAGAAATTGATGCATCGCGTGATCCGGATGTGGGGCTGGCCTCATCGATCCGGGTGTTCATCCTGAAACGCCTTCAACGCATCCGGGACGGGTCGCCCCCCTAGCTTTTGGGAAAGATGAAGCACCGGTCGCGGCGCACCGAGAGCCACATCGGCGTGCCCGGTTTGGGCAGGAAGACGTTGGGCACCGTGGCTTTCAGCACTTCGCGGTCGTGGTCCATGCGGAATTCCACAAGGCTTTCGGACCCCATGAAGCGCGCACGCTCCACCAGCCCCCGCGCGGGCGCCCCCTGTGCCACGGTCGGATTCGGCCCCTTGCCAGCGCGGTCGAAATCGATGGCCACGTGCTGCGGGCGAAAGACGATCTCGACCTCGGTGCCGTCGGGCACGCCGGGTGCGAGGAAGCGGCCGAAGGGCGTGGCCACAAGCGCGCCCTGAACCTTGCCCGTCAACAGGTTGATATCGCTGAAGAAGGCGACGGCTTCGCGGTCGGCGGGCGCATTGTAGATGTTGTAGGGTGCGCCCCGCTGGACGATCTTGCCGCCCCGCATCAGGGCGATTTCATCGGCCATGCGCATGGCCTCTTCGGGTTCGTGGGTGACCAGCAGGACGCTAGTGCCCTCTTCCTTGAGCAGATCCAAAGTCTCGTCCCGGATACCGTCGCGCAGGCGGTTGTCGAGACCCGAGAACGGCTCGTCCATCAGCATGACCCGGGGCTTCGGGGCCAGCGCACGGGCCAGCGCAACGCGCTGCTGTTCGCCGCCCGACAGGTGATGCGGGTAGTCGTCAAGGTAATGCGACAGGCCAACTCTGCCCAGCAACTCCTTGGCACGGCGCTTTTTTTCCGCACCGGACCCTTTGAGGCCAAAGGCCACGTTCTCACCCACGGACAGGTGTGGAAACAGGGCGAAGTCCTGAAACATCAAGCCGATGGAGCGCCGTTCGGGGGGCACGCGGAACACGGTGTCGCAGATCAGCTGACCGTCGACATGAATCGTGCCGCTGTCCTGCATCTCGACCCCGGCAATCATCCGCAACGTCGTCGACTTGCCGCAGCCCGACGGGCCAAGCAGACAGGTCACGTGACCCGGTGCAATCGCCAACGACACGTGATCGACCACAGCCTTGCCGTCGAAGCGCCTGACAAGATTGCGAATTTCCAGCCGGGGGGGCACTGTCATCCGGGCGTTCCAAGGTGAGAAAAAGCGTCGGGTTTAGCTATCAGTCCAGTGGCGGGGTTTCAACCCTGCGCGGACACCGCCTTGGCCAGTCGCGGCAGGCGGGCTTTCTTCAATAGCGCGCGCATTTGCCAGTCCTCGCCGGACAGGCGGCGGGCGGTGGCCAGAACCTGATCACAGGTGGCCTGAACGGGATCGGGATCGGACTGGAAAAACCCAATCAGAAAGGCATCGGGATCGGCGCGGCTGACCCCCTCTTCGGCAAGGATATTCCTTGGAAAATCAGAGGCATTCATGGTCACCAGCACATCGGCCGACCCGGCAATCGCCGCCGCAAGCACATGCCGGTCATTCACATCCGGCAGCCAGAGGCGGTCCTCGACCGAAGGCTTCCACGTGACTACGGCGTCGGGCCACGCGGCGCGCAGCAGCGCGATTTCGCCGCGGGCCTGCGGTTCGCCCTCGGGGCCGATCTTGCGGGCGGCGCGGGCCCATTCCTCAAGGATGCGCTCGGACCACAGGGGCTGGTACAGGCCTTGCGCCGCCACGCCCAGCAGGACCTCGCGCATCACCGTCGGGAACAGGACGCAGGTGTCGAGCAGGACCTTCACAGCCGGAAGAACAGCGCCTTGAGATAGCCGCTTTCGGCCAGTTGCGGCAGCAGCGGATGATCCGGCCCTGCAAAGCCGGTATGGATCAGCGTCGCCCGCCGACCGGCGCGCCCGATGCCCCGCAGGCAAGCGCCTGTAAACGCGGACAGATCCGCCGCGTGCGAGCAGGAGCACAGCACCAGGTAGCCGTCTTCGGCCACCAGCGGCGCGGCAAGGCGCGCGACGCGCTCATAGGCGCGCAGGCCCTTTTCCAGCGCCGGTTTGTTGGGCGCAAAGGCCGGCGGGTCGCAGACCACCAGATCGAATGCTTCGCCTTCGGCGCCAAGCGCGTCCAGCACGTCGAAGGCATCGCCCTGCCGGGTCTGGAAGCGGTCGGTCCGGCCCATCCGCTCGGCCCCCTCGCGGGCCAGTTCCAGTGCGGGACCCGATCCGTCCACCGCCAAGGCGCTTTCGGCACCTCCGGCCAGCGCCGCAAGGGCAAAACCGCCCACATGGCTGAACACGTCGACGACGCGCGCGCCGGGCGCCAGCCGCGCGGCAAAGGCGTGGTTGTCTCGCTGGTCGTAGAACAGCCCGGTCTTTTGACCGCCCGTCAGGTCGGCCATGTAGGTCGCGCCGTTCATGCCCACGGGCACGGCGTGTTCGGGCGCCTCGCCGCGCAGGACGGCGTCGACATCATCCAACCCTTCGAGCGCGCGGCCCCGCCCCCCGGCATTCTTCAGCACAGTCGCGCAACCGGTCGCCGCAACCAGTGCCTCGGTCAGTTCCTCCAGCAGCATCTCGGACCATGCCGCGTTGGGCTGGATCACCAGCATCTCGCCGAACCGGTCCACGATAACCCCCGGCAGCCCATCGGATTCCGCATGGATCAGCCGGTAATAGGGCTCGTCATAGATGCGGGTGCGCAGGCTCAGCGCCTTGACCACCTTGGCCTGCAGCCAATCGCCGTCGATGGCCACCTCTTCGCGGTCGAGCATGCGCGCGACGATCTTAGACGTCGGATTGACCGCGACGGTGCCCAGCACCGTGTGATCGTTGTCGACCAGCGTCGCGATGGTCCCCGGCGCGATCTTGCGCGCGCGGCGGTCCATGACAAGTTCATTGTCAAAGACCCAAGGCGCCCCACGGCGGATGGCGCGGGCGTTGGCCTTGGGCAGAAGTCGGAGGACGGGGCGCTCGATGCGCAAAACGGGGGCTGTCATGCCCTCGGCTTTACCGCGCTTTCGGGGTGGTGGGAAGATGCCTCAGATCTGGCTCAGCGCCGTATCCAGCTTGTCGTCCTGATCGTTCCAGCCCCCGGGCAAGGTCAGTTCGGCGCGGATCGCGCGGGCCAGATGCTGGGTGATGCGGACCTTCTGGGTGATGCCCTGACGCTCGGCCTCCAGCGCCTTGCGCCCGCCATATCCATGGAAGTCCAGATGCACCGGGTTCTCCTGCAGCACCGCACCGGTGCGGGCGTCGCGCACCACCATCAGGAAATCGATGGTATGCCGACCACCGACGGAATAGCGCGCCTTTTCGGTCAGCGCGTGAAAGCGCGACACGGTGATCTCGACCTTCACCTCCTGCGCGCCCTCCAGACCGTCGCGGCTGCGTTCGAGGCTTGCCTGAAAGATCTTGCCAACCTGCTCCTTGCGGTTGCCATAGGGGTCTTCCCGCCACACGATATCCGCATAGGGATGGTACATGTTGGCCTCGGAGACCGTCAGGTCCTGCGGCACCTTGATCTCGAAATCCACGACTTTGTAGCGCGCGGCCGGGGCCGTTCGCATATCGGGCGCAGGCCGGGGCAGCGAAGCTGTCCGGTAGCCCTCGGGTGTGTCCGGGACGACCTTGGACGGAACGGCCTCGAACGGCGCATTGCGTGTCACCGTCGTCGAACCACATGCGGAAACGCCCGCCATGAGAACCAGTACCGAAACCAAGCGAAAGGTCTTCATCTGTTCAGGCCTTCTTCCCGATCCCCGGTTGGGGTAATATTTCGTTAACCACTCCCTAGGCGGGAATCTGGGCGCGTTTGCGGCGCAGAGCAGGCAATACGGTGCCAGCAGGCTCAGAGTTCGGATTTGCACGGTAACCCTTTACTGTAACCCTTTACTGTTAGCGGTAACAGGTGTAGGTGAAAGCTAAACGCACAGGATCGGAGGCTCCCATGTCCCTCAACGACACCATCGCATCGGTCACGACCCGCATCGAGGAGCGGTCTGCCACCATGCGCGCCACCTATCTCGACCGCATGCGTCGCGCCGCCGACGAGGGCCCGCGCCGCGCCCACCTGACCTGCGGCAACCAGGCCCATGCCTATGCCGCCATGGGCGACGACCAGAACGCGCTGGCCACCGGCACCGCGCCGAACCTCGGGATCGTGACCGCCTATAACGACATGCTCTCGGCGCATCAGCCGTTCGAGCGGTTTCCGCAACTGATCCGCGATGCCGCACGCGCCACCGGCGCCACGGCGCAGGTCGCGGGCGGCGTGCCCGCCATGTGCGATGGCGTCACCCAAGGTCAGGTCGGCATGGAACTGTCGCTGTTCTCGCGCGACGTGATCGCGCTGGCCGCCGGTGTCGCGTTGAGCCACAACACCTTTGACGCCGCCGTCTATCTGGGCGTCTGCGACAAGATCGTGCCGGGCTTGATCATCGCCGCCGCCACCTTCGGCTATATCCCGGGACTGTTCCTGCCCGCCGGTCCGATGACATCCGGCTTGCCCAATGACGAAAAGGCGCGCATCCGCCAGCTTTTTGCCACCGGCGAGATCGGTCGCGACGAGCTGATGAAGGCCGAGATGGAAAGCTATCACGGTCCGGGCACCTGTACGTTCTACGGCACGGCGAACACCAACCAGATGCTGATGGAGTTCATGGGCCTGCACCTGCCGGGCGCGTCCTTTGTGAACCCGAATACTCCGCTGCGCGATGCGCTGACCGTGGCAGGCGCGCAGCGCGCGTTGGAGATCACCAATCTGGGCAACGACTACCGCCCGGTCTGCGACGTGCTCTCGGAAAAGGCCTTCGTGAACGGCATCGTCGGGCTGATGGCCACGGGCGGATCCACCAACCTCGTGCTGCACCTGCCCGCCATGGCGCGCGCTGCCGGGGTCCATCTGGAACTCGCCGACTTCGATGAGATCTCGTCGGTGACGCCGCTGATGGCCAAGGTCTATCCCAACGGTCTGGCCGACGTGAACCACTTCCACGCCGCCGGGGGTCTGCAATACATGATGGCCGAGTTGCTTGAGGCGGGCCTGCTGCATGACGACGTCATGACCGTCGCAGGCGACGGCCTGTCGCGCTACACGCAGGAACCCAAGCTGGAAGGCGACCGGATCGAGTGGGTCGAGGCCGACCGCCAGACCCAGAATGACAAGATCCTGCGCCCTGTCGGCGATCCCTTCCAAAAGACCGGCGGGCTGAAGCAGCTTTATGGCAATCTGGGCCACGGCATGATCAAGGTCTCCGCCGTCGCCCCCGAACGCCATGTGATCGAGGCCAAGGCGCGTGTCTTTCAGGATCAGGAATCAGTCAAGACCGCCTTCAAGAACGGAGAATTCACCGAGGACACCATCGTCGTCGTCCGCTTTCAGGGGCCTAGCTCCAACGGCATGCCGGAACTGCACGGGCTGACCCCGACGCTGGCGGTCCTGCAGGACCGCGGGCTGAAGGTCGCGCTGGTCACCGATGGCCGCATGTCCGGTGCATCGGGCAAGGTGCCCGCCGCGATCCACGTCTCGCCCGAAGCGAAGAATGGCGGCCCGTTGGCCAAGCTGCGCGACGGCGACATGGTCAGGCTGGACGCGGTCAACGGCACACTGGATTGCCTTGCCGAAGATTTCGAAACCCGAGAGAACGCCACCGCCGACCTGACCGGCAACGGCCACGGTGTTGGCCGCGAGTTGTTCGAAGCCTTCCGACAGAATGTCGGCCTCGCCTCGAACGGCGCCGCCGTGGTGGTCTGACCCCTGTTTCTTCTTGGTCCAAATACCCGAAATCCATCGCCCGCAAGGAGCACTGCCCATGATCACCCCCCAAGACGCCAGCCAGAAAGCGCGCGCCCTGTGCGAGATGGCCCCGGTCATCCCCGTCCTCGTCGTCGACGATGCCGCGCAAGCAAAAGGGCTTGCAACCGCGCTGGTCGCCGGTGGCTTGCCCGTTCTCGAAGTCACCCTGCGCACGCCCGCCGCGCTGGACGTCATCCGTGAAATGGCGCAGGTCGAGGGCGGCGTGGTTGGCGCCGGGACCTTGTTGACCCCGAAGGACGTGCAGAATGCTGTGGATGCGGGGGCGAAATTCGGCGTCTCGCCGGGCGCGACCGACACCATCCTGTCAGCCTGCGAAGAGGCGGGCCTGCCCCTGCTGCCCGGCGCCGCCACCTCGTCCGAGGTCATGCGCCTGCTGGAACGTGGCTATACCGTGCAGAAATTCTTCCCGGCCGAGGCGAATGGTGGGGCACCTGCGCTCAAGGCAATCGGCGCGCCGATCCCGCAGGTCAGCTTCTGCCCGACCGGGGGCGTGTCGATGAAGAACGTGAACGACTACCTGTCGCTGTCGAACGTTCTGTGCTGCGGTGGCAGCTGGGTCGCCCCGGCGGACAAGGTCAAAGAAGGCGATTGGGCCGCGATCGAACAGCTTGCCCGCGAGGCTGCCGCCCTGCCGCGCTGAAAACGCGGGTAGAAGCCGCTTCGAAGCGGCTTGATCCAAGCGCCTTCAAAGGCGCTTGGCACGCAAATTCGAATTTGCGTCCTTCAAGGCTTTTCGAAAAGCCTTGCGCGCCTCAGTCGCGCGGCCGCGATTTCCAGCCGCCGCGGCGGCGCGGACGCTGCATCGGCACCAGCGCCTCTTGCAAGACGATGGTCATCGGATGATCCGGCTGACCATGGCGCTCCAGCAGGGTCCGTATGGGCCCTTCGGTTCCGCAATCGGCTGGCATCGACAGCGCCCAATCCATGAAAATCGAGCGGCATTCCCCGGCGGTGATCCCCTCGATCTTGTAGGCCTCGGAAATCAGACCCTTCGGGTCCTCTGCACTTCCCTTGCTGTTCATTCATCCGTCTCCAGAGCGGGCAAGACCCGCGAAATCACCTCTGCCGCGCGGCTGGCCGCGCCTTGCAACGCATCCCTCAGCGCGTCGATCCCCTCGACGCCGGTCAGTCGCCCAAGGAAAGCGCAACCGCCCTGCCCCAGCACCGCCGGGTCGAGCGCCTCCTCACTGACCAGCCGCGCGCCGATCTGCAAGGCCCAGAACAGCCGGTAGCTGTCGATCAGCGTGTCTTGCTCGGACTTGTCCAGCCAGTCGGCCAACCCTAGCGCGCGCGGCGACTGCCGCACGGCCTTTCGCGACAAAAGCGAGGCCGCCTGCGCCACCAATTCGATATCCTGCATCCGGCCCGGACCGATCTTAGCCTCATAGGCATCGCCGCGCCCCTTCGCATCGAAGATGCGTTTGCGCATGACGGCCACTTCGCGCAGGACGCGATCCTTGTCGCGGGGCCGTGCCAACAGCTCTTCGCGGAAGGCCTCGACATCCGCCGCCAGCGCCGGTGCGCCGGCCACGACCCGCGCACGGGTCAGGGCGAGATGCTCCCAGACCCAAGCCTCGGTCTGCTGGTAGTCCTGAAACGCCGCCCAAGAGGTCGCGACCGGCCCCTGATTGCCCGAGGGACGCAGGCGCATGTCGACCTCGTAGAGACGCCCCTCGGCCATCGGCGCGGTCATGGCCGTCACCAAGGCCTGCGTCAGGCGCGCATAATACGTCCGCGAAGCCAGCGACTTGCGCCCTTCGGAAAACTCCACCCCATCGGGATCGTAGATCACGATGACGTCCAGATCGGACCGCGCATGCAGCCGCCCCGAACCCAGCGAGCCCATGCCCAGCACAACCGCCCCACGCCCCGGCGCGGGGCCATATTTCAGCGCGAATTCCGCCTGCACCACCGGCCAGAGCGCTGCCAGCGTCGCTTCGGCCAGATCGGCATAGGCGCGCGCGGCCTCCTCGGCCTCCATCAAGCCGCGCAACAGGTGGACGCCGACGCGGAAATGCCATTCCTTGCCCCAGCGCCGGGTCAGGTCCAGACGGCG
The DNA here is from genome assembly GCF_003667315.2 of Tropicibacter alexandrii. Taxonomy (GTDB): domain Bacteria; phylum Pseudomonadota; class Alphaproteobacteria; order Rhodobacterales; family Rhodobacteraceae; genus Tropicibacter; species Tropicibacter alexandrii. The sequence goes on along the minus strand of NZ_RCTZ02000005.1, from coordinate 204,172 downwards.
CTCATAATCCGGCTCATCCTCCAACCGGTCCGCCAGTTCCCGCCGCAGCGCATCGCGACCCGGCCAAGCGGCAAAGAAATCGCCCCCGATCACGGCATCGAAGACGCTGGCATTGCGCGCCAAGTATCGGCCCAGATCGGGCGCCGTCGCCACGATATCGACCACCAGATCGACCAGATGCGGGTTCGCCTCGAACAGCGAGAACAGCTGTACGCCCGCGGGCAGCCCGGCGAGAAAGCCGTCAAACGCCACCAGCGCCTCTTCGGGGCGCGGTGAGGCGGCCAGCCTGCGCAGGATCTCGGGACGCAACCGGCGGAAAATCGTCACCGCCCGTTCCGAGCGCAGGCACGGATAGGTCGGCCAGCGCGCGGGAATGTCGCTGTCCTCGAACACATCCGACGTTTCGCCCCCGCCGCTTTCGGGCGCAAAGAACCCTTCGGTCAGCTCATGCACCTCGGTCAGCCGTTCGGTCAGTTCGATCTGGAGATCCTCGACCGACAGGCCCATCAGGCAGGCCACCCGCTCCATCCCTTCGGTCGACTTGGGCAGGTCATGGGTCTGCGCATCGTTGACCATCTGGATACGGTGCTCGACCTCGCGATGGGCGCGGTAATGATCGGTCAGGATCTGCGCCACTTCGCCCGGGATCCAGCCCTTCTCCGCCAGCACCGCCAGCCCGTCACAGGTGCCGCGCACCCGCAAATCCGGGTCGCGCCCCCCGGCGATCAATTGCCGGGTCTGGGTAAAGAACTCGATCTCGCGGATGCCGCCACGCCCCAGCTTCATGTTATGCCCCGGCAGGGTGATCGGCCCACCCAGACCCTTATGCTCGCGGTAGCGCAGCCGCATGTCATGGGCGTCCTGAATGGCGGCGAAGTCGAGATGCTTGCGCCAGACAAAGGGCTTGAGCGTGTCCAGAAACCGCCCCCCGGCCTCTTGATCGCCCGCGCAGACCCGCGCCTTGATATAGGCCGCGCGCTCCCACGTGCGGCCAAGGCTCTCGTAATAGCGTTCCGCCGCCTCCATCGCCATGCAGACCGGCGTCACCGCCGGGTCGGGGCGCAGCCGCAGATCGGTGCGAAAGACATAGCCCTCGCCCGTCAGGTCGTTCAACGTGCCGGACATCTTGCGCGTCGCCCGCACCAAGGCCTGCCGCGCCTCGTGATACTCCGCCGGATCATAGCGCGTCTCGTCGAACAGGCAGATCAGGTCGATATCCGAGCTGTAGTTCAGCTCGCCCGCGCCCATCTTGCCCATGGCCAGCACGACCATGCCCGCCGCCGTGTCTAGATCGGCATCGGTCATGCCCGGCAGTTTGCCGCGCTTGATCTCATGCGCGAGCGCCGCGCGCAGCGCCAGCGCCACCGCGTCATCGGCAAAGGCCGTCAGCGTGCCCGTCACCTTTTCCAAGGGCCACGCCCCCGACAGGTCGCACAGCGCGATCATCAGGGCGATCCGCCGCTTGGCCACGCGCAGGGCCGCGCCCAGCTGGTCCGGCGGGGTCTCGTCCAGCGCCGCGCCAATGGCAGCCACCGCCCGTTCCGGCGCCTCGACGGCGCCTTCCAGCCAAGCCGCCTCCTTCAGGATCAAGCCCATCAGATAAGGCGAGGTGCCACCGGTGCCGCCGATCAGCTCGGCCAAGGGGCCGGACGCCCAGCCACATGCCTCGCGCACCTCGCGCGCGCGGTCTGGATCGAAGGGGCGTGGCAGGCGGGTGATCGTGTCTTGCAAACTCATGGCGCAACATGGCCACGGCTTTTGGCAAAGCGCAACACCCGCTTGCACCGGCCTGCCCCCTCGCCCATCTTGCGCGAAAAGGAACCGCCATGAGCAAATCCCTCAAACGCGTGCGCGCAGCGCTTCAGGCCGCCGGACTGCCCGATGACGTCACCGAAGTCGGCGCCGCCCGCACCGCGCAGGAGGCCGCCGACAGCCTCGGTTGCGCGCTCGACCAGATCGCCAAGTCGATCATCTTTCGCGCCGAAACAACCGGCGAGGCGGTTCTTTTCCTGACCGCCGGGGGCAACAGGGTCTGCGCCGACAAGGCCACCGCCCTCGCCGCAGAGCCGCTGGGCAAGGCCGATGCGGCGCTGATCCGGGCGCAGACCGGCTTTGCCATCGGGGGCGTCGCCCCCATCGGCCACCTGAACCCGATCCGGGCGTGGTTCGATCCCCGCCTTCTGGACTTCACGCAGGTCTACGCCGCCGCTGGAACGCCGCGCCACCTCTTCGCGCTCGACCCTCGCCTGCTGCCCGCACTCACCGGCGCGCAAAAAGCCGATTTCACACTCTGATCCCGGTTTCTTCCGGCCCAAAATACCGTGGGTGAGGCGCAAAGCGCCGAGGGCGAAGCCCTCTAAGCGACTGACGAAAAACACAACCTCCGATAAATGTAAAAAACCTTCACATCACCCCTTGCAAAGCCGGGCCGCAATTCCGATCTCCTGTAATGTGAAAGACATTCACATAGCAACTCAAACACGGAGAGAGACATGACCACCGCCGCTTATACGACCCAACTGCCCGCCCAAGCTGGCTGGCTGTCGCGGGCAGAGGCCTGGCTCGATGCCAAGGGCAAAGGCGCCTGGATCGCGGCCATGGTTCTTGGGTTCATCTTCTTCTGGCCCGTGGGCCTCGCCCTTCTGGCCTACATGATCTGGAGCAAACGCATGTTCGGAAAATCCTGCCGCCACCGTGCCCCGTCCGTCCGCCATCAGGCGTGGCAGGCGATGAAACCCTCGGGCAACCGCGCCTTCGACGCCTACAAGGCCGATACGCTGGCGCGTCTGGAAGCCGAGCAGGACGCCTTCGAATCCTTCCTGGAACGCCTCCGCGAAGCCAAGGACAAGGCCGAGTTCGACCAGTTCATGGATGACCGCGCCAAGCGTGCGAAAGAAGCCAAGGACGCCCCGGTTTCGGAAAACGAAGAGGCCTGATAGCCTTGCTACGCCGGTCCCCCACGGGGGGCCGGTCCCTCATGACGACAGGACCCAAGGAATGTATAGCGAATCGATGACCCACCTGCCCGACCCGGAGCGTCAGGGCGAATTCTACGCCTCCGTCCCCGTCAAGCGCGGTCTGGCCTGGGTCGTGGACACGATCCTGATCGCGCTGATCACCACGGTGCTGGCGCTGATCTCCATCGTGGGCGTGTTTTTTTGGCTGGCGATCTTCGTCGGCGTCAGTTTCGTCTACCGCTGGGTGACCATCGCGCTGGGATCGGCAACGCCAGGCATGCGCCTGATGGCGATCGAGTTCCGGGACGCCTATGGCCGACGGCTGAATTCGATGCAGGCCTTCCTGCACACCGTCGGCTATTTCGTGTCCTGGGGCTTCGGGGTGGTGCAACTGGCCTCGATCATCTTCATGATGACCACCGAACGCGGTCAGGGCCTGACCGACATGGTGCTGGGAACCACGGCGCTAAACCGCCGTGCATAAAACCTGCGGCGCTGAACCGCCGAGCCTGACAAAGACACGTGCCCCGGGCCTGACCCGGGGCCTCCGGCCCGGATTAACCCTGACCTCAAAATTCCGCGAAAATCCGCAAACTCGCCATTTTCGGGGGGTTGGCGAAATCCATCATCATTGTTACCGTTTTGTTAAACGTCCCGAGACAAACCTCGTCTCATTGGACGACGCCTTTTTTGGACACGGACGACAATGCGCCATTCGCTGCCCCTTGCGCCGCAATTCTATGTGACGGCCCCCCAGCCCTGCCCCTATCTCGAGGGCCGGATGGAACGGAAGCTGTTCACCGCCCTGCAAGGCGACAACGCACAGGTGCTCAATGACAGCCTGTCCAAACAGGGCTTCCGCCGTAGCCAGAACGTGCTCTATCGCCCGTCCTGCTCGGATTGCGCGGCCTGCCTGTCGGCACGCATCGACGTGACCCGGTTCACGCCAACCCGCTCGCAGAAACGCGTATGGAAGAAGAACGCCCATCTCCAACGGCGCGCGACCAGCCCTTGGGCGACCGAAGAGCAATACGACCTCTTCCGCCGCTATCTGGATGAGCGCCATGCCGATGGCGGCATGGCCGATATGGACGTGTTTGAATTCGCCGCCATGGTCGAGGAAACGCCGATCCGCACCCGCGTGATCGAATATGCCGATCAGGACAGCGGTGACTTGATCGCGACCTGCCTGACGGACATGCTCGATGACGGCCTGTCCATGGTCTACAGCTTTTACGAACCCAGCCAGATCAAGCAATCCCTCGGGACATGGATGATCCTCGACCATATCGAGATCGCGCGCGAGGCGGGCCTGCCATACGTCTATCTGGGTTACTGGGTGCCGGGCTCGGACAAGATGGGGTACAAGGCGCAATTCGATGCCCTTGAACTGTATGTCAAAGGCGAATGGGTGCCCATGACCACGCCCGAGGATTTCAGCCCCGAGACCCACCCGCTCTCGACCGATCCGATCGCCGAGCAGGTGGCCAATATCTCATTCCCCGACAGCCGCGCCTGAAATCAGGTCAACAGCGCCGGCAGGATTGGCGTCAGGGCAAAGCTGACCGCCAGCAGGGCCGCCATGCGCATGCGGCGGCGCAGCCGCACATGCATCGGCAAGGGTCGCGCAAGTAACAGCGCGGCGGGGTCTTCCGCTTGCAGGATGGCCCGGTTGTGCCAAGTCGGCCCCGGACGATGCACCGGACCAAGGGAACGATGGCCGATGCGATGCCCGGGCCGCTTGATTTCGGGGTCGCGCACAGCGCGCGATTGGGACGAATAAAACGCATTCAACTGAGAACTTGCCATAACACAATCCTCCGTCTGTTTCCGGATAACGCCCGGGACTGACAGCAGATTGGAGATCGTTTGCGGTCTCGAAACGGAGACAGTGGTATTTTTTCGGGGCATTCTCTTAAAAAGTGTGACACCTTTAGGGCGATCCCCCACACGTAAAAAGGGCCACCCTCGGGGCGGCCCTTTGCTTTTCATGTCATGCGGATCAGTTCGGCATCAGGTCCGGCACGATGGTCACGATCCCGGGGAAGAAGGCGAGGATCGCCAGCCCCACCACCTGGATCAGCACGAAGGGAATGACCCCGCGATAGATATGGCCGGTGGTGACTTCCTTGGGTGCGACACCGCGCAGGTAGAACAGGGCAAAGCCGAAGGGTGGTGTCAGGAACGAGGTCTGCAAGTTGACCGCGATCATGATCGTCACCCATTTCGGATCGAAATGCGCGCCGTAGATCACCGGGCCGACGATCGGCACGACGATGTAGATGATCTCGAGGAAATCCAGCACGAAGCCCAGCACGAACAGCACCAGCATGACGATCAGGAAGACCGTCCGCACATCATCGAAGCTTTTCAGGAAAAGCTGGATGTAATGCTCGCCCCCGAAAGAGATCACCACGAGGTTCAAGAGCTGCGAGGCGATGAGGATGGTGAACACCATGCTCGTCACCTTGGCCGTCTCTCGGACCGCAGGCGTCAACACGCCCGAGCGGAACAACACCCAGCAGCTGAACAGCAGGCCGAACAGCGCGTACAGGTAGGCCGCATAGGCAAAGAAGAACGCGACCCAGGATTCGAAGTTGACGTTCTCCGTGTTGATGCGCAGGTCGAAATTCACCCCGATCAGGATCATGATGATGACCGCGAGGGTCGACCAGATGATGATCTTGGGCGAGCGGTCCTCGTCCTGCAGCTTGCGATAGGCCGCCAGCATGATTGCCCCGGCGGCCCCCAGCGCCGCCGCGGGCGTCGGGTTGGTGATGCCGCCAAGAATCGACCCCAGCACCGCCACGATCAGGACCAGCGGCGGGAAGACCACGCGCAGCAGATCGTTCTTTGACAGGCGCTTCATCGCTTCGGTCACACCATACAGCGCGATGGCCCACGGGATCAGCATCACGATCACCGTCCAAAGCGACGACGTGGTCGGCGCGATGAACAGCGCATCCACCAGCAGGCCCAGCACGATCCCCCCGGCCCCGATCAGCAGCGGGCGCGGATCGGACATCGGCGAGATGCCCCGTGCCACCGCAAGGATCAGGCCGAACACCACCGCGATCAGGGCAATCCCGGTCCCGATGGGCGCGGCATTGGCGATCTTGGCGACGCGCAGGGCTTCGATCTCTTCCGGGGTCAGGCGATGCGCAGTCTGCACGCCACCGGCCTCGTCGATCGCCTGTTGTTCGGCCACGGCCTCGTCCCAAGCCTCTTGGCCATGCAGTTCGATCATCGAGGCCTTGCACTGTTCACCGACATTGGTGCGCAGGCTTGCCGTCGCCCCCTGATCCGAGAAGCTGTCGACCTGCGTGGATTGCGACCCGATGAGGTTGACCTGCGTCAGCAGCATCATGCCCGCGATCAGTGCGATCGGCACGCCGAGGAACCAGGTAAAGGCCTCGCCTCGGGTGCGCGGCTCGCTGTCGCCCGCGCCCAGTTCCACGGCCGGGGCCTTGGACGGGTTGAGCATGGCGTAGCCAAAGGCATAGGCCGCATATAGCCCGGCCAGCAGGATGCCGGGCAGCAAGGCCGCCTGGAACAGCGTGCCCACCGACACGACCGCCGGTTCACCCAGATAGGTCAGCGCATCGGTACAGCCTGCATCGACGGCGCGGGTTTCCTGCGCCGAGGAGTAAAGATCCCCGGCCAGCGTCCCCAGAAGAACGATCACGATCGAGGGCGGGATGATCTGGCCCAGCGTGCCGCTGGCCGCGATCACACCGGTCGCCAGTTCCGGCGAATAGTTGTTGCGCAGCATGGTCGGCAGGGCCAGCAGGCCCATCGTCACCACGGTCGCCCCGACGATCCCGGTCGAAGCCGCAAGGAACGCGCCCACGACGACGATCGACACGGCCAGACCGCCCGGCAAGGGGCCAAAGACCCGCGCCATGGTGGTCAGCAGATCGTTCGCGATCTTGGACCGTTCCAGCACGATCCCCATCAGCACGAACATCAGCACCGCCAGCAGCGTCTCGATCGACTGGCCCGCGATCACGCGTTCGTTGATGCGGTTGGTGATGAAGCCCACATTGCGCGACAGCGCGTTTTCCCAGCCACCGGCGGGAAAGATCGACTCGGTCGCGATGCGGGGCAGGTCCGGGTATCGGAAGGTGCTGATCGTGCCCTCGGCCACCCCGCTGGCAACCAATGCGTTATAGGCCTCGGACGAGGTGTCGATGGCCTGGTGGATCAGGATCCCGGCGCTGTCGAGCGCCGCAATGATCCCGAAGGAAATGACACCCGCCCCGCCGATGGCGAACGCCACCGGGAAGCCCGACAAGATTGCCGAGAAGAGCGTCAGGAAGACGATGATCAGGCCGATTTCGACCCCATCCAATCCGAATAGCATGTCTGTTGCTCCCTCAGAATTCCGCGTGGTCGTAGGGCTCTTCGCCCGCTTCGATCACGTCCTTGTCCAGATACTTGCCCTCGGCCTCGGGGCCTTCGCGCCACTCTAGGAAGGAGCGGTAGAAAAATGCCCAGGCCTGGATGAAGATCAACGCGATCATCACCACCATCAGGATCTTGAACAGGAAGTAGCCGTTGAAGCCGTTGGGGCTGAAGCCGATGGTCTCGACATTCCAGCGCAACGCGCGCGCCTTGAGCTCCATCCGCTCGATCGGATCGGTCGGCGAGACCGGCGGCACCACCAGCGAGCGCCACATGAAATACCAGTTATACATCCAGATCAGCACCGCCATCGGCAGCATGAAGAACAGCGAGCCGAACATGTCGATCATGCGCTTCTTGCCGTGGGAAATGGCCGAATAGACCAGATCGACCCGCACATGCCCGCCCTGCACGAAGGTGTAGGTCAGGCACAGCGCCACGACCATCGCATTGTAGAGCTTCAGCTCCTCGGCATACCACGAGATGTCGAAATCCAGCGGGATGCCAAAGCCGAACACCATGTCGGGCCGGGTAAAGATGCGCTGCATGAAGACGATCAATACCTGTTGCAGTACCATCAAAAGGCCCGCCCATGCAAAGAAGCGGCCCACGGTGTTGGCCAATCCTTCGAGCACGCGCACCACGCCCCAAAGGAATTCCCCCTTCCACACGCCAACGGCAAAGATGACCAGGAAGAAGGTCAGGCAGACGAAGAAGAACTCCACCGAAGCGCCGTAATAGACGAACTTCATGATCGCGGTCTTGTCCGACCAGTCGAGCCATGTCGACGGATGCGTGATCGCGTATCCCAGATTGTAGAAGGCCAAGGCAATGTTCTGGATCACCCACCAGATACCCCCGGCCAAGACGGCAAAGAAGCCGCCCCCGCCTGTCTCTTCCATGATTTCCCCCTCGTTTGCCGGTGTCCCCGGTCATCTTGGCTTTGGGCGCAAGGCTCTTGGACCTGCGGAAAGGCCCCCGGCATGCGGGGGCCTTTCGAATGTCTTCAAAGGGGTTACTGACCCAGAACGCGGACGCGCTGCTGGACGTAGAAACCATCCGACTTGTTGATCCAGCTTGCCGAGTTGGCGAGGCTTTCCTCGAACGATGCGCGGATCTTGGCGAACAGCTCGTCGTTCATGTTTTCGTCCATGACTTCCTTGGACGCGGCGCCGAAGGCATCCCAGACATCGTCCGAGAATTGCATGGTGCGCACGCCCTGCGCCTGCAGACGGGCCAGTGCGGCACCGTTGTTGGCCAGCGTTTCGGCCAGCTGGTAATGCGTGGTCGCCATGGAAGCGTAGTTCAGGATCGCCTGCTGCTGCGCGGTCAGGTCGTTCCAGACGTCGAGGTTGACGTTGGCCGACAGCGCCGAGCCCGGCTCGTGGAAGCCCGCAGTGTAGTAGATCTTCGCCACTTCTTGGAAGCCGGCGCGCTCGTCGGCCATCGGACCGACCCACTCCAGACCGTCGATCGCACCCGAGGACAGCGCCTGATACAGTTCGCCGCCGGGGATGTTCTGGACCGATGCGCCCAGCTTGCCCAGCACCTGACCGCCAAGACCCGGCATCCGGAACTTCAGACCGTTGAAATCGTCGGCCGACTTGATTTCCTTGGAGAACCAGCCACCGGACTGCGAGCCCGAGTTGCCGGCCATCAGGCCCTTGAGGTTGAAGATCTGGCCCAGCTCGTCATGCAGATCCTGACCGCCACCATGGTAGTACCAGTTGACCATTTCCTGCGCGGTGCCACCGAACGGCACGGCGGTGAAATAGGCGTAACCCGGGTGCTGCGAGATGAAGTAGTAGTCGGCGGCGTGGTACATGTCTGCCTGACCCGAGGACACGGCGTCGAACACTTCGAACGCGCCGACCAGTTCACCCGGGGCTTTCTTTTCGATGGTCAGCTGGCCATCGGACAGCTCGCTGACGAATTTTTCCAGATAGCTTGCTGCATCATCCAGCACGGCAAAGCCGCGCGGCCACGAGGTGACCATGGTCAGGGTGCGCTTGCCCTGTGCATAGGCCGGAGCGGCCAGACCGGTGGCTGCGGCAGCGCCCGCACCAACGGTCGAGGCGCGAAGGAATGAACGGCGATCCATATGAATCCTCCCAAAGGTTCTTGTTGGTGCGCCGGGCTCCCCACCCGGCGCGGATCGGTTAGAGTGCGGCAACATTAGGCAGCGCATTTTCGTATGGGAATACCCATTGCTACGTAGACCGGGCGGTTTTGGTGCGGAAACCTGACCGAAACCGTGGTCAGATATTGGGCGATCCGGGGCAGAAACCGGCAGTTGGGCGGATTGTGATGCCCAAAAGGGGCCTTCTCGGATGATTCCATTGACCTTGCGCCCGCTCCTTCACAATGCCGCAGCGCCGCCTCTTGCCCTGCGCGGCGCTCTGCGATTAGCTGCCGTCATGCGCCTGCACCTGACCTACGGGCAGAAGCTCTTTCTGCTGGCCTCCGTGCCGTTGATCGTCGCGGCTGCGGCGATCGCGCTGCTTGTGGCGGCGCAGTCGCGCGATCTGGCCGAGCGCGAGATCCGGCAGCTGGAAACCCAGCTGATCGAGGCCAAGAAGCGTGAATTGCGCAACTACGTCACGCAGGCCCGCAACGGGTTCTACTTCATCTATGGGTCCGCCGCCCCCGATGACGAGGCCGCCAAGCAACAGGTGATGCAGATCCTCGCGGCGATGATCTATGGCGAGGAGGGCTTCTTCTTCGTCTATGACTATGACGGCACGAACCTCGTCTCGCCCCGCCAGACCGACATCATCAACACCGACATGTGGGACCATGTCGACGGCGACGGCACTCCCGTCGTGCAGGACTTCATCTCGACGGCCCGCCAAGGGGCGGGCTATGTCACGCATCTGTGGCCCAAGCCCTCGACCGGTGTCGAGGCGCGCATGATCACCTATGTGACCTCGTTTCCAAGCTGGCGTTGGGCGGTCGGAACCGGCGTCTTCATCGACGACATCCTCGCCTCGGTCGCCAATACGCGGGCCGAGGTCGAGGCGCGGGTCAGGCGGACCTTTCTCTATATCGGGGGGATCACCCTTGCGGCGCTGCTGTCGGTCTTTGCCTCGGGGTTGTTCATCAACATCCGCGAACGGCGGCTGGCCGATGCCAAGTTGAAGCAGTTGACCCAGCGCGTCTTCGATGCGCAGGAAGAAGAGCGCGGTCGCGTTGCCCGTGAATTGCATGACGGGATCAGCCAGATTCTCGTGGGCGTCAAATACGCGCTCGACGTGACGCGGCGGCGCATCACCACCGGTGACGCGCGCGCCTCGGATACGCTGGACAAGGGCATCGGCAATCTCGGCCTCGCCATTCAAGAGGTCCGGCGGATCAGCCGCGACCTGCGCCCCGGCGTGCTCGACGATCTGGGCCTTGGCCCGGCGATCAAATCGCTGACCGATGATTTCCGCACCCGCACCGGGATCGATGCGCAATTCGAAACCGTGGTGTTTCGCAATCGTCTCGATCAGGACGCCAAGATCGCGCTCTATCGCATCGCACAAGAGGCGCTGACCAATGTCGAACGCCATTCCTCTGCCACCGAAGTGCGGCTGGACCTGCGCGGTCACCGCGCTGGCGCCACCTTGCGCGTGACCGACAACGGCACCGGGCTGGGCGAGCGGCGCAACACGCAAGGCATCGGTTTGAAGAACATGCAGGAACGGATGGACCAGTTGGGCGGCACCCTGCGGGTCTTGTCCTCGAAAACCGGCACGGTTATCGAGGCGACCGTCCCCTTGACCCACCTCCTGCCGCCCGAGCCGGGCGCGGCACAGATGAAGGCCTTGCCATGACCGATCCCTGCACCCGTGTCGTCGTCGTCGATGACCACCCGATGGTCGCCGAAGGGATCGAGGCCATTCTCGACAGCTATGACGACCTCTGCGTCGTGGCCACGCTGTCCGACGGGCGGCAGATGATCGACCGGCTCGAAGAGCTGTCGCCCGATGTCATCCTGATGGATTTGAACATGCCCGGTCTGGGCGGGCTGTCCGCGACCGAGATGATCCTCGAACGGCGGCCAGAGACGCGCATCCTGATCCTGTCGATGCATGACACGCCCGAATACATCTCGACCGCGCTGTCGCACGGCGCGCGCGGCTATGTGCTGAAGGATGTGCCGACCGAAGAGATCAAGACCGCCATCGACACGGTGATGGCCGGCGAACGCTACCTGTGCACCGGGGCCGAGGGCGCGATCGCCCCGCAAGCCGCCCCGCTGCGCGAGGCGTTGACGACCCGCGAACAGACGGTTCTGCTGCAACTGGCGCAGGGCAAGTCGAACAAGGAGGTGGCGCTGGCGCTGGATATCTCGGTGCGCACGGTGGAAACGCACCGCAAGAACCTGAAGCGCAAGCTGGGCATCAGTTCTACGGCGGGGCTGACCCGCTACGCACTGGAACATGGCGTGCTTCAGGGCACGGGGCGGAATTTCTGAGGGTCAGAGGCTGACGCCGACCTTTTCATGGTGGTCGCACTCGGCATCCTTGATGACGAAGACCGGCAGGATATGGGTGCCGCCCTGCTCTTGCAGATACTGCACCTCGCCCGCGACGCCGACACCGCCCGAGTCGTTGCCCTGCATAAACACCGCCAGCGCCATCAATCCGCACAGCGCCGCCGCCTTGGCCAGCGTGAAGTCCCGGTAATAGATGTTGCGTGCCATGCTGGCCTCCTGAGGGCATCCCGTCATTGACGTTTCGACTGTCCCCAGCATGGCCCATGCCAGCCCCATCGCGCAATTCACGTGTCCGCGCGCGAATGTTGCAATCGGGGGATTTTCGCCAAGCGGCCTTGGCGCGCAACTTTTGGAAAGAAAAAACCCGGCCCGCGACATTTTTTTCGCATTCGTGGTGTTGACCCTGCCCTGCACGAGTCATAATGTCCCCGCGCGACGTATAAGGAGCCTCGGGTATGGAAACCCTGCTGGTAATCGTAGAGGAAAGGCGCATGGGCCGGTAACGGTTTCCCTGACAGGACCCCATGCGCCCCCGCCAGACCCGGACGGGGGCTTTTTTATACGCCGCGTAAATAGAAGTGTCGTGAACGGAGTAGAGCTATGACACGTCAGATGACCGGAGCGAAAATGGTGGTTCAGGCCCTCATCGATCAGGGTGTGGACACGGTATTCGGCTATCCCGGCGGTGCCGTTCTACCGATTTACGACGAGATCTTTCAGCAGAACAGCATCAAGCATGTGCTTGTCCGCCACGAACAGGGCGCCGTGCACATGGCCGAGGGCTATGCCCGCTCGACCGGCAAGCCCGGCGTTGTTCTCGTGACCTCGGGGCCCGGGGCGACGAATGCCGTGACCGGCCTGACCGATGCGCTGCTGGATTCGATCCCGCTTGTGGTGCTGACCGGGCAGGTCCCGACCTTCATGATCGGCTCGGACGCCTTTCAGGAGGCGGACACCGTCGGCATCACCCGCCCCTGCACGAAACACAACTGGCTGGTCAAGGACACCGAAAAGCTGTCCGCCACCATCCACGAGGGGTTCCACGTCGCCAAGACCGGCCGCCCCGGCCCGGTGCTGATCGACATCCCGAAGGATGTGCAGTTCGCCTCTGCCGAATACCAGCCGATGCAGAAGGTCTCGACCTCGCATTATCAGCCGGTCATCAAGGGCGACCCCAAGATGATCGAGCAACTGGTCGAAGCGATTGAAAACGCCGCGCGGCCCGTGTTTTACACCGGCGGCGGCGTGATCAATTCCGGCCCCGCCGCGAGCCAATTGCTGCGTGAAATGGTCGAGGCCACCGGCTTCCCGATCACCTCGACCCTGATGGGTCTGGGCGCCTACCCGGCTTCGGGCAAGGCGTGGCTGGGGATGCTCGGGATGCACGGCCTCTACGAGGCGAACATGGCGATGCATGGCTGTGACCTAATGATCAATATCGGGGCGCGCTTCGACGACCGGATCACCGGGCGGCTGGATGCGTTTTCGCCCAACTCGAAAAAGGCGCATATCGATATCGATCCGTCCTCCATCAACAAGGTGATCAAGACCGACATCCCGATCGTCGGCGATGTGGCCTATGTGCTTGAGGATGTGCTGAACCTGTGGAAGGCGCGCGGCCGCAAGGTCAACCGCGACGGTCTGGCCAAATGGTGGAAACAGATCGAGGAATGGCGCGCCGTCGATTGCCTGAAGTTCAAGCAGGAGGGCGCGGTCATCAAGCCGCAATACGCGCTCCAGCGTCTTGAAGAGCTGACCAAGGGCAAGGACCGCTACATCTGCACCGAGGTCGGCCAGCACCAGATGTGGGCGGCGCAATATATGGGCTTCGAGGACCCGAACCGCTGGATGACCTCCGGTGGTCTGGGCACCATGGGCTATGGCTTCCCCGCGTCGATCGGCGTGCAGATGGCGCATCCGGAGTCGCTGGTCATCAACGTCGCGGGCGAAGCGTCGTGGCTGATGAACATGCAAGAGCTGGGCACCGCGATGCAATATCACCTGCCGGTCAAGCAGTTCATCCTGAACAACGAGCGCCTCGGTATGGTTCGCCAGTGGCAGCAATTGCTGCATGGCGAGCGCTATTCGTCGAGCTGGTCCGAAAGCCTGCCCGATTTCGTGAAACTGGCCGAAGCCTTTGGCGCGAAGGGCATCCAGTGTTCCGACCCTGCCGATCTGGACGACGCGATCATGGAGATGATCAACTACGACGGGCCGGTGGTGTTCGACTGTCTGGTGGAGAAGCACGAGAACTGCTTCCCCATGATCCCGTCGGGCGAGCCGCATAACAAGATGCTGCTGGGCGACGCCAAGGCCACCAATGCCATCGCCGGCAAAGGGGCCGTGTTGGTCTGATCGGTTTCGGGCGGGCTGCGCCCTGCCCGACCGAGGCGGGGGGCTGTCTGCCCCCCGCACCCCCCGAAGGTATTTGCGGACCAAAGAAGCCAAGGACCGCCGCACCGCAGTGAGCTGCATGATACAAAAAGGAAGTCAGGGATGTCCCCGCTAAAGATCAAGAAAGGCTCGTCCAAGCATTCGGCCTATAACCTGCGTCCCACGTTTTCGGATGTGCAGGAGCGTCACACGCTGGCGGTGCTTGTCGAGAACGAGCCGGGCGTGCTGGCCCGGGTCATCGGCCTGTTTTCCGGCCGGGGCTACAATATCGAAAGCCTCACCGTCGCCGAGGTGGACCACAAGGGTCACCTGAGCCGCATCACCATCGTCACCACCGGCACGCCGCAGGTGATCGAGCAGATCAAGGCGCAGCTGACCCGCATCGTGCCCGTGCACGAGGTGCATGACCTGACCGTCGAGGGCGCTTTTGTCGAGCGCGAACTGGCGCTGATCAAGGTGGCGGGCAAGGGCGACGACCGGGTCGAGGCGCTGCGTCTGGCGGATGTGTTCCGTGCGCATGTGGTTGATTCGACGTTGGAAAGCTTCGTGTTTCAGCTGACCGGCACGCCGGACAAGATCGATGCCTTTGCCGATCTGATGCGCCCGCTCGGCCTTGTCGAGATCGCCCGGACCGGGGTTGCCGCCCTCAGCCGCGGCACCTGATCCGGCGACCTCCGCGAAACCGAAAAGGCACCCCGAGGGGTGCCTTTTTTCTTGTCCCGTCGCGGGAGGTCAGCGGCGCACGCCCGGGAAGGCCACCACGTTGTCGGCCTTGGGCAGCGGGGCCAGTCG
The DNA here is from genome assembly GCF_003667315.2 of Tropicibacter alexandrii. Classification (GTDB taxonomy): domain Bacteria; phylum Pseudomonadota; class Alphaproteobacteria; order Rhodobacterales; family Rhodobacteraceae; genus Tropicibacter; species Tropicibacter alexandrii. The sequence continues at coordinate 189,145 of NZ_RCTZ02000005.1, read as the reverse complement.
TTTCGTGCTGCGCAGGTTCTCGGGCAGGCCCGGTGCCCAGCCGGCATCGACGCGGCGCAGGTTGCTGGCGCGGCGGCAATCCTGTTCCTCGCGCAACTCGAACTGGATCAGATCACCCGGATCCAACGCCACGCCTTCGTGCATGCTGTGCTCGGCGCCGTTGTAATAGGCGAGATTGCCATGATCCTCGCACCAGATCACGGCTTTCTGGTCACATTCATCGGCCCACAGGACCACGCCATACATTCGATCTTCCATGACGCTCTCTTTGACGGAAGCGGCGCGTGCCAGAGGCAGGCCTGCCGCGTTAGTTGGTTAATCCACGGTCAAGGTGACGGAAAAACCTGTTTCAGACACGTTTTTTCCCGTGTCGCCGGGTTGATTTTTGTGCCGCATCCCTGCAATCCTGTCGCCAAGACGCATCAGGGCTGACGCCATTCAGCATCACGTCTTCAAGAAAATGTGGCAGCTTACGCGCGATAGGAAAAATGCTGTACGATAAAACACCTAAAGAGAGAGAGGAGAGGATGGCGACCAAGTCGAGCAAGCCCTCTACGCTGTCCAAGCGCCCCAGCCCTGCCGAGCTTCGGTCCATGCTTGGTGCGAACCTGCGCCAGCTGTCCCGTCAGGCTGTCTCGATTTCAGCCTTGTGCCGGGACTTGGGCATCAACCGGACCCAGTACAACCGCTACCTCGCCGGCGAGAGCTTTCCGCGACCGGACGTGCTGCACCGCATCTGCACCTATTTCGGCGTCGATGCGCGCATCTTGCTGGAGCCGGTGGAAGAGATCACGCCGATCTCGGACGGGTTGCTGCAAAACCCGGCCATCTCGGATTTCCTCGGCAACGCGGCCAAACCGCTCTCCGAGGATGAACTGCCCAGCGGCTTCTATCGCTTCACCCGCCGGTCCTTCATGGACGAGGAAAAATACGTGCAGGGGCTGGTTTACGTCTTCCGCAAGGACGGCGACGCCTTTCTCAAGGGGTTCGAGGCCAAGGCTGCAATGCGCCAGCAAGGGCTCAGCACCGATATGCGCAACCGCGAATTCCGCGGCGCGTTCCTGCGACAGGAGGACGGGTTCGCCATCCTCGTCAGCCGCCACCATTCGACGACCTTCTCGTTCAACTATCTCGCCCGCGTGCCGACCTTCGAGAACAATTTCTGGGTGGGCTATGTCACCCGCCCCGTGCGCGAGAATGTCGCCGGACGTCGGGTCGAACGGCTAGTCTATGAATACCTTGGCAGCGATATGCCCCGGGCCCTGCGCGCCGCGCGCAGCGCGGGTTTCTGCAGCGCCGATGATCTGGTCCAGTATCACCGCCAGTTGCTGAAACCGGGCGAAGCCTTTGCGTAAAGCCATGACAGGTCGCTAGGCGTCAGCCTGCTGTCGGAAAACGACACGACCTGCATGGGATCAGCGCCTTAGGGTGGGGCACCCACCAAAGGAGACTGGCCCCATGACCGACTTGTCCGATGTCCGTCGTCCCGTAGCGACCGCGCTTGGATTGCCCAATGCGCATTATATCGATCCCGTCATCTTCGATGAGGAACGTCAGGCGCTTTTGTTCGACCAATGGGCGGGCCTCGATGTGGCCGCGTCGGTGCCCGAAATCGGCGACGCGAAGCCGATCTCGTTTCTGGGGATGCCCCTGCTTTTGGTGCGCGCGCGCGACGACGTGGTCCGCGTCTTCCAGAACATCTGCCGCCATCGCGGCATGATCCTTGTGGAAGAGGCGCGCAAGATCGAAGGCGCGATCCGCTGCCCCTACCATTCGTGGTGCTACGGAACCGACGGGCGGCTGGTGTCGACCCCGCATGTGGGCGGACCCGGCCACAACACGCACGAGGCGATCGACCGCGCGACGCTGGGCCTGATCGAGGTGCGCAGCCATATCTGGCGTGACGTCGTCTTCATCAATGTCAACGGCAACGCGCCAGAGTTCGAGGTCGCCATGGCTCCGGCGATGCAACGCTGGGCCGATGTCGAAAAGCCGCTCTACCACGGCGGGTTCGACAGCGTGATCACCCTGCCCGTCCAGACCAACTGGAAGCTCGCGGTCGAAAACTTCTGCGAAAGCTATCACCTGCCCTGGGTGCATCCCGGCCTGAACAGCTATTCCCGGCTGGAGGATCACTACAACATCGAAGAACCGGGGGCGTTTTCCGGACAGGGCACGCTGGTCTACCGGCAGGTGACGAACGAGAACGGCGAGCCGTTCCCGGATTTCGAAGGCCTGTCCGACAAGTGGGATACGGCGGGCGAATACCTTGCGATCTATCCCAACGTTCTGTTGGGCGTCCAGCGCGACCATGCCTTTGCGATCGTTCTGGTGCCCGAGGCGATCGACCGCACGGTCGAGAACATTCATCTCTATTATGCCCAGCCCGGCACCGATAGCGGCCTGCGGCAGCGCAACACGCAGCTGTGGAAGACCGTCTTCGAAGAAGACATCTTTGTCGTCGAGGGCATGCAGAAAGGGCGCCATGCGCCCGGTTTCGATGGCGGCAAATTCTCTCCGGCCATGGACGGGCCGACGCATTGTTTCCACGACTGGGTGGCCAGCCAGATCGAGGCGCGGCGCAACCGCATGGCCGAGGCGGCGGAATGAAGGCGCTGGACGACATGCTGATCGAGGCCCATGAGGCGCGGGACCACCGCGCGCTGGTGGAGCTTTATGCGCGGGCCGCCGATGGGGCAAACGACCTCGACGCGGCCTGCTTTTATCTGACCCATGCCTATATCTTTGCACTGGAACAAGGCGATGCGCGCGCCTTGGACCTTCATGCCCGGCTCAAGGCCGAGGGGCGCGAAGCGTGATGTCGGGCGGGGTCGCTCCCCGCCCCTGCGTCATTCGGCACTGACGGGGGCCGGAATTTCGCCCTTGTTGGTGCCATAGGCCAGCATGTCATACAGGTGCCAGGTTGCGTGGCCCAGCACGGGAAGCGCAATGAACAGGCCCAGAAAGCCCGGGATCATCGAAATGAAAGTCGCGACGGCAATGAACGCGGCCCAGCCGAACATCCACAGCGGATAGGTCAGCACGTATTGAAACGAGGTGATCATCGCCGTGACGAAATCCACCTCGCGGTCCAGCAGCATCGGCAAGGACAGTACCGTGATCATGTAGAGCAGCGAGGCGAACCCCGCCCCCACCGCTGTCCCGAATCCGAGCATCATCAAACCGTTGGACGTGGTATAGACCTCGAACGAGGACGAGACGTTGGTCATGGTCGACAGCCCCAGAAAGAGGGCAAAGATCATGTGTGCGAGGAAGAACCAGAACAGGAAGATCACGATGATCACCGCGCTAATCGACGGCAGCTGTCGTTTCGACTGGCGCCCGATCACCGAAAAGATCTTCATCCAGTCGAGCGGGCGGCCTTCCTCCAACCGGCGGCTGACATCGTAGAAGCCGACAGCGGCAAAGGGCGCGATCAGCGGAAAGCCGATGGCGGCAAAGACCAGCCAATAGCTTTGCCCGGTGATCCATGTGATCCAGACCATGATCCAGCCGCCAAGGATGTAAAACCCGGCAAAGACCAGCGCGAATCCCGGAGCGCGTCGGAAATCGCGCCAGCCGCGCTGCAGCGCCTTACGGAGGATCCAGTCGTCAACCGGGCCGAGATCCGGTGCGCCATGTTGCGGTTCCTGCTCGATCATGCCCTGTCTCCCTGCACTGGCTGACATGCAGTAAAGGCGATGCGCGGTGGCTTAGGCAAGATGCCTCTCTGATACAGGTTCAGGCGCGCGTCGTCGTGTCGGGGACCACCGCATCCGCCTCCAGTTCCACCAGCCAATCCGGGTCGATGAAGCCGGCCACCTGCACAAAGGTAAAGGCCGGGCGCACCTCCCCGAAGACCTCGCCATGGGCGCGCGCCGCGTCTTTCCACTGGCGGGCATCGGTCAGCATGACGCGGGTGCGGATGACGTCGCTGAGGTCGCAGTCGGCGTCGCGCAACGCCTCCCCGATGATCTCCAGACAGCGTTTGGTCTGGGCGTAGACATCGCCGACGCCGCTGGTGCCGCCACCCGGTGCGATCGGTGCGGTGCCCGACACCGCCACCACATGGCCCACCCGCACCGCGCGGCTGAACCCGATTTCCGGTTCCAGATAAGACCCCGACGAGACAAGCCGGCGCATCGGGTCAGTCCTCGCCGCGGGCGTCGGCGCGGCTCTTGCCGGACAGTTGCAGCGCCAGCGTCGCCTCCATGAACGGGTCGAGATCGCCATCCAGAACGCCCGACGTATCCGCCGTCTCGTATTGGGTGCGCAGGTCCTTCACCATCTGGTAGGGCTGCAGGACATAGGACCGAATCTGGTTGCCCCAGCCCGCGTCGCCCTTGGCCTCGTGCAGCGCGTTGACCTCGGCATTGCGGCGGTCCAGTTCCAGCTGATACAGCCGCGATTTCAGCGCCTTCATGGCGATGTCGCGGTTCTGGTGCTGGGATTTCTCGGACGAGGTCACGACGATGCCCGTCGGGTGGTGGGTGATCCGCACCGCCGAGTCGGTGGTGTTGACGTGCTGACCGCCCGCGCCGGACGACCGGAACGTGTCGATGCGGATATCGGCGGGGTTCACCACCACCTCGATATTGTCGTCGATCACCGGATAGGCGCCCACGGCGGCAAACGACGTCTCGCGCGTGCCCTTGCCAAAGGGCGAGATGCGCACCAGCCGATGCGTGCCGCTTTCCGATTTCAGCCAGCCATAGGCGTTCTTGCCCTTGATCTGGTAGGTGGCGGATTTGATGCCCGCCTCGGCCCCGGCCTGCTCTTCCTGCAACTCCACCTCGAAGCCACGGCTTTCGGCCCAGCGGACATACATCCGCGCCAGCATATTGGCCCAGTCGCAAGCCTCTGTGCCGCCCGCGCCTGCCTTGATCTCCAGAAAGGCGTCATTGCCGTCGGTCTCGCCGTTCAAGAGCGCCTCGAGTTCCTTCTTGGCGGCCTTGTCGACCAGCGTCTTCAGCGCAGTCTCGGCCTCGGTGACGACCTCGTCATCCTCTTCCATCTCGCCCAGTTCGATCAGCTCGACCTGATCTTCCATCTCTTGCTTTATGGCGTTGTAGGTCTCCATCGCGTCGACCAGCGACTGGCGGTCGCGCATCAGCTTTTGCGCCGCTGCGGGGTCGTCCCACAGGTTCGGGTCCTCGACGCGGGCATTGAATTCCTCCAGCCGGAACTGCGCGGTCTCGATATCCATCCGCTGGGCGAGCAGATCGAGCGACTTTTTCACCTTGTCCACGTTATTCTGAGCTTCTGCGCGCATCGGTCGGTTCCTGTCTCGTGCCCTCGGGTGCCGCGTGATACCAAGGGGACAGGCACGTAGCAAGACAGCCAAAGCAAGACGGGAGCAGGACTTGGACGACAGGTTGCAGGATGCATTGGACGGGTTCGCATTGACGGACCCGCAGCCGCTGGCCAACACGCCGCATGCGCGGGTGTTCAAGGTCAGGATGATCTCGGGCGACCCTGCGGTCCTGAAGATCTTTCGCGCCGGGCATTTCGGCAACGAGGCGGCGGGAATCGCCCTGATGCATCACTGGTCCGAGACGGCCCCGCTGGCCTGCGCCGAGATCATTGGCGAGGGGCCGGGCGCGCTGCTGATCGAATACGTGCCGGGCGCCCATCTGGGCGATGACAGCCGCGCCGGGCGCGATCTGGACGCCTGCGAGCGGCTGGCGCTGGTGGCGCATGCGCTGCATGCGGCCCCCCTGCCCGACATGGCCCGCCTGCCGCGGCTGGAGTTGTGGTTCCACGACCTGTTTCAATTGTCCTACGCGCCCACCTGTCCGGTCGCCTTGCAGGCCGACATGCGCCGCGCCAGCGCGCTGGCGCGCCACCTGCTGACCTCCGAGCACAAGCCGCGCCCGCTGCATGGCGATTTGCACCACGACAACGTGATCGTCGGGGCCCATCCCAAGGCAATCGACGCCAAGGGCATCCTTGCCGATCCTGCCTATGAGTTGGCCAATGCCATGCGAAAACCTGCGGGCTGCGAGGCAGTGTTGCGCGACAAGGCGCATCAATCGGCGCGGCTGGACATCTTTGCAGGCACGCTCGGGGTCGACCGCACGCGGCTGGCCGGGTGGGCAGCGGCCAAATGCGCGCTGTCGATTGCATGGCGGGCCAACCGCGTGCTGGTCGATGACCCGGAGTCAGACCTGCTGGCCCTGCTCCTGTCGCTTGCGGACGAGGCAGGCATGGCCGACTGACGCGACGGGGACGGCGCGCCGTCCCCCGCTCGATCAGTACAAGCCGCCCGACGACAACGAACCGAAACCGGCCTTGGGGCCAACGACGGCCTTCCTGCCGGTCGAGGTCACGACTTCCTGTGCCGGTCCCCCATCCGGGCGGATGATGTCGAAGCTGCCCGACATCGCAAAGCCACCGTCGAACTGGATGCCGAAGATCGGCTCTTCGCCTTGGCGGAAGCACTCGCTGACGACATTCTCGCCGCTGGCGCTGTCGGACAGGCGCGCGCCGGAAAAGCGGTCGATCTTGATAAACATGCAGTCCTCCGGCACCTTAAAGTCGCCGCCGCCGTATTTCTGCACGGCCTTGGTCATGAACTGGTTGAAGACCGGCCCGCAGAACCCGCCGCCCGAGGCCCCGCGCCCCAGCGATCGCGGCGTGTCATAGCCGATATAGCAGCCGGCCACGATGTTCGAGGTAAAGCCCACGAACCACACATCCTTGGCGTCGTTGGTGGTGCCGGTCTTACCCGCAGTCGGCACCGGCAGGTTCACGTAGGACGACGCGGTGCCGCGCTGGACGACGCCCTGCATCATCGAGGTCAACTGGTAGGCAGTGACCCCGTTCATCACGCGCTCGCGGTCATTGACGATGCGCGGGCTGCGCCCCGGGTCCAGATCGGCCAGATCGCAATCCACGCAGACCCGCTTGTTGCCGTCGGCTGCGTCATGCGAATAGATCGTGTGGCCATAGCGGTCTTGGACGCGGTCGATCAGCGTCGGCTCGACCCGTTCGCCGCCATTGGCAAACATCGCATAGGCCGCCACCATCTTGTACAGCGTCGTCTCGTCCGCGCCGAGCGCGTTGGCCAGAACCCGGCCCATATTGTCGTACACACCGAACTTTTCCGCGTAATCCGCAACCACATCCATGCCGACCTCTTGTGCCAGACGGATGGTCATCAGGTTCCGCGACCGCTCGATCCCGGTGCGCAGCGGCGTCGGACCATAGAACTGGTTGCTGGCATTCTTGGGCCGCCAGACGCCCTGCGGCGTGTCGATCTCGATCGGCGCGTCGACGATGATCGTCGCCGGGGTATAGCCGCTGTCCAGCGCCGAGGCATAGACGAACGGCTTGAAGCTCGACCCCGGCTGGCGTTTCGCCTGCGTCGCGCGGTTGAAGACCGAGTGCTGGTAGGAAAAGCCACCCTGCATCGCGATCACGCGGCCCGTGTTCACGTCCATGGCCATGAAGCCGCCCTGCACGCGCGGAATCTGCCGCAGCGACCAGCGCATGAACGCGCCGCTGCCATCCTCGGTCATCTCGCGGACATGGATCACGTCACCCTTTTCGAAATTGTCGAACAGGTTGCCGGAGAACCACGACGTGTCCGACCGCGGCACGCGGTTGCCGCGCGGGTCGTCGCTGGCAACGCCCTCGATGCCGATCACCAGTTCCTGATCGCGCACGTCCAGCACAACCGCCGGGTGCCATGGCGCGACCAGATCCACGTCGCGCGCCACGCGCACATTCGACAGCGCCTCGCGCCAGCTTTCCTCGGAGGCCAGCGCCTCGGCGGGGATTTTCTTGCCGGTGCCGTTCCATTTGCCCAAGCCCCGGTCATAGCTTTCCAGCTGACGGCGCAGGGCGTTGGCCGCCTCGACCTGCATCTCGGGGTCGAGCGTCGCGCGCACGGAATAGCCGCCGGAAAAGAACTGTTCCTCGCCGAAATTGCGGCTCAGTTGACGACGGATTTCGTCGGTGAAGTAATCGCGCGGCGGCAAGGCGTTCTGGTAGGGCTCGAAATCCCCGTTCTGCACGGATTTCAACGGCAGCGCGACCTCGTGCTCGTAGGTCGCTTGATCGATATAGCCGTTCTCCATCATCTCTTTCAGGACGAAGTTCCGGCGCTCGGTCACGCGCTCCTTGCGGCGGACCGGGTGGAAATCGGACGGTGCCTTGGGCAGCGAGGCCAGAAAGGCCGCCTCGTGCGGAAGCAGTTCGGAGAGCGACTTGTTGAAATAGACCTGCGCGGCGGCGGTCACGCCGTAGGCGTTCTGGCCAAGGAAGATCTCGTTCAAGTACAGTTCAAGGATCTTGTCCTTGGACAGCGCGGTTTCGACGCGGCTGGCAAGGATGATTTCCTTGATCTTGCGCTCGGCGCGGCGGTCGCCGGACAGGAGAAAGTTCTTCATCACCTGCTGGGTGATGGTCGAGGCGCCGCGCGTATTGCCGCGCGCCGTATCGATCGCGGCGGCGACGATGCCGCGCGGGTCATAGCCCTTGTGGGTGTAGAAATTCTTGTCCTCGGCGCTGATGAAGGCGTTCTTGACGAGGTCGGGGATTTCGGCGGCGGGGGTGAACAGGCGGCGTTCCTGCGCAAATTCGTCGATCACCTGCCCCTCGGTCGAGTAGATGCGGCTGATCGTCGGCGGCGTGTATTGCGCAAGATGCTCGTGGCTCGGCAAGTCCCGGCCATAGATCCAGAAAACCGCGCCGATGGTCAGCGCAATCATCATCAGACCCATGGTCAGGACGGCGAAGATGCCACCAAAGAAAGACAAGATGAATCGCAGCACGTACCCGGCCCCTTTACCACTCGCCGCCTCATTATACGGCAAGACCGCGTGGGTCAAAACACAAGCGCGCGGGGTTCCGCCTACGTCAACCGCGCCTCAGCGGGCCTTGAACAGGCTGCCAAGGATGCCGCGCACAAGGCGACGCCCCGTCGTGCCGGTCAGTTCCTTGACCACCATGTCGCCCATCTGCTCGCCAAAGGACTTCTGCGGCCTGCGCACCGGTTTCGAGGTCGACCGCCCGACCCGCGTGCCCGAGTAGCGCCGCCCGGCCTGATATTCGCGCTCGGCGGCCTCCATCTCCTCTTCGCGCTGTTCGGCCTCGGCAGCGGCCTTGGCGGCGGCCTCGGCACGCTCCTTGAGCATCTCATACGCCGAATGGCGATCCACCGTCTCGGCGTAGCGGACATGCAGGTCGCTGAGATCCAGCACCTCGGCGCGCTCGGATTTGGTGATCGGCCCCAGTTGCGACGAAGGCGGACGGATCAGCGTGCGCTGGACGATGCCGGGGATGCCCTTTTTCTCAAGGAACGAGGTCACGGCCTCGCCCACGCCGACCTCGCGGATCGCGGTTTCGGTGTCGAAATCGGGGTTCGGGCGATAGGTTTCGGCGGCCATGCGCAGCGCCTTCTTGTCGCGCGCGGTGAAGGCCCGCAGCGCGTGCTGCACCCGGTTGCCCAGCTGGCCAAGGATATCTTCTGGGATATCGTCGGGGTTCTGGGTGATGAAGAACACCCCCACCCCCTTGGACCGGATCAGGCGCGCGACCTGTTCGACCTTGTCGACCAGCGCCTTGGGCGCGCCGTCGAACAGCAGATGCGCCTCGTCGAAGAAGAAGACCAGCTTCGGCTTGTCCGGGTCGCCCACCTCGGGCAGTTCCTCGAACAGTTCCGACAAAAGCCACAGCAGAAAGGTCGAATAGAGCCGGGGCGAGGCCATCAGCGTGTCGGCGGCGAGGATGTTGACCTGTCCGCGCCCGTCCTGCCCCACCCGCATCAGGTCGCGCAGGTCCAGCGCCGGTTCCCCGAAGAACCCGCTTCCGCCCTGATTTTCCAAGACCAAGAGACGGCGCTGGATCGCGCCGATCGAGGCGGTCGAGATATTGCCGTAGCGCAATTGCAGATCGGCGCGGTTCTCGCCGATCCAGACCAGCATGGCGCGCAGATCCGCCAGATCGAGCAAAGGCAAGCCGTCCTCATCCGCCAGCCGGAAGGCGATGTTCAGGATGCCCTCCTGCGCCTCGGACAGTTCCAGCAGGCGCGACAGCAGCAGCGGCCCCATCTCGGCCACGGTCGTCCGCACCGGGTGCCCCTGCTCGCCGAACAGGTCCCAGAACGTCACGGGAAAGGCACCATAGGCGAAATCGTCAAAGCCGATGGTCGCGTTGCGGTCCATAAAGGGGGCGTGCAGCTTGCCCGTCTCGGAGCCGGCCTTGGCCAGCCCGGACAGATCGCCTTTGACATCGGCCATGAAGACCGGGACGCCCTGCGCCGAGAAACTCTCGGCCAATATCTGCAAGGTCACCGTCTTGCCGGTGCCGGTCGCCCCGGCGATCAGCCCGTGCCGGTTGGCGTATTTCAGTTTCAGATACTGTTTTTCAGCGTAACCGGCCCCGCCGCCGCCGACGAAGATTTCTTCGACCATGTTCATCCGTCCCCTGCCTGCCGGGCGTTTGGCCTGCAAAAGGCCCGCGCGGCTGATCGTTCCGCCCGAACATACATCCTTAACCATTTGCTGCCATAGTCTTTCGTGTCCGGGGCGTCATGTCCTCTCCTGCTCCGGGCTTACTTCCTCCCTGTCAGACTGGCCGCGCCCCCGGGCGCGGCTTTTTTGGCTTTGCGTGGGCGTGGTGGATTAACCTTCCGAAATTCCCTGAAAAATCCCTGTTGACGGTGACGATTTGTTTTCGTAGCGTCCCGTCAATGACAAAGTCGGCCGGTCCGACAGGGAGTGAAATGAAAAGGGGCCGTGATGGCCCCTTTTCTTTTTTGGCCAAGAGGTTGGACCGCTTTGGCGACAATCCGCGAAGGGCCGGAAAGGTCATGTTTTTCGGGCCTGACACCGGCGGAGACACATGATAACCCATCGCGCAAACACCGGAGTTTTGAGGTCATACATGAAAAAACCGTTTCTCACGCTTTCGCTTCTTGCCGCCCTTGCTGCCGCTCCGGCCCTGGCCCAGGACGAGGGTGCGGAAAACCCTGAGGGTGCCGGCACCAATATCGGTGGCGCGCTCGACATGGGTCAGGACGACGGCGCCCCGGCCGCAGCCGCAGCCCAACAAGGTCCGCGCACCTATGTGAAGGAAAAATTCGGCGACTGGGACCTGCAATGCCTCGAGGTGCAGGACGCCGACGATGTCTGCCAGATGTACCAGCTCTTGACCGATGGCCAAGGCAATAGCGTGGCCGAAGCGTCGATCTTCCAGCTGTCCAATGGCGGTCAGGCCGTCGCCGGGGGCACCTTTGTCGTGCCGCTGGAAACCCTGCTGACCGCCAAGCTGAGCGTGTCCGTCGATGGCGGCCAGCCGCGCCGCTATGACTACGCGTTCTGCGCGCAGGTCGGCTGCTACGCCCGTGTCGGCTTTACCGCCGAGGATATCGCCCGCTTCAAGGCCGGTGCCGCCGCGACCGTGACGCTGGTGCCCGCGCTGGCCCCCGATCAGAAGGTCGAGGTCACCATGTCGCTGACCGGCTTCACCGCCGCGTTCGATCAGACTTCGGCGCTGAACCAGTAAGATCGGCCCGGACCAAACAATCAGGCGCGCCTCGCGGGGCGCGCCTTTTTCGTTGCCGTCGGCTGTGTCGACGTCAGTGTGCCCCGGCCTTGCCGCCAAACAGCGCAGCCCAGACCGGCGCAACCAGCTTGGTCCCGATCGGGATCAGGATCAGGCCCACGACAAAGCCCAGAACGAAATCGACCCCCGCCGTGATCGCCCATTCCAGCAGGCCATTGCCCTGCCCGTAATCCTCCGACAGGTGGTGGATGAACGCCTCTGGCGCGTGCCAGCCCATCTCGGCCAGCGAATGCACGATGATCGAGCCGCCGACCCAGATCATCGCCGCCGTCCCCACAACGGTCAGCGCCTTCAGCAGCCATGGCATGAACTTGACGATGCCCCGTCCCAGCGCACGGGTCAGTCCCAGTCGCCCGACTTGGCTGAGCCAGAGGCCGATATCGTCCATCTTCACGATCACCGCCACAGCGCCGTAGACAAACAGCGTGATCGCGACGCCGACGACGGCCAGTGTCACCGCCTGCATCCAGAAGCCCTCGATCTCGATCGTCGACAGCGCGATCACCATGATCTCGGCAGACAGGATGAAATCGGTCTTGATCGCGCCCTGCACCTTCTGTTCCTCCAGATGCAGGGGATCGCCGATATCGTGGCTGCCGTCGGGCCCGCCGGAATGGTCGTCATGCGGCATCAGCACATGCACGATCTTCTCGGCACCCTCGAAGGTCAGGTAGCAGCCGCCAAGGATCAGCAGTGGCCAGACCAGCCACGGCGCAAAGGCCGACATCAACAGCGCCGCAGGCAACAGAAAGACCAGTTTGTTGACCAGCGAGCCGCGCGCGATGCGCCAGATGATCGGCAGTTCCCGGGCCGGCTCGAAGCCTTGCAGGTATTTCGGCGTCACCGCCGCGTCGTCGATCAGGACGCCCGCCGTCTTGGACCCGGCCTTGGCCGCCGCGCCCGCGATGTCATCGACCGAAGCCGCCGCCACCTTGGCGATGCCCGCCACATCGTCGAGTAATGCCAGAAGGCCGCTCATGACTGTCTCTCCTTGCGGTTTGTCGTCAACTTAACCCGCCCCGCCCCGGGTGCAAGCGCCAGCGCCCCGCCCCATGGGCCGCCAGCACGAGGCAACCGCCGACGATGGCCCAGTTCTTGACGAAGATGCTGATTTGCCAAGGGTCTTCGGGCTGGAAATGAAAATAGGAGGTCACCGCGCAATACACCGCCAGCAAAAGCGCCACCGGGCGCACCAGAATGCCAAGGATCAGCGCCACAGCCGCCACGAGGTTGAAGACCGTGGCCGGCCAGATCAGCCAGCCCGGCCAGCCGCGCATCGCCAAAAGCTCGGTCGCCGGGCCCGGATCGCCGAGCTTCTGCACGAATCCCGCCACGAAAAGCATGGCAATGAACAGCCGCCCCAACAGCACCGCACTATCCTCGAAATGCCGCATCCGGGCCTCCTTTCGCATGGTTCCGCAAACGTTAACGCAACCAGCCGGACAAAGTTAGCGCGAACATGCATGTTTATCGCTAACATATTGAGTTAACTGGTTTTTAAAGCTATGCAGGCGCAGCATGCGTCCGTATACGATCCTTAAATGACAGATGCAGGAGACCGCCCCATGACCGTCACCGTCGGGATCAACGGATTTGGCCGCATCGGCCGTTCGACCCTTGCCCATATCGCCGAAAGCGCCCGCAACGACGTGCAGGTGGTCAAGATCAACGCCCCCGGCCCGATCGAGACGCATGCCCACCTGCTTCGCTATGACAGTGTGCATGGCCGTTTCCCCGGCACCGTCAAGGTCGAAGGCCAGTCGATGGATCTGGGCCGCGGCCCGATCGACGTGATGTCGTCTTATGACATGAACGAGTTGGATTGGGGTGGCTGCGACGTGGTGCTGGAATGCACCGGCAACTTCAACGACGGCGACAAGGCGAACACTCATCTCGCGCGCGGTGCCCGCTCGGTTCTGATCTCGGCCCCCGCCAAGAACGTGCAAAAGACCATCGTCTACGGTGTGAACCACCGCGATCTGGTCAAGGGCGACGTGATGATCTCGAACGGGTCCTGCACGACGAATTGCCTCGCGCCGCTGGCGAAGGTTCTGGATGAGGCCATCGGCATCGAGAGCGGCATCATGACCACGATCCATTCGTACACGGGCGACCAGCCGACGCTGGATCGCCGCCACGCGGACCTGTACCGCGCCCGCGCCGCCGCCATGGCGATGATCCCGACCTCGACCGGCGCGGCCAAGGCGCTGGGTGAGGTGCTGCCGAACCTCAAAGGCAAGCTCGACGGCACCGCCATGCGCGTGCCGACCCCGAACGTGTCCGCCGTCGATCTGACCTTCGTCGCCAAGAAAGACGTCACCGTGGCCGATGTGAACGAGGTTGTGGCCGAGGCCGCCGCCGGGCGCATGGGCATGGTGCTGTCCTACGATCCGGAGCCCAAGGTCTCGATCGACTTCAACCACACCACGCATTCCTCGATCTTTGCCCCCGATCAGACCAAGGTCACGGGCAGCCGTCTGGTCCGGGTGCTGGCGTGGTATGACAATGAATGGGGTTTCTCGGCACGGATGGCCGACGTGGCCGGTGCCATGGGCCGGCTGCTGCACTAAGCTTGCGCGGATCTGTCGAACGGTGCCCGGCCTTTGGCCGGGCGCTTTTCGTTTTCAAGCATGGGCTTTGCCCCTCTGGCCTGAGGCCATTCACCCCACGGTATTTTCAGCCAGAAGAAGACCGGGACGATGGTGCGGGTCGGACGCCGTCACTGCCCGTTTGCCGTCAGAGGTAATCGGCGCGCTGAAGCCCGTATTTGGCCATCTTTTCATTCAAGGTGCGGCGCGGCAGGCACAGCTCGTCCATGACTTGGCTGATCGAGCCCTTGTGCCGCCGCATCGTGTTGTCGATCAGCATCCGCTCGAACGCTTCGACATATTCCTTGAGCGGTTTGCCCTCGGTGGTCATCACCGGTTGCATCTGGTCATGGTCGCTCATCAGCAGGGAGGCAATCGTCCCCTGCCCGCGCCGCGATTGCAGCACGGCGCGTTCCGCGAGGTTGATCAACTGGCGCACATTGCCGGGCCATGGGGCCTGCAATAGTTGCGCAGCCTCCTGCGCGGACACCTTGGGCGCGTCGCAGCCGTATTCCTCGGCGAATTGTTCGCTGAGCCGCGTGAACAGCGTCAGGATGTCCTCGCCGCGCGCACGCAGCGGCGGCACCGTGATCTTGAGCGCGGCAAGGCGATAATAGAGGTCCGGGCGCAGCGCCTGTTCGCAGGTGCGCCCCTCTTCCTGAAGGTTGGAAATCGCCACGATGCGGGTTTCGGGCGGGGTGCCCTGATCGTTGATCGCGGATAACAGCCGCGCCTGCGCTGCGTCGCTGAGCACCTCGATATCTTCGAGAACAAGCGTGCCACCGCGCGCCTCTTCGACCGCAGGCAGCCGGGTGTCATCGGGTTGCATCGGGCCAAACAGGCGCTTGGTCAGGGCGTCCTCGTCCATCGCGCCGCAGGAAATCAGCACGAATTTCTTGCCCGCCCGGGTGCCGACCGCGTGCAGCGCATGGGCCACAAGCGTCTTGCCGGTGCCGGTCTCGCCCTCGATCAGCACATGGCCATCCGCCTGACCCAGATCGAGGATATCCTCCTTGAGCCGTTCCATCGCAGGCGAGGCGCCGATCAGCTTGGACATGATCTGCCCACCTTCGGCCAATTCGCGGCGCAGCGCGCGCGTGTCCAGCGTCAGGCGGCGCGCATTGGTCGCCTTCTTTGCCAGTTCCGACATGCGGTCGGGGTTGAAGGGCTTTTCGAGGAAATCGAACGCCCCGATGCGCATCGCCTCGACCGCGATCGGCACGTCACCATGCCCGGTGATCATGATCACGGGCAGCGAACTGTCCGCGCCCATGAGTTTCTTCAGCAGCTGGATGCCATCCATGCCCGGCATCTTGATGTCGGAAATCACGATGCCCGGATAGTCCGGCCCCAACGCGCCCAAAGCCTCCTCGGCAGAGGCATAGGTTTCGGTGTCGTAGCCCGAGAGGGCCAGCCATTGGCTGATCGACTGGCGCATATCCTGTTCGTCATCGACAATCGCGATCTTCATTGCGTTGGCCATCGTACTCTTTTCACTCCGCCGCTTCGCTTGCCTCGTTCAAGACAGGCAATTGCATTTCAAATACCGCGCCGCCATCTTCGCCATTGCGCGCCGTCAGACGCCCGCCAAGATCGCTGACGATCCCCGAGGAAATCGCCAGACCCAGCCCGACACCATCGCCGGGCTGCTTGGTGGTGTAGAAAGGCTCGAACAGCGAATCCAGATCCTCGATCCCGTGACCATTGTCGCGCACGCTGAGCGTGGCGGTTTCCCCGGCCGCAAGGATGATCTCCACCTGTGGGTCATCTTGTGATTTGGTGGCGTCCAGCGCGTTCCGCAAGAGATTGATCAAAACCTGTTCGATCCGCATCCGGTCGCCCATGACGCGGACAGGTGCGTCGGGCAGGATCTTGGTGATCTTGACTCGGCGCGATTTCAACTGGGGTTCCATCATCGACAGGCTGGAGGCCAGCGCATCCGCCATGTCCACCGGGCTGAACTGTTCCTGCCCTTTCCGGGCATAGGATTTCAACTGACGGGTGATCGCGCCCATGCGCTCGATCAGGTCGTCGATGCGGTGAAAGGCGCTGAGCGCCTCGTCGGGGCGGTTGCGGCTCAGCAATAGGCGCGCGCCCGCAAGATAGGTCTTCATCGCCGCCAAGGGCTGGTTCAACTCGTGGCTGACCGCCGCCGACATCTCGCCAAGCGCGGCCAGTTTCGAGCTTTGCGCAAGGCTTTGTTCGGCAACGGCGAGGTTCTTCTGCACCTTTTCGCGCTCGGAAATCTCGCGTTGCAGGCGGGCGTTCAGGGCGCGCAATTCGGTGGCGTCGCGCTGGAACAGCGCCATGCGCAGCGCGGTCTTGCGCGACAACGTGTAGAACGCCAGCGCGGCGAGGATGGCAAAGCCCATGATCTCCAGCGCCAAGACCGCGTTCACCCGTTCCCGCACGCTCGCATAGGTGGTGAAAGTGATCAGCGACCAGCCGCGAAACGGAATGCGTCCCTCGATCTTCATCACGCCCTCGCCCTTGACATAGGCGTCGGCCTCTTGCGCGGTCCAGTCGGCGGTGGCGCGAATGGCACGTTCGATCGCACCGTCGGCGGGTTGACGGGCCAAGGCGCCGTCGACGGTCAGCCCGCGCCAGCGCGGCTCGGTCGCAAGGATGATCCGGCCTTCGCTATCCGTCACCATCACCGCGTCGGAAATCCCGGCCCAGGCGCGTTCGAATTTCGCCAGATCGACCTCGACCGCGATCACGCCGACGGTTTCGCCGACGCTTTCCATGCGGCGCGAATAGACGAAGCGATAGCCGCCCGCCTCGCGTTCGATGGTGGTGAAGACGGTGGTGTTGGACCGCAGCGCATCGACGAAATAGGCGGCGGTGCGGTGGTTTTCGCCCAGCCGGTTGCGATCTGTCGCGGCGACGGTCCGCCCTTCGCGGTCCAGCAGCATCAGCGAGGCCGCGCCGATTTCGTCCACGAAAGAGATCAACCGCTGCGAGCTTTGGGCATAATCGGCCGAGTTCAGCGCCCCGATCAAGGCCGGGTCGCGTGCCAGCAATTGCGGCACGATGGCGTTGCGGCGCAGTTCGGAGACGAGGTTGCCGGAATAAAGCGCAAGCCGCAGCTCCGCGCGGTTGCGCGTGGTCTCGATGAACCGGTCGGTCAGCAGGCGGTTCGTGATCCAGACGGTGGCAATGGCCGCGACCAGCAAAACGCCCAAGGCAAAGCGCACCCTGAAGGACAGGGGCGCAGAACGCCGAGTGTTGGAAAGGGACGGGAGCCGGGCCATGTGGAGCAGGATAGTTCCCGCGCCACGCCTTCTCAAGTCAGGCCGTAGCCAGCGCCGAGGTCAGATGGGCGAAAAGACGCGCACCGTCCTCGTTGCCATGAGCGGCTTCCGACGCACGCTCGGGGTGCGGCATCATGCCCAGAACCCGTTTGTTTGCCGACACAATCCCCGCGATGTCGCGGGCCGAGCCGTTCGGGTTGTCGGTATAGCGGAAGGCGACGCGGCCCTCGCCCTCGAGCGCGTCAAGCGTTGCGTCATCGGCAAAGTAGTTGCCGTCGTGGTGGGCGATCGGCAGCGCGATCTCGGTGCCGGCGCCATAGCCTTGGGTATAGACGCTGTCGGCAGCCTCGGTCCGCAGACCGATGGTGCGGCAGATGTATTTCAGACCGGCATTGCGCAGCAGCGCACCGGGCAAAAGGCCGGTTTCGGTCAGAACCTGAAACCCGTTGCAGACCCCCAGCACATAGCCACCCCGGTCCGCATGGGCCTTGACCTCGGCGCAGATGGGCGCGTTGGCGGCAATCGCCCCGCAGCGCAGATAGTCGCCAAACGAAAACCCGCCCGGAACACCGACGATGTCCACGCCCGCAGGCAGCGCCGTGTCCTTGTGCCAGACCATCTCGACCTCAAGCCCCGCCTGCGCAAAGGCGCGGGCCATGTCACGGTCGCAATTGGACCCGGGGAAGACGATGACGGCGGCTTTCATGGGCGTTCCTTTCTCACCGAATGCGTAGCGGGCCGATCGGTCCGCGCCGGGGCGATATCCGCAGAATCGCCCCCTTCGCGCGGCTTTTAGCACAGCTTGCCCGGTTTGACAGTCCGGGCAAGCAGCTGTCTCTTGGGCCTCAGAACTCGTCCCAGCTGCCGTTATGGGGTTTGCTCGCTGCCCGTACCGGTGCCGACCGGGCCGGCGCATTGACCGCAACCGGTTCCGCCTCGGGCAGATCGTCCCACTCCAACGCGCGCTCGGCTTGCCAACTGCCCGCTGCCGGAACTGCGGGCTTGCGGTCCGTGGCAACCTCGATGCCAGCCGTGACAGAACGGCCATGGGCAAAGGCGCCCAGCGTATCCGCGAGCCTTTCGGCCTCGATGTTGAGGCTCTGCCCGGCCGCGTTCAGTTGCTCGACGATTGCCGCGTTTTCCTGCGTTGCGCCTTCGAGCCGCTGCACACCGTCATTGATCTCGCCCAAGCTGTCGGTCTGGCTGCGCACCGATCCGGCGATATTGGTGATCAGGCTGCCCAGTTCCGCCACCTGTTTTTGCACCTCGTCCAGCGACGCGCCGGTCTTTTGCACCAACTCGCTGCCCTCGCGCACCTCTTCGGACGAGGACAGGATCAATGTCTTGATCTCTTGCGCCGATTGCGCGGCGGTCTGGGCAAGACTGCGCACCTCGGAGGCGACGACGGCAAAGCCCTTGCCCGCCTCGCCGGCGCGCGCCGCCTCGACCCCGGCATTCAGGGCCAGAAGGTTGGTCTGGAAGGCGATGTCGTCGATCGCCGAGATGATCTGGTTGATCTTGTCCGAGGTCGCCTCGATCCGGTTGATTGCCTCGATGGCGCGGCGCACCACCTGCCCGCTTTCATCCGAAAGCTGGCGCGAGGTCATGGCAAGGCGATCCGCCTCCTCGACATTGCCGGCAATCTCGCGGCTGCTGGCGGTGACCTGATTCAGCGCCTCGGCCGATTGCATCAGCGTCCCGGCCTGCATTTCCACGCGCCGTGCGAGGTCATCCGAGGTGGTGCCGATCTCGTTGGCGGCATTGCGCACGCCAAGCGCTACCCCGTCCGCCTCGGCGAGGGCCTTCGCAAGGCTGTCGACACCAGCGTCGAAGTCGTCGCGCAGCGCCTGATACTCCGCCGGGAAGGGCGCGCCTTCGATCCGCACGGCAAGGTTGCGCTCGGCGATGGCTTCCAGCCCCTTGCGCAGCGCGGTGACGACGCGGGCCTGTTCCGCGGCCTTGCGCTCGCCCTCGGCTTCGCCAGCCTTGGCCTGCGCCAATTGCTCGCGGAAGGTCTCGACGGTCTGTGCCGCCGCTCCCAGCGCATCGGGGCGGTCCTTGTGCGGCACCTCTGCCGTCAGGTCCCCCTCGGCCATGTCCTTGAGACGGGCCGAGATGTCGGTCAGCGGCCGCAAGCCGCGGTTCAGCAACAGCATCGCCCCCAAGACGCCCAGCAAGGTGGCCACGGCAGTCGCGGCGAGGCCCAGCTTGAGCCGTTGCATGACCTGCGCATCAATCGCCGCACGGCTGACACCGACGTAGAAGATGCCGACGACCTCGTTGCTGGCGTTCAGGATCGGCTGGTAGATCGTGTAATAGGACTTGCCAAGAATCATCGCCTTTCCCTTGAAGGTTTCGCGGCGCAGCATCGCGGCATGGACCGGGTTTTCCTTGCCCAGCCATGTCCCCACCGCGCGGCTGCCATCGGGCTTGACGATATTGGTCGTGCGCCGGATGAAATCGCCCTCTTCGGGCACCCAGGCAAACAGCGTCGCCGTCTCGCCAGAGATCTGCCCGACCCTGTCGATCAGTTCGTGGCTGTCAGGCACGACAAGCTCCGGCCAGCGCGCGGCGGACACGTCGCCGTCGCTGTCCAGTTCCATCTCGATTCCATCGAATTCATTGGCAAAGCTGCTGATCAGCACCCGCAGCGATGCCATCTGGCGTTCTTGGGCGGCATCGCTCGCGCTTTGCCGGCTTTGCATGTCAAAGGCAACGAAAAGGCCGCCGCAAGCCAGCAGCAGCAAGGTGGAAAAGCCGACCGCAAGGACGACTTTCAAGGATTTTCCGAAATTTGGCATCGAGCCCCCCGAAGAGCGAAGTTCATCGCCCGTCAGGATGCCATCCCGACCTCTGCCAAGATGTTAACGCCCGGCCAGATCAAACCTTGGATTTGAGACGAAAAAGGTTCAAATCGTCTCGAACCGGTAGCTTTCGATGACGGTATTCGCGAGCAGCTTTTCGCACATCTCGGTGATCGTCTCGTCCGAGGTGCCATCGGCGAGTTCCAGTTCGATCACCTTGCCCTGCCGCACACCGGACACGCCGTCAAAGCCAAGGGCCCCCAACGCGTGGCGCACCGCTTCGCCCTGCGGATCCAGAACGCCCTGTTTCAGCATCACATGCACGCGAACTTTCATGATCCGACCCCTTTGTCTGTGGCATTTCGCTTGGGCGGTTGGAACCGCATCGCGCGCCGAAATGCAAGGGCAAAGCGCGCGCCCGGATGAAAAGACGCCGCCCCAACCGGGGCGGCGCACACGCCTCACACGGCTTGCAGGGTCACTCGATATTGCCGCGGCGGATCACGTTGCCAGCATCCGCCTCGATCAGGAAAGCCCCCGCGCCATTGCCGGACATGTCGTTGTTTTCATAGGTGCCGCCTGCCCCTTCGCGCACGCGGATCGCCTCGTAGACATTGTCCGAAAAGGTGTTGGCGCGCACGATCGGGTTCGAGTCGCCCCGCACCGACATGCCGTAGAAGGCATTGTGGTGGATCGAGTTGTTCTCAAGCACGCCACGCCCGCCTTCGTGGATGTAGATCGCGCTTTGCTGACCGTCTCGGAATTCGTTGCCCGTGACCATCGGGTTGGCGTCGGACTTGATCTCAAGCCCCGAAAAGGCGTTGCCGTAGACGGTGTTGTTCTCGACCCGCCCGGTCGATCCGTCCGACAGCATGATCCCGCCCTGCTGGCCATTGCGCACCACGTTGCCGCGCAGGATCACGTCATAGGCGGATTTGACCTCGATCCCGGCAAGGGCATTGTTGAACACGGTGTTGTTCTCGATGATGCCCGAGCCATCCACGTTGACGAAGATGCCCGACCCGTTGCCATCGCGGATGGTGTTGCCGCGCACGGTGGGGGCCGCGCCTTCCTTGATCTCGATCCCGCCCAACCCGTTGCCGAAGATGGTGTTGTCCTCGATCAGCGCCTTGCCGTTTTCAAATACGAATATCCCGCCCTGCGCGCCGTCATGGATGGTGGACCTGCGGATGGTCGCGCCCTCGTTGCCGCGAATGGCAATCACGGCCAGTTCGGCGGCGGTAAAGTCGCTGTCCTCGATCACCACGTTGCCACCGGCGATATGCACGCCGAAATACTTGCCCCCGGTCTGGCGCACCGTCAGCCCGGAAATCCGCCCCGAGGGGGCCGTCCACTCGATGGCATTGTCATTCGCAACCGCGAGGATGATGTCGGACATGTTGCCGACACCGATGATGTCGAGCGGTTTGCTGACATCGATGCCTTGGGTATAGGTGCCCGGATAGACCTCGATCCGGCTGCCCGGCTCGGCCCGCGCCACGGCTGCGGCCAGCGTGTCGAAATCGCCGCCGCCATTGGCCTTGACCGTCAGGACTTTGGTATCGCCATCGGCGGGCGCGACCGTGGGAATGGAGCATTCGCGCTGGATCACCCGACGCGCCATGGACGCAAAGGTGTGGTCGCCGCACTCGTCGACATAGGCCTCGTATCCGGCGCAGCCCAGAAGCTTGGCCTCGGACCAGAGCGCCGAGCACTGGTTGCCCGCCGGGGCGGCCTTGGGCGCGGCGGCGGTGGGCACGGGTTCCGGATCGGGCACGGCGGCAGGTTCGACCGGCTTCGGTTTCGGTTGCGGTACCGGCGCGGCGGCCACTTGCTGGCCTTCGGCATGGGGGCCAACGGCGGCCTTCAGCACCTTTGACTGGGGGATGATCCGCGTCATCGGGATCGCCATGTTGAAGCCGGTGCGGCTGTCGCCCGCATGGTGCAGGCCGATCACCCGCTTGTCGGTGATGCGCAGCACGGGCGAGCCGGAATTGCCGCCCAGCGTGTCACAGGTATGGACCAGCTTGCCCTCGTCCGAGATCGCGGGGCTGGCGGCGGCGCAACCCTCGCGGCTGATATGCTGCGCTTGGCCCTGCGGATGGCCGATGATCCACAGGAATTCCGCATCCTCGGGGTTTTCCTCGGCCAGTTCCAGCTTGCCGTATTTGGTCGACGGATTGCCAAAGACCCGAAGCACCGAATAATCCAGCTCGCGCGAGGTCTCGACGATCTGCGGGCTGACGGTGTAGCGGTCGACGCCCTCGGAGCGGCCCGGCTTGATGAAGCCCATGACCAACTGCGCCGCCTGCACACCGCTATCCTTGCCCGAGGGGTCGCCATCCATGCCCGGCACGCAGTGGTGATTGGTCAGGATGTGCTGGTCGTCGACGATGAAGGCGGTGCAGAACCCGGTCTTGCCGTTCGAGAACAGCATGTCGAGCCGCCCGATGGGCCGCCCCAGCCGCACCGCCGGGGAGTTCTCGCCATATTCGATGATAGGCTCGTTCTGGTAGTCGCCAAAGGCCTGCTCCAGCACGAAGCCCCCCGCGCCGCCCGCCGCCTGACGCGGTTGGATGACGATCTTGCCAAAGTCGCTCGGGTCGAACTCGGCGGGGCCTTGGGCGTGGGCTGCGCTGAACACGGTGGTACTGGCAAGCAGGGTGAGGGCAATCAGAAGCGGTCTCATGGAAATGTCCCCGTTGGCAAATTGTTGCCTGTCAGGCTACGCCCCGCGCGGCCTTCCGCCAAGTAAAGAATTCCTTGCCTGTCAGAAGCACGCAGAGAACAAAAGACAGGGGCCGATGGCGGATGCGCCAACTTGCCCGACACTCCGCCGCTGTGAAAGAAAGACCGTTCCCGGAGGGCGCTAAACCTCAAGAAGGATCGGACAGTGGTCCGAGACTTCGGTCTCGTAGACGACGTCGAAACCCTTCACGGCATCCTTGTCGTCGATCAGCATATAGTCGGCAAATCGCCCTGGCTTGGTGTAATGCGAGTTGCGGGTCCCGCTGAATCCATAGGCCGTCACGAGTTCGACCAATCCGGCATCGGCGAGGATCGACAGCGTTTCGCTGGTCGGCTCGACGTTGAAATCGCCGCAGATCACCCTGAGGTCGCCGGGCTGTGCCAATTGGCTTGAGAGATCGCGCAGCCTGTGCGCCTGTTCTGCACGCTCGGGCGTGTCCATCTTGCCTGCCAGATCACGCAGCCCGTGCATGTGCGTCACGCTCACGGCGCGGTCCGCGTGATAATCCCAGACCCGCACGCCATGGGCGCTGCGCGAGCGTGGGTGATCGCCAAAACCGACAGGGGAGTAGTCCTTGTGAACGAAGCCCTGAACCTGTCCGATGATCGGGAGCGCGCGATGCACAAAGGTTGCCAAGCCCCATTGCGACGGGATCGACACGTCGCCGTCCCACAGCACGCCCTGCGCCGCAGGACAGAAGATCGCAACATGATCCGGCAGCGCCGCGGTGACGTCGCGAAAGAGGTTTGCGCGTTGCGGCAGGACATGATCGCCGTCGCGATAGGTCAGCCAATCCTTTTCGGACAAGGGGCTATGGATGACCTCCTGAAGGCACAGAATATCGGGTGCGGTTGCGGCCAGATAGGGCAGCATCACGTCATGAAGCTTGCCGCCCCAACCGTTCAAACACATGATTTTCATGACCCGCGATCTTCCGCGAAGCCGGGCATGGTTGCAATGAAAATCACGGGGAAGTCGAGGCTCCTAGCGGCCCTTGAGCCTCGCGGCAAATTGGCTGATGAGCCCACATCAGGCGCTAGGCCCCCGACGCTGGAATACCCTACTGTCGGCTACTGGAAACCCGGACCTCCTCGACCCCGCTGTCGCGGAGCAGGTCCAGAAACTCGATCGCCGCCTGAACCGGCGCGGTGCCGAAATCCAGCTCGATCGCACCGTCGTAGATGCCAAGCGAGTGGATGACCTTGCCCGTAACCTCTCCCTCGGTGCGCCGCGTGGCATCCAGATCGGTCCAATGGTCGAACCACGCCTCAAGCCCCACCAACTCTGCGGGCACCGGGTGCGGTTCAATGCGCATCGCATCCCAAGTCACGGACCCGAAGGTGATCGTCATGTCGTTGTAGCGAACCACCGCGTCACCAGAGAAGGCCGATTGGCTGGGCATCACCTCGATGACACCCATGTCCTCGCCCTTTCTCCGAAAGAAATCAACCGTGTAGAGGCGCTTGTAAACTCCTCCGGATATCTCGAAGGACAGTTCCGGCGCGACATCCTCATACTGGCCGAGCATCTCATGATAGGCGCTTTCGTATTCCGCCACATATCGGTCATGCAGCAGATCCAAAAGCGCGAAAATATCCATGAAACCCACCCGGTCGACTGCGGCAAGTCAATTCGCCCTACTTGCAGAGGTCAATACGCCATTCAGCATCCAAAACGAAAAAGGCCCCGCAGAGACCTTTTCGATTCCTGCCGCCTAGCCGCGGTCCGGATGGTTCATCGAAATCAGGCGTTCAAAGCAATGCTCGCAAAGCAGGCCGATTTGAGCATGATCCTCGGTCACATCGTCCCATTCGCCGCCATGGGCCATGAGAAAATCGTCACATGCCGCGCACCAGCCGTTGAACTGATTGTCTTCGTCCCGCACGAAAGCCAGCCCCCTCGGGACACCATCACGAAGAGACGCAATACAATGAGAACAGGCATAGGCAGGCTGCGCAGGACCGTGCTGCCCGCAATGTACCTTCTTTTCGGGATTTAAAGACATGTGAGGCGCAACACTGCCCTTGATCCATCGTCCGTGTCAAAGAGTAAGGGCCCCGAAGGGCCCTCGTCAGTCACCACCGAACCAACGGATCAGTTGATCAGCGTCGGCTTCGTGCCGTGCGTGGCTTGCTTGGGCATGACGCCCAGACGCTTGGCCACTTCGGTATAGGCGTCGGCGAGGTTGCCCAGATCGTGGCGGAACACGTCCTTGTCCAGCTTCTGGCCGGTCTCGATGTCCCACAACCGGCAGCTGTCGGGGCTGATCTCGTCGGCCACGATCAGACGCTGGAAATCGCCGTCGAAGACCCGGCCGACCTCGATCTTGAAGTCGATCAGCTTGATGCCGACACCGTACATGATCCCGGCCATGAAATCGTTCACCCGCAAGGCGAGGCTCAGAATGTCGTCCATATCCTGCTGGCTGGCCCAGCCGAAGGCGGCGATGTGTTCCTCGGTCACCAGAGGATCGCCCAGCTTGTCGTCCTTGTAGCAATATTCCACGATCGGGCGCGGCAGCGGCGTGCCTTCCTCGATGCCAAGGCGCTTGGACATCGACCCGGCCGCATAGTTGCGCACGATGATTTCGAGCGGGACGATCTCGCAGGCGCGCACCAGTTGTTCGCGCATGTTCAGCCGTTTCAGAAAATGAGTCGGGATGCCGACATTGCCCAAGCCCGTCATGAAGAATTCGGACATGCGGTTGTTCAGCACGCCCTTGCCCTCGATCACGTCCTTCTTGACCGCGTTGAAGGCGGTGGCGTCGTCCTTGAAATACTGCACGATCGTGCCCGGTTCGGGGCCTTCGTACAGGATCTTGGCCTTGCCTTCGTAGATTTTCTTGCGACGTGCCATGGGCGACCTTTCCAAACGGGAAAACCGCGCAGGAACGCGCGGTGTTGGCCGCGTCATAAGCCATGCGCCCCCGTGCTGCAAGACAAAGCGCGGAACGCATTGCCGCAACCCTGCAACAGATGCTTGCGCAGGCGCGCGCGGGGCGGCATACCGAACGAGAACCATTC
This sequence comes from Tropicibacter alexandrii, assembly GCF_003667315.2. GTDB lineage: Bacteria > Pseudomonadota > Alphaproteobacteria > Rhodobacterales > Rhodobacteraceae > Tropicibacter > Tropicibacter alexandrii. The sequence goes on along the minus strand of NZ_RCTZ02000005.1, from coordinate 163,156 downwards.
TTCCCGAGGGAGCGAGAGCCATGACCACCTTCGATGACCGCGAAAACGCGTTCGAAAACAAGTATGCCCATGACGAGGAAATGAAGTTCCGCGCACAGGCCCGCTGCAACAAGCTGCTGGGTCTATGGGCGGCCGAGATGCTGGGCAAGACCGGCCAAGAGGCACAGGATTATGCCATCACCGTCGTCAAGGCCGACTTCGAGGAAGCGGGCCACGAGGACGTGGTGCGCAAGGTCGCGGGCGATCTGGGGGACAAGGCGACCGCCGACGAGATCCGCGGCAAGATGGCCGAGCTTCTGCTGATCGCCAAAGAGCAATTGATGAAAGAAGCGTAAGCTTCGCAAGGGCGCGTAGGCCCCTTGAAAGGCTGACAGTAAGGACGCGTCGCAGAGCCTGCGGCGCGTTCTTGCATTTGAAAGGCGCGCATTTGAGGTGAATGCGACGACTTTCCAATGCAGACGTTAACTCTTGCTCAGTAGGCCCGAATGTAGACATGCGGCGGGACAAGTGGAGTTGACGGGTGGTGAGATCGGAACTGGCACAACGCGTGCAATCGGGGCAGCGCATCTTGCCCGGCCTGTTGGGGCTTGCCCTGCTGTGGATGCTGTGGACCAAGGCGCAGGACCTCGATTGGGGGATGGTCCAGAACGCCTTCCTCGCGATCCCGGCGTCGCGTTGGCTGGCCGCGGCGATTGCCACAGCGGCCAGTTTCTGGGCGATCGGTCAGTATGACGTCGTCGCGCACCGCCATTTCCGCACCGGCCTGCCCGAGCATGTCGCCCGCAATGCCGGCTTGGCGGCAATCGCGGTCGGGCAGACCACGGGCTTTGGCCCGGCGGTCGGCGCGGCGCTGCGCTGGCGGCTGATGCCCGGGTTGGGACACGGCATGGCGCTGCGACTGGTGACCTTTGTCACATTGGGCTTTCTGCTGGCATGGGGATTGCTGGCGGGCACGGTCGCGATCCCGGTGCTGGCGGGGCTTGGCTGGCTGGCCCTGCCGGGTTTTGCCCTTGGGGGGCTGGCACTGGCGGCCTTGGTGCTTCGTAATCCGCGCCTCAGGATAGGGGGCCGGCAGTTGGACCTGCCATCGCTGCCCGCCTTGGTCCAGCTGGTCGGGCTGGCGGCCTGCGATCTGCTCTTTGCCGGGGTGGCGCTGTACCTGTTGCTGCCGCCCGACCTGTCCCTGCCATTTCTGCCCATGGTCGCGGCCTTCACCTTGGCGCTTGGCGCGGGGATGCTCGGCGGCACACCGGGCGGCGTCGGGCCGTTCGAACTGACATTGATCGCGCTGATGCCCGACCTTGCGGGGGCGGACGCGGCCGCTTCGCTCATCGCGTTTCGCGCCGTGTATTATGCAGCGCCCTGCCTGATCGGCGCGGGCTATGCGCTGGTGGCGGCCCCCTGCATGACCCAACGCGCCGCCGCCTCTGCGCCGCCGCTGCGCGGCCCGCGCGCCGAGATTGGCATCGCTGCGCAGACACCGGCGCGCGCTCTGTTTGTGCCCGGCGCCGAGGCCTGTGCGTTGCGCACGCCGCAGACCCTGATGCTGTTTCTCGGCCCGACGCGCGGGTCACTGGCACCCCTGCTGCCGGAATTGAAGCGGGCCGCCCGGTCCGAAAACCGCGTGCCCTGTCTCTATAAACTGACCGACCGCGATGCAGAGATCGCCCGCGCGCGCGGCTGGCATGTCCGCGCCTTCGCCATCGAAGGCGTGATCGACGCGCAGCGGTTCAGCCTGAATGGCTCTCCGCGCCGCCAGTTGCGGCGGTTCCTGCGCAAGGCCGAAAGCGTCGGGTTGGTCTGCGCGCCGATCACCGATCCCGACTGGCAGGCCATGACCGAGGTGCATCGCGCGTGGGAAGCGGCGCATGGCCGCGAACGCGGGCTGACCATGGGCCGCTTCTGCCCGCTTTACCTACGCGACAAGCCGCTTTACGGCGCGTGGCTCGACGGGCGGCTGGTGGCCTTCGTCTCGGGTGTCGAGACACGCGGTGCCATTGCGCTGGACCTGATGCGGCACATGTCGGACCTGCCGCAGGGCGTCATGCATGCGCTGGTCCACGAGATGATCCGCGACGCCGCCGCGCGCGGTCTGCGCGAGGTCAGCCTTGCCGCCCTGCCCCATCCCGACCTGCCCGACCGACTGGCGGCGGATTGCGCGGGACTCGCGCGCTTCAAGTCCAGCTTTGCGCCGGACTGGCGTGTCCTGCACATCGCCGCCCCCAACCCGGCGCTGCTGGCCTTGGCGGCGCTGGACATCCGGCTGGCGATCCTCGACCCGGCGCCGCTGGCGCGCAGCGCCGAGGATCTCTGGGCCCTCGACGCGCTTGTGGACCCAAAGCGGGACACCCCGGTGCCCGCCCTCGACGAGCCAATGCGGCACGCCAGTTGAAAACGGCCCGGCGCAGGCTTGCCATTCCGCCTGCTCTCTGACCAGATGCGCCGCGCGCCAAACGGGAGGGCAATCCATGAGCGAGACGATCCGAGCCTGTCTGTGGATGATCGGGGCCATTGCCTCGTTCACCACCATGGCGATTGCCGGGCGCACCGTCAGCCTCGACCTCGATACGTTCGAGATCATGCTCTACCGGTCGCTGATCGGCGTCGTCATCGTGGTGGTGCTGTCCAGCGCCTTCGGTACCGCCCGCCAGATCACCACGCGCCACATGGGCACCCATCTGGTGCGCAACATCTTTCACTTTTCCGGCCAGAACCTGTGGTTCTACTCGATCACGGTGATCCCGCTGGCACAGGTCTTTGCGCTGGAATTCACCTCGCCGTTCTGGGTGATGCTGCTGGCCGCCGTGATCCTCGGCGAGCGGCTGACATGGAACCGGGCGGCGGCAGCGGTGATCGGTTTCATCGGCATCCTGATCGTGACCCGCCCCAGCCCGGAGACGCTGGAATTCGGACAGTTGACCGCCGCAATGGCCGCCATCGGCTTTGCCGGATCGGCCGTGTTCACGCGCCGGCTGACCCGGACCGAGACGACGACCTGCATCCTGTTCTGGCTCACCGTGATGCAGGCGGTGTTCGGCCTTGTCTGCGCCGGATACGATGGGGACATCGCCCTGCCAAGCGCGCAAAGCTGGCCATGGGTCGCGGTCATCGCCTGCGCGGGACTGGTGGCGCATTTCTGCCTGACCACCGCTTTGAGCCTTGCACCGGCCTCGGTCGTGATGCCCATCGACTTTGCCCGCCTGCCGGTGATCGCGCTGGTCGGGGTCACCTTGTACGGCGAGGCGATCGATCCGATGGTCATCCTTGGCGCGATCGCCATCTTTGCCGCGAATTACGTGAATATCCTCTACGAGACACGACGCCGGACTGTCGCAAAAACGTGACGTAACGTTCCGCGTCACACGCATGACGTGCCGTCAAAGATTGACCCCTGTCCCGTCCCCTTCCTACTGTTGAGCAGGAGACTTCCCACACTCAGGGACGAGGGATACAAAATGAAAAAAGCACTCTCGGCAGCCGCATTGCTGGCTGCCAGCACCACACTTGCACAGGCCGGCGGGATCGAGCGCGTCGTCAACGACTACGGCATGCTGTTCCAGCCCGGCGATCAGCTGAGCTTTGGCGCCTCGATCGTCAACCCCAATATCAGCGGTGATTACGCAGCCGGGCTTGGTGGCGGCAGCACCGGTGAAATGGCCAAGAGCTATGTCGCGACCAGCTTCGGCTACAAGAACGACCTCAGCGACAAGTTGGCCCTCGGGCTGTATTTCAACGATGCCTATGGCGCCGACAGCGCGTATTCGCAGGGCTTCTACACCGGCCTCACGGCGCAGTGGAATTCCAAACAGACGGCGGCCATGCTGCGCTATCGCGTCGGCGAGCGGTTTTCCGTCTATGGCGGCGCGCGCTATGTCGAGAGCGATGCCAACATCGTCATCCCCGACCAGATGATCCGCGCCGCAACCGCGAGCGAGATCGCAGGCGGCATCGCCGCACTGACCGGCGCGGGCGTGCCGGTGACCGATCCGCGGGTCGTCGGCTTGCAGACGCAACTGGCCGCCGTGGGCGCGGCCCCGGTCGGCGCGTTCACCTATACCGCACAGGGCGACCGGCGTGGCGATTGGGGCGCCGTGCTGGGCGCGGCCTACGAGATCCCAGACATCGCGCTGCGCGTCGGCCTGACTTGGGAAAGCGCCATCACCCACGAATTCGACACGTCCGAGGCCCTGCCCTTCTTCGGGCTGAACGGCAACACCTCGACAGAAGTCGAGATGCCGCAAAGCATCGCGCTGGACTTCCAGACCGGTGTCGCACCCGGCACGCTGGTCTTTGGTCAGGTCAAGTGGACGGAATGGTCCGCTTGGGAAGTCCGGACACCGGGCTACGCGGCGATCACCGGCGACGAGGTCACCGGCTTCGACGATGACGTGATGACCTACAAGCTGGGCGTCGGTCGGCAGTTCAACGATGCGGTGTCCGGCTTTGCGCAGGTGACCTATGAGCCCGGCAATGGCGGCGTGGCCTCGCGCCTGTCGCCGACGGATGGGCGGATCTCGCTTGGCGTCGGGGGCCAGATCACCGGCGAGATGGGCAAGATGCGCTTTGGCCTCGAATACGTGAAGCTGGGCGACGCGACCGACGCGTCGGGCACCGAGTTCACCGGCAACTCTGCCGTCGGGGCGGGTATCTCGTTCACCATGAACTTCTGACGGCACGACCTGCCGACGGATCAAGCGCCCGGGCCTCGCGCCCGGGCGTTTTCGTTTGGGATTGCGCAGGTTCCGGGTCGCGGGCGCACGCGGCCATTGGCAGATTGGACGGACCACACCGAAAGGAGCCCGCATGACCCAGACCAGCCTCTCTTCCCGTGCATGGGCCGAGCTGATGCTGCTTGGCCTGATCTGGGGCGGGTCGTTTCTGGCGATCCGCACGGCGCTGGACGAGATCGGCCCGCTGACCGCCGTCCTGTGGCGCACGGGGCTGGCGGCGGCCCTGCTGTGGGCAGTGATCGCGATCCGGCGCCTGCCGATGCCGCCGCGCAGGCTGTGGCCCGCGCTGGCGGTGATGGGTCTGCTCAACAACGTCATCCCGTTCTCGCTGATGGCCTGGGGGCAGTTGCACATCGCCTCGGGGCTGACCTCGATCCTGAACGCGGCGACGGCGATCTTCGGCGTGCTGGTCGCGGCTTTGGTCTTTGCCGATGAGCGCCTGACCGCGCGCAAGGCGCTGGGGGTGGCGCTGGGATTTGGCGGCGTGGTGCTGGCAATCGGGCCGGATGCACTGCGCGGGTTCGACGTCACCTCGGTCGCGCAACTGGCGGTGTTGCTGGGCACGGTGTCCTATGCCTGCGCGGGGGCTTGGGCGCGCAAGACCCTGTCGGGCCTGCCGCCCATCGGCTCGGCTGCGGGGATGCTGACCGGGGCGAGCCTGATCATGGCCCCCTTGGCGGTGATGTTCGAAGGGGTGCCGCGCACCGATCTGTCCGCCGCCACATGGGGCGGGATCGGCTATTACGCGATCGTCGCCACGGCGCTGGCCTATCTGCTGTATTACCGCGTGCTGGCGATGGCCGGATCGGGCAACCTGATGCTGGTGACGCTGGTGATCCCCCCTGTCGCGATCCTGCTCGGCGCATGGGCGCGCGACGAGACGCTGTCGCCTGCGGCTTTTGCGGGGTTCGGCCTGTTGGCTTTGGGGCTGGTGGTGCTGGACGGTCGGGTGTCGCGGCGCGCGCGCAAGGCCGTTTGACGGCGCCATCCCGCTTGCCGTATCAGGGACCAACCCGAAGACAGGACCCCTGATGCTGTACGATTCCGCCGCCTCCTGGCAGGCCGCCCCGCGCAAACGTGTCGTTCTTTTCGCCATGTCCGGCCTGGGCAAGACCCATGTGTCCAACATGCTGCGCGACACCGGCCAGTGGTTCCATTACTCGATCGATTACCGCATCGGCACGCGGTACATGGGCGAATACATCGTCGACAACGCGAAACGGCACGCCATGCAGGTGCCGTTCCTGCGTGACCTGCTGATGAGCGATTCGATCTATATCGGCTCGAACATCTCGTTCAACAATCTCACGCCCGTCTCGGCCTATCTGGGCAAGCCCGGCAATCCGGACAAGGGCGGCATGGCGATGCAGGAATACCGCCGCCGTCAGGCCCAGTTCGAACGTGCCGAGCGGCTGGCCCTGCTCGACACCGCTTATTTCATCGACCGCGCCGAGGATCTGTACGGCTATCCGCATTTCATCTGCGACACCGGCGGCAGCATCTGCGAATGGGTCGACCCCGAAAACCCCTCGGACGAGATCCTGACCGCGCTGTCCTCGGTCGCCCTGCCCGTCTGGATCAAGGGCAGCGACGAGCATACCGAGGAGCTGATCCGCCGCTTCGACCGCGCGCCCAAGCCCATGGCCTACCGGCCCGATTTCCTCGAAACCGCCTGGGCACGCTATCTGGACGAGACCGGCCAGACCGAAGGCGCGGTCGACCCCGATGCCTTCATCCGCTGGACCTATGCGCAGGCGCTGGCGCATCGCCAGCCGATCTACGAGGCGATGGCGCGCAACTGGGGCATCACGGTGGATGCGCGCGACATGGCGACGGTGCGCGATGCCCACGACTTCGATCGGGTGATCGCCGCGGGTCTTGAGACCCGCCGCCAAAGCGCGTAAGCGCGCAAGCCTCGACAGAGTGAAAGACCCCATGACCGACGACCCGATTCTGCCCATCGACCATCCGATCCTGTCCGAACCCTCGGACCCGGTGACCGATTTCGACGGGTTCATCGCCGAACTGGCCGACGAGATGTTCGACGTGATGGAAGCGGCCGCAGGCCAAGGGCTGGCCGCGGTGCAGATCGGCGTGCCGCTGCGGTTGATCGTGATCGACCTGCCCGACGCCATGGGCGACGTCCACCGCCTGACGCTGGCCAATCCGCGCGTAGTCACGCGCTCGGACACCATGCGCATCGGCGACGAGGGCAGCCTGTCGCTGCCCGGACAGGAAATCGCCGTGGCGCGCTACACCCGGATCGAGGTCGTCTTTGACGATATGACCGGCTGCGAGGACCGGCTGATTGCCGACGGGCCGCTGGCCATCGGCCTGCAACAGCTGATCGACCAGACCGACGGCATCCGCGTCTTCGACCGCGTGGCACGCAACCGCCGCGCGGTGGCCGTGGCCACCGGCGTCCGCTAGGCGGGACGCAGCCCCGGACCTGATCCGGGGCCTCATGGCAGGATCGACGCAGAGGTCCCGGGTCAAGCCCGGGACGCGGGGGTGCTTGCCTCCCTGCGGCTTCTCCCCTATCTCTGCCCGGCATCGTTCCAAGGACCCTGACCCATGCCGATCAAACTGCCTTCCGACCTGCCTGCCTTCGACGTGCTGACGCGCGAGGGTGTCATGGTCATGGCAGAAGAGGCGGCCGCGCGTCAGGACATCCGCCCGCTGCGGATCGGCCTTCTGAACCTGATGCCGAAGAAGATCCAGACCGAGAACCAGTTCGCCCGGCTGATCGGTGCAACGCCCTTGCAGATCGAGCTGTCGCTGATCCGCATGAGCGAGCACCAGACCAAGAACACCGCCGCCGAGCATATGGAAAACTTCTATCGCCCGTTCAGTGAGGTCGCCGAGACCGGCGAGAAATTCGACGGGCTGATCATCACCGGCGCCCCGATCGAGCATCTGCCATTCGAAGAGGTCACCTATTGGGACGAGCTGTGCCAGATCTTCGACTGGACGCAGACTCATGTGCAGTCGACCTTCGGCGTGTGCTGGGGCGGCATGGCGATGATCAACCACTTCCACGGGGTCCGGAAACACCTGCTGGACGCCAAGGCCTTCGGCGCGGTGCGCCACCGGGTGCTGGACGCGGCCTCGCCCTATCTGCGCGGGTTTTCCGACGATATCGTGGTGCCGGTCTCGCGCTGGACCGAGTTGCAGCGCGAGGAAATCCTGCAAGCCGGGCTGAAGATCCTGATCGATTCCGATGAAACCGGCCCCTGTCTGGTCGAGGACCCGGCGCACCGGGCGCTCTATGTCTTCAACCATTTCGAGTATGACTCGGGGACCTTGAAGGAAGAGTATGACCGCGACGTGGCTTCGGGCAAACCGATCAACGTGCCCGCGAATTATTATCCCGGCGATGACCCGTCCAAGACGCCGCAGAACCGTTGGCGCAGCCATGCGCACCTTTTGTACGGCAACTGGATCAACGAGATCTACCAGTCGACGCCCTACGACCTCGCCGATATCGGCACATGAAGTGGGTCATCGGCCTTGCGCTGGTCTTGGCGGCCTTCTGGGCGCTGACCCTGTGGAAAGCCGCGCGCCATGAACGGCTGGCCGAGGCGGAGTTTCCGCCATCGGGCCAGTTCCTGACGGTAAACGGCCACCGGGTACATTATACCGAGATGGGTCAGGGCCGACCCTTGGTGCTGATCCACGGGCTGTCGGGCAATATCCGCGACATGACCTTTTCGCTGATGCCCCGGCTGGCGGAACGCTATCGCGTCATCGCCTTCGACCGGCCCGGCATGGGCTATACGCCGCCCATGGGCGGCGCCACGATCACCGAGCAAGCAAATTTGCTTGCGGACGCGGCGGCGGCGCTGGGGGCCGAGCGGCCCATCGTGATGGGCCACTCCTATGGCGGCGCGGTGGCGCTGGCCTGGGCGGTCCACCGGCCAGATGATCTGAGCGCGCTGGTGCTGGAGGCCAGCCCGGCTTATCCGTGGGAGGGGCCGATGCCCCCGCTCTACCGGGTCAATTCCGGACCGCTGGCCGCGCTGGCCGTGCCGCTGATCACCGCTTGGGTGCCGGACCGGGTGGTCGATCAGGCGATCGCCGACACCTTTGCCCCACAGGACGAGGTCCCGGGCTATGCCGAACATATCGGCGCGCCGCTCAGCCTGCGCCGCAGTGCCCTGCGCGCCAATGCCCAGCACCGCGCCGGTCTGCTGGACCAGATCCGCGCGCTGGTGCCGCAGTACCCGGATATCCCGGTGCCCATCGAACTGATCCACGGCACGGCGGATACGACCGTGGGCTTGTCGATCCATGCCGAGCCTTTCATTCGCGACGTGCCACAGGCCAACCTGACCCGGCTCGACGGCATCGGTCACATGATCCACAACACCCGCCCCGGCGCCGTGGTCGAGGCGATCCACCGCGCTGCCCTGCGCAGCCGCATGTAGGATGGGTGATCACCCATCCTCCCCCTGTTTGCATGCCGGTCGAAAAATCCGCATATTGCCCGAGACTTGAACCATGAGGCCCCGATGTCCCTGCCCTTTGACGGCGCCATCAGCGCATTTTACGAGAACGACGCCCCCAAGACCGTGCGCGAAGCCATCGAGCGCGCCGAAAAGGACGATATCCTCGACCCCGGCTATCCCTACTCCGAGGAAATGAAGCGCAAGCATTACGAAAAGGACATGGCGCGCCTGCAGATCGAACTGGTCAAGATGCAGGCCTGGGCCAAGGAAAACGGCCAGCGCATCGCCATCGTCTTCGAGGGCCGCGACGCCGCAGGCAAAGGCGGCACGATCAAGCGGTTCCGCATGAACCTCAACCCGCGCGGGGCGCGTGTCGTGGCCCTGTCCAAGCCGTCCGACACCGAAGCCACGCAATGGTATTTCCAGCGCTATATCGACCATCTGCCCGCAGGCGGCGAGATCGTGTTCTATGACCGCAGCTGGTACAATCGCGGCGTGGTGGAAAAGGTCTTTGGCTTTTGCTCCGACGAGCAACGCGCGCATTTCTTTGCGCAGGTGCCGGATTTCGAAAAGATGCTGGTCGAGGAAGGCATCCATCTCTTCAAGTTCTGGCTCAATGTCGGGCGCGCCGAGCAGTTGCGCCGCTTTCTTGCGCGCGAACGTGACCCGTTGAAACAGTGGAAACTGTCCTGGATCAATGTCGAGGGGCTGAAACGCTGGGATGCCTATTCCGACGCCATTCAGGAAACGCTGTTTCGCAGCCAGAGCCTCGAAGCGCCTTGGACGGTCATTCGATCCGACGACAAGAAACGCGCGCGGCTCGCCGCCATCCGCCACGTTCTGGCGGCGCTGGATTACGACCGCAAAGATGAGAAGGCGCTCGGCAAGCTGGACGAGGCGATCATCGGCGGCCCAGAGATCTGGCAGACGCAGTGAGCAAACGCGGCTATCATCACGGCAACCTGCGCCAAGCCTTGGTCGACGCGGCCCTGTCGCTGATCGAGGCGCGGGGGCCCACGGGGTTCACCCTGTCGGAGGCAGCCAAGCAGGCGGGCGTGACCCCCGCCGCCGTCTATCGCCATTTTGCCGGGCGCGAAGACCTGATCGCCGAGGCGGCGCGGCAGGGATACGAGATCTTCGCCGACGTGATGCAATACGCCTATGACAGCGGGCAACCCTCGGCACTGGCGGCCTTCGAGGCGACCGGGCGGGCCTATCTGGCCTTCGCGCGCAAATATCCCGGCCATTACATCGCGATGTTCGAAAGCGGGATTTCGGTGAATGCCTCGCCCGATCTGGCGGCGGTCTCAAGCCGCGCCCGCGCGGTTCTGGAACAGGCGGCCAGCGATCTGAGCCAGCACATCCCCGAGGGCAAGCGCCCGCCGCCGCAAATGTTTTCCGCGCATATCTGGGCGATGAGCCACGGAGTGGTGGAACTGTTCGCGCGCAACTCGCCCGGCACCCAATCGCCTTTCGCCCCCGAGGACCTGCTGGAAAGCGGGATCGGCGTTTACCTGCGGGGGCTTGGCCTGATCCCGCCGGATACCTAAAAGGGGGCCGGGGCACAGCCCCGGCCTACGATCTGTCGCACGCTGACGCAGGGGGATGCATGACCGGTACGTTTTTCCTGGGCCTCGGGGGGCAGAAATGCGGCTCGAGTTGGTATCAGGCCTATCTCGCCCGCGCCCAAGGGTCGGATTTCGGACGGCTGGGTGAATACCAGATCTGGGAAAGCGACCTTGGCGGGCCGTTTGCGCGCTACCGCGTGCCCGAACCCTCGGCGTTGCAAAAGGCCAAGGCACGGCTCAAGGCCAAGGCCGGGCTGGCCATCCCGCGCGACTATCTGCGCTGGGACATGCAAACCCACCGCCCGGCCTATTTCGACTATTTCGAGGGGCTTCTGGCACGCAAGGGCGTGGTCCGCACCGGGGATGTGACCCCATCCTACGCGGCCTTGCCCCCGGCAATGCTGACCGGCATCCGCGACGGCTTTGCCGAGAGGGACATCGCGGTGAAGGTGATCTTTGCCATGCGCGATCCCGTGGCGCGGCTACGGTCGCAGCTCAAGATGGATCTCGACAAGGGATACCTCAATTCTAGCGGCGACGAGGCCGCCGATTTGGCCGCGTTCCATGCCGGGGCCGAGGCCGCAGCCCGCACGCGCTACGACATGACGCTCGACGCGGTCGAACAGGTTTTCGAGGCGGAAAACCGCCATATCTGCCTGTTCGAGGAAATGACCACGCCGGACGGGATCGCCGATCTCAGCCGCTTTGCAGACATCCCCGCCGATCCGAAGGCAGGCGGGCAGCAGGTCAACGCGCGCGGCTCCGGTGGCAATCCCCTGCCCGAGGACCTGACCCGCGCCATCGCCCAGCACTACGCTCCGGTCTACCATGCCGTCGCCGCCCGGCTGCCGCAGATCGCACAGGTCTGGCCCTCGGCCCGCTACGTGCTGTCCTGATCCGGCCAGCGCATCAGACCGGCCTCGATCAGCGCCTCGGGACCGGTATAGCGTTTCGAGCTTTCGGACAGAAACCCCTCAGGCACGCCGCGCATGCGGGTCAGCAACTCCGCGTAATACCGGTATTTCGAGGCCCCGTTGGTATGCGCCCCCCAAGCGATCGCCCGCTCGATCTTGTCCGCGAATTGCGCGGTGAAGACGAAATGCGCGACGGTCAGCAGGACCTCGCCCGAGGGCGGCAGATTGGCGTAATGCGACCCGGTCAGGCGGCTGTCCGCATTGCGCAACACCAGCGGCGTCTTGTGCCGGGGCGATTTCTGGAAACTCTGCGCCTCACGCGCTTTCTTCGGCATCCACAGCCGGTGCCAGCCCTTGCGCTCCAGCTTGGGACGGACATCGTAGCGCGCGAACAGATGCGCGGTTTTCGACATCGGCGCGATCTTCGGCTGCTGGCCGGGGCGCAAGGTGACCAACGGCTCGGCCTCGAAAAACGGATAGGCCGCGATCAACCCGTCGAATGTCGCGGGCAAGGCTCCGTCCAGCCCGGACATATCTGCTGGAAAGAACTCGACGACAGAGGCAACCGCCGCGGGCGCGCCCTCGGTCCGAAGCCGCGCCACGATCTCGGCGACCGAGCCGATACCGGGCGGCAGGATCAGGAATTCGTCCGCATCCAGATAGCCGACATAAGCCCCGTCAAAGAACAGGTGCGGCACGGCGATCTTCATATAGGTGCCCATGCGCTCATCGCGCACTGCCCCGTCCGGATCACGGTACCGCAGCACATGCCCGAACCCGTGCTCCGACCGCATCACCACCACGTCAGGCTGCGCCTCAAGATAGGCACCCGTCCCGTCATCCGACGCATCGTCCCAGATCAGGAACTGTTCGAACCCGATGGCCCGGTGATGGTCCAGCCAAGCCGGCAGAAAGCCAAACTCGTTCTTCATGGTGGAAAACAGTGTCAGCTTGCCCGGATCGACCGCGCCCGACACGACCCGGGCAAGTTTCCCGGCATCCTCGATCCCGACTGTCTGCATCACAACGCCCCTGCTTCTTTGGTCCGAAAATACCTCGGGGGACTGCCGAAGGCAGGGGGGCAGAGCCCCCTATTTCCGAATTTTCATGAAAATTCGGCCCCCTCACAGCAAAACAGGGGCCCCAAGTGGGACCCCTGCAAAATCGCAAATCGCGAAGATCAGCGCTTCGAGAACTGGAACGAACGGCGGGCTTTGCGCTTACCGAACTTCTTGCGTTCCACAACGCGGCTGTCGCGGGTCAGGAAGCCAGCAGCCTTAAGGGCCGAGCGCAGCTCCGGGTTATAGAGCTGCAGCGCCTTCGAGATGCCGTGCTTGACCGCGCCGGCCTGACCGGTCAGGCCACCGCCCTTGACGGTTGCCATGACGTCGAATTCGCCTTCGACACCGGCCACCTGGAATGGCTGGCGCAGGATCAGTTGCAGCACCGGACGGGCAAAGTACTTGTCCATGTCCTTGCCGTTGACGATGACCTTGCCGGAACCCGGCTTGATCCAGACGCGGGCAACCGCGTCTTTCCGCTTGCCGGTGGCATAGGAGCGGCCCAGCTCGTCGCGGACGGGCTCACGGGGTGCGGATTCCTCGACCACGACGGTCTCGGACACGGCGCCCTTCAGGTCTTCAAGAGAATTGATCTGATCAGCCATGATTACACCCGGGTGTTCTTGGAGTTCTTGGATTTCACGTCCAGAACCTCGGGGTTCTGGGCTTCGTGCGGATGATCGGCCGACGCGTAGATGCGCAGGTTGGTCATCTGCTGGCGCGACAGGCGGTTGCCCGGCAGCATGCGCTTGACGGCCTGATAGACCACGCGCTCGGGATGTGCGCCGGTCAGGATCTCGTCCTTGGTGCGGGACTTGATGCCGCCCGGGTGGCCGGTGTGCCAGTAGAACCGCTCTTCGCGCTTCTTGCCGGTCAGCTGGACCTTGTCGGCATTGACGATGATGACGTTGTCACCACAGTCCATGTGGGGGGTGAAGGACGGCTTGTGCTTGCCGCGCAGACGCATGGCGACGATCGAGGCGAGGCGGCCCAGAACGACGCCCTCGGCGTCGATCACGATCCACTTCTTTTCGATGTCTGCCGGAGTCGCAGAGAAGGTTTTCATGGGTATATCCACTTGATTGACAAGGGCCGCGCGAAGACTCGCCCGGCCCGGTATCCGATGGCGGGGTTATAAACATCCCCGATTGCCAGTCAAGCGGCCAACCCGCGAAAATAACAAGCCTTTCCAATGGCTTAAAATTACGGTATTATTTTACCCCACAATTTCACACCGCCATGCGCTCTGGTGGGTGATCCAGAAGGTGGCGCAGCTTGCCGATCGCCGTCTCGAAACTGCGCATGCTGACCTGCGCGTTCACGCCGACCCGCACCGCATGCGGCGCCAAGCCGTCGCGCGGGATGAAATCCTCGGAGGCACGCACCTTGACCCCCACAGCTTCCGCCGCCTGCACGAAGGCTGACGCCCGCCACCCTTCGGGCAAAGTCAGCCAGATGAAAGGCAGATCCTCGCCCCAAGTGATGTCATAGCCACCTAGCCCGTTCACCGCAGCGCGGGTGTATCGGTTCACCTCCTGACGGATGTCTTCCATAATCTCATAGGTGGCATCGCGCGTCAGCAGGTCTTCGACCAGCACGGCCAAAGGATGCGCGAGCCCGAAGAACCCGTATTCCGCCACCCGGCGCAGCGTTGCGGCATGGGCCTTGGGCGCCAGCGCAAAACCCACGCGCAAGGCGGGGGTCAGCGCCTTGGAGATCGACGAGACATACCAAGCCCGGTCCGGAAGGATCGCCCGATAGGTCGGCGCACGCGACGCGCCCATTCGGTAGCAATCGTCTTCGAGGATATGAAAGCCGCGCCGCGATGCGACCTCGGCGATGGCCTCCCTTCGGTGTTTCGGGGTGAACAGCCCGGTGGGATTGTGCACCTCGGCACTGGTACAAAGCAGCTGTGCCTCATGCCTTTGTGCCAGCTCATCCAGCGCCTCGGGAATCAATCCGTCGCCATCCATGGGCACGGCCACAACCTCTGCGCGCATGATCTGCGCGGCACGGCGGAAGCCGGGATAGGACAGTTCCTCGACCAGAACCACGGGTTTGCGCCCGCGCAGCACCGATTGCATGACAAGCGACACGCCCGACTGCCCACCATGGGACAGCACCATCTCATCCGGATCCACAGCCCCAAGCGCCGCATCCGACAGCCACCGCAACACGGCGCGGCGCGCCGGGCGATAGGCATCCGCAGACGGGTAGCTCAGCAAACTGCCAGTGGGCTTCTCCGCCATCTCGCGATAGGCGTCCCGGATCAGGGCCACCTGCCCCATATCCGGCAGCTTGGTGGAAAAAAGGCTCACGAAGTCGGTATCTTCCGGCATGTTGTGCTGGGCCCAGCGGATATCTCTTTGATCGTCGCGGCTCTGCGGACCGGCGACAAATGTCCCGCGCCCGACCTCGCCGCGCAAGGCGCCCTCATCGGTCAGGATCGCATAGGCCCGCGCCACGGTGCCCGGGGTGATTTGCAAGGCCCAGCCGAGTTCCCGCACGGGCGGCAATTGCGCCCCTGTTTGCAGATCCCCCTCGGTGATCGCGCCCCGGATCGCCTGCGCCAGACGTTTGTATTTCGCACCCTCGGTGGCGCCCGCATAACGGGACAATATTGTATCCATCACAATTCTTTTCTCGACCCGATAAAATCCGAAGCGTATCAATATGCGTACTAAAACAATGCCAATTGTGTCAATACAATGTGAAAGGATACCGACCATGGCACCGCAAATTGCACACCGCCCCGCCCTTGCTCTGCTTGAGCAGAACCAGCCGCTTCCGCTGGTGGCCGAATTTGCGTTGTTCGTCGCGGTATCCACCACCAAGTGGACCATGCGTCGCCGCACCCGACTGGCGCTGAAACAGTTGGAGCCGCATCAATTGCACGATATCGGCCTGACCCGGCAAGAAGCGCTGGACGAGGCCACCCGCGCCTTCTGGCGGACTTAACGCGCGGGCGGGATCGAATAGGTGAGGGAGGCATGGGCGACCGGGTCGTCCATGCCTTCGCTATACAGCAGCACATCCGTCACCGACAGCGCGCGTCCCAGTTTCAGGATGCGCGCATGGGCCAGCAGATCGACGCCCGCCGCCGGTTTGCGCATGAAGTCGATGGAACAATGGGTGGTGACCGCCAGCGCCTCGCGCCCGACAAAGGCCATCGTGGCCACATAGGCCGCCACATCCGCAAGGCTGAACATCGCCGGGCCGCTGACCGTGCCACCGGGGCGCAAATGCCTGTCATCGTTGAACAAACGCATGGTTATGCCGTCCTCGGCGATCTTGTCGATGCCGAACATGCCGTGAACCTGCGGAAAGACCTCTTCGAGATAGTCAGCCATCTCCTCGGCGGTAAATTTAAGCTCCACGTCCTTCCCTCCGTCTTTTGGGACAGGTAATCTGACCCGAAACGGGAGGACAAGATGGAACTGCTCAAACGTCACGATACGAACGGTGTGGCCCATCTGCGGATGAATGCGCCGGAAAAGCTCAACGCCCTCTCGGACGAGATGCTGGCGGCGTTTCAGGCGCAGATCGACGCGCTTCAGGCGGATCGCGAGACCCGCGTCGTGGTGATCTCTGGCGCGGGCAAGGCGTTTTGCGCGGGCCATGACCTGAAGCAGATGCAGGCCGGACGGCAGGCTGAGGACAAGGGCGCGGCCTATTTCGCAGATCTGTTCAAGCGTTGCGCTTCGGTCATGTCGGGGCTGACCCGCCTGCCCCAGCCGGTCATCGCGCAAGTCCACGGGATCGCCACGGCGGCGGGCTGCCAGATGGTGGCGTCCTGTGACATGGCCGTCGCCGCCGAGGGCACGCGCTTTGGCGTGAACGGGGTGAATATCGGGCTGTTTTGCTCGACACCCATGGTCGCGCTGTCGCGCAACATCCCCCGCAAGAAGGCGTTCCAGATGCTGACAACCGGGTCCTTCATCGACGCGAGCGAGGCCGAGGCGCTGGGGCTGGTGAACATGGTCGTGCCGGGTGATCAGCTTGAAAGCGCAACGTTGGAGTTGGCGCAAACCGTGGCGTCGAAACTGACCGCCGCCGTCAAGATCGGCAAATCGGCGTTTTACGACCAGATGGGCATGACGCTGGACGAGGCCTATGCCTTTACCGGCGATGTCATGGTGGAAAACATGCTGCTGCGTGACACGGATGAGGGCATCACCGCCTTTATCGAGAAGCGCAAGCCCGACTGGGCTTGAGCGCGCACGCGGCTTGGCCTACATGCGCGGGATGGAACAAAAGCTACACATCGTCGGCGGCGGAATGGCCGGGTCCGAGGCCGCATGGCAGGCCGCAAACAGGGGCGTCAAGGTGGTCATCCACGAGATGCGCCCCAAGGTGAAGACTTTCGCACATCGCACGGAAAACCTTGGGGAAATGGTCTGCTCGAACTCGTTTCGCTCGGACGATCACGAGCAGAACGCCGTGGGTCTGCTGCATTGGGAGATGCTGCAAGCCGGTGGCTTGATCATGGACACGGCCTACAAGCACCGCCTGCCTGCGGGTGGCGCGCTGGCCGTGGACCGCGATCCCTTTGCCCAAGCCGTGACGGATGCGTTGCACGCCCATGAGAACGTGCAGATTTCCCACGAGGAGATCACCGAATTGCCCGACGACGGGCATTGGATCTTTGCCACCGGGCCGCTGACTTCCGAAGGGTTGGGCCGCGCCATCCAAGAGGAAACCGGTGCTGACCGGTTGGCGTTTTTCGACGCCATCGCGCCGATCGTTTATGCGGAAAGCATCGATATGTCCGTGGCTTGGCTGCAAAGCCGCTATGACAAGGGCGAGACCGAGGAAGAGCGCAAGGCCTATATCAACTGCCCGATGACGAAGGACCAGTACGAGGCCTTCATCGACGCGCTGCTGGCCGCCGACAAGACCGAGTTCCACGAGGGCGAGACCGCTGGCTACTTCGACGGTTGCCTGCCGATCGAGGTCATGGCCGAGCGCGGGCGTGAAACGTTGCGTCACGGCCCGATGAAACCCGTCGGCCTGACCAACCCGCACAATCCCGAGCAAAAGGCCTATGCCGTGGTGCAGTTGCGCCGCGACAACGCGCTGGGGACGCTGTATAATATCGTCGGCTTCCAGACCAAGATGAAGTACGGCGCACAAGCCGCTGTTTTCAAAATGATTCCGGGGCTGGAGAACGCAAGTTTCGCGCGGCTGGGCGGTATTCACCGCAACACCTTCATCAACTCGCCCACGCTGCTGGACGACCAGATGCGCCTGCGCTCCAAGCCGAATATCCGCTTTGCGGGCCAAGTCACGGGCGTCGAGGGCTATGTCGAATCCTCGGCCATGGGGCTTCTGGCGGGGCGCATGGCGGCGGCAGAGATGCTGGGCGCGACCCTGCCCACCGTGCCGCAGGACACCGCCCACGGCGCGCTGATCCATCACATCACAGGCGGGGCCGAGGCCAAGACCTTTCAACCGATGAACGTCAATTTCGGCCTGTTCCGCCCGCTGGAGGAAAAGGTCAAAGGCGGGCGTCGTGGCCGCAAGGACCGCTACAAGCTGTATACCGACCGTGCCAAGGCGGACTGGCAGGCGTGGCTCGCCGCCCAGTGATCACGCGCTTTGCCCCGTCGCCCACCGGCCCGCTGCATCTGGGCCATGCCTATTCGGCGATGCTGGGACATGACCGCGCGAAGGCCGAGGGCGGAACGTTCCTGCTCAGGATCGACGACTTGGACTCAACCCGGTCGCGCCCCGAATGGGAAACGCTTTTGAAACAAGATCTTGCGTGGCTTGGCCTTGACTGGCCAGAGCCGTGCCGCAAGCAGT
Organism: Tropicibacter alexandrii; assembly: GCF_003667315.2. GTDB lineage: Bacteria > Pseudomonadota > Alphaproteobacteria > Rhodobacterales > Rhodobacteraceae > Tropicibacter > Tropicibacter alexandrii. The sequence goes on along the minus strand of NZ_RCTZ02000005.1, from coordinate 144,630 downwards.
CGGACTGCATTTCCGAATACGAGGCGGCGCTGGATGAGCTGTGGGGATTGGGCGTCTTGTACCCTTGCACCTGCACCCGCCGCGACATCGTCGAGGCGCAGTCCGCCCCACAGGAAGGCGTGCCCACACATGGTCCTGACGGTCTGATCTATCCGGGAACGTGCCGGCAAGCGATGTGGCAGGACGAACGGTGGTTCGACGGGCACTATCCGCGCCCGAAGGACGTGACCTTGCGGCTGAACATGGCCGAGGCGTGCGATGTCATTCGCTGGGACCACAGGATCACCGCCAAGGGTGGCCTGCATTTCATTGCTTTTGAGGAAACCGGGGCCGGGCCGAACGGCGAGGCAGGAGAGATTCTGATCACACCCGAGGACTTGATCACGCGGATCGGTGATGTCGCCCTGTCCCGCAAGGCATTCGGCGCGGCGTACCATCTGGCGGTCGTCGTGGACGATGCCGCGCAGAATGTCAGCCATGTGATCCGAGGCCAAGACTTGTTCGAGGCCACCAAGATCCATGTTTTTCTTCAAAGGCTGTTGGGCCTGCCGACACCTGTCTACCATCACCACAAGCTGATCCGCGACGAAACCGGCAAGCGGCTGGCAAAGCGCGACGATGCCCGCGCCAATGCGAAATACCGCGACGAGGGCGCCACGCCGGAGGACATACGTCGGATGGTCGGCCTTACATAGGTGCCATCAACTCGGTTTCGCCATCGACGACCGAGGTATAGAAGCAGGACCGGCGGTTGGTGTGGCAGGCCGGGCCTTCCTGGCGCACCACGGCCAGCAGGCAATCTCGGTCGCAATCGACCCGAAGATCGACCAGTTCCTGAGTGTGCCCCGAGGTCTCCCCCTTGATCCAAAACGCCTGACGTGAGCGCGACCAATAAGTTACACGCCGGGTCTCAAGCGTTGCCTGAACTGACTCGGCATTCATCCAGGCCATCATCAGCACCTCGCCCGTGCCCTCGGCTTGCGCGATGCAGGGGATCAGGCCGTTGGCGTCATAGACCAAGGTCGCAGGATCGAACGTCATGGGCAAAAACCTTTTTGCATCCGGGAACATGACGCCTATTTAGAGAGAGACGCGCAGGAAGGGAACGACATGTCCGGCGAAAACGACCTGATCAAGCTGTATTCCGGGCGGATCCTGGAACTTGCAGCCGACATTCCCCGCACCGAGCGGCTGTCCGATCCGGACGCCTCGGTCAAGAAACGCTCGCCCTTATGTGGGTCGACCGTGACGGTCGACCTCAACGTCTCGGACGGCAAGATCACCGATTACGGGCAGGAGGTCAAAGCCTGCGCCTTGGGTCAGGCCGCAGCGTCTGTCGTCGGCGGGGCCATCGTCGGATGTGACGCGGATGAAGTGCGCGCCGCCCGCGACGCGCTGCGCGCGCTGCTGAAGGAAGACGGTCCGACACCGCCTGCCCCCTTCGACGGCCTCGAAGTGCTGCGCCCCGCCAGCGCCTACAAGAACCGGCACGCCTCGATCATGCTCAGCCTCGATGCGGCCTGCGAGGCGCTGGAACAGGCGCAGAAAACCCAGACCGCTTAAGGGTTCGTTCTTGATCTCGTGATACGCCCGGCGTCACGAGGAGCGAACGACCCATGACTCACCCGACCCGGATGTCAGCCCCGGATGCCACCGCCGAATTGGCGGCGCTCACCGATGCGGCCACCAGCCTGGGGCAGGAAACGGTGGAGATCGTTGGCTTTCTCGATGACCTCGACCAGCGGAGCAAGGCCCAACGCGCCCAGTTGGACCACGTCCGGGGCAATACCCGCGACCTTGAACAGATCAGCGCCGCGATGCTGGACTCGGTGCAGCGCATGGCGGCAACGGCGGACACGGCCATCGAAAAGGTCGAGACCTCGACCGAGTTCATCGCCGTCACCAGCCAAAGCTCCCAAGCCTTGGCGCAATGGGTGCGCACCATCCATAACGATGCCGAGGCCGTCGAGGGGTTGCTTCAGGGCGTGCGCAATTCGAACATGCTGATCTCGGACATCGCCGCGCAGGTGCATATCCTCGCCATCAATGCAAAGATCGAGGCGGCGCGCGCCGGTCAGGCCGGCCGGGGGTTTTCCATCGTCGCCGACGCGGTCAAGGAGCTGAGCGAACGCACATCTGACGCGGCCGTCACCATCACCGACACGGTGGCGCAATTGTCGGATTGGATGGCGGCGCTGCATGACGGCGCACAGAGCACGTCACGACAGGCAGACGCGGTGCTCAAACGCAGCACGGAAACGGACGGTGTCCTGTCGGAAATCCGGCTTGGCGTCTCTGACCTGCGCAACGAGGCGCATGCCCTCGCGGAACGGGCCGAAGGGGCGAAGGACGCCGTCGATCAGACCGGGTCGGCCATCACTGCGATCGCCGCCTCGGTCGATCAGGTCTCGTCCGGCGTGGTCGAGGCAAACCGGCGCTGCACCGCGCTGATCGACACGTCGGAGTCGATTCTGCAACACGCGGTGGCGCTTGGCGGCAATGGTGCCGATGGCCCGATGATCACGCTCGTGCAGGATCTGGCCGGACAGGTCGCGCAGGCCTTCGACCGTGCCATCGCAGAGGGTTGGATCAGTCAGGACCTGCTGTTCACCCAACGCTACAAACCGATCCCCGACACCAATCCGCAACAGCTCTTGGCCCCTTATACCACGCTGACGGATCGCTTGCTGCCTGCGATTCAGGAGCCGGTCTTGACGCGCGACCCGCGCATCGTGTTTTGCGCCGTCGTCGATCGCAACGGATATCTGCCGACACATAACGCGAAATTCGCCCAGCCTCAGGGCAAGGACCCGGTCTGGAATGCCGCCCATTGCCGCAATCGACGAATCTTCGATGACCGTGTCGGGCTGAAAGCCGGGAAAAACGAAAAACCGTTCCTGCTGCAGGTCTACCGGCGCGACATGGGCGGCGGGGAGTTCGTCATGATGAAGGACCTGTCGGCCCCGATCCACGTCCGGGGGCGGCATTGGGGCGGTTTGCGCCTCGCCTACAAGTTCTAAAAAAAACCGCCGCACTCCCGGGGAAGGAGGCGGCGGAAGGGACGCGTTTCTACGAACACTCCGGACATCGGTCACAGGCAGGCGGACCGGTTGGGGACAGGCAGGCATATCGGGACAGTGATATGCGCTTTGGCCCGGAAGGTGTCGGTGTCAAACGCAGGCAGAAATCAGGAAATTCTCAAACCAGACTGGGCAGATGCAGCGCGCCAAAGAGGATCACCGCGATCGACAAGGCCCCAAGGGCATCCTGCCACAAGGTGTCTTTCTGTCGGGTCAGGGCAGTCTTGACTGTCTCGATCATGGCGCGGCCTCCTTCGCGTCTTTGTTGCCCCTTTGTTCCATGTCGTTAACCACATGTAAAGAACTTTTTGAGAACATTTGAGAACAAAGTTGAGAACATCACTTTGATCACGGCGCGTATTGGACGCTTTACGCAGGGTGTCGATGGGTCCACAGCCATCGACACCTTTCGTTTATCCGACCGAAATCAAACGGATGGCTTCGTCCTGTCGCATCAGCCACAGCAACAATCTGGCCGCTTGCCCGCGCGGGCTGGTCAGGTCGGGATCTTCGGACAGCAGCAGGCGCGCATCGCTTTGCGCGACCGACATGAGCGCGGATTGCCGTTCCAGATCGGCAATGCGGAACCGCGGCAAGCCCGATTGCGCCACGCCGATCAGATCGCCCGCCCCGCGCATTTCCAGATCGACCTCGGAAATGCGAAACCCGTCCTCGGTTTCGCGCATCGTCGTCAGTCGCTTCATGCCCGTCTCGGAGAGCGGCGGCTGGTACATCAACAAACAGGTCGAGGCAGCCGTGCCGCGCCCGACCCGCCCGCGCAACTGGTGCAACTGCGCGAGGCCAAAGATTTCGGCCCGCTCGATCACCATGATCGAGGCATTGGGTACGTTCACCCCCACCTCGATCACCGTCGTGGCCACCAGAACGCCGGTTTCGCCCGCGACGAAGCGCGCCATCGCCGCGTCCTTGTCCGCTGGCGGCATCTGGCCGTGCACAAGACCGACAACGTCATCGCCAAGCGCCGCCCGCAACCGCTGGAACCGGGCCTCGGCAGCGACGAGGTCGCTGTTCTCGCTTTCCTCGACCAGCGGACAGACCCAATAAGCCTGCCGCCCCTCGGCCACGGCCTTGCGGAGGTGATCCACGACCTCGTCCAGCCGCTCGGTCGAGACCAGCGCAGTCTTGACCGGCAACCGGCCGGGCGGCTTTTCGTCCAGAACGGACACGTCCATGTCCCCATATTGCGCCAGCGCCAAGGAGCGGGGGATCGGTGTCGCCGTCATCACCAGCACATCCGCACCCTGCCCCTTCCGGCCAAGTTCGAGCCGCTGGCGCACGCCGAACCGGTGTTGTTCGTCGACGATGGCCAGACGCAGGTCGGCGAATTCCACATCCTTCTGAAAGACCGCATGGGTACCGACAAGAATCTGGATGTCGCCCCGCGCCAAGGCCGCAAGCTTGGCGCTGCGCTCCGAGCCCTTGTCGCGGCCGGTCAGAAGCTCCAGCACGACGCCCGCCTCGTCGGCGAGGGGTTTCAACCCGTCGAGATGCTGCCGGGCGAGGATTTCGGTGGGCGCCATCATGACCCCCTGCCCGCCGGCCTCGACCGCGGTCAGCAGCGCCATGAAGGCCACCAGCGTCTTGCCGGCCCCCACATCGCCCTGCAGCAGGCGGTTCATGCGCTCGGGCTTGGCCATGTCCTCGGCGATTTCTTCCATCGCGCGTTGCTGCGCGCCGGTCGGGCGATATGGCAGCGACGCCAGCACCTTTTGCCTCAACTGCCCCTTTCCGTTCGTGATCTTACCTCGCTGGCGCCGCCGATCGGCCCGGGCCAGAGCCAGCGTCAATTGATGCGCCATCAATTCGTCATAGGCCAGCCGCAGCCGCGCCGGGGCAGTTTGTGCAAGATCTCCGGCGTTTTGGGGCGCATGGGCCTGCCGCATGGCGCTGGCCCAGTCGACCCAGCTCTCTTTTGCCGCTTGCGCCGGATCGATCCAGTCGGGCAGATCGGGCAAACGGTGCAGCGCATCGGTCACCGCACGCACCATCAGTTTTTGCATCACGCCCGCCGTCAGAGGATAGACCGGCTCGAATTCCGGCAGGCCGGTGATCTCGTCGGGTTCGACGATGTGGTCGGGATGCACCATCTGCGGCCCCCCATCGAACAGCTCTACCCGGCCCGAAACGATCCGCGTCTCACCTTCCGGCAAGACCTTTTTCAGGTAGTCCCCACGGGCGTGGAAAAATACCAACTGGAACCGCATCCGGGCGTCGTCGACCTCGATCCGGTAAGCCCCGCCCTTGCGCGCGGCCGGGCGATGCTGGCCGATGCGCACCGTTACCGTCAGCGTTCCGGGCAAGTCCGCGCCCTGCACCGTCTCGCGCAGGCGCCGGTCGATGCCGGAATAGGGCAGCGTGTACAAGAGGTCGCGCGGCGTCTCCACACCGATCTGGGCCAAGGCCTGCGCCGTCTTGGGGCCAATCCCATCGAGCGTCTTGAGCTCTGCAAAGAGCGGCCAGAGCGGTTCGGGCCGTCCGCTCATCCGCCGATCAACTCCAGCCAGCCGTCTTCGTCGAGGATCGTCAAGCCGAGGTCCCGCGCCTTCTTCTCCTTGGAGCCCGCACCGGGACCTGCGACCACGATATCGGTCTTGCTAGACACGGACCCAGACACCTTCGCGCCCAAAGCCTCGGCGCGCGCCTTGGCCTCCGCCCGGGTCATCTTTTCCAAAGTGCCGGTGAACACCACGGTCTTGCCCGCGACGGGCGAGCCATCGGTGGACGGGCGCTCGGCCTCCTGCACGTCGAGATGGGCCACCAAGCGGTCGATCGAAGCCCGTTCCGCGTCCTGATTCATCGCCGAAACCAGCGAGGTCGCCAGAACCGTGCCGACGCCGTCGATGGCCAAAAGGTCATCCCATGCGGTGCCTTCCATGGCGTCCGCGTCCCGCATCGCGGTTTCGAACGCGTCCCATGAGCCGTAATGCCGAGCCAGCAGGTTCGACGCCTGCTCGCCGACATGCCGAATCCCGAGGGCAAAGATGAGGCGACCAAGGCCGATCCGCCGCCGTTCGTCGATGGCGTCGAACAGATTGTTGGCAGATTTCTCGCCCCAGCCTTCGCGATTCTTCAACTGTTGCAGCCCCTGACCGTACCGCTCCTTCAGGGTAAAGATGTCGGCGGGCTCGGCGATCCAGCCGTCTTGGTAGAACTGCTCGACTTGACGGGACCCGAGACCCTCGATGTCGAACGCCGCGCGCGACACGAAATGCTTCAATTTTTCAACGGCTTGCGCGGGACATATCAGACCGCCCGAGCAGCGCCGCACCGCGTCGCCCTCCTCGCGGATCGCATCGGACCCGCATTCCGGGCAGGCCTTGGGAAAGCTGTAAGGCTGTGCGTCAGCCGGCCTTTGCGACAGGTCCACGTCGGCGACTTTCGGGATCACGTCCCCCGCGCGGTAGACCTGCACCCAATCGCCGACCCGAATATCCTTGCCGCCCCGGATCTCACTGCCGGAACTGTCGCGCCCGGCGATGTAATCCTCGTTATGCAGAGTCGCGTTGGACACGACCACGCCACCGACCGTGACCGGCGCCAGCCGCGCGACCGGCGACAGCGCACCCGTGCGCCCTACTTGGATGTCGATGGCCTCAAGCCGGGTCCAGGCAAGCTCTGCGGGGAATTTGTGGGCAATGGCCCAACGTGGGGTTGTCGAACGAAAGCCAAGGCGCCCCTGAAGCGCCAAGTCGTTCACCTTGTAGACGACGCCGTCGATATCGTAGCCCAAGGTCGCGCGTTGCGTCTCGATCGCGCGATACTGTGCCAGCATCTCGGCCGGCCCATCACAGACGGCCGTCAACGGATTGGTCTGGAAGCCCATTTGCGCGAGCCGTGCGATGGCGTTGGCCTGCGTATCGGCCAAGGGTTCGGACAGCTCGCCCCAAGAATAGGCGAAGAACCGAAGCGGACGGTCCTTGGTGATGCTCGAATCAAGCTGGCGAAGCGACCCGGCTGCGGCATTGCGCGGGTTTGCAAAAGTCTTGCCCCCCTTGGCCGCTTGCCGTTCGTTCAGTTCGGCGAAATCGGCGTGGCTCATGTAGACTTCGCCACGGATTTCCAGAATGTCGGGCGCATCGGGGATGCTCTGCGGAATGTCATCGATGGTCCGGGCATTGGCGGTGACGTTTTCGCCCTCGGCCCCGTCACCGCGCGTTGCCGCCTGAACCAATTGCCCGCGCTCGTATCGCAGCGACAAGGACAGACCGTCGATCTTGGGCTCGGCGGTGTAGGACAGCGGATCCCCCTCGCCCAACCCCAGATAGCGGCGGATCGACGTGTCGAAGTCGGTGATATCCTCATCCTCGAAGGCGTTGGACAAGGACATCATCCGCACGACATGGCGCACCTTGGCGAACCCGTCCGACACCGGGGCGCCGACTTGATCGCTGGGGCTGTCGCTTCGTTTCAGGTGGGGAAACCGAGCCTCGATCTCGGCATTGCGCCGCTTCAGACGATCATAGTCCGCGTCCGAAATCTCGGGCGCGTCCTCGGTATGGTACGCGCGGTTGGCGCGGCTCAATTGCTCTGCAAGATGGGCGAGTTCGGCCCTTGCCTCTTCCTCGTCCAGATCCGCCGTGGATTTTTCCGCCATGGTCCTGCCCCAAATCTCGCACTGTCACAGAGTGATATGCGGGAGCAGGGGCAAGGTCCAGATTGCGTCAGCCGTTGGCGGCAATCGCCTTGGGTTCGTCCTGCGACGGCTCGGGATCGCGCAGCACGTAGCCACGGCCCCAGACGGTTTCGATGTAATTGTCGTCACCCGTGGCCTCGGACAGTTTCTTGCGAAGCTTGCAGATGAAAACGTCGATGATCTTCAGCTCCGGCTCGTCCATGCCACCATAAAGATGGTTCAGGAACATTTCCTTGGTCAGGGTGGTGCCCTTGCGCAAGGAGAGCAGTTCCAGCATCTGGTATTCTTTGCCGGTCAAATGCACGGCCTTGCCGCCGACCTCGACCGTCTTGGCATCCAGATTGACGGACACCTTGCCGGTGCGGATGACCGATTGGGAATGGCCCTTGGAGCGGCGGATGATCGCGTGGATGCGCGCCACGAGCTCATCGCGATGGAACGGCTTGGTCATGTAGTCGTCTGCGCCAAAACCGAAACCCTTGATCTTGCTCTGGGTGTCGTCCTCGCCGGTGAGGATCAGGATCGGTGTTTCGATCCGGGCCACGCGCAGCTGTCGCAGAACCTCGTGCCCGTTCATGTCAGGCAGGTTGAGATCCAGCAGGATCAGATCGTAATCGTACAGCTTGGCAAGATCGATCCCCTCCTCCCCCATGTCGGTGGAATACACGTTCAGGTTGGCATGGCTGAGCATCAGCTCGATGCTTTTCGAGGTCGTGGGATCGTCTTCCACCAAAAGGATGCGCATAAGAAGTCTCCGGGTAACAGCTCTGGTCTTACAGAAAGGTGATCGAAAAAGGTTAACGCGTCGTTACCATAAATCTTTTCCCGGATGAGTAAAATCACGAGTCAGCGAAATTTCTGGACCCGGGTCACCTTCAGCGCCTCTTCGCCATGCTGAGTCGCCGCCTTCACCCATTCATGCAATTCCTCGTCGCTGAGCCCGTAGCGCTCAAGCGCCTGATCTTCGGTCAAAAGCCCGAATTGCACCGCCTTCACCACCGCGGCCTTGCGCGAGGCAACCCAACGGCGGGTATCCGCCGGCGGCAAATCCGCCCGTGTCATCGTGCTGCCATCGGGAAGCTTGACGGCACGCGGGCCATCCACCTTTTTCAGATACATCGGGAACACTCCAAACGTCTTGTTGGAGGCCATCAAGCCATGCCCGCATTAACACGGCCTAAAACCGCCCCTTGAGAGTATCTCGCATTTTCCTATATTCCGGGCATTCCACGGAGACATGCCATGCCCCTCGACCCCAGCCCGCTGAACTCGCTGGGCTTTCCCAAGCCGCCCTCGGAAACCCGAGTCGTCGTCGCCATGTCCGGCGGCGTCGACAGTTCGGTTGTCGCCGCACAACTGAAGGATGAGGGATACGACGTGGTTGGCGTCACGCTGCAGCTCTACGACCACGGCGCGGCGCTGGCGAAAAAGGGCGCGTGCTGTGCCGGGATCGACATCCACGACGCCCGCCGTGTGGCCGAGGAAATGGGCTTTCCCCATTACGTCTTGGACTACGAAAACATCTTTCAGGAAGCGGTGATCGAAGAGTTCGCCGACAGCTATCTGGGCGGCGCGACGCCGGTGCCCTGCATCCGCTGCAACGAGCGGGTGAAATTCAAGGATCTCCTTGAAACCGCTAAGGATTTGGAGGCCGATTGCATGGCGACCGGCCATTATATCCAGCGCAAGATGGGCGCGCAGGGGCCGGAATTGCACAGTGCCGAAGACGCGAATCGCGATCAGTCCTATTTCCTGTTTTCGACCACGCCCGAGCAATTGGACTACCTGCGCTTTCCGCTCGGTCACCTGCCCTCCAAGGATGCGACCCGGGAATTGGCGGCGAAATACGGGCTGGCCGTGGCGGACAAGCCCGACAGCCAAGACATTTGCTTTGTCCCCGACGGCAATTACGCCAAGGTGATCGAAAAGCTGCGTCCCGGGGCTGCGGAACCGGGCGAGATCGTGCACGCAGACGGGCGTGTTCTGGGCACGCATCAGGGCGTGATCCATTATACGATTGGCCAGCGTCGGGGTCTTGGGATCGGCGGCCTGTCAGAGCCGCTTTATGTCGTGCGGCTGGATGTGGACACGCGCCAAGTGGTTGTTGGCCCAAAAGAAATGCTGGCCACCCGCACTATCCCCGTGCGCGAGATCAACTGGCTGGGCGACACGCCCTTCACCTCGCAAAAGGAATGGCATCTGTCGGTCAAGGTGCGGTCCACCCGCCCCCCGCGAGAGGCGATTATACGGCCCTTGTCCGAGACCACGGCAGAGGTCGAATTGTTGACCCCGGAAGAAGGGGTCAGCCCCGGTCAGGCCTGCGTGTTTTACGATCCGGACAGCAGCCGGATCTTTGGCGGCGGCTGGATCTGGCGCGGGTATTGAAACCGCATCGGAAACAAATTGTCGCACGTATGGATACAGAAAACGGCCCCACGGGGCCGTTTCTCGTTCCGATTGCGGGCGGCTGAACCACTCAACCGGGCGATTCGCTGGTGAAAAACGTTCATCCGCGGGTCCGCAAACCCCGGCTGCGACCGCCCGATCAACGTTTTCTCAACGCATCGATTCGCCTGTTACGCCCGCCCCAGCGCCAGAACCGCGTTCAGCCCGCCAAAGGCGAAGGCATTCGACAGCACCACATCGACCTCGGCCTCGCGCGCCACGTTCGGCACCACATCCAGCGCACATTCCGGGTCCGGTTCCTCGTAATTGATCGTCGGCGCGATCACCCCGTCGCGCAGCGCCATGATGCAGGCCAGCAGCTCGACTGCGCCGGTGCCGCCGATCAGGTGGCCATGCATGGACTTCGTCGAGGATATCATCAGCCGGTCCGCATGGGCGCCGAACGCATCCGACACGGCGGCGCATTCGGTCTTGTCATTGGCGGCGGTGCCGGTGCCATGGGCGTTGATATAGCCCACACGCTCAAGCGCGATCCCGCCATCGCGCAGCGCCCCAGTGATGGCCCGCGCCGCCCCCTGCTTCGACGGCATGACGATGTCGGCGGCATCCGACGTCATGGCAAAGCCCTTGACCTCGCACAAGATTTCCGCACCGCGGGCGCGCGCATGGTCATATTCCTCGAAGACGAAAACCCCCGCCCCTTCGCCCTGCACCATGCCGTTGCGGGTCGCGCTGAAGGGGCGGCAGCCGTCGCGCGACATGACGCGCAGCCCTTCCCACGCCTTGACCCCGCCGAAACACAGCATCGATTCCGACCCGCCCGTGACCATCACATCGCACATGCCCGACCGGATCATGTGGAAGGCCTGCCCCATGGCGTGATTCGAACTGGCGCAAGCGGTTGCCACGGTGAAGGACGGCCCGCGCAAATTGAATTCCATGCTCACATGGCTGGCGGCGGCGTTGTTCATCAGCTTGGGCACGACGAAGGGATGGACGCGATTCTTGCCCTCTTCGTAGACGACCCGGTAATTTTCGTCCTGCGTGGTCAGCCCGCCGCCCGAGGTGCCCAGCACAACGCCCGACCGTTCCGACAACTGATCGGTGAAGCTGAGCCCCGATTGCGCCACCGCCTCGCGCGCGGCGACCAGCGTGAACTGCGTGAAGCGGTCATAAAGCGACAATTGCTGGCGGTTGAAGACGGCCTCGGGCTCGAATCCCTTGATCTGCCCGCCGATGCGGATCTGAAGCCGTTCTACGTCTCGGAATTCAAGCCCGGATATGCCACAGCGGCCTTCGCGCATGGCGTCGAGGGTGGCGGGCACATTCTGTCCCAACGGGTTGATCGTGCCCGCGCCGGTGATGACGACACGCTTCACGTCTGCTCTGCCACCAGTTTCTCGATGCCTTCGACGATGCGGGCGACCGAGGAGATGTCGAAATCGGATTGTTCGGGGGCGTTGGCATTGAACGGCACGGAGATGTCGAACCGTTCCTCGATGGCAAAGATCGATTCGACCAAGCCCAGCGAGTCGATGCCGAGGCTTTCAGGGGTCGAGTCCATCGTGACGTCCGAGGGTTCCAGCATGGCCTGTTCGGCGATGATCTCGATGATCTGTTGCTTGATGTCCATCTGTTGGGGTCCCACCTACCTGATCTGCCTAGGATTTAGTCGCTGCCGACCAGTTTTGAAACGGCTTTCTTGAGCTCGGCGACGTCGCGGAACAGGCGCGGCAGGCGGCGCAGGCCCTTGTAGCTTTCGATATGGCTGTCCATCTTCATCGCCGGATAGCCAAGCATCACGCGGCCCTCCGGAACGTTGGACAGGACCATCGTGCCGCCGCCAAGGATGACGCGGTCGCCGATCTGGAGATTGTCGGAAATGCCCGCGCAACCGCCCACCACCACGTTCCGTCCCAGAACGCTGGAGCCAGCGATCGCGGCACCCGCGCAGATCATGCTGTCGCGTCCGATGCGGACGTTGTGGCCGATCTGCACGAGGTTGTCGATCTTGACGCCGTCCCCGACAAAGGTGTCGCGCACCGTGCCCCGGTCGACGCAGGCATTGCAGCCCATCTCGACGTCATCGCCCACGCTCACCGCACCAAGGCTGGCGATCCGCGCCCAAGGCTGCGCGCTGTCGGCGCTCTCGCCCCCGAGCGTGGCCCGCGCCTTTTCGACGCCCGAGGGCTCGGGCGTGACGAAGGAAAACCCGTCGCCGCCCACAATCGCGCCGGGATGGGCGATGAAACGCGCGCCGATCGCGACACGCGCCATCAGTCGCACGCCCGCGTGCAGTACCGCCCCCGCGCCCAGCCGGACATCCTGCCCAACGAAGCAGTGCGGACCGATCACGGCACCGTCGCCGATCCGCGCCCCGGCGGCGACGACGGCCAAGGGTCCGATGCTGACATCATCACCGATCATCGCTGAGGGGTCGATCACCGCCGACGGGTGCACGCCAGCCCCGTAGCCCTGCCCCGGATCCATCATCGCCGACAGGCCCGACAGGGCGAAACGCGGGCGCGGTGCGAGGATCGCCCCCTTCAGCCCGTAGCCCTGCCAGTCGGCCCCCTGCCACATCATCGCCGCCTGCGCACCGCCCGAGGGCAGGCCCTCGGCGAAATCGGGCCGCATCGCCAGCGCAAGGTCGCGCGCCCCCGCCGAGGCCGGTTCGGCAACCGCCGTGATCGGCAGGCTGCCATCGCCCTCTACCGGCAGACCAAGGGCCCGGGCGATCTCGGCAAGCGTATGGGTCATGCGGCTCTCCTTCTTTGGGTCCGGATGTAGGGCCATCGGGCGGCCATCACAACCGCCCACATGACGGCGCCGCTGCGAGAGCTCGCACCGGGCGCATACGGTATATAAATGTCGATGAGGTGACGACCGGGGGCAAGGCGCTTCGAAGCGCCTTGAACAAGCGCCTTCGAAGGCGCTTGACTCGCCCGGTCGGAGATGTGGGAGTCAAGGCCTTTCGAAAGGCCTTGCCCCGCTGCTCAGCTGTTGCCCGCGCGGAAGACCACGCCTTCGCGCTGCAACGCGCGCCACAACTGGCCATCGCGCTCGTAGACATCGTTGCGATAGTTCATCTGACCCTTGGCCGAGGTGAAGGCCGTCCGGTAGATCAGGTGAACCGGCACCGGCTCGACGAGATCGACCTGCGTCTCCTGCCGCGTGTTCAGGATCGAGTGGAAATACCCCTCGGGGTCCGACGTCTGTTTGGCCAGCAGCGCGTAGGCAAAGTCATGCGGATCGTCGAGACGCACGCAACCATGGCTGAAGGTCCGCACTTCGCGCGCGAACAGGTGCTGCGACGGCGTGTCATGCAGGTAGATATTGTACTTGTTCGGGAACATGAACTTCACCGAGCCAAGCGCATTCTTCGGGCCCGGGGGCTGGCGCATGTTGAACGGGAAGTTACGGCCCGAATATTGCGAGAAGCCGATGCTGCGCGGCACCACGCGCCCGCTGGCATCCACGACCTCCAGATGGCCCGCCGCATAGGGGTTGGCGCGCATCGCGGGCAGGTATTCGCTGGCGATGATCGAACGCGGCACCCACCACGATGGGTTGATGACCATATGTTCCATCACGTCCGAGAATTCTGGCGTCTCATGCGTGGGGCGATGCTGGCCGATCACCGACTTGGTCTGGAAGGTCAGCTTGCCGTCATCGAAGATCTGCGCGTGGAAGTTGACGAGGTTCACCTTGACGTGACGCTGGCCCAGCCCTTCGGGCAGGTTCAGCCAGCGTTCGCGTTCCATCGCGACCATGATCGATTGAAGCCGGGTCTCGGGCGCGGTGTTGATCGCCGTCATGGTGTTGCCACCGGCGATCCCGTCTTGTTCGAGCCCCATATCCTCCTGCAACTCGCGCACGGCGGCTTCGATCGCACCATCATAGGTCTGTGTCAGCGACGGCTGAAGGTAGCCCATCGCGGTCAGCCGGTTGCGCAGCGCAACCACGCTGTTGCCACTGTCACCGGGGCGCAGGCTGGAGGCCGGCACCTTCTGGCCCCAGCCCCCACGGGCGATGCGATGTTCCAGCTTCAGCTTTGCCCGCAGCAGGCGGGCATATTCCGGGCTCGACGGCGGCAGCGAGCGCATCACCGCGCGCGGGTCCTCGGAGACCAGACGTGTCAGCAATTCATTGGCGTTGCGTCGCGGCAGCACGCGCTTGATGCCATCGACGATTTTGCCCGGTTCCAGCACGCCCGATTGAATGTCATGAGCGAATTCCAGGTAGGTGCGGGTCAGCTCCAGCTCCAGCAAGCCGCGATCGCGGCCGGTGCGGGCCTGCGCCATGCGGGACTTGAGCGTGGCGGCGTCGAACTTGCCGCGCGGCAGACCGTGATCGTCGGCCATGGCAAAGGCTTCGATCAGCGCAAGACGCCGGGCGCGGTCCTCATCCGAGCCGCTGGTCCAGATCGGTTCAAAATTCCGAGCGCGGTAAAAGGTGCCGATCCCCTCGTCCTCACCGACGGATTCGGCGACCGCCTGCTTGAATGCGGTCACTTTCAGCAGCGCCGCGTTCCCGGCATTCGGCCCGGATTGGGCAAAGCCCGCCTGCCCAAGCGACAGCACACTGACGGCGACCGCCGACATCAGGGCCCGGCGCGCGCTGTCGTGAAATCTCTTCTTCATGCAAAAAACCCTTTTCTCGCGCGTGGTATTGACGTCATTAGACTTTGTATTCAACGGCCTGCTCCTGTCCACTCACTTTCTCGCAAGGGGTGCGACGATGCGGCCACGGGCGCGCGCGCCACAGTTGGCCGATCATTGAGCAGGAACTTGCGCATTTCCCCTTGATTGTCGCAAGCGGTCCGAAATCTTGCTTTTTTGGTAACACGATTCGTGGCATAGAAGTTCCGACATCTGGGGAAAGATGGCAGGGCGCACCTGCCCCGACGCGGGACACACCGCACGGGATGGGGCGCATTCGACAGCCGCGCTGAGCAGTGCGGCAAACAGGTAAACAGCGACCACGGGACAGGTCTCTCATGACTGATACACTCTCGGGCGGCTTCACACGCCGCGGCTTGCTTGGCGCATTCGCCGCGACCGCACTCACCGCCGCCCCGACCTATTCGAACGCCGCAGGCTTCCTGCGCGGTGCCGGTGACGTGCGCCGGATCCGCATGTATTCCGGCCGGACCGGCGAACGCATCGACATGATTTACTGGATCGAGGGCGAATATATCGCCGACGCGGTCAAGGAAATCACGTATTTCATGCGCGACTGGCGCAACAACCAGGTGCTGAACATCGACACCCGGACGCTGGACATCATGACAGCGGCCCACAACCTGATGGATGTGAGCGAACCCTACATGCTCATCTCGGGCTATCGCAGCCCGCAGACGAACGCCATGCTCCGCTCGCGTTCGAGCGGCGTGGCCAAGAATTCCCGCCACCTGCGGGGGCAAGCGGCAGATCTTCGCCTGTCGTCGCGCTCGGTCAACCAGATGGCCAAGGCGGCGGTCGCCTGCAGTGGCGGCGGCGTCGGACGCTATTCGAAGTCGAACTTCGTCCACATGGATTGCGGCCCCGTCCGTACTTGGGGCGGTTGAAACAGCCCCCGGCAACAGACCGAGACTATGGTAAAGCGTCCCTTGCGGGGCGCTTTTTTGATTTGCACGGCGCCTGATCGCGCCATTTCATGCAGGGCCACCCTCTGGCGGGGTTTCTTCGGCACCGTGCGATCTGGGGAACTGCACGCGGCCCGGGCCCACGGGTCTTTTGCCAGAAATCCCGACAGAGACCCAGTCAGGTATACCTGACGATATCGGCGTAACGCGCCGCCGCTCAATGGGTTCCGGAGAATTGAAGATTTTTTCACACAGGTTTCCGCGCCCGCGCGCCGAAACCACCTCGCCCCGACCAAGGCGCATGCAGGACCTTGGTAACACGTCCAAAAAACTGGAGGGGGGGGTGAAGTGGCGCGGTTGACGGGGCTCGAACCCGCGACCCCCGGCGTGACAGGCCGGTACTCTAACCAACTGAGCTACAACCGCGCTTTTCACATCAAGACCAGATCAGGACAGCAGCGGTGGCGCGGTTGACGGGGCTCGAACCCGCGACCCCCGGCGTGACAGGCCGGTACTCTAACCAACTGAGCTACAACCGCTCGCTGCTGTTCCAGACCGTATCGGCCTTGGCGTGAGGGGGCTTTTATGGGCCACGGCCGACCCCGTCAAGCGCTTTCGACAGACAAAATTCGGCATTTTTTTCCGTCGGCCAAAACCGGCGTGATCGAATCGACACGCAAGCTTGGGCGAATCCTTAACAGTTGGGGGAATCGGTTGAACATCAACGCGGTAGAAAGGTCATGTGGCACATACTGCTTGCCTGACCTGCCCATGGATTATCCAATGCCTGTTTTCTGCCGCCGGACATTTCTGTCCGCTTCCACCGCTGCGCTTGCCCTTCCTTTCGCCTCCGAAGCCTCGGCCGCACCGACCATTTCCTTGCCAGCGGATGTCGCGCAGCGCGACGCGGCCACGGTCATGGCGATCCGCACCCCGTCCCCCGTGGTGGCGATGACCTTCGACGATGGGCCACATCCAAGATTGACGCCGGTGCTGCTGGACATGCTCAAGGCCCGCGGGCTCCGGGCGAGCTTTTACCTGATCGGCAACCGGGTGGTGAATTGGCCCGACCTCGTGCGGCGGATCGCCGACGAGGGGCACGAGATCGGCAACCATTCATGGTCGCATCCCAACCTCGCGAAGTATTCCGATGCCGCGGTGCTCGACCAGATCGACCGGACCTCGAATGCGATCTTCAAGATCACCGGGCGCCCGCCGGTGACCTTCCGCCCGCCCTACGGCGCGTTCAGCCGGCGTCAGCGCCTGATGCTGTACGAGGCCCGCAATCTGCCGACGATCCTGTGGTCCGTCGATCCGCAGGACTGGCGCCGCCCCGGCGCCAGCGTCGTCGCCAATCGCATCATCAGCGGCGCGCGATCCGGGTCCATCATCCTCGGCCACGACATCCAGTCGGGCACGGTCAAGGCGATGCCGTCTACCTTCGACACGCTGACAACACGGGGGCTGAAATTCCTGCCGATCAGCCAGATGATGGGCTGGCCGCTATGGCAAAGCCGTCGGTTCCGCCGCGTGAGCCGCCCCGGCTGAGCGCGCCTTCCCCGACCGACCGCTACCTGGCGCCCGAGTGGCGCCGGATTGCAGGCGGATGTCGTCCAGTTGCGCCGCGATCAGCATGAGGCGCGTCACCGGCATGGCGTCTGCGCGATGCGCCATCAAGTAGGCCGCGCGTTCGATCAAGGCACTGGCGGTGCTCAGCGCGATCTCGGGCGCCGCACCCCCCTGCGTGTCATTCAGGCACGCGACGAGTTCCGCGCCGAGCCGCAAGAGCGCATCGTCGCCGGTGGCACCGGAGGTCGACAAGATATCAGGAGAATGGAAGGTCGGCTGGGACACCAAGCGTCGTCTTTCAATGGATGCGCGCGTCGCGCGGGAAAAAGGTTATCCGCGCATTATATCACTGGGCAACGCTCCACTCATAGGAGAAAGAGTCCATGGATATTAGACCTTTGCGAGAATGACACAGAGATTTCGCGTCATCCGCCCACACTTCGATCAATTGCCCAGTGCGATTCGTGCCGGTCTGTACCCAGCTTGGTGCTGACCGCCCTGCCCCGGCTGAGGCCTTGCCCCGGCTTAGCGGGCTTGCTAGGCCCTGAACACCTGATGGAGACCCGCATGACCGACATCCCAGAGCAGACCCCCGACATGATCCGTTTCGGATGGGAGGAATGGGTGTCGCTACCCGACTTGGGCCTTCCGGCGCTGCGCGCCAAGGTCGACACCGGCGCGCGCACCTCTGCCCTGCATGCATTCGACATCGAGACCTTCGGCCCGTCGAGCGCGCCGAAGGTGCGCTTTACCGTGCATCCGGTCCCGGGGCGCGAGGATCTGGTGATCCCCTGCTCGGCCCGCATCGTCGACCGCCGCACCGTGACCTCGTCCAATGGCGAAAGCGAGCAACGCTACGTCATCGCCTCGACCCTGCGCGTGGGCGAGGAAAGCTGGCGGATCGAACTGACACTGACGGATCGTTCGTCGATGACCTCGCGGATGCTGCTGGGGCGCGAGGCGCTGAAGGATCACATCACCATCGTCGCCACGGACCGATTCCAGCAGCCGCGCCTGTCCTATGACGTCTACAACACCGCGCGCGTCCGGCAGGCCGCGCCGAACCGCTCACTGCGGGTGGCGGTTCTGTCGCGCGAGGACAATTATTCGACCCGGCGGCTGGTCGAAGAGGGCGAGGCGCGCGGCCACACGGTCGAGGTGATCGACACCACCCGCTGCTACATGGCGATCAATTCCCTGTCTCCCGAGGTGCATTATGATGGCAAGCGCCTGCCCCGCTACGACGCGGTGATTCCGCGCATCGGCGCGTCCATTACCAGCTACGGCACCGCCGTGATCCGCCAGTTCGAGACGATCGGCGTGTTCTGCGTCAACGGTTCGGACGGGATCGGTGCGTCGCGCGACAAACTCTTCGCCCACCAGCTGATGGCGCGGCACAAGATCGGCATGCCCAACACGGCCTTTGCCGCCTCACCCAAGGATACGGATTCGCTGATGCGGCTGGTGGGCACGGCGCCATTGATCGTGAAGCTGCTGGAATCGACGCAGGGCAAGGGCGTGGTTCTGGCCGAGACGAAAAAGGCTGCTGCCTCGGTCATCGACGCCTTTCGCGGGCTCAAGGCGAATTTCCTCGTGCAGGATTTCGTCAAGGAATCGGCGGGCGAGGACATTCGCTGTCTGGTGGTCGGCGGCAAGGTCGTGGCCTCGATGAAACGCACCGGGGCGGAGGGCGATTTCCGCTCCAACCTGCATCGCGGGGGGTCGGCGACCTCGGTGCGCATCTCGAAGGAAGAGCGCGACACGGCGCTGCGCGCCGCGCGGGCGTTTAAGTTGAACCTCGCCGGGGTCGATCTGTTGCGGTCCGAAACCGGGCCCAAGGTGCTGGAGGTCAACTCCTCGCCGGGGCTCGAGGGGATCGAGACCGCGACGCACAAGAACATCGCCGAGAAGCTTTACGAGCATATCGAGTCCAAGGTCCGCCCCGCCCCAGTGCGCGGCCGCATCAAGGCCGAGGACTGACCGCAAAGCCGGGGGCAAGGCGCTTCGAAGCGCCTTGGATCAAGCGCCTTGCAAGGCGCTTGGGACGCGTCTTCGAAGACGCGTGGCACAAGGCCCTTCGAAGGGCCTTGCCCCCGCCCCCACCCAAGCGCAGTTTTCGCCTTGCGGGCTTTACCCCTCCCCTCCGTTATCCTATATAATCTCTCAGGATTTCGCGAAGAGGACATCATGACCGAACAGAGCCCCCAGCTCGAAGGTGCACCGCTGATTGCGCCCTCCAGCACCGACCACCCGCTCTACGACTCCGTGGTCGAGGCGTGCCGCACGGTCTACGACCCGGAAATTCCCGTAAATATCTACGATCTCGGACTGGTCTACACGATCGACATTTCCGAGGGCGGCGAGGTGCGGGTCATCATGACCCTGACTGCGCCCGGCTGCCCCGTGGCTGGCGAAATGCCCGGCTGGCTGGCCGAGGCGATCGGCCCGGTTCCCGGCGTCAGCCATGTCGACGTGGAAATCACGTGGGACCCGCCTTGGGGCATGGACATGATGTCCGACGAGGCGCGGTTGGAATTGGGCTTCATGTGACGCAAGCGCATTTGCTTGCGCACTTGGTATCGCGTTGATATCGTCGTGGCATGCGCCTTGCCGTCCTGACTGGAACATTGCTGTGCCCGACGGGCTGGACCGCCTCCGAAAGGGAGGCGGCGATGCTGGCGGTGACCCATGCGGCAAAAGGGATTGCGGGCTGGGATGCGGCGGTCAGCGCCTTTGGCCGACGCGACACGCAAGGTTGGCAGCTTGCCATGGCGCAACCCCTGCACGCCCTCAGGGCTGCGCTGTACGTGCAGGCCGCGCTGCGGCGGCTGGACAAGCGGCTTGGCAGCTGTATCGCACTGGCCGTGTCCAAGGGCGTTCTGCCGGACGGCCCGACGCCGCGGCTCGACCGGGGCCATGGCCCGGCCTTCACCCGCTCGGCGGCGCTGCTGGCGACGTTGGGACCGCAGCGGCGCATGGCCCATGCCCGTGGTGGCGCGCAACACGCGGCCTTCGTCCTTGCGGACCACGTCGCGCGCGGGTGGACGCAGGCTCAGGCCCGCGCAGTGGCGGAGCACCTGCCACCCGGTGCCGGACCGACGTCAGAGACCGCCACGCGACTGGGCATCAGCCGCCAAGCCGTGGATCAAGCGCTTTCTGCGGCGGGTTTTCCCGCGCTCGACGCCGCGCTGACCGCCTGGGAGGCGATCTGACGACGCGGCCATCTTGAGATCATCCCCCACAGCGCCTAGATTGAGGGCGAGGCAAAGAGGTATCCCATGTTCAGCATTCCCGGACAGGCCCCGGTCACCATCACCCCCGCTGCGATCACCCAGATTCGCAAGCTCATGACGCGCGACGGCCGCTTCGGTCTCAAGATCGGCGTCAAGAAGGGCGGCTGCGCGGGGATGGAATACACGATGGATTACGTCGACGACGCCGAGGCCAATGACGAAGTCGTGGAACAGGACGGCGCGCGGGTGCTGATCGCGCCCATGGCGCAGATGTTCCTGTTCGGTACCGAAATCGATTATGAAACCTCGCTGCTGGAGTCCGGCTTCAAGTTCCGCAATCCGAACGTGGTCGATGCCTGCGGCTGCGGCGAGTCGATCAAGTTCAAGGATCTCGATGAGCTGGAGGCAGAGCGCAGCGGGTCCGGCGGCTGACATGATCCCGGTCCTAGTGGCGGCGGTGTGCCTTGGGCAAATGGTTTTTACGTCGGTTCAGGCGCAGGCACGATACGCGGACAAAGCCCGGCTGCCGATGAGCTTTGCGCCAAATGGCACCGTCCTGTGGTGGGCCCCTCGGGCCTTAGCCTTGTGGTTCATGCCGGGACTGGCGGCGATCATCGTGCTGCCGATGCTGGCCCTGACCTTGTATGAGCCGGACACATTTGCAGGGCTGTTGGTCGCCTGTTTCAGCATGATCGGCGGACAGGCCTTTTATCACCTGCTCATTTCGCTCACGGTGTGACGTGGGCGAGTCAGGCCTCGGTCTGTCTGCGCGGATCTGAAGAACGGGAAGCCAGATGGCCATCACTGCCGAGGACATCGCCTATGCCACCGATCTGTTCGGCGGTTTGGGCGAGTTGACCACCCGCAAGATGATGGGCGGGTTGTGCCTGTACCACGACGGCACGATCTTTGCGATCATCCACGGCGATATGGGGTTGATGATCAAGGGGGCCGGTGGGTTTGTCGACACGCTGGAGCAGATGGGCTGCACGCGCTGGACCTATACCCGCAAGGACGGCAAATCCGCCGCCATGCCCTATTGGACCCTGCCGCCAGAGGCGCAGGACGATCCCGAAGAGGCGGTGGCGCTGGCCCGCGAGGCGCTGCGCCACCTGTAGGATCAGGCGGCCTGTGACAGCAGGCGGTCGTCCAAGGCCCCCGCCGCCGCGAGGCTTGGATGTGCATTGCACCGCGCCAGCCAGTCCGGGATCGGCCCCTCGTCCGGCACGAGATGCCGGAACCAGTTGAAGGGCGAGGCGATCAGCATATCCGCCGCCGTGTAGTCCGCGCCCAGCAGGTGGTCGCGATCCGCCAAGGCCGTTTCGATCACGCGCATCGCCTCCGGCACACCGCGAAAGGTGGAGGTCAGGACAGGATGGTCGATCTTTGCGACGTCCAGCACCAGAACCGGTTCCAGAACGTACCCATACCACGCCATCCACGACAGGAACGCGCCGTGCTGCGGCGTGCCCACCGGTGGCGCAAGCCCGGCATCCGGGAACAGGGTCGTGAGATGCGTCATGATCGCACCGGTCTCGCGGATCGCGACCCCGTCATGGACCAGCAGCGGCACTTTGCCTTCGGGGTGCGGATTCGCCGGATCGACCCGCCCGGATCCATCGACCCGCGCCACGTCGGTCAGCGTGATCTCGACGTCCTTCTCGGCGCCAAGCGCATGGATCAGTTGGACAACGCGCGTGGAGCGGCTGCGGGGGGCATGGCAGAGCGTCAGCATCGAAAGTCTCCTTTGTCTATGCCGTCACCCTGCCCTGACCTCCTGACAGTTTTCGTCAGCTGCCGGTTTTCAAATGCACGTACGTCTCGTTGAACCGCTTGCTGAGATGGTCGCCCGCCCGGATCACCTGCCCCGACCCCATCGGCGCTACATTGGTGTCCTCGTTGGGGTTGAAGAACAGCGGGACCGAAATCCGTTCGTCGCTGCTGCCTTTGACCCGGTGCAAGGTCGCCTTGACGCGGCCCTTGGTCCACATTTCCAGCATCTCGCCGAAATTGATGATGAATTCGCCCGGCTCTGCGCGCACCGGCAGCCAGTCGCCCCCCGTCGTCAACACTTCGAGCCCCGGCACCCCGTCTGTGCCCAGCAGGGTCAGGCAGCCGTAATCCGTATGCGCGGCGATGCCGAAATCCTTATCCCCGGCCCAATCGGGGCGCGGCGGGTAGTAATTGGCGCGCAGCAGGGCCATGGGCCGGTCAAACTTGTCGTCGAAGTAATGCGCATCCTCGCCGATCGCCTCGGCGATGCCGCGCAAGACCCCCATCGCCACCTGCATCGCGTCGCGGTAATAGGCCTTGATCACCTCGCGAAAGCCCTCGGGCCGCGCGGGCCACAGGTTGGGCGCATAGACCGACAGATTGCTTTCCGGCAGGTAAAAGCCGCAATCGAAGACCTGCTTGTAATCGGGATTGGCCTCTGGGTCGACCTGCTCCGACAAAGGCGCGCCCCAGCCGCGATTGGACCCGGTGCGCGCCATGTCCACATGTGCCTTTTGCGCGTCGGGCAGATCGAAGAAGGCGCGATAGGCGGCGATCACCAACCCCATGCGCGCGGGCGTGATCGCGGTGTTGTGGACCGTCAGGAAGCCCGAGCCAAAGGCGGCCTCGGCCAGTGCCTTGAGGGTTTCGGGATCGCGCGCCGCGATCTTTCGGGCATCCAGTCTGGGGATCATGATGGGCCTCCTTGCAGGTCCCCCCCTTGCCGAAAGGTCGCGGATTTCGCAAGAGCCCTTGACGCCGCGCGCGGGGTTGCGAAACTCCGACCCAACGAAAAACGGGAGGTCACATGCGCCGGAAACTCGCCGCAGGCAATTGGAAGATGAACGGGCTGCGCGCGCAGCTGTCCGAAATCGACGCGATGCAGGAGGCCGCCTCGGGCGGCTCCGAGGTGTTGATCTGCCCCCCCACCACGCTGCTGACCGAGGCGGTGGCCCGCGCGGGCCATATCGAAATCGGCGGACAGGATTGCCACGCGCGGGCCTCAGGCGCGCATACCGGGGATGTCTCGGCGGCGATGCTGGCCGATACGGGTGCCAGCTACGTGATCCTCGGCCATTCCGAGCGCCGCACCGATCACGACGAGCATGACGACGAGGTGCGCGCCAAGTGCAAAAGCGCGTGGGAGGCCGGGCTGAAGGCCGTGGTCTGCGTCGGCGAGACGCTGGCCGAACGCGAGGCCTCGAACACGCTCGACATCATCGGCGGGCAATTGGCCGGGTCGATCCCCGATGGCGCAACGGGCCACAACCTTGTCGTGGCCTACGAGCCGGTTTGGGCGATCGGCACCGGCAAGGTGCCGACCACGGACCAGATCGGCGAGGTGCACGACTTCATCCGCGCGCGTCTGGAGCGCCGCTTTGGCGCCGGGGTCGGGCGTTCCGTCCGGTTGCTCTATGGCGGGTCGGTCAAACCTGCGAACGCCGCCGAGATCTTTGCCGTCTCGAACGTGGACGGGGCGCTGGTGGGCGGGGCGTCGTTGAAGGCGGCTGATTTCGTGCCGATCATCGAGGCGTTGAACGGCGCGTCCGATGGCTGAGCGTGTCAGGGGCTTCGCCCCTCGCGCGTGCCGCGCTCACCCCGCGGTATTTCGGGCCAGAAGAAACCGGGGCGCGGCATGTCGCTGACGGTCGAGGGGCTGAGCTACAGCTACGGGGCGAAACGAGCGCTGGATGACCTGAGCCTCGAAGCGGTGCCGGGGCGGTTCACGGCGCTGTTGGGGCCGAACGGCGCAGGCAAATCGACACTGTTCGGCCTGCTGACGCGGCTGTTCACGGCGCCGGTCGGACGGATCGTGATTGCCGGGCAGGATATGGGACAGGCGCCGCGTGCGGCGCTGGCGCGGATGGGAATCGTGTTCCAGAGCCAGACGCTGGACCTCGACCTGACGGTCCGCCAGAACCTGGTCTATTTCGCGGCGCTGCACGGGCTGTCGGGCCGCGCGGCGCGCCTGCGCATCGACGCCGCGCTGGAGCGGTTGGCGATGCGAGAGCGCGCGGGCGAAAAGGCGCGCGCCCTGAATGGCGGGCACAGGCGGCGGGCCGAGATCGCCCGCGCGCTGATCCATGACCCGGCGGTGCTGCTGCTGGACGAGCCGACCGTGGGGCTTGACGCGCAGGCGCGCGCGGCGATCACCGATCACGTGCATGACCTTGCCAGCGACGGGATGACGGTGCTTTGGGCGACGCATCTGACCGACGAGGTGCGCCGCGAGGACGATCTGCTGCTGCTACATCGCGGGCGCTTGCTGGCGTCGGGACGCGCGAGCGCGCTGACCGAAGGGGAGGCGCTGCAAGACTGGTTCCTTGCACGGACGGGAGAGCCTGCATGAGCGCGACCGCGTCTTGGGGCCGTTCATGACGCGCTGGACCCCGGCCTTTGTCGCGATTCTGACGCGCGAGGCGCTGCGTTTCGTGCATCAGCGCGAGCGGTTTCTGGCCGCCCTCGTGCGCCCGCTGGTCTGGCTTCTGGTCTTTGCCGCCGGGTTCCGGGCGGCGCTGGGGCTGTCGATCACGCCGCCCTACCAGACCTATATCACCTACGAGACCTATATCGTGCCGGGCCTGTGCGGGATGATCCTGCTGTTCAACGGAATGCAGTCGTCGCTGAGCCTTGTCTATGACCGCGAGACCGGGTCGATGCGGCTGTTGCTGACCGCGCCTCTGCCCCGCTGGTTTCTATTGATATCAAAGCTTTGCGCGGCGACCTTCATCGGGTGCCTGCAATGCTACGCATTCTTGGCCGTGGCGTGGATGTTCGACATCACCCTGCCGTGGATCGGGTATCTGGCACTGCTGCCGGCGCTGCTGCTGGCGGGATTGATGCTGGGGGCGCTGGGGCTGGCGCTGTCCTCCTTCATCAAGCAGTTGGAGAACTTCGCAGGGGTCATGAATTTCGTGATCTTCCCGATGTTCTTCCTCAGCTCTGCGCTCTATCCCCTTTGGAAGATGGCAGAATCCTCAGAGTTGCTGCATGATGTCTGCGCTGCGAACCCGTTCACCCACGCCGTCGAACTGATCCGTTTTGCCGCCTATGGGCAACTGGCCCCATGGGCCTTGCTGTGGGTGGTGCTGGCGACGGCGGTGTTCCTTGCGCTGGCGCTTTGGGGTTACGATCCGGCGCGCGGCATGGTGCGACGCAAGGGGTGAGGCTACGACCATAGGCGACGTGATATGCGCGTCCCGATCTGCTATGGTGCCCGCAAGGAGAAGGACCATGCGACAGCTGACCACGCTTTCTATCGGTTTCACAATGGCTTGTGGATCGATCTTCGCGCAGGATATGGTTGAGGACGACCTCGGCACGTTGAACCCGGAGGAGATGACTTGGGGGTCGATCCTTGATCGGGCCGACCGAGGCGAGACCGATATGACGCTATGTGCCTCGGGCTACATGCTGACGAAATCCGGGCGGCACGCGGCGGCGCGCAAGCTGTTCCTGCAATGCGCCGAAGCCGGATGGACAGGCACCATGACATGGATGTCCTACATGGAAAACAATGGCTTCGGCGGGGACTACGATCCGGATGCCGCCGCCGAATGGGACCGCCGTGCGGCCGAGCTGGGCGATCCGGTGGGGCAGTTCAACCACGGCATAAACCTGATGCGCGGGCATGGCATCGCCCGGGACGAAGCCGAGGGGCGCCGTCAGGTGGACGAGGCTGCCGCAGCAGGTCTGGACATTGCGCAACGCCTGCAAGCGGCCGAATACGATCTCGACGAGGTCACGCCAGATGCCGATAACTGGCGCTATGCCCCTGTTTTCTAGTGCAATTCCGCCGGTGACCCGGTCAGCTTGAGGATCCGGTCGGCAAGCCGCTCCGCCTCGGACACGACATGGGTGACCAGCAGCGTCGCCACCGGGCGGCGGCCGCGCAGGGTCTCGAACAGGGTCATCATCTCGTCCGCCAGCGCCGGGTCCAGCGAGACAAAGGGTTCGTCCATCAAAAGCAGGTCCGGCGTTCCGGCAAAGGCGCGGGCCAACGCCATCCGGCGTTGCTGGCCCAGCGACAGTTGCCGCGGATAATCGCCGCCCCGCCCGCCAAGCCCGACCTCGGCCAGCGCCGCCTCGGCCTCGGACCGGGTGACGCCGACCGTCAAGGTGAGGTTCTGCACGAGGGTGCGCCATGGCAGCAGCACCGGCTCCTGAAAGACCATCGAGAGGTGGTCGGGCCGATGCACCTCGGCGGACTGGGCGCGTTCCAGCCCGGCCAGAACCCGCAGGATCGTGGTCTTGCCGATGCCAGAAGGTCCGGTCAGCGCGACGGTTTCGCCCGCGTGCAGGTCCAGCGCGATGCGCCCCAGCACCGGGCGACCGCCAAAGGCGAGGCCCGACAGGCGCAGCCGCGCCACCACCGGCGGCGCGGCCTGTCGATCATGCACCAGTCGCAGCCCCATCACGAGCCGGGCTGGACGAACAGCCCCTCGGGCAGTTCGGTGACCGGTCCGACCAGCTCGGTCCCACCGAGATCCGCCATGAGTTTCAACATCTTGTTGGCGGCGGCCTCATCCACCGGGCCGGGTTGGGGGATGCCATCGCGGAAGCCCTGCTTGAGCTTCTCGAACTGCGCATCGGTGCTGGCATTCATGCGCTCGCGCAGGCGATCCCATGCGGCATCGTCACTGGCCAGCAGATCCTTGGCATCGCGCGAGGCGGCGGCGAGGCCTTCGACCAGTTCGGGGTTGCTGTCCAGCAGCGCGCCGTTCAGCACGTAGCCCAGAAGCGGCGTTTGCGGGTCCAGCCCCAGCGCGGTGGCGGCCTCGTCCACGGTGACGAGCGGACGCATGCCGCCCGCCTCCATCTTGGCGAGGAAGTGCCAGAAGTTGATGGCGCCATCGAGCTCACCCTGAAGGCCGGTCTTGAAGATCAGCGGCGGCGCGCCAAAGACTTGCTCGGTCTCGGTCACGAGGTCCATGCCATAGGCCTGCTGCGCATAGGCGCGCAGGATGATCCACGACTTGTCGAGCGGACCGCCGGCAATGCCGATCTTGCCGCCCTTGAGGTCCGCCAGCGATTGAGCGGGCGAGTCGCCCGGCACCATCACCGCGCCGACCGCGCGGCTGTAGGGGATAAAGACGTAATCCTTGCCCGCCGCGCGCTGGCGCGCCACCCAGAGCCAATCCGACACGATGACATCGGCCTCGCCGCCCTGAAACGCCACCTGCGCCGCAGACCCGCCCGCAACGCCCATGACCTGCAGGTCAAAGCCGTGTTTCTCGTCGAACCCATTGTGCCGGATCGTGTCCAGTTCCCAATTCACGGTGCCGGATTCGAGCACTGCGGCCTTGAGAACCGGCATTTCGGCCAGCGCCAGCGTCGACGTGGCAAGCAGCGCCGCCGCGGCCACGCCCAGTTTCGAGATGAATGACATGAATTCCTCCCCGGTCATGTTGATCGAAGCCTAACATCCCAAGGGGTCACAACCATACGACTTATGGACAGGGGGCCCGTTGACATGGATCAACGGAGCCCGGCAGGCGGAGGCGTAGCCTGACCCCGGATTTCAACCGAGAAGGAGACAAGCCATGCGCATGTCCACCACTTTAGCCGCCCTGACCCTTGGCCTATTGGCCGCCCCGGCCATCGCCGACAGCTACGAAGAGATCAAGGTCGACGCGGGGGCTGCCCTGTTCGACGCGGAATGCCACCGCTGCCACGCGGTCGATGCCAGCGACCCGTCCTACGGGCCGCCGCTGGAGAACGTCCTGTACCGCGCGGCGGGCAGCGTCGTCGATTACGACTATTCCATCGCGCTCGAAGCGTCGGGCATCGTCTGGACCCCGGCGGCGCTGCGGGCATGGATGGAGGACAATACCGGCTTCATGCCCGGCACGAAGATGCGCCATGTGGGCATCGAGGCCCGCACGGTGCAGGATTTCATCCTCGCCTACCTTGAATCGATCAGCCCACAGGACAACCGCGCCATCGAGGGCGACGGCAACTGACCCCAAGCCGGGTCGGGGCGCGGCCCCGACCTGCGCCGTCGCGGGGCGAATCGCGCGTCGGGGCTGTCAACTCTCCTAGGGTCGTACGACCTATGGCGCGTACCGTCGCAGGCCGTCACCGGTATAACCTGCCGTCAGGACCCGCAACCCCGTCCGGGGACCTGCATGGACCTTGTTCAAGGGAGGAGACTTATGAACAGATTCGTCGCAGCCGTTGCCTTTGCCCTCATTGCCGCCACCGGCGCACAGGCTCAGGTGACCGAAGACATGCTGGCCAACGATGCCACGATGACCGAACAGGTCGTCACCAATGGTATGGGACGCCATCTTCAGCGCTATTCGCCGCTGGAAACACTCAACAAGGAGAACGTGAAGAACCTGGTTCCGGCGTGGGCCTTCTCGCTTGGCGGGGAAAAGCAGCGTGGGCAGGAAACCCAGCCGCTGATCTATGACGGCATCATGTACATCACCGGGTCGTACTCGCGCCTTTATGCGATCGACGTGAAGACCGGTGACGAAGTCTGGCAATACGACGCCCGCCTGCCCGAAGGCATCCTGCCCTGCTGTGACGTGATCAACCGCGGTGCGGCGATCCACGGCGACAAGGTGATCTTTGGCACGCTGGACGCCCGTCTGGTCGCGCTGGACCGCAAGACCGGCGACGTGATCTGGCGCGACAAGATCGCTGATTACAAGGCCGGCTACTCCTACACCGCAGCACCGCTGATCGTGGGTGATCTGGTGATCACCGGCAACTCGGGCGGTGAATTCGGCATCGTCGGCGAAGTGCAGGCGCGCAATGTCGACAGCGGTGAACTGGTCTGGACCCGTCCGGTGATCGAAGGTCACATGGGCACGCTCAACGGCGAAGAATCCACCATGACCGGCACGCTCAACGCGACTTGGCCGGGCGATATGTGGAAGACCGGCGGCGGCGCGACGTGGCTGGGCGGCAGCTATGATGCCCGCACCGACACGATCATCATGGGCACCGGCAACCCCGCGCCCTGGAACAGCCACCTGCGCGGCGCGGGCACCCCGTCCGAGGACGGCATGGGCGACAACCTGTACGCCGCCTCGCGCATCGGCCTCGACCCGGCCACCGGCGAGATCAAGTGGCACTTCCAGACCACCCCGCGCGAGGGTTGGGACTATGACGGCGTGAACGAAGTGGTCGCCTATGACGACCGCGACGGCAACATGCGCCTCGCCACCGCCGACCGCAACGGCTTCTTCTACGTTCTGAACGCCGAAGATGGCGGCTTTGTCGGCGCCATGCCCTTCGTCAAGGACATCACCTGGGCTTCGGGCATCGATGAGAACGGTCGTCCGATCTACAACGAGGACAACCGTCCCGGCGATCCCACTGCCGCAGCCGATGGCAAGAAAGGTGAGGTCGTGTTCTCCTCCCCCGGCTTCCTGGGTGGCAAGAACTGGATGCCGATGGCCTATTCGCAGCGCACCGGCAACTTCTACGTGCCGTCGAACGAATGGGGCATGGACATCTGGAACGAGCCGGTCACCTACAAGAAGGGCGCCGCCTATCTGGGCTCGGGCTTCACCATCAAGCCCAACTACGAGGACCATATCGGCAGCCTGAAGGCGATCGACCCCGACACGCTGGAACTGAAGTGGGAAGTCAAGAACGAGGCCCCGCTTTGGGGTGGCGTGATGACCACCGCGGGCGGTCTGGTGTTCTACGGCACCCCCGAGGGCGAGTTCATCGCGCTCGATGACGAGACCGGCGAGGAACTCTGGTCCTTCCAGACCGGCTCCGGCATCGTCGGCCAGCCCGTGACATGGGAACAGGACGGCGAGCAGTTCGTGTCGGTCGTCTCCGGCTGGGGTGGCGCGGTGCCGCTCTGGGGTGGTGAAGTGGCCTCCAAGGTCAACTACCTGAACCAGGGTGGCATGGTCTGGACGTTCCGCCTGCCCAAGGAACTGGCCTCGGCGAACTGATCCATCGCTGAAACGCCCAAACGACGCCCGCGGTGCCACCACCGCGGGCGTTTCCGTTTTCATGCGGCAAAAGCCGCCCCAACCGGGCAATCATGCATGAAACGCCCCGTATCGTGCCCAAAAGGTTTCTTTTGGCCAAAAATACCGTGGGGGTGAATGGCCGCAGGCCAGAGGGGGCAAAGCCCCCTGCCCGCCCTCGGACTATTGCCGCCGCAAACGGTTCAGCGCAGCATCCTCGATGGCCCAGGCCTCGATCCCGTCGCGCAGGCCCGCCGCCATGCCCGCCCGCCAGATCGGGTCGCGCAGGTTGTCGAGATCTTCCTGCGTCGACAGGAACCCCAACTCGACCAAGACCGAGGGAATATCGGCGGATTTCAGCACGCTGAACCCGGCCTGCCGCAAAGGTCGCTTATGCACATGCCCCAGCGCATTGCGGATGCCATCCACCAAATGGCCCGCCAACGCCCGGCTGCGCGGCCCATTGTCCAGCCGCGCCAGATCCATCAGCACCTGTGCCACCCGGTCATCGGCCCCCGACAGGTCCAGCCCGGCCAGCAGGTCATCGCGGTCATGCCGCTCGGCCAGCGCGGCCGAGGCCGCGTCCGATGCCTCATCCGCAAGGGTATAGACCGAGGCGCCATGGGCGCGCCCCTCTTCGATCGCATCCGCATGCAACGAGATGAACAGGTCCGCCCCCGCCGCGTGGGCCGCGCTGACCCGCCCTTCCAGCGACACGAAGCGATCCGTTTCCCGGGTCATCACCACCTGATACTTGCCGGTGCGCAGCAGCACCTCGCGCAATTCCAGCCCAAAGCGCAGCACCAACTCCGCCTCGCTCGACCCGTCGCGCTCGGCACCCGGATCGAGCCCGCCATGGCCGGGATCGAGCACGATCACCAGCGGCGCGCCATCCGGTTTCGGCAGGGCCCGTTTCGCGGTCGGCTCGGGGCGGTCCCAGTCTGGGTCGCTGGGCAGGCCCGAGGCGGCGGCAAAGCCCGCCTCCGACGCCCCGCTCAGCCGCACCAACAACTCGGCCGCGCCGGTCTCGGGCGAGACGCGCAGCCCCGCTTCGTCAATCGCCAAAGGCTCCGACAACTCCGCCACCAGCCGCGACCAGCCGGGACGGAACGCGCCCATGCGCAACCCGTCGATGCGCGCGCTCTGGTCCATCGCCTCGGCATCGGCCCCGGTCCAGTCAACCTCGCGGAAATCCACCACCAGCCGCCGCGGCTCATCTAGGGTAAAGACGCGCCACGGCACACCTTGGCTGAGCGCCAGCCGCAACTCGGTGCCCGAGAACCGCTTGTCCGTGAATCCGCCGCCCTCGAAGCGCGCCAGCCCCGACGCATCCTGCGCGCCAACCTGCGCCGCCCAAAGCGCCGCGCCCACCATCAGCCCAAACCTGCCCATCTGCCCTCACCGTCTTTTGCGCCGACTCTACCTGCAAACCCGGTGCCGCGCATTCACAACATCGCGCAGGCCGGGTTTAAGCCTTCGCACCCCGTTCGGCCATGAAGCGTTCCAGCCGCACCAGCCCCTCGGCGATATCCGCCGACGACCGCGCATAGGAAAAACGCAAGGTGCCCGCCCCGCGCACCGGGTCGAAATCCAGCCCCGGCGTCACCGCAACGCCCGCCTTTTCAAGGATCTCGGCGGCAAAGGCGCGGCTGTCATCGGTCAGGTGGCTGACATCGGCATAGACATAAAACGCCCCGTCCGGCGGCGCGATGCGGTCGAACCCGGCCTTCGGCAGCCCCTCCAGCATCATTTGACGGTTGGCGCGATAGACATCCATGTTGGCCTGCAACTCATCCTCTGCATCCATCGCCGCCAGCGCCGCCACCTGCGCCGCGTGGGGCGCACAGATGAACATGTTCTGCGCAAGCCTTTCCACTTGCCGAACGTTCTCCTCCGGCAGCACCAACCAGCCGACACGCCAGCCGGTCATCGAGAAATACTTGGAGAAGGAATTGATCACACAGACATCGTCGCTGATCTGCAAGGCGGTCACGGTCTTCTTGTCATACTCGATGCCGTGATAGATCTCATCCGACAGGAAGCTGGCCCCCCGCGCATGGCAAGTCTCGACCAGCGCCCGCAGCGCGGGTTCGTCCAGCATCGTTCCGGTGGGATTCGCCGGGCTTGCGACCATCAGACCCTGAAAATCGACGCCCGCAAGGTCCTCTGGCGTGGGTTGCAAGCGGTTCTCGGGCCGTGCCTGCACCTCGACCGGCTCGATATTCATCGCCCGCATGATCTGGCGGTAAGACGGATAACCGGGCGCGCCAAGCGCCACGCGATCGCCCGCATCGAACAGCGCCGAAAACGCGAGGATGAAGCCCCCGGACGAGCCCGGCGTGACCACGACCCGCCCCGGATCGAGGTCCACATCGTACCATTCGCCATAAAGCTGCGCGATCCGGCGCCGAAGCGCTGGCAGTCCCAGCGCGACCGTATAGCCCAAAGCGTCATCCTGCATCGCCTGCGCCAGCGCATCGCGCGCGCGGGCGGGCGCGGGTGTGCCCGGCTGGCCGACCTCCATGTGGATGATGTGCCGACCGGCCTCTTCGGCGGCGCGCGCCGCCTCCATCACATCCATCACGATGAAGGGATCGACCGAACCACGTCTTGAATTCCGCATGAAAGCCTCTCTAGTCTGCTGCCCACAGGCTTATGAGCGAGAGAGGCCGAGTGCAATGATCCTTCCCCGACTGCTGGCCGTGCTGTTGGCCATCGTCCTGCTCATGACGCAGCCGGTGCAGGCCGGGGTCCGGCTGTTGCGCGATGCCGATATCGAATATGCGCTGGGGCAACTGGCCGCGCCGGTGCTGTCGGCGGCAGGGCTCAGCCCCAGTCATGTGAAGATCATCCTGATCGACGACAACACGCTGAACGCCTTCGTCATCGACAGCCAGCACATGTTCATCCATTCCGGCCTGCTGATGAAGCTCGACCGCGCCGCGCAGTTGCAGGCGGTCATGGCACATGAGGCCGCGCATATCGCCAATGGCCATATCACTCGCCGCATGACCAACATGCGCAGCGCCCGTTCGGCCGCAGGTTTGGGTCTTGCGCTGGCCGCCGCCGCCGCCGCGGCCACGGGCAATGCCCGGGCGGGGCTGGGCATCGCGGCGGGCACGCAGGGCTCTGCCTTGCGCCTGTTCCTGTCGCATACCCGCGCCGAAGAAGCCGCCGCCGATGCCTCTTCGGTGCGCTATATGAGCCGGGCCGGGCTGGACGCCTCGGGCGCGGTCGAGGTGCAGGAATTGTTCATCGGCCAAGAGGCTTTGTCGATCAGCCGACAGGACCCCTACATGCTGTCGCACCCCCTGTCGCGCGATAGGTTTCGCGCCTTGCAGGGGCTGGTCGCCGCCGCCCCCGCTGGCAAGCGCGATGCCACGGCGGATTACTGGTTCGCCCGTGCCAAGGGCAAGCTGACCGCGTTCAAGCGCGCCCCCGCATGGACGCTGCGGCGGCTCAAGGAAAGCCCGTCGCAGGATATCGCGCTGATGCGCGAGGCGGTGGCCTATCACCGACAGTCCAACCTGAAAAAGGCGCTGGCCGCCATCGACGGCGCGCTGGCCGTGCGCCCGCGCGATCCGTTCCTGATGGAACTCAAGGGTCAGA
This sequence comes from Tropicibacter alexandrii, assembly GCF_003667315.2. GTDB lineage: Bacteria > Pseudomonadota > Alphaproteobacteria > Rhodobacterales > Rhodobacteraceae > Tropicibacter > Tropicibacter alexandrii. The sequence goes on along the minus strand of NZ_RCTZ02000005.1, from coordinate 110,560 downwards.
TCCTGCTGGAATCGCGGCAGTTCAAGGCCGCCGTCGCGGTCTATTCCAACGCCGCGAAGCTGGCCCCGCGCGAACCGCTGATACTCGGCGGGCTCGGCCGCGCGCAACTGGCCGCAGGAAACCCGCGAGGCGCACTTCAGGCGCTGGAAGCCGCGCGCGGGCGCGACAGTTCGGATTCGCGCGTGCTGCGCGATCTGTCCGTCACCTACGCGAAATTGGGCCAGCCCGGGCTGGCCTCGGCTGCCACCGCCGAACGCTACGCCCTTGAGGGACGTCTGAAAGACGCCGCGATCCACGCCAAACGCGCCATAGATCAACTGCCGCGCGGCTCTGCTGCGTGGCAACGCGCCCAGGATGTGCTATCTGCCGCCAAACAGGCAGAGCGCCGATAAGTTCTAACCATTGGAGAGACCATGCTGAAATCCCTTTCGACCCGCGCCACCCTGCGCTCTGCCACCGTTGCGCTTTGCCTGATGGCCGGGTCCGTGTCCGCGCAGGACGCCTTTGACCCCGCCACCATGACCGACACGCAGAAAGAGGCCTTTGGCGCGGCGGTGCGCGCCTACCTGCTGGAAAACCCGCAGGTCATCATGGAAGCGGTCGCCGTGCTGGAACAGCGCGAGCAGGAACAGCAGGTCGCCACCGATGCGCAGCTGGTTCAGACCCACTGGGAGGCGCTGTCGAACGATGGCTATTCCTGGGTCGGCGGCAATCCCGAAGGCGACGTGACCGTGGTCGAGTTCATGGATTATCGCTGCGGCTATTGCCGCAAGGCGCACCCGGAGGTCGAGCAACTGATCGAAAGCGACGGCAATATCCGCTTCATCGTCAAGGAATTCCCGATTCTGGGCGACGCCTCGCTGCTCTCGTCGCAATTCGCCATCGCCACGCAGATCGTCGCGGGCGACGAGGCCTACAAGCAGGTGCATGACGCGCTGGTCGCGCTGGAGGGCAATCCCGGCAAGGGGCCGCTGACCCGTCTGGCCGAGACGCTGGGTCTGGATGCCGAGGCGATCCTCGCAGAGATGGACAGCCCCGAGGTCGCGCGCCGCATCGCCGAGACACGCGCGCTGGCACAGGCGATGCAGATCAACGGCACGCCGAGCTTCGTGTTCGGGGATACCATGGTGCGCGGCTACGCGCCGCTGGCTGCCATGCAGCAGATCGTCGAGGAAGAGCGCGCGACGAATTGATCCGCCTTGCGCTGATCCTGTGCTGTCTGCCCCTCCTCGCCGGGGCAGACAGCCTGCGCGAGCGCCTGCGGGCGCTCGTGCCGCCGCCGGACCCCTACGCGCAGGAGAAGGCCGACGATCTGGCAAGGATCGCGCGAGAGCCTGTCTTGTTCACGGAGGGTCAGGCCATTGCGATGTTCACCCATCCCGATTGTGACCTGTGCGGTCACGCCGAGGCAGAGTTGCAAGCGCTTTCGAAAGCGCTTGGGGTCGGCGTCCAAATCCTGAACACACAAAGCCCCGCCAATGCTGCGCTGATGGAGCGGCTGTCACTGGACCTGCTGCCATCCTACGTCATGCCCGACCGGCTGATCCGCGGCCAGATGCCGAGCTTCGTGCTGGAACGATACCTGACCCGGTAGCACCCAAATTTCTTGAAGGAAATTTACAAGGCGCTTCGAAGCGCCTTGCGCCCTACTCTGCCGCGGCGCTGGCCTCGGCGGCTTCGATCTCGGCGGCCTTCTTCTCGACCTGTTCGACGATGTGATCCACCATCTCGGCATTCGACAGCTTGTGGCTTTGCTTGCCCGCCAGATAGACCATGCCCGCACCATTGCCGCCGCCGGTGAACCCGACATCGGTCATCAGCGCCTCGCCGGGCCCGTTCACCACGCAGCCGATGATCGACAGGCTCATCGGCGTCTTGATATGTTCCAGCCGCGCCTCCAAGGCCTCGACCGTCTTGATCACGTCAAAGCCTTGACGCGCGCAGCTGGGGCAAGAGATGATGTTCACGCCGCGATGGCGCAGACCGAGCGATTTCAGGATCTCGTAGCCGACCTTGACCTCTTGCACAGGGTCCGCCGACAGCGACACGCGGATCGTATCGCCGATGCCCATCCACAGCAGGTTGCCAAGACCGATGGCCGACTTGATCGTGCCCGAGGTCAGCCCACCCGCCTCGGTGATGCCAAGATGGATCGGCTTGTCGGTCGCATCGGCCAGCGCCTGATAGGCGGCGGCCGACAGGAACACGTCAGACGCCTTGACGCTGATCTTGAATTCGTGAAAGTCGTTGTCTTCCAGAAGCTTGATGTGATGCAGGCCGCTTTCGACCATCGCTTCGGGGCACGGCTCGCCGTATTTTTCCAGAAGGTGCTTTTCCAGCGATCCGGCATTCACCCCGATCCGGATCGAGCAACCGTGGTCGCGCGCGGCCTTGATGACCTCGCGCACGCGATCCTCGGAGCCGATATTGCCCGGATTGATGCGTAGGCAGGCAGCGCCTGCCTCGGCGGCCTCGATCCCGCGTTTGTAGTGGAAGTGGATGTCGGCGACGATCGGCACCGGGCTTTCGCGCACGATCTCTTTCAGCGCACGGGCCGAATCCTGATCCGGCACCGACACGCGCACGATATCGGCCCCCGCCTCTGCGGCGGCCTGAACCTGCGCGATGGTCGCCTTGATATCGGTGGTGACGGTGTTGGTCATCGTCTGGACCGAGATCGGTGCATCGCCCCCGACCGGCACATTGCCCACCATGATCTGGCGGGATTTGCGGCGGTAGATGTTGCGCCAGGGGCGGACATGGTTGAGGCTCATCGTGCCCTTCCTTTCACAGCTTACCCGAGACGTAATACGCCCGGGCGGCATTATCCACCCGGGCCATGCCGTGTTTCACCGAATTGTCACGGCTTATTGCCCCGGTGTTTCCGCCTTGAGGTTCAGCTCGGCGACGACCTTGGCCAGTTGCGTGTTCCGGGTCAGGTCCGCGACTTGCATCTTTTGCGTAACGGCATCCGCCGACAGCGCCAGATTGCGCCCGAACTGGCCCGACGGGCCATAGGGGCCGAAGGTCTTGCCGTTCACCGCGAAATAGACCCCGCCCGCATTGCCGGAAAAGATCACCGGCGGCTGGTCGGTCTGCGGGACGTGATAGGTGTCGCCCGCCTGAAGCACCTGCGCCAACAGCTTCTTGCCCGAAGGCGCGGTCACCTCGACCCAAGTTTCGGCGACAGCCACGACCGTCACACCGGGGCGCGCATCGGCAAAGACCTTGGGCGCGCCCGGCCCGGTCTGTGGCTGCGGCGCGTCGGCGACATCGGCCAGTTGCACCGGGGCGGACGGCGCACCGGCCACCGGCGCGGCCTGTGCAGGCCCCGACAGACCCTGCGCCACCATCACGGTGAGCAGGTCGGTGTCGGTGCCAGCCTCTGCGGGTGTGTAGCGCGCGGTCAGCGACTTGGCATCGAGCGGAATGTCGGAGACCGGGAAACCCGCCTTGCCCGCCGGGCCATAGACTGTGCCCGCCACGTTGAAATACAAGGCACCCGCCTCGCCCACGACCATGCGCGGCGCCTGCGCGTTGCGCGGCACCTCGACAACGTCGCCGGGGGCGAGATTGCGGCTGAGGATGACCTGCCCGTCCTGATCCTTGACCTCGACCCAAGCGGCTCGCGCGGCAATCAGCGACACGCCCGATTGCGGAACGGCAGCACCGCCGGACAGGGTCTGGGCCAGCGCGACCGGGTCGCGGCTGCTGTCCTGCACGCGCGGCAAGCCCGCGCTGCCTCGGAAAACACCCACGCTGTCCGGGTCCAACGTCGAAATCGGCGCATCGCGCGCCACCAGCACGGGCACGTCCAGCGCCTGCGGGCGGTAAAGGCGGTCGAATGCCTCGGACGAGGGCGGTGTGAACAGGCCCGCGGTCTGTTCAGCCTCGGCTGTGTCGTCGCGCGGCGCGGTGGCGGCGTCAAGCGGGTCAAGCTGCGACAGCACAACCGGCGTCTGGTCGACCGGGGTGACCTGCACGCGCTGGATTTCCTTCAGAACCGACCAGCCACCATAGCCGATGCCCGCAATCAGGGCGATCAGCACCAGCGACGAGCCCACGGCACCCGGTTCGATCCGCGACAGGAAACTGTCGGATTTCGGGGCAAAGGGCAGTTTCGGGTCAGAGAGCGGGTTGCGCGGACGGGCCGGATCGACCTCGGCCCGGCGCGTTGGCTTGCGCACGACCGATGCGTCCTGAGACATGCCATGGGCGACGGAAAACCCGCTTTCCTTGCAGAACGCGCCAAACGCCTCATCCGGGTCCATGCCAAGATAGCGCGCATAGGAGCGGACGTAACCGGCGATGAAGCCCGGCGTGTCGAAGGCGCCGGGATCGCAATTCTCAATGGCAGAGATGTAGCTGGCCTTGATGCGCAATTCGCGCTGCACGTCGAGCAGGGATTTCCCGAGGGTGGCGCGTTCGCCGCGCATGACATCGCCCAGCTTCAGGGCGAATTCATCCTCCTGATGCGTGGCATCAGTGCCCTCATGCTGATCCTGGGTGATACGCCCGATCATGCGGTCTGCCCCATTTGCCCTATCCCCGTGCCTGCCCGGTGCTCCGGGCCCTCACGATTCGTGTGGCCCGGTTATTGATGGTAGCTTAGCACAAGGCAAGGGATTCGACAGCAATTACAGGGTTTAGCCCGCCAGTTCGGCACGATTCAGCGCACAGTGGCTCCAGAGTTGATCCATGCCGCGGATCAGCGTGTCCATCTCGCTGGGGCCATGCACCGGCGACGGGGTGAAGCGCAAACGCTCTGTCCCGCGGGGCACGGTGGGGAAGTTGATCGGCTGCACGTAGATGCCAAACCCTTCCAGCAGCATGTCCGACAGCTTCTTCGTGTGGACCGGATCGCCGACGATCACGGGCACGATATGGCTGCCATGATCGATGATCGGCAGGCCCATCCCCTTGAGCCGGGTCTTCAGGATCTTTGCCCGTTCCTGATGCAGGTCGCGCAGCTTTTGCCCCTCGGACGTCTTCAGGAAGGCCACCGACGCCTGCGCACCCGCCGCCAAAGCCGGCGACAGCGAGGTCGAGAAGATGAAGCCCGGCGCGTAAGAGCGCACGGCATCACACATTTTTGCCGAGGCGGCGATGTAGCCGCCCATCACGCCATAGGCCTTCGCCAGCGTGCCGTTGATGATGTCGATGCGGTGCATCAGCCGGTCGCGTTCGCACACGCCCGCGCCGCGCGGGCCGTACATGCCCACCGCGTGCACCTCGTCGATATAGGTGAGCGCGCCGAATTCGTCGGCCAGATCGCAGATTTCCTTGATCGGGCCGAAATCGCCGTCCATCGAATAGACCGATTCAAAAGCAATGAGTTTCGGCGCGGCAGGGTCATCCGCCTCCAGCTTGGCGCGTAGATCGGCCACATCGTTATGCTTGAAGATGCGCTTGGCCCCGCCATTGCGGCGCACGCCCTCGATCATGGAGGCATGGTTCAGCGCATCGGAATAGATGATGAGGCCGGGGAAGAGCTTCGGCAGAGTCGACAGCGTCGCGTCGTTGGCGACATAGGCCGAGGTGAACAGCAGCGCCGCCTCCTTGCCGTGCAGATCGGCCAACTCAGCCTCCAGCGCCTTGTGATAGACGGTGGTGCCGGAAATGTTGCGCGTGCCGCCCGAGCCCGCGCCGGTGGCGTCGATCGCCTCGTGCATGGCGGCCAGCACGACCGGGTGCTGCCCCATGCCAAGGTAGTCGTTGCCACACCAGACGGTGATCGGCTGTTCGGAGCCATCGGGTTTGGTCCAGACCGCGTGCGGGAACTGGCCCTTCTTGCGCTCGATATCGATGAAGGTCCGATAGCGGCCTTCCTCATGGAGACGGTTCAGGGCTTCGTCGAGTTTCGCGGTGTAGTCCACCGGGCTCCTCCTTCTTGTCTTTCGGGCCCCTTCCAAAAGCAGCCCCCCGAGCGGTGCAAGTCCGCATTCAATTTTGTGAATAACTATAGCCCGAGGGCGAAGTTGTCCACTGTTTAGAACCGGACCATGCGTCGCGACTTGATCTAGCGCAAAAGATTACTGTGATGCATTCCTATTTTCGTCGCACCCCGCCCCGTGGGCGCCCGCCCCGGACACTATCGGAAACAGGCGAGCGAATCCCTAACATGCGGTCCGCCGCGCGGGTGTGACCCGTATCACCTATCGAAAAGTCGATACATCGTAGGAATACCGTACTGCCCAAACACACGTAAGGCGGGCATATTTCCAGCATTGCCATTCCTCATTTCGGTATCCCCATGTATTCCACCCTGCCCGCCCCATTGGTGGCCCCGGCCCTGATCCTCGCCACCGCCATCGGTTACGCGATCATGACAGTCGGGATGAAGGCCACCTCTTCCGGCCACTTGCATATCGGCATCTTTCTGGCGGTCCTCGGATTCGCCGCTGCATTCCTTGCCGAGATCGTCCTGATGCGCCGCATCGACCTGTCCATGGTCTACGTTCTGATCGTCGCAGCCGAAACCATTCTGGTTCTGGCCTATGCCGCATGGATCGGCGAGGGGCTTGGCGTTCGACAGGCATTGGGGGCCGGCATGGTGCTGCTCGGCCTGATCGCCGTCACCGCCTGATCGTCTGGACAGTCCCGACCTCTCTGCTAGGGTTCCCGTGAACTTCGTCTGAGGGGGCTACTCATGACACTGGACGCCACGCTGGCCCGCATCGATGCAGGCCTGCCCGCCGCGATCGAGCGGCTGTTGGAATTGCTGCGCATTCCGTCGATTTCCACCGATCCGGCTTATGCCGCCGAATGCGACCGCGCCGCCGATTGGCTGGTCGCCGATCTGAACGCGCTCGGGATCGAGGCGGAAAAGCGCAAGACGCCGAAACACCCGATGGTGGTGGGGCATGTGCCGGGCGACGGTCCGCATATCCTGTTCTACGGGCATTATGATGTGCAGCCGGTCGATCCGTTGACCCTGTGGGACCGCGACCCGTTCGACCCGGCCATCGAGGACACCGCCAAGGGCAAGGTCATCCGCGGACGCGGATCGTCGGATGACAAAGGCCAACTGATGACCTTTGTCGAGGCCTGCCGCGCGTGGAAAGAGGTGCATGGCACCCTACCCTGCCGCATCACCTTCTTCTTCGAGGGCGAAGAGGAAAGCGGCTCGCCCTCACTGGTGCCCTTCCTCGAGGCCAACAAGGACGAGTTGAAGGCCGATATCGCGCTGATCTGCGACACCGGCCTGTTCGAATCGCGCGTGCCTGCGATCATGACGCAGCTTCGGGGCCTGTGCGGCGAGGAGATCATCCTGACCGGCCCGGACAAGGACCTGCATTCCGGCATGTATGGCGGCGCGGCGATCAACCCGGCGCGGGTGCTGACGCGCATCCTCGGCAACCTGTTCGACGACACGGGCCGCATCCAGATTCCGCATTTCTATGACGGCGTGCCGGACCTGCCCGAGGATATCGCCGCGCAATGGCAGGCGCTGAACTTCGACCATGGCAGCTTCCTTGGCGATGTGGGCCTGTCGACGCCTGCCGGAGAACAGGGTCGCACCCCGCTGGAGATGCTCTGGTCGCAGCCCACCGCCGAGATCAACGGCATCATCGGCGGCTATACCGGCGACGGGTTCAAAACGGTGCTGCCGTCGCAGGCCTCGGCCAAGGTATCCTTCCGTCTGGTTGGGAGCCAAGACCCGCACGCGATCCGCAAGAATTTCCGCGCATGGGTCGAGGCGCAACTGCCCGACGACATCAAGGTCAGCTATGTCGAACACGGCGCCTCTCCGGCCAGCCAGATGGCGACCGACCACCCTGCCTTTGAACAGGCGCGCGCGGCGCTTGGCGCGGAATGGGGCCATGAGGCGGCGTTCACCGGCTGCGGCGGGTCGATCCCCGTGGCGGGGTACTTCAAGTCGATCCTCGGCATGGACACGATGCTGGTCGGCTGGGCCAAGGATGACGACCAGATCCATTCGCCCAACGAGAAATACGATGTGGAAAGCTTTCACAAGGGCATCCGCAGCTGGGCCCGCATCCTGGACGCGATCCGGTGATCGGACGCAGCCTGTGATCTGGATCACAGACAGCCACCACCGATTCGCATCGCAGCGAGCGGTCCGTCGCCGCATGGCTGGGTGACCCTGCGTCACCTCTCTGGATGGACCGCCCGCCTGCCCCATCGGCCGGGCGGCCTATCCAAAAAGGTTAAAATCATAAGCATTCGAGAGCCGGAATGTGGCGATCTCGCCAGATTCCGTCGCCGTTTGGCCCAAATCCCTATCTAGAAATGAACTCATGCAACGCACGTTTCGAAAACTTTCCCATGCCGACTTTCGCCAGAGAGTTAAGGTTGTCGACCCGGCCTACTACCGTTGGGGGGATGGCGCCAATCGCGTCGATCACACACGCCAGCGCCCGGTGGCCTCGGCGCTCATGGGGTTCGGCTGGGCCTATCTGACGATCACCATCGCCAACAACCGCGAGATGATCGAGTCGTCGTTGCAGCAAGGCAACCTGCCCGTCGAATACCATTCCTGGGTGTTCTCGGGCCTCGCCGCCTTCATGGGGATCACCGGCGTGATGCTGGCCCTGCACTTGGCCCGCTACCTGCTGAAATCCGGCGGGAAAAAGCGCAATTCCGGTGGCATCCTGCTAGGCGCGCTTGGGGCGATGATCCTTGTCTACACGCCCGCAAGCGTCTGGCAGACCGGCATGGGCATGCTCGACGACAATTCGCGCGGGCTGATGATGCAGGCCAGCGCCACCGTCGAAGAGGTCCTGCCGAATGTCGATTTCGGCAAGGTAACCTTCGTCTCGTCGCAGGGCCGCTAAATCGCGCCGATGAACCGATCCGGCAGCCGATACTGGCCCGGATAGTCCGGTCGCTTGAATTCAAAGAACCCGGTTTCCCCCCGCGGGCCAAAGCTGCGCGCCATGCGCTTGCGCACCCAACCCAACTCGAACTCCTCCTGCATCTCCAGATCGGCAAAGGCCTCGAACACCGCGCGGTCCTCGCCGCGCGCCGCTGCGAACCAGTGCCGCCCGATGGCGGTGTCCTGTATGCCGGTGCCGATTTCCTCGGTCACGCGATTGCGGGCGTTCATCACCTCGACATAGTTGCGGAAGTCGCAGAATTTCAGGTGAAACAGGTACAGATCATCGGGCGCGATCAGCTTGTCGAACTGGGTGAAATGACCGCCCCGCGCGATCTTGGCGCCGTGGCTGACGATGCAGGGCTTGGAATAATGCGGCGCAAGGCGAACATGGCGGCGCGGTCCGATGATGGTATCGGTGATCTCCTGGTCCTCGATATCGATGCGGTGGATCACCTCCAGCCCCAGCGGCGTCAGGATGCGCTTGGGCTTGGTCTGGGCAAGATAGTCGAGCAGGGTCAAGCCCCTCTCCGGATCGACCACCACCAGTTCATCGACATCGCCGACGATGACGTGGTTGTAGTAGCAACGCAGCCCCTGAACGATATTGTTCAGCATCCGCCAGCGTTTCATGTCGAAGTTCGGATGCGGGTCGCCGGGAATGCCGATGATGTTGCAGCCCTCGGCAAGCTTGGCGACCTCGGCCCCGCGCCCGTGGTTGACCACGTAGCAATTCTCGCGCCCCAGCATGTCGCCGTAATGACGCAGCCATGCCTTCAGGAAAAACGCGTCATCACGCACCATCGTCAGCGCGGCGGCCACGGTCTGCATCTGCTCTGCCCCTCTTTTTCCATGCAGGATACCGTCAAGCGGCGCCAAGGTGAATCGCATTTTCAGGCGATGCGCCCTAAGATCAGATGAAAAGAGGGTTACGGGCATGATCGGGCAGGATTTTCGCGAAATTGGCTGGCAAGTCGTGCCCGGCCCCGTGCCGCCCACACGCTATCAGGTGTTTGGCGAGCGGTCGTCGGGCACGAATTACGTCAAGCGCCTGCTGGGCCGCAATTCCCCTCTGCGCCCGATGGAGGAATTGGGCTGGAAACACGGCTTTCCCCATATGACGGCCATCCCCGAACATGTTGCGATCGTGGCTTGCGTGCGCGATGCCCGCGCGTGGAGCCTGTCGATGCATGCCAAGCCGTGGCATTGCCCGCCTCAGATGCAAGCCCTTGAATTTTCGGACTTCATTCGCGCAGAATGGGCCACGGTCGCGGACCGCCCGCGCTACTTCCCGCAGGTGGCAGAACTGGGTGGCGCGGGACAACCCTTGCAACACGACCGCCACCCGCTGACCGGCCTGCCGTTTGAGAACCTGTATGCGCTGCGCCGCGCCAAGCTGGCGGCGCTATTGGGGTTCTTCAATCGCGGCTGCACGCTGGTCTTCTGCCGGATGGAGGACGTGATCGCCCGCCCCGAAGCGTTCCTGCAAGATGTGCATGACAGGCTGCAAGTGACTGGCCTCGCACAGGAATATCGCCCCGTCCACAAGCGGCTCGGGTCGAAATTCGCGCCAGCAATCGATCCGCGCCCGGCGACGCCGAAGGCGATGTCAGAGGCCGATCTGGCGTTTCTACGCGCGCAGGTCGACCCGGATCAAGAAGCGATGCTGGGCTACGGCGATGCCTGAGGCCTGACCAGCATCGCCCTGAAATCATTGACATTCGTGCCGGTCGGACCGGGCACGAACAAGTCGCCAAGCGCGTCGAACGCGCCCCACGGATCCTGCGCGCGGGTAAAATCGCCCGGATCGAGGCCAAGCGCGCGCAGCCGGGCAAAACTGCTCCCATCGGCGAAGGCACCGGCATTGTCCTCGGACCCGTCGATCCCATCCGTATCGGCGCCCAGAATGGTGGCGTTCACGCCCTCGATGGCGCCCGCGAGTCCCATCAGGAAAGCCGTGTTCCGCCCGCCGCGACCGGGCGCATCGCCCAGCGTGACAGAGGTCTCGCCGCCCGACAGGACAAGCACCGGCGCCGTAAACGGGCGGTTGCGCAGGGCAATCTCGCGCGCGAGCGCGGCATGCATCAAGCCGATATCCCGGGCCTCGCCCTCGATGCTGTCCGACAGGATCACCGAGCGCAGGCCAAGCGCCTCGGCGCGCGCGGCGGCAGCCTCGAGCGAGAGGCGTGCAGAGGCTACAACATGCACCTCGTTCCGGGCAAAACGCGGATCATTGGGCAATGGCGCGGTAGAGGCATCGTTTGAGATATGCGCCATAACCTGTTCCGGTATCTTGATATTTCGCGCTCGGATCATCGAAAGCGCGTCAACGCGGGTCACCCCGTCGGGCACGGTCGGGCCAGAGGCGACCTGCGCCGGATCGTCGCCCGGCACATCGCTGACCACCAGCGACAAGACCCGCGCCGGATGCGCGGCCAGCGCCAGACGCCCACCTTTGACCCGGCTGAAATGCTTGCGAATGGCGTTCATCACACCGATCGGCGCGCCGCTGGACAACAGGGCCTTGTTCAACGCCTGCTCATCCTCCAACGCGAACCCCTCGGGCGGCGCGGGCAGCAGGGCCGAACCGCCGCCGCAGACCAGCGCAACCACGAGATCGTCCTCCGTCAGGCCCTCGACCGCCCGGAACACCGCCTCGGTCGCCTCCATCCCGGCCGCATCGGGCACTGGGTGCGACGCCTCGATCACCGGCAGGTCCCGGCATGGCACCGCGTAGCCGTAGCGCGTGACGACGACCCCCTCGACGGGGCCGTCCCACAGGGTTTCGAACGCCGCCGCCATCTGGGCCGCGCCCTTGCCGATGGCGACAACCACGGTGCGCCCCTTTGGGCGCGCGGGCAGTGATTGTTTCAAGCATTTCATCGGATCCGCCGCCGCGACAGCCGTGTGAAACAGGTCGGTCAGGAGCGCGCGATCATCCATCGGCATGCGCCTGTGCCAGTGCCTCGATCCGGGTCAGCACCTCTGGGAGTGGCGGACAAGAACGCCGCGTCTCCAGCGAGACATGCAGAAGGAACTGGTCGCAGGTCGCCACGATCTCGCCCGAAGGCCGCTTCATCTCGTGCCACAGGCGCAGCTTCTTGCCCTGCCCCAACATGACCCGCGTTTCGACGATAAAGTCTTCTCCAGCAAGGGTTTCCGAGAGATACTTGATGTTGGTTTCGGCGGTGAAATAGCTGTTGCCCGCATCGATATAGGCGCGGTCCGCACCGACATGCGCCATCAATTCCTCGGAGGCGTCCGAGAAGACCTGCCCATAGCGCCCCTCGTTCATGTGGCCGTTCACATCGGTCCAATCGACCGGCACGGTGCGGCGCACGGTCACCAGCGGCACCCCGTCCGCCAAAGGCCCGCGCAGGCTGTCATCATGGGCTCGGATCAGCGCACCGGCGGCGGCCTCTTGCCCTTTCAAGGCGCGCAGGATCGCGACGAGGTTGTTGTCGCGCAGGCGCTCCAGCTCGCGGATCGAATGCGCGCCGGATTGGGCGTCGGATTGTTCTGTGATCAGGTCGACCAGCTCGTCGGTGAACTCGGGCACATCCGTCAGTTTGGTCCAAGGCCATTGCAGGCACGGACCGAACTGCGCCATGAAATGCCGCATGCCCGCTTCGCCACCGGCCACGCGGTAGGTTTCGAACAGGCCCATCTGCGCCCATCTCAGGCCAAAGCCATAGCGGATCGCGTTATCGATTTCCTCGGTCGTGGCGATGCCGTCCTTGACCAGCCAAAGCGCCTCTCGCCAGACCGCTTCGAGGAACCGGTCGGCGATATGCGCGTCGATCTCGGCCCGGACATGTAGCGGGTACATACCGATGGCCGTCAGGGTTTCTTTCGCTTTTTCAACGATCTGCGCGCCGGTCTTGGGACTGGGTACAAGTTCGGCCAGCGGCAGCAGGTAGACCGGGTTGAAAGGATGCGCGACGAGGATCTGCTCAGGGCGCGCGGCCCCCTCCTGCAATTCCGAGGGCTTGAAGCCGGAGGTCGAGGACGCAATGACGGCATCAGATGAACAATGGGCCTGAAGCTCTTGAAAAACCTTGTGTTTCAACTCAAGGCGCTCGGGCACGCTTTCCTGTATGTAGCTTGCGCTCTCCACCGCCTCAGCCAAGGTTGCACAATGGGTGATCGCCCCGCACGCGGGCATCGGTGCCTCGTAGAGCATCGGCAGCGCGCGGGCCGCATTGGCCATCACTTCGGACATCTTGCGCGCGGCGTCCGGGTCGGGGTCGTACAGGCGCACCTCCCAGCCCATGAGCGCGAACCGCGCCGCCCAGCCGCCGCCGATGACGCCACCGCCGATGATTGCCGCTATTTTTTGCATGATCCCTCCCTGCGCTCGTTTCGCTCAGAGAACCCGGCGCCGTCGGGAAAGGCAAGTCATCCCGCGACGCGGGACAGGTCGTAGCCGTACCATGTCAGGATTTCGCGCGCCGCGCGCAGCCGTTCGCCCGGTTTGCCGGCACGATCCATGATCCAGACCCGTGTACCGTCGGGATTGCCAAGCGCAGCGGTGCGGTTGTCGGCATCGATCCAGTGGACCCAGACCGGTTCCCCCCCGATCGTCAGCCGGCCCGCGGTGGTTTGCGCCACCGACAGGACCGCACCGTCGATGGCGACCCGATCCGGCCCGAACCGCAACCGCGTGCCCGGCCGGATTCCCGCCCCCTGCACCACCACCCAGTCGCCAGACAGGCGCGACAGGTCCGCATCGACCTGCGAGGCAATCGGCGCGGTCGGGTTGCGTACGGGGATCGTGACCGGAGGCAAGGCTGCGGGCGCGGCACAGCCAGCGAGCAGGATCAGCGGCAAGAGCCTCAAAACAGCCCTCGCACGACCTGCGCCATGACGGCGCCAAAGCCGCGCTGCACCTCGGGTTCCCAATGCACGCCATCCTTGTCGGACACCACCACGTGATCGCCCGCCCGCAGGAAGGCACAGCCGTGGCGTGCGGCGATCTCTTCGAGGAACCCATCCAACCCGATCTGCCGCGCCTCGGCCCCGGCAAAGACGTCGGCCAGTGTGCCTGTTTCGCGCACCGGCGCGGGCGTAATCAGCAGGATTCTGTCCACCACCCCCTCGGCGCGCGCCAGCACGATATGCCGCTCGACCGAACGCGCGATCTCATGGGCGGACACGGCGAAGCGCGGCTTGAGGTCGTTGGTCCCCAGCATCAGGATCATCAGGTCAAGCGGCTTGTGGCTGTGCAGGACCGCTGGCAGCACCGCCAGCCCGTTGCGGGCGCCGCCCTCGACATGATCCTCGTGGACGGTGGTGCGGCCCGGCAGGCCCTCGGCGATGACCGTGTGATCCGGCCCCAGATCGGCGGCCAGAACCTCGGTCCAGCGGTCGGCGCGCGCGGCGCGCTCGGACTGGCCCGCAACCCTCATCGGCAAGGTGCCATGCGTGTTGCTGTCGCCGTAGCACAAAATAACAGCCATCTTCCCCCCATCCCCAAGGCAATTTACCGAAAACCTCGGCAAAGCCTTCTCCTTGCACGAAATCCGCCTTAAAGCACGGGCAAAATCAAGTCCTCACCCGCAAACACCCGGACCGATTCATGCTGGATGACAGCCCCTCGACCAACCGCCTTGCCCGCTTGTTCGCCCTGCACCGCACGGAGCAAGAGGCGCTTGAGGAACCCGAACTGCGCACGCGCTTCGACGACGGGCTGAGCGACGAACAGATCGCGCAATGGCAGGCTGCCGCAGTGGCGTCGCTGCGGCGCTAACCCTTGAAGCCGGTGGCGACGACGAATTTTTCCGAGGAGTCCGACCGGCTCGCCGGTGGTTTGAAATTCGCCACCTTTGCGAAACGCTGTTTCAGGATCTGCTGAAGGCTGCCCTCGGCCCCACCGGCCAGAACCTTGGCTACAAAGGTGCCGCCCTCTTCGAGCACGTCAAAGGCCAGTTCCGCCGCCGCTTCGCACAGCGCGATGATCCGCAGGTGGTCGGTCTGCTTGTGGCCCGAAGAGGCCGCCGCCATGTCGGACATGACCACATCGGCCTTGCCGCCCAGCCATGCCTTGACCTGCTCATCGGCCCCGTCGGCCATGAAGTCGAGCTGGTGTAGTTCGCAGCCCGCAATCGGCTCGATCTCTTGAAGGTCGATGCCAAGGATCGTGCCCTGCCGCTTGCCCGGCTTGTCGCCAAGTGCGTTGACCCGCTTCACCGCCACCTGACACCAGCCGCCGGGGGCGCAGCCAAGGTCGACAACCCGCGCGCCGGGCACAAGAAACCGGTACTTGTCGTCGATTTCCAGAATCTTGAAGGCAGCGCGCCCACGATACCCCTCGTCGCGCGCGCGCTTGACATAAGGGTCGTTCAGCTGCCGTTGCAGCCAGCGTGTGGACGACAAAGACCGGCCACGGGCCGTCTTGACCTTGACCTTGAGATCGCGCTGCCCGCGCCCGGAACTGTTCTTGGGTCCCTTTGCCATAGCCTGTTCGTGTCCTTCCTTCGCGGTAGACCGCCCCTATAGCGGGCCATCCTCCAGAACGCCATCCGCCGACATCTGCGCATAGAGCAATCCCTCGCGCAGGCCGCGATCCGCCACGGACAGCCGGTCCGTCGGCCAGATCCGCAAGAGCGCCTGCAAGATCGCCGAGCCCGACATGATCAGCGCATGCCGATCCGGGCCGATGCGCGGGTCGCGGCGACGCCCCGCCGGGCCCATGGTCAGGTATCTCTGGATCACCGCCTCGATCTGGTCCGAGGACATGCGCAGCCCGTCCACCTTGGTTCGGTCATAGCGGCGCAGCCCCAGATGCGAGGCGGCGACCGTGGTCACGGTGCCGGACGTGCCGACGATCTGAAAGCCCTCGCGCGCCTGTTCATCCCGGTAAGGGGCGAAATCGGCGAGATGTTCCTCGAAATACCAGCTCATCAGCGCATAGCGCGCGGCGTCGTCCTGCACGTCGGAGAACTGGTCGCGCAGCGTGGCGACGCCCAAAGGCACCGAAATCCAGTCCACCACCTTGGCCGTCGGGAACGGCGTTTCCGGCGGGTGGAAGCCCGCATGCAGGCGCATGATCGCACGAGGACGTTCGCGTGGCTCGACCTTGGACAGATCGATCCAGACCAGTTCGGTCGAGCCGCCACCGATATCGACGACCAGCAGCTGTTCCGTCTTGGTCGAGACCAGCGGCGCACATGAGATGACCGCAAGGCGCGCCTCTTCCTCGGGCTGGATGATCTCCAGCCTCAGGCCGGTTTCACGGCGCACATGGCGGATGAAGTCGCGGGCGTTGCGCGCGCGGCGGCAGGCCTCGGTGGCCACCAGACGCATGTTATGGACATTGTGGCGGTCGATTTTCTGTTGGCACACGCGCAGGGCCGAGATCGTCCGGATCATGGACGATCGGCTCAGCCGACCTGTCTTTTCCAAGCCATGGCCCAGTTGGACCGACTTGGAAAAACTGTCGATCACATGGAACTGGCTGCCCTTTGGCTGGGCAATCAGCATGCGACAACTATTTGTACCCAGATCCAACGCGGCATACAGCGCATTGGGATCGGGCGGTACAGGCGCGGGGCTCTCGACCGGTTTCGGGAAAGCGCCCGCAGCCTCGGGACGCTTGGGCGCCATGGTTTTCGCGCCTCTCCGATATCAACTTGGGGTCAGGATACGCGCGCCGATGGTATCGCGCAAGCCTCGTGACGCCGCGACCCGAGCGGGTTCTGATAAAACGCCGACAAATGTTCGTATTCCTGTTCGAGAAAGGGCCGGATCGCGTCGATCGTCGCCGGGGCAAGATCGTCCAGCGTCAGCGTTTGGTCCGACCTGTTGCCCCGCGGCATGGTGACGAACTGGCCCGTGCGCTTCGACAGGTCCTGCGCAAGCTGGCCCAGCTCTTCGGTCTTGTAGACGCGGTCGTAATTGCCGAAATCCCGTCCAAGGAAATGCCACGCCCCCATGGCGTGATGCTTGATCGAGGAATTCACCGACTTGTAGTCCGTCAGATTGGCAAAGAACTCATCCGGGCTGGGGTCTGGGTTCAGATGCGACCATTTCGGGTTTTTCCGCAGTCTGCGGCTGTTGGCGACGTCGCCGAATTGCACGACGCGGTTGGTATAGACCGACATGAGGCGCTTCACCGGGTCGCGCACCACGCAAAACCGCCAGTAATCGGAATACCGCGCCCAGCGGAAGCCGCGAAACCGGCGCGTCGGAAAACGGCCGTGCCACGTGTAGATGTCGATCTGGTCCTCGGGCGGAACGGTGAAATCCGGATCGAGCCGCGCCAGCGCCTCCTTGACCGAGGAACAGCCCGCCTTGGGCAGCGCCATATAGGCGATCTTGTACGCGTCGACGGTGATGGCCATGCTCGAGCCCCTTTTCGGTCGCTTTCGATTTCCTGACCTTCGCCGCCGCCCAGTTTTGCGGGCTTGTCTTGGCCGAAGGTTAATCTGCCTCATGATTTTCGTGAAAACTTAGCCGATTGCCCCCCATGGCACAATGATCGCGTTCGACATACCCTGTCGCAAGCGTCACCCCTTGGGTCGAAAAACGACGCAGGCCATGCCCGCATCACCAGTATTGAGTGCGCAGCGAACAAAGGAATCAGGTTTCATGACCGACCTCACCATCGTCTACTGGCGCGACATCCCGGCCCAGGTCATCGTCGGCAAGGGCCGTCGCGGTGCCAAGGCCGTGCTGTCCGAGCGTTTCGAGCAGGCCATCGACCGCGCCGCGATGAAGGTGGGGGCCTCGGATACCGATGCCTACCTTGCCGAATGGCGCAAGGTGGCCTCCGGCACCGTCGAGGGCGACCCGAGCGAGGCCGCACAGGCCGAAATCGCCCGGATCGAGGCCGAGTATGACACCGACCGCCTGAAGGCGCTGATTGCAAACGACGGTTGGGCATGAGCCCCCGATGACCCTGAAGGAGGCCGTGATGGCATTGCTCAATTTCCGCAAGCGCGAAGAAAAGCCCGCGAACGGCAACCAGCACCTGGAGGCTTTCCTCAAGGGCTATTCGATCGAGGTGATGCCGCGCACCGCCGAAAAGGTCGAGGATTTCCGCGCCCTGCTGCCCGACGGCACCCGCGTCTACATCGCCCATATCGAGGGCACGCCGATCGCCGACATGGTGGCCACCGCGCGCCGCCTCTCTGATGCCGGCATGAACGTCATGCCGCATTTCCCCGCCCGGATCATCAAGGACAAGGCCACGCTGGCCGACTGGATTTCGATGTACCAGAACGAGGCCGGTGTGAAGCAGGCCCTGCTGCTGGCCGGTGGCGTAACCACCCCGCATGGCGAGTTCGACAGCTCGATGCAGCTGATGGAAACCGGCCTATTCGACAGGGCGGGCTTTACCCGCCTGCACGTCGCCGGTCACCCCGAGGGCAACAAAGACATCGACCCCAATGGCGGCGACGCCATGGTGATGGAGGCGCTGCGCTGGAAGCAGGCCTTCAACGAGCGCACCGATGCGGAAATGGCCTTGGCCACGCAGTTCGCCTTTGACGCCGATCCGATCATCGCATGGGCCAACCGCCTGACCGCCGAGGGCATCAAGCTGCCGATCCATATCGGCATCGCCGGTCCGGCCAAGCTGCAAACCCTGATCAAGTTCGCCATCGCCTGCGGCGTCGGCCCCTCGCTGAAGGTTCTGCAAAAGCGCGCCATGGATGTGACCAAGCTGGTCATGCCCTATGAGCCCACTGACGTGCTGACCAAACTGGCCGCGCACAAGGCCGCGAACCCCGATTTCAACATCGAGCAGGTGCACTTTTTCCCGCTGGGCGGGATCAAGTCGAACGCCACCTGGGCCATCGAGAACGGCGGCGACAGCACCCGCCCGGCCAACGGGTAAGCGGAACGGATGGCGGGACCTGCGCTTCTCTTCGATCTGGACGGCACCATGCTGAACAGCGATGCGATCCACATGCAGGTCTTCGCCGACATGATGGGGCCGCGCGGGTTGGACGTGACCGAAACGTTCTACATGACCCATGTGCATGGTCGGCTGAACGTGGACTTCTTTGCCGAATTCCTCCCGAATGAGCCTGACCCGCAGGCGCTTTCGGACGCGAAGGAGGCCGAGTTCCGCGCCCGCCTGCCCCGCCCCTACCCCGCCATGCCCGGCGTCAAACGGCTGGTCGAGCGCGCCCTGCGCGAGGACTGGCCGCGCGCCATCGTCACCAACGCGATGCGCCTGAACGCCGAGGCCATGCTGGAGGCCATCGGCCTTCGCGACGCCTTCGACATTCTCGTGATCGGCGAGGAATGCCCCCGGGGCAAGCCGCATCCCGACCCGTACCTCACCGCGATGAAGATGCTGGGCGTCAGCCCGGCGCAGTCCATCGCCTTCGAAGACAGCCCCTCGGGCGTGCGCGCAGCCTGCGCGTCCGGGGCCTACACCGTGGGCATCCGCTCGCAATTGTCCGACCAGACATTGCGGGTGAACGGCGCCCATACCACCTTGGCAGATTTCAACGACCCGGCGCTGGACGACGTGCTTCAGCGCTTCGACAGAGAGGCAAGAACATGACCCGCACCATCATCGAGTCCGGCACCAAGACCGCCATCATGGGCTTTGACCAGCCCTTTTGCGTGATCGGCGAGCGCATCAACCCCACCGGCCGTAAGATCCTGAATGTCGAGCTTGAAGCGGGCGATTTCAGCCGCGTGCAGGCCGACGCGATCGCGCAGGTCGCCGCTGGCGCCACCGTGCTGGACATCAACTCGGGCGCCGTGTTTTCCAACAAGATGGCCGAGGATCCCCGCTACGCCGACAACAACTTCGTCGAGCCGGACCTGATGCGCCAACTGGTTGAAAAGGTGCAGGAAGTCACCGATTGCCCGCTGTGTATCGACAGCTCGGTTCCCGGTGCGCTCGAGGCCGGTCTGGCCGCCGCCAAGGGCCGCCCGCTGCTGAACTCGGTCACCGGCGAGGAAGAGCGTCTGGAACTGGTTCTGCCGCTGGTCAAGAAGTACAACGTGCCGGTCGTGGCGATTTCGAACGACGACACCGGCATCTCCGAAGACCCCGAAGTGCGTTTTGCCGTGGCAAAGAAGATCGTCGAGCGCGCCGCCGATTTCGGCATCCCCGCGCATGACATCGTCGTCGACCCGCTGGTCATGCCGATCGGTGCGATGGCGACCGCTGGCCTGCAGGTCTTCACCCTTGTCCGTCGCCTGCGCGAAGAACTGGGCGTGAACACCACCTGCGGCGCGTCGAACATCTCCTTCGGTCTGCCGAACCGTCACGGCATCAACAACGCCTTCCTGCCGATGGCGATGGGCGCGGGCATGACCTCTGCGATCATGAACCCGGTGGCGCTGCCGGTGAACGCCAAGGCGATTGCCGAAAAGCGCGCGGCCGTCGCGGCTGCGGGCATCATCCTGCCGGAAGACATGGAAGACGAAGATTTCGTGCAGATGTTCGGCATGGGCTCGACCCAACCGCGCGCCGGCAAGGAAATGGAGGCGATCCGCGCCGCCAACTTCCTGACCAACAATGACGATGGCGGTGCGGCGTGGATCGAGTTCAACCGTCAGGCCCCGAAAGCCGGGCAAGAGGGCCGTGGCCGCGCCGGTCGCACCGGTGGCCGTCGCCGTCGCGCCTGAGCCAAGCGGGGTTGGGGGCTCTGCCCCCGGCCTTCGGCCTCCCCCGAGGTATTTCGGGACCAAAGAAGCAAGGGGTCTGATCCAGTGATCAGGCCTCTTTCTTTTGGGCAAGCGCCCATGCGCTGATGGGCATGTCCTCTTCGTTGTGCAGAACGTCGGTCTCTTTGTCATAGACAGGCGGAAAAGGCCCGATCAGGTTGCGCATCGCCGCCCAGCGGTTGCCCCATTGCTCGGCCACGATATCGTCCGGTTCGAAACCGCACTCGATCAGGAAATTCTTTAGCCCCCGCGCCGACCAGCGCGTGTTGTCCACTGGCGCCGCGTGCAGCGGGACGAAGAATGGCACCGCGACAAGGAAATAGCCGCCCGGGCGCAGGGATTGCCAGACATTTCGCGTCGCGCGATAGGGGAAATCCAGATGCTCCCAGACCTGATCGGCGATGATCAGGTCGAACTGGCCGATCTCGCCATCCTGATCGCGCAGCGGCCCGTCACAGATGTCGTATTCCGGGTATTGATAGTTGAAGTAGCTGCGAAACGGGAACCTCTCACCGAACTTGCCGGAAATCTCGGCCACGTCCAGAGTTTCCGGTTCCAAAGTGCGGATCAACGTCCGACAGGCTTTCGCCATCACGATCCGGTTGATGCTTGCCATGCTGCCTCATGCTCTTTCGGCCATCAGGCGACAGCCCGCCGCAAAGGTCAAGCCCTGCATGAAGTGCCCGTTTTCGGCCCTGAAACGCCCGCCCTTGTCGGGTTTCGTGCGCCTCAGGCCTTTTTCTTGACGGTACCGGCGGCCTCAGCGAGGTCGCGGGCAATGGCAAACGCGCCTTGGATCTTGGCCTTGTCGGTGGACCAGTCGCGGCGCACGATGATCTTGTTGTCCTTGATCTTGGCCAGCCCGTCCTGCGCCTTGATGAAGGCAACCAGCCCTTCCGGCTTGGCAAACTTGTTGTTGTGGAACTGGATCGTCGCGCCTTTCGGCCCGCCATCCAGTTTCGCGATGCCTGCACGCTTGCACATCGCCTTGATACGCACAACCAAAAGAAGAGTGTTCACCTCGCGCGGCAGCTTGCCAAAGCGGTCGATCAACTCGGCGGCAAAGCCTTCGAGTTCGACCTTGGTGGTCAGCGAAGACAGGCGGCGATAGAGGCCCAGACGCACATCGAGATCGGGCACGTAATCCTCAGGGATCAGCACCGGCACGCCCAGATTGATCTGCGGCGCCCATTGCCCATCGTCCTCGGTCAACCCGTCCATCTGGCCCGAGCGGATCTTGGCAATCGCCTCCTCCAGCATGGACTGGTACAACTCGTAGCCGACATCGCGCATCTGGCCCGATTGCTCCTCGCCCAGAAGATTGCCAGCGCCACGAATGTCAAGGTCCTGGGAGGCCAAGGAAAAACCAGCGCCGAGCGTGTCGATGCTGCCCAGAACGCGCAGGCGCTTTTCGGCCGTGGCGGTCAGCTTGGCGCGCGGTTTCGTGGTCAGGTAGCAATAGGCGCGGGTCTTGGACCGACCGACCCGACCGCGAATCTGGTAGAGTTGGCTGAGACCGAACATGTCGGAACGGTGCACGATCATCGTGTTGGCCGTCGGGATATCCAGGCCGGATTCCACGATGGTCGTCGCCAGCAACACGTCGAACTTGCCGTCGTAGAAGGCGTTCATACGGTCATCCAACTCGCCCGCGGCCATCTGGCCATGCGCCACCACGTAGGACAGTTCGGGCAGCTGATCCTTGAGGAACTGCTCAACCTCCGGCAGGTCCGTCAAGCGCGGCACGACGTAGAAGGACTGCCCCCCGCGGTAATGTTCGCGCAGCAGCGCCTCTCGGATCGTGACAGGATCGAACTCGCTAACATAGGTGCGGATGGCCAGCCGGTCGACCGGCGGGGTGCCGATGATCGACAGGTCACGCACGCCGGTCAGCGACAATTGCAAGGTGCGCGGGATCGGCGTTGCGGTCAGCGTCAGCACATGGATATCCGAGCGCAGCTGCTTCAGCCGCTCCTTGTGCTGCACGCCAAAGTGCTGTTCCTCGTCGATGATCAGCAGGCCGAGGTTCTGGAAGCGGATGCCCTTCGCCAAAAGCGCATGCGTGCCCACGGCGATATCGACCGTGCCCTTTGATATCCCGTCACGGGTCAGACTGGCCTCTTTCGTGCCGACAAAGCGCGACAAGGGGGCGACTTGTACCGGAAATCCCCGAAATCGTTCCGCAAACGACTTGTAGTGCTGACGCGCCAGCAGCGTCGTCGGCGCAATCACCGCCACCTGGACGCCCGACATTGCGGCGACGAAGGCGGCGCGCATGGCCACCTCGGTCTTGCCAAAGCCCACATCGCCGCAAATCAGCCGGTCCATCGGCTGGCCAGAATGCATGTCGGACATCACGTCCTCGATAGCGCCCAGCTGGTCATCGGTTTCCGTATAGGGGAAGCGCGCGGCGAAGCTTTCATAAGCGCCCGGCGGTGGGTCCATGATCGGGGCCTTGCGCAAGGCACGCTCGGCGGCGATGCGGATCAGACGATCCGCCATCTCGCGGATGCGTTCCTTGAGCTTGGCCTTCTTGGCCTGCCACGCACCGCCGCCGAGACGGTCCAGCAGGCCCTCTTCATGGCCGTATTTCGACAGCAGTTCGATATTCTCGACCGGCAGGTAAAGCCTTGATCCTTCGGCATATTCAAGGCTGAGGCATTCATGCGCCGCGCCCGCTGCGGTGATGACTTCCATGCCCTGATATCGACCGATACCGTGATCCACATGCACGACCAGATCGCCGGGGGTCAGCGACTGGTGTTCGGTCAGGAAGTTCTCGGCCTTGCGCCGCTTCTTCGGCTGCCGGATCAGACGGTCACCCAGAACGTCCTGCTCTGACACGACGGTAAGGCGAGCACCGTCATACGGCGCGTCGAACCCGGCTTCCAGCGCCCAGACTGCAAGGTACAGCCCCCGCTTACCGATGCGCGTGCCGTTCGAGATCGGGATGACCTCGGCCAGCCCCTCATCCTCGATCAACCCGGTCAGGCGCTCGCGCGCGCCCTCGGAATAGGAGGCGATGACCACCGGACCATCCTGCATCTTTGCGGTCACATGCGCGGCCAAAGCCCCGAAAAGACTGATGTTTTCTTGCTGCCGTTCAGGCGCGAAATTGCGCCCGATGCGCCCGCCCGCATCCACCACACCGGGGCCCGTGGCCTGCGGAAGCGGGTGAAACTGCACCTGCCTGCGGCCCTGCAACGCCGCCTCCCATGCGGGATCGTCGAGATACAGCAAGCCCGGCGGGATCGGCTTGTAGACCGAGCTGCCCATGGTCTTTTTCTGGCTCATCGCATGCTGGCGCGTGCCATACTGATCCTCGATACTGTCCCAGCGCGACAGGCGCGCAGGCGTCATCTGGTTGTCCAGCAGCACCGGCGCGCCCGGAAGGTAGTCGAACAGGGTCTCGAGCGTGTCATGGAAGAAGGGCAGCCAATGCTCGACCCCGGCATGCTTGCGACCCGCACTAACCGCCTCGTATAGCGGATCGTCGGTGCCCGCCGCGCCGAATTCGATCCGGTAATTCTGACGGAAGCGGAGGATCGCCGCCTCGTCGAGGATCACCTCGGACACCGGGGCCAGTTCGACGACATCCAGCTTTTGAGTGGTGCGCTGCGACACCGGATCAAACCGGCGCGCGCCATCCAAGACATCGCCAAAGAAGTCGAGCCGCACCGGTCCGCCATCACCCGGTGGGAAGATATCGATGATGCCGCCGCGAATGGCGTAGTCCCCGGGTTCGGTCACTGTCGGCGCTTGAGAAAAGCCCATTCGTACCAAAAACGCCCGTAATCCGCCCTCATCTACCCTGTCGCCGACCCGCGCCGAAAACGCCGCGTCGCGCAGGACGGACCGTGCGGGCAGCTTTTGCATGGCCGCCGACAGCGTCGTCAACAGCACAAAACGAGACGGCCCGCCCTGCACCAGCCCCGCCAGCGTCGCCATGCGCGCCGCCGAGATATCAGCATTGGGCGACACCCGGTCATAGGGCAGGCAATCCCATGCCGGGAAGGTCAAAACCGGCATGTCAGGCGCAAAGAAGGCCAAGGCCTCGCGCATCGCCGCCAGCCGCTTGTCATCGCGGGCAACGTGGATGACGGGGCCACCGGTCTTCTCGACCTCGCGCAGGACAAGCGTTGCGTCAAAGCCCTCGGGCGCGCCGCCCGTGATGATCCGATCCTGTGCCATGCGCTGAGTTCCCCTGCCGGTGCCTCGGATGCCCTAGAGCACCTGCACCATCATGTTCTGGTACATGCCCCAGAAAGCCGTGATGAAGATCGCGACCATGCCCACCAGTTGCGACAGCACGCGATGGATGCGCAAGCGGCGCCACAGCGCCTCGCCCTGCCCTTCGCCCGCAACGATGCGGCGCGACGTGGCAACCGACATCAGGAAGACAACCGTCATCGGCGCCGCCAGCAGGAACACCGCCTGCGCGAATTCTACGTCATACCAGAAGCCCAGCATGGCCAGCATCGTCAAGAGCGCCGCGATCATCGCCGCCAGCCACAGCCCCGCCTCGTCGATGATGAAGAGCAGCCGGTTGGCATTGATGCGGGCGAGATCCTCGAGGTCCTGTTCGGCCTTGCCGCCATTGCGTTTGGCGCGCGCGACCATGTCGAAGGGCACGCCGATCACCCAGTGGCTGGCCGAGGACCAGACGACCGCCAAGACGATCCAGAACCACAGGTTTGAAAATGATCGCATGTCGATCATGTCAAAAACGGTTCCGTACCAGTCCATGCCTGCCGCCTCGATCTTCTTTGATCCGCGTTCTAGCGCGGGTCACGGCAAATGCCCAGAGGCTTGTGACCACCGCTCGGCTGCCAGTTGCGCAACCCTGCGGGAAATTCGTTTGGAACAAATCGCGCGGCCCCCGCGCTGACAGGGCAGACACCTGCATATCAGGTGAAACGGAAAACCAATCTCAGGAGACGACCATGCCGCTGGAATATGCGACGCAAACCGCCTGCGCGGACGAATATCCGACGCGTCGGCAAACACCGGAAAAATGGATGGAACGCAAGGACCCGGTTCTCTGGAATGACTGGACCCAAAGCGCGCCGATCACCAAGGGTCAGGCCCAGTCTTTCGAGCGCAACGGGTATCTCGTGCTGCGCAACCTGTTTTCCCCCGAAGAGGTGACGGCCCTGATCGACCGCGCCAACCGCCTGCGCGAAACGCTGGCCGGCGCCCGCAGCGAAGAAGTGGTGACAGAGCCGGAAACCAATGCGGTGCGCACGATCTTCCGCCTCGACCACAAGGATCCGCTGATGGCGCGTCTGGCCGCCGATCGCCGGATCGCGGGGACCGCACAGTTCTTGCTGGGCGACGATGTCTACCTGCACCAGTCGCGCCTGAACTACAAACCGGGCTTCACCGGCAAGGAGTTCTACTGGCATTCGGATTTCGAGACTTGGCACGCCGAGGATGGCATGCCGCGCATGCGCGCCGTGTCGGCCTCGGTGCTGCTGACGGACAACCGGGCCCATAACGGCGCACTGATGCTGATCCCCGGATCGCACAAGACGTTTGTCTCGTGCCAGGGCGAAACGCCCGAGGACAACCACAAATCCTCGCTGAAGAAGCAGGAGGTCGGCACCCCCTCGCAGGCCACGCTGCGCGACATGGCCCGGATGTACGGCATCGACGATGCCGAGGGACCGGCTGGCACGGTCGTCCTGTTCGATTGCAACACCCTGCACGGCTCGAACGGCAATATCACGCCCGATCCGCGCTCGAACGCGTTCTTCGTCTACAATGCCGTGTCGAACGCGCCCGAGGCACCGTTTGCCGCCGACGCGCCGCGTCCCGGCTTTCTGGCCGAACGCAAGGTGCCGGACGCGATCAAGGTGCAAAAGGGTCGCCTCGCCTGAGGCACCTTGGACTGGACAAGGCGGCGGGGCGCGGGCATTCCTGCATCAACGACAGGAGACAGACATGCGCCCCAGCCTAGCCCCCTTCCCCGCGACCCGCCTGCGCCGCCTGCGCAAATCCGGTGCGATCCGCGCATTGGTGCAGGAAACCACGCTGAGCCCGGCCGATTTCATTTGGCCGGTCTTCGTGCGTGACGGCGAGGGCGTGGTCGAACCGATCCATTCGATGCCGGGCGTGAACCGGCTGTCGGTCGATAAAGTGGTCGAGGCCGCGCGCGAGGCGCATGCGCTTGGCATCCCGGCGATCTGCCTTTTTCCCTATACCGACCCGGCGCTGAAGACCGCCGATTGCGCCGAGGCGTGGAACCCCGACAACCTGTCCAACCGCGCCACCCGCGCGATTAAGGCCGCCGTGCCGGACATCGCCGTGATGACGGATGTGGCGCTGGACCCGTATAACATCGACGGGCATGACGGCTTTGTCGAGGATGGCGAGATCGTCAATGACCGCACGGTCGAGGCGCTGGTGAAACAGGCGCTGAGCCAAGCCGAGGCCGGGGCCGACATTATCGGACCCAGCGACATGATGGACAACCGCATCGGCGCGATCCGGAGCGCGCTGGAAAGCGCAGGCCATCAGAACGTGTTGCTGCTGACCTATGCGGCAAAATATGCGTCCGCCTTCTACGGCCCATTCCGCGATGCGGTGGGCGCGTCGGGCGCGCTGAAAGGCGACAAGACCACCTACCAGATGAACCCCGGCAATGCCGACGAGGCCATGCGCCTGATCGAGCGCGACCTGTCCGAGGGCGCCGACATGATCATGGTCAAGCCCGGCATGCCCTATCTCGACATCTGCCGCCGCGCCAAGGACCTGTTCGGCGCTCCGACCTTTGCCTATCAGGTCTCGGGCGAATACGCGATGCTGGCAGGCGCGGGCGAGCGCGGCTGGGTCGATGGCGACAAGGTCATGCTGGAAAGCCTCATGAGCTTCAAACGTGCCGGATGTGACGGCATCCTGACCTATTTCGCCCCCGCCGCGGCAAAGCTTCTCAACGGGTAGCGGAAGCCCGCCCATGGCCCACGTCATGTGGTGACATGCGGCGGCTTTCGGCCTATAAACTGCGACAACCGGCAAGATAGCCGGACGAGGCATCGGCAAGGAACAGGACAGATGACTTTCACGAGACGTGAATTTGCCTTCGGGCTTGGCGCGACGGCGCTGCTGGGTGGCTGTGCAAACGGCGTGGGCAGCCGGGGTCCGGCAACGATCGACGCCCGCGTGAACGCGACGCTCAGCCAGTTGTATTCCGATTATCCCGCGACCCAGCAGCTGGGCGCGAAATCGGTGGGCATGCTGGTAATGCCGCTGGTGACCGAGGTCGGCCTTGGCATCGGCGCAGGATATGGGCGGGGTGCGCTGCGGGTCGGCGGCGCGACGGTGGATTACTACTCGATGGCCAAGGCCTCGGGCGGATTGCAGATCGGCGGGCAGCAATACAGCCACGTCCTGTTCTTCATGACCGAGGACGCGCTGCAGAACTTCCGCCGCTCGCCCGGCTATGCAGCCGGTGCGAACATTGAATATGCCACCCCCTCCAAGGGCGAGACGCTGGCCGCCGAGACGACCACCTCGCTTGCGCCGGTGATTGCGGTGATCTTTGGCCAGTCGGGTTTGCGCGTCGGCGCAACGCTCGAAGGGGTGAAATACACCCGGATCATCCCCTGATCCGCTTGGACCATACCCAAAGCGCCATCGCCCCGCATTGGGGCGATGCCACTAATTAGTGGTAGGTGAATTCACCCACGACATTGCGCCATTCGCCGGGCGAGATCATCTTGCGATGGGTGAAGCGGACCGAATGCAGCGGTCCCTCGATACTGTCCTGCCAGAATTCGATGAATTCGAACAGCTTGGGGTGATCCGGCGCCAGATCGTAATCCTGCCAGATGAACGTGTTCAGCACATGTTTGTAATCGGGCATCCGGTAGTAGAATTCCGCCGTGGTCAGCCCGTATCCTTTCAACATCAGTTCCGTCTCTGAGACCTGCATTGCGCACCTCGCTTTTCTTATGAGAAAAGTCTGCCGAGCGAATCTTTACTTTTCAATAAAAACAGTATGTTAGCAGCCGACACTCATGGCTGCCAAAATGACGCCTGGACCCACCATTGCACGCAATCCCTTGGGTCTGATATAAGGCTTCCAACAAGATATGGCATAGACAAAAGCAGGCCAGCACCGTGAGCGATACGCCCGAACCCCCTGAGAACGAAGAGAAAATTCCGCCGACCCCGCGCGGTCCGTCGATCTCTATCGAAAATGAGATGAAGGCGAGCTATCTCGACTACGCCATGAGCGTGATCGTGAGCCGTGCGATTCCCGATCTGCGCGATGGCCTGAAACCTGTGCATCGGCGCATTCTTTATGCGATGTATGAAGGCGGTTACACGCCCGACAAGTCGTACCGCAAGTCCGCGAAGTCCGTGGGCGAGGTGATGGGCAACTATCACCCGCATGGCGACAGCGCGATTTACGACGCGCTGGTGCGCATGGCGCAGGATTTCTCGATGTCGCTGCCCTTGATCGACGGTCAGGGCAACTTTGGCTCGATGGATGGCGATCCGCCCGCCGCAATGCGTTACACCGAAAGCCGTCTGGCGAAATCCGCGCTGGCGCTGCTGGCGGATATCGACAAGGAAACCGTCGACTTTCAGGACAATTATGACGGCAAGGAGCGTGAGCCCACGGTTTTGCCCGCGCGCTATCCCAACGTGCTGGTCAACGGCGCCGAGGGCATCGCGGTCGGCATGGCGACGCGCATCCCGCCGCATAACCTTGGCGAGGTTGTCGATGCGACGCTGGCGCTGATCGAGAATCCCGACCTGTCGACGGAACAGCTGATCGAATACATCCCTGCGCCGGACTTCCCGACAGGCGGCGTGATCCTTGGCCGGTCTGGCGCGCGCAAGGCCTATCTGGAAGGGCGCGGCAGCGTCATCATCCGCGCCAAGACCAAGGTCGAGGAGATCCGCAAGGACCGCTGGGCCATCGTCATCCAGGAAATCCCCTATCAGGTGAACAAGGCCACGATGATCGAAAAGATCGCTGAGGCCGCCCGCGATAAAAAGATCGAGGGCATCGCCCACGTTCAGGACGAATCCGACCGCGACGGCGTGCGCGTGGTGATCGAGCTGAAGCGCGACGCGACGGCCGAGGTGGTGCTGAACCAGCTTTACCGCTTTACCCCGATGCAGACCTCCTTTGGCTGCAACATGCTGGCGCTGAACGGTGGCCGCCCTGAACAGCTGACGCTGCGCGGTTTTCTGACCGCCTTCATCGACTTCCGCGAAGATGTCGTCGCCCGCCGCACCGCCTATCTGCTGCGCAAGGCGCGCGAGCGCAGCCATGTGCTCTGTGGTCTGGCCGTGGCCGTGTCGAACGTGGACGAGGTCGTGGCGACGATCCGGTCGTCTGCCGATGCCGCCGAGGCCCGCACCCGCCTGATGGAACGGCGCTGGCCCGCGCATGAGATCCTGCCCTATATCGCCCTGATCGACGATCCGACCCACAAGGCGAACGAGGACGGCACCTATAACCTGTCCGAAACGCAGGCCCGCGCGATCCTCGACCTGCGTCTGCAGCGCCTGACCCAGTTGGGGGTCAAGGAAGTCACGGACGAACTCGAAGACCTCGCCGCCAAGATCAAGGACTACCTCGACATCCTCTCCTCGCGCGAACGCATCATGTCGATCATCTCGGACGAGCTGACGCAAGTGCGCAGTGATTTCGCCGTGCCGCGCCGCACCGAGATCACCGACTGGGCCGGTGACATGGACGATGAGGATCTCATCGAACAAGAGGACATGGTCGTCACCGTTACCGCTGGCGGCTATATCAAGCGCACCGCGCTGGCCGATTTCCGCGCGCAAAAGCGCGGCGGCAAGGGGCTGTCGGGCGGTGGCTTGAAAGAGGACGACGCGGTCACGACCCTGTTCGTCGCCAACACCCATACGCAACTGCTGTTCTTCACCACCGATGGCATGGTCTACAAGCTCAAGACATGGCGTCTGCCGCTGGGCAGCCGTGCGTCGCGCGGCAAGGCGATCGTCAACATCCTGCCGATCCCGCAGGGCGTGTCGATTGCCGCGATCATGCCGGTGGACCGCCCGGAAGAGGACTGGGACGATCTTCAGATCGTCTTCGCGACCTCCAAAGGGTCCGTTCGCCGCAATCGGCTGTCGGATTTCACCAACGTCATGCGCAACGGCAAGATCGCGATGAAATTCGAGGGCGAGGATGAGAACACCCGCCTGATCAACGCGCGCATCTGTTCCGAAGACGACGACGTGATGCTGGTGACGAATTCGGGCCGGGCGATCCGCTTCCCCGTGCCGGATGTGCGGGTGTTCAACTCGCGCGCCTCGACCGGGGTGCGCGGCATCCGGCTGCACAATGGCGACGAGGTCGTGTCCATGTCGATCATCCGCCATTTCGACGCCGAAAGCGATGAACGCGCCTCGTATCTCAAGATGCGCCGCGCCATGGCTGGTCTGACCGACGAGGATGCCTCGGACGAGGAAGGCGACGCAAACGCGCCGCTCGCGCAGGACCGTTATGCTCAGATGTCGGCGGCTGAGAACCTGATCCTGACGATCACCGCCGGTGGCCTTGGCAAGCTGTCGTCGAGCCACGACTACCCGGTGCGCGGGCGTGGCGGTCAGGGCGTCACCGCGTGGGAGAAATCCATGCGCGGCGGTGACATCGTGGCCAGCTTCCCGGTGGAACTCGACGACCAGATCATGTTGGCCACCTCGACGGGCCAGTCGATCCGGGTGCCGGTGGATGGCATTTCGTTTCGCTCGCGCAGCGCCGGCGGCGTGAAGGTGTTCAACACCGGTGCTGGTGAGACGGTGGTGTCCGTGGCTTGGATCGCCGATCAGGGCGAGGACGACAGCGAAGAAGAATAATCCGGGATAGGATGGGTTTAACCCATCCTACTTTGGCCCCTTGCCTCTTAATCGGACGGAAAGACATCTCATGGCACGATCCCTTGCGGAGGAATCGTGCCATGAACCTGTATACCTGCTCCATCGACCTGAAGAATGACGCCCGCGCGTTGGTTTTCGCCAAGGCCTGCGAGGACTGGATGTCCCATCTCATGCAATCCGGCGTGATAAAGGCTTGGACGCTATACCGGCGCAAGCTGAACCTTGCCTCGGATCGCCACCGTGATTTCCTGCTGCAGATCGAGGTCAAGGACCTGACCCAGTTGGATCAGGCCTTTCGCACGTTGGGGCGGCATGACGACACGATCGACGCCTTGTACCGCGCCGTCCACGAACAGATCCTGACCGCCGATTTCGGGTTGTACCGCCCATTCCCAGACACGGAACGGGCGGAACGCATGGCCCTTCTTTAAAGGTCGTAGAGGTCGCGGAACTTCTCTTCGAGATAGTCCAGCAGCGGTGCCTCGGACGGAGCCGCGCCGCTGGCCCTTTCGATCACCTCGCGCGGCGTAAAGCGCCCGCCATGGGTCTGAAGGGTCGACTTCAGCCACGTGGTAGCGGCTGTCGTATCGCCCCGGGACAGCTGATCATCGAGGTCAGGCACCGCCACCCGCAGCGCCTGATGCAGGCAGCCCGCATAGACATTGCCCAGCGAATAGGTCGGGAAATAGCCGAACAGGCCCGCCGACCAGTGCACGTCCTGAAGGACCCCGTTCGACGGCTTGTCCACCGCAAATCCGAAATCCGCCGCGAAGCGGTCGTTCCACGCGGTTTCCAGATCGCCCACGGCCAGATCACCCGCGATCAGGGCGCGTTCCAGATCGAAGCGCAACAGCACATGCAGGTTATACTGCAATTCATCCGCCTCGGTGCGGATATAGCCATTCTTGACCTGATTGACGGCGGCATAGAACGCCTCCTCATCCGCAATCCCGAAATCGCCGAACGTGTCGCGCATCTGCCCGAAGAGCCAGCCGGTAAACGCGCGCGAGCGACCCAACTGGTTTTCGTAGATCCGGCTCTGGCTTTCATGCACGCCCATCGACACGCCCCCGCCCAGCGGCGTCAGGCGATAGGCCGGGTCGATATTCTGCTCATAGCTCGCATGGCCGACCTCGTGGATCGTCGAGTAAAAGCAGTTGAACGGATCGAGTGCATTGGTCCGCGTGGTGATGCGCACATCGTCGCCGCTGCCTGAACTGAAGGGATGCACGGCTTTGTCGACGCGCCCGCGTTTCAGGTCATAGCCAAAGGTCCGGGCCAGAGTCCGGGCCAGCTTCATCTGACCATGCTCGTCGAAGGTGCCCTGCACACCAGCCTTTGCAGGTTGCGCCAGCACGGCCTCGCGCAGCGCCACGAGGCGCGGACGCAGCGCGCCGAACATAGCCTCGAGATCGGCCGCCTTGGCGCCCGGCTCGTAATCGTCGAGCAAAGCGTCATAGACGCTGCCACCATCGGCCAGCGCGGCGCCCTCTTCCTGACGCAGCGCGATGATCTCGCTCAGGGTCGGCGCGAAGGCGGCGAAATCGTCATCGGCGCGCGCCTCGGCCCAGATCACATGCGCTTGGCTGACCTTCCGGGCGATGGCCGAGGCCAGCCGTTCAGGCACGCGCGTCGCGCGGTCATGCGCACGACGGATATGGCGCAACTGGGCCTTGGCCACGTCATCGAGCCCGCCTTCATCGATGGCGGCCAGCCACTCGCCGATGCGCGGGCTGACGCGGCGCTGGTGCAAGACCGCCTCCATCGCGGCGCGCTCGTCGCTGCGCTGATCGGCAGCACCGCGCGGCATCATGGTTTCCTGATCCCAGCTCAAGCGACCGGCGATCTGGGCCAGCGCCTCGGTGTCGCGCTGGAAGGTCATCAACTCGTCAAACGCACTCATGCGGTCTTCCCCCGGATCGATTGCGGAACAGGATAACGGGCGGCAAAGCGCGCCCGCAGGATCAGCGCCCAGAGCACGACCGCCCCGAACTGGTGCACGATGGCGATCTGCCAAGGCGCAAGATAAAGCACGGTCACGATGCCCAGCACCATCTGCAGGACCAGCATGGCAAAGACCGCGTTGAAACGGAACCGGGTGTCGCTGTTCGGCGACTTGCGCGCCCGCAGCCAGACGACGATGCCAAAGACGAACAGCAAGTAGCCCGCGACCCGGTGCATGAACTGCACCAACCCGGCATTCTCGAAGAAATTGCGCCAGACCGGCTCGATATCGAACGGATAGGGCGGAAAGATGCCTCCTGCCATCAAGGGCCAGTCATTGTAGCTGCGCCCCGCATCGATCCCGGCCACCAGCGCCCCCAGCAGGATTTGCAGGAAGGTGAAGTGCAACAGGCCCGTAGACATCGAAAACAGCTTGGGCTCGGCGCTGCGCCGCGCCTGCATCAGGTCGCGTTCCTCGCGCCCCAGCGCGTAGACATACCAAGCGATGAAGCCGAGGATCACGAAGGCCAGCCCCAGATGGGTCGCCAGCCGATAGGAGGCCACGTCCAGCATCTCTCCGCCCAGACCCGAGGACACCATCCACCAGCCCACGGCCCCTTGCAGCCCACCCAGAACGCCGATGCCGAACAGGCGGCCCGTCCAGCCCGTGGGGATCTTGCGCGCCGCCAGAAAGCCAAAGAACCCCAGCGCCCAGACAAGGCCGATGGTCCGGCCCAGCTGCCGATGGCCCCATTCCCACCAGTAGATGAACTGGAACTCGGACAGGCTCATGCCCTTGTTCTGCAACTGGTATTCCGGGATCTGACGGTACTTGTCGAATTCCTCCTGCCAGGCGGCGTCGCTCATCGGTGGCAGCGCGCCGGTGACGGGACGCCATTCGGTGATCGACAGGCCGCTATCGGTCAGGCGCGTCAATCCGCCCACCGCGATCATCACCACCACCATGACGAACAGCACCATCAGCCACACGCGGATCGCGCCCCGCGCGCCGCGTTTGCCCGCGTCGATCATGCCCCCGCGCGCCGGTGCCACCGGCTTGCCCGTCTCTGTGACCTCTTCGAAGAGTTTGCGTTTCTCGGCCATCTTGGTCTCCAATTTCAGGCGGACACTAGTGCCGCGCCCCGCCCGCTTCAAGCGGATGCGACACGGCGTCCTGCGCTTGGCGCGGGGTCCGCAGGGTCAGGAATACCTCAGTAATGGTTTCCGGACTTATGCGCCGGGGCTGTGAGACGTAGATTGAGGGCACAAGTTCAACGACACGATCCTTCTTCCCAAGCCCTTGCCCCAAAAGGAACAGACCCATGAAAAAGTTCATTGCAGCCGCCATCCTCGCCGCCTCCGCCCTGTCCGCTTCGGCCGCCGCCGCCACGCAGGCTTATGTCGGCAATGTCCATCTGAACGCGCGCTCCGGCCCCGGCACCAACTACCACGTGATCGGCACCTTCAACCCCTGCACCCCGGTGCATGTGGTCGCCCAAAAGTGGGGCTGGGCCAAGGTCGCCTACAAGCACAACTACTACTGGGTGTCGGCCCAGTACCTGAGCGGCCATTCCTGCCATTACGCGCCGAAGCCGACCTACAAGAAGAAGCCCTACAAGAAGCATTACAACAATGGCTACGGCTACTGAATTTCCCCTGCCGGTTTTCTCCTCCCTGACCGGCACGGCCGACTGCGGATCACCCATCGTGGTGGTCCGCTTTTTCGTCAGCCTTTATTCTTCCAGCGTACGATCTGGCGCATCATGCCATGCAGCATCTGTACGTCGGCGCGGGTCAGCGGCAGGCGCGACCACATGTTGCGCAGGTTGATCTTCATCGCGGCGACCTTGTGATCCGGAAAGAAGAAGCCCGCCTCCTCCATCCGGTCCTCGTAATGCCGCGCCAGATGCTCGATCTCGTCATGGTTGGCGAATTCCGTCCCGGCCATGACCTCCTGCACCGGGACAGACTCGCCGCTGACGCGCATCCATTCATAGGCACACAGCAGCACGCATTGCCCAAGGTTGAGCGAGGCAAAGCTTGGGTTGACCGGCACCGAGATGATCGCATTGGCCCGGCTGATATCGTCATTCTCAAGGCCCGCGCGTTCGGGTCCGAACAGCACCGCCACCTTCTCGCCGCGCGCAATCCGGGTGCGCGCCTCGATCATCGCCTGTTCGGGTGTGAACACGGTCTTGGTCATGTCGCGCGGCCGGGCCGTGGTGGCCATGACATAGGTGCAATCGGACAGCGCGCCGGGAAGATCATCGGCCAGAACCGCCTCGTCCAAAAGCCGCCCGGCACCGGACGACATCGCTACGGCCTTGGGGTTCGGCCAGCCGTCCCGAGGTGCCACGATCCGCATCCGGTCCAAGCCGAAATTCCACATCGCCCGCGCCGCCGCGCCGATATTCTCGCCCATCTGCGGTCGCACCAGCACGAAAGCCGGTTGGGGAACACCCGTCGCCATCATCCGTCTCCATCAAACCAAGGCCCCGCCTAAGCGCCCCCTGCCCGCCTTGCAAGCCCCTCCTCGCTTCTTCTTGGTCCAAATACCCGCGCCGCAGGCGTCCGCACCCGCCACAAATCCTTATGGTCAAACCGGAATATCCACGCTATCACGCGTCTCCGAGACAGGAGCACGACCATGGCCACCGAAGACGCCCCGCAGATCTACCTCGTGACCCCGCCGGATTTCGAGCTGGGGTCCTTCCCCGCCACCTTGTCGGGCGTTCTGGACACGGTCGAGATCGCCTGCCTGCGCCTGAGTCTCGCCACCCGTGACGAGGACCGCCTGATGCGCGCCGCCGATGCTGTGCGCGAGGTCGCCCATCGCCACGACGTGGCGCTGGTGATCGACACGCATGTGGTGCTGGCGCAACGGCTCGGCCTCGACGGCGTACACCTGCTGGATGGACAGCGCTCGGTGCGCAGCGCCCGCAAGGAGCTTGGCCCCGATGCCATCGTCGGCAGCTGGTGCGGCCAGTCGCGCCATTCCGGCATGGAAGCGGGCGAGTTCGGTGCAGATTACGTGGCGTTCGGCCCGGTCTCGGGTGCCTTGGGTGATGGCGAACTGGCGGAACGCGACCTGTTCCAATGGTGGTCCGAGATGATCGAAGTCCCCGTCGTCGCCGAGGGCGGCCTGACCGAAGAGTTGATCCGCGACCTCGCCCCCGTGACCGATTTCTTCGCCATCGGCGAGGAAATCTGGAACAGCGACGACCCGCTCGCCACCTTGCAGGCCTTCCGCGCAGCGATGGGCTGACCCCGTCCCGGGCTTGACCCGGGACCGCCCGACCTAGCCCATAGCCTCGATCCGGGCCGTGTCGAACCCGCCGCGCACCTGCATTTCCAACCGTTGTGCCAAGGCCTTGCGGTCCGGCACATCTGCCACGCGGATCGGGTCGTGATAGATCAGCGTCACCGAGCCGTGCCGCGTTTGCGCCAGCATCAGGATCAGCGACGGCGCGAAATCCGCGCCCCCCCACCAGCCGTAGAAATACGGCTCCTTGCCCGGCGGGGCTTGGTAGACCACGCTGACCGCCTGCACCTGCAAACGATCCCGCAGCCCGTCGGTCAAGAACGCCGCGAACAGCGTCGTCTTGAACGGCAAGACGCGCTGGTTGTCGGTCGAGGTGCCCTCGGGGAAAAACAACAGCCGGTGCCCGTGCAAGAGCCGCTCTTCGAAGGCGCGGGTCTGCGCCTGCGCCTCGCGCCGGTCGCGCTTGATGAACAGTGTCCCCGTGGCCCGCGCCAGCCAACCGATCCCGGCCCAGCCGGCGACCTCTTCCTTGGCGACGAAATAGACGTTCTTGCGGCTGTTGAGCACGAAGATGTCCAGCCAGGACGAATGGTTGGCCACCACTGCCCCCGGCCCCTTCATGCGCGGGCCGCGCATCCGGACCTTCAGCCCCATCACGCGCAACGTGGTGCGGCAGACGGCTTGCGTGATCCATGGGGTCACGGGGCGATCCATGCCGCAGATCGGTTTTTCCACCAGCCGCACCAGCAACAGCAGCGCGAGCCCGCCGAAATTCACCACCGCAATCACCGGCAGACGCAGCGCCACCAGCACCCAACCCATCGGCGTCACGGCAAAGACAGGATGCGGCGTGTCCCCGTCCCACGTGCTCATGCGCGCCCACCCGTATACATGTCGCGCTGCCGCGCGTTCATGCGCGCCGTGTCCATGACAAGGCAGACATCCGTGGTGTTGAAGGCATGATCGACAAACGCCCCCTCGCCCACGCAACCGCCGAGCCGCAGATAGGCCTTGATCAGCGCCGGCATGTCCCGCATCGCGGCGGCGCGGTCGATCCGGTCCTCGGGCATCAGGTCCATCTCCTGATAGGCGCGCGCCCGGACGCGCAGCCCCTCGGGGGCAAGATGGCGGTGATGCAAAAAGGCCAGCGGCTGCGCGATGCGCGCCACATCCGTGCCGTGGAAGGACGCCGTGCCGAACAGCACCTCGATCCCGTGATCCAGCACATAAGCCGCAAGCCCCTGCCACAACTGAAACATCACCCCGCCGCCGCGATAATCCGCATGCAGGCAGGAGCGCCCCAGTTCCAGCAGCCTGCGCCCGGACCGGTGCAGCGGATCGAGGTCGTATTCGCCCTCGGTATAGAAGCCGCCCGCCCGCGCAGCCTGATCGGCGCGCATCAGGCGATAGGTGCCCACGACCGCGCCGTCCCGCATCGGGTCCGACACCAGCAGGTGATCGGCGAAAGGATCGAACCGGTCACGCTCCAGCCGTGCCGCATGATCGACCAGATCGCCATCGCCGCCCAGTTCCTCGACGAAGACCTCGTATCGCAGGCGCTGCACGGCGTGCAGGTCCGCCGCATCCCGCGCCAGCCGCACCGTGAATTGCTGAGCTTGAACCGTCATGATCGCCCGCCTCCTGTTGGCGCGCTTCTAGGCCGAGGTCCGAAAAAACGCAACGTCGCACGGGATCGCAGATCGGTTAACCATTCGGAAAGATGTACTACTTTACCCTAGCTTTCGTAGACCGGAAGGAGCCCGACACGTTGACCGTCGATTACAACCTTGCCTTGTTCGCGAAAATTGACGGTAATGCGGCCACCGATGTTGGATTGCACCTGACCAAGGCCCCATTCCGGTTGGTCCGGGTGCCGGACCAGTTGACCAGGTTCCAGTAACGCGTTCAGATCAGTCATCGAATATCTCCCCAAAGGAGCCAAAATGCCGCAAACCAGTGCCACCCTCGCCGCCCTGATTGGATCGCGCCTGTGCCATGACCTGATCAGCCCGATCGGGGCCATCCAGAACGGGCTCGAACTGATCGCGTTGTCCGGTGGTGCGGATGAGCATAGCCCCGAGATGGCCCTGATCCAGGACAGTTGCAATAGCGCAGCCGCCCGGATCAAGTTTTTCCGCGTCGCCTTCGGCAGTGCCGAATCCCACCAGTCGCTGGGCAGCCGCGAAGCTGCCGCCACGCTGGCCGCCAACACCGAAGGATCGCGGCTGAGCGCGGAATGGCTGCCACAGGGCGATTTCCGCAGGCAGGACGTGCAACTGGCCTTCCTCGCCTTCCTGTGCTGCGAAAGCGCGCTGCCCGTGGGCGGCAACGTTCGGCTGGATCGTGACGCGGCGGGCTGGTCGGTCACCGCCACCGGGCGGCGGATCGCGCTGGACGAGATCTATTGGGATCACCTCAATGGCGTGGCGCAACTGGGCGAGATTGCGCCAAACCGCGTGCAATTCGCGCTACTGGCCTTGCTGGCCGACGAGCGCGGGCAAAAGATCATGGTGACCTGCGACGAAACGCAGATCACCATCAAGATCGCCTAGGCGCGTACCGTTCCATCACCGACAACCAGATACTTGAAGCTGGTCAGTTGTTCGGCACCGACCGGCCCGCGCGCATGCATCTTGCCCGTGGCGATGCCGATCTCGGCCCCCATGCCGAACTCGCCCCCGTCCGCGAACTGGGTCGAGGCATTGCGCATCAGGATCGCGCTGTCGAGCCGCTGGAAGAAACGTGCCGCCGCCGTGTCATCCTCGGTCAGGATGCAATCGGTGTGGGACGAACTGTAGTGCCGGATATGGGCAATCGCGCCGTCGACATCGTCGACGACCTTGGCGGCGATGATGCTGTCGAGATATTCGCAGCCCCAATCGGCCTCGGTCGCCTTGGCGGTGCCGGGGATCGCGCTCAGCTTTTCGTCGGCGCGCACCTCGACCCCAGCATCGACCAGCGCCTTGATGACGCCTTGGCCGATCGTGTCGACCACATCGCGATGGATCAGCAGGCATTCGGCGGCCCCGCAGATGCCGGTGCGGCGGGTCTTGGCGTTCATCACGACCTTGAGCGCCTTCACCGGGTCGGCCTCCTTGTCGATATAGATATGCACGATGCCTTCGAGATGGGCAAAGACCGGCACCCGCGCCTCGCGCTGGACCAAACCAACCAAGCCCTTGCCGCCGCGCGGCACGATCACGTCGATATAGTCGACCGCCTTGAGCATCTCCTGCACGGCGGCGCGGTCACGGGTCGGAATGCGCTGGATCGCGTCCTCGGGCAGACCGGCCTTTTTCAGCCCCTCAACGAGGCAGGCATGGATGGCGCTGGCCGAATGGAAGCTTTCCGAGCCGCCCCGCAGGATCACCGCATTGCCCGCCTTCAGGCACAGCGCGCCCGCATCCGCCGTCACGTTGGGGCGCGACTCGTAGATCACGCCGACCACGCCCAAGGGCGTGCGCACGCGGCTGATATGCAGGCCCGAGGGCCGATCCCATTCCGAGATCACCTCGCCCACCGGGTCCTTCTGCGCGGCAACCGCGCGCAGCCCGTCAGCCATGGATTTGATCCGCGCCTCGTCCAGCATCAAGCGGTCGAGCATCGCATCGGACAGGCCCTTGTCGCGGCCAAAGGCCATGTCCTGCTTGTTGGCCTCGATGATCTGGGCCGTCTGCGCGACGATCGCATCGGCGGCGGCCTCCAGCGCCAGTTGTTTTGCCTCGGCTGGGGCGAAAGCGAGCTCGGCTGCGGCCAGTTTGGCGCGCGCCCCGATGTCCTGCATCATTGCGGGGATGTCGGTCAGGTCTTTCATGACGTGTCTCGCTTTGGTTGAGGTGGGATTTGGGTATTTTTAAAGAGAAGAAACAGGGCCGTCAAAGCGCCA
Source organism: Tropicibacter alexandrii (assembly GCF_003667315.2). GTDB lineage: Bacteria > Pseudomonadota > Alphaproteobacteria > Rhodobacterales > Rhodobacteraceae > Tropicibacter > Tropicibacter alexandrii. The sequence continues at coordinate 70,126 of NZ_RCTZ02000005.1, read as the reverse complement.
TGTCATCCCGGTGGATCAGCACCGCGCGGCCCGGATAGCCGAGGATGGCCTCGATTTCCGAACTGTGATGGCCTGCGATGGCGCGGGCCTCGGTCGCGGTGTAGCGGGTCAGGCCCTGGCCCAGCGTGGTGCCATCCTGCGTCCGGATCGTGACCGGATCACCGCGCCCGAAACTGCCGGTGAGGCTGGCAAGGCCTGCGGGCAGCAGGGATTTGCCTTGGCCCAAGGCCTTGGCCGCGCCGGCATCGACGGTCAGCACACCTTGCGGTTTCATTGCCGCGATCCAGCGCTTGCGGGCGGCGTGCGGATCAAGCTGCGGCGCAAACCACGTCGCGCGCGCGCCATCCTCCAGACGGGCGAGCGGGTGCATCTCTGCTCCGTGGCAGATCACCATGGCGCAGCCCGAGGCGGTGGCGGTCTTGGCCGCCATCAGCTTGGTGATCATGCCGCCCTTGGACAGGCCGGACACGCCCTCGCCCGCCATGGCCTCGATCTCCGGGGTGATGCGGTCGACGGTGGCGAAGTGCTGCGCGTCGGGGTTGGTGTTGGGATTGTCGGTGTAAAGCCCGTCCACGTCCGACAGCAACACCAGAACATCCGCGCCCACGGTCACGGCGATCTGCGCGGCGAGCCGGTCATTGTCGCCATAGCGGATCTCGTCCGTTGCGACGGTGTCGTTCTCGTTCACGATGGGCACCACGCCAAAGCCCAGAAGCGTGCCCAGCGTGGCGCGCGCATTCAGGTAGCGGCGCCGGTCGGCGGTATCCTCAAGCGTCAGCAACACCTGCGCGGTGGTCAGGCCGTGGGGGGCCAGCGCCTCTTCCCAGGCTTGGGCGAGGCCGATCTGGCCGACCGCCGCGGCGGCTTGGGATTGCTCAAGCGGCAGGTCGGGGCCGGGCAGACCAAGAACCCGCCGACCCAGCGCAATGGAGCCGGAGGACACCAGCACCACATCCGCGCCGCGCGCCTTCAGCGCCGAAATGTCCTGTGCGATCGAGGCCAGCCAGTCGCGGCGCAGCCCCGTCGCGCGATCCACCAGCAGCGCCGAGCCGATCTTGACGACGATGCGCTGCGCATCGCTCAGGGACGCCACGATCCGTCCTCCTCCTCGGGGTCGACTGGTTTGTCGGCCTCGCGGCGTGCGTCCACATGCGGGCGCAGGGCGCGCAGCACCTCGGTCACGCCCTCTTTCGAGGCGCCGGACATCAGCATCACATTGCTGGCACCGGCCGCGTGCAGCTCGTCACGCAGAAACGCGCGTTCCTCGTCATCCAGCGCGTCGATCTTGTTCAGCACGGTGACGCGGGGCTTTTCGGACAGGCCCTCGCCATAGGCGTCGAGTTCGTCGCAGATGGTCTGGTAATCCTCGATCAAGGTGCCGGAGGTGCCGTCGATCAGGTGCAGCAGCACCGCCGAGCGTTCCACGTGGCCAAGGAAGATATCCCCCAGACCCCGCCCCTCATGCGCGCCCTCGATCAGGCCGGGAATGTCGGCGACGACGAATTCGGTATTGTCCACGCCCACGACGCCCAGATTGGGGTGCAGCGTGGTAAAGGGATAATCGGCGATCTTGGGGCGCGCGTTCGACGTCGCCGCAAGGAAGGTGGACTTGCCCGCATTGGGCAGCCCGACCAGACCGACATCGGCGATCAGCTTCAGGCGCAGCCAAAGCGTGCGCTCGACCCCGTCCTGCCCGGGATTGGCGCGGCGCGGGGCTTGGTTGGTCGAGGTCTTGAATTGCAGGTTGCCCCAGCCGCCATTGCCGCCCTTGGCCAGAAGCACGCGCTCGCCCAGCGTGGTCAGGTCAGCCACGACCGTTTCCTCATCCTCGTCGAGGATTTCGGTGCCGACGGGGACGCGCAGCACGATGTCCTCGCCATCCTTGCCGGTGCGGCCACGGCCCATGCCGCCCTGCCCGTTCTGCGCGAACCAATGCTGCTGATAGCGGAAATCGATCAGGGTGTTCAGCCCGTCCACGGCCTCGACCCAAACGCTTCCGCCCTTGCCACCGTCGCCGCCATCGGGGCCGCCGAACTCGATGAACTTCTCCTTGCGGAAGGAGATGCAGCCATTCCCCCCGGACCCGGAACGGATATAGACTTTGCAGAGATCGAGGAATTTCATGATATCGGGCTTTCGGACAGGGTCAGGCGCGGTTTAGCGGGGTTTCAACGCGCTCTCAAGCGCCATAAGGAAAACGCCCGGACCTCAGGGGCCGGGCGAAGCGGTGTCCTGCACTGTCTGCGCGCCTCAGCGCAGCTTGCGCAGGTAGGTCCAGGTTGGGATCTTGGCCGCGCGGGCGACGGAATAGGTTTCGGCATCGCCGATATATTCGAACCCCGCATGGGTCAGCACCCGCGCCGAGGCGGGGTTGTCCTGAAAGGTGATCGCGAACATCGTTGCGTTGCCCAGCGGATTGGCATCGACAAGCGCCTGCACCGCATCCGATGCGATGCCGGTGTTCCAAAACGCGGGCGCGACCCAATAGCTGACCTCGGACTGGTCGGCATCCAGACGGGTCAGCGTGACCAGCCCCATCAATTCGGCCCCGCCTTGGCGCGTTGCGTCCAAAGCCCACACATGTTCGTCGCTCTCGGGCGCGGTGACCCGGGTGACAAAGGCCTCTGCCGCGGTGGGCGGCAAGGGATGCGGAATGGATGACGTCATGCGCGCGACGCGTTCGTCGCTGGCATAATGTTCGATCAGGCCACGGTCCGACAGGCGGACGGGACGCAGATCGAAGCGTTCGGTTTCGAGAACCGGCATGGAAACGGTTTCAAGAAGGCTCATTTGCACTCTCCTCCTGTGCAAGTGCCACAGGTACTGACATGGGCATGACCGAGAGGGGTATCATCCCCGTCTGGCCAATTTGTGACTTTTTCCGACCCGATGCGAAAAACCTGGAACAACGAAAAAGGGGACCGGCGATGCCGATCCCCCTCGTGTCACGAAAACCTTGAGGTCGGCTTACTCGGCGGCCTCCGCCACCGGAAGCACGTTTACGAAGGTACGGCCCTTGAGGCCTTTCTTGAACTCGATCGCGCCCTCGACGGTTGCAAACAGCGTGTGGTCGCGGCCCATGCCAACGCCCTCGCCCGGCCAGAACTTCGTGCCGCGCTGGCGCACGATGATGTTGCCGGGGATGACGGACTGGCCGCCATACAGTTTCACGCCGAGGCGGCGACCCGCAGAGTCGCGACCGTTACGGGAGGAACCGCCTGCTTTTTTATGTGCCATGAGTGTCTCTCCTAATTTCTACGGGCCCTCAGGCCAGTTCCTTGGCCTGTTCAACCCATTCGGGCTTGACCTTGGTGGCCTCGAAGGTGTCCGCGTCGACAGCGGCCAGCTGGGCGAAGGTGGTGATGCCCGCCTCGTTCAGCTTCTTCGCGGCGGCGGGGCCGACACCGGTGATCTGGGTCAGGTCGTCACCACCGGCAGCAGCCGCAGGCGCAGCGGCGCCCTTCGGTGCGGAACCGGTTGCGACCTTCACGCCCGACTTGTCCGCGCCATCGGCGAGGATCTCGGTCACGCGGATCAGGGTCAGCTTCTGGCGGTGGCCCTTCGTGCGCTGCGAGCTGTGCTTGCGGCGGCGCTTGACGAAGTTGATGACCTTGTCGCCCTTGATCTGGTCGATGATCTCGGCCTGCACGGCGGCACCGGCAACAAGCGGTGCGCCCACAACGGTGTTGTCACCGCCGAGCATCAGAATTTCGTTGAATTGGACGGTTTCGCCCGCATCGGCTGCCAGCTTTTCCACCCGGAGAACATCACCGGACTGGACCTTGTACTGCTTGCCGCCGGTTTTCATCACCGCGAACATGCGCGTCTTCCTTTTCTCAACCGCGTCCTTCGGTGCCCGGTTTCGGGACTTTCGGCCTGCACGGGGCAGCGCCACCTTCGAACTGCGCGCCCCTCTCGGGGCGTTCGTTTCACCAAAAACAAAAGGCGGGGTTATGCGCCCCGTCCTTGAGTGCCGCGTCTCTACGCGCGCGGACCGGTCTTGTCAACCATCTTCGGCCTAGAGATCCTGACCTTGCATCTGCCCGGCCAGCGACAGGCCCAACGCATACGAGATCTCATCATAGGCGGCACCAAAGGCGTTGAAGAGCGCGCGGTTCAGGTCGCGCCCCGCCTCGGTTGCGGACAAGACGATATAGCGGTCCAGCGCATCGTCGGGCAGCGGCTCGTAGGCCAGCATTAAAAAGGCATACAGCCATTCCTGCGTATCGGACCGGGTCTCGGCCTCCTGCGCCCAGACGTCCTGAAGGATGTCGGATTCGCTCATGACGAAGGCACCGCCATCGACCATGCCATTATAGAAGCGCAGCGAGGCGTTCAGCGCCGAGGCCACGTTGCCTTCGAGCAGGTCGTTGCTGTCGATGAACGTCTCGAGCTGCTGCTGGCGCGCGTCATCCGGATCGGCCTCGCGAAAGGCGGCGCGGGCGGCCTCTTCGACGCGCGGCTCGATCATGGCACGGCGCGCTTCGAGTTCCAGCTCGACGATGCGCGCCCCCGGCTCAGACTGGAAGAAGGACACAAGCGGCGCGATGTCGGTCTCGGACAGCTCTTGGGCAAAACGCGCCTCGACGATGGTGCCCATGCGTTCCGTATCGTAGATCTCCGAGATCAGGTTCGACCACGCCGCCGTGCCGGTCGGCAGCATCTGCTCGGCCAGCTCGTCGCCATATGCCAGCCCCTCCTCGCGCATCACCGTGATCATCTCGTCCAGCCGCAAGGCTTCGTAGAGATCCTCGACCTGCGCCGCCTGCCCCGGCATGGCCAAGGCGACGGTTCCGCAAAGGACGAGTCCACCGATCCAGTCGCGCCGACCTGTCTGCCTGCCCATATAATCTGTCCTCCTGTTCGCTGCCTTCAGAATTAGGCGAAATCCGGCCCGGCAACAAGCAGCCGACAGGAGCCATGGGCAAGGCTTTGCCGAGCCTGCCCGCCTTGGCGCGCCCTGCCCGAAACGGCGGCAGAATGCGAAGACCGGCCTGCCATCCGGCCGCGCGCCCTTTCGCCAGCCGTTCACCAGACAGAGGTGCCGGACGCGAAGCGATGACGCGCCGCGAAGAGAATGCGGAAAATGACAAATTCCCTGTTGCGCCCGGTTTGCGGATTGTCTAAACGCCGCCCTACCAAGACCAAGGCGCGGAGAGGTGCCGGAGTGGTCGAACGGGGCGGTCTCGAAAACCGTTGTCCCTTCACGGGGACCCAGGGTTCGAATCCCTGTCTCTCCGCCATTACCCCTAAGTCATTGATTTGTAAGGTTGAAAATGGGTGTGGTACAACGCACCTTGTGGTACATGACGGACCACAGAAAGCCCCGCAAGATCACCTCAGGTTCGCCAGAGCCTGACATGAAGAATTTGAAGAAACCCCGAGGAAAGGGGTATTCCCTCCGCATGGACACGCCCGCCGTTCTGGTCGGGACGCACAACCCTTGGACGAACGAACCCTTTCGCAAAACAATTTCGCTCGGGTTGAACACAAGAAGTCACGCTGAAGCCATCCGCCTGCGCGACGTGCGCATCGGCCAGATCAGGCAGCTTGAAGCAGATGCCATGGCCAGCAAGGGCCGACGGGGGATTGGCCGGATCATCGACCTGAGCCCCGAGAGCGCCGCTGAGTGGCGACAGATGCGGGCAGAGGCTTCGGACCCCACCGAGATCGACTTCGTTCTAACGGAGCATCTGGAACGCGCTGACGAGGCGGGGAAGAGCAAGGAGGCGCAAGCCTTCGGAAAGATGGTTTTCCGGGGTGCCCTGCCCCTCGCACACGCGCTTGAGAAGTATCTGGAGGACCGCAGCGAGGGGAACCCCTACGGCTTCGACACACTGGCTACGACAACGGCGCTGGACGTCAGGACGGCGGTCAAGCACCTTACCAAGCACATCGGCACCGAGAACCCGACCCTGCACGACGTGGACCCCGACACGGCTTTCAAGTTCCGCATGGAGTACCTGCCACTGGTCGCCAAAGTTAGGCCCAAGACCGTTGCAAAGCATGTGACCCTGCTGCGTGGCCTTTGGGCTTGGGCCATCGAAGATAGGAAGCTCTTGCGCAACAAGAAGGGCCACCCCATACCGAACCCTTGGAAGGTCGAGGAAAGAGGGACACCGAGAAAGAAGTCGAGCAAGCGTGCGGCGGATGAGACCCGTACTGCCTTCAAGCCAGACGAGGTCAGCAAGCTACTCAGCGGATCGCCGCAGTGGGGGTCGCGTCAGGGGGACCTCCTCCGGCTCGCACTGGCCACAGGATGCCGCGCTGACGAAATCGGCTCACTCAAGTTGATGCACGTCAAGACCGACGCGTCAGGGTTTCAGATCGCAAAGGGCAAGACGGACAATGCACGCCGCTTTGTGCCCGTGGTCGAGGCCGCGCAAGACTTGCTCGCGGCGAGGATGGGACTGGCGGAGGCTGCACAAGCCGACATGCGCCCCGAGGACCGACGATTGTTCCCAGAGTGGCCCCTGAAACCGACGACGCAGAAAGCCAACTCGGTGTCGCAGTGGTTCACCCGATATCGCAGAGCCACGCTCGGCACAGAGACCGACGGCAAGCTGGCCATGCATTCGTTCAGGCACACGTGGCGCACGATGGCCCGACGGGGCGGTGTCCCTGAGGATCGCATCTACGAGCTTGGTGGCTGGGCAGCAGAGGCCAACTCTGCCAGCGTATACGACCACGGGCTGACCGAGGAGAACCTCAGGGAGGCACAGCAGGCAGTCTGGGAGGCCCTGCGCAAGGCAGGCTACCTAGAAGCGTTCTGACCGACCTGCAGGGATTAAGTCACACCATCGCACGGATAACCGTGTGGGGCCTCTCTGATGGCACTCGAAAGCTGAAGTTTTACCCAGCTCGATGCCGCCCTCTTTCCTTCCTTTCGCGGGGGGTAAGGGGGGCATCTATGGATCGAGCTGAAGGGATGATCTGGTCAGCTATAGCTAGGGCTATGGCTACACCTCCCCCCACCACCAAGTGGGGGATGGAAGCTAGAGCTGGACTGAGGTCAGCTATAGGTAGCCTCAGCTGTGCTTGTCAGTCGTGATGGGCGCGACGTGGTCGGAGTGACGTGGCTGGGCCTCAGCCGCCCAATGCTTTCCTCCATAGGGTCAATGAAAGCCTACGGGCTTGACCTGAAGCATGCCCATAGCTGGACCTAGGGCCTGCCTGCCAGTCGTGGTGGACGCGACGTGGTCGGTGTTGCCACAGCTCAGCTCAGGGCAAGCTGGTGCATTGCCCATGATCGCCTTCAGCAGGCCCAAGGCAGGAACGCTACAGAGGGCTTAGGCTGGCCTTGGTTTTCCCATGAGCCTAGCCGCCACGGGCAAAACGACCATCAACGACCACAGCCACAGCGGGTCGCGAAGGCAACCCCAAGGGTGCAGCCTTAGAGGGTGCATTCTGTACAGCCGTGTGCGGCGCTGCCAGAGGCCCCATCAACATCGTTACGAAGGATATCCGCATGAGAAATCAACAGGCTAGACCGAGAAGACCCAAGAAAACGACCATCGCGTTGCGCGACCTGCGTCTTGATCCCGACAATTTCCTGCCAAAGCGCACAGGCGGCATCGTGGACCACCACGTCCAAGACTTGGCCGAACGCATCAAACGCGGCGTAGAACTGGACCCAATGTTGGTCTGGCAGCACCCGGAAGATGGGAAGACCTACATCATCGAAGGACACCACCGCTACTACGCCTACAAGGCCCGCAAGTACAAGAAACTGCTGACTGTGCGCGTCTTCGAAGGCACCTTGGAAAGCGCGAGATTGCAGGCCAGCTATAGCAACACCAAGGCCAACCTTCCGCTGACGGCGAAGGAGAGAGCGGACACGGCGTGGTGGCTGGTGTGTTTCTGGGACGAAGAGAAGGGCTACACATACTCGAAGGACGATACCGCCAAGGCATCCGGCGTGAGCAAGAGCCAGATCGCCGTCATGAGGCGGACACGCAAGCTGCTGACCGAGATGCAATCGGGCTTTCCGAAGGAGTGGCACTTGGCCCAGTGGGCCGTGCGTGACATTGATGCGCAGTTCGACACGGACGAAGACGACGATGCCCGCACGCAAGCGGCAGCCGACGCACTCGACGCGGAGATCGGCAACGCGCTGACCAAGGCCAAGCACCGCTACCCCAGAGCGATTGGTCGTGTCCTGATCCGTCGCTTGGGCAAGGACAGCCGCATGGTTTTCGACTGGATGCAGACCGACGACATCGAAGGCGATTTGCTGGACGAAGACGAAGACATCGAGTGGCCCTTCTAGACCCGGCCATTTTCACGGCGCAAATATCTGAGCGGCTTACCATATAGGTCGAGCGCTTCTGTTTCCCCCCTCTGCATGTCAGGGGGCCGGGGAGCATAGGTGACACAGCTTCACAGAGCTGCAAGGAAGGCCCGTCTTTGCGCTGCCGGGTGTTGCCAGTGCCGACCAGAGCTGAGGCCACAGCAGGCCCCAGCGAAGGCTGTGTGGGGGCCTCAGTTGTCCATGTCGAGAGGCCACGAGGCGACCCTTCTAGGGGTCAGTTGCAGATAGGGGCGGAATCCTGCGCTAAGGTAGCGCCACGGTTCTGCGGTGCGGAAAATGACCGCAGTGAGCCCTTAGCGGAGGATCATGCCCCTCGCGAGGTCACAAGAGACATCAGTTCGGTAAATGAGGCTGCGAGATGTCGAATACTTTCGGTCGAATCAATGTTTGTCATGTCAAAGCAGACAACCCCTTTTGCCACGCCTTGTCGAAAATCAAATGCGATAGCCTCTCCCGCGCCGTTGCTTCCGATCACCACAAGGCCGGGGAAGAATTCGGCAAAGGTGCCTTCGCGCAAGAAATGTGCTACCAATGCTGTATTATCCAAAACTAGCCATTGTGGATCAATCGATAGTGGGCCTTCGCCGCCGTTACTAAAGTTCAGGTAGGATAGATAGTCAGCAGGCAGGGGATGTGCGGAGGCAGCAATCAGACCCGCAATTTCACTTTCCGTAGCACCCGCTTCGATTTGCCAGTCTTTGTCTTCCAGCATCAACCCTCTCGATTCACTAAAGTGCCACGTCGCGGCAAGCTAACTCATCGTCGCTATGGCAGCAAAGTCCGCATAGCCGACCTTCGCTGTCCCCACTGAACTACTGGTTGCTTTGGCCAAAAACGCTGTCAGGCAGATCAAAGGCTTACGGGACGCATAATCCTGCAAGTTCAAGTGGAACAGCGGCACTGAATCTCCTTAGCGCAGGATTCCCCTATCTGCAACTGAGCCCTTCTAAGCTCAGCCCTGTGAGCGCCCGCAGAGGCCAGCAGAATGTCCCAGCGTCGGGCCACCAAGTTGTACTCCCTACCACCGTCACCGGGGTCTACCCGCTCAACGAAGCAAGGGCGATTGGCAAAGGCCGCTGACAGGCGTTGGACGTAGAGACTGCCGAGGAAGGGGATGTAGATGTACATGCGTGTATCCTTGTCGAGGTTCACGCAAGGCCTTGTGATCTATGCGACTTTGCATTGGTGGCCTTGCCTCTAGGCGTAGCAGCGGTAACCCGAAGCTGCAACCCGGTATTGTCACCTCGTCAGCCTGCCTCTTCACTTTTGTCCGCTGGGGTATGGGTTAACGGACATATCAGATTGACTCGGAAAGGGTGTCCGCAAGGGTTGACTTCCATCATCGGACATAAATATCAACGGACACAACCCAATCGGACAACAGGAAGCACCATGCCCCAGACCATACTCTACGCCCGCGTCAGCACGACCGACCAGACCTTGGCACACCAGAAGACCCAAGCTGAGAAAGCGGGGTTCAAGCTGGACGAGGTGGTCGCAGACCACGGGGTCTCAGGCGTCAGCACCGTCCTGAGGGAACGCCCCGAGGGCAAGCGGCTCTTCGATAAGCTGCGGAAAGGCGACGTGCTGGTGGTCCGCTGGGTGGACCGGCTGGGGCGCAACTACCAAGACGTGACCGACACGATCCGCGAATTCATGCGCCGGGGCGTCGTGATCCGCACGGTGATCAACAACATGACCTTCAACGGGGCCACGACGGACCCCATGCAGGAGGCCGTGAGAGACGCTCTCATTGCCTTCATGGCAGCGACGGCACAGGCACAAGCTGAGGCCACGAAAGAGGCCCAGAAGGCGGGCATAGAGGCAGCCAAGGGCATCACCGGGAAGTACCGGGGCAAGAAACCGAGCTACGACCGTGACACGCTCTCCCAAGTGCAGACGATGGCCGCACAGGGAGCCGGGACCACGACCATAGCCAAGGCCACTGGCCTCTCCCGTCAGACCGTGCTGAGGATCAAGGACGACCCCGTGGCGGCTGAGGCAGCTCTGGAGCGGTGGGGAGCGTAGTCCTGCCGATAGAACCCAACCCATCGGCTCATGCTCATTCTTACAAGCCTGAAACAAGCCCACGGTTGGCTTGTGTTGGCCCCTTCCTTTGCATTCGAGTCTAGGTAGCCCATCGGGGCGACATCGTTAGGCAGGCATTGAGACTGTAGTCTCAGCCCCAGACCGAAAACGAGTGAAACTCCTGCTGGTGAACCGTTCTGACGGGGAGACGAAATGCCATGACAAAAAAGCCATTCACGAGGTTCTCCGTCAGGGTCGACGACAAACCAAAACAACTCTTCAAAGCACGGTGCACGAAGGACGGAACCATACTTCTGGTCATGGCCCACGGCGACACAGTGACTGACGTAGGTGAAATCAGCAGTATCTCGGGCGCTGGAGTAAAAGAACAACGATATTCAATACATCCCAGCCCGAAAGCAGACCTCGCGACCATCAAGCAGACCCTGACGCTGGACGGCGGCAAGGAGGTTCACTCGATACTCAACTCTTGGCCACTGAAGAACGGCGGCGTTCAACCTATCTACTCCCGTCTGGCCGTGAACTTGGGCGCAATCAAGTATAACTGCCACCCCGGAGCCAAGGACGCCGTAAGGAGCCTAGGGCGGCTAAACCCACTCGAAAAATCGCTCATATACAATGTCGCTGTCGCTCCTGCTGAACTGGACGCCGCACTCCCATTCGATACACCGACCCGACAACTCAGCTGCAAACTCGATCGCTTCAAACTCATCGTTTCGTGGACATACGCGCATGTGCCGACCCACTGGCAGCACGGCAGACTGTTTCACTTTGTGAGTAAAGCACCATCTGAGGTGGGGGGTACTTACAACCCATTCGACAAAGGATATGTTTATGAGGGCCTCGATGCTGCGGGGGCAGCAAGGGAGATAACAAGTTCATTCTTCACACTCAACTGGTGGGCCATCTACCTCGCTTCGAAGGTGACCTACGATCCCTTCCTGCATGTCTTCAGGATACTTGGTCCGAGCATTGGATCGCTGGATGAATACTTGGAACTGGCAAGGTCAAAATTGCCGCCCCATGCGTTACAGCAAGCCGCAGCCGGTTACCCTGATGAGGTCACGGCACCGATCAAGAGACCAAGTTGAAGTGAGCGAGATTGAACTGTCGCTTTCGGCAATAACTCCCCGTCAACCGCAACCCTGAGCCACGAAGCCACATCGCTTGATTGTGGTCAGCGGGTCGATAGTTGAAGAGCTCAATATGTAGTACGTCTTGAACCATCGGCGAAAATGTACCACATGTAGACAGTAAGCCACTGAGAAATATAGGATTTATGAAATTGAAGTCGTATCCCTGTCTCTCCGCCATAAAATTTCAACGCCATACAAGCATCTGATTTTAAACAGAGGCGCGTGGCGGCGAAATTTGTCACCATACCCTTTTATCACAATAGTTTTGCATACCTGTGGTTCGCCGAACCAGTCTCGTCGCCCAAACCACACGTCTTTTCAGGCTGAAGTGATCCGATGAACGGACCTTTCGGATATCCCCAGATCACGGGCAATCTGCCGCTTGCTCACACCTTGCCTCAAGAGCGCCTGTGCTTCCCCTGAGAGGCGCTGGGCAGTCGGAGCCCGTCCCTTGTACTTCCCGTCAGCCTTGGCCTTCTGGATGCCCTCACGCTGCCTCTCAAGCATCATCTCGCGTTCAAACTGCGCCACCGAGCCCAGAACGTTCAGCATCAACTTGACCGTTGCCGTGGTCGTGTCCAACCCAAGGCTCAGGATGCGCAAGCCAACGCCCTTGCCGTCCAACTCTTCGATGATCTCGCCTAGGTGACGGACGGACCGGGCCAGACGATCCAGCTTGGTCACGACAAAGATGTCATCTTCCCGGCAAAATGCCATTGCCTGCCTCAGTCCCTCTCTTTGTGAAACGGAACTGGTTTGTTCCTGCCACAGCCGTTCACAGCCTGCGGCTTTCAGGTCGTCTATCTGGGCCTCAAGCCCGGCTTTCTGTTCCAGTGTTGATGTACGAGCATAGCCAACCAGCATGGTTTGCCTCCTTCTCTGCCAATGATGTCTTAGGGTTTGCGGCAGGGTGTCTGCCAAAAGCCGAAACCGACTTCATTGTGCGCCTATCCCGCTACATTGCAGGGCTGACACTAGCGGCCTAGTCCTTGCCGTTCGAAGCGACCGTTGATTCAGCACCGCACCGTCATCAATGCGGCCATTCGTGCATCGCGCAGCATTCTCGATGGGTGACGGTCGGCAAGGCGTACTAAGCGCCAATTCGCAGCGGGTGCGCTAATGTCGGCAATGTGCGCAAGGCTCAAAAATGTTGATAGACGACTGATATGTCACAACCAAGTGCTGACTCGATCTTTCTTACGGCATTATCCGATACTTTCCCTATGTTCGGATTCATAGCGCACAAGGCAATGCGACCGAAAGCCTGATGAAACTCGTAGACCAGTTCATTAAGTGCGACGGGTGTCGAACAGCAAGGCATTGAATAGGCGTCAAGTCGAAATCCTGTCTCTTCATCAAGGTCTGAGGACATAGTCTCGCCCCACCAATCAAAGTCGATATCAGCACTGCATCGAGGACAGGTGACCGTTTCCAGATTCGCACCACAGTCAAAAAACTGGACATGCTCATTCTGAATAATTTCGATTTCATCGGCATCGGGCATCAATTCTTCCAAGATTTCGAGAGCGGCCTTGGCATTTCCCGGCGGCGGTACATGCTCTGGCATTTTGGGAACGAACAATATCCAATTGTCAGACATTTTTTCGCCTTTGCTTACTATTACATAATCCAACTACCAGACCTTCTTACAGTTTGCAGCATCGGTCAATGTGGGCTCGAAGCGGTCAAGCGGCGCTGCGGCGAACAAGACCTCAGCCTTGGGCGAGATCTCCGTCGCTCTCGGCCCAATCCTAACGTCCAAAGCAAATGTCGACACGGCACCGAAGCGCAACGACAGCGATCATTCACGCATCGCACTGCATTTTCGGACCGTCGAGCTCGACAGCGCGGCCAAAAATGCAATTCGCTGCGTTGTCGACAATCGCAACTTCGGGGCGGACGCCGCGACAATCCTAGCACCACGGCTCTGGCTGCCTATGCCCTCGGCAAGCGCGTTCAAAGACATCAGGAGCAACGACCAGCCAAGTGGACATTTCCGACTCTCAGCTTTCTCCAAAGGTCGTTGACACCATTCGAGACAAACTGTCGGAGTTGTATGGTTTATTGAGGACCGGCGTTTTTGGAAACCGGCTCAGCAAATCCTCGCTTGCTCCGTACCCGGTCGCCAAAATAGTCGGAATACCCAATTCCAAGCATTTTTCGATGATCGGGATCGACGTTTCGTCACCCAGATTCACGTCAAGCAGGGCGAAAGAGATGGTGCGCTTTGAAAGGATCGCCAACCCGTCCGCGACTGAACTTGCCGTATGCACGTGTTCCGCGCCCATAGCGGAGAGCATGTCGGACGCATCCAGCGCGATGACCATGTTGTCTTCGACAACCAGACAATGCCCATGCAGCTGAACCTCGGGCGTCTCGACCGATGTCACGCTCTGCACTGATTGATTTGTTTCCGACGCGGGTCGAACGTGGAACGAAGGCAGTACGAAATCCGCTTCGAAACCCGTGACATGGTAACGGGTGTCCGCTTGCCCCTTCAGCTCGAATGGGATGGACCGTTCTATGATTGTCGTCCCGAATCCGCGCCGCTTCGGAGCTTGAACAGGCGGTCCGTTTTCTTCACGCCATGCCAATTTCGCAATCCCGTCAGGCTGCAACCGCACATCAAGGTTGACGCGACCCGATGAATCGTTGAGCGCGCCATATTTGGCAGAGTTGGTCACGAGTTCATGAATCACCAGAGCCAGCGTGGAAAAAGCGGTGGGCGACAGGTCTATCTCGTCGCCGGTGATGCGCACGCGAGAGGCCTTGGAGGTAAGAAACGCTTTGATCTCGGTTTCAACGAGAGAGCGGAACGAAACCCAGCTCCATTCGGTCTGCGTAAGCTGGTCATGCGCACGGGCCAGAGCGAAAATACGGTCTTCGAGGACGGATCGGTATTCATCCAAGTTTCGCGCATCTTCCTGCCCTTGCGAGACAAGGCCGCGGATCAGGTTCAAAATGTTGCGGACCCGATGGTTCAGTTCCGCAACGAGAAGTTCCTGCTGGTTCTGGGCCAGTTTGCGCACCGCGTTGCGTTCATCGGCCATTTTTAGCACGACTTCCAGCAGCGTCACGCGAAGCGCATCAGCCGCCCGCAGCTCCGCAACGCGCCACGGTGCCGATTGGCCGCGCACGACCTCTCGCCAAGCGTCGAAACTTTTCCTTGGTGTCAAACGCACGCCGTTCGGGCCAAGCTCGACTGGTTTCTCTGGATTACCGGCCCAATTGACGGATTCTGCAATCTCACGCCGAAACAAGACAAAATAATCGCGCGGCGTGCGCGACACGGGCAGCGCCATGATCCCCGCCACGCGATCAGAAAATCCTTCGGCGTTGGGGTATCGAGAAGACAGCGCGTTGGTTTGGTAAACCTGACCGGAGGGGGTCGTGTTCAAGAACCGAGCCAGCCCCAGGAATTCTTCTTCGGTCGGGGCGGAACCGGTGGATTTATACTCGCCCTCGGTAAAGATCGCTGCACCGTCGAAGGGAACAACCTCCCGGATGTTCTCGGACAGAACCTCGAAGGTGTCGAACATGGATTCGCCGCCCGAAAGCTGCGCCATCAGCCTGTCGTGCAACAAACGCGCACGGTCTGTTTCGGCCAATTCCGTGGTGAGTTCCACCTGCGCGAGCTGATAGTTAAATAGCTCCGAGAACAGCTCGATCTCACTGCGCAATTCATAGCTGATATATCTGGGCGACTGATGGTGGCACGCAAAAAGGCCCCAAAGTTTCCCGTTCCGAATGATCGATACGGACATCGACGCTGCAACGCCCATGTTGCGAAGATATTCCAGATGGATCGGAGAGACCGCGCGCGTCACCGCAAGCGACAGGTCCAGAGGCCGACCATTGGGATCGAGCGAAGGATGGATGGGGTAGGTCTTGGCGTTGACGTCCGCAATGATCCGAAGCGGGCTGCGAAGATACAGCGCGCGGGCCTGTTTGGGAATATCACTGGCAGGATACCGAAGGCCCAGATAGGCGTCCTGATCGGGCTGGCAGATTTCGGCAATGACCGTGCCCGTATCATCTTCGTTGAAACGATAGGCCATCACCCGGTCAAAGCCTGACATGAGCCGGATGGCCCGCACCGCCTCGCGCGCCATGTCTTCGACCTTATCGTGCCGCTTGACCCGTTCGATCAAGGCCCGAACGGTGGAGCGATCAAGGTCTTTCTGATCGGCGACGTCACGCGGTTCGAATTCGAAAATGATGTTGTGGTCGCTTTGGCTGATGGAAATATCGAAAAGGCGTTCGTCCTCCAAAGCCGGGTATCCAAAAACGCGTGCAGCACCTGCTTGGTAGCTCAGCACCTGCATCTTCGATCTGAGGTGATGGACGGTTTCCCGAGAGAACACGTCCGAAAACCGTGACCCGACAATGTCTTGCGCGGCAAGGCCCAGCAGATCGGCGCAGTTTTCCGAAGCATATGTGATGATCCAGTCGGCAGAGAGCGCGATCAGACAGCCGTAGCTCTGCACATGTCCGAGAATATGAATCGGCTCTCGGTCGCAGTTGGTCAGGTCAACGTTTTCCTGCCGCGCGTTTGGCTCTGGATCACGCATGGACCTCTCCTTTCGTCATTTGCGGCGCGAGGGCACACATGTGATAAAGCTTGAAAATGCGGTCGGCATCGCAAACGATCTGATCCGCGACATCGCCGACCGACGGCATCCCATTCGCCGTCTCGCAAAACGATTTCCAGAGCTCGATGTAGCTTGGCGCGGAAAAATAGGCATCGGCCTGACGCACGTCCGGATCATCCGCGTCAAGCCATCTGGTCCGCAGCACTTTTGTACCCAACCGTGACCCTGCTATGACGTAATCAATGGCCAACGGATGCAGCGATCCGACCTCCATCGCATCACGATGCGCCCACGCGGCGATCGCGCGCAGATCGGTTTCAGCGCGTGCCAGAAGGTCGTCAATGCATTCCGCTATGGTCGACCGCGCTGCATGCGGTGCGATGGCCCTCAGAGCGACTGACTGCATTTGCAGGAAAAGCTCGAAACCATCGCGCGTTCTGAGGTCGAACCGAGACACAGTTCGGTCGAGGTCCTCGTGCGACGCCCGTGTTTCCGTCTGCAACCGCAAACGCAAGGTGCTGTGTGGTGTCTCGGTCATCGCGCAGGTAGGTTATTTTTGGCTCGAAGGCGCAGGATACAGCCAGATGCACACGGCGACAATGTACTACGACATACCAATGGGTTTTTCCTGGCGCCCACGACCTGTGTCGACATGGGACGTGAGGCCAGTGTCCTCATTGGTTCTGTCCCGCCGCCCCTGAGAGTTGAATCGGCAGACTTCGTTGGTCTGGCAAAAAGCGGCAGCGACGGCCTGCGGAAAGCCCTTCAGCCCGTCCCGGGTTCTGTCAGGCATGGCAGCGCCCCCGAGCGCGAAGTTCAGACCGGGATCGGAGCTGTCGCTGTGCAGCGACAGGGCGAAGGGCGTGCCGAACCTGTCGCCGAGCGCCATCTCGCGGCGGGCTGGCGGGAGGATGAGGACCGCTGGCAGCGCCGCGATCTCTCGGCCGCCTTTAACTAACCCCTCCCGTGACATTTCTTTCAGAAATGCACGGCCGGGCAGTAGACCAAGCCCCCGGATTTTGGAAAGCGACAGACGAGGCCTTTCCCGGCCCACGCCATCAGCGTGGATAGCTTCACAAGATATCGAACGTGCTCAGACACTTCCCAAGCTCCGGCCAGTCAGCTGCCGCTGAGGACCTGCGCGCTGTATCGCATGGCACAACCCGGGCAGCAGCCCCCGCGCCCCTTGATCTGACGCGACCGCCCCGTCAAAGTTGCGGCCAAAAGGGCCGGGAATGTTCAACCAGATACGCATGCGCCACATCAGGTGCTTTCTTGCCGTGGCGCGCGCCGGGTCCGTCACCCATGCCGCCCGCGTTCTGAATTCCTCGCAACCCGCCGTGTCGCGCACCTTGGCCGAGATCGAGCACATCATCGGCCAGCCCCTGTTCGACCGCACGGGGCGCGGGTTGCACCTGACCGAGGCCGGACAGCGCCTGTCGCGCCATTTCGACATCGCCCTGACCCAGATCGAAACCGGGGCCGCCGCCGCATCGGGGGGTGGCGCCAATGCGCGCGTGGCCTTTGGCTTGCTGCCCAACGTGGCCCGCACCGTCGCCGTCGACGCGGTCGGCAGCTTCAAGACCGCCTATCCCGAAACAGATATAGCCCTGCATTGGGCTGGCGTGGTCGAACTGATCGCCAAGATGGCGCGCGGCGATCTGGATTTCATCCTTGGCCGCCTGCTGTCACCCGAACATCTGCAAGGCGTCACGTTCGAGCAGCTCTATACCGAGGAACTGCTCTTCGTCGCCCATCACACCCATCCGCTGGCACAGCCCGGTGCGCATCCCATGCTGGTGGATTTCGAGGATCAACTGATGATCGTGCCCCTGTCCGACACGATCATCCGTCGCGAGATGGACAAGTTCCTGCGGGCGCGCGGCATCCCCCCTTTTGCCAACCAGATCGAGACCGTCTCGTTTGAATTCACACGCACCTTCCTGCGGCACAACATGGCGGTGGCCTGCCTGCCCAAGGGTGCGATCCGTCGGGAACTGTCCGAGGGCACGCTGGTCGATCTGGGGATTCGCGGCGACGAGTTGATGTCGTCGGTCGGGCTGTCCTTCATGCGCGACCGGGACCTGTCGCCCGAGGCCGAACTGCTGGCGCAGCATGTGCGCGCCGCATCGCAGCAATTCCATGATATACCAGATCAGTTATAGCTATGGCATGAGTTTTATTTCAAAATGCTGAAAAAATACGCCTTACTGGTCTGACATCGCCCGTCGAAGGCGATTCAGGGAGGAAAACCAACGATGGCGCAGCCGAAGAATATCCTTTTCATCATGTTCGACCAGCTGCGCTGGGATTACCTGTCCTGCTACGGCCACCCGCATCTGCACACGCCGAACCTCGACCGGCTGGCCTCGAAAGGTGTGCGGTTCAACCGCTGCACCATCCAGTCGCCGCTGTGTGGCCCGTCGCGCATGTCGACATATACGGGCCGCTACGTGCACAGCCACGGCGCCAGCTGGAACAACACCCCTCTGAAGGTCGGCGAGCTGACGATGGGCGACCACCTGCGCGATCTGGGCATGGGCTGCTGGCTGGTGGGCAAGACCCACATGGCCGCCGATGCCGAAGGCATGCGCCGTCTGGGTCTGGAACCCGACAGCGTGATCGGCGCGCGGGTCAGCGAATGCGGCTTCGACGTGTTCGAGCGCGATGACGGTATGCGTCCCGACGGGCCCGATGGCCTGTATGACGCGGGCGGCGCGCTGAAATACAACGACTACCTGCGCGGCAAGGGCTATCAATCCGACAATCCGTGGCACGACTTTGCCAACAGCGCCCGCGATGAGGATGGCAATGTGCTGTCCGGCTGGTTCCTCGAAAACTCCGACCTGCCCGCGAACATCCGCGAAGAGGACAGCGAAACCCCCTACCTGACCCGCCGCGGCATCGCGTTCATCGAACAGGCCGACGGACCTTGGCTCTGCCACCTGTCCTATATCAAGCCGCACTGGCCCTATATCGTGCCCGAACCCTATGCCAGCATGTACGGCCCCAAGGATTTCCTCGACCCGGTGCGCAACAACGCGGAACGCGAGACCGATCACCCGATCTTCAAGGGGTTTCAGAACAACCCGGTGGGCAAGGCGTTTTCCCGCGACGAGGTGCGCGCCAAGGTGCTGACCGCCTATATGGGGTTGATCAAGCAATGCGACGACCAGATGGGCGTGCTGTTCGATTTCCTCGAACGCACGGGCCGGATGGAGGACACGATGATCGTCGTGACCTCGGATCACGGCGACTTCATGGGCGACCACTGGATGGGGGAAAAAACCTTCTTCCACGAGGCCTCGGTCAAGGTGCCGCTGATCATTTACGACCCCGCGCCCGAGGCGGATGCGACCCGTGGCACCACCAGCGACGCGCTGGTCGAATGTCTCGACTTCCTGCCCACCTTCGTCGAAGTGGCGGGCGGCGATGCGTCGAAACTGGATCACATCCTCGAAGGGCAATCGCTGCTGCCGCTTCTGCGCGGCGGTGACGCGCCCAAGCGCGACTACGTGATCTGCGAATACGATTTCTCGGCCAGCCCGCTCTGCGACCGGCTGGATATCGCACCCAAGGACGCGCGGATGTTCATGATCGCCGACCATGATTGGAAGATGATCCATTTCGAATCCGGCCACCGGCCCATGCTGTTCGACCTGAGGAACGACCCGAACGAGCTGGTCGATCTGGGCGGCGACCCGGCTTTTGCGGACACCATCGACCGGCTGTATGATGGGCTGTTCGACTGGACGGCGCGCCCCGCCGCCCGCACCACGATCAGCGACGATACGATCCGCGCCGCCCGCAAGAAAGGCGCGGCCTTCAAGGGCGTGCTGATTGGTGTCGTGGGCGAACACGATCTGCCAGAGGATTTCACGCGCAAATACACGGGCCGCACGGCCCCCGACATGACCCGCCGCGACCCGGTTCCCGGCGAGTAAACGACCACAGGGAGGAAACCGATGAACATTATTAAAACCAGCTTCGCGGCGCTGGCCGCGCTTGCCCTTGCCAGCACCGCGCAGGCGCAGGTCAACCTGAGCGCCGAAACATCCAGCGCCGGCAACTCGCCGCACCTGATGATGACCCACCTTGCGGATGTGACCGCGCGGGCGGGCATCGCCAACCTGCAAGTGCAGGAAGGCCAGACCGCGACCAATTCCATGGTCAACGTGGCCGAGGGCAAATCCGACATCATCACCGCGCCCACCATTCTGCATTTCCTGCTGGAAAAAGGCCGTGGCCCGTTCTCGGCGCAGGGGGAAAACGGTGCGGCGCTGGCCGCCAAGGTGCAGGCCATCGCGCCCTATAACGCGGGGGCCTACGGGCTGATCACCCCAGTCGCCACCGGCATCACCAAGTACGAGGATCTCAAGGACAAGACCGTGTGGAACGGCCCGCCGCGCGGTGCGGCACTGACCATGGGGCGCCAGACCATCCTGTTCGGCTCCGGCGGCTTCAAGGATGGCGAGGATTACAAGGGCTTCCAGACCAATTGGGGGCAGTTGCCCTCGGTGCTGGTCGATGGCTCCGCCGAGGCCGTCATGGTGCCGATCACGCAGCCCTCGGACCGCGTCGTGCAGATGCAGTCCACCGGCGACGTGAACATCATTTCCGTGCCCAAGGCGATCTGGGAAAGCGAAGGAATGCAAAGGTTCCTCTCGGCCCCCGGCAACGCGCCGGTCGAGGTCAAATGGGAGGATATGGGCTATGGCGAGGGGTCGGGCGTGCACCTGATTTCCGAGGATGGCATCTTCCGCTCGCCGGGTGTGCCGTTTGCCACCTATGTCCGCGCCGATCTGGATTTCGACACGGTCAAGGCGATCACGGCGGAATACATCGCCACGATCCCCGAGCTGAAAAAGCGCGCGCCCTATGGCGGGACGGTGAATTTCGACGTGCTCGACGCCAAGGCCACCGGCTTCTGTGGCGGTCTGTCGTTGAAATACCACCCCGGTGCCGTCGCCGCTTGGGAAGAAGCGGGCTATGACGTGCCCGACTGCGCCGAAGTGCAGTAAATGCCAAGGGGGGCCGCGATCCGGCCCCCTGTTCCCGATACCGCGATCAGGCTTGCCTGATCCAGCGCAAGGCACGTTCAGCAGGGCAAGCCGACCGCGGGTGGCGCGGATTACGCCACCCATGGGGGCGGTCAGCGCGTTGCCAACCTGCGGATGGCTGAAACACCAGGCACAGGTTCGGCCAGTTGTCTGACTTCCCGTCTCAGACCCACCCATGAGGGACCCACCATGACCACCCAATCCGACACGATCCTGCCGCCGGTCAACCGCGCCCTGCCCGTGGCGCGGGTGCTTGGGTTGGTGCTCGTCACCATCGGACTGTTCAACACCATCCCCTCGATACCGGGGCTGGATGAATGGGTGACGGACATGGTGGGCAACCCCGGCTTCGTGATCCGCAAGTTCCCCTACGAATTCCTCTACCCCATCGCCTTCGTGCTGATGATGGTCATCGTTGCCACTCGGCATTCCTTTTATGAACAGGACCGCGAGCGCGGGCCGGGTCGGCGCGGCTTTGCCATGGTCATGGATATCGCCTTGGTGATGATGGCCGTGGCGGTCGCCCTGACCTACGTGATCGAAATCGACTCGATCTGCCTGATCGACCAGTTCACCGGCGAGCGCGCAGAGCTGATCGCCAAGGCGCTGGCCGAGGAAAAGGAATTCGCGGCGCTCTATGGCCTGCCCGAACCCACATCGGTCGACGATCCGTCCTGCATCAACGATACCGGCATCTGGATTTTTGCCATCGTCGGCGCGGGAATTTCCGTCTTTCTCGCCTATAACGTCCGCGTCTGGGGGCTGCCGCTGGTGGCGGTGGCGATCTTTATCGCGGCCTACACGCTGCTGACCGTGGCGATCTGGTACATCTTCGGTGCCGAGGACATGAACAAGTACCTGATCACCAAGCTCGGGGGGGAACCACGCGCCCTGATGGATGGCCGCCCCAATGTCGAGGATGTGCTGGTCAACACCTCCCAAGGGCTATTGGGCCGGTTCATGGGCATCCTGCTGTCCTCGGTATTCCCCTATATCGTACTTGGTTCGCTGTTCGGGATTTCCGCCGGGGGCCAGTCGCTGATCAAGATCGCCTTCCTCTGGACCCGCAAGCTGCGCGGCGGGCCTGCGCATGCCGCCATCGTATCCTCTGCCCTGTTCGGCACGATTTCCGGCGGTCCGGTGGTCAACGTGCTGTCCACCGGCGTGCTGACCATTCCGATGATGCTCAAACGCGGCTTCACCCGCAATTTCGCAGGCGGGGTCGAGGCGGCGGCGTCGTCCGGTGGGCAGATCATGCCCCCGGTGATGGGTGTCGCGGCCTTTGTCCTGTCGGCCATGACCGTCACCCCCTATCGCGAGGTCATCGTCGCCGCGATCCTCCCCGCCGCCGCCTATTTCGGCGTGCTCTTTTTGACGGTGGTCTTTCAGGCCCGCAAACAGGGCATCCAGCCTGTCGGCGAAAAGACCCCGGACATGCTGCTGAGCCGTCAGGACATTCTGAACCTCGTGATGATCTTTGCCCCGATCCTGCTGATCCTGTTCCTGCTCATCACCCCGAAAGAAGCCATCGGCTGCGGCCCCATCGCGGCGCTGATGGGGATCGAGACCATCGTCACCGGCGAGGCCTGCCGCGCCCCCGACCTGCCCTTTGTGTTCCAGCTGGTGCAGAACTCGGCGGGCGATGCGGGGTCGGCGGGCTGGTGGGCCTGTATCCTGCTGGTCTGCCTGTTCTTCCTCGATCCGGATGTGCGCAAGAAACCCGGCCAGATCGTCGGCGCCTTGGCCGATGCGGGCATCCTGATCTCGACGCTCTACCTGATGTTCCTGTCCGTCTCGGTCATCGACTTCTGCCTGAACTTCACCGGCCTGTCGGGCTTTATCGCGCGTGACGTGCTGGGCCTGTTGCGGATGTTCGGCGACGAGCTGTCCCAAGGCGGCATGTTCCTGTTCCTCGCGTTGTTCGTGACCATGCTGCTGGCGATCCTTCTGGGCATGGGCATGCCCACGGTGCCCGCCTATGTGAACGTCGCCCTGCTGATGGGGCCGCTGGTGATCGGGCTGGGCATCGCGACCTTCACCGCGCATATGTTCATCTTCTTCTTTGCCGTGGCCTCCGCCATCACACCGCCCGTCGCCGTCGCCGCCTTTGCCGCCGCCTCGATCACCAAGGGCGACCCGATGCGCACTGGCTTTGCAGCCGTGGGCGCGGGCATCGTCATGTTCATCCTGCCCTTCATCTTCGCCTTCTACCCGGAACTGCTGCTGATCGACGCCGCCAAGATCGACCCGAACAGCACCGGCGGAGCCTTCCTGCCCGGCTATTCGGCGGGCATCGACTGGGCCGGCCTTGCGCTGCTGCTGGCCCGCCTGTGTCTGGCGCTGTACCTGATCGCCAGCGCGCTGGCCCGGTTCGACGGCGCGCGCCTGCGCAGTGCCGAGATCGTCCTGCGCCTTGCGCTTGCCCTCGGCGTTTTGATGCGCGCGCCAGAGCTGTACGCGCCCGCCATCGGCTTGGCGCTGTGCGCCATTGCGTGGCATCATATCCGTGCAAGGCGCAGCGAAAGCCTCACAGACGGCGCGCAAAGCCCGATGTGAGGCCCGTCGCTGCGCTGTGGCATGAGCAATACCCCATCCCCTCACCACCCAGCGAAGCCGACCCCGCACTGTGGTCGGGATCTTCGAGCCGCCCGTCCTGTCGCCCAATATCAGCCGCACCGAGGCAGCGCCCGCGATCCGCATCATCAAGCTTTGACTGAGGGAATTTCTCTGCGCCCCTTGCCGCCGGGGGCGTGCCGCCCCACCTGTAAGAGGCTTACGTTTTTTCTGTTCGACGGGACGCTTCTGCTTGTGCGGTCGTCGCCGCTCGACCCGGATCGACTTTGCCATGCTGCCGCAATTCCGCGGGCAGCACGACCCGGGAGGCGGCGCACATGGCCCATGACAACACGAGACGGTTCAAGCCCGGACCGGGGGGTGCGCCCGCCATGCAGGGCCATCGGACGATCGCCGGTCTTGCGACGGCAGACCAAGGGCAGGCCCACCTGACCATGTGCGGGATGGCTGCTCAGCCTGACCGGATCACCCTCGAAGAGCCTGTTCTGTCATGAGCGGGGGTTTCGAGGACATGTTCGACGGAATGCGGCTGCATGACGGCAAGGCCCCGAAGGCCCGCAAGCCCGGCAGCACCCCAAGAACGCAAAGCGCGGGGCCCAAGACGGCCTTGGACAAGACGTCGACCGCGGCGTGGGAAATCCTCGACGAGGATGCCCGCGCCCGTGCCGAGAAGACCGCAAGGCTCAAGGCCGCGCGGCAGGCGCGCGACGGTGACAAGACGGACTGACCCGGTCACCCGGCCCGTTTAAGGCCGTGGCAGGTCCTTCCCAACCAACAAACCCGGCATCGCCCGCGTGGCGGTGCCCGCGGTGGCAGGCCCGGCGTGCGTATCAAGCCGCCGGCCCCATCGCATCGAGACTTCAAGGATATCAAGATGATGGAAATACAATGGGGTCAGCCGATGACCCTGATCGCGCCTCAGGATGGACGCGCGGAACGCTTCAGCACGATCGAAAAGGCGCGCTACTGGCTGCGTCGCAAGTGGCCGGTCAGCGATGAGACCCGTGACATCGCGCTGGACCGGATAGACGCGGCGATGGATTGCATGCGCCCGGTCGAGGACGCGCGCCATGCGTTCCTCGTGGCCGCGCTTCGGGCCGGGTTCCGCCCCGACCGTCTGCACGCCGCCTGACACGAGACGAACCACCATGACAAAAGGGCGGAGGCCAGCCAGCCTCCGCCCTTTTTCGTTTGCGGAACCGGATCAGCCCGGCAGGGTGATCGCCTTGGCATTGACGAATTCGTTCATGCCGAAGCCACCATGTTCACGGCCATAGCCGCTATCCTTCACACCGCCAAAAGGCATTTCCGGCGTTGCAAGGTTGAAGTGGTTGATGAACACCATCCCGGTGTCGAAATGCGCCCGTGCCAGTTCCAGCGCCCGGTCCTCGTCCTTGCTGAAGATGCCGCCGCCCAGCCCGAAGCGGCTGTCATTGGCGATGCGCATGGCGTCCTCGTCATCCTTCGCGCGGATCACCGAAGCGACCGGCCCGAACAGTTCCTCGTCATAGGCTGGCTGGCCCGGCGCGACCTCGGTCAGCACCGTCGCGGGATAGTAATAGCCGGTGCCATCGGGGATTTTGCCGCCCACGGCGATGCGTGCGCCCTTGGCAACGGATTGCTGGACCTGCTCGTGCAGCGTGTCGCGCAGATCCCCGCGCGCCATCGGGCCGAGATCGGTATCCTCGCGTGTCGGATCGCCCAGCGTCACGTCGCCCATCGCCTTGATGTACCCGTCGATGAAGGCGTCATAGACCTTGTCCGTCACGATGAACCGCTTGGCGTTCACGCAGGTTTCGCCGTTGTTGAAGATCCGGCCCGTGACGCAGGTTTTCACCGCAAGCTCGACGTCGGCATCTTCGAGCACGAGATAGGCATCGTTCGACCCAAGCTCCATCACCGATTTCTTGAGATGTTCACCGGCCTTGGCGGCGATCTTGCTGCCCGACCCGGCGCTGCCGGTCATCGTCACCCCGCGCACCAGCTTGTGGCCGATCAGGTCGTCGGACTGGTCGTGGTCGATCAACAGGACGGTGAAGAGGTTCTTCGGCAGGCCAGCCTCTTCGAAGATGTCGCGCAGCATAAGCCCGGACCCGGTGCAGTTGCTTGCGTGTTTCAGCAACACCCCGTTGCCTGCCATCAGGTTCGCGATGGCGTAGCGCACGGCCTGATAGGCGGGGAAGTTCCACGGCTGGATGCCATAGATGACGCCGATGGGGGACTTGGTGATCACGCCCTTGCGCCCGTCCTGTATCTCGCGCGTTTCGTCGGCCAAGATCTCGGGCCCGGCCTGTGCCGTCCAGTCGCAGATGGCGGCGCACAGTTCGATCTCGTTGCGGCTATCTTCCAGACGCTTGCCGACCTCGCGGGTCATCAGCGCGGCAAACTCTTCCTTGCGCGCGCGCAGTCCGGCACCGATGGCCTTCAGGACCTCACCCCGCTCTTTGTGGGTCTTGTGTCGCCAATCGGTGAAGGCGGCGTGGCAGGCTTCGAGGGCAGAGACCATCTCGGCATCGGACATCAGCGGATAGCTGTCCAACTGCTTCTCGGTGGCCGGGTTGGTCGTCGTGATGGCGCGGTCGGCGCTGTGAGCGTCCTTCATATCTTGTCCTTTCGAATGCGTTCCTCACCGCCCAACGCCCGCTGATCTGCGGCGTTCCGCGCCCGTGGTCACGAGCGGTTGAACGCGCGCGGTCGGCGCGCCGACACCCGCGCCCGCGCCCTGCCCTGCGCGTGCCTCCGTGCCACATCCACTGTGCCAAATTCGCCGAAAACCCTGAGAAACCACCGGAGCGCCGCTAACCGGAGGCAGATTTTACCTTCTGTTAACACATCCCAAATACATCATTAGGCTTTAGACCGTGCGAAGGTTCCGATGACCCACCTGATCGATCCAGCCACCGAACGGGTGTTCAAGCGGGTGCTCGCCCCGCTTGCTTTCGTCATTCTGGCCACGGGTCTTTATCACAACGCCTACCTGACCAATATCGGGACCGGGGTATCGCTGCAGCCGATTTCGGCCTTTTGCTACTCGGTCATCCTACTGGCCGCCATGACGCGCCGACGCGACAGACCGGCCTATGCGGTGGCGACCGTGCTGCTGAGCCTCGCCCTTGGACTGTCCGCATGGCGCATCACGGAGGCGCTGTTTCCCGGCATGACCGATGCGGTCGAGACCGTGCTTCCTGCGCTTCGCCTCGACGGCGTCACCGGTCAGGGCAGGTTCGCGATCGAGACCGCATCGGTGGCCGCGGCGCTGTCGCTGACCTTGTTGTCAGAGCGGGTGTCGCTGCGCGCCGCAGGATTGTTGACCGTGGTCTCGATGAGCGCGGGCAGCTACGTGATCGCCCATTTCGCGGTCCACTTGCTGTTCTGGAACCTCGACGCTTCGATCTTTTCCATCCTTGCGTTGATGGCGTGCAACGCGGCCCTGTTCATCCGCTATCGCGCCACGGCCCCGGTCAAGGCGCTGCACTGCCGCCGCACGCGGGCGATGCTGTGGCCGCTGCTGCTTGCCTCGCAGGCCCTGCCATGGGGGGCCGCGTTCAAGATCAGCCAAGCCTATGACCTGTCGCCCAGCCAGATCCCGGGGATCGAGGCGGGCTTTGGCCTGACCTCGGCGGCCTTGATGGCGCTGTCGTTCTGGGTGGCCGACATGGTCGGGCAGAATCAGGCCGCCATGGAAAAGCTCGCCTTCTCGGACCCGCTGACGGGTGCCCTGAACCGGGCGGGGTTTCACCGCGATCCAAGACATCGGCGCCCCTCGTCTCTACTGCTTCTGGACCTCGACCATTTCAAGACGATCAACGACACCTATGGCCACGATGCCGGGGACGAGGTGCTCAAGCGCGTGGTCGCGACCGCGAAGGACCTGTTCGGCCCGGCCCGCACGGTGACCCGCTGGGGCGGTGAGGAAATCCTCGTCTGGGCGGAAGCGATGCCGGACCGGGCGCTGGCCAAGATCGGCGAGCAGTTGCGCGCCGCGGTCGAGGCGCTCGACCTGTCCGACCTCGCAGGCGATGACGTGCCGGTGCCGCGGATCACCGCCTCGATCGGTTACGGACGGTTCGATCCGGCCCATGAGACGATCCGCGAGGCGGTGAAGACGGTCGATACCGCGCTTTATGTCGCCAAGCATTCCGGGCGAAACCAATGCGTCAGCGCCATCGGGCGGATCAATGCCCCGGTTCTTTCGGTCATGGATTTCGTCAAATGCGATGCCTGCATGGCGGATGCCCGGGCGCATGGGCGTCCCGATCAACCCTGCAACCGCCGCTGCATGGCCCTGACACAGCTTGATGAGGACGCGCCTGCATTGCAACGGCACTCCGCCTGAGCCGCGTCCAAGGCCGGATCGGCCTGACGCGATACCCCCCCGGACACGTCCTGTCAGGCCAGCGCCGGACTGCCTGCGCCGCCGTGCCTCTTGCATGCGTGCCAGCGTGTTTCTAAGACAGGTACGACCAGCGGGAGGAGCACGACCATGACCATCACTCAGGAAGAGCGCGGGATCATCCAGCGCGTGCTTGACCACGCCGAGGCCGGCACCACCGACATGCTGGACGGCGTGATGACGCATCCGGTGTCGAACTATTTCGACCCGGACCGGGTCAAGGCCGAGACCGAGACGCTGTTCCGCACCTTCCCGATCATCATGGGGCATGTGTCGCAAGTGGCAGAGCCGGGCGACTATTTCACCAATGACGATCTGGGCGTGCCGCTGTTGATCACCCGCACGCAGGCCGGTGACATCCGCGCCTTCTACAATGTCTGCCGCCACCGTGGCGCGCGGGTCGAGGACAAGCCCTGTGGCAAGGCCCGCACCTTTTCCTGCCCCTACCACGCCTGGACCTACGGTCTGGACGGCAAGCTGCGCGGCGTGCCGCAGCAATTTGGCTTCGAGGGTCTCGACAAGTCGAAACATGGGCTGGTGGAACTGCCTGTCTTCGAACGGTTTGGTCTGATCTGGGTCGTGCCCAGCCCGCAAGAGGACGAGATCGACATCGACGTCTGGCTCGCGCCCATGGCCGAGCAATTGCAGGGCCTGAGCCTTGACACCCATGTGATCTACCGCACGTGGAGCCTGAACCGGAACATGAACTGGCGCATCGCGCTGGAAGGGTTTCAGGAAAGCTACCACTTCTGCTACGCCCACGCGAAAACCGCCTGCCACGCCTATCTGGACAACCAGTCCGTGCATCTCAGCTATGGCGCGCATGTGCGCCATGCCGTGCCCTTGCCGAAGATCCTCGACCTCAAGGACGTGCCCGCCGAGGACTGGACCTATCGCCCCTATTTCCTGACGCAGAACTACCTGTTCCCGGCGAATTTCGCGCAGGTGCAGACCGATCACGTCTATATCCACACGATCATCCCGACCGGTCCGGACACCTGCATCTTCAACTGCATGATGCTGATCCCCGAGGAACCGAGGACCGAGAAGGCCGAACGCTACTGGGCGAAGAATTACGACCTGATCCGCATCGTCTTCGACGAGGATTTCGTGATCGGCGAAGGCATCCAGAAGGGCTTTGCCACTGGCGCGAATACAGAGTTCCTCTTCGGCAGCTTCGAATGCGGTCTGCAATACGGGCGCCGCGCAATCGACGCCGCTTTGGCCGGTGAGTTGACGGTGCCGGTCAAATCCAAGATGGCGGCGGAATAGCCGTCACCCCTTGAGGTAATCCAGCGCCGCCTTGGCCAGATGCGCCGAGGCCGCGACGCCGTCGATCAGCGGGATCTGGCATTGCGCCTGCAATTGCGCGCGCAGTGGCCCCATGCCCGCGCAGCCCAGAACGGCGCAGGCGGCCCCATCCTGCACGCGGGCCAGTTCGACCTCCTGTGCAATGCGCGCAATGGTTTCGGGCGCGCCCTCGTCGATGACCAGCACCGGCAGGCCGCTGGCCCGGACAGAGGCCCGCGCGCCGTCCCAACCTGCATTGACGATGTTCTCCTCGATCACCGGGATCGACACGGCCATCGACGTCACCACGGAAAACCGCAGCCCGAGAAGCGCCGCCATCAGGTAGGACGCCTGCCCGATCCCCAAGACCGGGCAATGCGCTTGGGCCTGCGCTTCAGCCAGCCCGGTATCGTCGAAACAGGCGATCACGATGGCATCGGCATCCCGTGCATCGGCCAGACGTTTCAACAGGCCGGGCACCGCCGCCGCGCCGTCCTCGGCGCCCTGTATCGCCGGTGGTCCGTCCTGATTGGTCAGGCCTGTCACCTCTGCCTCGGGCAAGGCTGCCTGCGCCACGGCAACGATCCCATCGGTCATGCTGACCGTGGCGTTGGGGTTGATGTAGGTGAGCTTCATACCCCCTGCCCCGCATCCGACCCCAGCCGCGCCCGGCGCCTGTTGAGGATGACCGCCGTCAGGATAAACACCGCAATGATGCCAAAGGAAAACAGCGTGGTCAGCGTCCCCAGCGCGTAGATCACCGGCGTCGTGACATTGGTCGTCATGCCGAAGATCTCCAGCGGCAGGGTGTTGTAGCTGCCCGCCGTCAGCAGCGTCCGGGCAAATTCGTCGTAGCTGAGCGTGAAGCCGAACAGGGCCACCCCGATCAGCGATGGCGCGATGATCGGCAGCACCACGAAGCGGATCGTCTGCCAGGCGGTCGCGCCTTGGTCGCGCGCGGCCTCCTCATAGCTTTTGTCAAAGCGGTTGAAGACCGCGAACATGATCAGCAGGCCGAAGGGCAGCGTCCATGTCAGCTGAGAGCCAAAGCCCGAGGTCGCCCAGTGAATCTTGAACCCAAGCTGGTTGAAGATCAGCCCGACCCCTAGCGAGACAAGGATCGACGGGATCACCAGCGATGTGATGGCGGCATAGAATAGCACCGCCGAGCCGGTGAACCGCTTGCGAAACGCCAGCCCCGCCATGACCGAGACAACCACCGTCGTCACCATGACCATCAGCCCAAGACCGAAGCTGCGCCGGAACGCCCCCCAGATATCGCCCACCGCCTGTTCCTGAAACAGGTCGCGGAACCAGTGCAGGGACACGCCGTTCATCGGAAAGGTCAGGCCCCCCTGCGGGCCTTGGAAACTCAGGATGCCGATGGTCAGGATCGGGCCATAGAGAAACAGCACGAACAGACCAAAGAACGCGGCGAGAATGTAGAAAGAGCGCGGACGGCGTTCCATGGTGTCACGCGCCCCGGGCCTGACCCGGGGCCTCCTCTTCGAAATGGGCCGGGAGGTCCCGGGTCAAGCCCGGGACGGGGGGACGCAAGGCGGCAGGCATGGGATCACAGCTCCTTTCGGATGTTGACGAAGCGCAGCAGGATGGCAATCACGATCAGCACGGTGCACAGCAGCACCACGGCGGTCGCGGCGGCGCTTGGGTATTGCAGCAGCGCGATGTCGTTGGAGATCAGCCGGCCCACATTGGCGCGCTGCGATCCGCTCATGAACCGCACGGTGATGAAATCGCCCATCACCAGCGTCACGACAAAAATCGTCCCGATCATGATGCCCGGCTTGGTCAGCGGAACGATCACATGCACCAGCGTCTGAAAGCCGCTCGCGCCATTGTCCCGCGCCGCCTCCAGCAGCGATTTGTCGATCCGCATCATGGTGTTGAAGATGGGCACCACCATGAACAGCGTATACAAGTGCACAAAGGCGAGGATCACCGAGAAATCGGAATAGAGCAGCCATTCCAGCGGCTCATCGATGACCCCCCATGAGATCAGTGTCTGGTTGGCAATCCCGTTGCGCCCAAGGAACGGAATCCAAGAGATCATCCGGATGATGTTCGACGTCCAGAACGGGATCGTGCAAATCAGGAACAGCGCGATCTGCACCGTCAGGCTGCGCACGTGGAAGGCCAGAAAATACGCCACCGTAAACCCGATGGACAGGGTCAACGCCCATGTGATGAAAGCGTATTTGAAGGTCGCCCAGAACACCTTGTAGGTCACGGGCGAGCCGAACAGGAATTCGTAATTGTCCCACAGGAAGGCGGGATAGATCGAAAACTCGGTCGCGCCCCAAAAGCTGACGATCACGATCATCACGATGGGGGCCAGCAGGAACCCCACCAGCACCAGCGCCAGAGGTGCCGCCTGCAACCATCCCAGCACATGCCGGTTCTTCAGGATATTCGCCGCCATCGGACCTCCGCGCCCCTGCCTGTTTCTTCTTGGTTGAAATACCCCGGGGGTGCGGGGGCAGAGCCCCCGCGGATCGCCGCCGTCAGGCGGCGAAACCCATTACGCTGCGATGAACTCGTTCCACTTGCGGACCATGTACTGGTTCTCGTCCATCACCGCGTTCCAGCAGGCGACCGAACCCATGCGTTCCTGGAACGAGCCGCCATCGCGCACATCGCCCGCCTTCGCCAGCACGTCGCCGGTGGGCGAGGTGATGTCGCCGGTCGCAGGCTTGCCCTCGAACCAGTAACCCCACTCGTTTTCCGACATGAACTGCTTCGAGGTCTCCGGCACCGCCGAGTAATAGCCCTGACGCATCAGGTAGCCACCGACCCAGCCGGACAGATACCAGTTGATGTAGTCGTAGGCTGCATCCAGCTCCATGCCCGACAGCGAGGACGACAGGCCGATGCCGCCGCCCCAGCTGCGATAACCCTCTTTCAGCGGCTGGTAGACGCAGTCGATGCCGCGCGACTTGACCGCGGTGATGGCGGGCGACCACATAGACTGGATCACCACTTCGCCCGAGGCCATCAGGTTCACGCTCTCGTCGAAGGTCTTCCAGAAGGCGCGGAACTGACCGTTCTGCTTGGCCTCGGTGAAGATCGCCATGGTCTTGTCGATCTCTTCGCGGGTCATGTTGCCCTTGTCGCCATACTGGATCTCACCCATGGCCTCGCAAACCATGGCCATGTCCATGATGCCGATCGAGGAAATGTCGAGGATCGAGGCCTTGCCCTTGAACTCGGGGTTCAGCAATTCGGTCCACGACTCGATGGGGCGACCGATCAGGTCGGGGCGGATGCCCAGTGTGTCGGCATTGTAAATCGTCGGGATCAGCGTCATCCAGCCGGTCTCTGTCTCGGCAAAGGAGGTGCCACCGGGGCCATCGACGAAGCCGACGGTGTGCGGCGCTGTGCCTTGGGCAATCGTGGACTCGGGCGTCAGCTTGCCATCGCGAAAGATGCCGACGATCTTGTCGTAATTGGCGATCTTCGAGGTATCCATCGCTTGCAGGTTGCCGGTCGGCCAGACCTTCTTGCAGATCCAGTACTCGATATCGGCGATGTCAAAGCTGTCCGGCTGGGTGGCCGCACGCTGCGTGACGCTGTCGGAATCCAGCGCCGTCATTTCCAGCGTGAAGCCGAGGTCTTCCTTCACCTTGTTGGCCACGTCGTTCAGGTTCGACACGCCGGTGCCGAACTGGCGCAGGACGATGTCCTTGGTCTCTTGCGCCCACAGCATCGGGGCGGGCAGCGTGGATGCGGCCATCGCGGCACCGCTGGTCTTCAGGAACGAACGGCGGGAGTAGCCTACCTTGGGTTTTGCCATAGTCTCTGTCCTCTCTGTTGGACGGGTTTCGATGGGGTGGTTTGGTGGCCCGATCAGGCCCGGAGGCGGTGCAGCCGCCCCTCGTCCCATGCGAGCTTGACCGCATCGCCGGGGGATTTCGGTGAGGTAAAGAATTGCTCCTCGGGCATCAGCGCGAGCACCTCGTCGCCGCCTTCGGTCAGGGTGGTGACGGCCACGGAGGCGCCTTGGTATTCGACCGCCGTCACGGTGGCGGCCATGCCCTGATCGGCCAGCGTCACCGCATCGGCGCGCACGGTCGCCTTGCCGCCCTCCAGCGCGATCACGTTATGCCCGCCGATGAAACGCGCGACGAATTCGGTCACGGGGGTCGCCCAGACCGCGCGCGCGGGACCGGCCTGCTCGATCACGGCGTTGTTCATCACGACGATCTCGTCGGCCAAGGCCAGTGCCTCGTCCTGACCGTGGGTGACGTGGATGAAGGTGATGCCCAGTTCCCGTTGCAGCTTTTTCAACTCGGCGCGCATGCGGATGCGCAGGAACGGGTCGAGCGCCGACAAAGGCTCGTCCAGCAGCAGGACCTTGGGCTGCGTGACCAGCGCGCGGGCCAGCGCCACGCGCTGTTGCTGACCGCCCGACAGCTGCGCAGGCAGGCGGTCGGCAAGGCGCGTCATGTCCACCAGTTCCAGCAGCTCATCGGCCTTCTTGTGGCGCGTGACCTTGTCCACGCCCTTCATGCGCAGCGAAAACGCGACGTTGTCGCGCACCGACAGATGCGGGAACAGCGCATAGTTCTGGAACATCATCGCCGTGCCGCGCTGCGCGGGGGCAAGGGTCGACACATCTTGGCCATCCAGCAGGATCGAGCCGTCCGACACGTCCTCGTGCCCGGCGATCATGCGCAGGGTCGAGGATTTGCCACAGCCCGACGGCCCCAGCAGGCAGACATAGCTGCCCGGCGCAAAAACATGGTTCAGATCACGCACGGCCACCGTGTTGCCATAGCGCTTGGTCACATGAACCAGTTCCAGATCGTATCCCGTCCGCATGCCACCCTCATCGAATTGACGAGCTCAGCATGGGATCGGCTTTTCGTCCAAGGGCAGGAATTTCCTATCCGCACCACGGCGAAAACAGGAAGTGCCCAAATTTTGAACGGTTGCGGCTTGGCTGTGCACAAATTCGGGCACAACTTTGTATACAATTTCCGATGCAACCAAGTTTCCTCTCCGCGACTTGTCCCCCTGACGCCGAATCGCGAAGATGCGAAACAGAGAGAGAAGTGGCAGGTCGGCATGAACAGTCTCAACACCAAGGTATGGTCCGCGGAAACGGTATCGGCCGATCTCGAACGCGCGATCCACGAACACCGCCTGCCGCCCGGCACCAAGCTGGGCGAGGATGAGTTGGGCGAGGCCTACGGGATCAGCCGCACCATCGTCCGCGCTGCCCTGCTGGCGCTGTCACACCGCCACCTCGTCGAGTTGAAGCGCAATCGCGGCGCCTTCGTCGCGCAACCCTCGGTGCGCGAGGCGCGCGAGGTCTTCGAGGCACGGGCGCTCTTGGAACCAAGGACCGCATGGTCCGCCGCGGAACGGATGACGGATGACGGGCTTGCGCTGCTGCACGAAAACATCCGGCAGGAACATGCCGCGCTTGACGCGGGCGAAAACGGACGGGCGCTGTATCTGTCCGGGCAGTTCCACATCGAGATCGCCCGCATCGCCGACCAGACCACGATCGAGGGCTTCATCTCCGAACTCATTTCGAGATCGTCCCTGATCATCGCGCTTTACTGGCGCAGGCGTGCGGCCATGTGCGAAACCCAAGCCCATCACGCCTTGTTGGACGCCTTTGAAGGACGCGACGGCGCGACGGCAGAGCAGTTGATGAAAAGCCACCTGCTCGATCTCATCGCCTCGCTCGACCTGCGCAACGTGACGCAGCCACCGGCCTCGCTGCGCGAGGCGCTGAACCGATGACGCCCCTGTTCCGCACCGCGTCCCTGCCCGAGGTTCGGCTGATGCTGGATTGGGCCGCCGCCGAGGGGTGGAACCCCGGTCTGGAGGATGCGGAGGCGTTCCATGCCACCGATCCCGAGGGCTTCTTCCTCGCCGAAATCGACGGTCAGCCCGTTGCGGCCATTTCGGTGGTGAATCTGTCCGACAGCGTTGCGTTTCTCGGCCTGTACCTGTGCCTGCCCGCCTTTCGCGGAGAGGGCATCGGCTACGGGCTGTGGCGTCACGCGCTGGGTCATGCCGGCGCGAGAACCGTCGGTCTGGACGGAGTTCCCGCGCAAGAGGCGAACTATGCCCGCTCCGGGTTCGTGCGCACTGGTCAATCCGCGCGGTATCTGGGCCACCTTGCCGCCCCGGATCAACCGGCCGACCTGATCGAGGCGGAGGATCACGCCGCCATCTTCGCGCTCGACCACGCGGCCACCGGCATCGCCCGTCCGGCCTTCCTGCGCGCATGGGTCCGCCAGACCGCCACCCGCAAGACCGTGGCCTTGCGGGACGACGGCACGCTGATCGGCTTTGCCACCGTGCGCCAGTGCCGCGACGGCTGCAAGATCGGCCCGATCGTGGCCCCGGATGCGGACCGCGCGCTGCGATTGGCGCGGCAGGCCGCCGCGCTGTCGGGCGAATCCCCCGTGATGATCGACCTGCCCGCGTCGAACACGCATCTGGCGACCGCCCTGCACGACCACGGGTTTTCGCCCGTCTTTTCCACCGCCCGGATGTATCGCGGCACCGCCGTTTCCGCGGGCGCGACGCTTCAGGCGATTGCCAGCATGGAACTGGGATAGCCTTTGGAAAACGGCCCTTTGCGGCCCAAAGCTCATGTCATTTCCACCGCCGTTCGACAGCACCTCGCTACCGCATAGGTTGCGAACGATGTGGTGTTCCAAGTTTAACCGTCAATTCATTTCCACGCGGTACCCCTACGGCAACGGCTCCATCCGCATGCCTCGCGCGAATGCTTGTGGCGCCAGCGCAACGGCATTGAAAAAGGGCGCCCGCATGGCATTGGTCAGCAAACACAAAACCGCAACCGGGTCCGTCACCGTGGACGAGACCGCAAAGACCCCGACACGCGGCAGCGTGACCGTCGATCAAAAGCGCCAGCGCGCCCGTACACTGGCCCGCCAGCAACAGGCGGCAGAGCGCATCGCCGAGGCCACCGTACGTCTCGGTGGCGGTGTGACAGAGGCGGCGGCAGCCACCGAACAGCTGTCGCAATCCATGATGCAGATCGCCTCTGGCGCGGAACAGGCCGCCTCCGCCGCCGAAGAAAGCGCCGCCGCGATGACCCAGATCAACCGGCGTGTCGCCCTGCAGCAAGAGGCCGCCGAGATGTCCCGGGACACCACCGCGCGGCTTCAGGTCCTGATCGAGGATACCAGCAGCGGCATCGTCAAGCTGGTGGAGAATGTCGGCCGCGCCTCTGACCGGCAAAACGCATCGGTCGCCCTAATGACCGAGCTGGAAAGCCAGACCAACAACGTGATCGACGCGGTCAATCAGGTGATCCGCATCGCCGACCAGACCAACCTTCTGGCGCTGAACGCCGCGATCGAGGCGGCCCGCGCCGGAAAGCATGGCAAGGGGTTTGCGGTCGTGGCCGATACGGTGCGCACCTTGGCCGAGGCCTCGGAATCGAACGCCACCAGCATCGAGGAGCTGATCAAGCAGATCCAGGCCGGGGCGCAGCGCATCTCGGACGGGGTGCAGCAATCCGCCACCCGTGCCGCCGACGAGGTCGAAAAGGGCAAATTGGTCACCAGCCAGCTTGCCACGATCCGTCAGGACATCATCATCATTTCGACCGGCGCCAGCGAACTTGCCTCGGCGGCCATCGAGATGGGCACCGCCGCCGCTCAGGCGCAGCGGGGCGCAGAAGAGGTCGCCGCCGCAGCCGAGGAGCAGTCCGCCGGTGCCGAAGAGGCGCGCAAGGCCGTCGACCAACAATCGCAGGCCCTGCAGGAAGCTGAGCGGGCAGCCAACGATCTCGACCTGCTGTCCGAGGAACTGAAGAACTCGACCGATATCGCCAAATCCGCCGAGGAAGTCGCCGCCGCCGCCGAGGAACTGTCTTCGACCATTCAGGAACTGAATCGGTCCAGCTCCGAGATCATGGCCGCGATCAGCCAGATTTCCGAAACCGCCGCGACCCAAGCCGCCGCCGTCGAAGAGGGCGTTGCCGGGATCGCACAGATCGAGCGCAACGTGCAGATGGCCACCGCCCGCTCGGCGGAGGCGCTGACCAAGGGCGAAATGATCGGCAACCTGCTCACCGAGAACCGCGCGACCGTCGACGAGATCATCGCAGGCATCAATTTCGCGATGGAGGCCGGGCGCACCTCGGTCACCGAGATTCAGGAACTGGAGCTGATCAGCCGCAAGATCGACAAGATCGTCGATGCGATTTCCAACGTCGCGATCCAGACCAGCATGCTGGCGGTCAACGGCGCCGTCGAGGCGGCCCGGGCCGGCGAATACGGCAAGGGGTTCGCCGTGGTGTCGACCGACATCCAGAACCTCGCCAATGACGCCGCCGAAAATGCCGAGCAGATCAAGGACATGGTCAAGGGCATCCAGGACCAGATCGG
The DNA here is from genome assembly GCF_003667315.2 of Tropicibacter alexandrii. GTDB lineage: Bacteria > Pseudomonadota > Alphaproteobacteria > Rhodobacterales > Rhodobacteraceae > Tropicibacter > Tropicibacter alexandrii. Next base: position 32,319 of record NZ_RCTZ02000005.1, on the reverse strand, counting down.
GATCGTGCGCGGCGACCTTCTGGGCATTGCGGATGCCTCGATGACCGAGGTCGAGCGCGCGCGCGTCACCACCGACCAGTTGGCCAGCGTGTTGGCGGATATGCAGACCGTGCTGGATGGAAACCGCGACATTCAATCCGCATCGGAAGAAGTGTCCAGCGCCGTGAGCAATGCCAAGGCCGGGATGGAACAGATCGCCGCCGCCGCCGAAGAGGCTCAGAGCGCCACGGAGGAAGCCTCCGCCGCCGCACGTCAGCAAAACGAGGGGGCCGAGGAGCTGGCCAGTGCCATCGATCATATCGCTGCTGTCGCCGACGAGTTGCAGACCGCCTGAACGCCTGCCGGGAGGGCACCATGACCATGAGCGAAACCCTCAAGTTCGACGACGACCGGGACGAGACCGAAGGCGCCGCCGACATCCGTCAGTTCGTCAGCTTTCATCTTGGCAAGGAATGCTTCGGCTTTCCGATCGAAACCGTGCAAGAGATCATCCGCGTACCGACGACCGTGTCGGTGCCCCTGACGCCGCCGGTTCTGACCGGGCTCGCAAACCTGCGTGGCGAGGTGCTTCCGGTCCTCGACCTGCGCACGGCGCTGGATCTGCCGCCGCGCGCCCCCGATGATGCCAGTCGGGTGATCGTCGTCGATGCCGGGCAACGGGTCGGGCTGATCGTCGATCGCGTGGCCCGGGTGCTGAACGTCGATCCACAGCGCATCGAGGACGCCCGCGACGACGATGGCGCGCTGTCCTCCGACGTGCTCCGCGGCGTCGCCAAGGGCATCGCGGGCATCGACATGCTGCAACTTCTGGATGTCCGCGATGTCGTCCGCAGGCAATTCCCGGATCGCGAAGTTTCCGTCACCGGGCCGGGTCTGGGGGCCGGAAAACGCGCCGATCCTCTCGAGGTCGAAACCGAGGAGGAGATGATCCAGCTGGTCAGCCTGCTTCTGAACGGCGAGGAATATGCCTTTCCGATTGGCCAGGTCGACGAGATCGTCCGGGTTCCCGAACAGATCGCCCAAGTTCCCAAGAGCCAATCCCACGTGCTCGGGCTGATCACCTTGCGCGACCGCCTGCTGCCGATCGTCAGCCTGCGCCGCCTGTTTGGGCTGCCCGATACCGATCGGGCCGACCACAACCGGGTCATGGTCATCACCCTTGGCACCACGCCCGCGCGCCGCGTCGGCATGGTGGTGGACCAGGTCCGCGAGGTCCTGCGCATCCGGGCAGAGACACGGGACAAGCTGCCCGGCGTGTTGCGCCGAGGCGACCGGGACGAAATCGAGGCGGTGTGCCAGTTGGACGACGGCCAGAGGCTTGTCTCGATCCTGTCCGCCACGGCCCTGCTCGACCTGCCTGCCGTGCAGGAGGCCTTGGCGCTTGAACAAGACAGCCGCGCCGAAACCGGCATGGACCCCGACACCGAGGAGGAGGCCGAGATGGGCTTCGATGCGACGGACGAGATGCAGTTGGTGGTCTATCAGCTGGATCAACAGGAATACGGCGTCAACATCCACGACGTTCAGGAAATCATCCGCGTCCCCGAGCAGCTGTCGCGCGTTCCCAACGCGCCCGCCACGGTCGAGGGGATCATCAACCTGCGTGGGTCGGTCCTGCCGGTCGTGGAATTGCGGCGGATGTTCTCGCTCCCCGACCTGCCCCGCCATGACCGCCAGCGCATCCTGGTCCTCACTGTCGACGGCAAACGAACGGGTTTCATCGTCGACTCGGTGACCGAGGTGCTGCGCATACCCGGCGCTGCGCTGGATGCCGCGCCAAGGATGCCGAACCATGCCGACCATCTCGTCCAGCAGGTTGCCAAACTGGATGCCGGGCGGCGGATGCTGCTGATCACCCATGCCGAAACACTTGTCGGCGCCGGCGACCTCGCCGACGTCACCCGACCGGAACCTGCTATAGCCTGACCTTTAGATGCGCCTGCTTATCGTTGACGACTCCGCCCTGATGCGGACCCTGCTGACAGAATGTTTTGCAACCGACCCGGATATCGAGGTCAAGACGGCGCGCGATGGCGAAGATGCGCTGACCAAGTTCGCTCAACTGCGCCCGGATGTCGTCACGCTGGATATCAACATGCCGCGCATGGACGGCCTGACCTGCCTTGCCCACATGATGGAAATCGAGCGGGTGCCGGTGATCATGGTCTCTTCGCTGACCACGCGCGGCGCACTGGCCAGCTTCGAGGCGCTCGAACTGGGGGCGACGGATTTCGTCGCCAAACCGGGCGGCACCGTCTCTCACAATATCCGCGAGGTCTTTGCCGAGTTGCGCGCCAAGGTCCGCAGCGCCGGGCGCAAGCGGCGGCCCGCACGGCGTCAGGCCCCGCCCGAGCCGAAGGAACGACGCGCCCCTGCAAGATCCGCCGCCCAAACGGAGGCCCGCCCCGAACTGGTGCTGATCGGGGTCTCGACCGGCGGACCAGCCATTCTGGGCGACATCCTTGGCGCTTTGCCGGCCAGTTTTCCGGTGCCGATCCTCATCGCGCAGCACATGCCGCCGCGCTTTACCGGCGTCTTCGCCGACCGGCTCAACAGCACCTGCGCGCTGCAGGTGTCGGAATTGACCAAGCCCTGCCCATTGCTGCCGGGCCAAGTGCACGTGATTTCCGGCGGTGGCGATGCCGAGGTCACGATGCGCTTCCGGCGGCTGGCCGCGACCCCGGTCGCAATCGACGACTCCTACAGCTGGCATCCGAGCGTCTCGCGCATGGTCGCCTCGGCGCTTGAGACACTGCCCGCGACCAAGCTGATCGGCGTGCAGTTGACCGGCATGGGCGACGACGGCGCGCGGGAGTTTGCCCGGCTGCATGCCGAAGGCGGCCTGACCATCGCCGAATCCGAAGACAGCGCCGCGGTCTTCGGCATGCCGATGAAACTGATCGAATACGGCGGCGCCACAGAAATCCTGCCCAGCGGACAGATCGCCGAGCAACTCATCGCCTGGACATCCCGGGTGCGCGTGAAAAGGACCGCCTGATGCCGCTGATCCCCCAGTCCGAACCCTCTGCTTCCAAATCCGCCCGCAAGACGAGCCGAAGCACCCTGCAAAGACAGCTGGCCGACGGCAGCGAGTCCAAACGCCGGGCCGCCGCCCTTGGCCTCGCCGAGATCGACGGCGCAGCACCGTTGCTGCTGGCCCGGCTCGCGGACGAACCGTCGCCGCTGGTGCGGGCCGCGCTCTTCGATGCGCTGGCCGAGCAGAACGATGCCGACACGGTGCCCGGGATCATCGACCTGCTGTCCAGCGACACGGCCGAAATGCGCAACGAGGCGGTGACGCTCCTGCAGAAGATGTCGACGGCGGTCGCCGGCCATATGGCGCCGCTGCTGCAAAGCCCGGACCCGGATGTGCGCATCATGGCGGTGGACATCCTGCGGCTGCTGCCGCATCCCGATGCGCCGCTGTGGTTGCGCGACCTGTTGATGCGCGAAACCCATACCAACGTGGTCGGCACCGCCATCGACCGGCTGACCGACATAGGCGGGCCGGAACATCTGGCGGCGCTGCGCGAGGTAAGCACGCGCTTCGCCGACGAGCCCTATATCCAGTTCGCCGCCGACACCGTCATCGCCCGGATCGAGAACATCGCAGCGGGGTCCGCCGGATGACCATGGCCGTCACAGCCTTGACGTTGGACGAATTCAAGCAGTTCCGGGAATACTTCTACAAGAAGACCGGGATCGAGTTCGACGACTCCAAGCGCTACTTCGTGGACAAGCGCATCTTGCGCCGGATCGAGGCGACCGGCGCCCGATCCTTCCGCGAATATTTCGTCCATATGCGGTTCGAGGCCAGCCAGTCCGAGTTTCAGGAACTGGTCAACCAGATGACCGTGAACGAGACGTATTTCTTTCGCGAGGATCACCAGTTCCGCGTTCTGGTCAGCGACGTGATGGACGAGGTGGTGCACAATCGACGCCGCCGAAAGGGACCGATCCGGCTTTTGTCCCTGCCCTGCTCCACTGGCGAGGAACCTTATAGCATCGCGTTGCACCTGATCGAGGAATGGCCCGGCCTTGCCCAGCACGATGTCGAGCTGTCGGGCTGCGATATCGATACCGTGGCGCTGGGGAAATGCGAGGACGGGGTGTTCGGCGAACGCTCGGTCCAGCATGTCCCCCCGGCGATGCTCAAGCGGCATTTCACCCCGCTGGCTGGCCGGCGCTACCGCATTTCGGACCAGATCCGCGATGCGGTGCGGTTCTTCCCGCGGAACCTGTCCGATCCGCAACAGACGCGCGCCCTGAAAGGCTATGACGTCATCTTTTGCCGCAACATGTTGATCTACTTCGACGATCAGTCCCGCCGCCGGGCCGCCGACACCTTGTTCGACGCGCTCAACCCCGGTGGATTCCTGTTTCTGGGTCATTCGGAATCGATGAGCCGAATGTCCTCGCTCTACACGGTCCGCAAGTTCACGGACGCCATCGTCTACCAGAGGCCCTTGTCATGACAACACCCGCCGCCCACCGACCCACGGCGCTTGTCGTCGACGACGCCACGACCGTCCGGATGTACCATCGCAGCCTGATCGAAGCGGCGGGGTGGACCGTGATCGAGGCTGAAAACGGCATGGAGGCGCTGGAACGCGCGCTGGATCGCACCATCGACCTGATGCTGATCGACGTGAACATGCCGGTGATGGATGGCTATCGATTCCTCGACGCCGCCCGGACCATGCCGCATACGCGCGACGTCCCAGCGGTGATGATCTCGACCGAGGCACAGGTGCATGACGCCGAACAGGCCTTTGCGGCCGGGGCCAATCACTACCTCGTCAAGCCGGTCAAACCGAACATCCTGTCCACGCTCTTGTCCTTCTTTCCGGCGGAGGAACGCGCATGAACCCCTTGCTCGAACAATTTCTGACCGAAGGCCGCAGCTTGCTGGAGGAGGCCTCGCTGGCGCTGCTCGCGCTGGAGGCCGCGCCTGCGGACAAAAACCATCTTGCGGCGCTGTTCCGCGCCGTACACACGATCAAGGGGGCGTCCGGCCTGTTCGAGATCGCGCCCTTCACCAAGGCCGTGCATGCGGGCGAGGACCTGCTGGACGCGGTGCGCGAGGGCGACGTGCCATTCACCCCGGATCTTGCGGACATGCTGTTGATGCTGCTGGATCAGGTTTCGGACTGGCTGGACCAACTCGAAGCGCATCAGGAGCTCGCCGATGGCGCCGATGCCAGCGCGGATCGGCTCGCGGCGAAATTGCGCCAACCGCTGACCGAGGACAGCGATACGCGCACCGACACGCCGGGGGGCGCGGCCCCGCCCCCTGCCACCGGCGTCTGGCCGGACGATATGGCCACCGAGGACAAGCAGCGCTGCGCCGGGGAACCCGAATGCTGGCGGATCGACTATACGCCCGATGCGAACGCCTTCTATTCCGGCGATGACCCGCTTTTGACGGTGATGAACACCCCCGGTCTGCGATGGGTTGGCACGGTCGCGCCGGAGGTCTGGCCGGAGCCGGGCCGGATGGATCCGTTCGAGGCGCGACTGGGGTTCGCGGCGGTGGCCTGCGCAGACGAAGTCGCCCTGCGCGCGCATTTCCTGTATGTCGAGGATCAGGTCCAGCTAACCCGGCTGAGCACGGACGCAACAGCCCGGTCCGAGATCGATGGCGATACGCTGGCGCTCGCGCGTGACCTGATCGGCTCTCAACGGCGGCTGCTGGCCGCGCAGGGCGCCGAGCAGACCGCGCCCGCACGCATCGCGGTCGCCCGCCGTATGCTGATCGCCATCGCCCGGCGCTGCGATACCGGCGCGCTGCAAGACATCCGCGCCAGCCTGACCGGGCTCGACCCCGAGGCCCCAGAGGCCGAAACGCGCCTCGATGGCCTCGCCGAGGCGTTGGGCACGCAGCTTGCCCAGCCCGCAGCGCCGAACGAGCCGCAGCCCGACCTCGAACCCGATCTGGGCCCGGTCGAGCCGAAGACCGAAAGTCGCAAGGCGATCTCCATCCGGGTCGATGCCGACAGGATCGACATGCTCATGAACCTCGCGGGCGAGTTGATCGTTGCCAAGAACGCCCTGCCCTTCCTCGCCCGCCGCGCCGAACAAGGTGTACCAAGCAAGACGCTGGCCCGCGAAATCAAGAGCCAGCATGACGTGATCAACCGCATTGCCGACGAATTGCAGACCGCCGTGATGAAGGTGCGGATGGTGCCGGTCGGCACGGTTTTCGGGCGGTTCAACCGGCTTGTGCGCGACCTGTCGCGCAAGCTGGACAAACGCATCCGACTGGTGGTCGAGGGCGAGGATACCGAGGCCGACAAATCCGTGGTCGAGGAACTGGCCGACCCGATGGTTCACCTGATCCGCAACGCGGTGGATCATGGGCTGGAGACGGTCGCAGACCGCCGCGCCTCGGGCAAGTCTGACGAGGGCACAATCCGCCTGAAGGCCTACCAGCAGGATGACAGCGTCATCATCGAGGTCAGCGACGACGGGCGGGGGATCGACCTCGATCGCGTCCGGGCGAAGGCCTTGGAAAAGGGGTTGGTCGATGCCGACACCCTGTCGGCCATGGCGGACGCGACGGCGTTGCAGTTGGTCATGGCACCCGGCCTGTCGACGAAGGAGCAGATATCGGACCTGTCGGGGCGCGGCGTCGGCATGGATGTCGTCGCCAGCATGGTCCGCCGGATCGGCGGCACGATTTCCCTGAACAGCACCGCAGGCCAAGGCACCACCGTCCGCATCGCCTTGCCCTTGTCCATGGCGGTCCAGCGCCTGATGATGATCGAGGTCGATGGCGGCTACTACGGCGTTTCGGTCGATGCCGTCGTCGAAAGCCAGCGCCTGCCACGAGACCGGATTCACCGCCACCGCGACAACGAAACCGTTCTGCTGCGCCAGCGGATGATCCCGCTGTTGCATCTGCGCGACCTTTTCGGCTGCCCGCCGGACACGTCTAAACGCGATATCAACCTCATGGTCGTAGAGGTGGACGGGAACGAGGTTGGGCTGGTCGTGGATCGGTTCCATGCCGGCGTGGATGCGATCGTCAAACCCATGGAGGGCCTTTTGCGTCATTCCGAATGTTTCTCGGGGACCGCCTTGCTGGGCGACGGATCGGTCCTGCTTGCCCTCAATCTGGCGGAGGTGATCCGATGCCGCTGGACCTGAAGGACGGCCGCGCAACCCTGACCGGCCATTGCGAGATCGTCGAAGCCGAGGACCTGTATGCATGGATCTGTGCGCAGGACGATCCCGTCGTCGATCTAAGCGCTGTCGGCCACGCCCACACGGCCATATTGCAGGTGCTTTTGGCGACACGTCCCCGCATCGTCGGAACGGAAGGACGCTCTGACTGGACCGGTTTGCTGACCGGCACCCTGACGGTCGCCCCCACGTAGGAAGGAACGAGATGAGCACGATACTCCTTGTCGATGACAGTTCGACGGTGCTGATGAGCATGAGCCAGATGTTGCAACGCTTCGGCTATCAGGTGGCCACGGCCATCAGCGCAGAAGACGCTTTCAAGAAGGTGCAGGGGGGCCTTTCCTTCAACCTGATGATCACCGATTTCAACATGCCGGGCAAGAATGGCGCCGATTTGATACGCGCGCTGCGCGGCAGCCCGAAACACCGCTTCACACCGATGCTGGTGCTGACCACCGAGTCGCAGCGCGAGCGGCGGGACGAGGCCAAGTCGGCCGGTGCGACGGGTTGGCTGGTAAAGCCCGCCGACCCGGTCCAGCTTCAGGGGGCGCTGAAGAAACTGCTCCCCAACGGCTGAAGGGGAAGATACGCCATGACATTCATCGTCAGAACGTCGATCCTGATGGCGATCACGGAAGCCGCGTTTTTCCTGCTGTCGGTCGGGCAGATACCCGGGCTGGGCGCGGCTTTGGCCCTGTCGATCGTGGGCCTGAACCACGCGCTGGGCCAACTCGCCCCGGCGCGCGTGCCTGAGCCCGCCACCGGCGAAACCGATACTGCGGCCGACGACGACCCAACGGACACCTGGCAGGTTCCGGTCAGCGCCCCTGCGCCGGACACTGCCCCCTGGGCCCGGGATCTTCCGCAGATTTGCCAGATTTTGGCCAATCAGGCCCGCAACGTGATCGGCGACACCGAGGGGGCCAGCACGTCCTTCGTCCAGAGACTGACCGCCATCGAAGACCGCATGGTTCACCTCAACGCCAAGAGCACCGAGGCACTGGCTTGGGTCGAACGCGTCGAATACCTCGCCGCGCGGCACGAAACCGAACGGCGCGATCTCGACGCCGCCATTCAACAGGCGCAGGATTCCAGCCAGGTGGTGACCGAGGTGATGACCCTGTCGCGTCAGGCGCTTGGCACCGTGCACACGACGGTCAGCAACCTGCGCAAGGAGGTCGAGCATATCGGCAGCATCGCCAAGGCGATCAACATCCTCGCCATCAATGCCGAGATCGAGGCGGCGCGGGCCGGGGATCACGGCGCGGGTTTCACGGTGATCGCCGGGGAAATCCGCAAGATGGCCAACGAAACCCAAGGGTTGACGGTCCGGCTGGAACCGCTGATTTCCAGCGCGCGCACGGTTCTGGACAGGTTCTCAAGCGGTACGAACGGCGAAGGCGCGTCTCCCGAGGACAATATCGAGGACAAGCTGGAACTGCAGCGGGCGGTTCTCGACGACGCGCGGGGCAAGCTGGCCGCACTGGCCCGCGAATTCTCGGAACTGATCGAGAAAGAGCAGGAGACGTTGCGCCGTCAGAACGCGGCCGGAAGCGAGATTCAGACGGAAATCCTTGCGGCCCTCGCCACGATCCAGTTTCAGGACATCGTCCGACAGCAGATGGAGGGGATCATCGGCTCTGTCGACCGACTGTCGCATATTGCCTCGAACGGACCCGATATCGATCCTGCCGCGCTGAGCGACCTGATGCAGGACATGTCCGAACGCTATGTCATGCAATCGCAGCGGGCCGCCCACCAGTCCGCCTCGGGCACGAACGCGGCTGACAAGGACGAACTGCTCGCCATGGAGTTCTTCTAGCCCCCGCGCGCATTGGTCAGCCGGATCGCGCATGCTACAGACGGGACAGACAAATCCCGGAGAGCAGCATGACCATGTCGTTGACCCCGCAGGACCTCGATGCTTTGACCGCCTTGCGACGCGATCTTCACCGTGCGCCAGACCTGTCCGGGGACGAAGCCGCGACCGCGGCCACCGTTGCAGAGGCCCTCGCCGAAACCGGCCCCGACAGCCTGATCACCGGCTTGGGCGGCAGCGGCGTGGCGGCGATATATGCCGGCGCGCGCCCCGGTCCAAGCATCATGATCCGCTGCGAACTGGACGGTTTGCCGATCTTCGAAACCGGCACGGCACCCTACAGGTCGACCACCCCCGGCAAGGCGCATCTGTGCGGGCATGACGGACACATGGCCATCGTGCTCGGGCTGGCGAAACATCTGGGTCGAAACCGTCCCGCCTCGGGACGTGCCATCGTGCTGTTCCAACCCGCAGAGGAAACCGGCGCCGGCGCCGCCGCAGTCATCTCGGACCCGAAATTCGACCAGATCCAGCCGGATATCTCCCTCGCGTTGCACAACTTTCCCGGTCTGCCGCTGGGCCATGTGGCGATCACGTCCGGGGTGATGAACTGCGCGTCTCGCGGGATGAAACTGATCCTCGAAGGGCGCACGGCCCATGCGTCCCAACCCGAAACCGGCGTCTCGCCCGCGCCTGCCATCGCGCGGCTGATCACTCGCCTGACCGCCTTGGGCAAGGGCGGCACGCCCTCTGATCCGGAGTTCTCTCTGGTGACGATCACCCATGTGCGCATCGGGGAGCCGGCCTTTGGCATTGCCCCCGGACGGGCCGAACTTTGGCTGACCTTGCGCACACAACGCGACGACCGCATGGCGGCACTGGTTCAGGCAGCGGAGAGCGAGATCACAGATGCGGCGCGTCCGGACAACCTGTCCGTCACCATCGGATATCATGACATCTTTGCGCATTGCGAAAACCACCCCGAGGCGGTCGACATCTTTCGGCGCGCCATCGAGGACGAGGCCTTCCCCGAAGCAAACATGCCGTTGCCGATGCGCGCCTCCGAGGATTTCGGGCGCTTCGGCAGTTGTTCGAAATCCGCCATGGTGCTGCTTGGCGCGGGCGAAACCACGCCCGCCCTGCACAATCCCGACTACGACTTTCCCGATGCGCTGATCCCCGACGGCGTGCGCCTGTTCGGTCGCTGCCTCCGCAATGTGCTCGGCTGATTGCGTCTCGTCACGGCTTTGGCTACCTCAGGGAAACGGTTTCAAGGAAGGCCATCCGAGATGATGATGATCGACGATCCCTACACGGATATCCGCGACGGTGTACGTGCCCTCTGCGCCCAGTTTCCGCCCGAATATCACCGCAAGGTCGACGAGGCGCGCGGCTATCCCGAGGCATTCGTCGATGCGCTGACCCGCGAGGGATGGATGGCCGCGCTCATCCCCGAGGAATTCGGCGGGTCGGGCCTTGGCCTGCTGGAGGCCAGCGTCATCATGGAAGAGATCAACCGCGCCGGTGGCAATTCTGGCGCGTGTCACGGCCAGATGTACAACATGAACACGCTGGTTCGCCACGGCTCAGACCGGCAGAAGGCCGAGATCCTGCCGAAACTCGCCAGCGGCGAGTTGCGCCTGCAATCGATGGGCGTGACAGAGCCGACGACGGGCACGGACACGACCCAGTTGAAGACGACCGCAGTCAAGAAAGGCGACCGCTACGTCATCAACGGGCAGAAGGTCTGGATCAGCCGGGTGCAACATTCCGACCTGATGATCCTCTTGGCGCGCACGACCCCCTTGTCGGAGGTGAAGAAGAAATCGCAGGGCCTGTCGATCTTTCTGGTCGACATCAAGCAGGCGATGCAATCCGGCATGAGCGTCAAGCCCATCGCCAACATGGTCAACCACGAGACCAACGAACTGTTCTTCGACAATCTGGAAATCCCGGCGGAGAACCTGATCGGCGAAGAGGGTCAGGGCTTCAAATACATCCTCACCGGGCTCAACGCCGAGCGCGCGCTGATCGCCGCCGAATGCATCGGGGACGGCTACTGGTTCACCGACAAGGTGACCGAGTATGTCAGCCAGCGCGAGGTGTTCGGCCGCCCCATCGGCCAGAACCAAGGCGTGCAATTCCCGATCGCCGAGGCCTATATCGAGGTGCGCGCCGCCGACCTGATGCGCTATCAGGCCTGCGCGCTCTACGATGCGGGCAAGCCCTGCGGGGCCGAGGCGAACATGGCCAAGATGCTGGCGGCCAAGGCGTCATGGGAAGCGGCGAATGCCTGCCTGCAATTCCATGGCGGGTTCGGTTTCGCCTGCGAATACGACGTCGAACGCAAGTTCCGCGAGACGCGGCTGTATCAAGTTGCGCCGATCTCGACCAACCTGATCCTGTCTTACGTGGCCGAACACGTGCTTGGCCTGCCGAGGTCGTTCTGATGCGCGCACTCGACGGTGTGACCGTCGTGGCGGTCGAACAGGCCGTGGCCGCCCCTTTTGCCTCGGCCCGGTTGGCGGACGCGGGCGCGCGGGTCATCAAGGTCGAACGGCCCGAGGGCGATTTCGCGCGCGGCTACGATGACGTGGCCGCCGGACAATCGAGCTATTTCGTCTGGCTGAACCGCGGCAAGGAAAGTGTCTGCCTCGATCTGGGCTCGGATGCGGGCAAGGCCGCCCTGACCGAGCTGATCGCGGGCGCCGATGTGCTGATCCAGAACCTGAAGCCGGGCGCATTGGCGCGCCTCGGCTTTGGCCCGGCCGATCTGCGCGCGCGGCATCCTCGGCTGATCACCTGCTCCATCTCCGGCTATGGCGACGACGGCCCCTTGGCCGACCGCAAGGCCTATGACCTGTTGATACAGGCGGAATCCGGGTTGTGCTCGATCACCGGCGGCCCATCCGAACCGTCGCGCGTGGGCGTATCGGTCGTGGACATCGCCACGGGGGCGACGGCGCATGCCGCAATCCTCGAAGCGATGATCCGGCGCGGCATCACCGGCGAGGGCGCGGATATCACCGTGTCGATGTTCGACGTCATGGCCGAATGGCTGACCGTGCCCCTGTTGAACCACGAGGGCGGCAAGAGCCCGAAACGCGTCGGCCTCGCCCATCCCTCGATTGCGCCCTATGGCGTATTCCAGCCGAAGAGCGGCGCGCCGATCCTGATCTCGATCCAGTCGGATCGGGAGTGGCGGGCGCTGTGTTCGCAGTTCATCGGCGATGCCGGGATGGGCACCGATCCGCGCCTCGCCACCAATCTGGCCCGCGTCGAGAACCGCGACCTGACCGACCGGATCGTTGCAGAGGCCTTCGCCCGTCTTGATGCCGCCGACGCCATCTCGATCCTGACCGAAGCCGGGATCGCGCTGGCCTCGGTCAATGACATGGCCGGACTGGCGGCCCATCCGCATCTGCGCAGGATCACGCTGGAGACACCGGGCGGCCCGGTCAACCTGCCAGCGCCGGGGGCGCAGTTCATCGGAGAGCCGCGCGCCTATGGCCCCGTGCCCGCGCTCAGGTCAGACGCACCGGAAGATTGAGCGGTCCGCGAAATCCGAACCCCTTCCAGACCACGCTTTCCGGCTCGACCAGACGCATGTTCGGAAACTTGTCGAAGATCATCGGGATCAGCGTCCGCCCGACCATCATTCGCGCCATATGGGTGCCCATGCAGTGATGCGGCCCTGACCCAAAGCTCTGATGCGGCGCGGGCTTGCGCAAAGCATTGTAGAGGTGCCCGTCTTCGAACACCTCTTCGTCGTGGTTGGCACTGGCCTGACAGGTCATCAGCACCGTGCCCTTGGGGATGTCGCAGCCCCGGATTTCCGTGTCCTCCAGCACCAGACGGCTGGAGACCTGAATCGGCGCAACCCAGCGCACGCCCTCCTCGAAGGCCGCCTGCCAATTGCCGCTGGCCTTGATCTCTTCAAGTTGGCCGGGGTTGCTGAGCAGGCCGTAAAGGATGGTCAAGGCCGCGTCGCGCGGTTCGTTGATCCCGCCACCGATGGCGATCTTGATATTGGCAACGATCTGGCTTCGCGGGATCGGGTTTTCGGCGTGAATCATGACCGACAGGGCCGACTGGTCGGGCGCATCCCGCAGACGTTTTTCATTGGCCGCGATATTGGCATTCATCGCCACATTGGCCTTGGCCACACGTTCGAACGGCTCGTCGAACCAGCCGAAATTGCCCGCCCCGTCGATCAAAGCCTGCGACCAATGCTGCATCTCCTCGTCCGAGGCGTCCGGCATGCCCATCGTTTCGGCAAGGATGCGCGCGGCCAGGGGCCCCGCCAACATCGGGAACAGATCGATCACCTCGGTCTTGGGCAGCCGATCCAGATATTCCTCGGCGAGCCGCTCGTACATCGGGCCCCAGATGGTCTTGAGGTTGCGCGGGCTGAAGGTCGGCATCATCGCATTGCGTTCCGCGAGGTGTTCCGCGCCGTCCTTGCGCATCAGGGTATGCGCCTCGAAAGCCTTCTCCATCGGGGTCGACGGATCGTTCGAGCTGAACAGTTCCGGATGGTCCTTCACATGGCGACAGTCGGCGGCCTTGGTCAACAGCGTGCGCTTGACCGAGGGCACCTGCACGACCGGGGTCTCTGCCCGCATCTGCCGGTAGACCGGATAGGGGTTGTCGATCATCTGGTGAACGGTGACGTCCTCGCGGACCGGTGCCATGGCCATCTCGGTGCTCCTCCCTTTGGGACACTGGATAAGGGGCCGCCAATCATGCAACAATTGGATAATGCTGATGCAGACTATCGAATTTTCGAATGGAGCTACCCTTGGCCGAGCCGTCATCGAACATGGATCTCGCCGCGCTGCGCGTTCTGGTCTTGGTCCACCAGTTGCGCTCCTTCACCAGCGCGGCCGCGCAATTGGACGTGAACCAATCCGCCGTCAGCTACACGATCGAAAAGCTGCGGCGGTTCTTTGGCGACCCGCTGTTTTTCCGCCAAGGCGGACGTGTCATTCCAACCGAACGTTGCGACGGGCTGGTGGTGCAGGCGATCGATCTACTGGCGCAATTCGACCGCATGGCGGCGCCTGCCGTTTTCTGCCCCAGCGAGGCCGAAGGCACCGTGACCGTCGCGTGCAACTACTATGAGCGTCTGCTCTGGCTGCCGACCATCCTGCGCAACCTGCAACGCGAGGCGCCGGGATTGCGGCTGCGCCTCGTGCAGGCGACCCATTTGGGACCCGACCTGCTGAAATCCGGCGAAGCGGACCTGCTGATGGGCCCGATCGTTCCGGAAGCCAGCGACTATTTCTGCCGCACACTGGTCGATGACCGGTATGTCTGCGTCATGGATGCGGCAAACCCCTTGGCCCCAGCCCCGCTCACGGCCGCAGACTACCTTGCGGCGCGGCACGTGACCGTCAGCTACGGTGCCGATTGGCGATCGGGATACATGCGCGACCTCGAAGCGGAGGGTCACGCCTTGAACACCATCATCGACGTGCCAAGCCCCGCCGGGATCGACCAGCTGCTGGCGGGGACCGACCTGATATCGACCATTCCCGCGCGGCTGGCGGCGCAGCTGACAGGACAGATGGTCCACCTGCCCTGCCCGTTTCCAGCTCCCTTCCGGATATCGCTGGTCTGGACCACGCGCACACATCACGCGCCGATGCATGCATGGCTGCGCAAGTCACTGGTCGATAGCGTCCGGACCACGCTGCACGCCACGACGCAGGATCAGCCCGCCCGTACCGACCGGGCCGCCGAAGCGGGCGCCGGGGCCATGTCCGGCGCGCCCGACGCATCGGTGATGAAGACCGCGACCTGATCGGCCAGCCCGCCCGCATCGCTCTTGAGCATATGCGCGGCGGCGGTTGCCTCTTCGACCATGGCCGCGTTCTGCTGGGTCACGCGGTCCAGATTGGCCACGCCGACATTGATCTCGTCCAGACCGCGTGCCTGTTCCCCGGCCCCCTGCGCGATCTCTGCGACCATGTCCGAGATTTCGGCGACCTTGGTCACCATTTCCTGCAGCGCATTGCCTGCACGCTCCACCAGTTCGACGCCGCTCTGAACCTGTTCGGTCGATCCG
Organism: Tropicibacter alexandrii; assembly: GCF_003667315.2. GTDB lineage: Bacteria > Pseudomonadota > Alphaproteobacteria > Rhodobacterales > Rhodobacteraceae > Tropicibacter > Tropicibacter alexandrii. The sequence continues at coordinate 17,245 of NZ_RCTZ02000005.1, read as the reverse complement.
ATGATCAGGTCCTTGATCTGTTGCGCCGCCTCTGCCGATCGCTGGGCAAGCCCCCGCACCTCGGAGGCTACCACGGCAAAGCCCTTGCCGGACTCGCCGGCGCGCGCCGCCTCGACCCCCGCATTCAAAGCCAGAAGGTTCGTCTGGAAGGCGATGTCGTCGATCACGGTGATGATTTCCGAAATCTGGTCCGAACTTTTTTCGATCTCGCCCATGGCCGAGATCGCCTCGCGCATGATCTCGCCGTTGCGGGTCGCGATTTCGCGGGCGTTGCGCACCGTTGCATCGGCATTGCCGGCATTCTGGGCGGCAGCATTGACGCTGTTGAGCAATTCCTCGAGCGCGGCGGCAGATTGTTCCAGCGTCGCCGCCTGCGTTTCGGTGCGCTGCGACAGATCATCGGATGCGCGCGAGATTTCCTCGGCAGAGCCGGTGATGTTCGTTGCGCTCTGCCGGACCTTCAGGATCGCGGTCCGAAGGGAGGCGACGGCGCGGTTGAAGTTGTTTCGCAGCGCCTCGTATTCGGAGGGGAACGTTTGGGTGATTTCCTGCGCCAGAACCCCCTCCGCCAGCCGGTCAAGGGCCTGCGACAGTTCCTCGACCACGCGCGTCTGTTCCTCCATCTGGCTGGCCCGTTGCGCGTCGGCATCGCGATTTGCCTTCAGCGTCGTCGTCAGATCCTGAAGGTTCTGCGCCATCGAACCGAATTCATCGCGGCGCGCGGTCATTGCCAGTTCGAGATCATAATCGCCCTTGGCGACCGTGGCGATTGCGCCGGTCATCTGGTTCAGGGGTCGCCCCAGCGTCCGGCGCAGCAGCAACGTGGACAGCAGCGACAGGACGACGAACAGACCAACCGCGATCATCAGGATTTCGAGGTTCTGGCTGCGCACCGCGGCCAGTTGCACATCGGCGGAGAACGCCATCGCCATCGCACCGATCACATCACCGCCGGGTTCGGCATAGATCGGCTCGGCCCGCATCAAACCGGACTCGCCCGACACCACGGCAGCATCCGCAAGGGCGGCGGCGGCAAGCGCGGCCAGTTCTCCGGACAGGTCGGGGTCATCGGCGACGCCACTTTCGGCCAGCACATTGCCCTCGAGATCGAGGACCAAGCCCCCTCTGCCAAGATCGCCCGCAAGCGCGAGACTGTTGTCGATGGTCTCCTGCACTTTCGGGAGTGACTTGAAACGGATCGGCTTGACCAGTGCCTCGGCAGTGGACAAGGACGCCTTGTCAAGTTGCTCGATCACCCCGTGTTTGGCCAGACCCTCTGTCAGGCGTGCGGACTGGTAGGCCATGGTGCCGGCGACGACCACCGTCGTCACCGCCATGATGCCGGCGCAACGCAGAAAAACCGAGTGCAGGGCCATGCCCCAAACACGTGTTCTGTTCGATTTGCTCATTGTATCCCCCAAAACAAAAGACTGCGTTGCGCCTGCCGTGGTCACATCAACAGTTCAGCATCGACCCCCACGGTCATCGCGCCAATCGGTGCCCCCGTGGCGGGATCGGTGATCGTCACCGAGATCTGGGCCTGATAGGTCTGGCTCGATTCATCGAACTCGATTTCCGAGAAGTGATGCGCCCCGGCGCCGACGGCATAGGTCTGTTGCCACTTGTCCTCGTCGCCCTGCCAGTAATCGGAGGTCGCGTCGGAGGCGGCGACGTTCAGGCCCACCCCATCCATGATGAAGATCTCGGTCACCGCACCGCCCATCGCCTCGACCTGCGCCCGCAGGTAATCGGAGGCCGCGTTGAACAGGACAGGGTCGATCGTCGGCGTGGCACTGGTGCCCACCTCCGCGCGCCAAGCCTGATCGAGTTCGTCGATCCGGGCGGCGTCATAGCCAAGGGTCGTGACGTTCTGGCCATTGATCGCATCGATCACCACGGGGCTGGCCGCCCAGCCCATGATATGTTCGGTCAGAAAGCCCTGCATGGCCTCGACGGGTTCTGCCGCCTGCGCGGCGCCGGACAGCGTCGCAAGGAAAGTCGTCAGCATCAGTGCGCGTTTCATCTTTACCTCCAGTTGGAATGACATCCCGAACCTTAGGCGCGGGCGTCCTTCCAGCTGGTTAAGTATCGGTAAAATTGGAAATACCTTTTCCGAGCGGTCTTGCGGGGATTGCAATTCCCGTACCGGGCTGACTAGCTGGACACACGCACTGCCGGAGCCCGCCATGCCCTATGTCATCCTTGCGCTTGCGATCATCGCGGAAACCATTGGAACCACGGCACTTCAGGCCAGTCAGGCCTTTACCCGCCCGCTGCCGTCACTGGTAGTCGTGATCGCCTACGCGGCTGCGTTCTACCTGCTGGGACATGCGCTGAAATACTTCCCCGTCGGGCTCGCCTACGCGCTGTGGTCCGGCCTCGGAATAGTGACAATTGCAGCAATCGGCCTTTTCGTCTTCGGTCAGCGGCTGGATTTGCCTGCCATCATTGGAATCGGACTGATCCTCGCCGGCATCCTCGTCATCAATCTGTTTTCGGACACCACGCCGCATTAGACATGAAAAAAGCGCGCCCCCGAAGGGACGCGCCGTAGATCTCGACTTGGACAAGATCAGAAGCGGAAGTTGCCGCGCAGCATGAAGGTCTGCGCTTGGGCATCGACCCCGGTGCCACCGATGTCGTTGAAGTTGTGGCCAAGCGCCTCGCCCCCGACAGAGAAGTTGTCGGTGACCTTGTATTCGACGCCGACACCGCCGACGGCACCAGTGGAATCACCGATCGACGTGTCGATCTGGGCGGCACCGGCCGTTGCATAGACCAGCGTCCGGCCGAAGTCATAGCCGCCGCGCAGCTTGAGCCGCTGCACATTGTCGACATCGACGCCGGCAAGGTTCACGTCGCCGCCATCCTGGTATTCGTATTCGCCACCCACGACGAAATCGCCGAGGTCATAGTCATAGCCGATATGGCCGGCAAAAGTTTGGTCGTTGTCGCTGGCACCGCCCGCTTGCGCGTCGAGGTTGCCATAGCTCAGACCACCGTAGAAGCCGGTCCAGTCGCCGCCATAGCTGACGGGGGCCGGTGTTGCGGGCTGCACGACCACCGCGTCCGGCGGCGGCATGTCGGCGCCACCTGCAAATGCGGTGGTCGCGGTCAGGGAAGCGACTGTCGCAATAAGAATGCGTTTCATGGAGCACGTCCTTTCTGTCTGCTCTGATCCGTTGGCGCTGATTTGTTTTGCGCCTCGTGATACCTGCTCAACTATGGGCTCTGCCGCGAAGTTCCACTTCACAAGCATTTGATAAGCGGAAGTTTTCCGGACTCGAGGCTCGGATGAGCGGGGCTTGGCTCAAAGCCCTGCCCGGCACGGTGTTGGATCGGCGAACAGCCGCCGGTTCCCGCCTTTTCCGAGACATTCCCGGGCTGGTGCGACCATGCCACACCCAATCGCCCGTTTTTCTCTGGCCTTTTGACCCAGACCCGGCTAGGGGCCTGCCAACCCCTGAAATAAGGACGAGACCCATGGAATTGCGCAATGTCGCGATCATCGCCCACGTTGACCACGGCAAGACAACCCTGGTTGACGAGCTACTGAAACAATCCGGCGCCTTCCGCGCCAACCAGGCCGTGGCCGAGCGCGCCATGGACAGCAACGATCTGGAACGCGAGCGCGGGATCACCATCCTTGCCAAGGCGACCAGCGTCGAATGGAAAGGCACGCGGATCAACATCGTCGACACGCCCGGCCACGCCGATTTCGGCGCCGAGGTGGAACGCATCCTGTCGATGGTCGACGGTGTGGTACTGCTGGTGGACGCCGCCGAAGGCCCGATGCCGCAGACCAAGTTCGTGACCTCGAAGGCGCTGGCGCTTGGCCTGCGCCCCATCGTGGTGCTGAACAAGGTCGACAAGCCCGACGCGGAACCCGACCGCGCGCTGGACGAAGTGTTCGACCTGTTCTCGAACCTCGACGCCGACGAGGACCAGCTGGACTTCCCGCATCTTTATGCCTCTGGCCGCTCCGGCTGGTGTGACGCCGAACTCGATGGCCCGCGCAAGAACCTCGACGCGCTGTTCCAGTTGATCGTCAACCACGTGCCGCAGCCCAAGCAGGTGAAAAAGCGCGATGACGACTTCACCATGCTGGCAGTGACGCTGGGCGCCGACCCGTTCGTGGGCCGGATGCTGACGGGCCGGGTCGAATCCGGCAAGCTCAAGGTTGGCCAGACCGTGCAGTCCATCAGCCGCATCGGTCAGAAGATCGAACAGTTCCGCGTGACCAAGATTCAGGCCTTCCGCGGTCTGCAACAGCAGGACATCGAAGAGGCCGAGGCAGGTGACATCGTCTCCATCGCCGGGATGACCAAAACGACCGTCGCCGACACGATCTGCGCGCTGGCCGTGGACACGCCGCTGGCAGCCCAGCCGATCGACCCGCCGACCATCACCGTCACCTTCGGCATCAACGACAGCCCGCTGGCGGGCCGTGACGGCAAGAAGGTGCAATCGCGCGTGATCCGGGACCGCCTGTATAAAGAGGCCGAAACCAACGTCGCGATCCGCATCAAGGACACCCCCGGCGGCGAGGCCTTCGAGGTGTCGGGCCGTGGCGAACTTCAGATGGGCGTCCTGATCGAAAACATGCGCCGCGAGGGCTTTGAACTGTCGATCTCGCGCCCGCAGGTCATCATGAAAGAGATCGACGGCGTGATGAACGAGCCCGTCGAAGAGGCCACCATCGACGTCGATGACGAATACTCGGGTGCCGTGATCGAAAAGATCACCGGCCATCGCAAGGGTGAACTGGTCGAGATGCGTCCCTCGGGCGCGGGCAAGACCCGGATCATCGCCCATGTGCCCTCGCGCGGTCTGATCGGCTATCACGGCGAGTTCCTGACCGACACGCGCGGCACCGGCGTGCTGAACCGCGTCTTCCATGGCTGGACCCCGCACAAGGGTCCGATCCCGGGCCGTCGTCAGGGCGTGCTGATCTCGATGGAAAACGGCGAGGCCGTGGCCTATGCGCTGTGGAACCTCGAAGATCGCGGCAAGATGATGATCGGCGCACAGGCGCCCGTCTATCAGGGCATGATCATCGGCGAGCATTCGCGCGACAACGATCTCGAAGTGAACCCGCTCAAGGGCAAGAAGCTGACCAACGTCCGCGCCTCGGGCACGGACGAGGCCGTGCGCCTGACCACGCCGATCACGCTGTCGCTGGAAGAGGCCATCGCCTATATCAACGACGACGAACTGGTCGAGGTCACGCCGAACGCGATCCGTCTGCGCAAGCGGTATCTCGATCCGCATGAGCGCAAGCGCATGTCGCGTCAGCCGTAAACGCCTGACAGGTCAACGAAAACGCCCCGGTCGCAAGACACGGGGCGTTTTTCTTTGGGCGCGGGTCTCGGGCGCGTATCCAGTGCCCAGAAAAGCGAAGAGGCGCGGGGTGGCAGTCCCCGCGCCTCTCCTTAGATGAAAAAATGCAAATTACTTGCAGGCCGCCTTGCGGGCGATGTAGTGGCCCGGCGATTTCATGTGCTTGCTCTCTTTGTAGACGGCGGGGTACCACACCTTCACCATCTGGCCGTCCTGCCACTCCCACTCGGTGTGGGACGCCATGATCAGCTCCTTGGAGTAGGAATAGGTGGCCGGAACCCAGACTTTGTCGTAGCACGCGACGACTTTGCCTTCCCAGGCAAAGGCCGGAGCGGCCAGGGTCGACGCGGCAAGGATGGCGCCAGCAAGAACTTTTTTCATGATCTTTCTCCCAAGAAAAATTGAAGGTGAGAGAAGCTTAGCCAAGATTTTCGCGGGGGCGCGACAGGAATTCCTGACCTAGACCGGCAAAATCGTCCTTTGACCCCGAATTTGGTCCAAAAACCGGGAATCTGTGCCTGTCCTGCCATAGTTTCCAAATGCTTTTGCCCCGAACTAGGGGTTGTGGATATTTCCAATTCGGAAACAATTCTTGGTATCGAAAAAATTATGCCTCTTCGGGCACCTGCCAGCCCCAAAATGACACGAATCAGTCGCTTTCCGAAGCCGCTTTGCAGCGGCAAGCGAGCGCCTGCCGATCTTGGAAAAACCCGCGGCGAAATTACGCCGAACACTTCAAAGAAGAACTGTAACTTCCGCCCCGGTCGGCAAAACACCGCCACTGAGGACCTCGGCACACCACCCGCCATGACCGCGCATGGCATTGTACCCACCTGCCCCCAACACCGTTTCCATGCGCGAACAGGGCGCGCAGGGCACAGTCAAGGACAGTTCAACATCGCCGATGCGCAAACCAAATTCGCGTGCAGCGGTCAGATTGAGCCCGCTCACCACGATATTGCGCCGCAAATCTGCCGCCGACACCTCCCGCCCGGCCAAGGCCGCAATCACCGGAAGATGCTCTGCCTGTATCAAGGTGACGGCGCGTTTGCCAAGCCGCCCGTGATCGCCCAGCAACCCGTCAGGCGTGACCTGTGCCTCTGCCACCACGGTCATTCGCTCCTTGCGTGCAGAGCGCAGGCCGATCCATTCCACTTTCCCGGCATGCGGGAAAGTGCGCCTCAGATCGGCCAATGTCCTCACTCGGACGTCTCGACCACCAGCAGCTCACGTTCGGACGCGCCGCGCGCATGGCTGAGCGCCTCTTGGTAGGCGTCGGAGTGGTAGCAGTCGACAGCCGCCTCCACCGAGGGAAAGCGCGCCACGACGTTTCTAGGCCGGTCCTTGCCTTCGAGTTGCACGTAACGTCCCCCGCGCGCGATGAAACTGCCGCCATGTGCGGCGATGGCCGGCCCGGCAAGCTTGGCATATTTGCCATAGGCTTCTTCATCGGTGACGGTGACATGAGCGATCCAGAGAGCGGGCATGGCGATACCTTTCCTTATGGTGTGACGCTGTCCCGGGCCTGACCCGGGACCTCGGTCTTAGCCGGCGATCACGGCTTCTGCGGCCTTGATGGCGGCATCGGCAGCGGAGGCATCCTTCGCCCCGCCTTGCGCCATGTCGGGACGGCCACCGCCGCCCTTGCCCCCCATCTCTGCCACGGCGGCCTTGACCAGATCCACGGCGCTGACGCGGCCCGTCAGATCATCGGTGACACCGGCGGCCACGGCAACCTTGTCACCATCGGCGATCAGCAGCACCGCGCCCGAGCCGATGCGCGCCTTGTGCTCGTCGATCAGCGGCGGCAGGTCCTTTCCGGTCACGCCCTTCAACACCTGCGCCACGAATTTCACACCGTCGATCTCGCGCGTCTCACCGCCCGTGGCATCCTGCGCGCCCCCAGCCATGGCCAGCTGGCGACGCAGGGTCGCGACCTCGTTGGTCAGGTCCTTGACCTTGGTCAATTCGGATTTGATGCGCTCAACCATCTGATCCGGCGTGGTTTTCAGCTCGGATGCAAGGGTCGCCACGACCGCGCGCTGCGCCCTCAGATAGGCCTCGGCCCCCGGTCCGGTCAGCGCCTCTATCCGACGCACCCCGGCGCTGGAGGCACTGTCGCCCAGCAGGACAAACGCGCCGATATCTCCGGTCGCCGCCACATGCGTACCGCCACACAATTCGATCGAATAGGTCTGGCCGTCGTTGCCCTTACCCGAGCCGGTCTGACGGCCCATCGACACCACGCGCACCTCGTCGCCGTATTTCTCGCCGAACAGCGCCTGAGCGCCGATGGCACGGGCGTCGTCGGGCGTCATGATCCGGGTCGAAACAGGCGTGTTCTGGCGGACATAGGTGTTCACCTCGTCCTCGACGCGCTGCAACTCCTCCGCCGACAGCGCCTTGCCATGGCTGAAGTCGAACCGCAGGCGATCCGGCGCATTCAGCGAGCCGCGCTGCGCCACGTGGTCGCCAAGCGCGCCGCGCAGCGCCTCGTGCAGCAGGTGGGTGGCCGAGTGATTGGCACGAATGGCCGAACGCCGCTTGTGATCGACCTCCAGCCCCAGCGCGTCGCCCTTCTTGATCGTGCCATTGGTCACGCTCACCGCATGGGCAAAGATCTTGCCCCCGCCCATCTTCTGGGTGTCGGTGACGTCGGCCCCCTCATCCTCGTTCTCCAGACGGCGCAGCCAGCCGGTGTCGCCGACCTGACCGCCGCTTTCGCCGTAGAACGGCGTCTGGTTCAACACGACCACACCGGTCTCGCCCGCCTTCAGTTCCGCAACCTCGGCCCCGTCGCGCACCAGCGCCAGCACCTGCCCCTCGGCGGTTTCGGTGTCGTAACCAAGGAAGTCGGTCGCGCCGTGCTTTTCGGCCAGTTCGAACCAGACGGCGGAATCGGCCGCCTCGCCCGAGCCCTGCCATGCGGCACGGGCCTTGGCCTTCTGCTCGGCCATGGCGGCATCAAACCCGTCGGTGTCCACGGACCGGCCCTTTTCGCGCAGCGCGTCCTGCGTCAGGTCCAGAGGGAAGCCGTAGGTGTCATACAGCTTGAACGCCGCCTCACCGGGCAGCGCCGCATCCTCGGGCAGGCCCGCCAATTCGTCATCCAGCAGTTTCAGCCCGCGATCCAAGGTCTGCTTGAAGCGGGTTTCTTCCAGCATCAAGGTCTCTTCGATCAGCGCCTGACCGCGCTGCAATTCCGGATAGGCGCCACCCATCTGGCGCACCAAAGCGGGCACCAGCTTGTGCATCAGGGGATCGGTCGCGCCCAGCAGATGCGCGTGGCGCATGGCACGGCGCATGATCCGGCGCAGCACGTAGCCGCGACCATCGTTCGACGGCATCACACCATCGGCAATCAGGAAGGACGTCGAGCGCAGGTGGTCGGCGATCACGCGATGATGCATCTTGCCCGGCCCGTCCGGGTCGACGCTGGTCGCATGGGCCGAGGCCTCGATCAGCGAGCGCATCAGGTCGGTGTCGTAGTTGTCATGCTTGCCCTGCAATAGGGCGCCGATCCGCTCCAGCCCCATGCCGGTATCGATCGACTGCATGTCCAGCGCCTTCATCGAGCCGTCCTCGAACTGCTCGTTCTGCATGAAAACAACGTTCCAAATCTCGATGAAGCGATCGCCGTCTTCCTCGGGGCTTCCCGGAGGGCCACCCCAGATGTGGTCGCCGTGATCGTAGAAAATCTCGGTGCAGGGGCCACAAGGCCCGGTCGGCCCCATCTGCCAGAAATTGTCGGAGGTCGCGATGCGGATGATCCGATCCTCGGGCACACCGACCTTCTTCCAGATCTCGAAGGCCTCGTCATCGGTATGATAGACGGTGGTCAGCAGCCGCGAGGGGTCGATGCCGAATTCTTTCGTCACCACTTCCCAGGCAAAGGGGATCGCCTCGGTCTTGAAATAGTCGCCGAACGAAAAGTTGCCCAGCATCTCGAAGAACGTGTGGTGCCGCGCAGTATAACCCACATTGTCCAGATCGTTGTGCTTGCCCCCCGCCCGCACGCATTTCTGCGCGGTGGTCGCGCGGACATAGTCGCGCTTCTCGACGCCGGTAAAGCAGTTCTTGAACTGCACCATGCCCGAGTTGACGAACATCAGCGTCGGGTCATTGCGCGGGACAAGCGGGCTGGACGCCACGATCTGGTGTCCCTGCTTTTCGAAGTAGTTCAGAAAGGTGGAACGAATGTCGTTCAGGCTGGCCATGACGCGCCCCTCAAGTCTTGGGTTTGCGCTTCATGTATCGCTCCGCAGACGCACTGTCCATAAGGGTGCGGGGCACAGCTGCCCGCCAACTCTTCTTTGGTCCAAAAATACCTTGGGGGGTGAATTGGCCGAAGGCCAAGAGGGGGGCAACGCCCCCCTCCCCGGTCGACGCGCAAAGCGCGCCGAAACTCATGCGACGATCAATCCTCGTCGTCGACCATATCCGGATCGTCTTCCGGCATGTGAAAGTCCAAACCGTGCGCCGCACGGATCTTGTCCTCGATCTCCAGCGCGACGCGGGTGTTCTCGCGCAGGTAATTCTTGGCGTTCTCACGCCCCTGCCCGATCCGCTCGTCGCCATAGCTGAACCACGCGCCGGACTTGTCCACGACACCAGCCTTCACACCAAGGTCCAGCAGCTCGCCCATCTTCGAGATGCCTTCGCCATACATGATGTCGAATTCAACCTGCTTGAAGGGCGGCGCCACCTTGTTCTTGACGACCTTGACGCGGGTCTGATTGCCCACGACTTCGTCCTTGTCCTTGATCGCGCCGATGCGACGGATGTCGAGACGGACGGAGGAGTAGAATTTCAGCGCGTTGCCGCCGGTGGTGGTTTCGGGCGAGCCGAACATCACGCCGATCTTCATGCGGATCTGGTTGATGAAGATCACCATGCAATTGGACCGGCTGATCGACGCCGTCAGCTTGCGCATGGCCTGGCTCATCAGGCGGGCATGCACGCCGACGCTGCTGTCGCCCATATCGCCTTCAAGCTCGGATTTTGGCGTCAGCGCCGCAACCGAGTCGACCACGACGAGGTTGACCGCGCCGGACCGCACCAGTGTGTCGGTGATCTCAAGCGCCTGCTCGCCCGTGTCGGGCTGCGAGATCAGCAGTTCGTCAAGATTGACACCCAGCTTCTTGGCATAGCTCGGGTCGAGCGCGTGTTCGGCATCGACAAATGCGCAGACACCGCCCTTTTTCTGTTCCTCCGCAACCACATGCAGGGTCAGGGTGGTCTTGCCGGAGGATTCGGGCCCGTAGATCTCGATGATCCGCCCCTTGGGCAGACCGCCGATCCCCAGCGCGATATCGAGGCCCAGAGAGCCAGTCGAGGTCGACTCGATATCCTTGAGCGCGTTCTCACCGCCCAGTTTCATGATCGAGCCCTTGCCGAACTGCCGTTCGATCTGGGCCAAGGCGCTGTCGAGCGCCTTTTGCTTGTCCGCGTCGCGCTTGTTGCTCATAGAAAGGAGATCTGCCGTTGCCATTTGGTTCGGGTCCTTATTCCACATGCCGATGGTCACGGCAATCAATAGGTTTGTTCACCTCTTGTTCACCAACCTTAATGGGACCAAAACGTGAACAGTTCAAGTCAAATCTTTCCTTTCGCAGCTTGCCGCAGGAGGGTTAAAGATGTGTTGACGCAAGATGGAGTCAGCGATGCTCGTTTTCTGGAAACAACGGCTTGTCATGCTGGCCGTGCCCAAGACGGGGACATCCGCCTATGCCCGCGCGCTGGCGCCGCACGCATCGATGGTGGTCAACGACCCGCCCGAGCTCAAACACGCGCCGATCTATCGCTACAACCGTTTCTTCAGACCCATGTACGAAAAAATGGGGGCCGAGCACATGGATATCCTGGCGGTCATCCGGGAACCGATCGACTGGCTGGGGTCGTGGTATCGCTATCGCCAACGACCTTTCCTCGCCGGGCGCCCCACCTCGACCCAAGGCATGGATTTCGATACGTTCTGCCAAGCCTACGCGACAGGCGAGAGACCGCCATTTGCGAATGTCGGCTCGCAGGCGAAGTTCATCGAGCCGAGGCCGAACGGTGTCTCGGCCACGCATCTGTTCAAATACGAGAACCAGTCAGGGCTGCTGGATTTCCTGTCGGACAGGCTGGGGGTCGAGATCGACTTGCCGCGCGCCAATGTCTCGCCCAAGGCCGCTCTGGCGCTGTCGGACGAGACCGAAGCCAAACTGCGCCGGAAATGCGCCGATGATTTCGCCGTCTGGGAAAAGGCGGTCTAGGCTTGGGTAGGATGGGTCCTAACCCATCCCACATTCGATCGGCTCAGTTCAACTGCTGGTGCACGATTTCAGTCAGGTCGGACAGAGAGAACGGCTTGGCGAGGAACACAGAGTTCGGTATCTCCTCGCTGCCCTCGCCGAACACATCCTCGGCATAGCCGGACACGAAGACCACATTGGTGTCAGGCCGCGTTTCACGCGCCTTGCGCACCCAAGTCGGTCCGTCCATGCCGGGCATCACCACGTCCGTCACGAAGATGTCCACGTGCAGGTCGGCATCCTCCAGCTTGTCCAGCGCATCCTCGGCGGTCTCCGCCTCGATCACGGTATAACCGCGCAAGCGCAGCGCACGCGCCGCGAAGGCCCGCACCGGTGCTTCGTCCTCCACCAGAAGCACGACCCCGGAGCCTTTCTGCGGCAGCTTGCGCGCCGGCGCCACCTCCGTGGGAACGGCCTTTTCGACGGGCGCCTCATGCGCAGGGAACAGCAGCGTAAAGCAGGTGCCCTGCCCCACCACGCTGTCGACAAAGATGAAGCCGCCGGTCTGCTTGACGATGCCGTACACCGTGGACAGGCCCAGCCCGGTGCCCTCGCCCGGGCGCTTCGTGGTGAAGAAGGGCTCAAAGACCTTTTGCAGCTTGTCCTTGGGGATGCCCGTGCCCTCGTCGGTGATCCGGACCGAGACATAAGTCCCCGGCGCCACCACCGCCCGATCACGAGTCAGCGGTTCGCGCAGCACGCGGCGTTCGGTTTCCACGACGATTTCGCCGCCATCGGGCATGGCGTCGCGGGCATTGACCACGAGGTTCATCATGACCTGCTCCAACTGACGGCGGTCGCCGCGCACCGGTGGCAGGACGGGGTCGTGTTTCAGCGTCAGGCGGACCTTCTCGCCCACGAGACGGTTCAGCAGATGTGCGAGATCCGACATGGTGTCGCGCAGGTCCATGACCTCGGGCTGCATGGTCTGCTTGCGTGAAAAGGCCAGCAATTGCCCGACCAGAGCTGCCGCGCGATTGGCGTTCTGGTTGATCTGAACCAGATCGCCATAATCGGGGTCGCCCTGATCGTGGCGCAGCAAGAGCAGGTCGCAATGGCCTGAAATCGCGGTCAAAAGGTTGTTGAAGTCGTGCGCGACCCCGCCCGCAAGCTGGCCGATGGCCTGCATCTTCTGGCTTTGGACGAATTGCGCCTCGAGCGTTTTCAACTCGGTCGCGTCGTTCAGCACCGCCACCAGTGCAGTCACGCCATTCTCGACCACGCGGTTCAGCGTGACCTGCACGAAGACCTCGCAATCCTCGCGCGTCAGCCGCAGGAATTCGGAGCGGTGCAGGTCGCGGCCCTCGGCGGCTTCCTTGAGCCAGTCCTTGATGGCGCGGCCCAGCCCTTCCATGTGCTCGACAAGGTTGCCGGGCTTTTCGCGGCTCAGGTTGAGCATCCGGCGCGCCTCGGAATTGGCGCGCAGGATCGTCCCGTCGGGCGACACCTTGATCAGCGGCACCGGCAAGGTCTCGAACCCGCTGCCCGGCTCGGGCTGTTCACTGTGATCCGGCAGGGGCGCAAGCGTCACTTCGAGACGGCCACCGCCGATATCGCTGGTCTGGACAAGCACCTTCTGGCGGCCATCGCCAACCGTCAGCTGATGCACCCCGCCATTGCGCAGGGGCAGATCGAGGAACACCTCTTCGAGCCGCTTGGGCCGCTGGCCCAGCAATTCGCGCGCCGCCGCGTTCAGGAACAGGATTGCGCCGTTGCGCCCCAATGACATGACCGGGCTGCGCAATTCGCGCGGGACCGCCCCGCGCGAGATCTCCGCCTCGAACCGCCACAGCACGAGACGGGGCGAAAACACCCGGACCTGCACGCGATAGCCTTCGGCATGGCTGGTGATGTCCTCGGAGGCCGCACCGGAGCTCAGCGCCTTTTGGTAGAGCCGGTAAAGGATGCCTTCGGAACTGGCGAAAATCTCGCGCAGCACCTCTGCCAGATGCGCCTGCGGACGGGGCGCAAAGCGCTGCCGCGCAGTCTGGTTGGCGTAGAAAATCTCGCCCTCGGAATCGGTGATGAAGCAGAACGCGGTTTCACGATCGATGATTTCGGCGACGAGGCCGCGTTTGCGCACCGCGCGGCGGCGTTGCAGCATGTCGAAGGTCAGCCAGCCCACGGCAATCGCACCAAAGGTGCCGGTCGCCGCCAGCGCCGCCACCTGTGCCACGCGGTAATCCACGATAACCGACACCACGAGCGACATGCAGGCGAATATCAGCAGCAAGGCGGCCCCGGCCACCGGTGAAAACACCCATCTCTCTGCGTTCGGCCGCATTCCGATATCCACGCTCTTCCCCCGTCCGGTTCCAGGTCCGATCTCGATTCGGTCCCCGTCATTCGAAGCAATTCCCGTTAATGCGACGTTAACCCAATCAAAGATTCTCTCAATAGTTGCGTTGCGTCGCATCTTTTCGGGTGAGGCAGGCCACGAAAAAGCCGTCTCCGCCGTCTTCGGGCAGGAATTGCCGCGAGGTGGTGACGGACCAATCCGGGTTCCGACCTAGGAAGGCGTTGATCTGGTTGTCGTTTTCCTCGGCAAGTACGGAACAGGTCGCGTAGGCGAGCACGCCGTCCGCGCTCACCAACTGCGCACAGGTCTCCAGAATGTCGGCCTGAACTTGCCTCAACGTCACGAGATCCGTGGCGTTCAGACGCCATTTGCCTTCGGGCGACCGACGCCACGCCCCGGACCCGGAGCAGGGAACATCGCACAGCACCAGATCATACTGGCCGCGAGGGCGGTCGACGGGCTTGATATCGGCCCCGGCGCGCGCGGCGCGGGCGGGCAGATCGGACATGCGGCGGGGATTGGCGTCATGCGCCTCGATCGTGCCGCGCGTCCGGGCCGCCATGGCCAGCGACTTGCCGCCACCCCCGGCGCAATAGTCGAGCACGCGCAGGCCCGGTTCCAGGGGAAGCATGGCACAAACTGCCTGGCTTGCGGCGTCCTGCAACTCGACAAGCCCGTCCGTGAAGGGGGCGCTGTTGGCGATCTTGCGGGCGCCTTCGGTGACCTGCAAGGCGGTCGGCGCAAGGGGATGCGGCTGCGCCTCGATCCCGGCCTCGGCCAGGGTGGCGATGGCATGATCCACGTCTGTTTTCAGCAAGTTGGCCCGCAGAAAGACCGGCGCGCGCTGGCGCAGGGCCTCGGCGATCCCGGCAGCGGCGTCGCCATGGCCCGCGACCAGCCGCTCGGCGATCCAGTCGGGCAGATCCCAGCCCTCGTAGCCTTGGGGGGCATGGCCCGTGCCGTCGTCGGGCGCAAGGGGCGCAGGCGCGTGGCCCTCGCCGGTGAACAGGGTTTCGGGCGCGATGCCTTGCGCGCGCAGCAGGCCCAGCACCCGGGCGCGGCCCGTCTCTCCGCCGCCCAAGGCCGCGGTTGAGCGCCACATCCGCAGCACGTCAAAGACGTGGTCGCGCACGGCGGCGCGGTCCTTTGACCCGGCATAGCGCGCGCCCCGCGCCCAGTTGGTCAGGGCCTTCTCGGCGGCGTCGCCCGCGATCACGCGGTCCAGCACCTCGATGGCGGCCTGAAGGCGCGCCGCCGGGGTCACAACGCGCCCCGCTCGAATCCGTCCCCGACCGCCGTCAGCCGCGCGAATTTCTGCGGCCCCAGCATGTGCGAGCCCGACCAGACCAGCCCGTCGCGCGCGATTTCGGCCAGCGCGTTGCGGCGCGTCTCGGCGGCCTGCGCGCCATCGGTGTCATACATCGGCGACAGCGACGGATCGGGCAGTTGCAGCGCCTCCGAATGGACGATGTCGCCCACCAGACGCAAATTGCCGATCTTCAACCCGCAATGGCCATTCGTATGGCCCGGCAGGTGCCATAGCGTGATGCCATGGCCCAGATCGGCGCCGTCCTCGAACAGGCTGAGCCTGTTCGCCCGGTCGATGACCTGCGCGCCGGGGCCGTCGGTGTCACGCCATTGCACCGCCTCAAGACGGTGCATCAGCACCTGCGCCTGCGGAAAGACCAGCCGGTTGCCGTCAAAGCTGCCGCCCACATGGTCGCGATGCAGATGGGTATGGATGATGCGGGCAATATCGCCCGGCGCGATCTCCAATTCGGCCAGAAGCGCCGCCAGACGCCCGGCTTTGGGGCCGAACTGCGTCCCACAGCCGGTATCGACAAGGTCGATCCCGCCCGCATGGCGCAGCACATAAGCGTTGAATTCCGACGCGATGCCATCCAGCCCGGCGCGCTCCAGCCGCGCGTCACAGGTGGCCGTGTCCAGCGCGGGAAAGACCTCCGGGCCGAACACGGTCTCGCCGTCGGTGAGGCAAAGAACCTCGACCTCACCAACGGTGTAGCGATCCACGCCCCGCATCAGCCGATCCGGTAGTTGGGGGACTCGCGCGTGATCTGCACGTCGTGCACGCCCATATCAAGTATTCCTTTTCAATAACTTACAGAACACTTGCACCTGCCCTGCATCTACTTTTTCCCAATGCTGCTGCTGCCGCCCATTCATCTTGGACCTTTGTGTCGTCCAATCGAAGGTCGATTGCGCAATGCTTCTGTACTTCTGGCCACCATTCTTCTTCAAGTGCTTTCCGAACCGGGTCGAGATGCGCGAGCTTCTGCGCAAATATATCAGCGTTGTACGGCTTCCGTCATTTTGCCGAAACTGCCGCCGCTCTTTGCTGTCAAAGACGGAAATATGACCAACAGCCATGGAAAGGCTCCTCGCTGGCACTCGCATCTCAAGCCAGTCAATGAGTGTGTGCCGGAAAGAGTACCAGTTCACACGCTTTGCTTTCTCCTCGCCAAGGGCGCGCTTTGCAATGCGGTGAATGATCTGCGTTCCGTTGCGGCCAGTGAGCCCTTGAGATCGGTAGTGAATGAGATGCAGGTCAGGTCCGGCAGAAGACACCGCCTCCGGCACGACCCAAAACATGGGACCCGTCACCGGGATGACGGGCTTCACCTTCCGAGTTTGAAGCTGCCCGCTGGGAAGCGTGTCGATAGCATCGAAATCCCAAAGAACTTGGTCGATGCGCATTTGAGTAAAGACACCGCTTCTGCTGGCGCAGCCAAGCTCAAGCAACATCATGTGGAGATGATGCCGACATTTACACGCGTGGATCAGCTTGCCGATTTCTTCGAAGGTAAGGTGCCGACCCTTCGGTGTCCTATCAATTGGCGCGGTCGTCCCAGGAACCCGGATCGCCGGAACTGGGCTCGGGCCAACGACGATACGTTCGTCAATAAGAAAGTTGAGGGTCGCCGCAGCGATATCGACGATGTCCTTGATAGTGTTGCGCGAGAGCGGTTCGGTTCTTGCGCCCTGCTTCTCGTCGCGATTGTCCCCAAGCCACGGAGGTATTTTTTTAACTTCATCGCCGATCATACGATCGCGCATCGCGCGGATCGCATCCGGCAGTTGGCTCGCGGGGACTTTTGCAAGCATAGGTTTGAAATAGAGCTTGTAAAGTTCGTCCAAACGTCGCTGGCGCCCCAAGGAGAGAGTCGGCTTCTTTTCACGCTTGTAGAAATGCCACAACTCTTCAAACGTCGGCTTGGACGTGTCGCGGTTTGATGCCGCTCCTTTGATAGCATTTATTGCAGCAAAGGAGACGAACCATGGGACTGAAACG
>NZ_RCTZ02000059.1 GCF_003667315.2 Tropicibacter alexandrii | reverse complement strand
GGCCTGGTCAGCGGGCAAAGGATGGCCATCGACGCCAGCCTGATCGAAGCCGATGCCAACAAACAGAACTCGACGCCAAAGGAGGAGTGGGACGCAAAGCAAATCGATCCGGCCGACGCGCCAAGGGCGGTGCGCGAGTATCTCGATACCCTGGACGAGGCCGCGTTTGGTGCCGCCAGTGAGGTTCAGCCCAAGTTCACGTCAAATTCCGACCCGGCCAGCCAATGGACGGCAGCCCGTAAAGGCCCGGCTTTCTTCAGCTATTCCGACAACTACCTGATCGACACAGACCATGGCGTCATCGTGGATGTCGAAGCCACCAGGTCGATCCGCCAGGCCGAAGTCGGTTCAACGAGGACCATGCTGGAGCGCGTGAAGGCCAGGTTCGACCTCCATCCCGAGCGCCTAATCGCGGACACGGCCTATGGCACGGCCCCG
Source organism: Tropicibacter alexandrii (assembly GCF_003667315.2). Lineage (GTDB taxonomy): Bacteria > Pseudomonadota > Alphaproteobacteria > Rhodobacterales > Rhodobacteraceae > Tropicibacter > Tropicibacter alexandrii. Next base: position 691 of record NZ_RCTZ02000059.1, on the reverse strand, counting down.
ATGCTGGGCTGGTTGGTCGACCGCAAGATCGCGCCCCACATTTCCGTATTCGACAAGTCAGGGCGCAATGACGGGACCTGGACCCGCGCCGACTTTGAATGGGATGCGGAGAACGACCGATACATTTGCCCTGAGGGGCACGAGCTGAAGCAGTTCCGCCGAAACTACTCCTATCCGCACCGGGGTCCGACTGGCAAGGGCACAGCCCGCTATCGGGCGCTGAAAGAGGTCTGTCAGGCATGCCATCAAAAGCGAAGTGCTGCCCGAATGCGGATGCTCGCAAGATCACCCGTGAAGAACATGAGGACGCCCGGCAAGTTGCCCGTGACATCACCAAAACCGACCAATACGTGATCTCGATGAAGCTGAGAAAGAAGGTCGAGAAGCTCTTCGCCCACCTCAAGCGGATCCTTGGCCTCAACCGGCTCCGATTACGCGGACCATGCGGCGCCAACGACGAATTCCTCCTCGCCGCAAACACCCAGAACCTCCGCAAGCTGGCCAAGATCCTTCCTGCATCGCAGCAACCGCGGAAAGCCTGACAAGAAAGGCGCTCGCGCCACGTTCAGCCGTCGATATTCTGCGCTCGCGAACGGCTGTTTTTCCACGGAATGGGCGTATTTTGTTGAAAAACTCGCCCTTGATCGAAGGCCGCTCGGCTGATTCAATTCCCGCAATGGGTGGGAGGGTC
>NZ_RCTZ02000058.1 GCF_003667315.2 Tropicibacter alexandrii | reverse complement strand
GCGAGCATAAATGCTCTTGATCACGTCGCCTAAGTTTTGAACAAAAAACTCTCCGGCAAACCCGGGGCGGTTCAGGTGTATGGGGGGCTGGGCAACAGATGAGCTGCGCCAAAGGTTTGCTATCGTGGTTGAACTTGAACACCAAATTGGTGTTCAGCTCTATGCGCGGCTTCGTCCTCGTCTGCGGACGTGATCTGTACCCTTTTGGTCAAAACATGGTTACCCTGTAACCGGCCTCAGGTGGCCGAAGGCATCTGTAAGATTAAGGATCAAGTCTCAACAGTGATGTCGGCCACATTCAATTTTTACGACGGAATCTCGATCAATACCTGTCATCCCGAGCCTTAAACTTGCGAGCTGGCTGCTTATGCTTCAGCATGGAATGCATGATGACGGCGAGTTTGCGAGCAACGGCGACCGCCGCCCGCTTGAAGCCAAGGCGGTCGCGCAATTGAAGCCCCCAGGTTTTTAGATCACTGACCGTTTCGGCTCGAGTCCTCGTAAGCAACGAGGTCGCAGCCTCGTAGAGGAGCCCACGCAATCGTTGATCCCCCCTTCGAGAGATGTGGCCGTTAAAATCCATCTCTCCCGATTGGTATCGGCGTGTGGTGAGGCCAAGCCATGCGCCGACAGATCGGGACTTCGGAAAGTTCCTCGGGTCTTCGATAGCGGCCACATAGGAAACTGCTGTGATCGCCCCGATGCCTGGTATCGTCATGAGCAAACGCGTGCTTTGGCACTGTCGCGCCGCCAACAAGAGCTGGCGGCTGAGCGTAGACGCCCGCTCCCTGACAGCTTGCCAAGCTTCGAGCAGCGGATAGATGATCCCTTTCAACTCGATATGTCCGTCCAGTAGATCGTTAACCTTTTCTATGAACACCCGGCCTTTGCTCTTGGGCACGACAAGACCGAAAGTCTTCATCAAACCACGGATCTGATTGGTCAATTGTGTCGTGATGGCCAGGAGTTGCGTGCGGGCTGCAACCAATGACCGGATCAGCATCGCTTCGAACGACTTGACCCTAACAGCCTTATAGAAGCCGGTTTCGGCAAGTTTGGCCAATCCCTCAGCATCGTTTGCATCGGTCTTGTTCAACGTCTCACCCAGATGAGAACGTCAGTGCAAAAGTGAGCCACGGAAGTGGCGGGATAGTCTTGCTGCGGGCAGAGTAAAACTTTGCCACTT
>NZ_RCTZ02000057.1 GCF_003667315.2 Tropicibacter alexandrii | reverse complement strand
TGAACCAGACCGGGTTTACCGGAGAGCCAAAAGCTCGGAAGGTAAGCTATGGAAAAGGGAAACCCTGGGAACCGTTTTTCGACAGAGGTGCGCGCACGTGCGGTGCGCATGGTCTTGGAGAATGAAGCGGATTACAAATCACGATCGCAGGCGATTGCTTCGATCTCAGAGAAGTTTGGATGCAGCCGCGATACGTTACGGGGCTGGGTAAACAAGCAGGCGGTTGAAGATGGGACACGCGATGGCTTGACCCAGTCGGAGCGGGATGAACTCAAGGCACTTCAGCGTGAGAACCGCGAACTTAAGCAAGCCAACGAGATCCTGCGTAAGGCGTCGGCTTTTTTCGCGGCGGCGGACCTCGACCGCCAATGGAAGAGATGATTGTTTTCATTGACGATCATCGTGGGAACTATGGCGTCGAGGCGATCTGCAGGGTTTTGCCGGTCGCGCCATCCAGCTATTATCACCATCAGGCCGTCAAGCGTGATCCGTCCCAAGCGTCCCTTCGAGCGCAGCGCGATGCAGTTCTCGCAGCGAAGATCAAAACCTGCTGGGAAGCCAGTGGCAAGCGTTACGGCGCGGTGAAAGTCTGGCACGATCTTGCCGCAGAGATTGAGGGTTTGGCGCGTTGTACAGTTGTGCGCTTGATGAAAGGCGCGGGAATACAAGGTGTTACCCGCGGAAAGGGCAAGAAGACCACGCACAGCAACCCGGCTCTGCCCTGCCCAGAAGATAAGGTGAACCGCGAGTTCAACGCGCCTGCGCCCAACATTTTATGGGTGGCCGACTTCACATATGTGCGGACTGCGGTGGGTTTCGTCTATGTTGCCTTCATTATCGATGTCTTTGCCCGCTTTATCGTGGGTTGGCAGGTCTCCTCGTCGCCCAATACCAAGTTGGTATTAGACGCTCTTGACCAGGCGCTTGCTGCCAGAAATCCGGATCGTGACAGGCTCACCCACCACAGTGATCGCGGCGTTCAATACCTGTCCATCAAGTATACTGAACGTCTTGAAGACGCCAAAATCGGTGCCTCGGTTGGCAGCGTTGGAGACTCCTACGACAATGCTCTCGCAGAGACGATCAACGGCCTCTACAAGACCGAAGTCATCGAGCATGAGGGGCCTTGGTCTGGGAAGAAGGACGTCGAAATGGCCACCCTGCAGTGGGTCTATTGGTACAACACGAAACGCCTCTTTGGACCGCTCGGATATATCTCACCCGCAACCGCAGAAAGAAACTTTTACAACGAAGAGCTCACGGCTAAAATAGCCGCTGAGTGACGAACTCCAACGTCTCCGGTAAACCCGGACTGGTTCA
>NZ_RCTZ02000056.1 GCF_003667315.2 Tropicibacter alexandrii | reverse complement strand
TGAACCGCCCCGGGTTTGCCGGAGAGTTTTTTGTTCAAAACTTAGGCGACGTGATCAAGAGCATTTATGCTCGCGTAGAAGGTTTCCTCCACTTCTTGCGGCGGCCGATAGCCAATAGCGCCATGTAGCCGCTCGGTGTTGTACCAGCTGACCCACTGGAGGGTCTCCCACTCGACATGGCCGACGGATTTCCAGGAGCCGAAGAACTCGATGACTTCGGTCTTGAACAAGCCGATGATGCTCTCGGCCAAGGCGTTGTCATAACTGTCGCCAACGCTGCCGACCGATGTGTCGATGCCGGCATCGGCGAGGCGTTCAGTGTAGCGGATCGACAGGTATTGGCTGCCGCGATCCGAGTGGTGGATGAGGCCGCTCCCCTCTGCCGGGCAGCGCTGACAGATTGCCTGGTTCAAGGCATCGAGAACAAAGCTCGTGGTCATCGATGTCGAGACACGCCACCCGACGATCTTGCGCGCGAAGACATCGATTATGAAGGCGACGTAGACCATCCCCATCCAGGTGGACACGTAGGTAAAATCCGAGACCCAGAGCTGGTTGGGGGCCGTCGCCGTGAACTCCCTATTGACCTTGTCATCCGGGCAAGCCTGGGCGGGATCCGGGATCGTCGTCCGCTTCTTGCCACGAGTAACCCCTTGTAATCCGTGCTCTCTCATCAGCCTCTCGATCGTGCAGCGGGCAATATCTTTCTGTTCTCGGCGGAGCTGATGCCAGACCTTACGCGCCCCGTATCGGCCTTTGCTCTTGTCATAGACACGCTTGATGTTCTCCAGATCCTTCGCGTCCTGCTTCGCGCGAGCCGAGGCTAGATCGGGGTCCCGGGCAATCGCTGCATGGGCGTAGTAGGTAGATGGGGCGATCGGCAGAACACGGCAGATCGGCTCGACCCCAAACTCCCTTCGGTGATCGTCGATGAATGCGATCATTTGCGGAACGGGCGGTCGAGCTCCGCCATCGCGAAATACGCAGATGCCTTCTTCAGGATCTCGTTGGCTGTGCGCAGTTCCTTCACTTCACGTTCCAGTTCCTTGAGCCGGGCCTTCTGCTCACTGGTCAATCCATCGCGCTCTCCAGCGTCTCGGGCGGCCTGAATGCACCAGGCGCGCAGGGTGTCGTGCGAACAGCCAAGCTTACCGGAAATCGCTTTGTAAGCTGCGCTATCACTCGTGTAGTCCGAGCGGTGTTCGCGATACAGCCGAACACCGCGCTCGCGAAACTCGGCTGTGTACTTCGGGGTGTGCTTCTTCTGGTCCATAGGGTTCATCCTTTGAGAGTTTTACTCTCCGGTAAACCCGGGGCGGTTCA
>NZ_RCTZ02000055.1 GCF_003667315.2 Tropicibacter alexandrii | reverse complement strand
GTTGGTTCTCGCAACCCGACCCTACCGGGAAACCCGATGGCCACCGCCAGCTACACCACGCCCGGGGACGTCACCGGCGGCAACCGCCAGGGAGATTACGCCATGACCAAGAATACCTATACTTCCAGTCTTCCGCTTCTGGCCCATGAGGCCGGGTTCGATCCGATCTAGGAGCGGCTCCGGATGAACGTCCGCGCGATCATCGAGGCCGTTTTTGAGGAGGAACTCGCCAGCTTTCTTGGTCGCCTGCGCTACGACCGTGGCGACGGAGCTGCGAAAGGCTATCGCCACGGGCACCACGAGCAGCAGCTCACCGGCATCTTCGGGACGGAAATTGTCAGGGTGCCGCGGGCCCGGATCGAGGATGACGCTGGCAAGGTGATGGAATGGCGCTTGAAAACGCTGCCCTGTTAACAGCGGTCGACCAAGAAGGCAGAAGCCTTGGTCGCCGCAGTCTATCTCTCTTGCACCAATACCCGGCGCGTTAAGCGGGGGCTGTTCGGGCTGTTCGAGGGCGCCGTCAGTAAGGATGTGGTCAGCCGCGCCTGGCGCAAGGTGAAAGTCGACTGGGAGGCGTGGTACGCCCGCAGCCTCGCCGATGAGGGCATCATTCACATTTCTTGATGGCACCGTGATCAAGACCCGCATCGACAAGAAGGCCACGAACATCTCGGTGCTGGCCGCCATCGGCGTGCGGCGCGACAGTCAGAAGGTGCTGCTTTCCATAAGAAACATGGGCGGAGAGAGCACCGCTGCATGGCGACAGTTCCTCGATGATCTTGATGCCCGGGGCCTGAAACGGCCCGAAGTCGTGATCGTTGATGGCGCCCCGGGGCTGGAAGCTGCGCTCGTGGGGTTGTGGGGCGAGGATCTGCCGCTCCAGCGCTGCACGGTTCACAAGCACTGCAACCTTCCGAAGCCCAGCCGACCACGCGGCAGGAATGCAGGTGCAAGATGACTGCCAGATCTAACCACCCCTCGCGGGTCCAGATATAGCTGATGTCGCCTGCCCATTTCTGGGTGGGCCGATCCGCCGTAAAGTCACGGTCCAGCACAACCGGGCAGTTCGTAGCAAATTCGATGACCTCGTCCGAGCCGGAAAACCGCGCAAAGTCGCCGTGACAGCCGTCATGAGGAAGCTTGTCGTCCTTGCAAACGCATTGATCAGAGACTGTCGAAAATGGGGGCCAGATCCCGCTTGATCATCACGGATACTCGGCAGATTGCTTGGCAATCGCCTGCCGGGCAGTGGATATGCGCCAGCACAACCAGATCCGTCCGCTGCCTGCGGCTGGCAGGTCGGCTACGGAAAGCCCGAAATCCACGCGTGCTGACATTCATAACCTGACACAACCGGTTGATCTGGAAGGCCCCACGATGTTCTTCCCCTT
>NZ_RCTZ02000054.1 GCF_003667315.2 Tropicibacter alexandrii | reverse complement strand
GAGCTATGCGTGAAACTGGGTGACGGGGTTTGAGAGGGCGGCGTATCGTGGCGGGTGATCAAGCCTGCCAGAACTTCCAAGAGGAACGATACGCCATGGAGAAGACTACAGACATCATCCCCCTTCGTCAGCCGGAATCTGTCGATGACCCTCTGACCGAGATCGCCCGCGATGGCGCGCGCCGCATGCTGGCTGCCGCGCTGCGGGCGGAGGCCGACGCCTTCGTTGCCGAGTATGCTGAAGAGGTCCTGCCGGACGGCCGCCAGCGGGTTGTCCGGCACGGATACGGGCCCGAGCGCAGCATTCAGACCGGGATCGGGGCGCTCGACGTCCAGCGCCCGAAGGTACGCGACCGCGCCACCGACGTGCCGGCCGACCAGAAGATCCGGTTTACCTCGGCGATCCTGCCGAAATGGGCGCGCCGCTCACGTAGCCTCGATGCGCTGTTACCGGTCCTGTATCTGCGCGGGATCTCAACGGGCGACTTCCAGGAGGCGCTGGCCGCGATCCTGGGGAAGGATGCGCCGAACCTGTCGCCGAGCGTGATCTCGCGGCTGACCGGGGAGTGGCAGCAGGACTATGACCGCTGGCAGCGCCGCGCTCTCTCTGCCCGTCGATACGTCTATATCTGGGCGGATGGCGTGTACCTGCAGGCCCGGATGGAGCCGCAAGCCGAATGCATGCTGGTCATTCTCGGGGCCACGCCCGAGGGGAAGAAGGAACTCGTCGGCTTCCAGGTCGGCCTGCGCGAAAGCGCCCAGAGCTGGCGGGAACTCTTGGTCGACATCAAGGCGCGCGGCCTCGCGGTTGCGCCCGAAATCGCCGTTGGCGATGGGGCCATGGGGTTCTGGAAGGCGCTCGACGAGGTCTTCCCGGGCACGAGGCATCAGCGGTGTTGGGTTCACAAGATCGCTAACGTCCTGAACAAGTTCCCCAAATCCATGCAGACGGCGGTGAAGGCTGACCTGCGAGAAGTCTGGCAGGCCGAAACCCGCGCCGCTGCCGAAACCGCCATGGACACCTTCGCCGAGAAATATGGCGCCAAGTACGAAAAGGCGGTCACGTGCCTGACCAAGGACCGCGAGGCGCTTCTCGCCTTCTACGATTTCCCGGGCGAACACTGGGATCACCTGCGCACGGGCAACCCGATCGAGAGCGTCTTCGCCACCGTCCGACATCGGACCGTGCGCACCAAGGGTGCGCTCTCGCAGAAGACGGCGAAGCTGATGGTCTTCAAGCTCGTTCAGGCCGCAGCCAAGACGTGGCGGCGCCTGAAGGGCGCGAACCAGTTGCCTTTGGTCATCAAAGGCGTCACATTCACCGACGGTGTCGCCCAGAGCCTCGCAGAAAACCGCGCCGCCTGATCAGGCCCCGTCACCCAAAATCCCGCATAGCTC
>NZ_RCTZ02000053.1 GCF_003667315.2 Tropicibacter alexandrii | reverse complement strand
TGTAGCCGCAAAGTTAAAGTGTCCCACATCTGCAAATCAGAAGTGTCACACTTCCCCTGTTGCTGACAGGATTGGAGTGGACCGTGGGATTGGTGCTTATGAGCGAACGAGACCTGAACCGTGTCGAGATTTTGAGCCAGGTCGTGCAAGGCCGGATGACGGCAACGAATGCGGCGAACCTTCTGGCGCTGAGCCGCAGACAAGTCCAACGTCTGTTGAAGAGCTTTCGAACCAACGGACCGGCTGCGATCCGGCACAAGGCGCGCGGTCGGCCATCGAATAATCGGATCGATCCGGCGGTGCGCGTTTTGGCCGTCACGTTGGTGCAGGAACAGTACGCTGATTTCGGACCGACGCTGGCGACCGAGAAGCTGGCCGAGGACCATGGCCTGAAGGTGTCCCGGGAGACGCTGCGCAAATGGATGCAAGACGCCGGGATCTGGCTTTCGAGAAAGCAGCGCCGCACGTTTCACCAGCCGCGCCTGCGCCGGGAATGCTATGGTGAGTTGATCCAGATTGACGGCTCCGATCACCGCTGGTTCGAGGACCGCGGGCCGCTCTGCACACTGCTGGTATTCGTGGATGATGCGACCAGCACGTTGATGCACCTGGAATTCGTGACGTCGGAAAGCACGTTCAGCTACTTCGGTGCCTTGGAACGCTACCTGCATGAACATGGTCGTCCCGTGGCTTTCTACAGCGACAAGCACAGCGTGTTCCGGGTGGCGAAGCAAGGCGCAAAGACAGGCCATGGTACCACCCAATTCGGGCGCGCGCTCAACGAGTTGAACATCGAGATCCTCTGCGCGAACAGCTCTCAGGCCAAGGGCCGCGTCGAACGCGCCAACCGCACGCTGCAGGATCGGCTGGTGAAGGAGCTGAGGCTGGCGGGCATCTCTGATATGGCCGCGGGGAACGCTTTCCTGCCGGGGTTCATGCAGCGCTACAACGCGCGTTTCGCAAAGGCCCCGCGGCGGCCCGACGATCTGCACCGTGCGTTGAACACGGAACCGGACCGCCTGCGCGAGATCCTGTGCCTGAGGGATGAGCGCTATGTCGGTGCCCAGCTTGCCTTTTCCTACGACCGGCACCGGATCATCCTGGAAGAGAACGACCTCAGCCGTGACCTCCCCGGCAAGTACATCGACAGCTACGAGCACGAGGACGGCGCTCTGGAATTCCGCTGGAAAGGCATTTCTCTACCGTACCGGATTTTCGACATGGACCAGCGCGTGACCCACGCCGCGATCACCGAGAACAAGCACCTGAGCGCCGTGCTGGAGCACATCAAGGCCGAGCAGGACAAGGCCCCACCCAAGAAGAAACGCGCCGGCAGACAGCGGACGATCTACGAGCCGACCGGCCGCCGCAATACAGGATGGAACACGCTCGCCGAACGCAAGCGCAAGGCCAACCGCGCAGCCGGTCAGGGCTCCGATACGTGAGGTCTCCGCCCTGCCCGGCTGCGCTCACGGCGCTCCAGGTGGGACATTTCTGCTTTGCCAACCACGCGACATTTC
>NZ_RCTZ02000052.1 GCF_003667315.2 Tropicibacter alexandrii | reverse complement strand
CGCTTCCTGCGCCCGGTCTGCTACCAGAACCTCCCCGACGCGCTGCTGCCCGTCGACTGGGCCTGACCCAAAGCGCCTTATGGCGCAGGGCGGGGGAAACCTCGCCCTGCGTCAAAACCCTCAGGCGAGGATCGGCACCCGCTTCCATTCCGCCGGGCCGGTCTTGTGGATCGAGTTGCCCTCGCTGTCCACGGCGACGGTCAGCGGCATGTCCTCGACCTTCAGCTCATAGATCGCTTCCATGCCAAGGTCTTGGAACGCAATGGGTTTCGCGTCCTTGATGGCCTTCGACACCAGATAGGCAGCGCCGCCCACAGCGATCAGGTAGGCGGCCTTGTGCTTGGCGATGGCCTCCAGCGCGACCGGGCCGCGCTCGGCCTTGCCGACCATCAGCTTCAACCCCGTCGCGCCAAGGATCTGGTCGGTGAACTTGTCCATCCGGGTCGAGGTCGTCGGCCCCGCAGGTCCGATCACCTCGTCGCCGACCGCATCCACTGGCCCCACATAATAGATCGCGCGGCCTTTGAGATCGACGGGCAGCTCTTCGCCCCGGTCGAGCATCTCGACCATGCGCTTATGCGCGGCATCGCGGCCGGTATAGAGCGTCCCCGAGGCCAGGATCGTCTGGCCGGGCTTCAGCGAGGCCACGACCTCGTCGTTCAGATCGTCGAGGTTCAGCTTCCGAGTATTCGCACCGGCCTTGTCCAGCAGCACCTCGGGCCAGTCGGCCAGATCGGGCGCCTCGAACCGGGCCGGGCCGGACCCGTCCAGCGTGAAATGCACGTGGCGCGTGGCGGCGCAGTTCGGGATCAGGCCAACGGGCAGCGAGGCCGCATGCGTCGGGAAGCTGTGGATCTTGACGTCGAGCACGGTGGTCAGACCGCCCAAGCCCTGCGCGCCGATCCCCAGCGCATTGACCCGCTCGGCGATTTCAAGGCGCAGTTCCTCGGTCCGGTTCGACGGGCCACGGCGGATCAGGTCATGCAGGTCGATGGGGTCGTTCAACGACGCCTTGGCCAGCTTCATCGCCTTGTCGGCCGAGCCGCCGACGCCGATGCCAAGGATGCCCGGCGGGCACCAGCCCGCGCCCAGCGTCTCCACGGTCTGCACCACCCAGTCGGCAATCGAGGCCGAGGGGTTCAGCACGGTGAATTTCGCCTTGTTTTCCGAGCCACCGCCCTTGGCCGCCACATGCACCGACACGGTATCGCCCGCGACGATTTCCGTGGTCAGCATGGCGGGCGTGTTGTCGCCCGAGTTCTTGCGCGTGCCGAACGGGTCGGTCACGACCGAGGCGCGCAGCGGGTTGGTGTCCAGCTGATAGGCGCGGCGCGTGGCCTCGTCCACGGCATCCTGAAGGCTGCCGGACAGTTCAAGCCGCGCCTGCGCGCCGACCTCGATCACCACGTTGGCGGTGCCGGTGTCCTGACAGATCGGACGGCGACCCATGGCGCACATGCGCGAGTTCACCAGAATCTGCGCCATCGCCTGCTTGGCGCCGGGATTTTCCTCGCGTTCCCACGCGGCGGCCATGGCACGGATGAAATCCGGCGGATGATAGTAGGAAATGTATTGCAACGCCTCGGCGATGCTGTCGATCAGATCACTTTCCTTGATCACCCGCATGGTCTTTGGTCTCCTTCGATCCTGTGCACCACGTCCGTCGCGATATGCCATAAGCGCGGCAAGGATCTGCCGCGCCCGCAGGGTTATTGCGCGTTTGGATGAGGTTTGTCGATACCACAGGCACTGGCCAAAAGCCGCAGGCCATGCGGCCCGCGGTCTGAATGCGAATAATTTAACATAACGATCATTACACGCGCGGACCGTGTAGCCGCAAAGTTAAAGTGTCCCACATCTGCAAATCAGAAGTGTCACACTTCCCCTGTTGCTGACAGGATTGGA
>NZ_RCTZ02000051.1 GCF_003667315.2 Tropicibacter alexandrii | reverse complement strand
ACGCTCCGGGGGAGCGTTTGAAGCCGAAACGGGCGGAGCCCCAGCCTTTGCGCGCAGGCGCAAACAGCGTCCGACCGCGTCCCTAGATATCCGTCCGCGCGTAAGCCTCGCGGTAATGCTCCATCTGCATGCGCGTCGCCTGCACGGCGTTCTGCATCAGCGTCGCCACGGTCACCGGGCCAACCCCGCCCGGCACCGGGGTGATCCAGCCCGCCACCTCGGCGCAACTGTCGAAATCCGCGTCGCCCACGGTGCGCCCCTCGACCCGGTTGATGCCAATGTCGATCAGGGCCGCGCCGGGTTTGAGCATATCGCCCGTCACCAGCCCCGGCTTGCCCACGGCCACAAAGACCGCATCCGCCGCGCGGCTATGCATCGCCACCGAGCGCGTCATGTGATGGCACACCGTCACCGTCGCGCCCAAGCCCATCATGAGAAAGGCGATGGGCTTGCCGACGATCTCGGAATGACCGATCACGGTGACATTCAGCCCCTCGACCGGCAGCGGCAGGGTCTTCAATATCTCGACCGCCGCAACAGCCGTACAGGGCCCCAGCGCCAGATCGTTATAGACGATATTGCCGATCGAGGCCGGGTGCATGCCCTCCACATCCTTGAGCGGATGCACCAGTTTCTGCAGCACCTTGACCGGGATATGCCCCGGCAAGGGGCGCTGGATGATGATGCCGTTCACCCGCGGATCGGCGTTCAAGCCCTGCAGGATGCCGGTCAACTGCTCCAGCGAGGTCTCGCCCGGATAAGCGCGCGCCTCGAACTGCACCCCGGCGCTTTCGGCGTGCTTCTTCTGGTTGCGCACATAGAGGTCCGCCGCCGCCGTATCACCCACGCTGATCGAGACCAGCTTTGGCTGCCAGCCCGCCTCGGCCAGCTCCGCCGCCTGCGCCGCGATCCGCGCCCGCATGTCGGCCGCGATGGCCTTTCCGTCGATCAATGCTGCCCGCATGATCCAATACTCCGTTTGCCACCCCGCGAATCGTCAAAGGGATGGTGGGCGGGGCGCCTTTGAGCGCAGCTCAAACAGCGTCCGACCACCATCCCCCCGAGGCTTAGAACAACCCTTCGATCAGGCCCTCTTCGTTCAGGCAGATGGTCTCTGCCGCAGGCTTCTTCGGCAGGCCCGGCATGGTCATGATCTCGCCGCAGACGACGACCACGAACCCGGCACCAGCCGACAGGCGGACCTCGCGCACGGGGATGTCAAAGCCGGTGGGCGCACCGCGCTGGCCCGGATCGGTCGAGAACGAATACTGCGTTTTCGCCATGCAGACCGGCAGGTTGCCATAGCCCTGATCTTCCCAGTCCTTCAGCTGCGCGCGGATCTTGCCATCCATCACCACGTTGTCGGCGCGGTAAATTTCCTTGCAGACCGTCTCGATCTTCTCAGCGAGGCTCAGCTCATCACCGTACAAAGGCGCATAGTTCGCCTCACCGGCCTCACAAATCTCGACGACCTTCTTCGCGGTCGCCTCGATACCGGCACCACCCTCGGCCCAATGCTTGTTCACGATGGCCTCGACGCCCTGCTCGGCGCAGTAGTCGATCACCGCCTGCACCTCGGCATCGGTGTCGGCGTAGAAGTGGTTGATCCCCACGATCGCCGGCACGCCGAACTTCTTCATGTTCTCGATGTGACGGCCGAGGTTCGGGCAACCGGCCTTCACCGCCTCGACATTCTCGGCGTTCAGGTCGGCCTTGGCCACGCCGCCATTCATCTTCATCGCGCGCACGGTGGCGACGATCACCACCGCGTCGGGCTTCAGCCCGGCCTTGCGGCACTTGATGTCCATGAACTTCTCGGCGCCCAGATCGGCACCAAAGCCGGCTTCCGTCACGACGTAATCCGCCAGCTTCAGCGCGGTGGTCGTCGCGATGACCGAGTTGCAGCCATGCGCGATATTGGCGAACGGGCCGCCATGCACGAAGGCGGGGTTGTTCTCCAGCGTCTGCACGAGGTTCGGCTGCATCGCGTCCTTGAGCAGCACGGTCATTGCGCCCTCGGCCTTGATGTCGCGGCAGAAGACCGGGGTCTTGTCCCGGCGATAGGCCACGATCATGTCGCCCAGACGCGTTTCCAGGTCCTTGAGGTCCTTGGCAAGGCACAGGATCGCCATGACTTCGGACGCCACGGTGATGTCGAAGCCAGCCTCGCGCGGGAAGCCATTGGCCAC
>NZ_RCTZ02000050.1 GCF_003667315.2 Tropicibacter alexandrii | reverse complement strand
TGAGAACGTCAGTGCAAAAGTGAGCCACGGAAGTGGCGGGATAGTCTTGCTGCGGGCAGAGTAAAACTTTGCCACTTTGGCCCTTTCTGTTTTCAGGGAGGGCGGGGGTATTTTCAGCGTGGAACTTTACAGGAAGGTGCGCCTCGCGCGTCGTGGGGGCATGAGTGAACGTGCGGCAGCGAGCCATTTCGGGATATCGCGTGCGAGCGTGAAGAAGATGATGATGTTCTCGGTCCCGCCCGGCTACCAGCGCACGGCGGATATCAAGCGGCCCAAGCTCGATGGTTTCACGGGCTTCATTGATCAATGGCTGCAAGACGATCTGAAGCGTCCCCGCAAACAGCGCCACACCGCCAAGCGCATCTTTGAACGGCTGCGCGACGAGCACCAGTTTCAAGGCGGTTACACGACGGTAAAGAACTATGTCCGCGAACATGGGCGGCGCAGTCGGGAGATGTTTGTGCCGTTGGCACACGCCCCTGGCAACGCCCAGGCGGATTTCGGCGAAGCTATGGTTGTGATCGGCGGGGTGGAGCAAAAGGCGCATTTCTTTGCGCTGGATCTACCATTCAGTGATGCCTGCTTTGTGCGGGCCTATCCAGCAGCAGTCTCCGAGGCCTGGGTCGATGGCCATGTCCACGCCTTTGCCTTCTTTGGCCGTGTCCCGCTGTCGGTTCTCTACGACAACGACCGATGCCTTGTTGCGAAGATCCTGCCGGACGGATCGCGCAAGCGGACCAAACTGTTTAGCGGGCTGCTGTCACATTACTTCATCCATGATCGTTATGGCCGTCCCGGCAAGGGCAACGATAAAGGCGCCGTCGAGGGTCTTGTCGGATATGCACGGCGCAACTTCATGGTGCCCATCCCTCAGTTTGCGACATGGGAGGCGTTCAATCTTTGGCTGGAAGATAAATGCCGCAAGCGCCAAGCGGATGTCTTGCGCGGGCATAGCGACAACATCGGGCAACGTCTGGCCCGCGATCTTGATGCAATGATGGACCTGCCAGCGTCTCCATTTGATGCTTGTGACCAGGCCAGCGGCCAGGTGAACGCACAATCCCTGGTGCGCTACAAAACCAATGATTACTCGGTGCCGGTTGCCTATGGCCACCGTGACGTCTGGATCCGGGGCTATGTCGATCAGGTTGTCATCGGCTGTGGTGGTGATGTGATTGCGCGCCACCCCCGGTGCTGGGACCGCGAAGACATGGTCTTTGATCCTGTCCACTATCTGCCGCTGCTGGAGCAAAAGACAGGGGCTCTGGATCAGGCTGCCCCATTGGTGGCATGGGAACTGCCAGAGGAATTTGCGACCCTGCGCCGCCTGATGGAAGCCCGGATGATCAAGGCCGGTCGGCGCGAGTATGTGCAGGTCTTGCGGTTGCTGGAAACGTTCGAGATGGCCGACCTGAATGTCGCCGTCAAAAATGCGCTGCGTATGGGGACGATTGGGTTTGACGCCATCAAGCATCTTGTCTTGTGCCAGGTCGAGAAACGGCCACCCAAACTGGATCTGGATGTCTATCCGTATCTGCCAAAGGCCAATGTTGGCACGACGTCAGCGGCCAGCTACATGTCGCTGATGAAGCGGGGGAAAGCGGCATGACACAAGCGCCGCAAATTCTACTGGACCATCGGCTCAAATCTCTCCGCTTGCCAACGGTGCTGCGGGAATATGGCAAGCTGGCCCGCCAATGCGCCACAGAGGGACATGACCATGTTCAGTTCCTCGCACGTTTGGTCGAATTGGAAATGATCGACCGTGAAAGGCGGATGATCGAACGACGCATCAAGGCGGCCAAGTTCCCGGCCGTCAAAAGCCTGGACAGCTTCGAGTTCAAGGCGATCCCGGCTTTGAACAAGATGCAGGTGCTGGAGCTGGCGCGTTGCGAATGGATTGACCGGCGTGAGAATGTTATCGCACTCGGCCCCTCAGGCACTGGCAAGACTCATGTCGCCTTGGGCCTTGGTCTGTCGGCATGCCAGAAAGGCTTGGCTGTTGGTTTTGTCACCGCCGCAGCGCTGGTCCATGAACTGATGGAAGCGCGTGATGAACGCAGGCTCCTGCGGCTTCAAAAGCAGATGGTGGGTTACAGGCTGCTGATCATCGACGAACTGGGCTTTGTGCCGCTGAGCAAAACCGGGGCTGAGCTGTTGTTCGAGCTGATCTCCCAACGTTACGAGCGCGGCTCCACGCTGATTACTAGCAATCTACCATTCGATGAATGGACTGAGACCTTTGGATCAGAACGCTTGACCGGCGCACTGCTCGACCGCCTGACCCACCACGTCAACATCCTTGAGATGAATGGCGAAAGTTACCGCCTTGGACAAAGCAAGGCGCGGCAGGCCGCCCGCGAAACCTAAACCACAATCAGCACCAATTGGCCCTGACGGGCCAAAGCATCCGGGCAACCTCCAGCTAAATGACAAGCGCGGTTGCCCGGATGCTAGCGCGTGACCGCACACTCATCACGCCACCTTCAAAGTGGCAACATTTTGCGCTGCCCTTTGGTCCAATTTTGCTCTGCCGTTGACA